>CAWIAK010000015.1:0-70932 GCA_963834045.1 uncultured beta proteobacterium | reverse complement strand
CGCGCGGCCGGTCGAGGTCTACCGGGTGGACCTGGCGACCGAGACGCTGCCAACGCCAAGCGGCGGCCGCAGGCACTGGCAGCGCATGTTGCGCGGTCCGCGGCGGTGGGTTGCCGCAGGCGTGGTCGCACTCGGTGTCGCTGGGCTCGCCGTGTGGGCACTACCCCAGCTCTGGAAAACCGCGGCCCCTGCGCCTGGACCGCCGCGCTACTCTGTCGCCATCCTCCCCTTCGCGGCGGCCACGGCCAGCCCCGCCGACGAGCAGTTCGCCGAGGCGCTCACCAACGACCTGACCATGGCGGTGGGGCTCGGCTATGTTGGTACCGGTCGTTTCGCACAGCGTCGCGGTCACGTACAAGGGCAAGGCCATCGATGCGCGCGCCGTCGGCCGCGAGCTCAACGTCCGCTACCTCGTCCAGGGTGAGGTTCGCCGCGCCGGCGAGCGGACCATGGTCAATGCACAGCTCATCGATACCGGCAACGCAACGCAGTTGTGGAGTGACCATCTGGACGTCGACCCGGCACAGGCAACGCAAGACGCGCCTGGCCTCGTCGCACTGCTGACTCGACGCGTGCGCAACGCGCTGAGTAACGAGGAGTCTCGTCGGGACAGCGCACCGTTGCCGCCGGGGGCAAGTGCCGCGGATATCGCGCGGCACGCCGACGCCGTGTACGCCAAAGTCACCTGTACGGTCGCCGCCGACTGTGTGAAGGCGGCCCTCGAAGCCCGCAAGATGTTCGACCAGGCGCTACGGCTCGATCCCAACCTTGTCGTCGCAATGATCGGTCGGGCCGATACCCTGAACGACGAGCTCTGGGCAGATTTGCATGCCGATCATGACCGGCTCGTCCGCGAGCTCGACGAAGTGACCAACCGCGCCGTTGCTGCCGACCCCAATGATTTCAGGGACGTGGTCGATTCGCGGCGTAGGCGCTACTGTGGCAATGGCGCTGGCCGGCAGCGCTCGAGGCGATCACGAAAGCGAGCAGCCTCAATCCAACCTCGCCAGGGCCATTCGTCCTACGCGCCTCGATCATGGTGCATACCGGGCAGCCTGCCGAGGCATTGCTGTGGATCGACAAGGCTTTTGCGGTGGACCCCAACGTCACGGGTCTCGCCATGCTCATACGCTGCCGCGCCTACCAGGCGCTCGGTCGCTACGACGACGCGATCGCCGCCTGCGAAAAATCGGTCGTCGGAGGACGATTATTGGATTCCGCACGCCTACCTCGTCGCCGCCTACGCGCAGAAGGGCGAGACCGCCAAGGCAGAAGCCGAAAAGATCATCCTGCTCAAACAGCAGCCCGGCATGACCATCGCCGACCTCAAGGCGCTGCGCCTGTCGAATGAACCGGCGTACCTGCAGCAGACCGAGACGCATTTCTACGCAGGATTGCGCAAGGCCGGCATTCCGGAGAAGTAGAAACCGCGACGCCAACTTTCGGCAGAGCGCGCAGCCGAATCAGTGCGCCCTCAGTGTGCTTTGGGCTTCTTTGCCTGGAAGATCTCCCACATCCGGCGGAAAACCGGTCCGGGTTGGCCGCCCGGCGAACGGCTTGCCGTCGACCGTCGTGACCGCGATCACTTCCTTCGTCGACGACGACAGCCACATCTCGTCCGCGGCAAGCGCCTCGGCCCGAGGGACCGGCCTCACCGTCAGCGGGATGCCGGCCTCGCGCGCGAATTCCATCGTCGCGTCGTAGGTGATTCCCGGCAGGATCAGGTTGTCTTTCGGCGGCACGACGATTGTGCCGTCGATCACGACCAGCACGTTCGACGCGGAGGCCTCGGTAAGGAAGCCGTCGCGGAACATCACCGTCTCGACCGCATCGTGGTCGGCGGCAAGCTGGCGCATCAGCACGTTGCCCAGCAGCGAGATGGTCTTCAGGTCGCAGCGGTGCCAGCGGTTGTCCTCCGCGGTGACCACCGCGACGCCCTTGGCGACGACCTCGCGCGACGGCGTGGCCAGCGGATTGCTCATCATGAACACGGTCGGCACCGCGTCCTTGGGAAAGGTGTGGTCGCGCTTCGCGACGCCGCGGGTCACCTGGAAGTAGACGCCCTGGTCGGCGAACGGCTGCCGGCCGATGAGTGAGCGCACCAGCGCCTCCCATTGCGCGTCCGTATGCGGATTGCGGAGGCCGATGCCGTCCAGGCTGCGCTGCAGCCGCGCGAGATGATGCGGCATGCGGAACGGCTCGCCCGCGTACACGGGAATCAGCTCGTAGACGCCGTCGCCGAAGATGAAGCCGCGGTCCAGCACGGATACCTTCGCCTCGCCCAGCGGAATGAATTCGCCGTTGAGGCAGACAATCTGGTCGGCGTCGAACATGGTCGGTGTGCGCTCCATTGGATGGGTCAGGTGCCGCGCTTAGGCGGATTTCACGTGCGTTTGAACCAGAGGCGGATCGTATCCCACGCCCGCCCGAAGAGTCCGGCCTCCGGTACATCCTCGAGCGCGATCAGCGGAAATTCGGCCACGGGCTTGCCTTCCAGCGTGACCTTCACCGTCCCCACGCGCTGCGCCCGGGCGATCGGCGCGAGCAGCGGTTGCTGCGCGTCCATCGCCAGCGCGAGCTTGTCGGCCTTGCCTTTGGGCAGCGTCAGGTAGCGATCGGCCAGGAAGCCGGCGGGGAATTCATCGCGCGTCCCCTTCCACACGCGCAGCGTCGCAATCGTCTTGCCCGATTGGTAGAGCTGCACCGTATCGAACGCCTGCATCCCCCAGGTCAGGAGCTTCTGCGCTTCGGCCGCCCTGGCGGCATCCGACTTCGCGCCGAGCACGACGGCCAGCACGCGTCGCTCGCCATGCTTCGCGGAGGCGATGAGGCACCACCCCGCGGCCTCCGTATGCCCGGTCTTCATGCCGTCGACATTGGGATCGGTCCAGAGCAGCCGGTTGCGGTTCGGCTGGGTGATGTTGTTGTAGCGGAACTCCTTCTGCGCGTAGAGCGGGTAGAACTCCGGGTAGTCGATGATCACCGCGCTGGCGAGCCTGCCCAAGTCCGCCGCGGTCGAGTAATGCTCCGGCGCCGAAAGCCCGGTCACGTTGGCAAAGTGCGTGTTGGCCATTCCCAGCCGCGCGGCTTCCGCGTTCATGCGCGCGACGAACGCGTCTTCGCTGCCGCCGACCAGTTCGGCCAGCGCGATCGACGCGTCGTTGCCCGACTGGATGATCATGCCGTGCACCAGTTCGTCCACGCTGACCGCGTGCTTTGGGTCGATGAACATCCGCGAGCCCTCGGCGCGCCACGCCCGCACGGACACGTTGACCATCTGCGACGGCTGGATCGTCTTCGCGCGCAGCGCGCCGAAAACGATGTACGCCGTCATCAGCTTGGTCAGCGATGCCGGATCGCGGCGTTCATCGGCATTGACCTGCGCCAGCGTCTGCCCGCTGGTGACATCCAGCAGCAGATGCGCGGCGGCGGCAATCGATGGCGCGGGAAGCGCAGCAGCGGCGGGGACGGCCGCATTCGCCGCGACGACGACTTGCGCATGGCAGGTCGTGCAGGCGACGAGCGCCGCGGCAAGGAACGCGGCAAGGAACTGGGAAGGACGCATGGGTGCCCGGAAAACGTTCGATTATACCGGCTGCACCGGGTCAGTATTTGCGCGCGGGCCTCGCGTCGGCAGTCGGCGCGCGCGCGCGCACTTCGGCGTTGACGGTGTATTCCTGCAGCGCGCCGCTCGTGAGTTCGATCGTCAGCACCATCGGCACGCGATCGCCGGCATTGAGCGGGTGGGCGAGTCCGCGCAGCACCAGATGGAACGCGTCGGGCGCGAGCAGCACGGGAACGCCCGGCGGGCAGCGCCAGTCGCGGATAGGTCCGCGCGCCGGTTGCGGCCGAACGTATCACGACACTGGTCGCGACCGTCGACCTCGCCTCCTTCAGGACCGCGCCCTCGGTGCTGGTGAGCGCCATGTACGCCGTAGTCGATGCGCGATCCGGCGTCGGCATGACCCAGGCTGCGTCGACCAGCAGCGCCGCGTGCGCTCCGGCGCTGGCCAGCAGCACTATTCCGGCAAGCGCGCAGCGTCCAATCGTCGATGTGCAGGATTTCATGAGCGGCGTCGTGCACCCTTCGCGCATTGGCGGTCAGAGCGGATCCAGCATCATGACACCGACGACGTCACCTTTCACCTTGTCGAGAACGATCGACATCGGCGCGGCGCGGGCGTGCAGTGGCAGGTAGACCAGGTCGTCCATGGACTTGCCGGACGATCCGAGGAATTTCGCGACCGCCGCGGCATTGTCCGGGCCCGCCTGGGCCAGCTTGGCCAGCGGCTTGCCGCGCGCCGCCGCTTCGCGCGACGCCGTCGCATACGGAATGTAGTAGCGCGGATAAGCGGTGAGGTCGGGGCCGCCGGTCATGGACTCCATGCTGATCTTCAACTGCACTCCCGGATCGACGGGGACGCGCGCCGCGGCGAGGCGCGGGCCGGTGAGCGGCACCGACTGGAATTCCGGGAGTTGCGCCTGCGCCATGCCTTCGGTCACGACGTCGTTCGCCGACACGACGTCGAACCCGCCGCGCAGGTAGACGACGAACGCCGGGCGCGCCGAAGCCATCACGTGAATGCCGTAGATCGAGCGCCGCAACCTGCAGCATCACGATGGCCGCGAGGTCGTAGACCAGGCTCTTCTTGGCCGGATCGAAGACGACGAACGTCAGCAACGGTCCCAGGACGACGTCGACGCCGATGAGGAGCGTCAGCAAGGTCGCGCCGCCGGCGGCCGCGAAGTACGGGCTCGGATACCAGACGAACAACATGAGCGCGAAGATTGCCGCCGCGACCAGCGCGCTGATGCCCAGGTGGATCAGCGCCGCCTGCGCGCGGCGTGAAGCGGGCCAGATTTTCGGGTGCGAACGGATTCAATGGGATACCGTGCCTGTTGAGTTGCCGGGTTGCCGGGGCTGCCGGGGTTACCCGTAAACGCAAATTCCACGCCAGGCTTGCGGCCCGCGATCACGTCCGCGAGCGCCCGGCCCGAACCGCACGCCATCGTCCAGCCCAGCGTGCCGTGGCCGGTGTCGAGGAAGAGGTTCCGGTACCGCGTGCCGCCCACCAGCGGGACGTTCGACGGCGTGGCCGGACGCAGGCCCGTCCAGAACTGCGCGCTGTCGCGGTCGCCGGCGTCGGGAAACAGCTCGAAGGTACGCCGCAACAGCGCCTCGCAGCGCACGAGATTGAGGTCCTTGTTGTAACCCGACAATTCCGCCGTGCCGGCGACACGCAGCCGGTCGCCGAGACGCGTGAACACGATCTTCCACGCAAGGTCGGTCAGCGACACCGTCGGCGCGCCGCGATGATCGTCGATGGCGATCGTCGCCGAATAGCCCTTGGCCGGATAGATGAGGCAAGGCACGCCGAGCGGCTTCAACAGGAACGGGCTGTAGCTGCCCAGCGCGAGGACGTACGCGTCGGCCTTCAGCACTTCCTTGCGATGCTCCGCGTTGATGCAGCGCACGCCGGTCATCGCGTCGCCTTCGGCCGCCAGCGATTCGATCGCCATGCCCCAGCGGAATTTCACGCCGCGCGCCTCCGCCATGCGCGCCAGCTCCTGCGTGAAGCGCTGCGCGTCGCCCGATTCGTCGGAAGCGGTGAAGATGCCGCCGGCGAGCTTGCGCGCGGCAGGACGCGAGCGCCGGCTCGATGGCGACGCATTCGGCGACCGTCTTCACGTCGCGGTCGCAGCCGAACTGGCGCATCAGCTCGGCCGAAGCCACGCCCTGCGCGAATTCCTTCGGATCGGTGTAGAAGGAGAGGATGCCGCGCTCCAGGTGGTCGTATTCGATCCCCGTCTGCGCGCGCAATTCCTTCAGGCAATCGCGCGAGTAGAGCGCCAGGTTCAGGCACTGGATGGTGTTGTGCCGCGTGCGCGACGGCAGGCATTCGTAGAGGAACTGCAAGTCCCCAGCGCCATTGCTGCGGATCGGCGCGCAGCCGGAACAGGAGCGGCGCGTCGTCGCGGCCCAGCCACTGCAGGATCTTGAGTGGCGCGTCCGGGTTGGCCCACGGCTCCGCGTAGGACGCCGAGATCTGTCCGCCGTTGGCGAACGAAGTCTCGAGCGCCGCGCCCGGATGCCGGTCGAGCACCGTGACTTCGTGGCCGTCCTGCGCGAGATACCAGGCGGCCGTGACGCCGACCACGCCCGCGCCCAGGACGATGACGCGCATCAGGCGGCCGCCGGCGCAGGCTCCACCGCCTCGCCTGCGTAGTCGGCGAGCGGAATGCAACTGCAGAAGAGATTGCGGTCGCCGTACACGTTGTCGACCCGCGCCACAGGGGGCCAGTACTTCACGGCCTTCTGCGCCGCCGTGGGATACGCTGCGGACAGCCGCGTATACGCATGCGTCCACTCGTCGGCGGAGACCGCGGCGGCCGTGTGCGGCGCGTGCTTCAACGCATTGTCGGCGCGGTCCATGCGCCCTTCCTCGATCGCGCGGATCTCGGCGCGGATGGCGATCATCGCGTCGATGAAGCGGTCGAGTTCCGAGAGCGGCTCGGACTCGGTCGGCTCCACCATCAGCGTGCCGGGGACGGGGAAGCTCATCGTCGGTGCGTGGAAGCCGTAGTCCATCAGGCGCTTGGCCACGTCGTCGACTTCGATGCCCGATGCGGCCTTGAGCGGACGCAGGTCGAGGATGCACTCGTGCGCGACCAGTCCTCCCGGCCCGGTGTAGAGCACCGGGTAGTGCGGCGCGAGACGCTTCGCGATGTAGTTCGCGGCGAGGATCGCGCTTTCGCTGGCCGCCTTCAGGCCTTCGCCGCCCATCATCGTCACGTACATCCACGAAATCGGCAGGATGGACGCGCTGCCGTAGGGCGCCGCGGACACGGGGCCGATCGCGTGCGCCGCGCGGTCGTCGTCCGGCAGGTTGCGATGGCCGGGAAGGAAGGGCGCGAGGTGCGCCTTCACCGCCACCGGACCGACCCCCGGCCCGCCGCCGCCGTGCGGAATGCAGAAGGTCTTGTGCAGGTTCAGGTGCGACACGTCGGCGCCGAAATGTCCGGGCGCCGCGAGGCCCACCAGCGCGTTGAGATTGGCGCCGTCCACGTACACCTGTCCGCCGTGCGCGTGCACGATTTCGCAGATGCGCTTGATGCCCGCCTCGAACACGCCGTGCGTGGACGGATACGTGATCATGATCGCCGCGAGATCGCGCGCGTGGGCGTCCGCCTTCGCTTCGAGGTCCGCCATGTCCACGTTGCCTTCGGCGTCGCACGCGACGACCACGACGTGCATGCCGGCCATCTGCGCCGACGCCGGATTGGTGCCGTGCGCCGACGCCGGTATCAGGCACACGTTGCGGTGCGGCTCGCCGCGGCTCGCATGGTAGGCGTCGATCATCAGCAGGCCCGCGTATTCGCCTTGCGACCCGGCGTTGGGCTGCAGCGACACCGCGTCGTAGCCGGTGGCCGCGCACATCATCTTCTCCAGCTCGTGGATCATCCGGTGGTAGCCGGCCGCCTGGTTGGCAGGCGCGAACGGATGCACCGCGCCGAACTCGGGCCACGTCACCGGGATCATCTCGGACGTGGCGTTGAGCTTCATCGTGCAGGATCCGAGCGGGATCATCGAGCGGTCGAGCGCCAGGTCGAGGTCGGCGAGCCGCCGCAGGTAGCGCAGCATTTCCGTTTCCGAGCGATGGCGATGGAATACCGGGTGGGTCAGGAAAGGCGTCGCGCGGACCAGCGCCGCCGGCAGCCCATCGGCCACCGCGGAATCGTGGTCGGCGACGGTGAACGGCGCGTCATCGAAATTGAAGATGTCCCAGATGCGCGCGATGTCGTCGCGCGTGGTCGTCTCGTCGAACGAGATCCCGAGCGTGCGCTCGTCGACGTGGCGGAAATTGAAGCCGTACGCGACACCGGCGGCGAGGATGTCCGCAGTCTTCGCACCCGTCGCCACCGTGATCGTGTCGAAGAACGCCTGCGTGGGCACCGTGAATCCCAGCCGCTCCAGCCCCTCCTTCAGGATCGCGGTCATGCGGTGCACGCGCCGTGCGATCGTCGTCAGGCCTTCGGGCCCGTGGTAAACGGCGTACATCCCGGCGATGACGGCCAGCAGAACCTGCGCGGTGCAGATGTTCGACGTCGCCTTTTCGCGGCGGATGTGCTGCTCGCGCGTCTGCAGCGCGAGCCGGTATGCGGCGTTGCCGTTCGCGTCGACGGTCACGCCGACCAAGCGTCCGGGCATCGAGCGCTTGAACTCGTCGCGGGTCGCGAAGAACCCGGCGTGCGGCCCGCCATAGCCGATCGGCACGCCGAAGCGCTGCGTGGAACCCACGACGACGTCGGCACCCCATTCGCCCGGCGGGGCGAGCAGCGTCAGCGCCAGGATGTCCGCCGCGACGATGACCAATCCGCCATTCGCGTGCACGGCATCGGCCAGCGCGCGGCCGTCGCGCACTTCGCCGCGAGGCGCCGGGGTATTGCAGCAGGACGGCGAAGGCGCCGCTCGTCGCGGCGGCGGCAGCGGGTCCGACGACCACGTCGATGCCGAGCGGACCGGCGCGCGTGCGCACCACGTCCAGTGTTTGCGCGAACACGTCATCCGCGACGAAGAAGCGCTTGCTGCCGCCTTTCCCGACGCGAAAGCTCATCGCCATCGCCTCCGCGGCCGCCGTGGCCTCGTCGAGCATCGACGCGTTGGCGATCGCCATGCCGGTCAGGTCGCACACCATCGTCTGGAAATTGACCAGCGCCTCGAGCCGACCCTGCGAAATTTCCGGCTGGTAGGGCGTGTACGCCGTGTACCACGCCGGGTTCTCGAGGATGTTGCGCAGGATGACGCCCGGCGTGTGCGTGCCGTAGTAACCCTGCCCGATGAACGACTTCAGCACCTTGTTCTGCGCGGCGATCCCGTGCAGCCGCGCGAGCGCTTCCGCCTCCGGCACCGGCGCCGCGAGCTTGACGGGCGCCCGCTCGCGTATCGCGGCCGGAACGATGGCGTCGATCAACGCGCTGCGGTTCGCGTAGCCGAGTACCGCGAGCATCGTGGCCTGGTCGTCGTCCGTCGTGCCGATGTGCCGTGCGAGAAACGCCGCGCGGTCTTCGAGCGCGCGCAGGCTGGTGGCCGTGGCGCCGGGCAGGGGTTCGTTCATTTTCATCGGGTGAGCGCTTTCAGTCTTCGCCGATCAGCTTTTCGTAGGCCGCCGCGTCGAGCATCGTGGCGATGGCCGCGGCGTCCGCGGGCTTGATCCTGAACAGCCACGCCGAGTAGGCATCCGCGTTAAGCGCTTCCGGGGCGCCCGGCAGCGCTTCGTTTACGGCGACCACCTGGCCCGGCGATCGGCGCATACACGTCGCTGGCGGCTTTGACCGACTCCACGATGGCGCACGCCTCGCCCGCCTTCAACTGCCGGCCGACGGCGGGCAATTCGACGAACACGAGGTCGCCCAGCGCGGCCTGCGCGTGGTCCGTGATGCCGACGGTGACGGTACCGTCGGTTTCGGCGCGCAGCCATTCGTGGCTGTCGGCGTATCTGAGATTGGCGGGTACGTTCATGCGGATTCTCCGAGGGGCTGCTGGCGAAAGAAAAATGAGGGAAAGATCAGGGAAAAATCAGGAAACGAGGGGTTTGCCGTTGCGGGCGAACGGCGGCTTGACGACGCGTGCCGCGAGGCGCTTGTCGCGCACGGCGACGTGGACGATGTCGCCCTGCGCCACGCCGGTGGGCAGGCGGGCGAGCGCGATGGACTTGCCCAACGTCGGGCTGAACGTGCCGCTGGTGATTTCGCCGTCACCGTGCGCCGTGTGCACCTTCTGGTGCGCGCGCAGCACGCCGCCGGCGTCCTGCAGCAACAGGCCGGTCAATTGCTGCGCCGGCGGGTTCGCGAGCAGCGCCGCCTTGCCGACGAAGTCGCGCGGACTCGCGAGATCGACCGTCCACGCCAGGCCGGACACGAGCGGCGACACATTCTCGTCCATGTCCTGGCCATAGAGATTCATGCCGGCCTCGAGCCGCAGCGTGTCGCGCGCGCCCAGCCCGCAGGGCTTGACGCCGGCGGCGGCGAGCGCCTGCCAGAGCGCGGCGGCGCGCGCGGCCGGCACCATGACCTCGAAACCGTCCTCGCCGGTGTACCCGGTGCGCCCGATGAAGAGCTCGCCTTCGGGCGTGGTCGCCCGCGCGCCCACGAACGGTTTCAGTGCCGCGCTGTGCGCTTCGCTTTCCGGCAGCGCCTGCCACACCTTGGCGCGCGCGTTGGGTCCCTGCACCGCGATCATCGCGAGGTCGTCGCGCGGCGTCAGCTTCAAGTGCGGCGCGTGTTCCGCGATCAGCCGGCGGAACCACGCGATGTCCTTGTCCGCGGTTCCCGCGTTGACGACGATGCGGAAGAAATCCTCGCGCAGGAAATACACGATCAGGTCGTCGAGCACGCCGCCGTCCGGGGCGAGCAGACACGAATACAGCGCCTTGCCGGGATCCTTCAGCTTGTCGACATTGTTGGCGAGCGCCCGGCGCAGGAAGTCGCGCGCGCCGGCGCCCTCGAGATCGACGGCGCGCATGTGCGACACGTCGAACATGCCCGCATCGCGGCGCACCGCATGATGCTCGTCGATCTGCGAACCGTAATTGACCGGCATGTCCCAGCCGCCGAAGTCGACCATGCGCGCGCCCGCGGCGCGGTGCGTGGCATTGAGCGGGGTTTGCTTGAGCACCAGGGAATCCTCCGGCAAGGGACGACAATAGGGCGAAGCGATACTTCCGCTTACGCCCCATCTGTCCTCTTTACCTGAGAGATTTGGGGTGACGGGATCGCGCTTGCCGCGTCCTGTCACCCGGTGCCCCTTCGGTGGACCTCAGGATCGCGCCAGGCATATTTCCTGACGTTCCTTCGGCCGCTCTCCAGATCGGTGTTGCGTGCGTGCAGTCCTCGGTACCTGAGCGATTTCGGGAATACGCCTTCGGCGGCCGCGTTGCCGGATGAGCGACGCGACTCTCTCCTGCACGAACCGCGCTGATTCTACCGGCGACGGGCGGCTCCGGTCAAAGGCGGCCGGCCCGTTTGCCGATGTATGAAGATTCATGGAAAAACGGCCGAGTGGAATCCTCGGCCGGTGGAGCGTCACAAGGTAGTGGGTGCTTACTTCTTCAACGTCAGGATCCAGGTGACGAGATCGGTGATGTCCGTCGTCGGGATCGCCACGTTGGGCGGCATCGGGATCTGGCCCCAGACGCCCGAGCCACCCTCCTTCACCTTTTTCGTCAGCTTGGCGACGGCGTCCTTGTCGCCCTTGTACTTGGCGGCGACGTCGACATAGGCCGGGCCGACGAGCTTCTTGTCGATCGCGTGGCACGCGGCGCAGCCATCCTTCTTCATCATGGCCTCGGCGGCGGCGGTGTCCAGCGCGGCGTGCGCGGTTCCGGCGGCGAGAAATGCGGCGGCGGCGAGTGCGAGCAGTGCGTGTTTCATCGAATCTCCAGGGTTCAGCGGGTCGTTACGGTGGTGCTGCAGGTCGGATCGGGCGCCCGAATCTTACCCGACCCCCGCGCAGATCGTCATGTCGCCAGTTCGCGTTCCAGTTCCGCCAGCGTGAAGATGGCCGGCAGGCATTGCGTGCCGCGGCATACCCATGCGACGGCGCCCGTCGCCGGCCGCGGCCCTTTGGCCAACGCTGGCGGGAGTTGCGCATTGCCCGCGACGTTGAAGATGCGCACCGATGGGCGGTAGCGCGCTTCGAGCGCCCGCTGCCACGCCGCCGCCTCGTCCACGTCGCCATCGATCAGCGCGATCGTCGGCGGCGAATGGAGATCGGCCATGGCGGCGAGCAGCGTCGACCAGCCGAATGGCGACTCCGCGAGCATCGGCGCGAAGAGTCGCACGCTCCGCTCGGCCGCGGCGACGTACCGCGGCTCCGCGGCAAGGTGACCCAACGCGATCAAAGCGCAACACGCCATGCCGTTGCCCGACGGCGTGGCGTTGTCCGGCCCGGGCTTGGTGCGGTGGAACAATTTCTCGTGGTCGTGGCTGGTAAAGAAGAATCCGCCGCGCTCGCCATCCTCGAAGTGCACGAGCATCGCGTCCGCGAGCTCGCGCGCCCACGCGAAGTCGTCGACCCGAAATCTCGCCTGCAGCAGTTCCAGCAGTGCCGTCAGCAGGAACGCGTAATCGTCGAGATAGCCGTTCAGGTCGGCGCGATCGCCGAACCGCGTGGCGAGCAGCCGCCCGTCGCGCCAGACGGTGCGCTTGAGCGAATCGGCGGCCGCAAAGGCCAGTTCCAGCCAGCGCGGCTCGTCGTGCGCACGCGCGGCGCGCGCGAGCCCGGCAATCGCGAGGGCATTCCACGCGGTCAATATCTTGTCGTCGCGTCCCGGCCGGATTCGCTCCTCGCGCGCGGCGAACAGCGCCGCACGCGCGCCGGCCAGACGTGTTTGCGCGTCGGGAAGCGAAATGTCGAGCTGCCCGGCGACGCGGTCCAACGGCTCGGTCACGCGCAGGTTCCACGCGTGGCCTTCGAAGTTCGGTGGACGGTCGAGTCCGAAATACGGCGACGCGACGGCCCATTCCTCCGGCGTGACGGCGGCGCGTGCCTGATCCGGCGTCCACACGTAGAACCTGCCCTCCTCGCCTTCGCTGTCGGCGTCGAGGCTGGAGTAGAAGCGCGCCGTCGGCGAGCGCGCATCTCGCGCACCAGCCAGCCGACGATGCCGCGGGCGACGTCGGCGTAGCGCGGGTCGCCGGTCGCACGCGCCAGGTCCGCGTACAGGCCCAGCAGCGGACCGTTGTCGTAGAGCATCTTCTCGAAATGCGGGATGGTCCACTGCGCATCGACCGAGTAGCGGCAGAATCCGCCGCCCAATTGGTCGTGGATGCCGCCATCGGCCATTCGCGACAACGTCGTGCGAACGACGGTCAGCGCTGCCTCGTCGCGAGTCGCGCCCCATGCGCGCAGGCAGAACTCGAGTTCGGTCGGGTGCGGGAATTTCGGCGCGGCGCCGAATCCGCCATGTTCCGGATCGAAGCGCTGCTTGAGCGCCGCGAGGGCATTGGCGCTCATGCGTTCACCCGCGCGTCAAGGTCGCCGCCCGCCGCGGGCTCGAAGACCGCCATTGCCTCGGCGAGGCTTGCGCTTTGCCGGGCGATGTCCTCGCCACGCAGGCGGTACGCCGAGGCCATGCGCGGCAGCAGATCCAGAAAGCCCGGCCGCCCGTCGCGGCGCGGGTTCGGAAAATAGGTCCCGGCAAAGTACGGCACGCCGGCCGGCGTCAGGAACACCGTGAGCGGCCAGCCGCCGGAGCGCTGCGCCAACAGCAGCGTGTGCCGTCTGGCAGATCTGGTCGAGGTCCGGCCGCTCCTCGCGGTCGACCTTGATGTTGACGAAGAGATCGTTCATCACCGCCGCCACCGCCGGATCCTCGAACGATTCGTGCGCCATCACATGGCACCAGTGGCAGGCGGAATAGCCGATCGACAGCAGGATGGGCTTGTCCTCGTCGCGCGCCCGCTGCAGCGCTTCGCTGCCCCACGGGTACCAGTCGACCGGGTTGGCGGCGTGCTGCCGGAGGTAGGGGCTCGTGGCGCCCGCGAGACGATTGGCCATCGGGAATGCGCGGCGCGAATGCTGCCGCGGAAGTGTCAGGATTCTTCGAAGGCGACGCGCTCGAAGTCCCCGCCGCGCTGCACGAGCTTGGTCAGGCGGAATTTGCGCTCCGGGCCGGGATCCATCGACCGGAACAGCCGGCCGGGATTGAACGTGCGCGGAGGCACGATCAGCGTACCGCGCTCCTCGGGGGTCTCCGACAGCAGCAACGCGGGCATCGGCGGTTCTTCGACGTAGGCCAGCGACATCGGCCGAATCGCCAGCGATTTGGGGCTGCCCGGCCAGAACGCGAGCGAAATCGTGAACTCGCCTTGCGGATCCAGCGACACCCGCGTCACGTAGCCCATGCGCACGCGCTCGTCGTCGCGGGCGACCACGAGCTGGTCCAGGAACCATCGATAGCGGCCGTGATCGCCGCGCTTGAGCACCGCGCCGCGCCATTCGCAGATCCCCTGCCAGCGCTCCCAGGGCCAGTTGCGCTCGGCGTCTTCGCGAAAGCGATCGTAGTCGGTCAGCGCCCCCAGCGTCTGCAGGTATTGCGCGCCCTGGAACGTCAGCCGTCCCAACGGGTCCTGGCGATCGAACGTGCGGCCGCCGACGCGGAAGTAGGCCGCCGGAACGCCGCCGGTCACCAGTTCCTGCCACGCGTTCTGGGCATCGGCGCTGCGCCGGGGCAGCTGATACCAGTGCGCGTCGAGGTGGGACAGGAGGGCGGTGCAGCTCTCGACGGACGTGTCGTGGCCGAGCTGCAATTCCGCGGGGCTCGCGCCGGCGGCGAGACGCTTCAGCCGTCCGCGCACGCTGGTAGCGAGCTTGCCGGGGTAGCAGAAGCGCATCGAGCGCGGAGGCTCGCTCGGCGCCGTCGCGACCAGCGCGGCGCCGGAATTGCCGTCCAGGTCGATGAGCAGGATCGGACCTTCCGTTTCCCGCTGCTGCGCGTACGGAAACACCTTGCGTGCCCACTGGGACAGCCAGCGGTCGGTCAATTCGATCTGCCTGATCGACATCGCGTAGGGATCGGCGAGACCCAGCAGCAGCGCATGGCAATACGTCGAATAGCAGGAAATGCCGACGGCGTGCGGCGTCAGCTCGTCGGACACCGCGGTGACGGCGCAGTCGAGAATCTCCGTCAACCGGTAATACGCGTGCAGCTCCTGCCACAGCGATGCCGGCGCCGCGCGGCGCGCGAGCGCATGCACCAGCACCAGTTGCTTGCCGACGTAAAGCCCACGCTGCAGGAGCTTGGCCTTCACTCCCTGCAATTCGGTATCGCCTTCGAGCAGGGGCTTCAGGCACGCCGAATACTGTTCCCACAGCGCATGCCACAACGCGATGGCCTGATCGGCCGCATCCAGCTCGCGGTCCGCCGCAGGCTGCGGCTTTCCGGCGAAGCGGCGCGCCAGTTCCGTGTGCAGGTGGGCGACCTGGTCGCGCATCACTTCGGCGATCGTCGCGCGCTCGCGAGGAGCGAAGGTCGCCGCGGACAACGCGCGCAGCTGGCCGTGGATGGCCGCGTACAGGGGCCCCACGCCCGTGACCATCAGCGACTTCGCCCAGCGCTTGGCGCCGTCCGCGTCGGCAAAGGCCAGGGACGGGATTTCCCCGCGGTCCGCGACTTTCGCCTTGACGGGCAAAACCGGTGTGGAGGTGTCCTGCGTCATTGGGTGGCCGGGGCAGACTTGCGCCGGAATCCGCTATGAATGGCCCTCGCGATTTATAGCACAAAGGCCGCCCGCCCCGGATGCCCCGCCAATCCGGACCCGACGGGCGGGAGGACGGTCCGAACGCCTCCTCATGGCGACGGATGGCGAATATTCCGCATGCGACGGCGCGAAAGTTCCGACGCACGGAAGGGTCCAGCAGCCTATCGTTGGCCCATGGAAACCAAGAACACGGCATTCGGCAACCAACATCCGCAGGTCCCCGGATGCCGAACGCCTTGCACCGTTGCCTCCACCCGCGAGGGCGCTCCGACTGGAATCAGGCCGAGCGTCCGCAGTTCCGAGCCAATCGCTTGGGCGTCTTCGCGGGATTTTTTCCGAGGCAATACCGTCCGGCCAGCACACACCGGACAAGGAGAAAGCCATGGAAGCGCTGCTCACACACGAATTCGCCTCGCCGTCCTCGTCGCCCGAACCGGCCACGACCAGAAAGACGCCGGAAGCCAGGACCGCGCGGACCGCCGCGATATTCGCCGCGATCTACCTGGCGCTCGTCCTGTGCGCTCCGCTCATCGTGCGCTACGGCCCGTCGACGGACGACCACGCGATGGCCGCACTGGCGACGCAACTGGTCAAACCGCGCTGCGTCAGCAATCCGGATTCGGGCGTCGTCTGTCAGGGAACGACCCTCGTGGTGCGCAACGGGCGTCCCGCCAGCGAGCCGGACCTCTGATCACACCAGCACGCGTTCGATGCCGCCGGCGTTGGCCTTCTCGACATAGTCGGCCATCCAGTTGACACCGAGCAGGCGCTTCGCGATTTCCACGACGATGTAATCGGCTTTCGTGCCGGCATCGTCGTCGAATCGCGACAGCCCCTGCAGGCAGGATGGGCACGACGTCAGCACCTTCACGTCGCCGGCGAACCCGTCCGCCCGCAATCGGTCCGCGCCGCTGCGCATCTCCTCTTCCTTGCGGAACCGGACCTGCGTGGACACGTCGGGCCGGGTCATGGCCAGGGTTCCCGACTCGCCGCAGCAGCGGTCGCTCAGCGGCACCGGCGTCCCCATCAGCTGATTGACGACGGCCAGCGGCGCGTACTGCTTCATCGGCGTGTGGCAGGGGTCGTGGTACATGTACCGCGTTCCGGTCACGCCCGACAGCGCCACGCCCTTCTCCATCAGGTACTCGTGGATGTCGAGCAGCCGGCAACCGGGGAAGATCTTGTCGAATTCGTATTTCTGCAGCTGATCCATGCACGTGCCGCAGGACACGATCACCGTCTTGATGTCGAGATAGTTGAGCGTGTTGGCCACCCGGTGGAACAGCACGCGGTTGGCCGTCGTGATCTTCTGCCCCTCGTCGTGGTTGCCCGCAGAGGTCTGCGGATACCCGCAGCACAGGTACCCGGGCGGGAGCACCGTCTGCACGCCGACGTGATAGAGCATCGCCTGCGTAGCCAGCCCCACTTGCGAGAACAGCCGTTCCGATCCGCAGCCGGGGAAGTAGAAGACCGCTTCGGCGTCGTCGGCCGCGCGCGCCGGATCCCGGATGATCGGCACGACCTCGCTGTCCTCGATATCGAGCAGCGCGCGCGACGTGCGCTTGGGCAGGTTGCCCGGCATCGGCTTGTTGATGAAATGGATGATCTGCGCCGCGATCGGACGCTTGCCGGCGGTCGGCGGCGGATGCCGCGTCTGCGCCTGCACCAATCCGGTCGCCTTGCCGATGCGATGGGCCAGACGCTGCGCCTTGTAGCCCCAGTCGATCATCACCTTCTTCGTCAGCTTGATCGTCGCGGGGTTCGTCGCATTGAGGAAGAACATCGACGCCGCCGTGCCTGGATTGAAATTGCGCGTCCCCATCTTGCGCAGCAGGTTGCGCATCGCGATCGACACGTCGCCGAAATCGATGTCCACCGGACACGGATTCGCGCACTTGTGGCAGACGGTGCAATGGTCGGCCACGTCGCCGAACGCGTTGAAGTGCTTCAGGCTGATGCCGCGCCGCGTCTGCTCCTCGTACAGGAACGCCTCGATCAGCAGTGACGTGGCGAGGATCTTGTTGCGCGGGCTGTACAGGAGATTGGCGCGCGGCACGTGCGTCGCGCACACCGGCTTGCACTTGCCGCAGCGCAGGCAGTCCTTGATGGACTCGGCAACGCCACCGATGTCACTCTGCTCCAGGATCAGGCTCTCGTGGCCGATCAGCGAAAAGCTCGGCGTGTACGCGCCGGAAAGGTCGGCGGGAAGGCGCGGATCGCGCAGCAGCTTGCCGCGGTTGAAGCGTCCTTTCGGATCGATCCGCTGCTTGTAATCGGCGAACGGCTGCAGTTCGGCGTCCGTCAGGTACTCGAGCTTGGTGATGCCGATGCCGTGTTCGCCGGAGATCACGCCGCCCAGCGCGCGGGCGAGGCGCATGATGCGCGCGACCGCGGCATTGGCCTCGCGCAGCATGTCGTAGTCGTCGGAATTGACGGGAATGTTGGTGTGCACGTTGCCGTCGCCCGCGTGCATGTGCAGCGCGACGAACACGCGGCTGCGCAGCACCTGCGCGTGGGCGTCGTTGACGCGCGCCATGACCGGCGCGAAGGCGAGCCCGGCGAACAGCTCCTCCAGCGGCGCCTTGAGTTCCCGCTTCCACGACGCCACGACCCGGTGCTCCTGCAGCTCGGGAAACGTCGTGTCGATGCGGTCGAGCAGGTCCTGCCAGCGCCCGCGCGTGGCCGCGATCAGTTCGGCCGCCTCGTCCAGCTTGGCGGCGACGATCTCCGGCGCCGGCCGCACGTCGCTGTCGGGCGCCCACGCATGGTCGAGCAGGGGACTTGCGAGCCGCGCCGCGAGTTCGTCGCACAGGGCCAGCTTGTTGCGCAGCGACAGCTCGATGTTGATGCGTTCGATGCCGTCGGTGTAGTCGCCCAGGCGCGGAAGAGGAATGACCACGTCCTCGTTGATCTTGAACGCGTTGGTGTGCCGGGCGATGGCGGCCGTGCGCGCCCGGTCGAGCCAGAACTTCTTGCGCGACTCCGCCGACACCGCGACGAAGCCCTCCGCGCCGCGCGCGTTGGCGATGCGCACGACCTCGGACGCGGCCTTCGCCACCGCATCGTCGTCGTCGCCGGCGATGTCCGCGAGCAGCACCATCTTCGGCCGCCCATGCCGTTTCGCCTTCGTGGCGTAGCCGACCGCTTTCACGTAGCGCTCGTCGAGGTGCTCCAGGCCGGCCAGCACGACACGCGCGGGAGCTTCCTTGGGCAGCGCATCGATGAAGGTCTTGATCTCGACGATCGCCGGCGTCGAATCGCGCACCTGCCCGAAGAATTCGAGGCACACCGTGCGGATCGCCGGCGGCATCGTGTGCAGGATGAAGCGCGCGCTGGTGATGAGGCCGTCGCAGCCTTCCTTCTGGATGCCGGGCAATCCGGACAGGAACTTGTCGGTGACGTCCTTGCCCAGTCCGGCCTTGCGAAACGCCGTGCCCGGAATGGCCAGCGTCTCGACGCGCCTGACGGTGGTCCCGTCCGCCGCAAACCACCGGCACTCGAACGTCGCCTGCGCCGCGTCGTGGATCTTGCCCAGGTTGTGGTCGGTGCGCGTGACTTCGAGCCACTCGGCTTCCGGCGTGACCATCCGCCACGACACGAGATTGTCGAGCGCCGTGCCCCACAGGACCGCCTTCTTGCCGCCGGCGTTCATCGCGACGTTGCCGCCGATGCACGACGCGTCGGCCGAAGTCGGATCGACGGCGAAGACGAGGCCCTCGCGCTCGGCCGCCTCCATCACGCGCCGGGTGACCACGCCCGCGCCCGCGTCGATCGTCGCTACCGGCCGGGCCATTCCCGGCAACGTGACGCGCTCGATGGCGGACAGGCGTTCCAGCTTTTCCGTGTTGATCACCGCGGAACGCGCGTCGAGCGGGATGGCGCCGCCCGTGTAGCCGGTGCCGCCGCCGCGCGGAATGATCGTCAGGTCGAGTTCGATGCAGCCCTCGACGAGGCCGCGAACCTCGTCCTCGCTGTCCGGATAGAGCACGACGAACGGATACTCGACGCGCCAGTCCGTCGCGTCGGTGACATGCGACACGCGCGCCAGGCCGTCGAACGCGATGTTGTCCTTGGCGGTGAAGCGGCCGAGCACGCGGCGCGTGCGGCGGCGCAGTTCCGCGGTCTGCGCGAAGTTCGCGGCGAAGCGGTCGACCGCAGCATTGGCGGCGGCGACCAGCTGCGCGACCTTGCCGTCGCGACCGGCATCGGCGCTGCCGGGCGCGGGTTCATTTTCGCGGCGCCGGCGCTCGACCTCGCGCAGCCGGTGCCGCAGCGCCGCGACGAGCAGCTCGTGCCGCTTCGGATTGTCGAGGAGATCGTCCTGCAGGTAGGGGTTGCGCTCGACGACCCAGATGTCGCCCAGCACCTCGAACAGCATCCGCGCGGAACGGCCGGTGCGGCGCTCGCCGCGCAGTTCCTCCAGCACCTGCCACATCGGCGCGCCGAGCAGCCGGATGACGATCTCGCGATCGGAGAACGACGTGTAGTTGTACGGGATCTCGCGCAGGCGTGGCGCGTCCGCGTGCGGATATTTTGTTTCCAGGAAGGCGTCGGTGACGGTGTTCATGGCAGCCCTTCATGTTACCGCAGTGCAGCATCCAAACCGGCAGGATGGCTATTGCCGCCATGCGCGGGTGATGCATCGGCGAGCACGTCCTGCCGATTCCAGAAAGCTGCCTTGGCGGCGCGATGTTGTCGGCTACTCTTACAATCCGCCTCCGTTATTCGCCGTGCCGCGCAAGAAACACCATCAATTCAATTGGGTGAAGTTCCGGCACGAAGGTTGCGCTCGTGTTCCCGTTCGAGAGAATCGGTTTCGCGCTCCGAAAATTTCGCTTGATCTCAATGGCGCAAAACGCCCGGGCTCGTTTCCCTGTGCGCATTCTTGTTGGCTCGAAGGTGTTCAATCTCAATCTGGGGAATGCCATGACGATCAGGATCAAGACAGCGATCGCTGCAAGTGCCTTTATTGCGTGCTTGGCCTTGCCCGTGCAAGCGGGCATCTTCACGTTCACAGGCACCACAGCGGGCGCTTCGACGTTCAACCGGCTGCTCGAAGACCTGTCGGCACCGTCCGCGGTCGGCACCGCCGTGGCGTACAGCACCCTGAACTTCAGGGTGACTATGAGTGGCACATACACGTTCCTGAGCACGGGCACGTTCGATAACTTTACCTTCCTGTACAAGAATTCCTTCGACCCGAATTCGCCTTCGACCAACGCCGTCGTCGGCAATGACGATCTGTTAGGCCTCACGACGGCCGGCTTTGCGGCGGACCTGATCGCAGGCATCGATTACATATTCGTCACCACCGGCTTTGGCAACACGGACTTCGGTGCATTCAGCGACACGATCGGCGGCGCTGGCGACTTCATCGCGGTCCCCGGTCCCGGCGCGACATCCGACATCGTCGATTTTGTCGGGAACACCACCGGCGGCCCGACGTTCAACCGGCTTCTCGAAGACCTTTCGGCGCAGTCCGCGGTCGGCACCGCCGTGGCGTACAACACCTTCGGCTTCACCGTCACCGCAAGCGGTACCTACACGTTTCTGAGCACCGGCGCGTTCGATAATTTTGCGTTCCTGTATGAGAATTCCTTCGACCCGAATTCGCCTTCGGCCAACGCCGTCGTCGGCAATGACGATCTGCTGGGCCTCACGACGGCCGGCTTTGCCGCGGACCTGATCGCAGGCACACACTACGTATTCGTGACTACGGGCTTTGGCAACACCGACTTCGGTGCCTTCGGCGACACCATCGGCGGGCCTGGCGCCTTGATCAGGGACGGGAACCCTGCACCCGAACCGGAAACCTACCTGCTGCTGGGACTTGGCCTTGCTGCGTTGAGCCTGGTCCGGCGTAATCGGCGCTTTCAGCTTTCTCGATCCTGAATCGCTAGGCCGTGGCCATGGCCCCCAAGTGCGAGGCGCAGCGGACACCTCGCTGAAATTGTCCATCTCAGTTTGCGCGGGCTGAAAATCGGCGTTGCGCGAAAGTCGCGTCAGGCCGGATCCATCCTGCGATAGCCGATCGCCTCGGCCACGTGCGTCGGCGCTGATGCGATCGCATCCGGCGAGATCGGCGATCGTGCGCGCCACCTTCAGCACGCGGTGATACGCGCGCGCGGAAAACGCGAGCCGCGTCATCGCCTGCGCGAGCAGTTCCTCGGCCGGCGGCGTCGGGCACGCAATGCCGCGCGACTTCCGGCGGGCAGCAGGCGCGCGTTGGGCTTGCCCTGCCGCGTCGTGCTGCCGCTCGCGCGCGCGCTCGACGCGCGCGCGCACCGTCGCCGACGATTCGCCCGCGTCGCGCGTGCGGATGTTCCGGCTCGCGCAGCCGTGCGCGTCGGCGCCTTCCGCCACGCGATGGCGTGCGCGTTCATCGCCAGCGACTCCGGCGCGACCGCCGGCACTTCGAGCGCGAGGTCGATGCGGTCGAGCAGCGGACCCGAGACGCGCGAGCGGTAGCGCGCGACGCGGTCCGGCGTGCAATGGCAGCGCCCGCTCGCATCGCCCAGCCAGCCGCACGGGCAGGGATTCATCGCGGCGACGAGCTGGAACTGCGCGGGAAACGTGCTCTGCCGCGCGGCGCGCGAGATGTGGATGACGCCGGACTCGAGCGGCTCGCGCAGCACTTCGAGCACGCGCCGGTCCCACTCGGGCAGTTCGTCCAGGAACAGCACGCCGTGGTGCGCGAGCGAAATCTCGCCGGGCCGCGGATCGCTGCCGCCGCCGACCAGCGCGACGCCGCTCGCCGTGTGATGCGGCGCGCGAAACGGACGCTCGCCCCAGCGCTGCGGGGCGAACCGGCCGGCGATCGACGCCACCGCGGCGACTTCGAGCGCCTCGTCCTCGGTCAGCGGCGGCAGCAGCGCCGGCAGCCGTTGCGCGAGCATCGACTTGCCGGTGCCGGGCGGACCGATCAGCAGCAGCGAGTGCGCCGCCGGCCGCGGCGATTTCGAGCGCGCGCTTGGCGTGCGCCTGGCCGCGCACGTCGGCCAGATCGGGGCCTCCGGCGCGCCGCGACGCGGCGCGTCCGGCGCCGCCTGCGCCAGCGGCGCGCGTCCGGCGAGGTGCGCGCAGACCGCGAGCAGCGACGGCGCGCCGTAGACCGTCGCGTCGCGCACCAGCGCCGCTTCGCCGGCCGACGCCGCGGGCAGCACGAACGCGCGGCCGTCGCGCGCGCGCGAGAGCGCCATCGCCAGCGCGCCGCGCACGGCGCGCAGCTCGCCGGTCAGCGCCAGCTCGCCGGCGAATTCGTAGTGCGCGAGCTGGTGTCGCCGGGATCTGGCCGGTCGCGGCGAGGATGCCCAGCGCGATCGGCAAGTCGAAGCGGCCGGACTCCTTGGGCAGGTCCGCCGGCGCCAGGTTGACGGTGACCTTGCGCGCCGGAAACTCGAACTGCGCGTTCTGCAGCGCGGCGCGCACGCGATCGCGCGCTTCGCGCACTTCGGTATCGGGCAGGCCGACGAGATGAATGCCGGGCAGGCCGCCGGCGATGTGCACCTCGACCGTGACGCGCGGCGCGGCGACGCCGGCCAGCGCGCGGCTGTGCACGACCGCGACCGACATGGGATTGACCGCTTGAGCATCCGTGGCCGGCAGCGCGGCCGTTCGCACGCCGCGCGCCGCGATCAGTGCGCGCGATGGCCGGCGGCGCGAAGCGCGCTTCGAGCTCCGCCACGCGCGCTTCCAGCTGCTCCAGCTTTTCGCGCGTCTTGAGCAGCACGGCGCGCCTGCGTGTCGAACTCGGCGCGGGTCACGAGGTCGAGCCGCGCGAGCCCGCCTTGCAGCATCGCCTTCACGTTCTTCTCGATGTCCTTGGCGGGGCTGGCCTCGATCGCCTTGCCGATGCGCGCGGCCAGTTCATCCAGCGTCTTGCCGTTGAAGTTGCATGAGGTCGCCTCCGAGTGGCCGTGTGACGCTCGCGACGAGTCTAGCAAAGGCGCGGACAGGTCGCCGTAGTCCGTTCGGATGACGTCGCCTGCCCGCGAAGGCACTGCCGCAATTCGCCGCGCCAATAATGTGCGATCGCAGCATCCGACGCACCGTATTGGTGCCGATCGCGCATTCGGCTCCGGGCTCCATCCGCCATTTATCTACTATAACTACATTGAAATATATATGCTTTATTTCGTGGCACACGAAATGCTGAATGTCCGCCGGAAGCGTATCGTCCATTTCCTTCAACCACCTCGCAAGGGATTCCGCCATGAACCAGAAGCCTCGGCCTTCGCACCTCGGTCGTGGCTGCTGCATGCGCCGCGCTGTTCGCGGGAACCGCGTTGGCCCAGACCCCGGCGCCCGCGCCGGCACCCGCCGCCGCCGCCGCGCCGGCGCCCGAACCCGACTGGACGTTCACCGGCAACGTCGGCCTCTACAGCCAGTACGTGTTCCGCGGCATCTCGCAGACCAACGAAAAGCCCGCGATCCAGGGCGGCTTCGACCTGGGCCACAAGAGCGGCTTCTACGTCGGCACCTGGGCGTCGAACATCAGCTGGCTCTCCGACGGCAACCCGGACGTCTCGGCGCAGCCTGGAATGGGACTTCTACGGCGGCTACAAGTGGGCGCTGCCCGCCGACTTCGTGCTCGACCTCGGCGTCCTCTACTACTGGTATCCCGGCACCTACCCGCGCGGCTACACCAAGCCCAACACGACCGAACTCTACGCGGCGCTCGACGTGGAAGTGGCTGTCGGCGAAGTACAGCTACAGCGTCAACAACAAGACCTTCGGCTTCCCCGATTCGCGCGGCTCGCGACTACTGGGAGCTGCAACGTCAACTACGACGTCATCGACAAGGTCAACGACGTGCATCGGCAAGGTCACGCTCTTCGGTCACGTCGGCAAGCAGAAGTTCAAGAACAACGGCTTCTACGACTACAGCGACTGGAAGGTCGGCGTCGTCGACCGAAGTCTACGGCGTGACCGTCGGCATCTTCGGCACCGGCACCGACGCCGAGAGCGCGGCCTACACGAACCGCTTCGGCAAGAACACGGCCGACAGCCAGTTCGTCGGCTACGTCCAAAAGACGTTCTGATGTTCCGACCGGCGCGGCGGCGCGACGCCGCCGCCGCGCATTCGCGGGGAAACCATGAAACTCGTTACCGCCATCATCAAGCCGTTCAAGCTCGACGAGGTCCGCGAGGCCCTCTCGGCGATCGGCGTGCAAGGGATCACCGTCACCGAGGTCAAGGGCTTCGGCCGGCAGAAAGGCCACACCGAGCTCTACCGCGGCGCCGAATACGTCGTCGACTTCCTGCCCAAGGTCAAGATCGAAGCGGCCGTCAAGGACGACATGCTCGACCGCGTGATCGAGGCGGTCGAAAAAGCCGCCAACACCGGCAAGATCGGTGACGGCAAGATCTTCGTCTTCGACCTGCTGCAGGTCGTGCGCATCCGCACCGGCGAGACCGGCGCGGACGCGCTGTAAAGGGAGCGATCGATGAAAAAATTCTCGTATTGCTTGCCATGCTCGGCGCGCTCGGCCTCGCGCTGCCGGCGCTGGCGCAGGACAAGGCCGCACCGGCCCCGCGCCCGCGGCCGCGGCGCGCCGCCGCTGCGCCGCTGCTGCCCCGCCGCGGCGCCCGCCGCGGCTCCCGCGGCGCCCGCGGCCGCAGCGCCTGCCGCAACGGCGGCGCCCGCGCCCACGCCGAACAAGGGCGACATCGCGTGGATGCTCGTCGCGACGGCTGCTGGTGATCATGATGTCGATCCCCGGCCTGGCGCTGTTCTACGGCGGCCTGGTCCGCTCGAAGAACGTGCTGTCGGTGCTGATGCAGGTGTTCGTGGTGTTCTCGCTGATCGTCGTGCTGTGGGTGCGTCTACGGCTACAGCCTCGCGTTCACCGAGGGCAACGCCTTCTTCGGCGGCTTCGACCGGCTGTTCCTGAACGGGCATCTTCTCGATCAAGGCGGCGTCGGATCGTTCGCGACGGCGGCGACGTTCAGCAAGGGCATCGTCGATTCCCGAGCTCCTGTTCGTCGCGTTCCAGGCGACGTTCGCGGCGATCACCGTGGCCTGATCGTCGGCGCGTTCGCCGAGCGCATGAAGTTCTCGGCGGTGCTGCTGTTCGCGGTGCTGTGGTTCACGTTCTCGTACCTGCCGATCGCGCACATGGTCTGGTTCTGGCCCGGCCCCGACGCATCAAGGACGCGGCACGCTCGCGTCGCGAGATCCGCCAAGGCCGGCTGGCTGTGGCAGAAGGGCGCGCTCGACTTCGCGGGCGGCACGGTCGTGCACATCAATGCCGGCATCGCCGGCCTGGTGGGCGCCTACGTGATGGGCAAGCGCATCGGCTACGGCAAGGAATCGATGGCGCCGCACAACCTGACGATGACGATGATCGGCGCCTCGCTGCTGTGGGTGGGCTGGTTCGGGTTCAACGCCGGCTCCGCGCTGGAAGCCGGCGACATCGCCGCGCTCGCGTTCATCAACACGCTGCTCGCGACCGCCGCCGCCGTGCTGTCGTGGATGTTCGGCGAGTGGATCACCAAGGGCAAGCCGTCGATGCTGGGTGCGGCTTCCGGTGCGGTCGCGGGTCTCGTCGCGATCACGCCGGCGTGCGGCTTCGTCGGCATCCCTGGCGCGCTCGTCATCGGCACTGCTCGCGGGCGTCGTCTGCCTGTGGGGCGTCAACGGCCTGAAGCGCCTGCTGGGTGCGGACGACGCGCTGGACGTGTTCGGCGTGCACGCGACGGGCGGCATCCTGGGCGCGCTGCTCACCGGCGTGTTCGCCGTCGCCGAGCCTGGGCGGCCAGGGCATCTACGACTACGTCGCGAACAAGATCAGCCCCGACTACGACATCATGGGCCAGCTCGTCATCCAGGGAACGGGCGTGCTGACGACGATCGTCTGGTCCGGCGTGGTCGCGTTCGTCGCGTACAAGATCGTCGACATGACCATCGGCCTGCGCGTGACCGAAGAACAGGAACGCGAAGGCCTCGATATCGCGTCGCACGGCGAATCGGCCTATCGGACCTGATGCGGTTCGGCAAAAGATTATGCGCGGGCGGACCCTCTCCCCCGCCCGCGCGTAAGGCGAGGACAGGAACTCCTCTCGCGTAGTTGCAGTTTTCTCCTCAGTGGCTTTGCGGGGCGCGCCCAAAACGCGCCCCTTTTTTTGCTCTTCGCATCGTCGATCATGCTCCGGCGCAGCTGCGTCGCGCGTGGCCAACGGGCAGCGCAGCGGTTGGGGCCGCACGGGCGCACGTGGATCGCGCCGGACGTCGCGGGTGGCGCGGCAAGCGAAGTCCTGTTTTGACGAGCGCAGACGTGCCGGGTACCCGCAGGCCGGCGATTGCGACCTCGAGCGGTGCGGCCCAACCGCTGCGATACGCTCGATCCGACGATTCTCCGGCTACAATTCCGCATGATCTCCGTCGAGTATTGCCAGCTCCTCGCGCGCTACAACCGCTGGATGAACGAACGGCTGTACGCGGTCGTCGGCGAATTCAGCGTCGAGGAGCGCACGCGCGATCGCGGCGCGTTCTTCGGCTCGATGCACCGGACGCTCAATCACATCCTGTGGGGCGACCGCATCTGGCTGTCGCGCTTCAAGGGCGAGCCGTACACGGTCCGCGCCTTCGGCGCCGACATGTACGCCGACTTCGCGGAGCTCGCGCGCGAGCGCGCCGCGACCGACACCGCGATCCTCGACTGGGCGGGTCAACTTGCCGCCCGCGTGGCTCGCCGCGACGCTCGAATACCGCGCGGCCTCCGATGGCAAGCTGCGCCGCGTGGCGAATTGGATCGCTGCCACGCACATGTTCCAGCACGCCACGCATCACCGCGGCAGCTGGCGACGCTGATCAAGCAGGCGGGCAAGGACACGGGCACGACCGACCTGCCGTGGATGCCCGGCGTCATGAAGGTCCTCGACTAGCGGGCTTCGCGCCTTCTTCTTCTTGCGCGCGCGCGGATGCGCGGCGTCGTAGACCTTCGCCAGCGCCTGGAAATCGAGATGCGTGTAGACCTGCGTGCTGGCGATCGACGCGTGGCCGAGCATTTCCTGCACGGCGCGCAGATCGCCCGACGACTGCAGCACGTGCGACGCGAACGAATGGCGCAGCATGTGCGGATGCACGTGGCGGTTGATGCCGCGCTGGATCGCCAGCGCGGCCAGGCGCCGCTGGATCTGCCGCGGCGCGATGCGCCGTCCGCGCGCGCCGACGAACAGCGCGCGCTCGTCCACCGCGGGAATCGCCGCGCGTTCGGCGAGCCACGTCCGCGAGCGCCGCCAGCGCCGCCGCGCCGACCGGCACGATCCGCTCCTTCGCGCCCTTTCCCCAGACGCGCACTTCGCCGGTCGACGAGATCGACGCGGTCGACATCCAGCCCGGCCAGCTCGGACAGCCGCAGTCCCGACGAATACGCGAGCTCGAACAACGCGTGGTCGCGCCGGCCCCAGCGCGTCGGTTTCGGCGCCGTCGACCAGCCGCACCGCTTCGTCCGGCGTCAGCGCCGACGGCAGGTTCCTCGGGCGATTTCGGCGGCTTCAGGCCGACGCTCGGGTCGTCGCTGCGCGCGCCGTCGCGCTCGTTGCACGAAGCGATGGAACGCGCGCCACGCGGACAGCATGCGCGCCAGGCTGCGGCCCGACAGCCCCCGGCCGTGCAGCGTCGCCAGCGACGCGCGCCAGCTGCGCGCGCGTCAGCGCGGGCAGCGGCGTCGTCGCCTGCCGTGTGCGGCCAGCTGCGCGCACGTCGCGCAGATACGCGTCGCGCGTGTGCGCGGGCCGCGTGGCAAGATGCGTCGCGAACGCATCGAGCAACGCGGCGTTGCGGCGACCGTGTCGCGATCGTGTCGGAGGAGGCGCGGCAACGGTTCGCTTGGTCACGGGCTTGGCGACTTCGCGCCGGATCCTAGGACAGCGGCAGGAAGCGCGCGGTGGCGACGCTCGCCAGTTCCGCGAGACGCGTCTGGTACAGCGTGCCCATGCCGGCGTGAAAGCGCTGCGCGTCCGGGCTGCCGAGCGCCAGCAGGCCGAACGTCTGCGCCGTGCGCAGCGGCATGAACGCGAACGACTGCAGCGCGTCGCCGTCCTCGAACCACTCGCGCGACTCGAACGCCGCGGCAGGCCCGCAATACGGCTGCCCCAGCTGGTCGGCGTACTCGCGTATCTCGGTCGACGTCGCCGCGAGTTCGGGCAGGTAGGATTGCTCGGGCACCTTGCCCCACAGCCGCGCCGCGACCTGGGGCACGGCGAAGTCCTCCTTCAGGCTGTGGTAGAGCACGGCGAGCGTGGTCTCGAGATCGGGGGCGGCGAACAGCGCCAGCGTCGAGCGGTGCAGCTTTTCGCCGATCTGGTCGTTCTCGGTGCCGTAGGCGACGAGTTCGCGGAACTTGGCCTCGAGTTCGTTGTTCTTCTCGCGCAGCGTCAGGATCTGCCGCTCGGCGATCGGGATCGCGTGGCCGCCATGCGGATGCGGCACGAAGATCTCCGCGATGATGTCGGCGTAGTCCTCGAAGAACTTCGGATTCTTCTTCAGGTATTCCGCGACCTCGCCTGCGCTTGCGGCCTGCGTCGTTACTGGCGTTCATTCACCGCTTTCCGATCTGTGTCGTTGTCGCGCTCATTCGCGGTCGCGCATCATGCGCGCGATCCACTCCCCTTCGAACACCGTCGCTGCCGGCCCGGTCATCTGCACCGGCTGGCCATCGCCTGCCCACGCAATCACCAGTTCGCCGCCACGCGTCTGCACGCGCACCGGCGAATCGAGCAGGCCGCGCCTGATGCCGGCCACCACGGCCGCGCACGCGCCGGTGCCGCACGCGAGCGTCTCGCCCGCGCCGCGTTCCCACACGCGCAGACGAATGGTAGCGCGATCGACGACCTGCATGTAGCCCGCGTTGACGCGCTGCGGAAAGCGCGGATGGTTCTCGATCCGCGGCCCCTGCGTCGCCACCGGCGCGGCGTCCACGTCGGCCACCACCTGCACCGCATGCGGATTGCCCATCGACAGCACGGACATGCGGACCGCAACGCCGTCCACGTCCAGCGTCTCGTCGACGGCGCCCTCGCCGCCCGTGAACGGCACGTCCTCCGGCGCGAACCGCGGCACGCCCATGTCGACGGTGACCTGCCCGTCGTCTTCGAGCCGCGGGCACGATGAGTCCGCCGGCGGTCTCCACGCGCAGTTCGCGCTTGCTCGTGAGCCCCTGGTCGCGGACGAAGATCACGAAACAGCGCGCGCCGTTGCCGCACTGCTCGACCTCGCCGCCGTCCGCGTTGAAGATCCGGTAGCGGAAGTCCGCGTCGCCCGTCGCGCGCTCGACCAGCAGCACCTGGTCGCAGCCGACGCCGAAGCGGCGATCCGCGAGCAGGCGCAGCTGCGCGGCGAGAGCTCGACGCGCTGGCGGATGCCGTCCAGCACGACGAAGTCGTTGCCCAGGCCCTGCATCTTGGTGAACTTGAGCGTGGTCATCGCGAAGAGCGTCGCGGGCGCGTTCATCACGAATTCGGCGCTGCGCGAGAACGGGATGGACCAGCCGCCTTCGAGCGATGGCGGTTCCGGAAACCGCATAGCGGAGCCGCACGGGTTGGCCGGTACCCCTTTGCTCCCGCGCCCGCTGCGCGAATTTCCGCGGCGACGCGCAGCACCGCGGAGATGCCGGCGCGCGCCTGCACCGCTGCCGTCGTCTCGCCGTTGGCCGGCAGCCGCAGCGGCGACACCAGCGTCGCGCTGCCGACCGGCACGTCTTCAATGGTCAGGTTGGCGTCGACGGCGTTGACGGCGATCTCGCGCGCGTTGGGATTGCTGAGGTTGAGCATCACCTCGAACGTGGCCTCCGTTCCGGTGATCCGCTCCAGCCGCACGGTCTCGACCGCGATGCGCGGCGCGGCCACGCGAGGCGCGTCGGCGCACGCGACCAGCACGGCCACGCCGACAATGCCGAGCGCCGGCGAAAGCCATTTCATGGCCAGGAATCGAAGCGTCGTCTTGACTTGGCGGCCGCATACAGCCTGTCTCACAAGACAAGTAATCCAGAATCCAGCCCTCATTGATACCCGCATTTTCACGGCCCAGCGTCTGATTGATCCCGACGGTCCAGGGCGCGCATCGATTCTATCTTGGTGGCTCGACGTGCCCGCTCGGCATCGCGCGAAGTCACTGAGCCTCATGTCGGCAGTCTTTACAAAGCGGCCGCCCATTGGCGGAAGCCACATTCCAACCTCATGAAAATACTGACGTTTTGGCCATTGGTGCGCCCGTTGCTTATGTACTTGCCGTCATCATCGCGAAGGAATGGTAATCATGATCAAACGACTGCTTGCGACCATCGCATTGCCGCCGCGCTCAGCGCGCCTGCCAGCGGTGCGACGATCAACTACTTCACGGGAGGAAACCAGGACGACATTCCGGGCCTCACGGGATTCGCAACCCTTGGCAGCATGATGGATGGCATGCTGGTCTCCGCGTGCTTCTCGGTTGCCGGTTGCGTGCACACGCTTGCCTGGGCGGATACCGGGGCCACGTCGGGCGGCGTCACCGGCACCGGCTGGTCGCTTTCGGTCACGGGCGACACGTTCAACGCCAACGCGTGGAGCTTCGTGTTCGATGCCAACAACCAGCCTCGGACAACTGGTGCAGTCTCGAGCTCAACGGCGGACCGTTCACGCTGTTCGACCGGACGAACCCGAATCCGGGAACTGACGGATCAGCGCAGGGCCGCGATTTCGCCACCGCCGATGGTGTGATCTATGTCACCTATAACGATCCCGTCGCGATCATCCCCGATGCTCCGGTCGGCGACCTCTATCATTCGATGCAGATCGTTTACCTTGACGGCACCGGACCGCGTGCGAGCTTCCTCTTTTCGCAGGACACCGACAACGATGCGCGCCTGACCGCGCCCGAGCCGACGTCGCTGGCACTGCTGGGTATCGCGAGCCTGGCTTCGCGCTGCGCGTCGCCGCCGCACTCGATAGCCCGCTCTCTGTCGAGACAAAGCGCCCCGCGGGGCGCTTTGTTTTTCGGCGCTGGCGCGTCGAAGGGTTCGTCAGACGTTGAAGCGGAAGTGCATGACGTCGCCGTCCTTGACGACGTACTCCTTGCCTTCGAGGCGCATCTTGCCCGCCTCCTTGGCGCCGTGCTCGCCCTTGCACGCCGATGAAGTCGTCGTAGGCGGTCACCTCGGCGCGGATGAAGCCCTTCTCGAAATCGGTGTGGATCACGCCGGCCGCCTGGGCGCGGTGTCGCCGTGGTGGATCGTCCACGCGCGCACTTCCTTCGGCCCGACGGTGAAGTACGTCTCGAGCCCGAGCAGCTTGTAGCCGGCGTGGATCACGCGGTCGAGTCCCGGCTCGGTCACGCCCATGTCCTCGAGGAACACGCGCTTGTCCTCGCCGGACAGGTCGGCGATCTCGGCCTCCATCGCCGCGCACACCGACACCACGGGCGCGCCTTCCTTCGCCGCGTGCGCTTCGACGGCGGCGAGCAGCGGGTTGTCGTGGAAGCCGTGCTCGGCGACGTTCGCCACGTACATCGTCGGCTTCATCGTCAGCAGGAAGAACGGAGCGCAGCACGTCCTTCTCCTCCGGATAGAGGTCGGCGGTCCGCGCCGGCCGGCCCGTATCGAGCACCGCCTCGACCTTGCGCAAGACGGCCAGGATGCGCTGCGCTTCCTTGTCGCCCGCCCGCGCGGGCTTTTCGGCCTTGGCGACCTGCTTCTCGACGGCCGCAAGGTCGGCCAGCGCCAGCTCGGTGTTGATCGTCTCGATGTCGGAGACCGGATTGACGCCTGCCGGTCACGTGGACGACGTTGTCGTCGACGAAGCAGCGGACGACGTGCGCGATCGCGTCGGTCTCGCGGATGTTGGCGAGGAACTTGTTGCCGAGGCCCTCGCCCTTCGACGCGCCGGCCACGAGGCCGGCGATGTCGACGAACTCCACGACCGCCGGCATCACGCGCTCCGGCTTGGCGATGGCGGCCAGCGCCGCGAGCCGCGGGTCGGGCACCTCGACGATGCCGACGTTGGGCTCGATCGTGCAGAACGGATAGTTCTCGGCGGCGATGCCGGCCTTGGTCAGCGCGTTGAAAAGCGTCGACTTGCCGACGTTCGGCAATCCCACGATGCCGCACTTCAAGCTCATGCCATCACCCCAAAATCGGGCCGGCTACGCCGGACCGGGTCCACTGGAAGTTTTCGAATCCTTGTTCATCGTGTGCAGCGTCATCATCGCGTCTTCCATGTCGCCTTGCGCGATCGCCGGCCACGCCTTCAGCGCGCGGAGCATCGCCTCGTCGATCGCCGTGCGCTCCTCGGCGCGCGGCGGCTTCAGCACGTAGTCGACGACTTCCTGCTGCGAGAGTTCCGAATCGCGCGGATGGCCGATGCCGATGCGCAGGCGCCAGAAATCCGCCGAGCCCAGTTGCGCCTGGATGTCGCGCAATCCGTTGTGGCCGGCATGCCCGCCGCCGAACTTCATCTTCGCCTTGCCGGGCATCAGGTCGAGCTCGTCGTGGACGACCAGGATCTCGGCCGGCAGGATTCCGAAGAACCGCGCCGCCGCCGCGACCGCGCGTCCGGAAAGGTTCATGAACGTCATCGGCTTCACCAGCCGCAACGCGCCCGCCTTCGCGACGTCGCCGCCGAACTTTGCCTCGGCAGCAAAGGTCGCGTTGAGCCTGCCCGCCAGCTCGTCGACGAACCAGAACCCCGCGTTGTGGCGGGTGCCCGCATATTCGCGACCCGGGTTGCCGAGGCCGGCGACGAGGCGGATGGGCGTGTTCATGATCGGCTTCGCGACGGTCCGGTCGAATCGAGCAGCGCAAAAAAGAAGGCCCGCGTAGGTTTCGCGGGCCTGCCTCTCGAATGCGGCCGCAGCCGGCGACTATTTCTTCTTGTCGTCCTTCTTGGCGTCTTTCTTGTCGTCCTTCTTGTCGCCGCCCTTGTCGCCGCCCTTGTCGTCCGCCGCCTGTCGGCCGCGCCTTGGCCGCGCTCCGGCGCTGCCGCTGCGGCAGCCGCGGCTTCGGCGGTTGCGGCAATTTCCTCTTCCGTCTCGACCTGCGCACGCGGGACGATGGCCGCCGCGACGACCGGATCGGTCTTGCCGCGGGTCACGACCGTCACGCCCGGCGGCAGCTTCACCGACGAGACGTGCAGCGCGTGTCCGACTTCCAGCTCCGACAGGTCGATCTCGATGAAGCCCGGCAGGTCCTTGGGCAGGCACGTGATGTCCAGGTCCGTCGTCACGTGGCTGATGATCGCGGCCGACAGCTTCACGGCCGGCGACTGCTCGCCGTTGACGAAGTGCAGCGGCACCTTCATGTGGATCTTCTTGTTCTCGTCGACGCGCTGGAAATCCACGTGCAGGATTTCGTTGCGGAACGGGTGCATCTGCACGTCGCGCAGCAGCACCTTGGTCGCCCCGCCGTCGAGCTTCATGGTCAGGATCGACGAGTGGAACGCCTCGCCGCGCAGCGCATGGAACAGCGCGTTGTGGTCGAGTTCGATCGGCGTGGGCGCCACCGTGCCGCCGTAGACGATGCCAGGGGCCTTGCCTGCGCGGCGCATGCGGCGCGACGCGCCCCGGCCTTCGGTGTTGCGCGGGAACGCGGTGAATTCGATGTTGCTCATGGACTGCTCCGGTTGTCTGCGGCCTTCCGTCGGCGCGGCCTTCGCCGTTAAGCAAAGGGCGCTGCGTCCGGTCGTCCGCCTCGTGTTCGAGTGGTTGGCGACAACTCGCCCCGGGCATGTGGAACTGCCAGCCCGGCAGCGGGAAAGCCTTGAATTATAACCCGATTCGGAGCCGATTGCCAACCCGGACTCGATTGCTCGGACCCCGCATCGGGGCCGCTCCGGCTGCTCGCGCCTCAGTCCGTGAACAGCGAGCTCACCGACTCCTCGTTCGAAATGCGCGTCATCGTCTCCGCCAGCAACTGGGCGCAGGACAGCTGGCGGATGCGCGGACAGGCTTCCGCCTCCGCCGTCAGCGGGATGGTGTCGGTGACCACCACCTCGTCCAGGTCCGACGTCGCGATGCGCTCGACCGCGCCCCCGGACAGCACGGGGTGCGTGCAGTACGCCACCACCTTCTTGGCGCCGCGTTCCTTCAGCGCGGACGCCGCCTTGCACAGCGTGTTCGCGGTGTCGGCCAGGTCGTCCATGATGACGCAGATGCGCCCGTCGACGTCGCCGATGATGTTCATCACCTCGGACACATTGGCCTTCGGGCGCCGCTTGTCGATGATCGCCAGGTCGGAGTCGAGGCGCTTGGCGATGGCGCGCGCGCGCACGACGCCGCCCACGTCCGGCGACACGACGATCAGGTCCTCGTAGTTGCGCTTCCACAGGTCGCCCAGCAGGATCGGCGTGGCGTAGATGTTGTCGACGGGGATGTTGAAGAAGCCCTGGATCTGGTCGGCGTGCAGGTCCATCACCATCACGCGGTTGACGCCGACCGTGGAGAGCATGTCGGCGACGACCTTGGCGGTGATCGCGACTCGCGCCGAGCGCGGGCCGGCGGTCCTGCCGCGCATAGCCGAAATACGGGATGGCCGCGGTGATCCGCGCTGCCGATGCGCGTTTCAGCGCATCGACCATCACCATGATCTCCATCAGGTTGTCGTTGGTCGGCGCGCACGTGGACTGCAGGATGAACACGTCGCGGCCGCGCACGTTCTCCATCAGCTCGACCATCACTTCGCCGTCGGAAAAGCGGCCGACCTGGCAGCGCCCGAGACTGACGTTCAGGTGCTTGCACACGGCCGCCGCGAGCTTGGGGTTCGCGTTGCCGGTGAAGATGCGCATGCGTTCAAAGGCCATGGCAGCGATTGTCCCCTAAATTGCGTCGTGGCCGAGCAACAAAAAACGAAACGCGCGGGACGCAGATCCCCGTCTCAAAATGCGGGCGAGCGGCCCGAGAGCCGCTGTTGGCAAATGCAGGCCCGCAGCGAGCCCTGAGATAGCGCCTAGACGTTGCAGCGAGGGGCGAGCCTCATTTGCCAATGAGCACGACAATGCTGTCGGGCCGCGCAGCCCAATTTGTGATGGGGATGGCTGGGGAGGTAGGGATCGAACCTACGAATGCCGGAATCAAAATCCGGTGCCTTACCACTTGGCGACTCCCCAGCGGAAACTGGAATTCTATCGTGGCCGGCGATCATGCAAACGCCGCCAGCGGGTGTCGTGCGAGCGTCCGGGCGACACATCCGCGCATGTCCTTCGGCAGCAGCGCCAGCGCGCGCTGCGCTTCGTGCTCGGCAGGAAATGCCGCGAAGACGCACGCCCCGGAACCTGTCATCCGCGCCTGCGGCGACGCGCGCGACAGCGCTTTGATGGCCGAGGCCACGGCGGGGAATCGGGCAGCCGTCACGGGCGCGAGATCATTCCGGCCATAACCCTCGGAAAAGACGTCTATTTTCGCCGACGCGGTCGAGCGTGTCAATTCCGGTGCCTGGAAGATGTCGGCGGTCGGCACCGCGGCGGCAGGGAATGCAAGCGCCACGAAGCATTGCGGCAGCGATACCGGTGTCAGCACCTCGCCAATGCCGCGCGCGACGGTGTTCTCGCCGGCGACGAACAGCGGAACGTCGGCGCCCAGGCTCAACGCCAGGCGCAACAATTCGGCGCGCGGCAGGCAGAGCTTCCCAGAGGCGATTCAGCGCGAGGAGCACGCTCGCCGCATCGGAACTGCCGCCGCCCAAGCCGCTTCCCAGCGGTATGCGCTTGGCGAGCGCGATCTCCACGCCATAGCGCGATCCGGTGGCCGCCTGCAGCGCCCGCGCGGCGCGCACCGCGAGGTCCACGTCCTCCGGCACGCCCGCGACGTCGCCTTCGCGCCGGATCACGCCATCGTCGCGCCGGTCAAGCGTGATCGTGTCGGCGAGATCGACCAGCGCGATCAGCGACTCCAGCGTGTGATAACCGTCCGCGCGCCGTCCGGTGACGTGCAGGAACAGATTGACCTTGGCCGGCGCGGGAACGACGAGACGCTTCATGTCCGTCCGATTGCGCGCATTCACGGCGCCGCCTGCGCGGCGCTCCAGCGATCGACGACGACGCGGACCTCGACGGGTTCGGCATCCTGCCGGCGCAGCGTCACGCGCGACGGCCGCGCGGACGATGCGTCGTCAGGATAGGCGTAGACGATCTCCCACGCCTGCTGCCGCAGCACGAGCACGCGGCCCTGCGCATCGCGTTCCACCGAGGCGGAGGCGCCGTCGCGCGCCGCGCCGCGAATCCAGAACGCGAGCTGGTCCACGGGGACCGGCGCGCCCAGCAGCGCGAGCGTCATCGAATTCCAGTCCGCGTAGGTTTCGGTCGCGCCGCCGGGACGCTCGACGACGACGCGATCCTTGCCGCCGTCGATTCGCGCATAGACCTGCCCGAACGGCGACGAGAAGTCGATGCGGTCGCGGGCATCGTCGTGTTTCCATGCGAAATTGGCCGTGGCGCCTTCCTGGCCGCGCCGGGCCGACAACCTGCCGTCGACCGCGAAGGGCTCATCAGCCGTCGATACGGCCGGCTGCGCGGGACGCGGCGGCACGGTCGTGCACGCGGACACGACGAACGCCGCGCAGGCGAGCGCGACGCAATTGAACTTCGACGCGTTGATCACGGCGAAACGTCCGGCGACGCGCGAACGCGCCGCACTCACTTCGAATAGCGGCGCACCGTTTCGAGCAGCACTTCGTTCTGCGGCGAGGACTGGAGCTGCGACTGCCAGACTTCATGCGCCTTTTCGGGGTCGCCCTTCTTCCACAGCACCTCGCCCAAGTGCGCGGCGATCTCCGCGTCCGGGCGCTGCGTCATCGCGCGGCGAAGGTAGACTTCGGCGTCCTCGAGCTTGCCGAGGCGATAGAACGCCCAGCCCATGCTGTCGAGGATGAATGGATCCTCGGGCGCGAGCTTGTAGGCCTTCTCGATGAGGGCGAAGCCTTCGCTCGTGCGCGGCGTGCGGTCGACGAGCGTGTACCCAAGCGCATTCAGCGCCTGCGCATCCTCCGGCTTCAATTCGACGACGCGGCGCAGGCTGGTCTCGGCCTCGTCGATCATGTCCAGCTTTTCCGCGACCATCGCCGCGTCATAGAGCAGGTCCGGCGTGTCCGGATGCTCGACGAGCGCCTGCTTCAGCACGGCGTAGGCTGCCTTGTTGTCGTTGGCATCGCGCAGCAGCGCGGCTTCGGTCTGGCGCACCTGCACGCGCTGGTCGATCGTCACCGCCGGCAGGTCCGCCAGGTAACGGCGCGCTTCGGGAACGCGCTTCAGCTTCCCCATCATCGCCGCGATGCGCAGTTTGGCGATCCACGCGCGCTCGCCTTCGGGCACGGCTTGGTAGCGGTCGATCGCCTCCTGATAGCGGCCGGACTCCTCGGCGACCTGCCCCAGGTAGAGTTCCACGACGCCGTTCTCGCCGTAGCCGGCCTTGTGCAGGTCGGTGAAAAGCGCCTCGGCCGTCGCCCAATCCTTCATTTGCATCGAGATGGCGGCGACGCCGAACTCGTATTCCCTGGCGCTGCGCTCGTTGTCCCAAAGCTTCTGGAATATGGCGCGTGCTTCCGCATAGCGCTTCTGCTCGACATAGACCTGCGCCAGCGCGCCGGCGGCGGACTTGGCGTCCGGATTGGCGGCGACGAACTGCTTGAGGAACGCGACGGCCGATTCCGGCGAAGCGCGCGCGAGGATATCGGCCTTGAGCAGCGCCGCCCGCTCCCAGGCGGGCTTCAGTTCAAGCGCCCGGTTGACCTCCGCCAACGCCGGGTCGACACCTTCGCTGGCGGGAATTTCCGCGCCGAACGCCGCGTACGCGACGGCGAAATGCGCCTCCGGGTTGGCCGGGTATGGCTTGGCGAGCGAACGGATCAGTTCGTAGACCTGCTTGCGCTCCGGCTGCTGCGCGAGGTACCGATTGATTTGCAGGAAGACCTCGCCGACGCCCTGGCCGGACACCGCGGCATCGCTCAGCAGCTTCTGGAGCCGGTCGCGGATTTCGTCGTCGACGCCGCTTTCCGCCAGATCCTTGCCGGATGCTCCGCTGCTCAGCGACGCCACGATCTGCTTCGGGCGCATGGCTTCGGGGTCGAGCGCGGCCCAAAGGGTGGCGGATTCTATGGCGAGTGCGCGCTGGCGCGACGCGAGCGCGATTTCCGTGGCGCGCCGCGCCACCCGCGCGTCGCGCATTTCGCGCGCGGCCTCATAGTAGGCGCGGGCCGCAACCGGCATGTCGCCTCGCTGCAGCGCGACTTCCGCCAGCATGAATTTGTAGAACAGTTCCGCCGAGAGTCCCGCATTCGAGCCGGGAGGCTGGGCCTTGTCCGCCGCGATGCGGCCGGCGCCCTCCGGCGGCAGCTGTTGCGCGACCGGCGTGCCAAGGCGCCATCAGCGAACACGCGGCGACGACCGCGACGCACAGCGGCGCGCGCAGCGGAAGGATGGAACGGCGAAGCGGGAACGGGATGCGCGCCATACGGACTCGAGTGGTTGCAGGTAGACCGGCAGGCGGTCGATGTTAGGCTATATTGGGCGGCGCAACAAATGCCGGAAGCACACCCCCGCCACCCCGCCGCCGCGATGCCCGAACTGCCCGAAGTCGAGACCACCCGCCGCAGCGTGGCGCCGAGTGTCCTGGGACGCCGAATCGCCAAGCTGATCGTGTACGACCGCCGCCTGCGGTGGCCGGTTCCTCGCGACCTGCCGAAAAGATTGGAAGGGCGCACCGTGGACGCCCTGTCGCGACGGAGCAAGTACCTGCTGTTCCGCGTCGGCGACGGGTCGCTGCTGGTGCACCTCGGGATGACGGGCAGCCTGCGGGCCTACGCGAAACCGCCTGCGCGGCGCGCCCATGACCACGTCGACATCGTGTTCGACGACGGCTCGCTCCTCCGCTATCACGACCCCAGGCGCTTCGGCGCGATGCTCTGGGCGCCGGACCCCGCCCTGTCCCACCCGCTGCTTCGCGATCTCGGGCCCGAACCGTTCGATCAGGCATTCGACGCCGACTACTTCTGGCGGATGACGCGATCGCGCAGCGCGGCGATCAAGCTCGCGCTCATGGACAGCCACCTCGTCGTCGGCGTGGGCAATATCTATGCGAACGAATCGCTGTTCCGGGCCGGCATCCGGCCGACGACCCGGGCCAGCAAGGTGTCGCGGCCACGCCTCGCGCGGCTGGTCACCGAGGTCCGCGACGTGCTGACCGAGGCGATCGCGAAGGGCGGAAGCACGCTGCGGGACTATGTCGACGCGGAGGGCGAACCGGGCTACTTCCAGCTCGACTACTTTGTCTACGCCAGGGAAGGCGAGCCCTGCCGGAAATGCCGGACGCCGATCCGGCACCGGAGGCTGGGCGCCCGCGCCTCGTTCTATTGTCCCGCCTGCCAGCGCTGACCTGCCCAGGACGGCATGGGGCGACGCGTTTGGGCGGTCGTCCGTCGGCGGGACTCATCCCGGATCGATGCCCTGGAGCGGCGGATGAGGCTATAGTCCGCTCTGTCGGTCTCGCGGCGGCGTTACCGTCCGGCGCCAAGGCGTCCAATTCGGCATGACTTGTGCTTGACAACCCCACCCGCCACAAATCCGACCCCAAGAGCAGCCCCTTACCGACCATGGCCCATTCACGAGATCTGGCTGCCCGTTTCGAGGCCTATAGCGAGTGGCGCCGCCGGCTGTCCGGACGCATCTCCGGCCTGCACGACTGGCTGCAGCAACACGACCTGGCCGACGCCCAGGTCGACCTCAGAGTCCAGCAGCTGCTGGAGCGGCTGCACCAGGACAAGCTCATCGTCGCGTTCGTCGCGGAGTTCTCGCGCGGCAAGTCCGAACTCATCAACGCGATCTTCTTCGCGGATTTCGGCCAGCGCCTGCTGCCGTCGTCCGCCGGCCGCACGACGATGTGCCCGACCGAGCTTCTCTACGACGCCGCGCGCCCGCCGTCGATCCGGCTGCTGCCGATCGAAACGCGGTTGAAGGACGCCACGGTTTCCGAATTCAAGAATTACGCCGACGAGTGGGTGACGTTCCCGCTCGACCTGGGCAATGCCGAGAAGATGGGCGAAGTGCTGGGCCGCGTGTCGCAGGTCAAGCGCGTGCCGGTGGACCTCGCCCGCAAGTACGGGCTCTTCGGCGATGGCGAGGAGGACATGCTCGCGGCGCTCGAGGACGACGACGGGCGCACGATCGACATCCCGTGCTGGCGCCACGCCGTGATCAATTTCCCGCACCCGCTGCTGCAGCAGGGGCTGGTGATCCTCGACACGCCGGGATTGAACGCGATCGGCACCGAACCCGAGCTCACGCTGAACCTGCTGCCGAATGCGCACGCGGTGCTGTTCATCCTGGCCGCCGACGCCGGCGTGACCAAGACCGACCTCGAGGTGTGGAACCAGCACCTGGCCGGCGACGACCCGGCAACCAAGGCCGGCCGCCTCGTCATCCTGAACAAGATCGACGGCCTGTGGGACGACTTGAAGTCCGAGGCCGAGATCAACGCGGAAATCAACCGGCAGATGCGCAACACCGCGCAGATGCTCGGTGTTCCCGGCTCGCAGGTGTTCGCGGCATCGGCGCAGAAGGCGCTGCTCGCCAAGGTCAATGGCGACGATGCATTGCTTGCGCGCAGCCGGCTCCCGGCGCTCGAGCACTCGCTGTCGCAGAAGCTCATCCCCGCCAAGCGCGACATCGTGGGCGCGGCGTCGCAGGCGGAGCTGCGCGCGCTCGCCGCGGGCGTGCGCTCGATTCTCGACGCTCGCGTCGCGGGCATCGAGGAGCAACTCGCGGAACTGACCGCGCTGCGCGGCAAGAACCAGGACGTCGTCGGGCACATGATGGAGCGCGTGCGCGAGGAGAAGGAACTGTTCGAGCGCGGCCTCGCCCGCTATACGGCGCTGCGCAATGTGTTCACGCAGCAGACGAACGAGTTGTTCGACCACATCGGCCTGGAGGCGCTGCGCGCCAACGCGAGCCGCACCCGCCGCAGCATCGAGGACAGCCCGTTCACCAAGGGTGTGCGCGGGGCGATGAGCGAATTCTTCGCCGGGATCCGCAGCGACCTGGACGCGGCGGCGCGCCAGGCCGGCGAGATCCACGACATGATGCGCGCGATGTATACGCGCTTCGGCAAGGAGCACGGGCTCGAGCCGTTCAACCCGCCGCAGTTCTCGGTGCTCAAGTACCAGAAGGAAATCGAGCGGCTCGAACGCGCGTACAACACGCACTTCAACACGCTGTGGAACATGGTCAGCAAGGCCAAGTTCGCGCTGATGAAGCGCTTCTTCGAAACCGTCGCGTCACGCGTGAAGCACGTCTACGACGTTGCCAACCGCGACGTCGAGGCGTGGCTCAAGGCGGTCATGTCGCCGCTGGAAACGCAGGTCCGCGAACACCACCTGCAGCTGCGCCGGCGCCTCGAGAGCATCAAGCGCATTCACCACGCCAGCGGCGAGCTGGAGGAGCGCATCGTCGAGTTGGAGCAGCAGGAAGCCGCCATCGCGCTTCAGATCAAGGAACTCATGCAGGAAGTCAGCAGCGTCGACGCAATCGTCATGTATCCCGATACGCTGCCGCTGGCCGCCAACGCCTGAGTTCGCCATGCAGCCGCAGACGGCCCGCGATCGCGGGCCGTTTTCGTTGGCGCAGCACTCATTCGCAGCCCGGTCGCGCGGCAACCGCACGGGCCGTTGACGCCGCGGCCGCGTACGGCATATAGTTAGGCAAATGCCTAACCAATCGACGCAGCAATTGAATCAATCGACGCAACTGAGCCGGGTCTTCCACGCCCTCGCGGACCCTACGCGCCGCGCCGTGCTCGAGCGCCTCGGCGCCGGCCCCGCGGCGGTCAGCCAGCTCGCGCAGCCGTTCGGGATGGCGTTGCCATCGTTTTCACAGCATCTGGACGTGCTGGAGAGCTGCGGCCTGGTCCGGTCCCGCAAAAGCGGGCGCGTGCGCACCTATCGGCTGGCGCCGCAACCGTTGCAGGCCGCCGAACGATGGATGGCGAAGCAGCGCGAGGCCTGGGAATGCCGACTGGACCAACTCGACGATGTGCTCAAAACCCTGAAGGAGGATGCGAAATGACTTCCCCGATCGTGCACCAGGCCGATCCCCGACTCGACCTCGTCTTCGAGCGCATCGTCGATGTCCCGCCGGAGTTGGTCTGGCGCGCATGGACCACGCCCTCGATCCTGATGAAGTGGTTCACGCCCGCGCCGTGGACCACCGTCGATTGCGAAATCGACCTTCGTCCCGGCGGCATCTTCCGCACGACGATGCGCTCGCCTGAAGGGCAGGAGTTCCCGAACTCCGGCTGCTACCTCGAGATCGTGCCGAACCGGAAGTTGGTCTGGACCAATGCGCTGGAGCCCGGCTACCGGCCCGCCCACCGCGCCGTCGCATGTCCCGGCGTCGACTTCGCGTTCACCGCGGTCATTTCGCTCGAGCCCAGCGGGCCCGGCACCAAGTACACGGCGCTGGTGATCCACGGTGACGAGGACAGCCGCAAGCAGCACGAGGCGATGGGCTTCCACGACGGATGGGGAAAGGCGTTCGACCAGCTGGTGGCGCTGGTCCGCCAGCGGCGATGATCAGCCCGCGACCTTGACGGCCATCAGGCCTTCGTATTTCAGCCGCAATTGCGCGGGCGTCTCGACGTGGTCGGGAGATACCGGGATGCAGTCGACCGGGCACACCTCGCGGCACTGCGGCGCATCGAAGTGGCCGACGCACTCGGTGCATTTGGCGGGGTCGATCACATAGATCTCCGTTCCCTGCGAGATCGCGGCGTTCGGGCACTCGGGCTCGCACACGTCGCAGTTGATGCATTCGTCGGTGATCATCAAAGCCATCGGATATTGCCCCGCGACGCTTAAGCGTGCTTGCCGACGTTGATCTCCGCCACGCGCGCCCGGATGCGCGCGTCGACGATCGCCGGCACGAAATGCGAGACGTCGCCGCCGAACCGCGCGATCTCGCGGACGATCGTCGCCGAGATGAACGTGTACTGCTCCGAAGGAGTCAGGAACAGCGTTTCGACATCGGGATGCAGGTGGCGGTTCATTCCGGCCATCTGGAACTCGTATTCGAAGTCCGATACGGCGCGCAATCCGCGCAGGATGATCTTCGCCCCCTGTTGCCGGACGAAGTCCATCAGCAACGCCGAGAAGCCGATGACCTCGACGTTGGAGAGCGGTGCCAGCGTGTCCCGCGCCATCGCCACCCGCTCCGACGAGGAGAACATCGGCCGCTTCGATTCGCTGTCGGCCACGCCGACGATGACGTGATCGAAGACGCGCGACGCTCGCCGCACCAGGTCTTCGTGGCCGCTCGTGAACGGATCGAACGTGCCGGGATAGACGACTTTTATCATGTCGGGGGGGCAGGAGGGGTGCGGCCGGACGCCACGCCGTCGGCCCGGGTGAACAGATGATAATGCACGGCGCCGGCCTTGGCGTGGCGCCAGACGCCGAGTCCGCCCGTCGCGCCGAGTTCGCGGCCGGCCTCTGCATAGATGTACCCCGCGCCGGCCAGGCGTTCCTCGCAGGCCGGCAGCAGCCACGACCATTCGTCCGATGCGAAGGGCGGATCCAGAAAAATCACGTCATACCGGCTGGCATCCCGGGAAAGTTGGCGGCGTGCGTCGGCGGCGTGCGCCTCGAGTCCGGTGGCGCCGAAAACCTTGGCGGTTTCGATCAGCGCGGCCACAAGGTCCGGATTGCGATCGACCGCGACCGCGCGTTCCGCGCCGCGCGACAGCGCCTCGAGCGTCAGCGCGCCGCTTCCGGCGTAAAGGTCCAGCGTACGCTGCCCGGTCAGGTCCTGGCCCAGCCAGTTGAACAGCGTTTCGCGCACGCGATCCGGCGTCGGGCGCAAGCCGGCGGCCGCGGGAAAGCGGATCACGCGGCCGCGGAATCGGCCGCCGATGATGCGGACGCGATTGGCGGTTGCGGCGGGCATCGTGGGAGTTAGGAAGGTCGTGGAAACGCGAACCGGTAGAATTCTAGCCTCCGCCCGTCCTTAGCGACGGCGCACTGTGCTCCAACAGCCGGTTCCCCGATGTTCGACCTGTTCAAGAAAGCCCCCGCCGAAACGCCCGCGCCGGACAAGCCGTCGTGGACCGAGCGCCTCAAGGCGGGGCTTGGCCTGTCGCGCGCAAAGATTGCCGGCGCGCTCGGCGACGTCTTCGTGCGCCGGGTGCTGGACGACGCGGCGCTGGAAGAAATGGAGAATGCGCTGCTCGGCGCCGATGTCGGCGTCGACGCGACGGATCACCTGCTCGAGGCGCTGCGCGTGCGCTGGAAGCGCGCAGGGGCGAACGCCGATCCGCGCGAAACGCTGGCGGAAGCGATGGTCGAGCTCATCGCGCCGCTAGAGCAAGCGCTGGTCGTCGGTCCGCAGCGGCCCTTCGTGATCATGCTCACCGGCGTCAACGGCGCGGGCAAGACGACGTCGATCGGCAAGCTTGCGAAATGGCTGCAGTCGCAGAACCTGTCCGTGCTGCTCGCGGCCGGCGACACGTTCCGCGCGGCGGCGCGCGAGCAACTCGTGGTGTGGGGCGAGCGCAACGGCGTCGCCGTGATCCAGCAGGCGGGCGGCGACCCGGCGGCCGTCATGTTCGACGCGGTGGCCGCGGCGCGCGCGCGAAGGCTAGACGTCGTGCTCGCGGATACGGCCGGGCGGCTGCCGACGCAGGCGCACCTGATGGAGGAGCTGCGCAAGGTGAAACGCGTCCTGGGCAAGGCCGAAGCGGGGGCGCCGCATGAGGTGATGCTCGTCCTCGACGCCAACACCGGCCAGAACGCGCTGGCGCAGGTGAGGGCGTTCGACGAAGCCGTCGGCCTCACCGGTCTCATCGTCACGAAACTGGATGGAAGCGCCCGCGGCGGCGTTGTCGCCGCGATCGCCAAGCAGCACCCGGTGCCGCTGCGCTTCATCGGCGTGGGTGAGGCGGTCGACGACCTGCGTCCCTTCGTCGCGCGCGAGTTCGTCGACGCGCTGCTGCCTCCATCGTCCTGACGTCAGGGCCGCGCCGGGGGCAGGTTCGCGCGTATCCGCTGCGGGAAATCGTCGCCATTGCCGGCCGCGCGTGAAATCTCCGTGATGTTGGAGCGACGGCGCAATTCGTCGAAACCCAGCGACGTGTTGACGAGGCCGGTGTTGTAGAAATAGCGGTCGATCAAACCGTTGAGCACATGCCGGATGTCGAGTCCGCCGGTCCGGCCGGCGACGTTCGCATACCTGACGATGTTGATCGTGCAGCTGTTGGAGAGCAGGTGGTACCACTCGGCCTGCCCGTAGAGTTCGTTGATCCGCTCGAGATACACGAGGAACAACCGCCGCGCGGCCTCCGGCGAAATGGCCAGGTGGTAGAGAAACACTTCCTCGTCGCGGTAGTTGGTGCGCAGGCGGACCAGGTCGCGCTCTTCGCCGACGATGTAGATGAGTTCATATTGCTTGAACATCGACGCCAGCGGCGAATAGCCTTCGTGCGCCTCGGGCCGCGTCTCGATGGAGATGCTCAGCGGCGGAGCGTTGTCGAACATGAAGCTCAGGAACGTGTGCCCGATGGGGCCTTCCATCCAGAACGACACGTAGAAGTCCACGCCGGTCAGATGCGACAGCGACACTTCGCGCTCCAGGTAGCGTGGCGTGAAGTCGTTCCGGCTCCGGTAGTCGAAATCGCGAACTCCCGTGATGCGCACGCGGTCGCCGTCGATCACGGCGTGCGGCATCACCGCGACGTCGCGGCGCCAATCGCGGTCGTGCGATGGCAGGATGGTCGCCCACCACGCGCACACGACGAGAAAGAGTCCCGCGAGCACCCAGCGCATGCGCGGTCTGCGCGCGATCCACAAAGCCCAGATGCCGAAAGCGGCGAAAGCCACCGCCAATGCCAGCCGCAGCCACGGCCATGGCAGGTTCGAATAGTTGATCGCCAGCGCCGCCCAGATCAACAGCACTGCAGCGCAGACATGCGCGACCCCGAGGATGATGGCGCGCAGCGCGCCCGTGACGCGACTTCCCCACGTCGGTGCCGGGCGGTATTCAGTGCTGTTCATGGGCGCGCATTGGCGATGCTCGAAGTACGCGGATTCTAGCCTGTGCGTATGGACTTGCTAGAATTGCCGCTGCCGGTTCCAGCGACGGGTGTCGCGTGCCCGGCCCCTTCAATTCCCTTCCGAAGGACGCCCATGATGGTTGCCGTGACACGGGTGGCGATCGCCGCGACGCTGCTCGTCGCCGCGTGCGGCGTGTGCGTCGCGCAGCAGGGGCCGTCGACGCCGGTGACGCTGTTCCAGAACGTACGCGTCTTCGATGGCAAGAGCGGTACGCTGTCCGGGCCGACCAACGTGCTCGTCAAGGGGCAGACCATCGCGCGCATTTCCGCGGGACCTGTCGCGATCGAGCCCGACGTGCGCGCCACGGTCATCGCCGGCAACGGCCGCACGCTGATGCCCGGCCTCATCGACAATCACTGGCACACGATTCTCGCGCGCCCGACGCCGGCCGAGGCCATCACCGGCGATGTCGGTTACACCAACCTGCTGGCCAGCGTCGAGGCGGCCGCCACGCTGATGCGCGGCTTCACCACCGTGCGCGACATGGGCGGACCGTCGTTCGCGCTCAAGCGCGCGATCGACGAAGGGCTCGTCATCGGCCCGCGCATCTATCCGTCCGGCGCGATGATCACCATCACCGGCGGTCACGGCGACTTCCGCCAGCCCTTCGAGTTACCCCGCGTCATCGGAGGTCCGCTGACGCGCGGGGAGCAGATCGGCGGAAGCGCGATCGCCGACAGCCCCGACGAGGTGCGGGTTCGCGCGCGCGAGCAGCTGCTGCTGGGCGCGTCGCAGATCAAGCTCACGGCCGGCGGCGGCGTGGCGTCGCCGCACAGTCCGCTCGACGTCTCGACATTCACCGAAGCGGAATTGCGCGCCGCGGTGGAGGCCGCGGAAAACTGGGGCACCTACGTCGCCGTCCACGCCTATACGCCGGCCGCGATCCAGCGGGCGATCGCCGCGGGCGTCAAGGTCATCGAGCACGGGCACCTGATGGACGAACCGACGGCGAAGCTGATGGCCGAAAAGGGCATCTGGCTCTCCTTCCAGCCGTTCACGGACGACGGCGAGCCTCCGCGGCTGGCGCCGGCCAACCTGTTGCGGCTGCAGCAGGTCCATGCCGGCACCGAGCGAACGGTCGCGCTGGCGAAAAAGTACAAGCTCAAGACCGCCTTTGGAACCGACATCCTGTTCTCGGCGGCCGCCGCGGCGAAGCAGGGGTCCGAGCTGGTCAAGATGGGCCGGTGGTACACGCCGGCCGAAGTGCTGACGATGGCGACCGGCATCAACGCCGAATTGCTGCGCCTGTCCGGACCGCGCAATCCTTATCCGGGCAAACTGGGCGTGGTGGAGGAGGGCGCGCTTGCCGACCTGCTGCTCGTCGACGGCAACCCGGTCGAGAACCTCAAGCTGATCGAGAATCCGGACAAGAATTTCGTCGTCATCATGAAGGACGGGACGATCTACAAGAACACGTTGCCGCGCTAGGCTCGTCGCGGCGAGGCAGATGGGCCGCGCAGCGCATTGGCGATTGCCAGCCCGCCCGCCGCCGCCGCCAGGTGCTTCAGCATGTGTCCGGCGAACAGTTCGCGGGTCGCGTTCCAGACGAAGACATCGCCGAACTCCGCGATCTTTGCGACGCCGTACCAGGCGATCAGCGCCCACCAGGGAAACGAATCGTGGCCGCGCGGGGTCAGGCTCAGCAACAGCAATATCGCCGCCATGCCGCCGAACTGGATCACCGCATACAGCGACAGGTCGCCGGTCGCGTGCCAGTACAAGACGCTCGCCGGGCCGACGACCAGCATCAGCAGCAGGACAATGAAGCCGCTGCGGCTGCTGATGCGTTCGGCCAGCATCGCGCCGAACACGCCGGCAAAGACGACGGTCATCGGCAACCTGTCGCCGACCAGCGTCTCGTTGGTCGGATTCCAGTGGAAGTAGGCGGATCCGAAACCGGTCGCGAAAAGGCCGACGAAGAGTACGCCCGAGGCTGAGACGCACCACCGGCGCCAGCAGCCGCTCCCCCTGCAGCAATCGGTATAGCCCGAGCACGCCGACGGCCACGAACGCGAGGTTGGATAGGACATCGGCCGCGTTGGGTATCCCGAGCCACGGGCGCTGGTCCGCGAACGGGAAATAGTTCTCGGGCTGCGCCAAGGCCGGCGTGAACAGCCAGAGCGCGGCTCCGGCCACCAGCACCAGCGCGACGTAGATCTCTCCTCGGGTCGAGACGCCGTGACGAACCATGGCACGCAGGCAGGGTCGAATTCGGTTGGATGGGGCTGCCATTGTAGAGGTTGGCGGCAGTCGCGGACGGCGGCGCTTTCCATGGCGACGCTTGCTGATAGTGAACACTCACCATCGTCGTTAGTCGTTGATTTCAATGGCATTTGGCTTTGGATCTGGCGAAGGAAGCGGCTCCCGCCACGGAGGTTCCAGCTTAAACCCGATTGATTTGGTCGGGAACTTGCCGCACACTTAGCACTCCAATGACCTGAGTGCTAAAATCAATTCGGTGGTTCGCGGTTGCGTGCTCGGACGAGCAGCGGCGACACCCCAACTTGGAGGCATGGCATGACGAGTACGACGCTGGCTTTCCCCACCCCCGCGTCACTGGGCAGCCTCGATCACTACATCCAGGCGGTGAACCGGTTCCCGCTGCTCACGCAGGAACAGGAGACCGCGCTGGGACGGCGCCTCCAGGAACACGACGACATCGACGCGGCGCGTTCGCTGGTCCTGTCGCACCTTCGCCTGGTCGTTGCGGTGTCGCGCAACTACATCGGCTACGGCCTGCCGCAGGCCGACCTGATCCAGGAAGGGAACGTCGGTCTCATGAAGGCCGTGCGCCGCTTCGACCCCGATCGCGGCGTTCGCCTGGTCTCGTTCGCGCTGCATTGGATCCGCGCCGAAATGCACGAATACATCCTCCGCAACTGGCGGCTGGTCAAGGTCGCCACGACCAAGGCGCAGCGCAAGCTGTTCTTCAACCTGCGCAGCATGAAGGCGACCACCGCCGCGCTGTCGGTTGCCGAGGCGAAGGCCATCGCCAAGGACCTGGGCGTCAAGCCGGAGGAAGTGGTCGAGATGGAAACGCGTCTGAGCGGGCGCGACGTCTCGATCGATCCGACGCCGGGCGACGAGGAGAACAGCGTATCGCCGATCGCCTACCTGACGGACAGCGAGGACGAGCCGGGCAGGATCCTGGAGCGCAAGCAGAACGCCCAGAATCGCACGAAGGGGCTCAACACCGCGCTCGCGAAGCTCGACGACCGCAGCCGCCGCATCATCGAGGCGCGCTGGCTGCGCGAGGACGATTCGACGTCGACGCTGCAGGAACTGGCCGACGAGTACGGCGTGTCCGCCGAGCGGATCCGCCAGATCGAGAGCAAGGCGATGAAGACGATCCGCGGGCAGATGGCGCACGCGATCGTAACAACGCGCAACCGCTGCACGCAACACGACGCCGGCCTCGAGCCGGCGTTTTTCCGGCACTCGCCGCGCCGTCATTTCTCGGTCTTGTCAAAAGCCTCCCACCGGGTCCGCAACTCCTTCGCCCACGCTGCGCTCGGGTTGTTTGCGATCGCCGCGCTCTCGATTCGCTGGCGCGTCTCGGCGTCACCGCCCCATCGCCCAATCGCGTAGCTCATGGCCGAATCGTAGAGCCCCCACTCGTGGGGAGTGGCCTCAACGGCCCTGTCGAATACTGCGAGCCAGTCGCCACCATTGAGTTTCGTGGCGACCATCAACCCCCACCATGCGTCGTCGGCATCGGGGTTGATGCGAAGCGTCGATTGGAAGAACTGCTCGGACCAGCCGATGAATACGGGGAAGCCGCGCCTGCCGATCGCGGAAACCTCCTGCCAGTAACGACCGCCACGCAGCATCCATCCGTAACGCTGGAGCGCATAGGCCACCTGCCAATGGGTCCGATACGACTGCGGCCAACGCTCATAAATGCCCAGGGTCAGCGCCAGCGACATCGTATGCGTCGCCTCGTTGGGAGGACGAAATGGGTGCGGCACCAGCCAATCGGTCACCTTCTTGGGCAGCAGTCGCGTCAGCAGCGTCTCCTCCGGCGCATCCTCCGGGTAACCTCCCGCAAGCGCCGAAGCAAGGGACAGCCAGGCCGCGTAGCCATTGGGATGCTCGCGAACGAGCGCAATGAAACTCGGATAGGGAGCAACGCGGACGGTCCAACCGAAGTAGCGCGCAAGTTGCGAATGAGCGAGCAGCTGGACCGCGCTTGACTGCGGCAGTCCCTCGGCGATCACGCCCACCCGGTCCCAATAGGCGTTGCGCCGTTCGGCGCTGTAGGTCAGGCGCCAAAGATATTCGATCGCCGCGGGAGCAAACTTCGGATCGGCGGCAACCATCGTCTCAAGCGTCGCCCATGCCCGATTCTCCTTGGAGCCGCCAAAACGCGCGAGCGCCTGCAGGCTGTCGGGGCGGATTGCGCGCGCGCGTCCGCACGATGCAAGCGCCTTCGGCGCGAGTTCGCCTCGGGTGCTGGCGACGGCGAACTCGCACATCTCCGCGAGGACTCCGGGCCACTCGGCGTCAGTGAGGATCACCCAGCGTCGGGAATGGGACGACTTCCCGGCTGCGCATCCGTCGACAACAAGGTCGACCAGCATCGGCTTCGCCCCGCTTGCCCGGCCATGAGCACACCAATCCGCATGATCGCGCGAGGCGGCGCGATACGCATTGGCGGCGCTGTCGCGGTTCAGGCCGCGTGGCGCGCCCTTCATTCGCGTGTCGTACTGGTAATGCCAGGGGGCGACCACGTCGAGCTTGGGATCGGCGTCGAACAGCAGCTCGTTCAGCGTGAATCCGATCGCGTAGCCGCGATCCTGATCGGGCAGCGATGCGTCGTCGCCCAAGCTCGCCACGACCATCAGCGGCGACGGCGGCGGCATGGCGACGCCGACGAGGGATTCGATGGAGGGAAGCGGCTTGGCCAGCAAGGGCGCGAGCGATTTCGCGAGTTCGGCGCTGGACGGCAATGGTTCGGCGGCAGCCAGCGCGTTCGCGAATATCACGATGCCGCCGACTATGAAAGAATGGAAGCGCATTCAGATCCCCCCGACTGCAATGCGAAGCCACAACCCCGATCGACCCTCGTCGACAGCAGCCGTGAACGTCTCGCGTCTCGTCCGCGCGGCAAGCGACCCGCGAAATCCGCGTCAGGATTAGAATCCGCCCGTGCGCCCCACGGCGACGACGGCTCCGGATAGCAGAGGGGACAATCATGGGAACTCACGACAACCGCGTCGACGCCTACATCGCCCGTTCCGCCGAATTCGCGCAGCCCATCCTGACGCACTTGCGCACGCTGGTGCACGCCGCCTGTCCTTCGGCCATCGAAACGATCAAGTGGGGCTTTCCCCATTTCGAGCACAAGGGGGTGCTGTGCTCGATGGCGGCGTTCAAGACGCATTGCGCGTTCGGCTTCTGGCACGCGGACATGCGCGCGAACGCGGGCGCGCAGGCTGGCGGCGAAGCAGCCATGGGTCAGTTCGGGCGGATAACGAAGCTCGCCGACCTGCCGAAGGACGCGGCGCTGAAGGCGCTGATCCGCCAGGCGACGGAACTCAACGAATCCGGCGTCAAGTCGCCGCGCGCAGTGAGCCACAAGCCGAAGGCGCCGCCGAAGTGCCCGCCGACCTCGCCCTGGCCCTGCGCGCAAATCGCGTCGCGCAGGCAAACTTCGACGCGATGAGCCTGAGCCATCGCCGCGAATACATCGAGTGGCTCGTCGGCGCCAAGCGTGACGACACGCGCAGCAAGCGCCTCGCGACCGCGATCGAATGGATCGGGGAAGGCAAATCCAAGGAGTGGAAATACCGCGCGCGCTGACGCGCCGCCCGGGAGTCCCCGTCTAGAGCTCCACCTGCGTGCCCAGCTCCACCACGCGATTGGACGGAATGCGGAAGAAGTCCGACGCCTTGGTCGCGTTCTTCGACATCGACACGAACAGCCTCTCGCGCCACAGCGCCATGCCGGGGGCCACCGTGGGGATCAGCGTTTCCCGCGACACGAAGAACGACGTCTCCATCATGTCGAAGACGAATCCGCGGCGGCCGCACTCGTCCAAAAGCTCCGGGATGTCCGGGTCGTCCTTGAAGCCGTAGTGCGCGACGATCTGGAAGAAGTCGCACCCCAGCGGCTTGGCCTCGTAGCGCTCGTCGACCGGCACCGTGGGAACGTCGCCGGTCACGACGGTCAGGAACACGATTCGCTCGTGCAGCACCTTGTTGTGCTTCAGGTTGTGCAGCAGCGCGTGCGGCACCGAATTGAGCGACGAGGTGAGGAATATCGCCGTGCCCTCGACGCGCGTGGGCGGCGACGCTTCCACGCTCTGGATGAAGAGGTCGAGGGGCATCGCGTCGTCGGACAGGCGTTTCATCAGGATGGCGCGCCCGCGCTTCCACGTCGTCAGCACGCGTGAACACGACGATGCCGCTCAGGATCGGGAACCAGCCGCCTTCGGGAATCTTGAGCGAGTTCGACGCGAGGAACGCGACGTCGATCACGATGAACGGGACGGCGATGGCCAGCGCGAGGGCGGTCGGCCATTGCCACAGCCGCCGCATGACGACGAAGAGCGAAATCGAATCGATCAGCATCGCCAGCGTCACCGCGATCCCGTACGCGCCGGCGAGATTGCTCGAGCTCCTGAATCCGATCACCAGCAGGATCACGGCGATCAGCAGCGCCCAGTTGATGAACGGGATGTAGATCTGCCCGATCTGCCGCTCCGACGTGTGCGGGATCGTCAGCCGCGGGCAGTAGCCCATCTGGATCGCCTGCCGGGTCAGCGAGAACGCGCCGGAAATCACCGCCTGCGACGCGATCACCGTGGCGCAGGTCGCGAGCACCACCAGCGGCAGCAGCGCCCACGCCGGCGCCAGCAGGTAGAACGGATTCTTCACCGCGGTCGGATCCGACGAGGATCAGCGCGCCCTGGCCGAAGTAGTTGAGCACCAGCGCGGGCATGACGAACAGGACCCATGCCCTGCGTATCGGCGACTTGCCGAAGTGCCCCATGTCGGCGTAGAGCGCTTCGGTGCCGGTCACCGCCAGCACGATGGCGCCGAGCGCCAGGAACGAAAGCGTCGGGTGGTCCACGAAGAACCCGATCGCGTAACGCGGATTGATCGCCGCCAGCACGCCCGGCTCACGCGCGATGCCCGATCACGCCGAGCAGCGCGATCACGACGAACCAGACGCACATCACCGGCCCGAAGAACGCGCCGACGCGGCCCGTGCCGTGGCGCTGGATCGCGAACAGCGCGACGAGAATGGCGATCGTCGTCGGCACGACGAACGGGTGCAGCCCCGGCGCCATGACCTCCAGTCCCTCGACCGCGGACAGCACCGAGATCGCCGGCGTGATCATGCCGTCGCCGTAGAACATCGCCGCGCCGAAGATGCCGAAGCCGACCAGCCACCAGCGCCGCCGCGGCTGTCCTTCCAGTCCGCGCGAAACCAGCGCGGTCAGCGCCAGCACGCCGCCTTCGCCGTGATTGTCGGCGCGCAGCACCAGCGTCACGTACTTGAACGTCACGACGATGACGAGCGCCCAGAAGATCACCGACAGCACGCCCAGCACGTTGGCAGGCGTCAGCGGCAGCGCATGCGGCCCGTGGAACGCCTCGCGCAGCGTATACAGCGGACTGGTGCCGATGTCGCCGTAGACGACGCCGATGGCGCCGACCACCAGGGCGGACATCCGGTGCTTGGCGGGAGTGGAATTGCTCACGTGGGGCGTCGCGGCCGGGTGCCCGGCGACTAGGTCGGCGTTTCGTCCGTGCGGCGCGAGAAGCGGATGTTGAGCTGCTTCAGCTTGCGATAGAGATGCGTGCGTTCGAGGCCCGCCTTTTCCGCGACCTTGCTCATGTTGCTCTGCTCCTTGCCCAGCAGCTGCTCGAAATAGATGCGCTCGAACGCCTCGCGCGCTTCGCGCAGCGGGATCTCGAAGAAGTGCGCGGTGATTTCGGGGGCAAGCGACGGATTGGGCGCGGCCGCCTCGCCGAGCAGGCGCTTGACGAGGTCGACCGTGACCTCGCCGCGCAGCAGCACCAGGTTCTGCACGACGCCGGCGAGATGATCGAGATTGCCCGGCCAGTACGCGTTGGAGAGCGCGGTAAGCGCGGCGGGGGGCAGCGCGGACAGCAGCGGCGGCGCCGTCGCGCCCTTGTTCGCGTCGCGCCAGAAGCGCTCGATCAGCGGCGGGATGTCCTCGCGGCGCGTGCGCAGCGGCGGCAGCATGACCGCGCCCGCGCGACAGCTGCGCCAGCAGCGCCGCGTCGAACTTGCCCTCGGCGGCGAGATTGCCCAGCGGCTCGGCGCTCGTGCACACCAGCGTCACGTCGTGGCTCTCGAGCTTGGGCAGCAGGAACGCCAGTCCCTTCTGCTCGGCCTTGGAATACTGTCCGATCTCCGCGCAATACAGCGTGCCTTCGTGCGCCTCCTCGATCAGCGCCAGCGGATTCGCGGTCAGCCGCTGTCCGTTGGCCAGCGCGATCCACGGCGCGTCCGGCATCTGCAGCGCGCGCGCCGCGATGTCGTGCCCGGCGCCGGGTTCGCCGACGATCAGTATCGCGCGCCGCGCGGCGACCAGTTGGTCCAGCGCGCGTTCGGTCTCCCGCACGGCGGCGCCGCCGCCCAGCGCGGCCAGCGAAACGTGGCGCGGCTCCTGCGTCGCGGCGACCTTGAACGCGCGCGCGATCGTCGCCAGCAGCTTGGACAGGCCGATCGGCTTCTCGAGGAAGTCGAACGCGCCGATCTTGGTCGCGTCGACGGCGGTTTCGATCGTGCCGTGCCCGGACATCATCACGACCGGCATCGTGAGCAGGCCGCTGCCCGCCCACTCGCGCAGCAGCGTCACGCCGTCGGTATCCGGCATCCAGATGTCGAGCAGCACCAGGGCCGGCTGCTGCTTCAGCCGGTACGCGCGCGCCTCGCCCGCGTTCTCGGCCGTCGCGACGCGATAGCCTTCGTCCTGGAGGATCTCCGACAGCAATTCGCGAATGCCGACTTCGTCGTCGACGATGAGTATTTCCCGATGCAGTGGTGCCATTGATTCTTCCGTCAGGCCGCGGCGGCGGCAGGTTTCGCGGCCGGCAGGGTCGGAAAATGCAGCGTCACGCGCGCGCCGGTAGGCTGCGCGTTGTCGAGCACGACACGTCCGCCGTGCTCATCGATGATCTTTTTCACTATCGCGAGCCCCAGGCCCGTTCCTTTCGCTTTGGTCGTCACATACGGCTCGAACGCGTGCTCCAGCACGTCCGCCGCAAAACCCGGCCCGCCATCGGCAAAGGTGAGCGTGGCCTCGCTCCCGCTCGCGGACAGCGCGATCGCAAAATGCGGCTCGGCCACGTCGACCTGCGCGTCGACCGCGTTCGAGAGGAGATTGTGGAACACCTGGCGCAGGCGGGTGGGCTCGCCCTGGACCATGACCGGCGCTTCGGGCAAGGATAACGCAACGTGTGGGCGCAGATTGTCGTACAGACCCAGCACGTCGAGCAAGAGGGCCGCCAGATCGACCTGCTGCAGCTGTCCCGGCCGCGGCTGCCGCGCATAGATGGCGAAGTCGTCGACCATGTTCTTCATCGCGCCGACCTGCGACACGATCGTCTGCGTGCCGCGCTTCAGTGTCTCCTGGTCCGGGCCTTCGAGTTTTGCCGGCGAGCTTGACCGCGAGCCGCTCCGCCGAAAGCTGGATCGGCGTCAACGGGTTCTTGATCTCGTGCGCCAGGCGCCGCGCGACTTCCGCCCACGCGGCATCGCGCTGCGCCTGCACCAGTTCGGACACGTCGTCGAAGACCACGATGTAGCCGCGCGGCGACCGGCGTGCCCGGCAGCCGCGTTCCGCGCATCAGCAGCGTGCGCGAAAGGTTGGCCACGCCCAGTTCGGCCTCCGCTGCCATTGCCCGTCGCGGCCGCCGCGAAAGCCTTCGGCGACCAGTTCGGCGAACGACGCCAGCGCCGGCAGCCGCTTGCCCCAGTCCGCCAGCGGCATGCCGATCAGCTCCGCGAGCGGCTGCTGCAGGATCACCGCGGCGCTCGGATTGACGGTGCGCAGACGATGCCGCTCGTCGAAGGCGAGCACGCCCGACGACAGGTTGCCGAGGATGCTGTCCAGATACGCGCGCGTCGTCTCGGTCGCGCGCCGGCTGTCCTCGGCCTTGCCCTGCGCTTCGGCCAATTGCGCCGTCATCGTGTTGAACGATTCGGTCAGCACGCCCAGTTCGTCGCGCGAGACGACCGGCTGGCGGCGCGTGAAATCGCCCTGCGCGACCGCGCGCGTGCCTTCGGCGAGCAGCCCGAGCGGCGCCGCGAATCGCTCGGACAGCACCACCGCCAGGCCCAGCGCCGTCGTCAGCGCGAGCAGCAGCGTCAGCAGCAGCGTCAGCTGGTAGAGCTGCTTCAAGCCCTGCCGCAGCAGCGTGAGCTCGCGATAGTCGCGCACGCCGGACTGAACGCGCTCGGCTTCCTGCGCCAGTGCCTTGGGCACGGGTTCGATCACCTGCAGCAGCTTGAGCGGATTGGCCGCGTCGTCGGTGTTCACCGGCACCACGACGCGCAGCGCCAGGCCGCCTTCGCCGGTCTCCTCGATCTTCTTGTACGGCTGCTGCAGGCGCGCGAGCCGCAGCGCTTCCGGCGGCGGCGGCTCGGGCGTCGCGCGCGAGCCGCCGGTGCCGGCGACCGCCAGCACGCCGCCGGTCGGCGTGAACAGCGTCGCCTCGAACACGCTCGCCTGTTCGGCGGCGCGGTTCAGCGCGCTCGACAGGTTGCCCGGCGCGTCGGACAGCGCGACGGCCAGCTGCGTGGCCTTGTTCGTCGTGTCGTTGAGCAGGTACTTGAGCGAGCTGTCGGCGAGCGTCAAGCCGCTGTCGAGCGCGCGGTCGACGCGCACGTCGAACCAGCTCTCGATGCTGCGGCCGATGAACTGCGCCGACACGGCGTACACCAGCGCGCCCGGCAATCCGGCGACCAGCGCGAACAGCAGCACGAGGCGCACCGCCAGCCGCGAGCCGAAGACGCCGGCCTTCAGGTTGCGCCGCAGCTGCCAGAGCTGCCAGCCGACGACGAGCATCAGCAGCCCGACCAGCACGCCGTTGACGACGAGCAGCGTGTCGTAGCCCTGCGCGAACAGCGCGGTGTTCGCGGTCGCCGTGGCGAGCAGGAACACCGCGATCGCCGACAGCGACGCCGACACCAGCAGCAGCCAGCGCAGTCCGCGCTTGCCGGGCAGCGCGCTCATGAACGACCCCCACGCTCACTGCGTTCGCTGCCGCCAGGGGCGCAATTCGCGCCTTGGGGGCCGGCGGGCTCATGACGGCCGCGCGCTCATGGCGTGAAGCTCCAGCGCTGCCAGTCGGAGGCGAGCGTCCACTCGCGCGACGCCAGCGCATTGACCTGGAACGGCTTCGGCAGCTGGTTGACGTCGAGGCGCAGGCGCACCGCGGCGTCGTACTTGGCGCCCTTGGTCAGCGCGTCGGCGGACGCGACGGGCCGCGACGTGATCCGCCCGATGAAGCGCTCGACCTCCTCCAGCGAATTGAATGTCTGCGTGAGCAGCCCGCTCGCGACCCGGTATTGGCGGGTCAGCGCGTTGTAGGAAACGCGGTAGACGAGCGCCGTCTGCGCGACCTTTTCGTCCAGCCAGTACCAGCGGCCGCGCGTGAGCTCGAAGTCGAGGACGAAATAGAGCGGGATGCCCTTTTCCAGCGCCTCCTCGAGCGTCGGGTTGAGCGAGAATTCGAATTCCGCGTTGAGCAGGACCTCGCCTTCCTCGATCCGCAGCTCGGCCGCCTTGACGGGGATCGTGTCGGCGCGCGCCGGCGCGGCCAGCCAGCACACGCGCCGCCAGCAGCACCGCCAGCAAGCCGAGCGCCGCCTGCCGGCATTGCGCGCGCGGCGAGCGGGGCAGGACAAGGACGGGAAGCGGAACGGCATGCCGGAGACAATCGAGGTTCGGTTCCGGCGGCGCGGCTTTGGGACCGCCACGTTGCGACGGGGCGATCGTGGCATTTGACAGCCAGTCCGCCCGCGTCAGGCCTTGCGGAGCAGCGCGTAGAAGAAACCGTCCTGATTGTGGCGCGTGCCCTTCCCGGAAGGCAAGAGTTGGCCGCCTTCATGGGGGATTTCCGGGTCGAATCTGATGGTTTCGCGCAACGCTTCCGGCGTTTCGGCCAGGAAGTCGCGTACGCCGTGCTCGTTTTCGGCGGCAAACACCGAACAGGTCGCATAAAGGAGCAGCCCGCCGGGCGCCAGCAGCGGCCACAGCGCCCGCAGGATTCGCTGCTGCTTCGCCGCCAGGTCCGCGAGGTCGGACTTGCGCCGCAGCCACTTGGCGTCCGGATGGCGGCGCACGATGCCCGACGCCGTGCACGGCACGTCGGCCAGGATCCGGTCGAATGGCCTGCCGTCCCACCACTGCGACGGCTCGCCCGCGTCGCCGGCAACCACGCGCACGTTGCGCGCAGCGTGCCGCAGTCGCGCCAGGTTCTCGCGGACGCGCGGCAGGCGCGCCTCGTCGCGATCGAGCGCCGTCAGCTCGATGTCGGCCAGTTCGAGCAGATGCGCGGCCTTGCCGCCGGGCGCGGCGCAGGCGTCCAGCACGCGCATGCCGTCGCGCGGGGCGAGCATCGGCGCGGCCAGTTGCGCGCCCAGGTCCTGCACGGCGAACGCGCCTTCGGCGAATCCGGGCAACCCGGTCACCGGCCGCGGCGGGTCGACGATGATCCCTTCCGCGCCCGCGGCACTTGCATGCCACCCCGGCCGCCGCGAATGCCGCGAGCAGCGCCTCGCGCGTGCCCGCCCGGCGATTGACGCGCAGCGTGAGCGGCGGACGCTCGTTGCCGGCGGCGAGGATCGCCTGCCAGTGCTGCGGATGGTCGGCCTCGACGCGGCCGATCCACCAGCGCGGATACGACCAGCGCGCGACCGGGCTCGCCGCGGCGACCTGCGCGTTCAGCGCGTCGCGTTCGCGCAGGTAGCGGCGCAGCATCGCGTTGACCAGCGCCTTCGCCTGCGGGCGGGCGATGAGCGCCGGCGGCATCGACCGCGCGGTCGACGACGGCGAACGGCGGCGCGTCGGTGTGGTCGAGTTGATACAGCGCGACGGCGACCAGCGCCGCGAGCGACGCATCGGTGATGGGCTTGGCCGCCAGCGCCCGCGTCAGCGCCTCGCAGCGGCCCCAGTGCCGCAGCGTTCCGTAGGCAAGTTCCTGCACCAGCGTCCGGCCGCGCAGCGCGCGAACCATCGTCGACCGCCGCGAGCGCCGCCGGGAGCGCCATGCCCTCGAAGACGTGCAGGACGGCGAGCGCCGCCTGCTGCTGTTCGATCTGCATGTTCGAGGACGAAGCGTCAGGACGCTGCGGACGCGCCGAAGCGCGTTCCCGGCGCAACGCCGTGCCCGGCGGCGAAGGCGGATGCCGGCATGCGCTTGCCGCTGGCGGGCTGCACCTCGCGCAGCCGCAACGCGCCGCTTGCCGCAGGCCACGTCGATGCCGTCCTTGCCTACGGCGAGTACTGTGCCCGCCGGCGCGCCATCAGCGCCGGCAACGGGTTCCGCGCGCCAGACCTTGACGGCCAGACGCGACGAAGTGAGTGGTCGCTCCGGGCACCGGATCGAAGGCGCGGACCTGCCGGTCGATCGCGTCGGCGGAGCCGGACCAATCGATGGCTGCGTCGGCGCGCTCGACCTTGGCGGCATAGGTGGCGCCCGTCGCGGGCTGCGGCGTCGCGTTCAGCGACGCCGTCGCGCGCCAGGCGCCTCAAGACGTCCACGACGGCGGCGGCCCCGGCGGCCGCCAGCTTGTCGTGCAGCGTCGCCGCGGTTTCGCGCGGATCGATCGGCACCGGGACGAGTTCGACCATGGCTCCGGTATCGAGCCCGGCATCCATTTGCATGATCGTGACGCCGGTCGCGGTGTCGCCGGCCGCGATGGCGCGCTGGATCGGCGCCGCGCCGCGCCAGCGCGGAAGCGCCGAGGCGTGGATGTTGAGGCAGCCGTAGCGCGGCCAGGAAAGGACGGCAGGCGGCAGGATCAATCCGTAGGCGGCGACCACCAGCACGTCCAGCGGCACGGCCAGGAGCGGCGCGCGCGCTTCATCGGTCTTGAGCGTGGCGGGCTGCAGCACGGCCAGCCTCCGCTCCCCGGCAAGGCGCTTGACCGGCGACGGTTCGGCGACGAGGCCGCGCCCTTTGGGCCGGTCGGGCTGGGTCAGCACCAGCGGGACGTCGAAGCCGGCCGCAAGGATGGCGTGCGAGCGCCTGAGCGGCGAAGCCGGGCGTGCCGGCAAAGCCGACCCTCATTGCGCGCGTACGGGCGGAATCAACCCGCGAGCCGCTGTTTCTTGCGCTGCTTGTTCTTGAGCCGGGCGCGCTTCAGCGGCGAGAGGTAGTCGACGAACATCCTGCCCACGAGGTGGTCCATTTCGTGCTGCACGCATACGGCGAGCATTTCCTCGGCGGTGCGCTCGAACGGCTTGCCGCGCTCGTTCCAGGCGCGCACGGTGACCCGCGCCGCGCGAACGACCTTGTCGAAGTACCCGGGCACCGAAAGGCAGCCCTCCTCGCATTCGATTTCGCCGGAGGCAGCGATGATTTCCGGATTGACCAGCACCACCAGGTCGTCCCGGGCGTCGGAGACGTCGATGACGATGACCCGCTTGTGCACGTCGACCTGGGTCGCGGCCAGGCCGACGCCGGGCGCCGCGTACATGGTCTCGGCCATGTCCCGGACCAGCCTGACGACGTCGGGCGTGAAGGCCGTGACCGGCGCCGCGACTTTTTTGAGACGCGGATCGGGGTATTCCAGTATGGGAAGGAGCGCCATAGCTTGCCAAATGCAGGTGCCGGATGCAGAATCCGTGTTAAGTCCTTATTTTGCGGCGGTTTAGGACGTTGGTTTAAGACGTCGGCATAAGCCGCCCCCCGCGGTAACCTAGGGAAGAGCCGTTATGGTTCAACAGTTTACCACAGCGAAGCACCTGCTCGCGGCCGTCGCCGCGGCGGGCACGCTTGCCTTCGGCAGCTTGGCCGGAGCGCAGAACCCGCAGGGCCTCGCAGATCGCGGACAGGGCGCCGTCGAGCTATACGGTGCAAAAAGGCGACACCCTCTGGGGCATCTCCGGCAAGTTCCTCAAGGACCCGTGGCGCTGGCCCGACATCTGGCGGATGAACCGCGACCAGATCAAGAATCCGCACCTGATCTATCCGGGCGACGTCGTCCGGCTCGACTACGTGGACGGCCAGCCGCAGCTGTCGCTGACGCGCAACGGCGTCCGCGTTTCGCCACAGACGCGCGCATCGGCGCTCGACATCGAGGTCATCCCGTCCATTCCGCCCGGCGACCTCGAGCCGTACCTGTCGAAGAACCTCGTCACGGGACCCGACGGACTGGCCAACACGGCGGAAATTCTTTCCGGGCGCAACGCCGCGCGCCTGGTCCGTGGCCGCGGCGACATCGTCTACGTCGCCGGGCTGGATCCGAAGGCGGGCGACTACTGGTACATCTATCGCCCCGGTCCCCCGATCACCACGCTCGACGGCGTCAACGTGCTGGGCTATGAAAGCAAGTTCATCGGCACCGCGCGCGTCGAGAAATTCGGCGAGCTCTCCACCGTGCGCATCGAGTCCGCGGATCTCGAGGTTCTCATCGGCGACCGGCTCTTGCCCGCGCCGCGCGAGACGGTGGCGAACTACGTCCCCCGCGCGCCCGACAAGGCGATCGACGCCCGCATCCTGAAGGTCCCATTCACCAACACCGAGACCGGCCGCGGCTACGTCGATCACGCTCGACAAGGGCAAGGCGGACGGCCTGCAGCCCGGCAACGTGCTGGCCGTGTACCGCAGCGTCGAACCGATTCCCGATCCGCGCCCGTCGAAGCAACAGTCGGCCATCCTGCGCTTCCTCGACCCGACCAAGGTGTTCACGCCCGATGTGCTGGTCGCGCCCGCCGACGAGCGCACGGGACTGATGTTCGTGTTCCGCACGTTCGACTACGTGTCGTATGCGGTGCTGCTGAACACGACCGATCCGGTTCGTCCCGGCGACTACGGCCGCACCCCTTAAGGCGCGCGGTCGGCCATTCGTCCAATAGCGGCCAGCCCGGGCCGCCGCGTATTCTTTGCCCATGTCCGTCGCCGCCTCGATCCCGGAGGCCTGGGCGACGTTGTCGCTCAAGGCCCTGCCCCACCAGTCGCTGGTCGCGCTGTTGCGCGCGTTCGGCGATCCGGTCGCCGTACTGGCCGCCACGCGCGCGCAGCTGGGCGCGGTCGTTCCGGATGTCGTCGCCGCGCGCATTCGCGAGCCCGTCGACGAGGACGCGATGGCGGCGACCCGCGCGTGGCTCGCCGACGCCCGCGCACGAAATCATCGCCTGGGATGACCCGGACTATCCGCGCGCGCTTCTCGAGTTGGGCTTCGCGCCGCCGGCGCTGTTCTTCGTCGGACGCCGCGAACTCCTCAATCGACCGGCGCTGGCGATCGTCGGCAGCCGCAATGCGACCGCGCAGGGCGCCGAGAACGCGCGCGCTTTCGCGCAGGCCTTGGCGCAGGCCGGGCTCACCATCGTCTCGGGCCTGGCCAGTCGGCGTCGATGCGGCCGCGCACGCGGGTGCGCTGACGGCCGCAGGCTCGACGCTCGCCGTCGTCGGCACCGGCCTCGATCGCGTCTATCCGGCGAGCAATCGCGAACTCGCCCATCGAATTGCCGAAGGCGGAGGCTTGATCTCCGAATTCCCGCCGGGCACGCCGCCCAGGGAGAAGAATTTTCCGCGCCGCAACCGGCTGATCAGCGGACTCGCGCGCGGCGTGCTGGTGGTGGAGGCCGCGCTGTCGTCCGGCTCGCTGATCACCGCGCGCTACGCCGGCGAACAGGGCCGCGAAGTGTTCGCCATTCCGGGCTCGATTCACTCGCCGTTGTCCAAGGGATGCCACAAGCTCATCCGCGAAGGCGCCAAGCTGGTCCAGACGGCGCAGGACATCCTCGAGGAGCTGGGCATGAGTCCGCCTGCGGCCGACGCGGCGACCCAGAAGCAAACGCCGGCGACGGCCGCTGAACGAAGCGTGCTCGACGCGCTGGGCGGCGACTCCGCCGACGTCGATACGCTGGTGGCGCGAACCGCGTTGCCGCCGGATGTTGTCGTGGCGGCGCTCACCAACCTCGAGTTGGCGGCCCACGTGGCGGCCATTGCCGGCGGACTCTGGCAACGTCTGCACCGCACGTGAAAGTGCGCGGCCCTCGCGCGTGCGTACGCGCGCCCTCGCGCGCACGCGCGCGTTGGGATGCCTGAAAAATGCGTTTTCTTGCCGCCCTCATCCTCCCCCGGTTAGTATCGGCGTCCCTTAGCGTTGACCCAACCCGTGTCCAAGACCCTCATCATCGCCGAAAAGCCCTCCGTCGCCGCCGACATCACGCGTGCGCTGGGCGGCTTTGCGAAACACGACGACTACTTCGAAAGCGACAAGCACGTCGTCTCGTCGGCCGTGGGGCACCTGCTCGAGATCGGCATGCCCGAGGACGAGGAGGTCAAGCGCGGCAAGTGGACCTTCGCGCACCTGCCGGCGCTTCCGTCGAAATTCGCGCTGAAGCCGATCGAGAAGAACGAAGGACGCCTGAAGACGCTGCTGAAGCTCATCAAGCGCAAGGATGTCTCCGCGCTGATCAACGCCTGCGATGCCGGACGCGAGGGTGAACTCATCTTCCGCTACATCGTCCAGTTCGCGAAATCGGGCAAGCCGATCAAGCGCCTCTGGCTGCAGTCGATGACGCCGGCGGCGATCCGCGACGGGTTCGCGCAACTGCGAACCGACGAGGCCATGCTGCCGCTGGCCGATGCCGCCGTGTGCCGCTCCGAGTCCGACTGGCTGGTCGGCATCAACGGCACGCGGGCCATGACCGCGTTCAATTCCAAATCCGGCGGCTTCCAGCTCACGACGGTGGGCCGCGTGCAGACGCCCACACTCGCGATCCTGGTCGAACGCGAGGAGAAGATCCGCGCTTTCCGCGCGCGCAACTATTGGGAACTGGTCGGCACGTTCCGCGCGGCGAGCGGCGAATATACGGGCCGCTGGTTCGACGAGAAATTCCGCAAGGTCGACGACGACCCCGATGCCCGCGCCGAGCGGCTGTGGGAGGAGGCGCCCGCCCGCGCGATCGCCGAGCTCACGGCCGGCAAGCCCGGCGATAGTCACCGAGGAGTCGAAGCCGTCGACACAGGGCCCGCCGCTCTTGTACGACCTGACCAGCCTGCAACGCGAAGCCAACGGCCGCTTCGGCTTTTCCGCGCGCACGACGCTGTCGCTCGCGCAGGCGCTGTATGAAAAGCACAAGGTGCTGACGTATCCGCGCACCGACGCGCGCGCGCTGCCCGAGGACTACATCGGCACGGTGAAGGCGACGATGGAGGAGCTGGCCGAGTCCAACGCCTTCGGCGGCTTCGCGCGCGAGATCCTGAAGCAGAAATGGGTCCGGCCCAACAAGCGCATCTTCGACAATTCCAAGATCTCGGACCACTTCGCGATCATTCCCACGCTGTCGCGGCCCAAGCACCTGAACGAGATCGAGACCAAGCTCTACGATCTCGTGGTCCGCCGCTTCCTGGCCGTTTTCTATCCGCCGGCCGAATTCCTGCTGACCACGCGCATCACGCGCGTGGAGGCGCAGCCGTTCAAGACCGAGGGCAAGGTGCTCGTGTCGCCGGGCTGGCTCGCGGTCTACGGCAAGGAAGCGCAGGGCGACGAGGCCACGCTTGCGCAAGTGAAGCCCAATGAAGTCGTCGCCACTGAAAAGGTCGATGTCGTCGCGCTCGTCACGCGACCGCCGCCGCGGCTGAACGAGGCGACGCTGCTGTCCGCGATGGAAGGCGCGGGCAAGCTGATCGAGGACGACGACCTGCGCGAAGCGATGCGGGAAAAGGGGCTGGGCACGCCGGCCACGCGCGCGTCGATCATCGAAGGGCTGATCGCGGAGCGCTACATCTATCGCGAAGGCAAGGAGCTCGTTCCGACGGCCAAGGCGTTTTCGCTGATGACGCTGCTGCACGGCCTGGGCATCCCGGAACTCTTCTCGCCCGAACTCACGGCCGAGTGGGAGTTCAAGCTGGCGCAGATGGAGCACGGCAAGCTCGGCCGCGACGAGTTCATGCGCGAAATCGTCGCGATGACCGAACGCATCGTCGGGCAGGCCAAAGGCTACGAGAGCGACACGATTCCCGGCGACTTCGCGACGCTCACCAATCCCTGCCCGAAGTGCGGCATCGGCGAAGTGCACGAAAAGTACAAGAAATTCCAGTGCACGAATCCCGCCTGCGACTTTGCTTTCTGGAAAATCCTCGGCGGCCGGCAGCTGGAGCCGCAGGAGGCGGATGCGCTGATCAAGGACCGCGAAATCGGCCCGCTCGAGGGCTTCCGCAGCAAGATGGGGCGGCCGTTTTCGGCGAAGCTCAAGCTGACCGACGCCAACGAGGTCACGTTCGACTTCGGCAACGACACCGGCACCGAGGACGGCGAGGTGCCGGACTTCTCGGCGCAGACGCCGCTGGGCACGTGTCCCAAGTGCGCGTCGCGGGTATTCGAACTGCCCAACGCCTACGTTTGCGAAAAGGCGGTCGGTGCGGACAAGACCTGCGATTTCCGGTCCGGCAGGATGATCCTGCAGCGGCCGATCGAACGCGCGCAGATGGAAAAGCTGCTCGCGACGAAGAAGACCGACCTGCTGCAGTTCGTGTCGTCACGTACACGGCGGCCGTTCCAGGCGTATCCTCGTCGTGCAGAAGGACGGCAAGGTCGGCTTCGAATTCGAGGCCAAGGACCCGACCAAGGCGCGCGCGCGCGGAGGACGTCCGTCCACCGCATTGAAGGTGCTGGGCGCGCATCCCAAGACCAAGGCGCCGGTGGAATTGCACAGCGGAAAATACGGTCCCTACGTCAAGCACGGCGCGGTCAACGCGACGCTGCCCGACAGCGACAAGGCGGAAACCCTGACACTCGAAGAGGCGCTTGAGATTCTCGCCGCCAAAACGGGAAAATCGACCGGCGCCAAACCGAAGCGCGCGGCGAAAACGCCGGTGAAAAAGCCCGCGAAGACGGCGCCGGCGACGCCCGCCGCCAAATCTGCCGCCAAGACCGCTGCGAAGCGGCCGGCGGCGAAGAAACCCGCTGTGAAGAAGACCGCCGCGAAAAAGCCAGCGGCAAAGAAGTCCTAGCCGAACTTGATTCCTTGCGCCAACGGTAGCTCGCGGCTCCAGTTGATCGTGTTGGTCTGCCTGCGCATGTAGGCCTGCCACGCGTCGGAGCCCGATTCTCGTCCGCCGCCGGTTTCCTTCTCGCCGCCGAACGCGCCGCCGATTTCGGCGCCCGAGGTGCCGATGTTGACATTGGCGATGCCGCAATCGCTGCCGCTCGCCGCGAGGAAGGCCTCCGCCGTGCGCATGCCCAGCGTGAACACCGCGCTCGACAGGCCCTGCGGCACGGCGTTGTTGAGCGCAATCGCCTCGTCCACCGTCGCAAAGCCCATCACGTACAGGATCGGCGCGAACGTCTCGCGCTGGACGCACGGCCACTCGTTGCGCGCGCCGCTGATGATCGCCGGCTCCACCCAGAAGCCCGGACCGGGCAGCACGCGGCCGCCGCAGACCAGTGTGCCGCCCGACTTGGTGGCCTCGGCGATGGCCGCCACGTAATTCGCCACGGCGGCGGCATCGATGAGCGGCCCCATCAGCGTGGCCGGTTCCAGCGGGTCGCCGATGCGCACTTGCGCGTAGGCAGTCTTCAACCTGGCGAGCAATTGTTCGACACGCGAGTTGTGGACGATCAGCCGGCGCGTAGTCGTGCACCGCTGCCCTGCCGTGCCCACGGCGCCGAACACGACGGCGGGCACGACCAGGTCGAGGTCCGCATCCTCGGCAACGATGATCGCGTTGTTGCCGGCGCATTCCAGCAGCGACTTGCCGAAGCGCGAGGCAACGCTCGTGGCGATGTCGCGGCCGACGGCCGATGACCCGGTGAACGAGACCAGCGCGATGCGCGGATCCGCGACGAGCGCGCGCGTTTCGGCGTTGCCGGCGATGGCCAGCGCGAAGATCGGCGGCAGCGACAGTTCGGACATCACGCGATTCGCGAGCGACTGCACCGCCAGCGCGGCGAGCGGCGTCTTGGGCGACGGCTTCCACACCGTGGCATTGCCGCAGATCGCGGCGAGCATCGCGTTCCACGCCCAGACGGCGACCGGAAAGTTGAACGCGGAGATGACGCCGACCACGCCCAGCGGATGCCATTGCTCGTACATGCGGTGCGCCGCGCGCTCCGAGTGCATCGATTTGCCGTAGAGCATCCGCGACTGGCCGACGGCGAAGTCGGCGATGTCGATCATCTCCTGCACTTCGCCGTCGCCTTCGGCCTTGATCTTGCCGTTCTCGAGCGACACCAGCGTGCCCAGCGCATCCTTGTGCTCGCGCAACAGGTTGCCGAAGCGGCGGACGGCCTCGCCCCGGCGCGGCGCCGGAACGTCGCGCCACGCGCGCGCGGCCGATGCGGCCGATGCGATCACCGCCGCCACGTCGTCCGCGCTGGCCAGCGTGACGTGCGCCAGCGTCTGTTCGTTCGCGGGATTGACCGACGCGATTCGCGCACCGCCGCCGCGCCATTGGCCGGGGCCCGCGCACGCGCCGGGATTGTCGGCTGCGATGCCGAAACGGTCGAACAAGGCGCGCTGCTGATCGGGTTCCATGTGGCTATTTCCTTCCAGAGGAGTGCGCGTAGTTTACTGAATCGCCGCGGGGGCGCGCCGCGGTCAATACGCCTTCGGCGAGAGCACCCAGCTCGTTCCCAGGACCAGCATGAAGTACGCGAGCGTCGTCGCCGCCTTCAGCTTGCGCGATGAACTCAACAGAAAGACGAGCGGCAGCACGATCTCCGCCACCAGCAGCGCCGTGGCCGCCGACAACGGCGACGTGTGGAACAATTCGAAGTCGATCGCCAGCGCGAGCAGTGAATAGGCGCAGAGGCTCAGCAGCGCCCAGCGTCCATCGCGGTCGAACAGCGCGCGCAGGCTGGCGCCGGGCTCCAGCTCGACTGGCGGCAGCACCATCGCGGCGGCGACGAACAGCGCCAGCGGTATGCCCATCAGCGTCAGGAACGAAGTCAGCGTCCACGTGTGGATCAGGTTGGGCAGTTCGATCGCCGCCCACCAGAACTGGATCTGCAGCACGAAGATGGCGGCGGCCCAGACCAGCGGGATCCAGTCGAGCGTCGCATGCGTGCGCGACCGGAACGCAGCGATCGACGCGGAAAGCACCCGCGTGACTCCCAGCCCAAGGATCATCGCGAGCGATATGGCTATCCAGCGAAAGGCGTCCATAGGTTGCCGATGATAGACCAGTGGGACAGCGTTCCCGGGACGCAGTCTAGAATCCGGTCTCGTCGTCCAACAGCAGCACGGCTGCGGAGCATGCGGTGTGAAGAGCCGGTTCGGCATCGTTGGCGCATTTCTTTTCGTCGCGCTTGTCACGGCGGCGCTGCTCTATCTCTGGCAGTCGCAGCTTGTCGCGCCGTCGGATGCGTCACCGGGGCATTCTCCGAGACGCGGGCGTTCGCGACGCTTTCGGGCTTGCTGAAGGAGGAGCGGCCGCATCCGGTCGGGTCGCCGGAAAACGCTGTCGTGCGCGACCGGATCATTGCCGAGTTCAAGGCGGCCGGCTACGCGCCGGAAGTCCAGGCCGCGCTCCAGTGCGAACCTGCGGGACGCAATGCCGGCTGCAGCGCGATCGAGAACATCATCGCCGTACACCGCGGTACCGGCAGCGGCAAGGCGGTGCTGGCCAGCGCGCATTACGACAGCGTTCCCGGAGGTCCGGGCGTCGGCGACGATGGCGCGGGCGTCGCCGTCGTGCTCGAGCTCGCGCGCGCATTCTCCAGCAAGGCGACCCGCAACGACATCGTCTTCCTGATCACCGACGGCGAGGAGACGGGCCTGCGCGGCGCGCACGCCTTTGCCGAGCGCCATCCACTGATGAGCCGGGTCGGCGTCGTCGTGAATTTCGAAGCGCGCGGCGCATCGGGGCCCGCGATGATGTTCGAAACCGGCCCCGGAAACGCGCGGCTGCTGGACCTGTATGCCCGCAGTGTCGCGCATCCGTCGGCGAATTCCGTGACCTATGAGGTCTACCGGCTCCTGCCCAACGACACGGACTTCACCGTCTATCGCAAACGGGGACTGACCGGTTTCAATTTCGCGTTCTCGAACTCCGCTTCGCTCTATCACTCGGCACGTGACGACCTCCAGAAGCCTCGATCCGCGCTCGCTGCGGCACATGGGCGATCAGGCGTTCGCAGTCGTACGGACGTTCTCGCCGACACCGATCTCGACCGCCTGAAGAGCGAGTCGAACGCAAGCTTCTTCGACGTGTTCGGCTGGTTCACCGTGGTGTGGCCGGCGGCGATCAATGTGCCCTTCGCCGTCGTCACCCTTGCGGCGCTCGTCGGTCTTCTCGGATTGCACCGGGATGCATTCCGTTGGCGCGCGGCGGTCTGGGCCGGCGCGGCGTTGCTCGCGGTGCCGATGCTGCTATTCGCCATCGGCTGGCTGCTTTCCTATCCACTGGGCATCTGGCCCGGCGTGCATCCGCTCGATCATCCGCAGCCATGGCCGGGGCGCGTCGCCGTCATCACCGCGGGCATCCTCGTTCCGCTGTTCGTAGCCGCCGTGGTGCGAAGCCGTGTCGATTCGCGCATGCTTTTCCTCATCAACTGGATCGTGCTTGCGCTGCTCGCCGTCGGCGCCGCGGTGTACGTCACGGGCGCGGCGTATCCGCTGCTCTGGCCCGCGTTCGGCGTCGCCATCGCCGGATGGATCGAGACCGCCCTGCGCAGGGGCCCGGCGCGATCGCTGCGCGTCAGCGCCCTGATCGGATTCGTGCTCGTCGCGTTGCTGTGGCTCTGGCTGGTGCTGGGGCTCGAGATGGTGCTGGGCTTCGACCTGACGCAGTTTCGAATCCTTGCGCTGGTTCCGTTTTCGCTGTCGCTGGTGCCGGTGTTCGCGGATAGCGCGGAGCCACGGTCCCGCGCTACGTGGGTCCTGATCTTGCTCTGCGTCGTGGCCGTTGCCGGTGCGGCGGCCGTGGCTTACCGGACGCCGGCGTTTACCGCTGAACATCCTCGCGGTCTCAATATCGTCTACTACGACGACCGTTCGAACCAGCCGCGCTGGCTGGTGGGATTCGTCGGCCCGCCGGATGAGAACTTCCTGGCCGCACAGGGATTTCCGCCGCGGGACGAGGCGTACCTGCAATTCGGCCTGCTGAAGGCGCAGGGACGATTCAAGCCGGCCGCCGCGCAAAACCTTCCCGCGCCAAGCTTCGAGGTGAAGGACGTCGCGACTCGCGACGGCACGACCGTCGTGCGCGGCGTGCTGCGCAGCGGTCGCGGCGGCTTTCTGCTGGGTGCCGGCGCCGCGCCGGGCTCCGGCATCCGCTCGATTCGCCTCGACGATCAGCAGGCGATTGGCGCCGAACGGCTGCATGGCAAGGAACCGCTGCTGTTGCGGTTCTGGGGCTTGGGAACGCGCGAAGTGCCGATGGAAGTGGCATTCGCCGCGGATGCCACGCCAAACTCGTGCTGTTCGAGCGCTCAGCGCTGCCGGATTCCG
>CAWIAK010000014.1:0-8352 GCA_963834045.1 uncultured beta proteobacterium | reverse complement strand
GGCTCCCCCCTCGAACAAAGCGAGCGTGGGGGTCTCGCGAATTCGTTCCTTGAAGTGAAGGACGTGCGCAAGGCCTATGGGGCGATCAAGGCGGTCGATGGCGTCAGCTTCAACGTCGGACCCGGCGAGATCGTCGGCGTCATCGGCCCCAACGGCTCGGGCAAGACGACGTTGTTCAACAGCATCCTGGGCCAGATCAAGCCGACCTCGGGCGGCGTCACGCTCTGCGACGAGGACATCACCGGCATGTCGCCGCTGGAACTCTCGCGGCGCGGCGTCGGCCGGACGTTCCAGACGTTACAGGTGTTCGTCAAGCTGTCGGTGCGCGACAACCTGATCGCCGCGGCACAGGAATTCAAGGGCACGCTCATGTCCCGCCTGTTGGCCAAGCCCGACGCGGGGTTGGGCGAGCACGCGGACCGGATGATCGAGCTCTTCCGCCTGCAGCACGTCGCCGGCCTGCCCGCGGGCAGCCTGTCGTACGGTCAGCAGAAACTGATCGACATCGCGATGGCGTTCATGCCGGCGCCGCGGCTGGTCCTGCTCGACGAGCCGTGCGCGGGCGTGAATCCCAGCCTCGTCGACCAGTTGCGCGAATTGCTGGTCCAGCTCAACAAGTCGCAGGGCGGCAGCTTTGTCGTGATCGAGCACAACATGGATTTCATCATGAAGCTCTGTCCGCACGTCATCTGCATGGTCGAAGGCAAGGTGCTGTCGGAGGGACCGCCGGCAACCGTGCAGGCGAACCCGCAGGTGCTCGAAGCGTATTTAGGCAACTGAGTTGGAAACTGAGTTGGAAACTGAGATTGGCAACTGAGTGGGAAGCTGAGTCGGCAACGGAGCGGAAACAATCATGAGCGACGAAAAGATCATCGAGTTCGACCGCGTCGTCGCCGGCTATTCGCCCAGCCTGACGATCCTGAACGAGACCACGCTGGACGCGCGCCGCGGCGAGATCACGCTGCTGATCGGCCCCAACGGCGCAGGCAAGTCGACCGTGCTGAAGACGCTGTTCGGCATGCTGGTGCCGCGCTCGGGGGAAGTTCGCTTCGAAGGCAAGAACATTAACGGCAAGTCGCAGCGCGAACTGCTGGCCGACGGCATCGCGTTCGTTCCGCAGGGCCGGAACCTCTTCGGGTCGCTGTCGGTTCGGCACAATCTGGAATTGGGCGGCATCACGCTCCCGCGCGGCGAATTGGGCGCAAGGATCGAGGAAGTCCTGGCACGATTTCCGCGCATCCGGGAGCGCCTCGACAACCAGGCCTCGACGATGTCCGGCGGCGAGCAGAAGCAGCTCGAAGTCGGCCGCGCGCTGCTCTTGCGTCCGCGCGTGCTGCTGATCGACGAGCCGTCGATCGGCCTGTCGCCGAAGCTCGTGCAGGAAGTGATGGCGCTGTTGCGCGCGCTGGCCGACGGCGGCACGACGGTGCTGATGGTCGAGCAGAACGTCCGCACGGCGCTCAAGTATTCCAACCGCGCGCTGGTGCTGGAGATGGGCCGCCTGGCGCTCGACCGCCCTGCGAGCGAACTGCTGAAGGACCCCGATCTCAACCGCCTGTTCCTGGGCGGCCATGCCGAACGGAAAAGCGCCTGACGTCCTGCACTGCCGCGCTCGATGCTGGCGAGCGCGCCCGCGACGAAGGTGCCAGAATGAACGATTGCCGCTCCCGCATCGGGTGATCGACGCATGATCGACAAGACCGTTCCCACGCCCGCCGCGGCCGTGGCGGGAATCCATGACGGCGCCACGGTGATGATCGGCGGCTTCGGCGCAGCCGGCATGCCGTCGGAACTGATCGACGCCCTCATCGAGCAGGGCGCGCGCGAACTGACGGTCGTCAACAACAATGCGGGCAACGCCGATAGCGGACTGGCCGCGCTGATCAAGGCCGGGCGCGTGCGCAAGATCGTCTGCTCCTTTCCACGGCAAACGGATTCGTACGCATTCGACGCGCTGTATCGCGCCGGCGAGATCGAGCTGGAATTGGTGCCCCAGGGAAACCTCGCCGAGCGCATCCGCGCGGCCGGTGCCGGCATCGGCGCGTTTTTCACGCCGACGGGCTTCGGCACGCTGCTGGCCGAGGGCAAGGAAACACGCGTCATCGACGGTCGCAACTACGTCCTCGAATATCCGATCCACGCCGATTACGCGCTGATCAGGGCCGACCGTGGCGACCGCTGGGGCAACCTCGTCTATCGCAAGACCGCGCGCAACTTCGGACCCATCATGGCCAGCGCCGCGAAATGCGCGATCGCCCAGGTGCGCGAAGTGGTCCCGCTGGGAGGACTCGATCCGGAACACATCGTCACGCCGGGGATTTTCGTCCAGCGTGTGGTGGCGGTCGCCTCGCCTTCGCCGACAATGCAGCCGCAGGCCGCGGCATAGGGCCTATGAAACGCTACAGCCGCGACCAGATGGCCGCCCGCGTTGCCCGCGACATTCCTGAAGGCGCCTATGTCAACCTGGGGATCGGCCTGCCCACGTTGGTCGCCAATCACCTGCCCAAGGACCGCGACATCTTCCTGCACAGCGAAAACGGGCTGCTCGGCATGGGACCCGCGCCGCCGCCAGGACAGGCCGACGGCGATCTCATCAACGCAGGCAAGCAGCCGGTGACGCTGCTCGCCGGCGGCGCGTACTTCCACCACGCCGATTCATTTGCGATGATGCGCGGTGGCCACCTCGATTTCTGCGTGCTCGGCGCCTTCCAGGTCTCCGCGACGGGCGACCTGGCGAACTGGCACACCGGCGAGCCCGACGCCATTCCCGCCGTCGGCGGCGCCATGGACCTGGCCATCGGCGCCAAGAAGGTATTCGTGATGATGGAGCACCAGACACGCACCGGAGAGAGCAAGATCGTCGCCAAGTGCACGTATCCGCTGACGAGCATCGCGTGCGTCGACCGGATCTATACCGACCTCGCGGTGATCGACGTCACGCCAGCCGGCCTGCGCGTGGTGGAAATGATCGACGGCATGACTCTCGCCGAACTTGCGGGCCTGACCGGCGTGCCGCTCGCCATGGCCTGAGCGGTCGGGACCATCAATCACGCGCTTCGCTCGCAGCCGGCGACGGCCGCCGGACAACCACAGGAAGCCCCATGCCCAATGCGTTCATCTGCGATGCCATCAGGACCCCGATCGGTCGCTATGGCGGCGCCCTTGCGCACGTCCGCACCGACGATCTCGGCGCCATCCCATTGCGCGCGCTGATGGAGCGCAATGCCGGCGTCGACTGGTCCGCGGTCGACGACGTCATCTACGGCTGCGCCAACCAGGCCGGCGAGGACAACCGCAACGTCGGGCGCATGGCGCTGTTGCTGGCCGGGCTTCCAGTCGACGTGCCGGGCACGACCGTCAACCGGCTGTGCGGTTCGAGCATGGACGCCATCGCCATGGCGGCGCGCGCGATCAAGAGCGGCGAGACGTCGCTGATGATCGCCGGCGGCGTGGAGAGCATGTCGCGCGCGCCGTTCGTCATGGCCAAGGCCGACAGCGCGTTCTCGCGCGCCGCGAAGATCGAGGACACGACGATCGGATGGCGCTTCGTCAACCCGCTGATGAAAGCCAAGTACGGCATCGATTCGATGCCCGAGACCGCCGAGAACGTGGCCGCGGAATTCAAGGTTTCGCGCGCAGACCAGGATGCATTCGCGCTGCGGAGCCAGCAGCGCGCCGCGGCCGCGATCGCCGCCGGCCGTCTCGCCGAGGAGATCGTTCCCGTCACGCTTCCGGCAAAGAAGGGCGACCCCGTCACCGTGATCCGCGACGAGCACCCGCGCGAGACGACGGCTGAATCGCTTGCGAAGCTCAAAGGCGTCGTGCGCCCCGACGGCACGGTGACCGCTGGCAACGCCTCCGGCGTGAATGACGGCGCCTGCGCCGTGCTGCTCGCGTCCGAGGTCGCCTGCCGCCAGCATGGCCTGACGCCGAAGGCGCGCGTGGTCGCCGCGGCCGCGGCAGGCGTGGCGCCGCGCATCATGGGGTTCGGGCCCGCGCCGGCGACGCGCAAAGTGCTCGCGAAAGCGGGACTGACGCTCGCCGATGTCGATGTCATCGAGTTGAACGAGGCGTTTGCTGCGCAGGCTTTGGCCGTCACCCGCGACTTGGGGCTGCCGGACGACGCTGCCCACGTCAATCCGAACGGCGGCGCCATCGCGTTGGGCCATCCGCTGGGCGCCAGCGGCGCGCGCCTGGTAACCACGGCGCTCTATCAATTGCGCCGCACCGGCGGCCGCTACGCGCTGTGCACGATGTGCATCGGCGTCGGCCAGGGAATCGCCGTCATCATCGAACGCGTCTAGCAGACAGTCGTCGGAGCGCGTTCCGCCGCCGCGTCGCTTGCGGAGAAATGCGTGGTCCGGCCTCTCGCCTGACGATTCGAATTGCCCGCCCGAATCCCGGCGGCGGAGGTTTTGCGGAAGCACTAGAATCCGCCTCATGTCGAACCTCCCCGCACCCGCGACGATGTACCGCGCGCTGCTGCGCCACGACCCGACATACGAAGGGGTCTTCTGGCTCGGCGTGCGCACGACCGGCATCTTTTGCCGGCCGACGTGCCGCGCCCGCACGCCGAAACGCGAGAACGTCGAATTCTTCGGCGCTCCCGCCGAGGCGCTGCACGCTGGGTATCGACCGTGCATGAAGTGCCGTCCTCTCGACCACGGCCGCAAGCCGCCCGAACTGGTGGCCCGACTGCTGGTCGCAGTGGAACGCGACCCGCTGCGGCGCTATCGCGACGCGGAACTCGCCGAACTCGGGATCGACGCATCGACTGCCCGCCGCCAGTTCAAGCGCTATTGCGGCATGACATTCCAGGCCTATCACCGCGCGCGGCGCATGGGATTGGCGCTCGCCGACATCAGGAAAGGAAAGACCGTGACCGATTCACAACTGGACCAGGGCTTCGAATCCGGCAGCGGGTTCCGCGAAGCCTTCACCCGCATCGTCGGTAAGGCGCCCTCGCGCGCCCGCGACGTCACCGTGCTGCACGCCAAGTGGTTGGAGACGCCGCTGGGTTCGATGCTGGCCCTTGCCGACGATCGCGGATTGCACCTGCTCGACTTCGTCGACCGGCGCGGGCTCGAACGCGCGCTCGCGGTGCTGCAGAAGCGCCTGAACGCGCGCGTCCTGCCGGGCGAGCATCCGGTGCTGGCGCAGATCGCGCGAGAACTGAAAGAATACTTCGACGGCGCGCGGATGCGCTTCGACACGCCGGTCGTGTTGACCGGCTCCGCGTTCCAGTCCTCGGTGTGGCGCGCACTGCAAGCGATTCCTGCCGGTAAAACCAATTCCTACGGCGAGCTCGCCGCGCGGATCGGCCAACCGACGGCAGTGCGCGCGGTGGGACGCGCCAACGGCGACAACCGGCTGTCCATCATCGTGCCGTGTCACCGTGTGATCGGCGCCGACGGTGCATTGACCGGCTACGGCGGTGGCTTGTGGCGGAAGCAGAAGCTGCTCGACCATGAAAGGGCCGCCGTACCGAGACATTGATGCCGGCGCGTTCGCTCGTCCGGCTGACGACGCTGGCGGCACTGTGGGGCGGGTCGTTCGTCTTCATGCGCTACGCCGTTCCGGCGATGGGGCCGGTGCCGCTCACGTTCGCGCGCGTCACCCTGGCCGCGCTGGTCCTGTTTGCGCTGGCCGCCGCCCGGCGCAAGATGCCCGACCTGCGCGCCCAATGGCGCGGTTTCGCTGTCGTCGGACTCGTGAACTCGGCGCTTCCGTTCGTCCTGTTCTGCTTTGCCGAGCAGACCATCGGCGCGTCCACCGCGGGCATCCTCAACGCGACGAGCCCGTTCTTCGGCGCCATCGCCGCGGCGATCTGGCTGGGCGAGCCGCTGACGGCGCGCAAGGTTGGCGGCATGACGCTGGGGCTCGTCGGCGTTGCGCTGCTGGTCGGATTGCAGCCGGAGGCGCTGACGCGCGCGACGGCGCTCGCCATCGCGGCATGCCTGGCCGCCGCGTTGTGCTATGGGTTGGGAGGTGTTTACGCCAAGAAGCGGATGCAGGGCACGTCGAGCTTCGCGCTGGCGTGCGGCAGCCAACTGTCCGCGGCGATCATCCTCGCCCCCGCGTTGCCGTTCGCGTCCGTCCCGGGGCCTGTCACCTCGTGGGTAGCGTTCAACGTCGCCGCGCTGGCCGTCGCGTCGACCGCGATCGCGTATCTCATCTACTTCCGGCTCATCGCGGACATCGGTCCGTCGCGTGCGCTGACGGTGACGTTCCTGATTCCGCTCTTTGGCGTGATCTGGAGTTACGTGTTCCTGGACGAGGGGATCACGCTGAACATGCTGGCGGGCGGCGCGCTCATAATCGCCGGCACGGCGCTGGCATTGCGGCCCAGCGTGGCTGCCATGGCGCCCGCACGCTAGAATCGCGCTCATGAATCACGCAGTCGCCGGCGTGCCGCTCTCGTTTCGTCATCACCAGTCGTTCGGCGATTGCAAACTGCAGCTCTCCCTCGCCGGAATGGTCATCCGCGACACGCGGCTGCTCGCATCCTGCACGCTGCCGCGACATGAACACGCTGCCGCGTACATTTGCATCGTGCTCGAAGGGGGATACACCGAGAGCGCGCAAGATGAAATCGTGTGCGACGCAGGATCGGTAGTGGCACATCCGCGCGGCCATGTGCACGCCAACATTACAGGTCCCGCGGGCGCGCGCTGCGTCAATGTCGAACTCGACGAGGCGTTGCTCGTCGACGGCCCGCTGGCACTGCTCGCGCGTTCCGAAGGTCACCGGAGGATTCCGCCTAGCCATCCCGCGCTGGCAGGCCTGAGCGGCGCCCTGGCGCAAGCCGACACCACCGCCGCGCTCACGACCTACGCCGCTACGCTGGACGTCCTGTGTGCGGCGATCCAGGCGCCGCGACCCGCCAGGGCCGGTCGCTGGCTGCAGCGGGTCGTGGATTTCCTTGAATCCGACCTCGCGCATACGCCCACGCTCGAGCAACTGGCAGTACTGGCCGGCGTGCATGCCAACCATCTCATCCGGATCTTCAAGCAGCAACAGGGCGAGACGATCGGCGACTATCTGCGCCGCCGTCGCCTCGAAATCGCGGATGCCCGATTGCGGCTTGGTGAATCCTCCCTCGGACGCATCGCCGCCGAGGCCGGGTTCTACGACCAGGCCCATTTCACCCGCGTCTACCGCCGACACTTTGGCATCACGCCCGGGCAGCGGCGCAAGGAATTCCGCAGACCCAGCAACGCGTAGTCCGTACAAGACTTGACCCGTACCGACGCGCAACACTTGCGAGCATGCGCGCGTCGATTCTGGTGATCGGGCTGTGGGGTCTGGCAGGCTGCGCGGCGGCGCCCAGCAAGCCGGCCCCCAGCGCCGAATTCGCCCGCGCACTGGCGCCGGTCTTCGCGGTCGATATGCCCGAGGCGCTGGCGCGGATCACCGCATTGGCGCCCGCAACGCTGGATGTTTCGCAGCGCGGCACGCGCGATTGCATGATCGACCGTTTCGGACAGGGCGACGCTGAGTCGAGGGACGTTGCGCTCGCCGCGCCGGTCGAAGCCGTGCTGCAGGTCTATCGCCGCTACTGGACGACGGCTCTGATGCGGCGCGCGAGCCTGGAAGGCGCCGAATCCGCATTGTCGGCCGATCTCGGCAATCTGCTGGGTGCAACGGGATCGGGAATCGAGTCGCAGACGGAAGAGGCAGTGCGCATGGCCGAAAGCCACGGCTTGCATGCGCTGGGGGGCGTCACGGCGCCATTGCACGAATTCATGCTTTGGCGTCACCAGACCACTCAGCGCGAAACCATCCCTTTGGTTGGTGGGACCGTCGACATCCAGGTGACGATGCTCGATGGCTTCGTGAGCCTGGGCTGGGCCGCATGGGGAACCTGCGACAGAAGCCACACCGGCGGCTGGGCTACGACCGATGGAATCATGGTGGTGGCACCTGCCTGGAAACTCGACAGCGAGGAATACCTGGTCAGCCTGCGCGCTCACGAGGCCCAGCATTTCAGCGACTACCGGATCTACCCGAAGCTCGCTTCGCCCGACCTCGAGTACCGGGCCAAGCTGGTCGAACTGGCACTCGCGAGCCAGACGCAACGCGCATTGCTGGCGAGGTTCACGGCCGGGGCCAAACGCGACCGCACATTACCCCACCCGTTCGCGGACTATTGGGCAATCGAACGCCTCCGCACACGGTTGGGCACCACGAATTGGGACTCAGTCACAACGGTGGCCGTTCGCGACGCGGCGACCGCCGAGCTTGCGGCTCACAGCGCGGCGCTCGACGCGCGCGGTCGCGATTCCGTTGAGACCGCGCTTCCCGATTGAAGCGGCAGCAGCGGCCTAGACCAAGTCGCCCGCGGGCCCGAGG
>CAWIAK010000013.1:0-284350 GCA_963834045.1 uncultured beta proteobacterium | reverse complement strand
GTGAGAACGATGCCGCGTTTGGCTATGACGTCGCCCAACCGCTGCCGTTCCTTCGCCATGTACGCTTCGAACTCGGCCGGCGAATCGCCGACCGGCGTCGCGCCGGTCGCCAGCACCTTCTCCTTCACGTCGGGCTGTTTCATTACCTTCATGATCTCGGCGCCGAGCTTGCTCACGATCTCCGGCGGCGTACCTGCCGGCACCACGATGCCCCACGTCTGTGTGATCTCGTAGCCGGGAACCGTCTCGGCGATCGTCGGCAGGTCGGGCAGGCTCGGGTTGCGCTCGGTGCCGGTGGTCGCCAGCGCGCGCACGCGGCCGCCGTTCATGTGCGCGCCTGCGGCGATGGGGGAGGTGATGATGTACTGCACGTTGCCGGCGATGACGTCCGCCAGCGCCGGCGCCGCACCTTTGTACGGAACGTGCACGACCTTGATGTCGGCCAGCAGGTTCAGCATCTCGCCGGCCAGATGCGCTGGCGTGCCGACGCCGGCCGACGCGTAGTTGAGCGCGCCAGGTTTCTCTTTCGCGAGCTTGACCAGCTGGTCGATGTTTTTCGCCGGAAGTTCGTTGTTCACGACGAGGACGTTCGACGCGGTCGCGACGCGCGTGATCGGCACAAAATCCCTGACCGGATCGTAGGGCAGGTTCTTGCGCAGATTGGGAAGGATCGCGTAGATGGCCGTCGTCGTCAGCAGCAGCGTATAGCCGTCGGGCGCCGACTTCGCTACGAGTTCGGCGCCCAGCACGCCGCCGGCGCCGGGACGATTGTCGACGACGACCGGCTGGCCAACATTGTTCGAAAGCTTGTCCGTGACGAGGCGCCCGAGCTGGTCTGGTGCGCCGCCGGCGGAATCGGCGACGATCAGCCTGATCGGACGGTTCGGATACGTCTGCGCGCTCACACCCAGCGCGCAAAGCGCGGACGCCACGAGCAGCAGGACGGTGCGGTTCAGGCGCTTCATGTTCCTCCTCGGACGCACCCGCGGCGTCGCGGCCGCCAACGTTACCCCGGCAAGCCGGCGGCGTCTAGCGTGGGCCGCTGTGCGATACTTTCCGCATGCGCGCCACCAACATGCTCGTGCTCATGTCCGACGAGCACAATCCGAAATTTCTCGGCGCGGCCGGCCATTCGTTCATCGCCACGCCCAACCTCGACGCGCTTGCGGCGCGCGGCACGCGCTTCACCTCGGCGTACACGACCTGCCCGATCTGCGTACCGGCGCGGGCGGCGTTCGCTGTCGGCCGCTACGTGCACGACATCGGCTACTGGGACAATGCCGACGGCTACGACGGCGCGATCCCGAGCTGGCACCACGCACTGCGCGACGCCGGGCATCGCGTCGTCTCGATCGGCAAGCTGCATTTCCGCGGGCGGCCGGGCGACGACCACGGCTTCTCCGAGGAGATCGTGCCGATGCACATCGTGGACGGCATCGGCGACGTGAAGGGCTTGGTCCGCGAGAACATTCCGAAGCGCAAAGGCGGCGACAAGATGGCCAAGCGCGCGGGCCCCGGTGAGTCCGCCTACACCGTATACGACCGCGACATCGCGGCGCGCGCGCAGATCTGGCTGCACGAGGAGGCGCCGAAGTGGCGTGACCGGCCGTGGGTGCTGTTCGTGTCGTTCGCGTCCCCGCATTTTCCGCTCACCGCGCCGCCGCAGTGGTTCTACCGCTACTGGCAGCAGGACCTGCCGATGCCCAAGCAGTACGCGAAAGATGCGCGCCCGCATCATCCATTTCTCGACACCTACGCGCACACGGTCGACTATGACGAGCACTTCGCGTCCGAGGTCGATGTCAAGCGGGCGATTGCCGGGTATGCCGGCCTCGTGTCGGCGATGGACGAGAACGTAGGCTATGTGCTGCGCGCGCTGCGCGACGCGGGCCTGGTGCAGGACACGCGCGTGATCTACACGAGCGACCATGGCGACAATGTCGGGGCCCGCGGCTTGTGGGGCAAGTCCACGCTGTATGAGGAAAGCGCCGGCGTGCCGCTGATCGTGGCCGGCCCCGACGTACCGGCTGGCCGCGTCGTCGCCGCGCCGGCATCGCACATCGACTGCGCGCCGACGATTCTCGAAGCGGTCGGCCTGGCGCCGCGTGTCGGCGGCCGCGGGCTGCCCGGCGCGTCGTTGTTCGCGCTGGCGAACGGTGAGATCTCGCAGCGGCCGGTCATTTCCGAATACCACGCGACCGGCTCCGTTGCGGGCGCGTTCATGCTGCGCTTCGGCAAGTGGAAGTATTGCCACTACGTCGGTGCACCGCCGCAGCTCTTCGACCTCGATGCTGATCCCGAAGAGCTGATCGACGTTGCCAGCGACCCACGGTTCGCCGCCACGCGCGCCGACGGCGAACGGCTGCTGCGCGCGACGCTCGATCCGGAAGCGACCGATGCGCGCGCAAAGCGGCGACAGGCCCAGTTGCTCGCGCAATTCGGTGGGCGCGAGAAGGCACTCGCCCGCGGCGACCTGGGCTTCACGCCGGCCCCCGGCACTGCGGCCGAGATCGACTAGCCCCGCGGCACCCCTCATGATCCGACTCGCTCTCCTCGCCATATTCGTTGCTCTGCCCGCACATGCCTTCGACCTCCAGGGCCATCGCGGCGCTCGTGGGCTCGCACCTGAAAACACGCTGCCCGCGTTCCAGAAGGCACTGGACCTCGGCGTCGACACCATCGAATGCGACATGGCGATCACCAAAGATGGCGTGGTCGTCATCCATCACGACCTCTGGCTCAATCCCGACACTACGCGCGGGCCTGACGGGAAATGGCTGGACAAGCGCGGCCCGGCAGTCAGCGAACTGACGTTCGAGGAACTGCAGAAGTACGACGTCGGTCGGTTGAAGCCGGGCACCGACTATTCGAAATCGTTTCCGGATCAGCAATCGGTCGACGGCACACGGATTCCCAAGCTCTCGGACCTTTTCGATCTGGTCAAGAAATCGGGCAACACGAAGGTGGGATTCGACTGTGAGACGAAGGTCTCGCCGAATGAGCGCGGCGCGACGTTGGCGCCGGAGGAGTTTGCGCGCAGAGTGATCGCGGAAATACGCAACGCCGGCATGGCCGAGCGGACTACGGTGCAGTCCTTCGACTGGAGCACGCTGCAGGTTATCCAGAAAGAGGCGCCGGAAATCCGGACTATGTATCTCACTTCACCGCAGACGCTCAAGCGTGGGAGCAATGGCGGCTATTCACTCTGGCTCGCTGGCTTTGCTCCCGAGTTGCACGGGGACTCTGTACCGCGGGCGGTGCATGCGGCCGGGGGCAAGATCTGGGCGCCGAATCACACCTTTCTCACGCCCGCGATGCTTGCGGAGGCGCACGCGCTGGGGATCGTCGCAATCCCATGGACTGTCAACGAGCCCTCGATGATCGCGAAACTGCTCGACATGCGCGTTGACGGCATCATTTCCGACCGCCCGGACTTGGTCCAGATCGAGATCAAGAAGCGTCGTTGACCCGGTGCCCGCGGCGCTGCGCGTCAGTCGACGCTATCGGTGGTACGCAGGCGTTCACATTGGGCATGCGATGCCCACTGGCGCTGGCTGCACTGCGTTTGCATGCAGCGGTACAGCGAGAACTGCGTACGCCCACCGCAGACCTCGCGCGGGCTGGCCGGGGCGCGCGGGGCGGGTCGCTGCGCCACGCGCGCTGGGGGCGGGGCGGGAACGGGCTGCTGCGCGACTGCAGGCGGAGAGTCCGCGGCGGTTGGCTCCGTCGGCATCGGTTTCGCGTCTCCGGCGTCCGCGGCAATCGGAGCGGTGGCGGGAGGCGCAGGTTCGGCGGTGCTCGCCGGTGACGTCCGCGGCGATTGGCTCCGTCGGCACCGGCTTCGCGGCTCCTGAGTCTGCGGCCATCGGCGGTGTCTCCGGTGCCGATGGGCCGACGGCGGACGCGGACACGGCCGCGCTTTCCCGGCGCCAGTGCCACGGCTGATGCCAAGGACATCGAGCACGCGCCCGACTTGGGGTTCCTGGCGAAACTCATACACGCCGCCAAGCCAGCAGCGCCAGCAGTACCAGCACCGCGCCACTCCACACCGCGATGCGTCGGGGAGCAGACACTTGGCGGGCGAAAGTCGTCCGCACCGGCCGATCATCATCGATGCGAACGTCGCCGGAGATTGACCAAGGGCTCGGGATCGGGCGCGAACGCCATCACGGCATCGAGCTCTTCCGCCACGTGGGCTGGCGGCGCGGGCTGCGGGGCCGGCGCCGGCGACGATGGCACTTCGTCGTCCGGCACAGGAGCAGCAGTCGATTCCGCGCTGACCGGCCCGCTTGCGGCCGGAGGTGCGGTACCCAGGCGCGCGCGCATCTGCGCGACGCTTTGCGGACGCTGAGCGGGATAGATCGACAAGGCGCTGTCGAGCGCGTCCAACAGGGATGCGCTGTAGTGCAGCCGCGGCCACGTCAGGCGCAGCCGCTGCACCGTGTCTGCGAATGTTTCGTGCCGTGCGGTGCTGGACGTGCCGAAGACTGGCGCGGGCAATTCCCCACTCATCCAGTAGCGCGCGACGCCGGCCACCGCGTAGAGGTCGACCGAGGGAGGGAGCGGTGTGTCGGCTTCGACAAGTTGCTCGATCGGCGCGAAGCAGGGTTCCCCACTGGTCTTCAGCGCGTCGATCCGATCGCTGGCGATCGCCCGGCCCGCGGCACCGGGGCCCAGCAGCAGCGGTTGGTTGTCGGCGAGCAGCAGAATATTGGACGGCGAGACCTTGCCGTGAACTCCACCTGCGAGGTGAAACGCCTGCAGCGCGCCCAGCAGTGCGTCGAGCAGCGCGCGGAGTGCCTCCTCGTCGGGCGGTTCGTTCATGCCCGCGCGCACGTCGAGCAGCCGCCTCGCCGGGTAGCGCGGCATGACGCGGTAGGCTGTTGCATTGGCCTCGAATAGACGCACGATGCGCACCAGCGAGGGATGGTTGCATCGGGCGAGTAGGCGGGTTTCGGCGATGAAGGCTTTCAGCCCTTTCGCAAAGGCATCGGCCTGCGAGGAGGTCCGCGGCGACACCTGCGATTCATCAATACGTAGCGCAAGCTGCGCCGGCATGTATTCCGCGATCGCCACCGGGACCGCGAGCGCGCGGTCGGTGGCCCAGTAGACGATGGAGACGCTGCCCTCGCAGATGAGTGCCTCAACCTCGAACCCGTCCAGACGAGCGCCTGCGGGCAAGGCGCGGACAGCGGACGGGATGGGGCTGTCAGGCAGCTCCTCGTTCAACCCAGCGGGTGACGGCTCTGGTGGCTTCATGTAATCGGCTCGGAACAAGGCTTGGATTCAGCTTGGTCCAGCTTAGTTCGGCGACGTTCCCTTTTCGGGGCGACTTCGCGGGTAATCGGGGCAAAGTCCTACATCCTGCGGTGTCCCATTGGCGGACCGGGGATTTGGCGATCGAGCGCACCTGCGGGCACAATTAGCCGGAATGATCGACCTTCATGACTTCGTGCGACAGCATGCGCGCCTGTTCGTCCTGACCGGTGCGGGGGTGAGTGCCGATTCAGGCATTCCGGGCTACCGGGATGAAGACGGCAACTGGAAGCGCAGCGCGCCGGTGATGCTGCAGGACTTCCTGCGTTCCGAGGCAACGCGGCAGCGATACTGGGCACGCAGTATGATTGGGTGGCCCGTCGTTGCGCGTGCGCGGCCCAACGCGGCCCACGTGGCCTTCGCGTCCCTGGAGGCGATGCAGCGGCTGCACATGCTGGTGACCCAGAACGTCGACGGGCTGCATCAGCGGGCCGGCAGCATCGAGGTCATCGAGCTGCACGGCAACATCGGTCGCGTGATCTGCCTTGGGTGCGGCGCAACACAGACGCGCGAAGCCGTTCAGTTCACGTTGAAAGAGCAGAACTCCGAATTCGTCCATGCGGTGGCGGAAACGGCGCCGGATGGCGATGCCGATCTCGAGCATTGCGGGCTGGAAGAGTTCAGCGTGCCGCAATGCGAACATTGCGGCGGCATGTTGAAGCCCGAAGTCGTCTTCTTCGGCGAGGGCATCCCGCGCCCCCGCGTCGACGCCGCGCGGATCGCGCTGGAGGAAGCCGATGCGATGCTCGTCGTCGGCTCGTCGCTGATGGTGTACTCGGGTTACCGGCTTTGCGAACACGCGCATGGGATGGGCAAGCCCATTGCGGCGATCAACCGCGGCCGTACGCGCGCCGATCACCTGTTCACGCTGAAGGTCGAGCACGGATGCGGCGAAGTCGCTGACCGACCTGGTCGAGACGCTCTCGGCGATCCCTTCGCTGGTCTGAGCCGTTCGCCAGTTTCGCCTTTCGACCTGTCCCCGGGAGAGCGGGCCGGGCCGCCGATGTACCAGCCCGTTCGTTCCTGCGAGGCCTTGAGGCGCTCGGCGCCCTAGGTCGTTTGGACTATGTGGCCCTGGGCGGGGCGGGGCTATCTTGGCAAGGAGCACTGGCGCGAGAGGCTTGAACCGATGGCCATTCGCTTAACATAATATTCCATATAGGTTATGATCTGGCAGGTCGAGTACACGGATGAGTTTGGTGCGTGGTGGGACAGCCTGAGCGCCGCTGAGCAGGAGTCCGTTGCGGCATCGATCGGATTGCTCGAGCAGCTCGGACCGGAACTTCCGTTTCCACATAGCTCGGGGATCGAGGGCTCGCGGCATAGACGCCTCCGCGAGCTTCGCGTCCAGCATCGTGGTCGCCCGTTCCGGATCCTCTATGCGTTTGATCCGGGTCGCACTGCGGTGTTGCTCGTCGGCGGCGACAAGTCGGGTCAGGACCGCTGGTATGACGAATTTGTTCCTCTCGCGGACCGGCTCTACGACGAGCACCTTGCCGAACGCAAGAAGAAAGGACTTTCAGAATGGCCAAGCGATTCGAGGATCTGCGCCGAAAGATGCCCTCGCAACGGCAAAAGCGCGCACGAGCGCGGACCGGCGCCATGCTTGCAGAAATCGCGCTTTCCGAATTGCGGCGTGGTCTTGGCGTAACGCAGGACCAATTGGCAAAGTCGCTGGACGTCCGCCAAGCCGCCGTCTCGAAACTCGAAGGCCGCGATGATGTGCTCCTGTCCACGTTGTCCGCGTACGTGGCCGCGCTGGGCGGTACGTTGGAGGTCGTGGCGCGATTCGGTGACCAGGCAATCCGGCTCGACCCGCATGCCGCAACAGCGAAGGTTCGCTTGGCAGCATCGTTCCCTCGAGCGAACCTCGGACCGAAACTGCGGAAGGCTAGAAGCCGAAGCTGACGTAATGGCGTGGTCTGAGCCGTTCGCCAGTTTCGCAGTTGCGACTTCGGCGCTATGCTTGCGGAATTCCTGCATGCGCGCGTTCGCGCGCCCGCGTCCGCATAGCGGTTGCAGGGAACGCCGGAGACACGCGCATGCGATTCACGGCAATTGGCGTGTTCTTGATTTGCGGGGCTGCACTCGCCGCCCACGCAGCCGCGCAATCTCCGCCGGCTGCACCCGCAACTGCGCGGCCCCCAGTCGCCTCGGCCAGGCTGTCGATGGTCGGCGACACGCCAGTTCATTTCAAGGCGGTGAGTGTCACCCTTCCCGCGGGGGCAAGCAGCAACGTCTCTGCGGCGAACGGGATCCTTTACCAGCTGTCGGGGTCGACCGAGGTCGCGACCGGTGGACAGGTTACGACGCTGGCCCCGGGGGAGGGCATGTTCATTGCCGGCGGTAGCACGGCGACGCTGAAAGCGGGAAGCGGTGAGCCATCGACCTTGCTACACTTCCTGCTCGCGCCGACTGCGGAACTCGACAAGGCACTCGAAGCACCACCCGCGATTGTGCAGGAGCTGTATCGAACCGCAGCACCGCTGCCCGCGCTAAAGCCCGGCCCTTATGACGTCACGCTGAGGCGGGGTACGTTTCCGGCGCAGATGCCCTCTAACCCGCCGCACTATCGATCCGGCGCGGCGCTCTATTACATCATCGCCGGAACGGGTGCGAACACGGTGGACGGCAAGGTGGAGTTGAAATCACAGGGTTCGCTGATCTACGAGCCGTATGGACTTGTGCACCAATGGGGAAACCCGGGCGATGTGCCGGTGACATTCCTGGCGTTCAACATCAACCCGGAGGGCGTGGCCGCGGTGCTTCCCGGTGCGCCCCCGAAAAATCAGTAGCGTTTCGGGGGGCCTTCCGCCACTTTCTCGCCACCTGGAGGTCCGCTCCCTTTAGGTCACGCCCGCGGCATGGCTCGCCACGGATTCCGCCCAATCGACGATGCACTTGTCCCGGCGAACCGCTCAGTGCCGCGTCCCGCCTTTTCCGGGAAGTTTTCCTTTGGTGGGCGTGGCTTCGACCGACAGCGTGAAGCTGCGTTGCTCGTTGGCGGTGATCGCGCCGACGCCGATCAGCTTGCGCGCGATCTCGATGCCCAGATCGTCACGGATGGACACGACGACCGTGTATTCCCACGGCTCCGCGTCGGGCGGATGCCGGATGTTGCCTTCGATCAATAGCGGCGTGAGCGCCGGCACCGACGGCGCTTCGGGGCTCGCACCGTAGCGCAAGTAATGCCGGCACGCCGGACACACCATCGCACTTTCGAGGATGGTCTCGCGACAGTGCGGACACGCGCGGGTCGCTCCGGGTTCGCCCGGGCGCACAGGGTTCATTAGCTCGCAGTGCGCCCCATATCGATACCGTTGCCGCTCTTGCTCATTTTCGAACCTTTGTCGTCGCCCCAACCGAAGTCGGCTTGACCCCGCATGCGGGCGCCGGATACAACGGTCAGCGAACCGGCCTTCACGTCGCCGACCACCACCGCGCTCTGCGTCAATTCAACGCGCGTGGCTTCCTCGATGTTGCCTTCGAGTTCGCCGGCGATCGTGACATTGTCGGCGCGCACGCTGCCGGTCAGTTTGGCACCGGACTCGATCGTGAGGTCACCCTTCACGTTGACGTCGCCCTTGAAATTGCCGGCGATGCGGATACTGCCGGCGCCTTCGATTTTGCCTTCGATCGTGATGTCGTCGGCGATCAACGATTCCTTCCGCGACGCGCTGGTGTCTACGCGTGCCGCGGGTGTTGGGGCGGGGCTGTGCTGAACAGCCGCGGGCTTCGGTGCAGCATCGTACCGGGCAGGTTCCTTCGCTTCGGGCACGGGCATGGGGGTCGGCTGCGCGGGGACCGTATTTTCTTTCCAGAGAGCCATGATGCGTCCTTTCGTGAGGAAGGACTCTAAAGGCTATCGCTAAATGCCTGTGGGGGCAATGCTATTGTCATGGCGGGCGTGCCAAGCGACCCGCCGTCCGGGCAGCGCGGCCGGCGCCCTGTCCACTACATCTGCTTGAATCGATGGGTGAAGTGCGGCCGGGTGCCGCGGAAAATGACGAACCTCCGCGGGTCGAATTCTCGGCCATCCGGTCGATTTTGCCCCGCCTCGACGTCCTCTACGTTATGCAAGTACAGCGCGCCTGTCTTGACGTGGAAGACAAATGTCCATACAATCGATGCGGTGGGAATGGGACGCCGCAAAGGCTGCGGCCAATGAACGAATCCATGGCGTCGCGTTTGCGGAGGCGGCTACCGTTCTCGATGACGAGCGCGCGATTACGCGGGAAGACACGGACAGTGTTGGTGAACAGCGCTTCGTTTCCTTGGGTATGAGTGCGGAAGGAAACCTGCTCGTAGTCGTGTATGCGTGGCGCCCCGCGACCATTCGGTTGATCTCTGCCTGGAGAGCGAATGCCCGGCAAAGGAAACACTATGCGCAAGGCTAAGGCCGAACCCTATCGCGATATCGATTTCTCGCATGGGAAACGTGGTCCCGTGATGGCGCCCGATCCGGGCAAGACCAAGATCTCGATCCGCCTGGACAATTTTGTGCTCGATCATTTTCGTGGAATTGTCGAGAAGGCCGGCGGTGGGAACTATCAGTCGCTGATCAACGACGCTCTGGTCGCGCACATTCAACGGCAGTCGATGTTGGCAGCGGTGCGCAAGGTCGTGCGCGAAGAGTTGGCAAAGGCCAACAACTAGTTCTCTGGGCCGTCAGCCGTTTGCCCGGGCCCGCCGCCGCTGCTCCCACCAGCGGAACAGGAATCCGCGTGCCGGCTCGCTGCCGGTGCAAACCCACGCGACCGTGCCCGGCTCGATGAGATAGCGCTGCTGCAGCCGGCGCGCGACATCGTTCCCCAGGAAGAGAATGCGATCGCCCGGCTTCAGCAGCGTGTCGTCCGGCGGCAACATCAGCGTCTCTTCGTCGCGTTCCAGCATCACCGGGGTCACGCGCATGCGCGCGCCAGGATTCGTCGGATCGGCCAGCAGGTGCTGGACGCGAAACGGCGCGCCTACGCGCTGGAAGAACGCGTAGAACATCCCGGGCTGCAGCACGTCGCATTCGAACGCCCAGCTGTGGGGAGAGCCATCGCCCACTTCCTTGCGCACGCGATCGAGCACGGCCGTGGCTTGCTCGCGGTCGCCGGCGCGGAGCTGCGCGATGAAACGGGACAGCATCGGCGCCTTCAGCACCTGCAGGCATTCGTTGACCATGATGTCGGACTGCACGAACTTGAGGTTCGCGCGCGCCGCCTCGACCAGCGCGCGGTCCTGCATCTGGTTTTGCCGGATGACGACGAAGATGTCCGGCTTGACGCGACGCGCGAGCGTGGTGGCGCCCAGGTTGACGGCGTCGTTGTCGGCGCCGGCCACCAGCACGTCGGCGACCTCGACGCCGGCATCGTGCAGGATGTTCTCCGCGTAGTCGCCATGCACGAGGCGCTCGTCGGTTTCGACCATCACGCGCGGATCGAATGCCTTCCATTCGATGCCGGCCTGGTCGAGCACGGCGGAGATCGCGCGCCCGAAACGGCCGAAGCCGACCAGCACCCAGCGCCCGTGCGGAGGCTGGACGGCAGGAGGGATCGGCGTGCCGTCCGTGGCGGTCATCCAGTCCTCGATCTGCACGATCTCCGGCGCGCGCAGGCTGACGCCCAAGTTGTACGCGAACGTCTCGAAGGGATTGATCACCGTCACGCCGCCGAAGGACTCGAGATTCACCCGGGCGACCGCGGACTTGGCGCGCGCGATGATCGGGATGCCGGGATTGAGCACCCGGGCGTCGATGGCGATCGCCTGGTTGACGGCGTCCTCGCCCGCGAGCGCGATCAGGCCGAGGCACAACGGGCTGCGCACGCCGCAATCCACGAGCACGTCCGCAAGCCGCGCATCGGCGGCCAGCGTCAGCGGCCGGGTGCCGTACTCCTGCACGGCGACCGGCGCCATGCGCTCGGACGACGGATCCACGATGACGAGCCGGTTGCCGAGCCGATCGAGCGCGCGCGCGAGGCGCGAGCCGCTCTGGCCGTAGCCGCACAGCACGTAGAACGGTTCGGCAAGCCCGCGCACCTGCCGGTTGAAGACGCTGCGGCGAAGCATGGTGCGAAACGGCGCGTCGTTGGCGAGCGCGATCACCGAGCCCAGCGTGTACGCCCAGCCAACCACCGACAGGTAGATGGCGAACGTGACCCACAGGCGCTGGGCGTCGGTGAATGGATAGGGAATCTCGCCGAACCCGATGGTCGTCGCCGTGTAACGACATGAAGTAGAACGCGTGGAAGATGCTCATCGGCACGCGCACGCCTTCGGGCGTCACGCCCGGGATCAGCGCCAGGCCGCCAACCGAGATCGCGTAGACGACAATGACCGTGATGAGCGGCGCGCGCAGGCGCCGCAGAATCAGGAACAGTATGTCGCTCATCGACCCTGGCGCAACGTCTCGCCGATGAGCAGCACCACCGAAAACAGATTCGCGAGCAGCGCGCCGCCGGACAGCGACACGACGACTGCCGTGAACTCGCTGTTCATCGGTTGCCCGACGACGTACAGCTGCCACGCCCATACGATCGATGCCGCGATCAGCTGGAACGAGGCAACGAGACTCGTCGCGAGATGAGTGGCGCCGAGCTGCGTGCGGTCGCCGAACTTGAGCACGGTCGCGATCAGGTTGACGACCACTGCCGCGAAGAGCTCCATCGGGTGGTGCAGCTCGGGACGCTCGATGTCGCCGATGAAGAACCCGAAATTGAGCGTGCACGCGAAGATGATGAAAAAGCCGAAGATGACCTTCTCTAGATTCATGACCGGTACGCTCCGCAGGTTACGGCGATCGCCGCATGATAGTGCAAAAGCAGCGTTTGGCGGCCCGCGAGCTCGAGCTGCCTCAGGGCAATGCCGCACGCAACTCACCGTCCGCAACGGCATCCGCGTATACGTCTCCTGCACCAGCCCGCCCGCGCGCAACTCCTCGGTCAGCCGCACCAGCGCCTCCTGGTCGCGGCACGCGACGCGCAGCATGTAGTCGAACGCGCCGGTCATCAGCGTGGCTTCGAGTATTCCCGCGATGTTCTGCAGCTCGGCCTCGAACTTCACCGCCGTGGTGTTGGGGGAGAGCTTGACGTCGATGATCGCGGCCAGCGGCATGCCCATCGCGCGCAGGTCGACCTTGACCTCGTACTTCTGGATCACGCCGGATTCCTCGAGGCGCCGGATGCGCTCGGACACGGCGTTGGGGCTCAAGGAGACGTGCTCGCCCAGCATCCTTGTAGCTGGTCCGGGCGTTCTCCCACAGCGCGGCGATGATTTCGCGGTCGAACTTGTCCATGGCTTAGGTTTTCTCTGCAGATGGTGCCGTCCGATGCGCAATAATAACGCGGAAAACGCACCATGGCCGCTGATATTCTCTTCGGATCGCCTGCATCCGGAGGAAATCGCGCCATGGGACCCAGATACCTGCTGATTTCCGCCCTGATGTTTGGACTTGGCTCTCGGCGCCGTGGCCCAGTCCGCCCGCGACCGACCCGCCGATCTCGGCGGCCGCGAAGGCCGAAGTGGTCCAGAGCGCTGGGCCAGAAGCTCAAATCCAACTACGTGTTCCCCGACGTGGCCGAGCGCACGTCGGCGGCGCTCGACGCAAACTCCGCCAAGGGCGCCTATGCGAACGCCAACACGGCCAAGGAGTTCGCAAAATTGCTGACCAGCGACTTGCGCGACGCTGGGCAACGACCGGCACTTGGCCGTGCGCTACGCGCCGGACGCGACGATCGAGGCGCCAGGCGCCACGCCCAGTCCGCACCAGTTGGCGAAGATGCGCGAAGAGATCACTCGCGATGGCTTCGGCATCGCGCGCGTCGAGCGGCTCCCCGGCAATGTCGGCTACCTCGACCTGCGCGGATTCGGCCCCACGGAAATGGTCGGCGATGCGTACACGTCCGCGATGTCGCTGCTCGCCGGCACCGATGCGCTGATCCTGGACCTGCGCCGCAACGGCGGCGGCGAACCCGAGCAGCGTGGCTTGGCTGATGAGCCACTTCTTTGCCGAAGGCGACGAGCGCCACATCAACGACATCTACGAGCGGCCCAAGGACCAGACACGGCAGTACTGGACCAGCGGGTCGGTGAAGACGCGGTACTTGAAGCCCGTGTACGTGCTGACGTCGGGCAACACGTTCTCTGGCGGCGAGGAATGCGCGTACGACTTCCAGACGCAGAAGCGCGGCACGCTGGTGGGCGAGACGACGGGCGGCGGCGCCAACCCGGGCGATTTCGTCGCGCTGGGTCATGGCTTCGTCGCGTTCATTCCGGACGGGCGCGCGATCAATCCGATCACGAAGACCAATTGGGAGCACGTCGGCGTGAAGCCGGACGTTGCGGTGCCGGCCGCGAAGGCGCAGCAGACGGCCTACGCGGAAATCCTGCGCACGCTGATTGCCAAGGCGAGCGATGCCGAGTCGCGCGAGGAACTCGACCAAGATCCTGGCGCGGGTGGAGAAGGGCGAGAAGGTCGAGTAGCTGGCGGGGCGGTGAACCCGATGCCGTAGGCCATTCGTCCGATTTCAACTGGCTGTATGGGACTTCACCATAGCGCAGTAAAGGGGGGTTGACCTTTCGTACCTGTTTTAGGTACAATCGTACCGAAAATAGGTACGTAAATGAATGCAACCCTTCCAGTCGCCGACGCGCTCTTTGGGAAAACCCGACAGGCTGTGCTGTCCGTCCTCTTCGGCAATCCGGGTCGCGCGTATTACACGCGGGAGATCGTCTACGCCGCCGATAGCGGCGTAAGCCAAGTACAGCGAGAACTGGATCAGTTGACGCGCGCCGGACTCATAACGCGGCGGCCGCAGGCAAACCAGGTCTATTTCCAGGCCAACCAAGCCGCGTCGATCTATCCGGAACTCGTCGCAATGGTTGCAAAGACCTTTGCCATTGGCGATTTTTTCCGCGCGGCACTGGTGCCCTTCGCAACGCGGCTCCATGCCGCATTCATTTATGGCTCGGTTGCTCGTGGCGAGCATCATGCGACCAGTGATGTCGACGTGCTGATTGTCGGTGACGTGCTGTTATCCGATCTTGATGGCGCGTTGCATGAGGTCGAGAAGAAGACCGCTCGACCGGTTTCGGCGACGGTGATGGATCTCAAGGAATATGTTCGGCGCCGGAAGGCCAAGGATCATTTTCTGGAAACAGTCCTGCGTGAGCCGAAGATCTTCCTGATCGGGAGTGACTTGGAGCTTTCCAAGCTTTATGAACCACGCGCTCGATAGACTCGTCGCGACCGGACACCTCAAGGTCCAAGCGAGTTCGGAGTCTGAACTAGCGGGCTTCCTGGAGAACGCGGCTCAATCGCTTACCGATGCGCAAATTCCCGCGCTGAGCGCAGCCAACCGCTTCAAGCTCGCCTACGACGCCGTGCACGCGTTGGCATTGGCCGCCCTGCGAGCGCAAGGCTATCGCCCGGTATCCGGGCCGGGCCATCGCGCAATCGTGTTCCAGGTACTGGTGCACACCGCCGAGGCATCGGCAACGTTGACGTCATCGCTGAGCCGATATCATACGAAACGCAATCGCTCCGAATACGATGGAGTGATTTTGGCAACGGACGCCGAAGCCAAGGACATGGTTGCGTTGGCAATCGAACTCAGGACGTTGGTTCTCAGCCGCCTGGAGCGCCATCGGCCACCGCCTGGGTAGCGACTTGATCTGCTCGTCACGCTAGCGCGCCGAAAACCGCCGGCACGGGCGGGATAGCTGCTGTGGCTCGAGAGCTGCAAGTAGATGTCGCTGATGCGCGACACTTCGTGCGCAGCCGTATTCTCGCATCGGAATCGCGTCGATCCTTGAGCGCAATCGATCTCGGCGCGCGATGGTCGCCCCAGTCATTCGCATCGGGGCCGTCGGGAAGATCGCGCGGCTCGCTGGCGTCGACAAACTTCGTCAACTACGCGCGATCCACTCCGCCATCGCCTCCGCCATTTCCGCCCTGATCTGCGGATCCTTCTTTCCCGTCCTCGCCGGCACGTGGAACGAATGATCGGCGTCGTCGAACAGCTTGAGCGATGCGCGCGCGCCGAGCTTCTCGACCAGGTCCTGCAGCAGACTCAGCTCCGCGAATTCGTCGCGCGTCCCTTGCAGGAACAGCATCGGAATTTGCACGTCGAACAGGTGCGCTCCGCGCTCGTCCGCCGGCTTGCCCGGCGGATGCAGCGGGAACCCGACGAACACGCAGCCCGCGCACGCCGGCTAACGGTGACGCGGCCTGGGCTTGCGACGTCATGCGCCCGCCAAAGGACTTGCCGCCGGCGAACAACGCGAGCTCGGGCACCAGGCGAGATGCTTCCGCCACCGCGGCGCGGACCGTCGCCTGCGCGAGCTTGGGCGAGTCGGGGCGCTTCGAGCCGCGCTCCATGTACGGAAACTGGTAGCGCAACGTGGCGATGTCCCGTTCGGCGAGATCGTTCGCGAAGCTCGCCATGAACGGGTGCGTCATGCCCGCGCCGGCGCCGTGCGCCATCACGTAGCAGGCGCGCGCTTTCGCCGGAGCCTGCAGCAAGCCCGAAACGCTGTTGGCGTCGTCGACGGCGATCGTCACCGGCTTCGCGGCTGCTGCCGCCGTGCCGCGCGGCCGCGCTCATGACGCGAACTTCATCAGCTTCGCCGCATACCCTGGCGCGGTCGCCTCGTGCATGAAGTAGACGTAGATCTCGCGCCAGCCGGTGGCTTGCAGCGTGCGCGCCCACTGTTTCAGATCGGCGTCCGAGTAGGTCTCGAGCCGCAGGCGGACATAGCCCCACGGCGCCGTCTCCACCAGCGGCGGCGGCGCGCTGTCCTCGCGCTCGGACAGGCACAGCGCGGCACCGGCGTCTTTGAGCGCGGCGTAGACGTCATCGTCGAACCACGTGTCGTTGCGAAACTCGAACGTCGCGTTGTGGCCCGCCGGCAACAGGCTCAGGAATTCGGTGAGACGCGGCAGATCCTTCTTCATGTTGGGCGGCAGCTGGAACAGCACCGGTCCTCGCTTGGGACCCAGCGCGGCCAGCCCCTTGTACAGATAGCCGACCGGTTCGGCCGCCGTTTCCGCGCGCAGGCGCGACATGTGCGTGATCCGTTGCGACGCCTTGATCGAGAACCGGAAGTCCTCGGGCGCCGCGGCCGCCCAGTTCTCGAATACCGACGTCTTGGGCATCCGGTAGAACGTGTTGTTGATCTCGACGGTCGGCAGGCGCGCCGAATAGAACGCGAGCATGTCCTCCGCCTTGATGTCGTCCGGATAGAAGACGCCTTTCCACTCCTTGAAGGAATATCCGCTCGCGCCGGCCAACAGCTTCGCAGTTGTCATCGGTCGGAACCTCCATCAGTATGTTCACCCAATGGCAAAGAACGCCACTCAAGGAATACTCGGCCAAGCGTACCTTCACCGCCACGCCGGAGCCGCCGCCCGCGTGCCCGCGGCCGGCGGCGGTCCGCTGCTGTTCGTCGTCCAGCAGCATTCCGCGACGCGGCTGCACTACGACTTCCGGCTCGAATGCGACGGCGTCCTGCTGTCCTGGGCGGTGCCCAAGGGTCCGTCGCTGGATCGTAACGAAAAGCGCCTCGCCGTGCACGTGGAGGACCACCCTTACGACTATGGCTCGTTCGAAGGCGTCATCCCCGCCGGGCAGTACGGCGCCGGCGAGGTGATCGTCTGGGACTGCGGCGTCTATTCGCCCGACGAAGGCGGCGAGACGTGGTTCCACGATCGCGCGCGCGCCGAGCGCGAGGTCCGCGAGGGTCTGGAGAAGGGCAAGCTGAGCATCCTGCTGCGCGGCGAAAAGCTGAAGGGCTCGTTCGCGCTGGTGCGCACGAAGGAAGCGAAGCAGTGGCTGATGATCAAGCACAAGGACCGCTTCGTGACGACCAGCGACGTCACCGCGCAGAATCACTCGGTGCTTTCCGGCAAGACGGTCCAGGAGCTGAAGTTCGTCCCCGTGCAGCGCATGCCCGCCGCGCGGCTCGCGCCGGCGGGCAAGGTCGAGCCGATGCCCACGGCCATCGCCCCGATGCTGGCGGAAATCGGCGACAAGCCCTTCCACCGCGGCGAATGGATGTGGGAGCCCAAGCTCGACGGCTATCGCGTGCTCGCGTTCATCGACGAGCACGGAGTCAAGCTGCGCTCGCGGCGCGGGCTCGACCTTTCGAGCAAGTTCCCGCGCCTGGTGGCGGACCTCGCGCAACAGGCCGTGAACGGCATGATCCTGGACGGCGAACTCGTCGCGTTCGATGCCGGCGGCAAGCCGTCGTTCGCGGCGCTGCAGGATCGCGCGGGACTGAAGACGGAGCGCGACATCGCCGCGGCCGACAAGACGCTGCCGGTGGTCTTCGTCTGCTTCGACCTGCTGCACTTCGCGGGCATCGATCTGCGCAAGTCGCCGTACGCCGACCGTCGGCGCTACCTCGCGCAATGCCTGCTGCCGTCGCCGCTGGTGCAACTCGTGCACACGCACGAAGACGGCGTGGCGCTGAGCGCCGCCGCGCTCGCCAGCGGCTTCGAAGGCGTGATCGGCAAGCGCAAGGACAGCCGTTACGAGACCGGCCGCCGGTCGCAATCGTGGCTCAAGGTCAAGCCGACGATGAGCGCGGACTTCGTCGTCGGCGGCTATACCAAGGGCAATGGCGCGCGCGCGCCGCTGGGATCGCTGCTGGTCGGCTACTGGGACAAGCAAGGCGGCTGCGTTTCGCGTCGCACGTCGGCTCGGGTTTCGACGATCGCGCGTTGAAGCAGGTCAAGGCGGCGCTGGAGCCGCTGCAGCGGAAGACCAACCCGTTCGCCGACGAGCCGGAACTCAATGCGCCGACGACGTGGGTCAAGCCGGAGACCGTCGCCGAAGTGAGCTTCCAGAGCTGGACCGACGACGGCCACCTGCGCGCGCCGGTGTTCCTGCGCTTGCGCGACGACATCGATCCCAAGTCCGTGCGGCGCGCCGAAACCGGCCCCGCGGCGGCGGCGCCATCCGGCGGACCCGTCGACGACGTCGTGGCGCAGCTCGCCAGCCCCAAGACGGCGTTGACGCTGGCCGTGGGGTTGCACCAGATCCGCCTGACGCACCTCGATCGCGTCTACTGGCCGGCCGATCCGGCGCAAGACCTGCCGGCGTACACGAAGCGCGACCTGCTTGCGCTATCTCGCGCAGGTCTCGCCCTACATGCTGCCGCACCTGGCGGACCGCCCGCTGACGATGATCCGCATGCCCGACGGCATCCGCGGCCAGCGCTTTTTCCAGAAGCACTGGGAGCAGGAGCGGCCGGACTTCGTCGAGTCGATCACCGTATTCTCGAGCAGCAAGGACGAGCAGCACGACTACCTGTTGTGCAACAACCTGCCGACACTGCTATGGCTTGCGCAATCGGGCACGCTGGAGTTCCACGTCTGGCATTCGCGCGCCAGGCCGGGAGCCGATGCGGCTTCGAAGAGCACCGACTACGCGAGTTCGCTCGAGGCGCTGGAAGCGTCGGTCCTCAACTATCCCGACTACGTGCTGTTCGACCTCGATCCGTACATCTACTCGGGAAAGGAGGCGAAAGGCGAGGAACCCGAACTCAACACGATCGCGTTCGAGAAGGGCAAGGAGGTCGCGTTCTGGCTGCGCGAGTTGCTGCAGGGCATGTCGCTCGACGCCATCGTCAAGACCTCGGGCAAGACCGGCCTGCACGTGTTCGTGCCGATCCGGCGCACGATCGACTTCGATGCCGCGCGCCACGTGTCGGAGCTTGTAGGACGACACCTGCAGCGCCTGCACCCCAAGGACATTACGCTGGAGTGGAGCATCCCGAAGCGCACCGGCAAGATCTTCATGGACTACAACATGAACGTCCGCGGCAAGACGCTGAACGTCGCCTATTCGCCGCGCGGCGTGCCCGGCGCGCCGGTGTCGATGCCGCTGACCTGGGATGAACTGGCCGGCGCGCATCCGCTCGACTTCACGCTGGCCAACGCGCCGCAGCGTCTCGCCCGGACCGGGGATCGCTGGCGGGAGGCGTTGCAAAAGAAGCAAGACCTGGAGAAGGCATTGGCGCGAACCACGAAGTAACGCTTGCAAATTGCGGAAAAGATTGACATATTTCACAGTTCGCGCGTCGCCTGGTTACAGCGCACGCCGCAACGGCGGGAGGCATGATGGCTGCACGATCGATTGCGAGTTTGTCGGTTTCGTTCGGGCTGGTATCCATCCCGGTGAAGCTCTATTCGGCCACCGAAGCGAGCAAGACCGTCTCCTTCAACATGCTGCACAAGACCTGCGGCTCGCGGCTGAAGCAGCAGTACATCTGCATCAAGGAAGAAGTCGTGGTGCCGCGCGAGGAGATCGTCAAGGGCTACGAGTTCGCCAAGGACCAGTACGTGATGTTCACGCCGGAAGAACTGAAGGCGATGGAAGAGGCCGGCACGCACATGGCCGAGATCACCGAGTTCGTGCCGCTCGAAGCGGTCGACCCGGTGTACTTCGACAAGGCGTATTACCTCGCTCCCGACAAGGGCGGCGCCAAGCCGTATGCGCTGCTGGCCGCGGCGCTGCGCGAATCCAACCGCTGCGCGCTCGGCCGCTGGGCCGCGCGCGGCAAGCAGTACATCGTGATGATCCGCCCGGTCGAGGACGGGCTCGTCATGCAGCAGCTCCTCTACGCCGGCGAAGTGCGGGCGATGAAGGACCTCGAGATTCCCGAAGACCGACGTGAAGCCGGCGGAATTGAAGCTCGCGCAGCAATTGATCGAGCAGCAGACGTCCGACACGTTCGACCCGTCGCAGTACACCGACGACGTGGCGGCGCGCGTGCAGGCCGCCGTGGAGAAGAAGGTCGAAGGCCACGAGATCACGATGTCCGAAGCGCCGGAAAGCGGCGGCGCGCAAGTCATCGACCTCATGGAAGCGCTGCGCGCCAGCCTGGAGAAGAAGGGCCCGCGCGCGCGCTGCCAAGCCCGCGCCTGCCGCGGAGCCTGAGCCGGCGGCGCGCAAGCCCGCCAAGCGTGCGCAACAGGTCGCCGCACCTGCGCCGGCCGCGCGCAAAGCGGCCAAGAAATAAGCGATCTCAAGGGGCGCACCGAGGCCGTGAATTCCTACGGCGTCCGGGACGTCGAGAAGCTGCTGCGCCTGTCGCGCAGCACGATCCGATCGCTGATTGCCGCCGGCTTCGTCACGCCTGAACGCGGACCGCGCGGCGCATGGCGATTCTCCTTCCAGGACCTGATCGTGCTGCGCACCGCGCAGGCGCTGGCCGACGCCAGCGTGCCGGCGCGCCGGATCATGCGCTCGATGCGCGAGCTGCGCCGCCATCTGCCGGACACGATGCCGCTGTCCGGACTCAACATCGGCGCGGTCGCCGACCGCGTCGTCGTGCGCGAAGGCGGCAGCCGCTGGCAGGCGGAGTCCGGCCAATACCTGCTGGGCTTCGACGGCGACCCGGCCGATGGCTCGTTGAGCGTGATCGAGCGCGCAGGACGCCGCGCAAGACTCGCGCGCGGCGCGAAGCGTGGTTCGACCGGGCCGCGGCGCTCGAGGCCGATGATGTCGACGCGGCGCTGGCGGCGTACGAGCGAGCGATCGACACCGATCGGAACGTATCTCGACGCCTACATCAACCTGGGCCGTCTGCTGCACGACGCCAAGCGGCTGGCCAAGGCCGAGGACGTCTACCGCGCAGGCGATCAAGTCCTGTGGCGACGACCCGGTGCTGCTCTTACAACCTCGGCGTGCTGCTCGAGGACATGAAGCGGGGGACGGAAGCGATGGACGCCTACGCGCGCGGCGCTGCGCGCCGACCCGGACATGGCCGACGCTCACTACAACCTTGCGCTGCTGTGCGAAAAACTCGGCAAGCCGAAGGACGCCATTCGCCACATGGCGCGGTATCGCGTGCTGACGGCAAACAAACCGAAATGAACGACCGCGGTATTGCGGCCTACTTGCCCTTCTTCTGCAGGACCGCGTCGGCCTTGCGATCGACCTTCGCCTTTTCGGTCGCAGTGAGTCGCCCCGCGTTCAGCGCTTGCGACGCGCGCGCCTTGGCGTCGCGCGCATGCGCCTTGTCCTCCACCGGATAGCGGCGTCCCGGCAACGCGAAATCGGATGACGGCAAATTCTTGCGTCGCGCAGTCGTGAGTGTGGCCATTTCGTCCTCCGCTCGAGTCAGGCAGAAAGCCTCATCGTCAGCGTGCACGAAGTGAGCCGTGCCGGCCTATCCGCTGATTCACTTTTCGTGGCGTAGGACATTGCCTCAAAGACAGGCTGACAGGCGTGAATTCGCGCGCGTCGGCCGATCAGGTCCCGCAGAACGTGCGGTAGCAGGCCGTCACGGCCGCCGGCGCAGGTTCGGCGTAGGCAGCCAGCTCGGGAGCGTCGTCGTACGGCCGCCTGAGCGCATCGAGCAAGCGCTCGAAGGGCCCGAGGTCGCCGTCGTTCGACGCGGCGGCCAATGCCTCCTCCACGCGGTGGTTGCGGGCGATGATCATGGGATTGACGCTGCGCATCGCCTGGGCGCGCTCGACTCCGGCCATCGGACGGAATCCTCCGCGCCGTTTTCGCTCGCGCAGCGTGCGCGCCAGCGCGCGAGCCATGCGTCGAGCGCCTCAGTATCTGGTCTCGCAGCATTCGGTCCCTCGGTGCCCGGTCTGTTTGCATCGGAGAACAGCGTGCGCAGCGGCGCTTCGTCGCCGGCCGCGGCGTCGGCCAGCCGCCGCCACGCGAGCGTGAAATCCACGCCGCCGGCATGCAGCAGGCTCAGCCAGTCGTCCGCCAGCGCGGCGTCGGCGCCGTCGTCGTCAGGTTTGCTTCGACGCAGACCGAGCTTGGCGCGCTGTCCGCGGAGCAGATGGCTGCGGTATTGCACCGGGAACGCGACGAGGACCTCGGTGGCCATCGCGATGGCCTTCTCCTGATCCTCCGACAGCAGGGGCAGCAGCGTCTCGGCAAAGCGCGCCAGGTTCCAGGCCGCGATGTCGGGCTGGTTGCCGAATGCGTAGCGTCCGTGGCCGTCGATGGAGCTGAACACGGCGCCGGGATCGTAGGCTTCCATGAACGCGCAGGGTCCGTAGTCGATCGTCTCGCCCGAGATCGCCATGTTGTCGGTGTTCATCACGCCGTGGATGAAGCCGACGTTCATCCATTGCGCGATCAGCGCAGCCTGGCGTTCGGCCACGGCCCGCAGCAGCGCGAGGATGGGCTGCGGTGCCGTCGCGAGTTCGGGGTCGTGGCGCGCGATCGTGTACTCGGCCAGTTTGCGCACGCGTTCCAGGTCGCCGCGCGCGGCGTAGAACTCGAACGTTCCGACGCGGATGTGGCTTGCGGCCACGCGCGTCAGCACGGCGCCGGGCAGGGTTTGCTCGCGGTATACCGGCTCGCCCGTCGCCACGACCGCCAATGCCCGCGTCGTGGGGATGCCCAGCGCGTGCATGGCCTCGCCGAGCAGGACCTCGCGCAACATCGGTCCGACGGCGGCCTTGCCATCGCCGCCGCGGGCGAACGGCGTGCGGCCCGACCCCTTGAAGGCGATGTCGCGACGCAGACCGTTGCGGTCGATCACCTCGCCCAGCAGAAGCGCGCGGCCGTCGCCGAGGCGCGGCGAGAACCCGCCGAATTGGTGGCCGGCGTAGGCCTGCGCCAGTGGTTCGGCGCCGTCCGGAAGCGCGTTTCCGGCGAACGTCGCGGCCAGTGCGGATTCGTCGAGAGATGCAATGTCGAGGCCGAGTTCCGCCGCCAGGGAGCGATTGAAGAACAGCAGCCGTGGCGCAAGCGCCGCAACCGGCGGCCAACGCGTGTAGAACCCCTCGAGTTCACGGGCGAACGAGTTGTCGAAAGGGAATGCCGCGGTAGCGACTGAGGCGATTGAGGCCATGGACCGATAGATTGGGGCGATCGGTCAGTTTGCCATGCAATGCCCTAATCGGATATTGGTACAGTATGCAGAGACCACAATCCCGACATTGCATTTGTCACGTAAACGGAGGTCCGGCAATGGCTTATCTCGACGTGTCACGGATCGCGAGCTGGCACGCGCATGTCTACTTCGATGCGACCAATCGCGACGACGCGGCGAAATTCCGCGAAGTCGTCGCGGCGCAATTCGGCGACAGGGTTCAGATGGGCCGGTTCCATGAGCGGGAGGTTGGCCCGCATCCGAAGTGGAGCTTCCAGATCGCGTTCGCGCCGGCGCAGTTCTCCGATGTCGTGGGCTGGCTCGCGCTCAACCACGGAACGCTCGACGTATTCGCCCATCCCAATACGGATGACGAATTGCGCGACCATCGGGACTGCGCGATCTGGCTGGGTCACCGGCACGAACTCGATCTGCGGGCAGTGGGAGGCTAGAGCGCCGATCTGCGTTCAACCCTTGCGTTCGACGACGACCTCGAGGTATTCGCTCGGCAGCACGAGCGTGCCGTCGCCCGAGCGATTGCGGCTCGCCATCAGGTCGGTGATATCCCGGGTGAAGCCGGCCTGGTGCGCGGCGTCCAGCGCGGCGAACGTCCGGTTCGTCGGGCCGTAGTAGGTGCGGAACACCTCGATCCAGTGCGCGGGCGAGCGATAGCGGAACACGAATTCGCGCCGGGTAGTCCGGATGGCGCTGGCGCCGGGGCCGAACAGCTCGGCGAGCCGGGACTCGGTCCCCCAGAGCGACGGCGACTTGATGCCGGCGAACGGGCGGAATATAGCGCCCGATGACCTTGAACAGCTGGCCGATGAAGCTCTCCGGCGTCCAGTTCGCGAGCCCGATCTTGCCGCCGGGCCTGCAGACGCGCATCAGTTCCGCTGCGGCGCGTTCCTGGTTCGGGGTGAACATCACGCCGAACGTGGACATCACGGCGTCGAAGGAGGCGTTCGCGAACGGCAGGTTCTCGGCATCCGCTTCCTGGAATTTGATCGCGTGGCCTTCCGCCACCGCGCGCGCCCGGCCGGACTCCAGCAGCGCGGGCACGTAGTCGGTGGACGTGACGTCGCACCAGCGGCGCGCGGCCGCAAGCGTCGCGTTGCCGTTGCCGGCGGCGACGTCGAGCACGCGCATGCCGGAGCGAAGGTCCATGGCCTCGGCAAGGTTCTCGCCGACGATCTGCAGCGTGGTGCCGACGACGGCGTAGTTGCCGGTGGACCATGCGGCCTGCTGGCGGCCCTTGATGGCGGCAAAGTCGACGACGGGAGTGGCTGCGGCGGTTTCTGTGGTCATGGTCGTGCTCCTGTGGGTTGAATGAAAGGCTGCTCTCACTGCCATGGTGCTCGTTGCGTTCATGCAAATTCCTCTCCGCGCGGTACGTTGGATGAGCGGCGCCGCGGGGACGGACCGGATGTCGAGGCGGGCTTCGGCATCGCCGCTGCGAAAACGCACGGCCATGCCGAAGCGCCGGGCGATGCGCAGGATCGGCGCGTTGATCGCCGGGAACAGCATGTAGATCCCGCGCACGTAACAGCGCGCGCGTGCCACGGCGCTGCCGAACAGCGCGCTGGCGATGCCGCGTTTGCGGTATCCGGGCACGACCGAGAGGCCGACTTCGGCCGAATCGCCGTCGAAGGCCATGTGCGCCACGCCGATGACCTGTGACTGGTCGTCGCGGACGCCCAGGACCGTGTCGCGGGTGAAGTCGATGCCGTCCACATACGAAGCGATGACGGACTCCGCGATGGGCCGGCCGAAGCGCAGGCGCCGGTCGGCGGCGGACAGCGCGAGGAAATGCGCAAGGAGCGGCGCGCGCGCCTCGGCGTGCATGCGCTCGATCGCCCTGGGCGTCACCGCGGTTGCCGTCGCGGCGCTGCTGCTGATGATGTGCGTGAACATGGTGCGATCCTTTGTGGTTTCCGCTTCCCCGTGTCTGCGGGAAGTTGGACCCAGTCTAGGAGCCGGCCGCGGCAACATGACTGCAGCGGCAACCGGTTTTTGTTTCATTTGTTTCATGCGCGGCCGGCGGGGTACGCATTGCGTCCGGGGCGATCTATCCTGCTGCCATCGACAGGGGAATCGGCATGCGAATGGATCGTTTTGGCGGAGGCTCTACGCTTCAAGGCGCGATGGCGGTAGGATTCGCGGGTTCGCCTGCACGGGAGTCCGCCGGCCTTGCGCCGAAGAGGGAGAAGGGCAGTGGGAGCGCCGCGGTGAGTCCGAAAGCCACCATCCTGATCGTCGACGACGAGCCGGACGTGCGCGACGTCCTGGAGGAGTACTTCGTCGCGCACGGCTACGCGGCGATCGGCGTCGAGAGCGCGCTGGCGGCGAAGGCGATGGTCGAGCAGCATCCGGTGGACCTGGCGCTGGTGGACATCAACATGCCCGGCGAGGATGGCTTGAGCTTCGCGCGCTTCCTGCGCGAGCGTTACGCCAGCGTCGCGGTCGTCATGCTCACGTCCGCGGCGACGGTCGTCGATCGCATCGTCGGCCTCGAGATGGGCGCCGACGACTACGTTCCGAAGCCCTTCGATCCGCGCGAGCTGGAGGCGCGCGTGAAGAGCGTGCTGCGGCGGACGTCCGCGGCGGCGCGGGCCGACATCGGCGCCGAGCGCGTGCGCATCGGACGCTGCGTGCTCGACCTGGCCGCCCACCGTCTCACCGACGACAAAGGCGAAGAGGTCGCGATGACTCCGCTGGAATTCGACCTGCTCAAGGCGTTCGCCGAGCACCCGAACCGTCCGCTGTCGCGCGAGCGGATACTCAACCTCAACCAGCGCGACTGGGATCCCTTCGACCGCAGCGTCGACCTGCGCATCATGCGGCTGCGCAAGAAGGTCGAGCCCGACCCGGAGCATCCGCGGTTCATCCGGACCGTGCGCAACGAAGGCTACATTTTCGTGCCGGACGGAGCGTGAGGCGTCCATGAACCGACTGCGTCGCGCATTGTGCCGTTGCGTTTGCGTGCTCGCCTGCGTCGCGCTGGCGCTGCCGCTGTTCGGGTGCACGCGGACGCCGGACCCTGTGCTGCGCATCGGCACCAACGTGTGGATCGGCAGCGAGCCGCTCTATCTGGCGCGGGAGCTGGGCCGCCTCGACGCCAAGGCCGTCCAGCTCGTCGAATATCCGTCGGCGAGCGAGGTGCTGCGCGCCTTTCGCAACCAGGCCATCGACGGCATGGTCATCAGCCTCGACGAGCTGTTCGGGCTTGCCGCCGACGGCTTCAAACCGCGCATCGTGCTGGTCGTCGACGTGTCGCACGGCGCGGACGTCGTCGTCGGCCGCGGCGGCATGAAGTCGATGAAGGACCTCAAGGGCAAGTCCGTCGCCGTCGAAAGCAGCGCCCTCGGCGCATTCGTGCTGAGCCGCGCGCTGGCGATCAACGGCATGCAGGCCGGCGACGTCAATGTCGTGCATCTCGAGTCGAACGAGCAGCCGAGCGCGTTCGAGAAGGGCCTGGTCGATGGCGCAGTCACGTTCGATCCGTACCGCGCGCAGTTCCTGAAGGCGGGCGCCAGGACACTGTTCGACAGCACGCAGATGCCGGGCGAGATCGTCGATCTGCTGGCGGTGCGCGACACCGCCATTGCGTCGCATCCGGACGAACTGCAGGCGCTGCTCACCGGCTGGTTCAGCGCCCTCGACTACATGCGCAGCGACCCCAAGGACGCCGCGCGGCGGATGGGCATCCGCCAGCAGACGTCGGGAGAGCAGTTCCTGGAGACGCTGAAGGGCCTGCACATTCCGACGCGTGACGAGAACCTGAGGATGCTGGGTGGGGACAAGCCGGAGTTGGTCGTGACCGGGCGTCGCCTGCTGTCGCTGATGATGGACGCCAAGCTGCTCACCAAGGAGCCGGCCATCGAGGAGTTGCTCGCGCCCGCGCCGCTGGCCCGCCTGGCGAAGTAGCCATGGGCGCTGCCGGGATCGCTGAAAGTCACGGTCCCGCTGATCCTGCTGGGCTTCACGGCGATCTTGAGCACGGTGAACATGCTCTATCACGTGCCGGAGGCCGAGCGCGAGGCCGTGGAGGACAGCCGCAAGCGGCTCGTGCAGGAGGTGTCCCGCCTGCAGAGCACGCTCGAGTACCTGCTGCTCAAGGGCGATCCGGCGGCGGCGCAGCACGAGGTCGCGGTGCTGGCGCATAACCACGACGTCGTGTTCGCGGCGCTTGTCGACGACCGCGACGTGGTCATCGCATCGACCCGCCGCGCGTGGCTCGGCAAGGGGATCGCGGAGTTTCTGCCGCAACCCGACATCGAGCGCGCCGCCGGCGTGATTCGCGAACGCCGCGCCGGCCTGACGGCCAACGCCAGCGGCGACGAGTTGCTCGGTTACGCGGGCGTGCTGATGGGCGGCACCCGCGAAGAGCTGCGGCCGTCGCGTACCGGCAGCCTGTTCCTCGCCTACGATCTCAAGCGCTACAAGGCGGAGGCGCGCGCGCAGGTCACCCGGCAAGCGCTGTACTGGGCCGGATGGGTGACCGCGCTGGCGCTCACGATGTGGCTGGTCTTCCACTTCCTGCTGACGCGACGCACGGCGCGGCTGGTGAGCGCGGCGGAGCAGATCGCGACGGGCAACCTCGCGGCGCGCAGCGGGCTCAAGGGTCCGGACGAACTCGGCCGCCTGAGCCGGGCGTTCGACTCCATGGCGCTTGCGCTGGCGCGCGACATCACCAACCGCAAGGAGGCCGAGGCGGCGCTGCGCGCGAGCGAGGAGCAGTACCGCGCGATGTTCAACGCGGCCATCGACGGCGTCGCGCTGTGGACGGCCGACGGCGAACTCGTGGACACCAATCCCGCGCTGAGGCACATGTACGGGTATGGCGATGACGACGGTTCGGTCGCCGTCCAGCCGCTGGACCGGCCCGTCGTACGCCACGGAGTTCCTGCGCTCGGTCGCCGCCGGCGAATCGCGCCACATCGAGGTGACCGAGTTGCGCAAGGACGGCGTCGCGCTGGAGATCGAGGTCCACGGCATCCCGATGCGCTATCAGGGCAAGCCGCACGTGCTGACCATCGCCCGCGACATCACCGAGAAGAAGCGCTCGGCGACGGAGCTGGCGCGGCAGCGCGAGACGCTCTACCAGCGCGAGAAGCTCGCCGCGCTCGGTTCGCTGCTGGCCGGCGTCGCGCACGAGCTCAACAATCCGCTGTCGGTCGTCGTGGCGCGGGCCGTGCTGCTCGAGGAGCAGGGCGACCCGGCCACGCAGGTCGCGGCACAGAAGATCCGCGTGGCCGCCGAGCGCTGCGCGCGCATCGTGCGCACGTTCCTCGCCATGGCCCGGCAGCAGCCGCCCGAACGCGGTCCGGTGATCATCAACGACGTGGTGACGGCGGCGCTGGACATCACCGGCTACGCCATCCGCACCAGCAGCATCGACGTGACGCTGGACCTTGCGCGCGACATTCCGCCGACGCTGGCCGACGCCGACCAGCTTCACCAGGTGCTGCTCAACCTCATCATCAACGCGCAGCAGTCGCTGCAGGAGCGGCCGCCGCCGCGCCGGATACGCGTGGCGACCGAGTACCTCGCCGCGGCGGACATGATCCGGATCACGGTCGCGGACAATGGTCCCGGCATCCCGCCGCACCTGCGGGCGCGGATCTTCGAACCCTATTTCACGACCAAGCCCACGGGCATGGGCCTGGGCGTCGGACTTGGCCGTGAGCCTGGGCATCGTCGAGGCGCACGGCGGCACGCTCACCGTCGATAGTCCGGCCGACGGCGGCGCGGCGTTCACGATCGCGCTGCCGGTGGGCGCAGTGCAGACGACCGCGGCCGCGGACGCGGCGAGCCCGGAGGTGCGCGGCGACGAGCGCCGGATACTCATCGTCGACGACGAGGCGGAAATTCGCGAGACGCTGGCGGAAATCCTGACCGCCGCGCGGCATCGCGTGGACACCGTCGCCTCGGGACGCGACGCGCTGGAGCGCATGGCGGCGACAAGCTACGACGTCGTGCTCACCGACATCCGCATGCCCGACCTCGACGGGCGCGCGCTGTACCACGAGATCGAGCGGCGGTGGCCCGGGCAGGGCGCGCGCGTCGTGTTCGTCACCGGCGACACGCTGACCACCGCGTCGCGCGATTTCGTCGCGGAGTGCGGCCGCCCCGTCATCGAGAAGCCCTTCCTTCCCAGCGAGGTCCGCCGGGTGGTCGCCGAACTGGCCGACGAAGTCTAAGCGCGCCCCTGCGCCTGACCGCTGAAACAAACGAAACAATCGGGCGCCGCCGGCGAAATTGCGGCGATGCACCGGCTGCCTAGACTCCATTTCACGGAACAACGGAAGCCAAGATTCCGTTTCCGTCACAGAGAAAGGGCAGGACCATGAACCAAGCTCATGTCGGGAAGTGCTTTTGCGGCGCTGTCGAGATCAAGGTGACCGGCGAACCCGTCGCCGCAGGCTTTTGTCATTGCGAGTCGTGCCGGAGCTGGTCGGCCGCGCCCGTCAACGCGTTCAGCCTGTGGAAGCCCGAGGCCGTGACCGTCACCCGCGGCGGCGGAAAACGTGGGCACGTACCACAAGACCGAACGCAGCTACCGCAAGTTCTGCAAGATGTGCGGCGGCCACCTGATGACCGACCATCCGCACTGGGGGCTGATCGACGTTTACGCCGCGACGATACCGACGTACCGCCACGTGCCGCAATTGCACGTGAACTACGCCGAGACCGTCCTGCGCATGAAGGACGGACTGCCCAAGATGAAGGACGTGCCCAAGGAAATGGGCGGTTCGGGCGAAACCGTTCCCGAGTAACCGGCCAGACGGTCCACAACGCAACAAGGATTCATCACGATCATGAACGACGTTTCACTCCACGACCGGGCGATGCAAGTCGCCGACGCGGGCTCGCAGCAGCGTTGCGACGCCGTGCTCGAGCGGATGCATACGCACCGCGGCCATCCCGCGGCCGCACTCGAACAGCTGCTGGACGACGATCCGGGCTGCGTGCGGGCGCATTGCCTGCGCGCGGCACTCATCGTGCATGCCGACGACACGTCGTCGTTGTCCGCGCTGCGGACGAGCCTGGACGCGATCGACGCGGCGAAGCTGGACCAGCGACGACCCGGCCCGGCGCCACGCCGCCGCGGCGCGCGCATGGCTCGACGGCGACGCGATGCTGGCCCTGGAGCGCTACGGCGCGATCGTCGCCGACCGGCCGCAGCGACATGCTGGCGCTCATGGTTGCGCACGCGCTCGACTTTCGCATGGCTCGGTGGGAGATGCTGCGCGATCGCATCGCCGGCGTGTTGCCGCACTGGCACGCCGGCATGCGCGGCTACGCAAGCATCCTCGCGATGTACGCGTTCGGGCTCGAGGAGAATGGCGAGTATCGCCAGGCCGAGAAGGTCGCGCGCGACGCGCTCGCCATCGACCCCATGCACGTCGGCGCCATGCACGCGCTGGTCCACGTGCTGGAAATGGAGGCGCGCGCGCGCGAGGGACTCGCGTTCCTCGCTGACAACGAACCGGCGTGGAGCGAAGGCAACGGCTACGTCGTTCACCTGGCGTGGCACCGCGCGCTGTTTCACCTCGAGCTGGAGGACGTGGATGCGGCGCTCGCCGTGTACGACCGGAAGATCGCGCCCGCGGCAAACGGCGACGTGTCCGCGCTCAGCGACGCGTCGGCGCTGCTGTGGCGGCTCGAACTGCGGAACTTCGACCTGCGCGAACGCTGGCAGGCGCTGGCCGATCGCTGGGCGGCGCAGCGGCTGGCGCTGGTGCGGCCGTTCCACGTCGTGCACGCGATGATGGCGTTCTCCGCCGCGAAGCGCAAGACTGCCGCGGCCAGGCTGCTCGACGCGCTGCACGAGGAGGCGCCGGCGGTGCTGCCCGAACGCGCGCTGGTGCGCCCGATGTGCCAGGCGCTGGCGGCCTTTGCGCGGCGCGATTTCGCGGGCTGCGTCGAGTGGCTCGCGCAGGTCCGGCGCTTCGCCCATCGCTGCGGCGGCAGTCTCGCGCAGTGCGACCTCATCCACCTCACGTTCACCGAGGCGGCGTTGCGCGCGCGCAAGTCGAGCCTGGCCAGCGCGCTCGTGGCCGAACGCGCGACGCGCAAGCCCACCAGCCCGCTCAACCGGCTGCTGCAGAACCGGGTGCGTCTGGCGATGCCGGCGATGGCGTAGGGCGAGGTAATCCGCGGGAGTTAGAATGATTCTTTGCCACCAGGCTCGCCGCCAGGATCATGAAGACCCTCTATCTCGTCCGTCACGCCAAGTCGAGCTGGGACGACCCGACGCTGGCCGACAAGGCGCGCCCGCTGGACGCTCGCGGCAAGCGCGATGCGCCGAAGGTCGGCAAGCGGTTGGCCAAGGCGGGTGTCAAGCCTGACCTGATCCTGTCGAGTTCGGCCAAGCGCGCGCTCACGACGGCGCGCATCATTGCCAAGGAGCTCGGCTACAAGCGCAAGAGCATCGTCGTCGACGACCGGCTGTATGCGGCGGAGGCGGACGTCGTGCTCGACGTCATTCAGCGGCTCGACAATGAGGCCGGTTGCGTGATGCTGTTCGGGCACAACCCCGAGTTGACCGAACTCGCGCATCGGCTGTCGGGCAAGATCACCCGCATGCCGACCTGCGCCGTGGCCGAGTTCACGTTCGACGTGAATTCATGGTCACGGATCGGCAAGGTCAAGCCGACGACTGCCGACGTCAGCTACCCACCGAAAAAGTAGGCAGCGCAGCGTCGATCGAGTTGCTGCCTGGGGGTTTACGCGACCGGTCCCCGCGAGTGTCAGCTGTGGGCGTGAACGTTCCGATCGCATCTAACGGCTTCGTCCGCCGATTTTCATTCCGACAATGACTGCGATGTATCCCATCGCCAAACTGATGAAAACATAGGCTGCAGCCACAAGGGCGCCGGACAGCGACGCCCTCATCAGCACGCTAGTCGCGTAGGCAAAGCTCGAAAACGTCGACAGGCCACCCATGATTCCGGTGGTGACCATCAAGTGCCAACCATCATTGATGACCTTGCGGTTGTGCCGAGCTGTGCTGAACCCGATCAGCAATGAGGCGACAACATTGGCGACCAGGATGTCCAGCGGGAAACCGTGCGATAGAGTGGGGACGAGCAACATGAGAATCTCGCGCGCGATTGCACCCACAGATCCGCCGATAAACACCAGAAGTACCGCGAGTCTCAGCTTCATCTGTGTCAGTGCTGCGTAGCAGCAAGTGCGGCCCCTGCCAGCGCCGCCACTAAGCCTCCGGCGACCGACAGCAACAGATAAAACGCGGCGAGGGGAGCGTGTTGCTTGGCGGCCAGTTGAGCCGCATCCAGCTGCATGCTGCTGAATGTGGTGTATCCGCCCAGGATCCCGGTGATTACCAAGGCGTTCAGTACCATGCCATGGCCGTGGCGGTTGTCCCAGTCCACATTGAACAGGACCGACAGATAACCGATGACCAAGCTGCCCGAGATGTTGATCAGGAAGGTGCCCAAGGGAAAGTGTACCCTTGTATCGCTCGCCGACCAGCCGTCCGATCCACCAGCGCAGCACGGACCCTAGACCGCCGCCCAATCCCACCCACAGGACATCCACAGGATTCAAAATTGATCGCTCCGAACCTGAAGCGGCCCTCACACCCTATCGCGTTGCTGGTTGTTCCTGCGACGACAGATAGCTGGCAACTGATCGTGGCCCAAGGCAAGTGGCCGCGTCATGACCTCAGCCGCAGGCGCCGGTAAAGCCGCAGTCGGTGCAGAAGTCGCAGCCGTCCTTGCGGATCAGCGCCTTGTTGCCGCACTCGGGACACTTCTTCCCGGGAAGCGTCTTGAACCCGTTGCTCTGCGCCTGCTCGGCGATCGGCACCGTCAGGATGCCGGCGTTTTCCACCGGATAACCCTGTTCGGTCAGGATGCCGAGCATCGCGTAGCGGTGGATCATCAACTGGGCGAGATAGGCGATCGTCGACGGCCAGGTCTGCGCCTTGTCGGAGCCCGGCGTGCGCGCCATGAACGACCCGTTCGGCTCGCCGTAGTTGAGGAGCTTGCGCAGCTTCATGCCGATCCACGCGGGATCGTAGACGCGCATGTCGAGCGAAAGCGCCTTGCACAGCCCGTCCATCACCCGCGGATATTCGCCGGACAGCCACATCGAGTAGGGCCGGCGCTGCCCGTTGGGCATCACCAGTTCCTTCAGGAACAGCACGAAGTCGTCGCCGGTCGCGTGGTTGAGCACGTCCACGGTCCAGGAGAGCGTGCCGTCCGGGCCCGCCTTCGGCTCCTTCGGTCCCATCAGCGCGTCGACCACCGGCGACTTGCCGGCGGTCTCGCCGGCGAACACGCCCAGTTCGTTGCACCGGTAGCGGATGAGTTTCGCGAATCCCGACACCAGGCTCGGCACGCGGATGCGGCGTCCGTCGGGCGGCATGGCCATTTCGAAGCCGTCGTCGCCGCTGGCCTTCTGCAGTGCCGACAGCTTCATGTCGAGCCACTTGCGGTCGTTGGTGCGCATGTCCATCGACAGCGTCTTGGCGATGGCGCCCAGGCCGCGCGGCTGTTCGGCGCCGTTGATCCAGACCTCGAACGGGTAGGACCCGCCGTCGTCGATGTGGCCGATGAAGACGGCGAAGTCGCCCAACGGATGGCGGACCACGTACGTCCAGCACGGATTGCCGTTGGCGAGCTCCGGCCTGCCGGGCCAGCGCAGGCTGGAAAGCGGCGGCTGGTGCGCACGGTCCAGGCGAATGCGCCGGTCGGGGTCCGCGGTGTCGAAGTCCTGCGGCTCGGCAGTGGGCGCGGCCGCCGGCGCGACCTCGAGCACCGCGCCCAGCAGGCTGTTCGGGCGATACGTCGCGATGCCCTTGAGCCCTGCCTTCCACGCCTCGAAGTAGAGGTCCTTGAACGCCTCGAACGGATAGTCGACCGGGACGTTCACCGTCTTGCTGATCGCGGTGTCGACAAAGGGCTGCACGGCCGCGCTCATCAGCATGTGATCCTGGGCGCTCATCTGCAGCGCATTCACGAACGCCGGCGGCAGTTCGGCCGCGTCGTCGGTGCCCTGCAGGTGCTTGTACAGCCGGTACGCATGGTCCTCGACCTTGTACTCCTTCATCGATTCGTCGGGCATGCGCTTCTTGCGCCGGTAGAACCAGCTGAACGCGGGCTCGATGCCGTTCGACGCGTTGTCGGCGAACGCGAGCGAAATGGTTCCGGTCGGCGCGATCGACAGCGTGTGGCTGTTGCGGATGCCGTGCGCGCGAATGGCCGCCTTGATGTCGTCCGGCAGGCGCGACGCGAAGCGCGGCGCGGCGAGATACTGTTCGGTGTCCAGGCGCGGGAACGGCCCCTTGTCCTTGGCGATTTCCACCGAGGCCAGGTAGGCGGCGTCGCGCATCTCCTCGGCGATGCGGGCGGCCATCGCGCGGCCCTCGGCGCTGTCGTAGCGCAGGTTCGAGCTCGATCAGCGCGTCGCCCAGGCCGGTGAAGCCCAGGCCGACGCGGCGCTTGTCCATCGCCTCCTTCTTCTGCTGCGGCAGCGGCCATGCGGTCACGTCGAGGACGTTGTCGAGCATGCGCACGCCCACCGCCACCGTGGCGGCGAAGCCGGCGAAATCGAAGCGCGCGCCGCGGCGTGAACGGATCCTGCACGAAGCACGTCAGGTTGACGCTGCCCAGGTCGCAGCAGCCGTAGGAGGGAAGTGGCTGCTCGCCGCAATTGTGGACGACGAGGCCGTTGGCGTCGAAAGCGTGCACGTCGGCGACCGTGACGTCGTACACGTCCTCGCATCCGTCCGTCGTCGAGACTCTCCACGGTGGCGACGAATCGCTCGCGGTTCAGATTGCGCCGATAGCCGTCGAGCAGCGCATGCAGCCGCGCCGACTTCGCGGTGTCGGAGAAGCCGACGCGATCGGCGAAGACACGGAGGTTGTCGCCGCTGATGACGAGTTCGTGCGAAGCCCGCGTGGCGTAGTGCTTGCTTCCGCCGCGGCCGTCCGGCATCGGTCGCGATGCTGCCGGGCGACGGTCGCGATAAATCGTCGAGGCGATGCCGAACCGAAGCAGCATGCGCTGCGCCGCTTCCAGCAGCGCCGCATCACTTTGGCTCAGGCGAACGCTGACGCCTTTTGCTTGCGAACCTTGCACCGAGCCGTCGGCATCGAACAGGCCGCGCAGCAGGCCCTGGATGAATGCCGAACTGCCCCGCTCGATCTGCGGCGTGATCGTCTTGGCGCCCGGAGCGAGTCCGAAGGATCGGGCCAGCCTGCCCAGTGCAGCCGACTTGAGGCGCGCTTCGCCGCGGCCGGCGATGCGGTGGAAGCCGCGGAAGTCGCTGCGGTGGTCGAGCGACGCGGCGGCGGTCTCGGCCGCGGCCACGATCCCGGCGGCGCCGGTGGCGTCCCACGTCACCGGCTCGCCATTGCCGACCAGCTTCAATTCGGGCGCCCAGACGGAGAGCACGGCCATGTCCTGCTTCAGCGTGCCGTCGCCGATCAGGAGACCCAGCAGGTATCCCTCCGACTCGTGTGCCCGCGCCTTCCCACCCGCCGAGCGCGCGATGGTCGTGCAGGACGACCTCGTCGCCGATCTGCAACCGGGAAGCCGCGATCCATTCGACCTCCATCACGTACGCGGTCTTGCGGGCGACGCGCCGGACGCGGTGATCCGCCGTCAGGCGCAACGCATGACCTTCGCGCGTGGCGAGTCTCAGCACGGGTTTGGTTCCGGTCCGGAAGAAGCCTTCGCTGGCCGACGGGATAGCCCTTGCCGTCGACCACCGCGGTGAACGGCCTGCCGACGAGTTCGGCCACCTGGCGCGGCCCCTCGGTGTCGTCACCCAGGTGTCCGCCGTGACGCAAGGATTGCACGACTCGATCGTCTCGCAGTACGAGAGGTTGTTGTCGCGGTTCATCGCGTCGATGAACACGACGCCCGGTTCGGCGTGGTCGTACGTCGACAGCATGATCTGGTCCCACAGCGCGCCGGCGCGCACCGTCTGGTAGACCCAGAGTTCGTCTTCGCGCTGATGCGCGCCTGCCGCGATCAGGTCCGGCGCCGGCGGCGCCTTGTGCACGAGCTGCCACGGCGCGTTGTCGCGCACGGCCGCGACGAACTCGTCGGTCACCGCCACGGAAAGGTTGAAGTTGGTGAGCCGTCCGTCGTCCTTGGCGTGAATGAACGCCTCGATGTCGGGATGATCGCAGCGGAGGATGCCCATCTGCGCGCCGCGACGGGAGCCGGCGGACTCGACGGTTGCGCAGCTCTGGTCGAACACCCGCATGTAGGAGAGCGGCCCGCTGGCGCGGCTGTTCGTGCCCTTGACGTGCGCTCCCTGCGGGCGAATGTGCGAAAAATCGTAGCCCACGCCGCCGCCGCGGCGCATCGTTTCGGCGGCCTCGTTGAGCGCGACATAGATGCCGACGCCGTTTTCGTCGCCGGAGATGCTGTCGCCGACCGGCTGCACGAAGCAATTGATCAGCGTGGCCTTCAGGTCCGTGCCCGCCGCGGAGTTGATCCGGCCGCCGAGGATGAAGCCGTTCTGCTGCGCTTCCATGAACGCCTGTTCCCACCGCTCGCGCTGCTGGGGCGCCTCGACCGCGGCCAGCGCGCGCGCGACGCGGCGGCGCACCGCCTCGACGTTCTGCTCCGTCCCCTTGGCGTATTTCTCCAGGAGGATCTCCTCGGAAATGGCCTGGGGCGGCATGGCGGCGCGTGCCGCCGAACGAAGGGTTTTGGGGTCGTCGAGTTTCATGGGAATCCAGGGAATGGTAGCCGCGGACAAACGCGCGGAATCGCTGGAGCGTACGAGACAAACGCTATTTTCTCACGAGTCGCGATAGGCCCGCTCGCTGCCGCCACAGTTAGAAATCCATGATGCCGGCAATGTCAAATCCAATCTCTGCCCATGATCAAGGAATGCGCTGCGCGTCGCGATGCCATGCGCTGGAGCTGGGTGTCCAGCGTGTTACGAAGCCCTTTACTTTCCGGCGTCGTCGGTATCGCGATGTGTCGTAGCGTGCCCCTCGATGATCACGTGGCCATCGGCGGTGTGACCGCGTGCACGACCTCCGGGCAGCAGGGCGCGCACAGCGCGACAACCGCCATCGCGCAAACGGCGATGGCCAGCAGTATCCACAGCCCCAGGACAAGGAGCACGGCGCACGCGATTCCGATCGCGACGAGCACAAAGACGAACACCTTGCTCGTTATGCTCGCGTTGCTGCCGTCCCATCCATGGATCTGCTCTCGCATCATCTGGTGCTTCTCCTGCGCTGGCGCTGAGGCGACATCCGATCGGACCACTCCGGCATTCAGATCGACAGGCGCTTGGACCGAGTAGGTGTTATTGTTATCTACAGAATGTAGTCCTCGTGCACTGGCGGGTCTTTATCATTCGTGGCGGCCGGGGGCTGCCATAATCTGGCGAGCCCGCTGGAGCCCGATGCCCTGAATGGGTTCGAGAGGAGATGTCCATGCAGCGCGGACTGTCGAAATTCGTTGCCGCCATATTGAGCTTGGCTCTGGCGATGCCGGGAGCGGCGCATGCCCACAACGAGTCGGTGCACCAGCGCATGACCGACTACGCCTATCACGTGCTGCTGGCCGGCGCGCGGTTCTCCCAGCACGGCCCGATGTCGGAGCGACTGCGCATCGCCCTCCAGCTACTCGAATTGTCCAATCCGGGCCTGACGGCGTTCTTCGCCGATGCGCGGCGGCGGAACTGAAACTGCGCACGATCCAGTCCCGTCTGCCACTCGACACGGCCCCTTGCGTGACGCCCTTCCTCACGACGTTGTTCGGTGGCGCGTTGCCCGACTGGCAACTGCCTCCAGCCACCAGTCTCAACGCATTGCCCATGTCCAAGGTGCGTCTGCCCGTCGGCATCCATTACGGGTATGGCGTGCCGGTCTGCGCGATCGACGAGAAGTACGTTCCGAGTGGAGTACTCGCGACGGTCAATCCGGGCGGATTCACCAAGCGTGATTACACCGGCGTGACGCTCGGATACTGGTCGGCCGCGCCGGACAAGGAGACCAAGGACTGGGTGTTGCGTTCGACCACGCTCGAAGTGCTGCAGAACCCGGCGTGCTCGCAGCCATCGGTGCCAGCGTCACGGTCGCGGTGAGCACGGCTTGCATCTTCGCGTGCGGACTGTTTCCGCCGGCCTGTGTGGCCTGTCCGTTCATTGGCGTTGGCGCAGGCGGCGTCGTGATCGACGAAATCACCAGCATCGATGCCGACTCGCTCGATCAGCGAGGATTATGTCGGCTTCGGCCACTTCGTCGACGTGAAGCCCACGCCGGCAAGTCCCGCGTTCTTCGATGCGAAGCCCGCCAAGCTGATGGAACGCGCCGGGCCGAACGGCATACCCGATACGACCGAGGATCTCGTGACCATGCTGTTCGACATTGGCGGCATTCACGTGAACCACGCCGAAGCCCAGGCGCCGAAGAATTACCAGATCATCCTTGGCACGAGTGGCGCGATCGGCACGATTTTCATCGCAACTCGACCTCGCGCACGCCGAGCCAATGGGAGACGCCGACCATTCCACATCTTCAGTTGACGGCGGTCGACAACCTGGCCATGTTCGGCTACGAGGAGGCCAAGGCAAAGAAAGGCACGTGCTCGAAGCAAACGGCTTGGCTGGCCGCTGCATGCGCTCGGCGACGCTTCGGTGCCGATGCACGCCGTCGGCGCTTCGGGCTACGGGCACCGGCCTTACGAAGACAGCGTCGACATGTGTACGACGCACTCGTCGGTTCCGCCAGCGTGGCGGTATCCGTCAATACCGTGAGCCAGGTGTATTGCGCGCCTTCAAGTGGCGCAAGTTCGTCCAGGACTGGCGGACACTGCACGGCACGAGCGAAGTGCCGGTGCGCGATCTCGTACGGCCGTGGCGGCGGCTACGCGGCCGAAAGCAATGCGCAGCCCGCCGTCTTCAAGGCCGCCAGCTCGCTCGTATACATCGTCGACGAGGACGTGCGATCGCCAGTTACGACAATCCGGCGATGGCCGCGTTTCAGCGCGACCTGTTGCTCGAGGCCATCGCCGCCGAACTTGCTTTCCTGGTGTCGGTGACGGAGGTGACGCCATGAAGCGCCCCGCTGTCGTCTTCGCTATCGCGCTCTTCGTGGGCGCACTGCCAATTGCATTCGCCCAGACGCCGTCGGATCGATCGTCGATCGACGCGTGTCTGGCGGCGGCTCGGCACGCGCGACCGACACGTTTCAAAAGCAGCCCTCGCAGGAGCCGCAGGCTGCAACTCGAGATCGATGCCGCGACCTGTTTCGATCCGACGCTCTCGCCGGCCGCCGCACACCTGATCGGAACGGTCAACGCCGACCTGGCGCGCCTGGCGCGCGACGTGCTCGTCGGGTCGCGTTCGCTCGCTCGTATCGTGCTGCCCGTGAAGACCGCCAGCGCAAGCTCGCCCAACTGCTGGCCGATCCGAAGCAGCAGGACGCGCTGCTGGCTGGCGACGCGGACGGTGATCTCGTGCCCGATAGCCGGACCGTGCCCGAAAACACCGGCGGGCACGCCGACGGATGCGCGCGGTTGTCCGATCGCTGTTCGTCCAGGCGCGAACGACGAGCGTGACGAGCGCAATTTTCGCGCCACGCTTTCCGGGTCGCGGACTCTGTACAACAAGTCGTGCAAGGACGCGCCGCGACCCGACATTCCTTCGCCGCTCGAATGGGGGCGCGGTGCGCAGACGAAGCTGGGCAGCATGGGCTTCAATCTTGCCGTGGCGAAAATCGGCGGCCAGCCGGCCGGCTGCGAGATCTTCTACGAAATCCAGTTCCGCTTCATCGATCCGAATCCGGGCAATCCTGCTTTGCCGCCTGCGAAATCGTCACGATCGTCTTCAGCGCGTCGGAGGATCTGCTCACCGATCCGGTGCGCGCGGTCTTCGGCTTGCCCGTGGGATCGATGGCCTTGTCGCCGGCGCGCGATGTCGTGCGGGAGGCGTTCCTGAGAGAGTACTTCCGCGCAAGCTGGCGCGTGCGCGCAGTGAACGGAGCCAATCAGACTTCGCCGTGGAGTGCGTTCGTCACGCAAGTCCCGCCAGCTCCCGCGTTCCGGCTGAATTCGGTCCCATGTTTTCGCCGGCCCGACGCGAGATGCGCCGTCTCCAGCACGCGGGCCCGCTTGCGTTGGCTGCTCGCCTGCATCGTCGCGCTGCCGCTGTCGCTGTCTTGGCAATCCGCCACAGGCGCTTCCCGCGCTGAACGTGGACATCGCCGAGACGTCGCTTTCAGGCATCTCCTCCGGCGCGTTCATGGCGGTGCAGTTCGAGGTCGCCCACTCTTCCATCGTCAAGGGCGTGGGTATTGTCGCGGGCGGCCCCTATTTCTGCAGCCAGGGGACCATCCTCGGCGCAACCACGCGCTGCTCCTGCACGCTGGACCCGGCGCACCTTGCATGCAGCGTCTCCGCGACCAGCGCCGACGTCCCGGCACTCGAGCGCGCCACGCGGCGCTTCGCGAGCCGACCGCCTGATCGACAGTCCGAGCCATATCGCCGGACAGCGCGTATTCATCTTCGCCGGCGGCAAGGATCCGATCGTTCCGGCGCCGGTGGCCGCGCAAACTGCCGGATTACTACCGCCGCTTTTCGGTGCCGGCGCAAAACATGTCGACGAAGCTGCTCGAAAACGCCGGCCACACGATGCCGACGGTCAACTACGGCCGCGGCTGCTCCATCACCGAGTCCCGTACATCGGCAAGTGCGGCTTCGACGGAGCGAAGGCGATCCTGAGCTTCCGTACATCGGCAAGTGCGGCTTCGACGGAGCGAAGGCGATCCTGAGCTGGATCTACGGTCCGCTCAAGCCGCGGCGCCAAGGCGCGCTGACTGGACGCTTCATCGAGTTCGACCAGTCGCGGTACGTCGGCAGCAGCAGCTTCCTGTGGCTCACCGGCATGGACACCACGGGCTGGCTGTATGTTCCGGCGGCGTGCGCGCAGCGCGCGCCGTGCCGGCTGCACATCGCGCTGCACGGATGCGAGCAGGGCCAGAACTACCTGCCGCTGAAGACGCCGCCGGGCGGCGGGTTGTACTACGGCACGACGTTCGTGCGGCACGCGGGCTACGCCGCCTGGGCCGACACCAATCGCATCGTCGTGCTGTTCCCGCAGGCGGTTTCGATCCCCGGCCTCAACCCCAATGGCTGCTGGGACTGGTGGGGCTACACCGACGAGAATTACGCCAACAAGACCGGCGTGCAGATCGCGGCACTGCGGGCGATGGTCGACCGGATCGCCTCCGGGCAGCATTGAGCCGGCCCGGTCAGGACGACAGTCAGATTACGCGGGCGCGTGCCAGCCGGCGTCCGCCCACAACTCTCCGCTCACTGCCGAGTTGGCCAGCATGAAGCAGATCGCATCGGCGATTTCGTCCGGGCGGATCAAGCGGCCCAGCTGCGTGAACGGCAGGATGTGCTTGCCGATGTAGTCGTCGCCCATCGCGCGCACCATCGGCGTGTCGGTGAATCCCGGGTGGATGAGCCCGCAGCGCACGCCGTAGAAGATCGCTTCCTTCATGATCGTCGCGGCGGCGCCTTCGAGTCCGGCCTTGGTGCTGGCGTACGAGATCTGGCCGCGATTGCCCTGCGACGACACCGAGCCGATGAACACGATCGCGCCCTGCATTCCTTCGGTCGGCTGCCAACGCTTGAGTCCGCGCGCGGCGCGATCCTCGGCGATGCGTCCGATCATTTCCAGCGCCCAGTACACCGGCGCAATCAGGTTCACGTCGACGACCTGCCGGAAGCGCTCGACCGGATAGATCCGCGCCTTGCCGGTTTCCTTGTCGACGCGGACGGCGAGATCGTCGCGCGTGATGCCGGCGGCCGGCACGCACATCGAGACCAGGCCGAAGCGCTCGCTGATCGAGTCGAAGACCGAGTGGCGAAATGCCTCGTCGGACACGTCGCCGCGATAGGGAAACGCGACTTCGCGGCCGGCGCCCTTGTTGACTTCGGCGACGATGTCCACGATGGCCTCGCCCATGTCGCAAAGCGCCATCGCGCCGATATCGCGGCGCGCGAGGTTGACCGCGACCGCCCGGCCGATGCCGCTGGCTGCTCCGGTAATGACGGCTACCTTGCCTGTGAATTCCATGAAGCCCCCTCAGGACGATTGATGCACCGCAGCATATTAGCAGCAGCGCCGCGTCAATGGGGAGTTTCGGGCCGGTCCGCAGGACCCGTAGGGGCCGGCAAACTTAAGGCAGATCAAAGGACCTGCGGGTTGGGGCGGCCCGGGGCCGGCCAGGGCGAGGACCAGAGCCGGCGGCGTGGTGCCGCCCCGGTCGGGACCGCCGCTTCAGGCCGGCGGGCTCATCGCCAGCCGGACCGGTACCCGGCGCCGGCCCCAATGGCCGTCGGCGGCGGCGAAGTGCCCCGGCAGCTGCGTTTGGCAATGCCGGCACCGGCCGTCGGTGGTCAGGTCGTAGCTCAGGATCTCGTGCCAGTCGCGGACGATGAGCGGCTTGGCGCACCCGGCGCAGAAGGTCGTCCCGCCGGTGCGGTCGTGCACGTTGCCGGTGTAGGCGTAGCGGATGCCCGCGCGAAGCGCGATGTCGCGCGCCCGCGTGAGCGTCGCGGCCGGCGTGCGCGGCAGGTCCGTCATCTTGTAGTCGGGATGGAACGCGGTGAAATGGATCGGCACCTCGCGTGCCCAGTTCGCGCACGATCCACGCGCACATGGCTTCGAGTTCGGCCTCGGAATCGTTCTTGCCCGGGATCAGCAGCGTGGTGATCTCGAACCAGACGTCGGTCTCGCGCTTCAGATAGACGAGCGTGTCGAGCACCGGCTGCAGCCGCGCGCCGCAGAGCTTCACGTAGAACTCGTCGGTGAAGCCCTTGAGGTCGACGTTGGCGGCGTCCATCTTCGCGTAGAACTCGCGGCGCGCGTCGACGCCGATGTAACCGGCGGTGACGGCAACCGTCTTGATGCCGAGCGCATGGCAGGCGTCGGCGGTGTCCATCGCATACTCGGCGAAGATGACCGGATCGTTGTAGGTGAAGGCGACGCTCTTGCAGTTGCTCCTTGCGGCGGCCTCGGCGATCGCCGCCGGCGACGCGGCGTCCATCAGCGTATCCATCTCCCGCGATTTGGAGATGTCCCAGTTCTGGCAGAACTTGCAGGCGAGGTTGCAGCCGGCGGTTCCGAACGAGAACACGCTCGAGCCGGGATAGAAGTGATTGAGCGGCTTCTTCTCGATCGGATCGATGCAGAACCCCGACGAGCGCCCGTAGGTGGTGAGCACCATCGCATCGCCTTCGCGCTGGCGCACGAAGCAGGCGCCGCGCTGGCCCTCGTGCAGGCGGCAGTCGCGCGGGCACAGGTCGCACTGGATGCGGCCATCGTCCAATCGGTGCCACCAGCGGCCGGGATGGTTGCTCATGGTTGCGCTTCGGGGAGCCCGTCCAGGTAATGCTCGCTCTCCACCCACTTGGTCACGCCATAGCGGGAAACGTTCATTTGCGGGCTCCAGAATTCCTCCGGCAGCCCCGCCTTCCGCTTCAATGCGGCCAGGAATTCGCGCGGATCGGGAAGCGCGTCCCAGACTTGCGGAAGGAACGTGGCGCGGCGCTGGCCAAACTGCAGGATCAGGCCATCCAGACCGGGGCGAAGGCGCGCGAGCAGGTCGTGCTCATCGACGACGTCGATCGGCTCGTCGGCGGTGAGCAGCGAGACTTCGACCTCCACCTTCGCGAACTCGAACGCGGCGAGCGGCGGAAAGCGCGGGTCGCCGAACGCTGCCGCTACGGCGTTGGCGCGCACGTCCGCGCCGAGAGGGCGCACGGGCCGGACCGATCCCATGCAACCGCGCAGCTCGCCCGCGCGCTTCAGCGTCACGAACGTGGCGCCGGGTTGTGCCAGTGCTGCGTGGGCGATGTCATGCTGCGTCTGGCAGGCGCGAGTTTGTCCGCGATTGCGGAGCGCGCGATCGTCAGCAGAACATGGCCGAGTTCACGCTCGGCCATCGGCGCCTCCCGAAAAGGCGAACGACGCATAGCCGACGACGCGCGACTTGTCGCCTGCCGTGTCGCCGGAGTTGCGCAGGTCCAGGAGTTCCGGCCGCATTCCGCGCTCGCGCGCGCAAAGCAAAAGTCCGTTGATCGGCGTCGCCCCGCAGGCCTGCTCGTGGTCGAGCGTCGGCGACAGCGCCAGGATGTTGTCCGCGGTTGCCCGATCGATTGCGCGGGCTTCGGCGTAGCCGTGGTAGTGGGACAGATCGGAACTGATGACGATCAGCGTTTCGGCGCCACCCCACAGCAACCGGATGACGTCGGCCACCTCACGCGGCGTCGCATCGCCGACGGCGAACGGGACGATCGAGAATTTCCCAAGGACTTCCTGCAGGAACGGCAGCTGGACTTCGAGCGAATGTTCGAACGCATGCGCGGCGTCGCTTTCGCACACGCAGGGCAGGGCGAGAGCGGCCGCAACGGCTTCACGATCGACGTCGATGTCGCCCAGCGGAGTGGCAAAGGCGCGCGCGGCGGGAAGCGCCAGGCCGCGGACGGGCACGCGATGCGTCGGCCCGAACAGCACGACGCGCCGGATCGTGTCGCGTCCGGCGGCGAGGCGAGCGTACGCGGAGCCCGCGACGGCGCCCGAATACATGTAGCCGGCGTGCGGAACGATCAGCGCCTTGGGTGGGCCAATTCCTTCGAGACGTCGCGCCGCGGCATTGCCGACGTAGGCGCGCACGTCCGCCTGCAGCACCGCAGGTGCTCCGGGGTAGAACTTTCCGGCGACGACGGCCGGGCGCAGGCCGGACATTGGGGCCTCGTGGTTTACGGAGGATCAAATTCGAATCTTGTGCTTCCCACGGGGAATTTCAACCGCGGCGCGGGCGCTCCGTTGCTCCAGGAAACGTCCTTTCTGGCGGAGCCCGCCACGCTACATCTGCTTGAACAGATGATTGAAGGTCCGGCTGACTTCGAGCTTTTCCGCGCTTCCCTTCACATGCACGACCTGATTCCCGCGCAGGTTGCGGCTGACCTGCTCGACTGCGTCGACGCGAACGACGGTGGAGCGATGGATTTGCCAGAATTCGGCCGGGTCGAGCTCGTCGATCAATTCCTTGATCGGCTTGCGGATCAGCGCCTCGAATCCGGTGGTCTGCACGCGGGTGTACTTGTCCTCGGCGCGAAAGAACAGGATGTCGCCGGTGGGAATCATCCGGATGTTGGCGCCCACGCTGGCCTGCACCCAGCGCATGTACTCGCGGGGCTTGAGGCCGCCTGTGCCGAGTCGCTGCGACAGCTTCTCGAGAACGTCGTCCATCGGGTCGGGCTTTTGCTGCAGCCGCTCGCGCAGCCGCTGGCATGTCAGCGCCACCCGCTCCGGCTCCGCCGGCTTGAGCAGATAGTCGATCGCGCCCTGCTCGAAGGCGGTGATCGCGTACTGGTCGTAGGCGGTGACGAACACCACGTGCACCTGGCCGGCCAGCGCTCGCGCGGCCTGGATGCCGTCCATCTCGGGCATGCTGATGTCGAGGAAGACGACATCGGGTTCCAGGCTGCGCACCATGGCCACCGCCTCGCGGCCGTTGCTGGCCTCGCCCACGATCGCAAGTTCCGGCCATGCTTCCTTGAGGCGCGCGGCGATCTGCACGCGCATCAGGCGTTCGTCGTCGGCGATGACGGCGGTGGGAGCCGGTTGGGCAACTGAGGGGGCAACTGAGGGCATTCGGGAACTCGTCCAGTCAGGTTGGCGTTGAGGCCGGGGCCACTTCGTAGGGCAACTTGATCGTGGCGCAGGTGCCGCCCTCCGTCGGCACGCTGATGATCAACTCGGCGCGGCCGTTGTACAAGGTCCGCAACCGCTCGCGGATATTGGCCAGCCCCACGCCGCCATCGGCCTTCGGCGCAAAGCCCCGGCCGGTGTCGATGACGTGCACGGCCAGCTGCCCATGGACAACTTCGGCGCTGATCTCCAGACGGCCGCCCTGCGGCCTGCGGTTCCAGGCCGTGCTTGATCGCGTTTTCCACCAGCGTCTGCAGCATCATTGACGGAAATACAGCCGACTTCAATCCTTCCGGCACGTTCATCACCGGCTGCAGCCTTTCCTCCATCCGCACCGCCATGATTTCCAGATAGGCGCTGGACAGTTCGACCTGCTGGCCCAGCGTCGGCCGCCCACCTTCGCGCATCTGCGGCATGGCCGAGCGCAGGTAGCGGATCAGGCTCTGCTGCATCTTGGAGGCACGGGGCGGGTCCGACTGGATCAGCTGGTCGATGCTGGCCAGCGTATTGAACAGGAAATGCGGCTCGATCTGCGCCTGCAGCGCCTGCATGCGGGCCTCGAGCACGGCGCGCTCGAGCTGCTCGGTTTCGGCGCGCTTGGTGGCCTCGCTGGCTGTCAGGTCCGCACTGCGCTTGCCGCCCGCGACGATCTTGATGATGAAGGAGGAGACGACGATCAGGAACGTCAGCGTCGGCAGCTTGAAGATGCCGCCGCCGATGATCATGCCCAGGAACGACACGAGCACGAGCGCCTTCCACTGGACGACCGCCACCCAGTCGAAGAAGGCCCACCACATCACGACGATGCCCCTGCGGATCTCGCGGAAAGCCTGCCGGATTCCCATGGAACCAGGGGCAGGGTTCGAGGTATTGGCCGCGGGTTGTTCGGAACTCATGTTTTTGCCCTTCGATTGGCTACTTGTCTCGGGGCGAGGTTACGGAACGGGGCCGCCGGCCTCCAGCCCGGCACGACGCAATGCGTGCTGATAGGACTGAAATGCGGAAAATCGCCGTATTCCGCGCAAGCGGAGGCGCGGAGGCGTCCTCCGTCGCTGTCGCGCGTGGAGGTTCGGATGTCCGGGCCTACTGCTTCTCGACGACCACGCGACCCTGCGCGTTGACGTAGACGTGGTAGCGGTTGCCGTCCTTGCAGACCGCCACGTGGTCGTTGTCGTTCTTCGTCGTGTAGCTGACCACTTCGCCGCAGGGCAATCCCTGCAGCGTGATCACGGTGAACAAATCTTTCCTGACCGATGCGTCGTCGGCCGCCAGCGACGCTGTCGCGAAGAATGCCGCCGCGAAGATCGTGATCGCCAAGCCTGCGATGCGTGTGTTCATGCTGTCTCCTGCGTCGCAATCAGATTGTCGCGAACTTCTTGGGATCGGAAAGGATGCCCCAGATCGGTTCGCGCGAAGCCACGATGTCGGTGGCCAGCGGGGGGTCGGCGTCCTGCAGCAGCGCGAGCACCTTCTGCACCAGCAGATCATACGAGCGCCTTAAGTCGGCCAGCGTGGTCTTGAGGTTTCCCTGGTAATACGCCCGGAATTTATCCAGCAGGTCGTCGACCTGGTTCTTGAGCGTGAGCTTGGTGAGCACGCCAATGGCGTTGGTGCTCTTCAGCCGCTGCTCCAGCGACGTGAGGTCCAGTGGCGGGGCTTTCGGCTTCGCGACAGTCGGAGCGGGGCTGTCGGCTTTCGCAGCCTGCGCAGCGGGCGCTGGCGGCTTGGCCGGCGCGGGCACGGCCGGTGGAGCGGCCTTGGCAATGGCGGGGGCCGGTGTCGGGTTAGCCGGTGCGGCCGCGGTGGGTGGGGCAGTCACCGGCGCGGCGGCCGTCGGCGGCGAGCTTTGCAACGCAGGCGCGGTCGGCGGCGGGACCGGCTCGCCGGCCGGCGGCACAACTGCGGCAGAAGGCGGCGGCGCGGCGGGCTGCGCCGGCGCGTTTGGTGCCTGCGATGGCGCGCCTGCGCAACCAGCCAGCGCGGATAGACCGAGGATCGCGACGATTGCCGTTGCACGCATCGTGAAATTCGAAGCGCCGGTGGATGTGGCTGCGTTCCTGGTCACCGTCGCGGAGATCAGGTCGCGCGTTCCAGCTCCGGATTCCACTTTCCGGCGCGTGCAAGGGAATTCATCCTGAGCCGAGAGGAGAATGCCTTCTGTGCCGCCGGCACGTTGGCATCGAGTCCGGCCCATGCGCGCATCGCCGGATCCTGCAGCGCCCGCGCATACGAGAACGACAGCACCCACGGCGCGTGCGGGTACATCGTGTTCATCGCGTTGAGATTCGCCGTGGCGCTTTCCGGGCTTTGTCCGCCCGACAGGAAATTGATCGTGGGGACTGCCGCCGGCACCGTTCGGCGCAGCACTTCCAGCGTCGCCTTCGCCACTTGCTCGGCACCTGATGTCACACCGCTCTTGTTGCCGGACAGCACCATGCTCGGCTTGAGCACCATGCCCTCGAGGATGACCTTGTGTTCACGCAACGCGTCGAATACCGCGTGGAGAACGGACTCGCTCACCTCGTGGCAGCGCTCGATGCTGTGCTCGCCGTCGATCAGCACCTCCGGCTCGACAATGGGCACGATCCCTTCCTGCTGGCAGATCGCGGCGTAACGCGCGAGCACCTGCGCATTGGCCTTGATGCCGAGCACGGTGGGATTGCGATCGGTGATGCCGTAGACCTCGCGCCACTTGGCGAAGCGCGCGCCCTGGGTCTTGTAGGTCTTCAGCCGTTCGGCCAGGCCGTCCAGGCCCTGCGTGATCAGGTCGCCGGGGGCGTTTGGCAGCGGGGTCGTGCCCTTGTCCACCTTGATGCCCACGAGGATGCCCTGGCGCGCCAGGACTTCCGGCAACGGCGCGCCGTCGTTGTCGCGTTGGCCTAGTGTTTCCTCGAACAGGATGATTCCACCCAGATATTCCGCCACGCCAGCGGCGGTGAACAACAGTGTGCGATACCTGCGCCGGGTTTCCTCGGTCGACTCGATCCCGAGTGCGGCGAAGCGCTTGGTGATGGTGGGCCCGCTCTCGTCGGCCGCAAGGATGCCCTTGCCGGGGCGGACCAGCTCCGCGATCGTTGCTTTCAATGTGTCTTCGACGTTCATGGCTGTCCGGTTTCCGTGCGGTTGTCTTGTGGTCCGGTCATTGTCGGCAATAGCGGTAGCTGCCGCAAGGCCATGCCAGCTCAAATGGCCGGCCTCGGCTCCCTCGCCGGCCATGAACCCGGCCACCCTCACCATGCCCAACGTATCCCTGGCGCAGTACGTCAGCAGCGCGGTTTCCAACTCGGAACTTGCGCTCGGCGGAGGTCGCACTGCTCACCATCTCGAAATAGGCCGGCTCCACCATGTCGCCGCTCTGCACGCACGCGAGGTTTCCGTAATCCAAGTCGGGCGCAATCGTCGGCAGCACGCGCTTGATCGACCACGAACCCATCATCGCCGGGTGGTAGTAGTGTTCGCGGGCCAGGAGCAGCAGGTCGCACAGCCGTGACGCCATGCCGCGCAACGCGGGCGCCAGGTCATCGAACATTTCCGCGAGCTGCATCATCACGCCGCGCTCGAACGTCGCGTTGTAGACCATGATGGTTCCGGCGGCGCCGATCGCCGCAACAAGCCGCTCCGCGAACGCGCGGCGCGGGTCCTGCCCAGTGGTGTCGAGGAACGGCGGCAATTGGGTGAGCGTGCCGTCGGCGTCCTGCCGGTGGCACGACCACTGCATCGGGACCTTTTGATATGGGCGCGTGCCTTTCCACATCGGCACGGCCGGGCCGACGGTCTCGAAGTCGAGGAAGTAGCGCGGCCACGGGAGGGCGGCGAGCTTCGCGGCGGCGGCGGCGTCGAGACGCGGTTGGCCGGCCACCGTGGCGCGCCAGATCCGCTGGTGGTCTTCACGCTTCAGTCGATCGAGCGGAACGTCGCGCAAGTCGGCGAAGCCATCGCCGCGCAGCTGCCGCGCGAGCTTGGTGCTGTTGGGCAACAGTTCCACCGGATACTCAGCAGTTTCGGGTTGGCAGAACGCCAGGAACTCGCATTCGAAGGGCTTGGTGCACTGCGGGCCGATGGCAATGTCCGGCATCGGGCCGGCGAGATCGTGCTGCGCGGCGGCAATCCACACCGGGATCTGCTCCTGCAGAGGCAATACCGCGTCAGTCATGTCAGCGTGCGCGAACAGGCCGCGGTAGTCGCCGTCCCCGGCATAGACGAACGTGTTGTCGATGTGGGCCAGTTCCACGCGCTCGATGTCGAGTCCGGCGCCGCGCGCCACCCAGGTTTGGATCGCGGTGTCGGTCACGTGCGAGTCCCTTACCTTGGTCGAGGACTTCACCTCGATCATCCGGTAGCGGCCGTCGCGGCGGATCAGGACGTCGGCGCGCACCAGCACGTCGGCGCAACGCAGCGCCGGCTCGAACAGCGTGATGTCGCCCGGTTCCGCCAGTGCTTTGGCCGTCTCCCGCAACGCGGCGCCGAGATCGGCGACGTGCGCGATCAGCCGGCCCTCCGGGTAGAGGCGTTGCGCCGCCGCGCCGACCAGGTTGCCCTGCGCGATCCGGTTCTCGGATGCCTCGCTCCGCTGCGCGAGCTCGCGGCGGAACGTCTGCAGCCACAGACGCTTCGGGCACTGCCCGTACGCGACGAGCCGGGACTTCGAAAGTCTCACGGGCTGCTGACGCGCGGGTCCGGGGCTAAACCAGCGCGTGCGTGTCGGCGTCGACGGGCAAGGCGTGTCCCGAGATGTTCGCGCCCAGCGGAGACGCGAGGAATACGATGGCGTTGGCGATGTCGTCGGCGCTCACCATGCGCTTCAACGACGAGTTGGCGATCATCTCGTCGCGGACGACCTCGGGGGCCACGCCGCGCAGCCTCGCCTTGTGCGTGTACACGGCCTCGATCCTCGGGCCGGCGACCGAGCCGGGGCAGATCGCGTTGACGCGGACGCCGTGCGGCCCGAGTTCGATCGACAGCGACTTGGTGAAGCCGATGACGCCCCACTTCGACGCCGAATACGGCGTGCGATTGGGAAAGCCGAAGCGGCCGGCGGCCGACGACAGATTGGCGATGCTCGGATTGGTGCTCGCCTTGAGCAGCGGAATCGCGCGTTGCGCGCACAGGAACTGGCCGGTGAGGTTGACCGCGAGCGTGCGCTGCCATTCGCTCAGCCCGACCTCTTCGCAGGGCGCCGTCGGACCGGCAATGCCGGCGTTGTTCACCAGCGCGTCGAGGCCGCCCAATGCGGCGGTGACGGTGTCGAACAGGCGCGCGACGGCGGCGGGATCGGCCACGTCGCAGACGCTGCGCGCCAGCTGCGGGTCGCTGGCGGCCAATGCGTCGAGCGCCTTGGTATCCACGTCGCACACGTGCACGCGGGCACCTTCGCGCGCAAACGCCCTCGCCGTCGCGAGCCCGATGCCCGACGCACCCGCAGTCACCAGCACGCGCAAATCGCGGATCTTGAGGTCCATCCGGTTTCCTCCCGACGGGATGCCACAGGCGCAGTACAGCGTCCACGAGCGTGGACAAGCGCGCGACGTTGCATTATAACTAGCTGCGCAATCGCATCACGGGGGAAAGATCCAAAATCACACGCGGCCGCCATGCAGCGCCCGCCACATGCAGGAGGAGCAATGACCGATTCGACAAGCCGGGTGCGCCGCACTGTTCTCAAGGCCGGCGCCGCCGCCGCAACGCTGGGCGCATTGGGGTTTCCCGCCATCAGCCGCGGCCAGGCGGAGACCGTCCGCATCGGGCACCTGACGCCGCTGACCGGCTTCCTCGGACCGCTGGGCGAATACGCGGTGATGGGCGTGAATCTCGCGGTCGACGAGATCAACGCTTCCGGCGGCGTGATGGGGCGCAAGATCGAGTTGATCGCGGAGGACAGCGTCAATCCGCAGACGGCATCGACCAAGGCCGCACGGCTGATCGAGCGCGACAAGGTCGTCGCGATCATCGGCGAGATCAGCTCGGCGTCGGGTCTCGCGATCGCGACAGTCGCGCAACGCAACCGGATCCTGTTCTTCAACACTGGATGCAATTCCGACGAGCTGCGCGGCAAGTCGTGCAATCGCTACATGTTCCACACCGAGGCCGCCAACACGATGTACGTCTATGCGGCCGGCCAGGCGCTGCTGCGCGATGGCATGGTGAAGGGCAAGAAGTGGTACAGCCTGACCGCCGACTACGCGTTCGGCCACGACCTGCTCAAGGCTGCCAAGCGTTTCATGGCGGCCAACGGCGGCGAGTTCGCGGCCGACGAGCTGGTGCCCACCGACGCCGCGGACTTCTCGGCGTACCTGCTCAAGATCCGCAACGCCAAGCCGGACCTCGTCGTGTCCAATCTCGCCGGCGCGCAGATCACCAATTTCATGAAGCAGTACATGGAATATGGCCTGCCGTACCCGGTGGCGGGATTCGGCTTCGACACGGCGGTGGCGTGGGGCGCGGGCAAGGGCAACGTGACCGGCATCTGGCCGCTGGTGTGGGACTCGCAGGTCAAGTCGGCGTCGGCGCAGAAGTTCACCGAGGCGTTCACGAAGAAATACGGCAAGCCGCCGGAAAACCAGGCGTGGGGCGACTACATGTCGACCAAGCACGTCGCGCAGGCGATGAACGAGCTCAAGACGACCGATTCGACGAAGATCGTCGAGCACCTGGAGAAGGGCGCCAAGTTCGACGTGATGAAATCGCGCGACGGCTATTACCGGAACTGGGATCACCAGCTGATGCAGGAGATGTACACGATCCGCTTCAAGCCGGCGAGCGAAGTCACCAACAAGTGGGAGCTGTTCACGCTGTCGGCGCCGGTACCGGGGGCCAGCCAGAGCCTCGAGATCATCGCGCCCACGCGCGAAGACAACGCCTGCACGATGCCCGCCTGAGCGATAGCACGCCGCGCGGACGAGGCGGCAGCGCTTCGTCCGCGCGCATGCCATGGTCCTGATCCAGGTTCTCGAGCAGGTCATCAATGGCCTGCTGGTCGGCGCGTATTACCTGCTGATCGCGCTCGGGCTGTCGCTCATCTTCTCGCTGGGCGGCCTGGTCAACCTGGCGCACGGGGCTTTCTACGCGCTCGGCGCCTATCTCGCGGTCAAGCTGGTCGATGTCCTGGGCTTCGGCGGCGTGCTCGTCGCGTCACCGGTGCTGGTTGCGCTGATCGGGCTCGTCGTCGAGCGTTTCCTGTTCCGCCGCTTCTACCGCGAGGATCCGGCCCTGGGCCTGCTGATGACGTTCGGCCTTGCGATGGTCGCGGAACAGGCGCTGCGGCTCATCTTCGGCGCGTCGCCGCTGCCGTTCTCGATTCCGCAGGCGCTGAAAGGCCAATTGCTGGTCGGCGACTTCATCTACTCGAAGTACCGGCTGGTGATGCTGGCAATCGCGGCGTGCGCGGTGGCTGCGTTGTGGTTCCTGCTGCGGCGCACGCCGTTCGGGCGCGTGGTGCGCGCCGGCGTGCAGAACCCCGACATGGTTGCCGCGCTGGGCATATCGCTGCAGCCCTACATGAGCGCCGTGGTGGCGATCAGCGTTGCGCTGGCCGCGCTCGCGGGCGTGCTGCTCGCGCCGATTTCCGGCGTGCATCCGGCCATGGGCGCGGAAATCCTCACCGCCGCATTCGTCGTGGTGGTGATCGGCGGCCTGGGATCCTTCTGGGGCGTGGTGTGGGCCGCGCTCATCGTCGGCGTCGTGCGCGGCCTCACCGTGTATTTCTATCCCGCGGCCGCCGAGGCTTCGATGTACCTGCTGATGGTGCTCGTGCTGCTGGTCCGCCCGCGCGGACTTTTCGGCGAACGCATCCAACGATTCGAATAGGCCAGATGAACGTATTCCGCTCGCCCGTCGCGATCGCCGCCGCCTGCAATGGCGGTGCTGCCGTTCGCGCTGCTGGCCGGCGGCCTGACGCTCACCAGCGCCACCGACGTCGTCATCTTCGCGGTTGCATGCATGGCGCTCAACATCCTGGTCGGTCACACGGGGCTGGTGTCGTTCGGTCATGGCGCGTGGTTCGGCCTGGGTGCCTATGCCGCCGCACTCACGCAGAGGTATTGGTTTCCCGGCTCGGTGTTGTGGCCCGTGCTGGCCTCGTTGGTGTTCCTGCTGGCCGCCGCGGTGCCGGTCGCGTTCATCGTGCTGCGCCGGCGCGGTGTCTATTTCTCGCTGCTCACGCTCGCGCTGTCGGCGCTCACCTATGCGATCGCCTTTCGCTGGACGGCGTTCACCGGCGGCGAAAGCGGATTGGGCGGCGTGACGCGCGCCAGCTGGTTTGGATTGGACCTCGAGAATGCATGGATCTACTACGCGCTGGTAGCCGCGTTCGGCTTAGCCGTCGTCTACGCGTTGCAGCGATTCCATCGCTCGGCCATCGGCACCGTGCTGGTCGCGATCCGCGAAAACGAGCAGCGCGCGCAGTTCGTCGGCTACGCGACCACCCGCTACAAGCAGATCGCCTATGTCGTGTCGGCGGTGCTGACCGGCTGCGCCGGCGTGCTGTTCGCATTCCATCATCGCTTCGCTTCGGCCGACCCGACGTCGATCGCGTTTTCCGGCGCTCTGCTCGCGATGGTCTTGATCGGCGGCATGCACAGCCTGCTCGGCCCCGCGCTGGGCGCGCTGTTCTACATCCTGTTCCAGGAATACCTGTCGATCTGGACGCAGAACTGGCTGCTGTATTTCGGACTGCTCTTCGTCGGTTTCATCGTGTTCTCGCCGTCGGGGCTGGTGGGCGTGTGGAGGCGCGTGACCGAACCGTTTCGGCCCAAGGTGGTCGAGGCGGCGGCGATGAATGCGCGCGCGATCGAGCAGGGCGTGCCGCTCCCGGAGTTCCTGAAGCACGCGCCGCACGAAGGCGGTGGCATGCTGGAGGCGCGCGGACTTGCGAAGGCGTTCGGCGGCATCAGGGCTGTAACCGAGGCGTCGTTTGTCGTCGGTGATCGCACGCTGCACGCGCTGATTGGCCCCAACGGCGCCGGCAAGACGACGGTGTTCAATCTCATCACGGGAATGTTCCCACCCGACCGGGGTTCGGTCGTCCTTGCCGGCCAGTCGATCGCCGGGTTGCCGCCGTACAGGATTGCCGCGGCTGGGCTGGGCCGTTCGTTCCAGATCACGAACCTTTTCCCGCGGGTATCGATCGAGGAGAACCTGCGCCTGGCCGTGCAGGCGCGCGACGCGTCGCACTTCAACGGCTGGGCCGACGCGCAACGCAACGAGCGCGTGATTTCGCGCACGGCGGAATTGATCCGCTACCTGGGGCTGTCCGGCATCGAACAGGCGGAAGCCGGTTCGCTCTCGTATGGCGGCCAGCGCCTGCTCGATATGGGATTGGCGCTCGCCGGCGCGCCGCGCGTGCTGCTGCTCGACGAGCCGCTGGCGGGTCTCGCAGCCAGGGAGCGCGAGCGCGTTGGCGACCTGATCAAGCGGATATCGGCCGACGTGCCTGTGCTGCTCGTCGAGCACGACATCGATCGCGTGTTCGCGTTGGCCGATCGCGTAACCGTGATGAACGAAGGCAAGGTCCTTGTCGACGGCACCGCCGACGACGCGCGGCAAAGCCAGGCGGTGCGCGAGGTGTACATCGGCTCGGGCACCGCGGCGCTTGCCGCGAAGCCGCGTGGCCACGCGGAACGCGCAGGCGGACCGCTGCTGCTCGACCTCGACCGCGTCGATGCGTTCTACGGCAAGAGTCACATCGTCATGGAAGCGTCGCTCAAGGTGCACGAGCACGAAATCGTCGCGCTGCTCGGGCGCAATGGCGCGGGCAAGTCGACGTTGCTGAAGACGATCATCGGCATCGTCACGGCGCAGAGCGGTCAAATCGTGCTGTCCGGCGTGGAACTCGCGCGGCGCCCTGCCGCGGCCAATGCGCGCAGCGGCATCGGCTATGTGCCGCAGGGCCGCGGCCTCTTCGCCGGGATGAGCGTGCGCCACAACCTGGAACTTGGCCGCCTCAAGCGGGGCCAGGGCGAAGGCGTGGCATGGTCCGAGGAGAAGATCCTCGAGTTCTTTCCGCGCCTGCGGGCGCGCCTCGACACGCCGGCGGACTTTCTTTCCGGCGGCGAGCAGCAAATGGTCGCGGTGGCACGGGCACTGTCCGGACACGTGCGCGTGCTGCTGCTCGACGAGCCGTTCGAAGGATTGGCGCCCGCGGTGGTCGAGGAGCTGTTCGAGGCCTTCGACCGCCTGCGACAGGAATTGTCGATCGTCATCGTGGAGCACAATCTCGACCTGGTCCTCGCGCTGGCGGACCAGGCGTACGTGCTCGAGCGCGGCAGCGTGGTCCACCAGGGACCGGCGGCGGCGCTGCGCGACGACCTCGAGTTGCGCCGGCGCGTCCTCTGGATGTGAACCCATGGAACGAACAGCAGCAATCATCGGCGCCGGCCTGATCGGCCGCGCCTGGGCGATGGTCTTTGCGCGCGCGGGGTGGCGCGTGCGGCTCTACGACAATGTCGCCGGCGCAGCTCGACCTGGCGCGCGAACATATCGCGGCGAGTCTCCGCGAACAGCAGTCGGCTGGGCTGGTCGACGATGCGGAGAAGGCGACCGCGCGGATTGCGATGACGCCGCGCATCGAGGACGCGTTGGCGGGGGTGGATTGGGTGCAGGAGAACCTGCCCGAGGTGCTGGAGATCAAGCGCGAGGTCTATCCCGCGCTGGATGCGCTGGCGCCGCCCGATGCAGTGCTGGCGAGTTCAACATCCGCGATCCCGGCATCGCAGTTCACCGAGGCGCTCGCCGGGCGCGCGCGCTGCCTGGTCGCGCATCCGGTCAATCCGCCGCACCTCGTTCCGGTGGTCGAACTGTGCGGCGCGCCCTGGACGAGTGCTGCGACCATCGAACGCGCGAAGGCGGTGATGACCGACGTGGGGCAGGTGCCCGTGGTCGTGCGCCGCGAACTCGACGGCTTCATCCTGAATCGCCTGCAGGGTGCGCTGCTGTCCGAGGCGATGCGCCTGGTGGGCGAGGGCTACGTGTCGCCGGAGGACCTGGACAAGACGATCGCGCACGGACTCGGGCTGCGCTGGTCGTTCATGGGGCCGTTCGCGACCATCGAACTGAACGCGCCGGGTGGCGTGGCCGACTACTGCGCGCGCTACGGCGGCTTTTACCGCGGTCTTGCGTCCGAGCCGCCGGCGCCGACGGTGTGGGATGCGGAGCACGTGGCGCGCGTCGTCGCCGCGCTGGGCACGCCACCATCCGCGGCCGAGCGCGAGCGCAGGATGGACGCGCGCGACCGCCGCCTGCTGGCGCTGGCGCGGCACAAGCGCGGAATCGCGGACACATGATTCGCGCTTGCTCGTCGCCGCCGGTGCGGGCCGCACCGAATACCGCCGGTCAGAACGGATAGTCGCGAATCCGGCCGCCCAGCGCGACGAAATTCGTGCTGGCGCGATTCATCCCGATGTCGCGCAATTCGCGATCGCTCATGCTCGCGAACGCGTCGAGGTCCTGCGCCGCGCGCTGGCGTGCCGCCAGCCAGGCATCGATGGACCGCGCGATGGCCTGCAACGTTGTGAGCGCGTCGCCGAACGTGGAAAGCACCGGGCCGGGCGATTTCGCCGTGGCCGCGTGGGAATGCATCGTCGTATTCATGGTGTCCTCGGTGTGTCGTTGTGTCGTGGGACTTCGCGTTGGCGATCAGGCGCCGGGCCGCGTCGCGGCCTTCGACAGCCGATGCCTTTCCAGTTGCTCTTCGCGTTCGATGCGAGCCGTCTCGACGCTGCGCCGGGCAACGATGTCGACCGGCGGCAGGACGACGACGGGCGCGAAGGAAAGCGGGTCCGCCGCAACGACCTGGGCTTGGGCGTGCGATGCGGCGGCCGTTGCCGCGACACTCGTCACCGGCGCAATGGCGATCGCGGCAAACATCCCGGCGGCGGCAAAGGTGGCAACTCCGAGCAGTTCATCGATACGGTTCATGGCTTTCTCCTGACGGGTTTGGTACGCTGGTAATGTTAATGACCCAGCGTTACCTTGGGAATCGCATAGTTCTGACCGTATTGGTAAGTAATGCTTACCAGTAGACTTGTCCACGACTCGGAGACGCCATGCCCCATGCTCCCCGCCTGCCGCTCAATACGCTCACCGCCTTTCGCGCGGTGGCCGAACTGCAGAACCTGCGTGCGGCAGGCGAGGTGCTGCACCTGACGCACAGCGCGGTGAGCCAGCAGATCCGCGGCCTCGAGGAGCAGTTGGGTTTCGAGTTGTTCGAGCGCCGCGGCCGCCGCGTCGTGCTCAATCCTGCCGGCCAGGCCTTGCTGCGCAGCGTCCAGACCGCGCTGACGCTTCTCGACGACGGGGTGCAGGCGGCCGCGGCGGCGGCGGGGGGCGAGTCGCAGCGCCTGCGCGTCACGGTACTGCCGTCGTTCGCGAACCGCTGGCTACTGCCGCGGATGGGGAGCTGGCGCGACAGTCATCCGTCGCTTCCGCTGGAGATCGAAGCATCGTTTCGCACCGTCGACCTGCAGCGCGAAGGCTTCCATGCCGCCGTCCGGCAGGGCAAGGGTCCGTGGCCCGGACTCGAGTCCGAGCGGCTCTTCGAGCAGCCGCCGATCATCATCGTCGGGTCGCCATCCGCCGCGCGCCGGCTGCTGGGCGCGCAACCGGAGGCGCTGGTGCGCGAGCCGCTGCTGGGCGACAGCGAGCTATGGAAGGACTGGTTCGCCGCCGCGGGCCTGCGCACCAACGTGCGGACCGTGGCCGATTTCAACGATGCGGGCCTGATGCTGCAGGCGGCCGAGCAGAGCATCGGTCTCGCGTTGACGCGCGAATTGCTCGCTGCCGACGCGCTGTGCGAAGGACGGCTGGTGCAGCTGTCGCCGATCTCGATCATGCACCCGGAAGCGCTTCCCTATCATCTGGTCTATCCGCCCAATCTTCGCGACTGGCCGCCGTTGTCGATGTTTCGCGGCTGGCTCTTCGACGAACTCGACCGCTCGCTGAACACGCTGCGCGCAAAGATGGCCGACCGGAGCGAAGGAATCGCGTGCGCCAGGTCCCGCCGCGACGGCCAAGTCCGCGCGCTCTCGCGCGATGCCCGCGGCACACAAGGAGCGCCGCGCAAGCCGGCGCTAGCCGCGCCGCTTCACCGCCGGATTGTGAGTAGAATTCCGCAGGAGGAGAACCGCCATGGCCGAAGCCCGCAAAGTCATCATCACCTGTGCGATCACGGGTTCGATCCACACGCCGTCGATGTCGCCGCACCTGCCCGTCACGCCGAAAGAGATCGCGGACGCCGCCGTCGCGGCGGCGGAAGCGGGCGCCGCGATCGTGCACCTGCATGCGCGCGACCCCGTCGACGGGCGTCCGACGCAGGATCCGAAGTACTTCCGCGAATTTGCGCCCGACATCAAGCGCCGCTCGAACGTCGTCATCAATTTCACCACGGGCGGCGCGGCGACGATGACCATCGAGGAGCGCCTGCAGCCTGCGTTGCAGCTCAAGCCCGAGGTCGCGTCGCTCAACATGGGCTCGATGAATTTCGGCCTCTACCCGATGCTGAAGCGCTTCACCACGTTCAAGCACGAGTGGGAGCGCGAATACCTTCAGACGTCGGACTCGCGGGTGTTCCGCAACACGTTCAAGGACATCGAGTACATCCTGACGTCGTGCGCGAACAACGGCACGCGCTTCGAGATCGAGTGCTACGACATCGGTCACCTGTATACGGCGCACCACTTCTTCGAGCGCGGCGTGGTCAAGGCGCCGCTGTTCATCCAGAGCGTATTCGGAATCCTGGGCGGCATCGGGCCGCACCCGGACGACGTCATGCACATGAAGCGCACCGCCGATCGGCTTTTCGGCGACCAGTATCGGTGGAGCGTATTGGGCGCCGGACGCAACCAGTTGCCGATCGCCGCCATGTCGGCCGCGATGGGCGGCAATGTCCGCGTCGGTCTGGAAGACAGCCTGTGGCTGGGTCCAGGCAAGTTCGCCGAGTCGAACGCCGCACAGGTGGTCGAGGCGCGCAAGATCATCGAAGGGCTCGGACTCGAGGTCGCGACGCCCGACGACGCGCGGCGAATCCTGGCGCTCAAGGGGGCGGCGAACGTCGCGTTCTGACGGATGGCGAATGGGCATGCGCCGCTGCGTTGCATGCCTGCGTTCTCTGTGTGCCGACGCACAGACTGCCGAATCGGCAGATGTTCAAATGTTGTGCATGGGCTGCCGCAGATTCAACAGCGTGCAGCGTGACGGCCCGGCCATGACACCATGAGAATCGCGCATGGAATCAAGGTCGTCAGGTCCCAAGTCAAAACAGGGAGACAACGATGATCGACACCATTCTGACGTTACCGCTGGAACTGATGACGCTGACCTTGCTGGTTGGCTTTGGAATCCTGTACAGCTACCATAGCCGGCGGTCGGTAACTATCACTGCGCCGGCCACGCGACAGTTCGACATGCGCCTGGACGGGCAACGGCTGAGCGCGTAGTCGCATACTCGACGAGTGCTGGACGCACTAGTCCAGCAGGAACTCCAGCTTCTCGTCGGCGACTTCGATGATGTCGCCGTGGCGCAATAGTCGCGCATCCTTGCCGATGGACTGGCCGTTGACGCGTGCGGAGCGGCCGCCTTCCACGTGGGTGATGAAATACCCGCGAGGCCGTCGCGCGACCACGGCCAGCTCCTTGCCCGGTTTGCCGAAGGTCGCGACGACGCGGTCGAGCCTGATCGTGCCGCTGGTGCGGCTGCCCGCGATGACCTTGACCTTGCCTTTGGGAAAGCGAACGTCCGCCGCGTGCGCAGACCGCACGTGGACCTGTTTCATGGCAGGGCCGGATTCACGCTGCGCAACAGCGACAGCGCGTCTGCAATCCCGCGATGAGCATCGTGCGGTCAAGGTCGCTGTCCGCAGACGCGCGTGGATTCAGATAGCGCAGGTAGAACGCGCCGAATTGCATCGTGTCGCCGTGCTGGAGGATATGCCGGGCCACCGGCGAGCCGTTGACCAGCGTGTCGGTGAGCTTCGACGGGTGTTCGAGGATATGGTCGTTGCCGACGGTGATTATCGCCGCGTGCTCGTCGCTCACCGCCGGATCGTCGATCACGACGTGGTTGTGCGGCGCGCGGCCGACAAGCACGCGCTCGCGGTCCAGGAAACTCTGATGGACTATCGACCCGCCTGAACTGAGCACCAGCTTCGCCATGGGTTGTCTCGGCGGTCGCCTAGTTGAACCAGCCGAGCAGCCGCGTGAACCATCGCCTGTGGCTGGAAGCCGGAAAGGGCTTCAGCACACGGACGAGGATCACGGATACGTTGTCGTAGCCGCCATTGTCCTTCGCGGCCTGGACCAAATGGGTGGCGGCAAGCGGCAAATTGGAGCTGAGCGAACTGACGATCAATTTGATGTCCGCCTCCTCCACCAGGTCATTCAGGCCGTCGGAGCAAAGCAGGTAGATGTCGCCCGGCAATGCTTCATCCTCGCGTTGATGGGCTGCGACGGTTTCCGCGATGCCCAGCGCCTGGGTGACCAGGCTGCGGTTGTGCGACTCGCGCGCTTCGGCCATCGCGATGAATCCGAGCTCGACCTGATCCTGAAGCAACGAATCGTCGCGAGTGAGCAGTTGCAGGACTATCGCGACGAAGCCGGTAGACGCGCGAGTCTCCCACGTGTCCCAAGGCGATGCGGTTATCGTAGAACAGCGACAACGCCAGGGTGGTTCCCATGCCCTGGTACATCGGATGCCCCCGCGCTGCCTCATAGACCGCTCTATTGGCTCGGGTTATGCTTTGTTCAATGGCGCGAATTGGCGAATGTACGGCCGTGTCCGATCGGAATTCGGCAACCTGCGACTGCAGGCTGTCCATGACGATCTGCGTGGCCATCTGGCTCGCGACCTCGCCGGCGCGGTGTCCGCCCATGCCGTCCGCCAATACCGCGACCCCGATGTCGGGGTCGGTGGCAATGCTGTCCTCATTGAATTGACGCACGCTGCCGGCGTCGGTGAGTGCGGCTATTTCGATAAAATCATGCGCCATGCTTCGGAACAGTCGGCCGCGCAAACCGACAACGGGATCCGAAGCCTCGGGTCGCTGCGCTGGATGGATGGGAGCAGCACATGCTAACGGGTCCTGAATCGAGTCACAAGCCGGTTGGGAATCGCCGCCTATGCCGCTAGAAAAACTCGGACGCTACGAGATCATCAGGGAACTCGGCCACGGGGCGATGGGCGTCGTGTACAGGGCCAGGGACCCGCTGATCGATCGCATCGTCGCGATCAAGACCATTGCGCTTGATCTCTCGAATACGGAATCCGTCGCATTCGAGCAGCGCTTCTATCGCGAAGCGAGGTCCGCAGGGCGGCTCAACCATTCCAACATCGTCACGATCCACGACGTGGGAAAGAGCGACGCCGTTGCCTACATCGCGATGGAATTCCTCGATGGACAATCGTTGCGCGAAATTCTCGACTCCGGCGTGGTGCTCCCGCCGGAAAAAATCGTCGACATCGTGGCGCAGGTTGCGGATGGGCTCGCGTTCGCGCACGACAAAGGCATCGTGCACCGCGATATCAAGCCATCCAATATCATGGTGCTGGAAAGCGGCTTGGTGAAGATCACCGATTTCGGCATCGCGCTCCTTCCCACGGGATCGCGCACGGTGGCCGGCAATGTCTTCGGCTCGCCCAAATACATGTCGCCGGAGCAGGTGATGGGACGGATGGTAACTGGGCGTTCCGACATCTTTTCGCTGGGCACCGTGCTCTACGAGATGCTGACCGGCTTTCCGCCGTTCCATGGCGGCGATCTCAACGCGGTCATCGACCAGGTCGTCAAGCAGACGCCCGCGGCACCCAGCAGTCGCAACAAAGGCGTTGCCCCGGTGTTCGACCATATCGTCGCCAAGGCGACGGCAAAGAATCCGGACGACCGCTATTCGACCGCGCAGGAAATGGCAACGGATCTTCGGCGGTTCCGCGATTTTGCGGTATGGCGTCCCACCGGTGCGCGCCGTCCTGCGCCGCGCGACCTCGGCGGCCGCATTGTCGGATTCCGCTTCGCTCCGACCGGCCGTTGCGGCGGGCGACTCGATGCTCCTGCGCCGAGCGACGTCGACGGCCGCATTGTCCGGTTCCGTTTCTGCGCAACCCGCCGTCGCGGCCGGCAACATGGCCTCGCGGCAGCGTCGGAATGTACTGGTCTACGGCGTCCCCGTGGCGCTGATGGCGGTCGTTGGTGCGTGGGCGATGCTGTCGAAGCGCGCGCCGGATCGTGCGCAGTCCGCCTGCGGCGCCCGCGAATGAAAGTCCGACTGCCGCAGCCCCGGCGGGAGCCGGCGCCCCCGACGACCTGCGCTTGTGCGCGCCGAACAGGAACGGGCCGAACGCGTGGCGGCCAGTCAGCCAGTCGCTGCCGCCCAAGACCGCGCCCGCCGTTGCCGAGCAAGCCCCGGCCGCGGCCAGACCGATGGCCCGTCTGGCGCTGGCGGTCACACCGTGGGGTGAGGTCTATGTGGACGGCAAGAGGAGAGGCATCACGCCGCCGATGGCGGAGATCCAGCTTTCGCCGGGCAAGCACGCCATCGAGATCCGGAATACCACGTTTCCGCCGTACCGCAGAACCGTGGAACTCGCCGCCGGCGGCCGCCTCAAGATCAAGCACAAGTTCCAATGATGGCGATTTCATCGGCGCACTTTCCACGCACCGTGGCTGCTGGCCGCGCTGCTCGCTCTGGCGTGTGCCGGCTGCGCGAGCTCCCAGCGCGACCGAGACGGCAGAGCCGCCCAAGGACGCGACGCCGTCCAGCGTCGATCGGAAAATCGAATCGGGAACGAGCCGGCCGCGCCACCATCCGCCACCACCCAGGATTCCGGCGCCGAGCAAGAGCGAGCAGGAACTGGAAAAGGGAATCAGGAGCTACGAGGACGGCGAATACAAGGCTTCGGCGAAGCAGCTGCAGACCGCGCTCGATCTCGGACTGGATGCCAAACGCGACCAAGCCAAGCGCGCACAAAGTACCTTGCCTTCATCAACTGCGTGACGGGACGGGAAAAGAAGTGTCGAAGCGAATTCAACAAGGCGTTGGACGCGGATCCGAAATTCGAACTCGAACCCGCCGAAGCCGGGCACCCGATCTGGGGTCAGGTACTTCGCAGCGTCAAGGCAGAACGCGCGGCCAAGGCGGAACGCGCCGCCAAGGCAAAATCGAAATGAGCGGTCACGGCCCGCCGGACTTCCGCAGCCACCGGTCTGCGCTCCACGGCCCGCCGCCGGCCGCGGCGATGTACAGGAAGACGAAGCAATACAATGCCGCCAGCTCGCCACGATTGACGATCGGCCAGAAATTCGCGGGCGCGTGAGCGATGAAATAGGCAAACGCCATCAGGCCGGACAACACGAAGGCCACCGGTCGCGTGAAGAGGCCGAGCAGCAGCAGGAAGCCGCCGCACAATTCCAGCACGCCGGCCGCGCCGCTCAATGTCCAGAGTTCAGTGGGGGTGGCGCGCGCTACCGGAAACGCCAGCCACTTCTGCGTGCCGTGCTGCATGAACAGGAACGCAGCGACGATCCGCAGCACGCTCAGGATGCGCGGGGTCCAATAGGTCAACAGGGCATTCATGCCGGCCGCTCCGGAAGATTGAGTCGATCCGGAATTCTACTGTGCGCGGAACATGCGACCGGAGCCAGGCAATGCTATGTGTTCGAGCCCTCGTCGCCGTTCTTGCGCCACGCGTGCCCGTCGCGCGCGAGCAGGTCGTCCGATTCCTTGGGCCCCCACGAGCCGGCCGCATAGTTGGGGAACGAACGCGGCGCCAGCGCCTGCCACACGTCCAGCACGGGCTGGATGATGGTCCAGCCGGCCTCGACCATGTCGGCGCGCTGGAACAGCGTCTGGTCGCCGATCATGCAGTCGTACAGCAGGCGCTCGTAGCCCGTGGAGGGCGCGGCGCCGAAATAGTCGGCGTAGGAAAAATCCATTTCGACCGGCGCCTGCTTCATCGTCGGACCCGGTACTTTCGTGCCGAAGCGCAGCGAGATGCCTTCGTCCGGCTGGATGCGGATCACCAGCTGATTCGTGGCCAGGCTTTCCACGCCGGCCTTGCGGAACAGCATGAACGGCGCGCGCTTGAACTGGATCACGATCTCGGTCAGCCGCTTGGTCATGCGCTTGCCGGTGCGCAGGTAGAACGGCACGTCGGCCCAGCGCCAGTTGTCGAGGCCCAGCTTGAGCGCCACGAAGGTCTCGGTATTGGAAGTCGGGACTGACGTTGGGTTCGGAGCGATAGGCCGGCAGGCGCTGGCCGTCGACGACGCCTTCGCCGTATTGTCCGCGCACGGTGCGCGTCAGCACTTCCTCCGGCCGCGGCAACTGTATCGCGTCGAGGATCTTGGCCTGCTCGTCGCGGACGGCGTCCGCGGCGAACGAGACCGGCGGTTCCATTGCCGTCAGCGAGATCAGCTGGAACAGGTGATTGGGCACCATGTCGCGCAGCGTGCCCGACGTGTCGTAGTAGCCGCCGCGCTGCTCGACGCCGAGTGTCTCCGCCGCGGTGATCTGCACGTGGTCGATGTAGCTGCGGTTCCATATCGGCTCGAAGATGCTGTTGCCGAACCGGAACACCATCAGGTTCTGCACGGTCTCCTTGCCGAGGTAGTGATCGATCCGGTAGATCTGCCGCTCCTCGAGCGTCTTGCGAATTTCCACGTTCAGCGCGCGGGCGGACTCGAGGTCGCGGCCGAACGGCTTTTCGATGTTGACGCGGCGCCATTGCACCGTCGGCTTCGCGCGTCAGGCCCGCGATGCCCAGTTCGCGCACGATCTCGCCGATGAACTGCGGCGCCACCGCCAGGTAGTAGAAGTGGTTGTTCGCCGTCTGGTGCGCCTTGGCCGCTTCCTCGATCTGCGCCTCCAGCCGCTGGTACGCGGACGCGTCCTGCAGCGAGCCGCTGACGTAGTAGGTGCGCTCCCGCAGCCACGCCCACTGCGCGGTGCCCGACGAGCCGGCTTCGTGCGCCTCCATCGCCTCGTCCAGGTGGCTGCGGAACGATTCCGTCGTGTAGTCGCGCGTGGCAAATCCGACGACCGCGAATTGCCGCGACAGGAGGTTGTCGCGCGCGAGGTTGTACAGCGCCGGCACCAGCTTGCGCTTGGCCAGGTCGCCGCTCGCGCCGAAGATGACCATGACGCACGAATCCGCGGGGACCACTGCCGTGGCCGCGCCCGTTGCCGCTTTCGCGTTCATGCGACTGCTCCCACCTCGCGTGAAGACCTCAGTATAGCTGCGCTGCAGCATTTATAATGGGCGCGACACGAACGAAAGGAATCGCAATGGCAACCACGAAGAGACTCGAAGGCAAATCGGCCATCGTTACCGGCGCCGCCAGCGGCATCGGCAGGGAAATCGCGCGCATCTACGCGCGCGAAGGCGCGCAAGTGGCCATCGCCGACTTGAACATCGATGCGGCCAACGCGACGGCCGCGGAAATCCGCGCCGCGGGCGGCAAGGCGATCGGCGTCGACGATGGACGTCACGAGCGAGGACGCCGTCAATGCAGGGGTCGCCGCGGTGGTCGCGGCCTTCGGCGGCGTGGACATCCTGGTGAGCAACGCCGGGATCCAGATCGTGCATCCGGTCGAGGAATTCAGCTACGCCGACTGGAAGAAGATGATGGCCATCCACGTGGACGGCGCGTTCCTCACGACGCGCGCGTGCATTCCGCACATGTACAAGTCAGGCCGCGGCGGCAGCATCATCTACATGGGCTCGGTGCATTCGAAGGAGGCTTCGGTGCTCAAGGCGCCGTACGTGACGGCCAAGCACGGCCTGATCGGCTTGGCCAAGGTCGTCGCGAAAGAAGGCGGTCCCCACGGCGTGCGCGTCAACGTGATCTGCCCGGGGTTCGTGCGCACGCCGCTGGTGGAAAAGCAGATACCCGAGCAGGCGAAGACGCTGGGCATCAGCGAAGCAGGAAGTGATCAAGAACGTGATGCTGAAGGCGACGGTCGACGGCGAATTCACGACGCTTCAGGACGTCGCGGAGACCGCGCTGTTCTTCGCGGCGTTCCCCTCCAACGCGCTCACCGGCCAGTCGCTCGTCGTGAGCCACGGCTGGTTCATGCAGTAGCGCGTTCCCGTCAGATCACGCGCGAATAGCGCTGCCCTTTTGCTGCGACTCGCGCAGGTAGCGGTCGAACATCATCGCGACGGTGCGCACCAGCAGGCGGCCGCGCGGCGTCACGCGCAGCCGGTCGGCGGAGAGTTCGACCAGTCCGTCGGCGGCAAGCGGCGCGAGCGCGGTGAGTTCGGGCGCGAACATCGCCGGCAAACGGGATGCCGTGCGCCTGCGACAACGCCGCGAAATCCAGCTCGAAATCGCACATCAGCTTCTGGATCATGTCGCGGCGGATCAGGTCGTCCTCGTTCAGGTCGACGCCGCGCAGCACCGGCAGCGCGTCCGCGTCGAGGCGCGCGTAGTATTCGTCGAGCGTCTTCACGTTCTGCGCATAGGACGGGCCGATCTTGCCGATGGCCGAGATGCCGAACGCGATGAGGTCGCAGTCGGGCCGCGTCGAGTAGCCCTGGAAGTTGCGGTGCAGCTTGCGCTCGCGCTGCGCGACGGCCAGCTCGTCGCCGGGCTTGGCGAAGTGGTCCATGCCGATGTAGACGTAGCCGGCCGCGCCGAGCTTCTCGATGGCCAGCGCGAGGATCGCGAGCTTGGTATCCGGCGCAGGCAGCTCGGCTGATCTCGATCTGCTTCTGCGGCTTGGACATGTGCGGAACGTGCGCGTAGCTGTACAGCGCGATGCGGTCGGGCGAGGCCTCGATCACCTTGTCGAGCGTGGCGGCGAAGCCGGCCACGGTCTGCAGCGGCAGGCCGTAGATCAGGTCGGCGTTGACCGACACGAATCCGTTGGCGCGCGCAGCGTCGATGACGGTGCGCGTCTCGGCTTCGCTCTGGATGCGGTTGACCGCCTTCTGCACGGCCGGGATCGAAATCCTGGATGCCGACCGAGATGCGGTTGAAGCCGAGTTCGGCCAGGTAGCGCGATGCGTCGCGGCGTCGACCTTGCGCGGGATCGACCTCGATCGAGATCTCCGCGTCCGGCGCGAACCGGAACTGCCGGCGCAGCGCGCCCATCAGCGCGCCCATCTCGTCGTGCGACAGGAACGTCGGCGTGCCGCCGCCCCAGTGCAGCTGGATCACCGGCGGCGAGCCTTCGACCAGCCCGCCGACGATGCCGATCTCCTTCTCGACGTAGCGGATGTACTTCGCGGAGTGGTCGTGGTTCTTGGTGATGACCTTGTTGCACGCGCAGTAGTAGCAGACCGTGTTGCAGAACGGCAGGTGCACGTACAGCGACAGCGGCGCCGCTGACGTTGCGCGCGGCCAGCGCGTCGACGTAGTGGGCGGCCGTGAAGCGGTCGTGGAAGCGGTCGGCGGTCGGATACGACGTGTAGCGCGGGCCGAAGCCGTCGTATTTGCGCACCAGCGCTTCGTCGAAGGCGATGGGCGCGGCGGAGGGCATCAGGGTTGTGGGCATGGGAATCCGGGAGGAGTCAGGCGTGGGCCGGGCCGACGCCGATGGGCGGCGGTGCGAGGTTGACGATGCGGCGGAAAAGTTCGAGGAAGTCGTCGCGCACGGCTTCGCCGAGCAGCGGATCGGCGTGGTCGAGGAAGGCCGCGTCGATCTCGGCCCAATCGGCCGGCGTCAGGTGCTTCTGCGCCAGCGGAATGACTTCGGTTTCCTCGCTGCGCATGTGATTGCGCTCGAATGCGACAAAGGATTCGACGGCCGCCGCGAACACCGGGAACTCGGCGCGGCCGCCCTGCTGGTAGCGGATCAACGCCTGCTCCAGTTGCCGCAGCTTGACCGACCCGGCACGATGCTCCGATTGCAGCCGGTCGATGAGTTCCTGCGCCTCGGGATGGCGCAGCTGCAGCAGGCGGAAGAGCCAGGCGTCCTCCTTCGGATGGTGGAAGCGCTCCGGGAACGTGTCGATGTAGTAGACCATGGCGCCCAGCAGCGCGAAGTCGGGCTCGGTGCGGTGGGCGCGGATTTCGCGCACGAGGTACAGGAGACCGTGCAGCACGGCGGCCAACGACTGGTGTTCCTCGCGGATGATGCGGATCGCTTGCATGGGGTCGATGCGGCCCGGTGCGGGAGGGGGCGCCGGGTCTTCAAATGGCCTGCCGTCATGCTAACTGTCCACGCCCGGATCGTGTTGACCTGCGTCAACGGGGTGGCACGGACCCCGTGGCAGGCTGACGACCTGGTGCCGTCCGCCCGGCAGCGCGGCTTGAAAGCACGACCCGCCAGCGCCATCTGCTGGCCATGCCGCTCGACCTCCCCCGTTCCGACCCGGACGCCGGCGCCCCCTGCCGACGCCGTGCTGCACGACGCCTATTCCCGTGCCGTCATCGCGGCAGTCTCGCTGGTCTCGCCGGCCGTCGCTCACGTTCGCGTCGAACGCCGCAAGGGCGCCCGCGGTGCGCGCGAAGGCGCCGGTTCCGGCTTCCTGATCACGCCGGACGGCTATCTGGTCACGAACAGCCACGTCGCAAGTGGGGCCACCCGCGTCGAAGTCACGCTCGCCGACGGACGCACGGCGTCCGCCGAGATCGTCGGCGACGATCCGGATTCCGACCTCGCCGTGCTCAAGGTTGCCGCGGACGATCTGACATCGTGCCGGTTCGGCGCGACTCTCACAGTTGCGCGTGGGGCAGATCGCCATCGCCATCGGCAGTCCCTACGGGTTCCAGCACACGGTGACCGCGGGCATCGTCAGCGCGCTCGGGCGGTCCATGCGCGCCAGCACCGGGCGATTGCTCGACAACGTGCTGCAAACGGATGCGAGCCTCAACCCCGGCAATTCCGGCGGTCCGCTCGTGAACTCGCGAGGCGAGGTGATCGGCGTCAACACGGCGGTGATCCTGCCCGCGCAGGGCATCTGTTTCGCGATCGCCGCGTCGACGGCCGAGCGCGTGGCCGTGGCGTTGATCCGCGACGGCCGCGTGCGGCGCGCCTACCTTGGCCTGGGCGGGCAGACGCATCCGATGCCGCGCCGGGTCGTGCGGCATTTCGGGCTGACCATCGATTCCGGCGTGCGGGTGGAGACGCTCGAGCGCGGCTCGCCGGCGGCCGACGCCGGCATGAAATCCGGCGACATCATCGTGGGCATCGACGGCATCCCGGTGGCGGACGTCGACGCGTTGCAGCGGCGGCTTGGCGCCGATGCGATCGCGCGCCCGCTGCCGGTCATCGTGGTGCGCGGGAACAAGACGCACGCGCTGATCGTCACGCCGCGCGAGTCGGCGCCGCGGCGGCAATGACCGTCTTTGCGCCCCACCTTTGCAGCCGGCGCCCAACTGTGCAACAATCGATTTAACTATATTTGCATCAGGGTGATACCGATGCTCGATCGTGACGGCTACCGCCCGAACGTCGCCATCGTCGTCGTCAACGGCAGGAACCAGGTTTTCTGGGGCAAACGGATCCGCGAACACTCGTGGCAATTTCCGCAGGGCGGCATCAATCCCGGCGAGACGCCCGAACAGGCAATGTACCGGGAGTTGCACGAGGAAGTCGGACTGCATCCCCATCACGTCAGGGTCCTTGGCCGAACGCGCGACTGGCTGCGCTACGACGTACCGCAACACTGGATCAAGCGCGAGTGGCGTGGCAGCTACAAGGGCCAGAAGCAGATCTGGTACCTGTTGCGTCTCGTCGGCCGCGACAACGACGTGTCGCTGCGCGCGACGGACAAGCCGGAGTTCGACGCCTGGCGCTGGCACGACTACTGGGTTCCTCTCGAGGGGGTGATCGAGTTCAAGCGCGAGAGCTACCGCCGCGCGCTGCTCGAACTCGAGCGCTTCCTGCACGCCAAGCCGCAGACACGCCGGCAGCGCCTGTACGGCATCGCGCATCCGGCCATGCCCGATTCGTACATCGATCCGGCGATGCCCACCGTCGACTAAAGGCCGGCGCTGCGCGTGCGGCGGCCTATTTCGAGCAGTCGCCGATCCGCTTGGCGTTGATCACGAACGTGATGGACGTATCCGTCTTGCCCGGTGCGCTGACCTTCATGTCCGCCATGCCGTCGTAGTTCGTCGTGCCCACGACGAGTTCCATGCGCCCGCGGTTGGTATAGACGTCGCGCGTGCATGCCATGTCGTAGGTCGTGCGGTTGCCCTGCGTCTCGATGTTGGAAATCGAACACTTGGCATCGGGCCGCGGCAGCGTCTTGGTCACGTCGTCCAGGTCCTGCTGCGTCAGGCACTCGCGGGTGACCTCGGTGGGCGCGTGTGCTTCGCGCGACGGTGCTCGTCACGCGCAGCTCCCAAAGCCCTGGCTGCATCGGCGACGGAGCGGCGGCGGCGAGCGGACTGGCCAGCGCCAGCCCCAGGGCCAGGCGGCGAAATCGTGAACTGCAGAGTTCGGAACGACGCATGCGCAGGATTCCCAAAGATGGTGTGACCGCGCCATGATACTGCGCGCACCCGCGCGCTTCGCGCCATCCGTCAGCACCCTGGCGCCGGTCAGGCACCGCGCAATGTCCTAACGCAGCAACACCAGGTTGTCGCGATGGATCAGTTCCGCCTCGTCCACGTAGCCCAGGATCGTCTCGATCTCGGACGACGGGCGGCGCAGGATGCGCGCCGCTTCCTGCGCGCTGTAGTTGACCAGGCCGCGCGCGACTTCGCGACCGTCGCCCGCGAAGCAGCCGACGACCTCGCCACGCTCGAACGTCCCTTCCACCGCGACGACGCCGATCGGCAGCAGGCTCTTGCCGCCGCTGGCAAGCGCGGTCACCGCGCCGGCGTCGAGCACCAGCCTGCCGGCGAGCTGAACGTGATCCGCCAGCCATTGCTTGCGCGCGCCCAGCGTTGCCTGCGGGGCGATCAATGCCGTGCCCACGGCTTCGCCCGCGGCCAGGCGAGTGAGGACATTCTCTTCGCGTCCCCACGCGATGACCGTCGATGCGCCCGATCGCGCCGCGCGCTTGGCGGCGAGGATCTTGGTGAGCATGCCGCCGCGGGCGAGCGCGCTTCCGGCCCCGCCGGCCATGTCCTCCAGCGCAGGATCGCCCGCGCGCGCTTCGCGCACCAGCGTGGCGTCCGCGTGCTTGCGCGGGTCGGCCGTGTACAGTCCCGCCTGGTCGGTGAGGATGACGAGCACGTCCGCCTCGATCAGGTTGGCGACGAGCGCGCCCAGCGTGTCGTTGTCGCCGACGCGGATTTCGTCCGTGGTGACGGTGTCGTTTTCGTTGATGATGGGAATCACGCCGAGCTCGATCAGCGTGCGCAGCGTCGTCCGCGCATTCAGATAGCGGCGCCTGTCCGCGAGATCCTCATGCGTGAGCAGCACCTGCGCCGTGTGCAGCCCATATTGCATGAACGCCGCCTCGTAGGCCTGGATCAGGCCCATCTGGCCGACCGCGGCCGCCGCCTGCAATTCGTGGATGGCCTTGGGCCGCACGGTCCAGCCCAGGCGCGCGATGCCTTCGGCGATGGCGCCGGAGGACACCAGCACGATTTCGCGGCCGCCGCGCTTCAGTCCGGCGATCTCCTCGGCCCAGCGCGCGACCGCGGCGTGGTCGAGGCCGCGCCCGTCGTTGGTGACCAGGCTGGAGCCGACCTTGACCACGAGCCGGGTGGCGCCGGTAACGACCGAACTCATGTTTCGGATGGCGGCTTGCGCGGCCGGCGCATCCTGACCGGCGCAGGGGAGACGACGACCGGCTCCGAATCGTCGGCGGCATCGGCGGCGAGCTTCGCGGCGGAAACGCGATTCGCGTCGAGCCAGTCCTGGATCTTGAAGATGAGTTCGCGGCAGCCTTCGCCGTTGATCGCGGTGATCGCGAACACCGGGCCTTTCCAGCGATAGGACTTCACGAAGGCGGCGACGCGCGCCTCGCGTTCTTCCTCGGGGATCAGGTCGAGCTTGTTCAGCACGAGCCAGCGCGGCTTGTCGTAGAGCGCCTCGTCGTAGAGTTTCAGTTCCTTCACGATCGCGCGCGCGTCGTGTACGGGATCCGAGTCGGTGTCGAGCGGCGCGAGGTCCACCAAATGCAGCAAGAGGCGCGTGCGGGCGAGATGGCGCAGGAAGCGATGACCGAGCCCGGCGCCCTCCGCGGCGCCTTCGATGAGGCCCGGAATGTCCGCGACGACGAAGCTGCGCGCTTCCGACGTGCGCACGACGCCCAGGTTCGGCGCCAGCGTGGTGAACGGATAGTCGGCGACCTTCGGACGCGCGGCGGAAATCGCGCGGATCAGCGTGGATTTGCCGGCGTTGGGCATGCCCAGCAGACCGACGTCCGCCAGCACCTTCAGTTCCAGCTTGAGCTTGCGCTGTTCGCCTTCCTCGCCCTTGGTGAACTGGCGTGGCGCGCGATTGGTGCTCGACTTGAAATGCAGATTGCCCAGTCCGCCCTTGCCGCCTTTGGCGACGAGAAAACGGGCGCCGTCCGTCGCCAGGTCCGCGAGCCGCTCGCCGTCTTCCGTCGAGATCACCGTGCCCACCGGCATGCGCAGGATGATGTCCTCGGCGCCTTTGCCGTACTGGTCGGCGCCGCGGCCGTTCTCGCCGCGGTGCGCGCGGTGGATGCGTGCGTAGCGATAGTCGATCAGCGTGTTGATGTTGCGGTCGGCGACGGCCCAGATGCTGCCGCCCGATCCGCCGTCGCCGCCGTCGGGTCCTCCGCGTGGAATGTATTTCTCGCGCCGGAACGACGCGGCGCCATTGCCGCCGTCGCCGGCGATGACCTCGATCGTCGCTTCGTCGAAGAATTTCACGAGGGTTTCCTGATGTAGAGAATGATCCGCTCCGTCTCGTCGCCGCGGCGGTGGCCGTCCCATGCCGGCATCCAGCCCGCCGGCGGCGCCGGCTGCGCGAGCGGCCGGCTGTACTGGACGAGCAGGGCTTTGCAGCCGTGCTGCGGCTCCACTTCCTCGCGCACCGTCATCACTCCCGAGAAATAGTAGAACAGCGCGCGCTGCGGCTCGCCCAAATCGCGGCTCGCGACGCATCCGCTGCGCGGCATGTGCATGGCGGCATTTTCAACGACATTGCGGTAGGTGCGGCGCGAATCGATGTAGGGCAGCCAGATCGTCGTTGCCAGACCCCAGATCAACGTCACGCCGGCGGCCCAGTTGAGAAGAGCGCGCCGATTCGATCGCCGCGCCGGCCGCACCAGCATGATCCACAGCAGCGTGAGGAAGAGGGCGGCCAGCATCGCGCCCAAGTGGAACGAGGTGCGGAAGCCCGCTTCGGAGTCGCGGAAAAGCTGCGCGACGCGAGGCGACATGCCGTTCAGGTAGGCGTCGATCCAGAATCCCCAGGCCATCATCGCGACCAGGCCGAAGGTGAGTATGCCGAACCAATCCAGCGCACCGGAGAATCCGCGCTTGAGCGAGTCGATTTCAAGCGCCGCGAGCAATGCGAACGGAACGAGCAGCGGGATGGCGTAGGCGAGCTTTGGGTCGGGCAAAAGCACCAGGCTCGCGAGGATCACCACCGAGAGCACCGCCGGCACCTGCACGCCGGCATCGCGCAGGCCGCCGTTGAATCCTCGGCCGCGCGTCCAGAACGTCCACAGGATCAGTGGCAGCGACGGCCATGCGAACCAGAGCAGATTCTTGACGTAGTAGCCCGGCGCGAGTTCGTCGCGATTGCCGAAGAGCGCGATGTAGCTCGAAAGCCTTTCGCCGGTCCACCATTGCGCGAACAGCGCCGGATCGCGCGCATGCAACGCCAGCGGCCAGCTCAGCGCAAGCGGAAGCGCGACCGCAAGCGCGACCAGCAGCGTCAGGCCATAGGCGCGCGTGCGCCACGGCTTGTCGACGAACGGCAGCAGCAGCGCCGAGATGATGATCCACGCCGGACCGAGCATGCCGCGGCTCAGGAACGAGAAGGCGATGCCCAGGCCCAGCACGATGCCGCCGGCGACCGGTCGCCGCAACGCCAGCGCGAAACCGTACAACGCGATGGCGACACCGGCGGTGTCACCCAATTCCGGCGACAGCACGTGGGCGCGGTCCCAGAAGCCGACGCTGCCGATCAGGATGAGCACCGGCAGCCAGCGCAGTGCGCGGCCGTTCAGTTCGCGACTTGCCTGCGCGGTGACCAGCAGGATCAGCGCGAGCGCCAGCCCGGCGACCAGCCGTGCCGCGTTGTGACGCTCGAGCGGCGGCGACAGCGCCTTGATCGCGAGCGCGCCCAACGCATAGATCAGCGGCGGGCGCGCGAGATACGGTCTCGCCGGCCAGCGTGGGAACGACGACGTCGCCGCGGCTCGCCATCTCCGAGGCGACGCCGATCGACGTCGCGTCCTCCGTCTTCCACGGATCGTGGCCGACCAGGCCCAGGAACACCCAGGCGGCGCACAGCAGCACGAGCCCGAACTGCTTGAACGCGCGCAGCGGTCCCGACGGGCTGACCTCTTCGGGGTCGACCGGCTCGGGCGAATAGGGTCTGGGGGCGCGCATCGGGCTTAAGGAGAAACGAGAGCGGAAACGGTGGCGGAAATCCTGCGAGCTTAAAGAAAATCGGGCGAAAAAACTGCCGCGGAAGCGGACATGAAAAAGGCAGCCGAAGCTGCCCCTTTCGTCGCCCGCGAACGAGGATCGCCGGATCAGGCGGCCGGAGGCGCCGGCTCGGTCTTGGCCGTGCCCTTGGTGCCGTAGCGCTGGCGGAACTTGTCGATACGGCCCGCCGTATCCATGACCTTTTGCTTGCCGGTATAGAACGGGTGGCACGCCGAGCACACTTCGATGTGGATCGGCTTGGCCACCGTCGAGCGCGTGGCGAACGTGTTGCCGCAGCTGCAGGTGACCTGCGTTTCGGCGTATTTGGGGTGAATGGCGTCTTTCATGTCGGTGCTCACTTTCGCTTCGTTGGGCTCGCTTAGCCGGCGAATGTGTCGCGGCTGCGCTGCCCCGGTTTTGCTTCGGGTTTCGCCCGTTCCTTTGCGGGAATGGACGAGGAGGGCGGAAAACCCAACATTATCCGCGTTTTACCGCCGTTATGCAAGGTGGGGGCGAGCAGGGATCGGCGCAAGGGCGGGCCGAAAAACGCGCAAAAACAACGAACTGCAGCGCTGCCTACCCCCTGCGCATCGAGTCGAAGAAGTCCGAATTGGACTTGGTCTGCTTGACCTTGTCGAGCAGGAACTCCATTGCTTCCAGCTCGTCCATCGGATAGAGCAGCTTTCGCAGGACCCACACCTTCTGCAGGATGTCGGGCTTGAGCAGCAACTCTTCGCGCCGCGTGCCGGAGCGGTTGACGTTGATCGACGGGTAGATCCGCTTCTCGGCCATGCGGCGGTCGAGATGGATTTCCATGTTGCCGGTGCCCTTGAACTCCTCGTAGATCACGTCGTCCATGCGCGAGCCGGTGTCGATCAGCGCGGTGGCGATGATCGTCAGCGAGCCGCCTTCCTCGATGTTGCGCGCGGCGCCGAAGAAGCGCTTCGGGCGCTGCAGCGCATTGGCATCCACGCCGCCGGTCAGCACCTTGCCGGACGCGGGCACCACGGTGTTGTAGGCGCGCGCGAGCCGCGTGATCGAGTCCAGCAGGATCACGACGTCCTTCTTGTGCTCGACCAGGCGCTTGGCCTTCTCGATCACCATTTCCGCCACCTGCACGTGCCGCGTCGCGGGTTCGTCGAACGTCGACGACACGACTTCGCCGCGCACGGTGCGCTGCATCTCGGTCACTTCCTCGGGCCGTTCGTCGATCAGCAGGACGATCAGCATCACGTCGGGATGGTTGGCGGCGATCGAATGCGCGACGTGCTGCAGCATCACCGTCTTGCCCGATTTCGGCGACGACACCAGCAGGCCGCGCTGGCCCTTGCCGATCGGCGCCACGATGTCGATGATGCGGCCGGTGATGTTCTCCTCGGCCTTGATGTCGCGCTCCAGCACCATCGGCTCGTCGGGGAACAGCGGCGTCAGGTTCTCGAACAGGATCTTGGTCTTGGCGTTTTCCGGCGCCTCGAAGTTGACCTTGTCGACCTTGACCAGCGCGAAGTAGCGCTCGCCTTCCTTCGGCGTGCGGATCTCGCCCTCGACCGTGTCGCCGGTGTGCAGGTTGAAGCGGCGGATCTGCGACGGCGAGATGTAGATGTCGTCGGTATTGGCGAGGTAGGAGGTGTCCGGCGAGCGCAGGAAGCCGAAGCCGTCGGGCAGCACTTCCAGCACGCCGCCGCCGAAGATCGACTCGCCCTTCTTCGCCTGCTGCTTCAACAGCGCGAAGATGAGGTCGTGCTTGCGCATCCGGTTGGCGCCCTCGATTTCATTCGAGTTGCCGATGTCGATCAGTTCGGAGACGTGTTTGGCTTTGAGGTCGGATAGATGCATGGTGTTAGGAGGAAATGAGGGGCAACTGAGGGCAACTTTGGGGACGAGCCGGAACGGCTAGGAGGGGCGGGCCGGTCATTCCGGCGCGCGTTGGACCGCGAAGAGTGTCTGGAGGCGGATTCGGGACCGGGGCGCCGCAACATCCAACAGGGCGGCGCGCCGGGGGCGCTACTGAAACCTGGTGATCAATTGCGCCGGCCCGAAGTCAACTGCGTGTCAACGGCGATCGGGGCGGCGGTAAGCGGGAGGCGCGCCGGGCATACTGAAAACCCGGCCGGTTGCAGGCTGCGCGCCTCGCTTATGAAAGCGCAGGTTATAGCGGTTAGATGTTGCTGTCAATCCATGCGGTCAGCTGCGACTTGGTCAGCGCGCCGACCTTCTGGGCATGAGGCTGGCCGCCCTTGTACAGGATGACCGTCGGAATGCCGCGAATGCCGTATTTGCCCGGCGTCGACGGGTTGGCGTCGATGTCGAGCTTGGCCACGGTGATCTTGCCGCCGTACTCCTTGGCCACCTCGTCCAGCACGGGGGCGAACATCTTGCACGGACCGCACCATTCGGCCCAGAAGTCGACCAGAACCGGGTGGCCCGACTTCAGCACGTCCTGGTCGAACGTGGCGTCGGAAACGTGTTTGATTGCTGCGCTCATGGAAATTCCTCTCTGGGGGAAAGCGCCGGCGGACTCAGAGCGGCACCTCGTCTGGGGTAACGGTAGCCGAACCGTCACATGGACGCAAGTCGGCGCGCTCGTTTGCCGGACCTACGGCGGACAATGGGGATTGATCTGCTAAAATTCAAGGATTCGCTCGAAGTTTGCCCGAATCGCCACGAAACTGAGCTTGCCATGACCTACGTCGTCACCGAAAGCTGCATCCGCTGCAAATACACCGACTGCGTAGACGTGTGCCCGGTCGACTGCTTCCGCGAGGGCCCCAATTTCCTGGTGATCGATCCGGATGAATGCATCGATTGCACGCTCTGCGTCGCGGAATGCCCGGTGGAGGCGATCTTCGCGGAGGACGACGTGCCTGCCGACCAGCAGCAGTTCAAGGCGCTGAACGCGGAGCTGTCCAAGCTGTGGAAGCCCATCATCGAGCGCAAGCCCGGCCCGCCGGACGCGGACGACTGGAAGGACGTGCGCGACAAGCTCAAGTTGCTGGAACGCTGACCCGATTCCCCGGGCGGCGTTTGACCTCCCGGTGCCGCACCCCCTAAAATCGCAGGGTTTTTGCCACGCCGGACGCTGTGAAGCCCATCAGCGCGGCGGCAATTGCCGGTTGCCCACATCGCGCTTACTTAGAACACAACCACGGAAACCATGACTCGATTCACGCTGCTCGTAGCACTGGCCGCGGCCGCGCTGGCGCCGGCATTGGCCGCCGCGCAAACCCCGGCGCCCGCGGGCGATCCCATGCAAGGGCGCACAGAAGGTCCAGATGTGCCAGGGGTGCCACGGCATCCTCGGCTGGCGCACCGCATACCCCGAGGTGTATCGCGTGCCCAAGATCGCCGGGCAGCATCCGGCGTACATCGTCGCCGCGCTCAAGGAATACAAGGCCGGCCAGCGCAGCCACCCGTCCATGGACGCCATCGCGGCGTCGCTTTCCGACCAGGACATGGCCGACGTCGCCGCGTACTACTCGCAGACCCCGCTGCAGACGGCGGTGAAATGAACATGAACCGATACTCTTCCCGCAGTACTCGCCGTCGTGGCCGCGCTCGCCGCGGGCCACGCCGCCGCCGCCGACATCGAAGCCGGCAAGAAGAAGGTCCAGGAAGTCTGCGCGGCCTGCCACAACATGGACGGCATCAGCACCATCGCCGAGTATCCGAAGCTGGCCGGCCAATATCCGGAATACATGGCCAAGGCGCTGCGCGATTACAAATCCGGCGCGCGCAAGAACCCGATCATGGCCGGCATGGCCGCGGGCCTGACGCAAAAGGACATCGACGACGTCAGCGCGTATTTCGCGTCGCTGCCGCCGGTCCTGGCGACCCGCATGTGAAATGTGGCGGCGCGGAACATTGCGCCGCAGGTCGTAAAAAGAGGCGCCCGCGGCGCCTCTTTTAATTGCGCCCGAATTTCCGCTGCATGAATCGCACGCTGCAACTCGCACCCGCCACCGCCTTGCGCGCAAATCCAGGAAACGAGTTCCCATGACCACGCCAGCAATCGCCCGTCTCGAAGCACTTTCGCTCGGCTTTCGCGACCGCTTCCTCTCCTACGATGAACTCACGCGGCAGGTGCGCGCGTGGGCGGACGCGTTTCCCGAGATCTGCCGCGCGACGTCGATCGGCAAGACGCCCGAGGGTCGCGAACTGTGGCTGCTGACGCTCGGTCCCGAACCCGACCGCGTGCGGCCGAGCGCCTGGGTGGACGGCAACATGCACGCCAGCGAACTGTGCGGCTCCAGCGTGGCGCTGGCGATCGCCGAGGACGTGCTGCGCCTGCACCTGGGGCCGGAAGGCGATATACCCGACGCGAACCGGTCCGCCGCGGTCGACGCGCGGCTGCGCGACGTGCGGTTCTACGTGCTGCCGCGGATGTCGCCGGACGGCGCCGAAGCGGTCCTGTCCAGCGGCCGTTATGTGCGGTCCATTCCCCGCGACGAGCGGCCGGCGCAGGCGCATGCGCGCTGGTGCACCAAGGATATCGACGGCGACGGGCTGGCATTGGCGATGCGCGTCCGCGACCCCGGCGGCGAAATGGTGGAGTCGCCCGAATTCCCGGGCCTGCTGTTGCCACGCGGAATCGACGACGCAGGGCCGTACTACAAGATCTATCCGGAAGGCGTCATCGAGAACTTCGATGGCGCCAACGTCCCGTCGCCGTATTTCCTGTCCGACAACCAGACCGACCTCAACCGCAATTTTCCCTACATGTGGGCGCCCGATTCGAAGCAGGAGGGCGCAGGCGCGTATCCGCTGAGCGAAGTCGAGTCGCGCTCCGTCGTGGACTTCACGGCGCAGCACCCCGAGATCTACCTGTGGCTCAACCTGCACACGTTCGGCGGCGTGTTCATCCGGCCGCTGGGCGACAAGCCCGACACCAAGATGAACCAGCAGGACCTGGCACTGTTCCGCCAATTGGGCGCGTGGGCGGAGGAGATCACCGGCTATCCGATGGTGTCCGGCAGCGAGGAGTTCACCTACGAGCCCGACACGCCGCTGCACGGCGACCTCACCGATTACGCGTACCACCAGCGTGGCGCGATCGCGTACGTGGTCGAGCTGTGGGACCTGTTCAAGCAGGCCGGGCTCGAGCGAAAGAAACGCTTCGTCGACAACTACACGCACCTGACGCGCGCCGACATGCTGAAAATCGCCGCGTGGGATCGCGACAAGAACGGCGGCCGGTCCATCCTGCCGTGGCGCAAGTTCAATCATCCGCAATTGGGCGAGGTCGAGGTCGGCGGCATCGACCCGCGCGTCGGCCTGTGGAATCCGCCGGCGTCGGAAATGCCGGGCGTCTGCACGGCGCAGTCGGCGCATTACCTGCGCACGGCGTCGCTGGCGCCGGCCGTCGTGATCGACGACGTGAAGATCGAGAAGCTGTCCGACGCTCATTTGCCGCCACTGACGCGCGTCACGCTGACGGTGGCGAACCACGGCTACCTGCCGACGTTCATCCTGGCCTCGGCCAAGGATCTCACGCACAACGAGCCGCTGTGGGCGGATGTCAGTTGCGAAGGCTGCGAACTGGCCGAACCGAGCCTCGCGCATCGTGAAATCGGCCATCTCGATGGCTGGGGACGCGGCCTGTTCGACGGTTCGGGCGCGATCTACTACATGCAGACGCGTGGCACCACCGGCGCGCGCACGGTCTCGTGGACGGTGCGCGGTCGCGGTGCGCTGAACGTGAAGGTCGGCTCGTGCCGCGTCGGCCACGTGACGCGGCGCATCGCGATTGATTAGGACCGAGCTAGCGCTGCCGCGCCAGGCACTCGAGGTAGAGCGCTGCGTCGGGCGCCGCGCGCATCCGCTGCGCGCTCCAGATCACCTCGCCCAGGCATTCGAGCACCGCGTGGAGCGCGGCATGCTCGTCGCCGCGCGCCGCGCGCAGCCGCTCGAACTGCGCGCGGATGCCCGGCGGCTGGTCGATCGCAAGCTGCTCGGCCACCGCGAGATGCAGCGACAAGTGCAGAAATGGATTGATGTCGCCGGCTTCCGGTGAATACTCGCGCTCGACGTGCCGGTCCGGATGCTCGAAGGTCGCGTGATATTCCGGATGCATCGCGATCAATCCGGCCGCGATCCGTTCCAGCGCCGACAGCGGCTGCTGCGCCCGGTGCTTGGCCCACGCGTCGATCAGGAACGCCCTGGCCTCGTCGCGCGAGGGATTGAACATTCGCGCATCAGCCTTTCAATGGCGATACCGGCGCCGGCGTCTTGGTCTTGCCGCGAAATTCGCACAGGTCGCGAATTGCGCACTCGGGACATTTCGGCCCGCGCGCGACGCACGTGTAGCGGCCGTGCAGGATCAGCCAGTGATGCGCGTCCTGCTTGAACTCGTCGGGGACGAATTTCTCGAGCCTGCGCTCGACCTCGTCGACGTCCTTGCCCGGCGCCAGGCCCGTGCGATTGGCAACGCGAAAGATGTGGGTGTCCACGGCGATCGTCGGCTGGCCGAAGGCCGTGTTCAGCACCACATTGGCCGTCTTGCGCCCGACGCCGGGCAGCGCCTCGAGCGCGGCGCGCGTGGCGGGCACGTTGCCCGCGTGTTCGCGGACGAGGATTTCCGACAGCGCGACGACGTTCTTGGCCTTGTTGCGGAACAGGCCGATGGCGCTGATGTACGGGATCAGGCCGTCGACGCCGAGCTTGACGATGGCTGCGGGCGTATTGGCGACCGGAAAGAGCCGCGCGGTGGCCTTGTTGACGCTCTTGTCGGTCGCCTGCGCGGACAGCACGACCGCGACCAGCAATTCGAACGGGGTCAGGTGTTCGAGTTCGGTCGTCGGATGCGGATTCAGCGCGCGCAGCCGCTCGAAGATCTCGCGCCGCTTGGCGGGATTCACTTGGGTCCGCGTCGCTGGGCGCGCCGAGGTCGGCAAGACGCCGCAGACGTGCAGCTTCGTTGGCCTTGAGATAAGCGTCGTCCTTCAGCAGCGCGTGGGCCTTGGCCGCCCACGGCGCCGCCGCGCCCTTGTCGCCACGCGCGATGGCGATTTCCGCGAGCTCCTCGTAGACGTAGCCGTCGGATTCGCCGGCCTTCTCGGTTTCGGCGACGAGGGCCAGCTGCATCTTCTCGGCATCGTCGAGCTTGCCCGTGGCGCGATACCCGCGCGCGATCGTCCACTTGGCGACCCGGATGTTCTCCGCGTTGCCTTGCGCCTCGCGCAGCGGCAGCGCTTTCTGCCAATAGACGAGCGCCGTGACGGCGTCGCCCGAGTCGAAATAGGACCAGCCGATGTTGTGGTTGAGCGATGCGGCCCAGCCGCGCGCGCGCGGGTCGGCGGAGCCTTCCGCCACGGCCAGCGCCTTGCGGTTCCAGTCGAGTTGCTCGGCTGGAGGTGTCGTGATGCCCAGCATGTGCAGCGCGTCGACGCGGTAGAAATCCGCGCCGGGCAGCGTATCGCGATCCTGCAGCGCGACGGCGTCCTTGAACAGCGGCAATCGCCGCGGGCTTGTCGCCGCCGGAGTTGCGCGTGCGGCCCCGTTCCAGCAAATAGCGGATGCGCACGCGCACCGGCACCTGGTCCAGCTTCGGCACGACGGTGTCCAGTGTCGCATCGGCGTCGGCGAATTGCCGCCGAAGGCTCTGCGTGCGCGCGATCTGCGTCGAGGTCTCGAGGGCCTCGCGCGAACCCGTGCGGGTGTCGCGCAAGCTCGGCGCGAAAGCGCGTCTCCGATTCCGCGGGCTTGCTGAACTCCCACAGCTTGTCGAGACGCTCGGAAAAATCGTTGGGCGAAGTCTGGCTCATGGCGACGGAAGCTTCCAGCAGCGAAACGAACAAGGACAGCAGCAGCACCGGCGCCGCGCGACGGCTGCGGCGGGTGCTCATGAGTTCTTTCCGGGAGTCGGCGTCCCGCGCCGCGCGCGTGCCCGCGCAAGGGCCGCCGCCACGACCGCCTGCCGCTGCGCGCGATTCGGCGAGACATTGTCCGCGACAGGGACCGCGCGCCTGGCGATGCGCTCGTTGCGCGCCAGCCGAATGGCGCGCGCGGCAAAGCGATCGCGCGCCGATGCCGCGTCGCGAGAGGTCCAGTCGCGTCCCGCCGGTTGCATCGAAATGCAGTCGACCGGGCAGGGCGCCACGCACAGTTCGCATCCCGAGCACAACGATGGGAGCACGGTATGCATGCGCTTTTGCGCGCCGAGGATCGCATCGACCGGACAGGCGGCGATGCACAACGTGCAACCAATGCACGCCGCCTCGTCGACGACGGCCACGAGCAGTGGCCCGTGCACACCGCATTGCGCGTCGAGCTGCCGCGGCGCCCGTCCGGTCAGCGCCGCGAGCGCGACGATCACGGCGTCCCCTCCGGGCGGGCAGCGATTGATGTCGGCAGCGCCGGAAGCCACCGCATCCGCATAGGGTCGGCAGGCGACGTATCCGCAGCGCGTGCATTGAGTCTGCGGCAGCACCGCGTCGATGCGCTCGGAGAGGGACGGGGACGATCCATTCACGGTCCGTATTTTACCGCCCGGCAGACTGCTAGACTGCCGCGTATCGAAGACGGCCGCCAAAGAAGCCCGCCGCTTGGTCCCTCCGTGTCTGCCAGCCCAATCCCGCCCGCTCCTTATATCGATGCGCCGCTCGTGCCCGGGTTCCGCGCGCGCTTTGCCGGCCGGATCATGAAACTGGTCGGCTGGCGCGTCGTCCTCGCGCAGCCGGTGCCGTTGCGCTGCGTCGTCGTGTTCTATCCCCATACGTCCAACTGGGATTTTCCGCTGGGCCTCATGGCGAAGTGGCTGGTCGGCGTGCATTTCCGTTTCATCGCCAAGGAATCGCTGTTTGCCACGCCGCTGGCGCCGTGGCTGCGCCGTTGGGGCGGCATGCCGGTCGACCGCAGCGGCGGCACGGGCGTGATCGCCCATCTCGCGGCTGAATTCGCAAGGCACGACGACTTCAGGCTCGTCGTCGCGCCGGAGGGGACGCGCAGCCTGACATCGCGATGGAAGAGCGGCTTCTACCATCTCGCGCGCGCGGCCAACGTGCCGCTCGCGTTGTCGTTCATCGACTATCGGCGACGCGAAACCGGCGTCGGCGGCTATCTCGATCTGACCGGCGACGTGGACGCCGACATGGCGCGCATCGCGGCGTTTTACGCGGACAAGACGGCGCGACGGCCCGGAAACGCCGGCCCTATTCGGCTTGAGTGAGCGGCTTGACTGAGCGACTCGACTGAGCGGCTTGGCTAGAGCGGACCGGCTGCTAGCGCACCCGCCGCCCGCAACGCGGGCAACCGCTCCACCGCCGGCGAGGGCACAATGACGCAATGACTTGCTTCGCGCGATGACTGCGTCCCGACCCCCGTCCCAGACGGAATTCCATGCCCACGACCATGGCGCGCACGCGCATGGGGGAGTGGGCGCTGCCGAACGGCCCGGTCGTCCGGCGCGCGCTGCTGCAGGCACTGCTTCTGACGGCAGGCTTCGCCGCGGTGGAGGCGATCGGCGGCTGGATGGCCGGGTCGCTGGCGCTGCTCTCCGACGCCGGGCACATGGTCACCGACGCGGCCTCGCTCGGCCTTGCGCTGTTCGCCAACACCATCGGCAGGCGGCCGCCGTCGCAGCGCGCGTCCTACGGCTACGGCCGCGCCGAAGTCCTCGCGGCATTCGTCAACGCGATCGTGATGCTGGCCGTCGTCGCGGCGATCGCCATCGAGGCGGTGCGCAGGCTGCTCGATCCGACACCGGTCGTCGGCACGATGGTTCTCGGCATCGCCATCGCCGGATTGGCGATCAACATCGCCTGCGCGTGGCTGCTGTCGCGCGCGTCGGGGTCGCTCAATGCGCGCGGCGCGATGATCCACGTGATGGGAGACCTGCTGGGATCCCTCGCCGCGATCATCGCGGGCGGCGTGATCATCGCGACCGGCTGGATGCCGATCGACCCCATCCTGTCGCTCGCCGTGGCGCTGCTCATCCTGCGCTCGACGCTGCAGTTGTTGAAGCAGTCCGCGGGCGTGCTGATGGAAGGCGTTCCAACGCATCTCGACTACAACGCCATCGGCAATGCGCTCGCGCGCCTGCCGGGAGTCACCGGCGTGCACGACCTGCACGTGTGGAACATGACCGCCGAGCGCGCCGCGCTTTCCGCGCACATCGTGCTGGCGAACGGACAGGCGTGGCCGCAGACGCTGGCCGCGGCGCAGAAAATGCTGGCGCGGGAATTCGCCATCGAGCACGTCACGCTGCAGCCGGATTGGCCCGGCGCGCCGATGGGCAGGAAGGTGATTCCCGTCGCGGCGCTGGAGGCGAACGGCGACGCGTCGCAGGCGCGCCGCGATGCAACCTGCGCGCGGCCGGCGCGACGGCCCCGCGTGAGGCGCCGGCGGAACCAGCGTTCAGCCGATCAGAGCCATTTCACCTTCTTGAAATTGAAGTACAGCCACACGTCGATGGCCACCATCACGGCGATGGCGGCCGGATAGCCCCAGAGCCACTTGAGCTCGGGCATGTGCTCGAAGTTCATGCCATAGATGCCCGCGACCATCGTGGGCACGGCGATGATGGCGGCCCAGGCCGCGAGCTTCTTGGTCACTTCGCTCTCGCCCAGCGAGATCATGCCGAGGTTGACCTGGATGGCCGTGGTGATCATGTCGCGGATGCCTTCGATCGACAGGTGGATGCGGTGCAGGTGGTCGTAGACGTCGCGGAAATACTCGCCCATGCCGGCGCAGATCTGCGGCACGCGACCGCCGTAGAGACGGCCGGTGGCCTCCATCAGCGGATCCACCGCGTGCTTCAGCACCATCAGCTTCTGCTTCAGCGCGTACAGCGCCTCGATGTTCGAGCGCGCGGTGTTGCGCACGAAGATCTGTTCCTCGATTGCCTCGAGTTCGGTTTCCAGGCCGTCCAGGATCGGGGAAGTAGCGGTCGACCACGTTGTCCATCAGCGCGTAGAAGACGAAGCCCGAGCCGTGCTGCAGCAGATCCGGCTCGCGTTCGGCGCGCGCGCGCACGGCCGCGAATCCCAGCTGCGTGCGTTGCCGCACCGAGAGCACGTAGTTGCGTCCGACGAAGACGGCGACCTCGCCGCTCAGCAGTTCGTCTCCGCCGTCCGGCGTCTTGACCTGCTCGACGGTGTGCAGCACCGCGAACAGCGAATCGCCGTATTCCTCGATCTTCGGACGCTGGTGGCCGTGACGCGCGTCGTCGACGGCCAGTTCGTGCAGTCCGAACTCCTCGGCCATCTCGTCGAGCTCGTCATGCGACGGCTCGAACATCGCGACCCAGACGAAGCAGTCGGGCCGGCTCACGTACTCGCTGATGTCCTCGGTCGGGATATCGGCGAGCTTGCGGCCGTTCTGGTAGGCGACACAGCTGATGAGCATGGAGTGGGTTACCGGTGACGCGCCAAGTGTCGCTGCATGATAGCCGCGCGGGACCGGGGCAGCTACCCGGATGCTGGCCGACTGGCGGCGATGCATGGAATTGCACGTCCGCGCGGCGCATCGGATCCGATGCTATACTTTAACTGACTCACGGTCAGTTACACATCGCGTCCAACCAACATCCATCGTGCCTACGCAACGTGAGTAATCCCGCGGGAACCTCGCCGCCTGCGACCGCGCGCGCGCCGCGGGAGCTGCTCCTGCTGCTGACACTCGCGGCGATGCAGTTCACGCACGTGCTGGACTTCATGATCATGATGCCGCTGGGTCCGCAGTTCATGCGCATCCTCGCGCTCGACCCGCAGCACTTCGCGTTCCTGGTCTCGGCGTACACGTTCGCGGCGGCCGCCAGCGGTTTCGTCGCGGCCTTCTGGGTCGACCGGTTCGGCCGCAAGCGCGCGCTGCTCGCGATGTACGCCGGATTCATCGTCGCCACGGGGCTGTGCGGCCTGGCGCCCAACTACCCGCTGCTGCTGCTGGCGCGAATCATCGCCGGCGTCTTCGGCGGAATCATCGGGGCGCTGATCATGACGATCGTCGCCGACGTGCTTCCGTATTCGCGTCGCGCGCGGGGGACGGCATTGGTGGCGTCGGCGTTCTCGCTGGCCGCGGTGCTGGGCGTCCCGCTCGGGCTCTGGTTCGCCGCGCAGTATTCGTGGCGGATGCCGTTCCTGGCGCTTGCCGGGCTGAGCGTCGCCGTCGGCGCGCTCGCATGGCGGGTGCTGCCCCCGCTGGACGCCCACGTTCTGGGCGCGCAGCGCCGCCATCCGGTGGCGCAGTTGCGCGCCGTGTTCGGCGTTCGCAATCACCTGACGTCGTTTGCGTTCATCGTCGCGCTGATGCTGTCCATCTTTTCCGTGGTGCCGTTCATTGCGCCGTACTACGTCGCCAACGTGGGCATCGCCGAAGCGGACCTGCCGACCATCTATTTCGCCGGCGGACTGACGACGCTCTTCACCGCGCAGGTGATCGGCTATCTTGCGGACCGCTTCGGAAAGAAGCGCGTGTTCACGGTCGTCGCCTTGCTGTCGTTTGCCCCGATCCTGCTGCTAACACACCTGCCGCGGGTGTCGCTCGCGTGGGTGACGGCGACCATGGTGCTGTTCTTCGTGCTGGTGCCCGGCCGTACCGGTCCCGCGATGGCGCTGGTGACCGGGAGCGTGTCGCCGCGGCTGCGCGGCAGCTTCATGAGCTTCAACGCGTCGGTGCAGCAATTAGGATCCGGGGCCGCGGCCTTCGTGGCGGGTCTCATCGTCGGCCGTGCGGCCGACGGCACGCTGACGAACTATGGCTGGGTCGGCTGGCTGTCGGCCGCCTGCACGCTGCTCGCGATCGTCCTGGCATGGCGGATCATCGTCATCCCGGACGGCAGCCACGCGCCCGACTAGACACAGGCTGACGCGCCTCCGCTTTGGACGCCGGGCGTGCGTGCGGGTACCATCGTCGCCTCGATTCACGGGTGACCGGCCGATGATCATCACGTCCCTGCTCGACACCGACCTCTACAAGTTCACGATGATGCAGGTGGTCCTGCATTCATTTCCGGAGGCGCAGGTCGAGTACCGCTTCCGCTGTCGCAACGCCCGCGTCGACCTCTCGCCCTACGTCGGGGAGATCGAGGACGAAATCCGGGCGCTGTGCGCGTTGAGCTTCACGCGCGAGGAACTCGACTATCTGCGCGGGTGGCGCTTCTTCAAGAGCGACTTCGTCGACCTCCTGCGCCTGTTCAACCTGGACGAGCGCTTCATCAGCGTGTCGCAGGTGGCGGGTTCGCCGCGCGAGATCGACATCACGATCAAAGGCCCGTGGCTGCACACGATCCTGTTCGAGGTGCCGGTGCTGGCGATCGTGTCGGAGGTCTACAACCGCAACGCCCATCCGCATCCGGACTACGACGAAGGCCGCCGGCGCCTGGCCGCCAAGATCGCGCAGGCGGCCACCGTGAAGGACAGCGAATTCCGCATCGCCGACTACGGCACGCGTCGCCGCTTCTCGCGCGCATGGCAGGACGAGGTCGTGCGCACGCTGAAGATTGGCCTCGGCTCGCATTTCGTAGGCACCAGCAACGTGCGCATGGCCATGGACCACGGCCTGACGCCGCTGGGCACGATGGCGCACGAATACCTGCAGGCATGCCAGGCCGTCGGGCCGCGGCTGCGCGATTCGCAGGTGTTCGCGTTCAACATGTGGGCGCGCGAATACCGCGGCGACCTCGGGATCGCGCTGTCCGACGTGTGCGGCATGGACGCGTTCCTGCGCGACTTCGACCTCTTCTTCTGCAAGCTGTTCGACGGCGTGCGCCACGACTCGGGCGACCCGTTCGAGTGGGGCGAAAAGCTGATCGCGCATTACGAGAAGATGCGCATCGACCCGCGCACCAAGACGATGGTGTTCTCCGACAGCCTCAACATCCCGCTCGCGATGCGGCTGTTCGAGTATTTCAAGGGGCGGGTGCGGACGTCGTTCGGCATCGGCACCAACCTCACCAACGACCTGGGCTACGAGCCGCTGCAGATCGTGATCAAGATGACCCGCTGCAACGGCCAGCCGGTGGCCAAGATCAGCGACGAGCCGTCGAAGGCGATGGACTACGACCCGTCGTACGTCGCGTACCTGCGCGAGGTGTTCCAGGTGCCGGAAATACCAGCGGCGCAACAGGCGGCGGCCGGCACGTGAGTCTCCGATCCGCGGCAGCCATGGCCCGGCGGGCTTCGGTGTAGAGTATTCGCATGGCCACACCACTTACCGGCAGCAAGGCGCCGCCCGCCGTGGCTGCCGCTACCACACCGTCTGCGGGAACCAAGGCGCAGGACCGTCGCCTGCGGCTGGACGACATTCTCAAGCTGATGCTGGCCGACGGGCTGGTTCCGTCTCCCGACGCCGAATTGCTCGCGCGTTCGCGCACGCACCGGTTCGAGCACCCGCTGGAGGCCATTGCCGACCGGAAGTGGAAGTCGCTGAAGGCACCCCACCCGCCGATGACGCTCGAATGGCTGGTCGAGTGGCTGGCGGGCAAGCTCGGCGTGCCGTACTTCCATATCGATCCGCTGAAGATCGACCTGGGCGCGGTAACGGCGACGATGTCCAACGCCTATGCCGAACGCTTCCGGATCCTTCCGGTGGCCGTCGATCGCAGGACGCTTACGGTCGCGACGAGCGAGCCCTTCATCAGTTCCTGGTCGAAGGAACTCGGCGAAATCCTGAAGCTCGACGTGAAGCTGGTGTTCGCGAACCCGGTCGAGATCAAGCGCTTCATGGGCGAGTTCTTCAACCTCGCCCGGTCGATGAAGCGCGCGCAGGCGGCGTCGAAGGGCCAGCTGGCGCTCACCGGCAACTTCGAGCAGTTGGTCGAGCTGGGCAAGCTCGGCAACCTCGATGCCAACGACCAGCACGTCGTCCACATCGTCGACTGGCTGTGGCAATACGCGTTCGAGCAGCGCGCGTCCGACATTCACATCGAACCGAGGCGCGACGCCGGCATGGTGCGCTTCCGCATCGACGGCGTGTTGCACCAGGTGTACGCCATTCCCGCGCCGGTGCTGATCGCGATGACGTCGCGCATCAAGCTGCTGGCGCGCATGGAGATCGTGGAGAAGCGCCGGCCGCAGGACGGCCGCATCAAGACGCTGGCGCCGGACGGCCAGGAGGTCGAACTGCGCATCTCGACGATGCCGACGGCGTTCGGCGAGAAACTGGTGATGCGGATCTTCACGCCCGAAGTGCTGGTGCGCGATTACACCGACTTGGGCTTCACCGACGACGACCGCGAGCGGTGGCAGAAGATGCTGAAGGAGCCGCACGGGATCATCCTGGTCACCGGCCCCACCGGCTCCGGCAAGACGACGACGCTCTATTCGTCGCTGAAGCAGCTCGCCGTTCCCGAGGTGAACGTCTGCACGATCGAGGACCCGATCGAGATGATCGAGCCGCTGTTCAACCAGATGCAGGTGCAGCCCAACATCGGCGTGGACTTCGCCAGCGGCGTGCGCACGCTGCTGCGGCAGGACCCGGACATCATCATGGTCGGCGAGATCCGCGACCGCGACACCGCGGACATGGCGGTGCAGGCGGCGCTGACCGGGCACCTGGTGTTCTCGACGCTGCACACCAACGACGCGCCCACGGCGGTCACCCGCCTGCTCGATCTCAACGTGCCGCCGTACCTGCTCAATTCCACGTTGCTGGGCGTGATGGCCCAGCGCCTCGTGCGCACGCTGTGTCCGCATTGCAAGAAGCCGGGGGAGCCGCCCGACGACGACACCTGGCACGCGATCACGGCGCCCTGGCGCGGCGAAAAGCCCGCGACGGTGATGATGGCGGAAGGGTGCCTGGAATGCCGGATGACCGGCTATTTCGGCCGCATGGGGCTGTACGAGATCATGCTGATGACGCCGGCCCTGCGCCGGCTGATGCACCGCGAGTCGGACGACCGCGCGATCCGCGAGCAGGCTTTCAAGGACGGGATGAAGCCGCTGCGGGTGTCGGGCGCGATGAAGGTCGCCGCCGGGCTGACGACGGCGGAGGAAGTCTTCCGCGTCGCGCCGCTGGCTTAGAACCGTCAGGCCGGCAGGAACTTCAGCACCGCGCCGTTGCTGCAATAACGCCAGCCCGTCGGCTTGGGGCCGTCGTTGAACACGTGGCCGTGATGGCCGCCGCAACGCGCGCAGTGCATTTCCGTGTAGCTCATCCGGGTCTTGAAGCCCTTCGGGTCGCTCTCGTATTCGAGCGTGCCGGGAAGGCACTCGTAGAAACTCGGCCAGCCGGTGCCGCTGTCGAACTTGGCGGCCGACGAGTAGAGCACCAGGTCGCAGCCCGCGCAGGCATACGTTCCCTTGCGGTATTCCTTGTTGAGCGGGCTGGTTCCCGCCCACTCGGTGCCTTCCTCGCGCAGGATGTGGAATTGCTGGGGCGTGAGCAGCTTGCGCCATTCGGCTTCGGTCTTCACGACCTTGCCGATGGCTTCCGGCTTCGCGGAAGCCGGCGCCGCCAACGCCAGCGCGGCAGCGGAAAGACCCCAATGCAGGAATTCGCGTCGTTTCATGGTCGATTGGTCGGTTGTGAGGACGAAATCTTACGCCGTGCGGCAGCGCGCCTAGGGCGCCGCGCACATCGAGGCGAAATTGGGGGCGGCGCCCTCGAGCGCGTAGTTGCGCGCCTGCATCTGCGCCACGATCGCCGCACTGGTCGTATAGCGGTGGTTGGAGTCGACCCGCTGGTTCCAGAGCCGGAATACGGGAACGGTGCCGGCTGGACATGCGCCGGTGGCGTCCGGCAGTGCGACGTAAAACGCTGCCGCGTATTCCTCGATGTAGCCGGAGAAATTCGGGTAGCTCGCCGGATTGGCGGCCGCCATGAGCAGGAACGCGCAATCGGCATTCGCGGCGGAGAAGAAGTGCGAATCGCCGTGTTGCGGCGGAATGAAGAAGCGGCAGACGGGGCTGAGCGAGGCGATCGACTGCGTGGGGTAGGCATGGAACGATTGCCCGGTACGCACCCAGCCCGGAAAGGCGCCGCCGTCGAGCAGGCTGATGTCGCTGGCCGAGGCCGTGATGAAGTAGTGGTCGAGCGCCTGGTGGTAATACTCGACTACGGGCACGAGTCGCCTGCCCCAGCGGCGGCCTGCGCCGCCTTCACCGCGCCGAAGGCGTTGAGGATGCCGGCGCCGCAGATGCCCTGCGTGGCGCAACTGCTCCCGGCCGCAAAGGGTGACGCGGTTTGCGCCATCAGCGCCTTCAATTGCGAAGGCGTCAACGCCGGATTCACGGCCAGCATCAATGCCGCAACGCCGGCGACCATCGGTGACGAAAAGCTCGTGCCCTCGGTGGCGGCGTAATTGGGACTCCTCGCCACGGTGGTGCCGGAACTCCACGTCGTCGTGATCGTGTCGTGCGAGCTGAGATCGCCGTCTCCGCCCGGAGCCGAGATGTCCATGGACGTGCTGAAGTTGCTGTAGCTCGCGAGTGCGCCGGATTCATCGGTCGCGGCAACGGTGCTCACGCCGCTGCAACTGGCGGGCACGGAGTAGTCCGCGTTGGCGCCTTCATTGCCCGCGGATACGGCAATGAATACGCCGGCGTCGAGGATCTCGTCGAGGATCGCCTGGATCTGACCGTCGCAGGGACCGTCGCCACCCACGCTCAGGTTGATGACCTTGGCCGGATTCGGGTTGATCGGCACGCCGGGCACGCGCAATCCGGCGGACCAGGTCATCGCGTCGAGGATGTCGGAGAAATCGCCGCCGCAGCGACCCAACGCCCGCACGTCGAGGATGCGTGCGTTCCAGTCGATGCCCGCGACGCCGATCCCGTTGTCGGTATCGGCCGCGATCACGCCTGCGACCATTGTCCCGTGCCAGTCGCTGTTTTCCCGGGTGTTGAATGGCGCCGGACAAAGACCGGTGGTGCGCCAGTTGCCCGGATCGGTGGGATCGGGATCGCGACCATCGCCGTCGTTGGCGCTGGTGGCATCGGAGACGAAGTCATAGCCCGGAATGACCCGGCCAAGATCGGGATGCGGCACGATGCCGGTGTCGACCACGGCAATCACCATGCCCGGGGAGCCGGTGGTGATGTCCCACGCATGCGCGGCGTCGATTCCCGCGTAGCCGGTATCCGCCTTGTCCTGCAGGTACCACTGGTCGCCGGAGGTATAGAAGGAATCGTTGGGAGTCACCGCCATCGGCCGGACGCGGTAGTCGGGCACCGCGAGCCGCGCGACGCCGGAGCTCTGGAGCGCAGCCGCAATGGCGCGCGCGGTCGCCGTGTCGACGGCGGCGGGAAGCTCGACGATCCACGCGCCGCCGACGCTGGCCCGCGTCACGTGCAGTGGCGTGCCCGCCGCGTTGGAGAGTTCCGCGTCGCGGTCCGCGCCGGCGCTTGCGTTGCTGCGCGAGGCCATTGCCCATTGCGGATCGGCGAACGTCACGATCAAACGGCGTATGGAAGGCGATTCGGCGGCAAGCGACGACTTGGCCACCGTGGGCCGGGGCCACGCGCTCGACTTCGGCCCACACGATGTCGCCGCGCATGCGCAATGTGTTCACGAGCTGCTTCGCGGTCGCGGCGCTGACGGGAGTGGCGAGCTCGAGAACCTGATTCCCGGCGGACGTGACGGCGCTGCCGGCCAGCGACTGACCCAGCACGCTTTGCAGTTCGGCGAGCCGGGCGGCGGCGAGCGGCGCGTTTCCCGCGGGCCGGGCATCGGGTCGCAGGCGCAGCACAAGGCGCGACACCGGCGCATCGCCGGGTCCGGCCTCAGTAGCGCCGCTGGCGGCCAAGGACAGACCCGGAAGGACGGTCGCCAGCAGCACCAGCGCCGCGTATCGGATCGAACTTGCTGTCAATGTTGTCAAGGGACCGGTCAGTTCTGGAGGTTACTGGAGGTTATGTCCGTTCGCCAGTCCGCGCGGGAGGGCCGGACTGGTCGAATCGGTGGTCGGCAAGTGGACATGCCGGGTGGGGCGGAGTTCCGCGAACCCGCGACTTCCGGCGCTAGGCAGCCCAATCCAGGATCACCTTGCCGCTCTGCCCGGACAGCATCTTGGCGAACGCGGCCTCGTATTGATCGGCGAGGAAATGATGGGTGATGATCGGCGTCAGGTCGAGTCCGCTCTGCAGCATCGCGGCCATCTTGTACCACGTCTCGAACATCTCGCGGCCGTAGATGCCCTTGATCTCCAGCCCCTTGAAGATGACCTGGTTCCAGTCGATCGCCATGTTCGACGGCGGAATGCCGAGCAGCGCCATCTTGCCGCCGTGGTTCATGTGCAGCAGCATTTCCGAGAACGCCTGCGGCACGCCCGACATTTCCATGCCGACGTCGAAGCCCTCGGTCATCCGCAGTTCTTCCATCACGTCGTGCAGGTTCTCGCGCCCGATGTTCACCGCGCGGGTCGCACCCATCTTCTTCGCCAGGTCCAGCCGGTAGTCGTTGACATCGGTGATCACCACGTGGCGCGCGCCGACGTGGCGCGCGATCGCCGCGGCCATGATGCCGATCGGGCCGGCGCCGGTGATGAGCACATCCTCGCCGACCAGGTTGAACGACAGCGCCGTGTGCGTGGCGTTGCCGAACGGGTCGAAGATCGACGCCAGGTCGTCGGAGATGTCGTCGGGGATCTTGAACGCATTGAACGCCGGGATGACGAGGAACTCGGCGAACGCGCCTTCGCGATTGACGCCGACGCCGACGGTGTTGCGGCACAGGTGGCGGCGGCCGGCGCGGCAGTTGCGGCAGAACCCGCAGGTGATGTGTCCTTCGCCGGACACGCGGTCGCCGACCTTGAAGCCGCGGACCTCCTGCCCGATCTCGACGATCTCGCCGACGTATTCGTGGCCGACGTGCATCGGCACCGGAATCGTCTTCTGCGCCCACTCGTCCCACTTCCAGATGTGGATGTCCGTGCCGCAGATCGCCGTCTTGCGGATGCGGATCATGATGTCGTTGTGGCCGACCTCCGGCTTCTTCACCTGGGTCAGCGTGAGTCCCGGTGCGCGTTCCAGTTTTGCGAGTGCCTTCATCATCGTTCTACCTTGGCTGCGTGGACTAGCGGATGGCGTTCAGCTGCCTGCCGACCTTTGCGAATGCCGCGACCGCGCGGTCGATCTGTCCGGTGGTGTGCGCGGCGCTCATCTGCGTGCGGATTCGCGCCTTGCCCCGCGGGACCACCGGAAACGAAAATCCGATGACGTAGATGCCCTCGTCGAGCAGCGCGTCGGCCATGCGCGTTGCCAGCGCAGCGTCACCCAGCATCACCGGAATGATCGGATGCTGTCCGGGCACCAAGGTGAAACCCAGCGCCGACATGGCCTGCCGGAATCGCTCGCCATTCTCGCGCACTTTGCCGCGCAGTTGTGCGCCCTCGTCGCTGCGCAGAAGCGCCAGCACGTCGAGCGACGCGGCCGCGATGCAGGGCGCCAGCGTGTTGGAGAAGAGGTAGGGACGCGAGCGCTGGCGCAGCAACTCGACGATTTCGCGCCGGCCCGCCGTATAGCCGCCGGACGCGCCGCCCAGCGCCTTGCCCAGGGTTCCGGTGAGGATGTCCACGCGGCCTTCGACGCCGCAGAACTCGGGCGTGCCGCGGCCATTCGCGCCGACGAAGCCCACGGCGTGCGAGTCGTCGACCATCACCAGCGCGCGGTGGCGGTCGGCCAGGTCGCAGATCGACTTCAGGTCGGCGATGATGCCGTCCATCGAGAACACGCCGTCGGTGGCGATCATCTTGAACCGGGCACCTGCCGCATCCGCCTCCGCGAGCTTGGCCGCCAGGTCCGCCATGTCGTTGTTGCGATAGCGGAACCGCTTGGCCTTGCACAGCCGGATGCCGTCGACGATGCTGGCGTGGTTCAGTTCGTCGCTGATGATCGCATCCTCTTCGCCGAGCAGCGTCTCGAACAGGCCGCCGTTGGCGTCGAAGCAGCTCGTGTACAGGATGCTGTCGTCGGTGCCGAGGAACGCGGCCAGCGCTGCTTCCAGCTGCTTGTGCACGCTTTGCGTGCCGCAGATGAAACGCACCGACGCCATGCCGAAGCCCCACGTGTCGAGCCCGTTCTTGGCCGCCCGCACAAGTCGCGGATCGTTGGCCAGCCCGAGATAGTTGTTCGCGCAGAAATTGAGAACGTCCGTCGGGAACCGCTCGGCCGCCGGCAATGCCGATTTGCGACGCTTGCGGGCTTTCGATCACCCGTTCGGACTTGTAGAAGCCGTCGGCGCGAATCTGGTCCAGCGTTGCCCGCATGTGGGCCAGGAAAGGGTCGGACATGGGAAATTTCCTTTTCCGCCTCGAAGGAGCGGAAGCTCGCGCTTATTCTAGCCCGTGGCCCCTGTGCGGCGTCCGCGGCGTCAGGCGGGCCAGCGATACTCGACGTCGGGTTCGAGCTCGGGCGCCGGACTGATCCCGAACGCGACGGCCACGAAGCCATGCTTTTCGTAGAACGCGCGCGCCGGCGCGTTGCGCTGGAACGTGAACAGGCGGATTTCCGTGGGCGAGCGCTCGCGCGCCCTTTCCAGCAGCGCGGTGCCGATGCCCTGGCGCTGGTGCTCCGGAAAGATCGCGAAATGGCGGATCCACGGCGCCTCCCACGCCAGCATGCCCAAGAGACTGCCGGAGCGCGTCGCCACCCAGACTTCGCAGGCCGGCAGCAGCTTGTTCCGGAAGAACGCGCGCGCATCGGCCAGCGTGTGCCGTTGCTGCACACGTTGTACCGATAGCTGGCTCAGATTTGTCTCGTGCCACCGCGCGACCAGATCGTCGAAGTCGGCCTCGGCGAAGTCGCGAATCGCCAGATCGTGGGGTTGTCCCAAGCGTGTCCCGTGGTGGAGGATCAATGCACGTGCAGCAACGACTGCACGGCAAGCCAGAACGACAGGACGGCCAGCGCGTTGCCGGCGACCAGCTTCACGGCGACCATGACCGCGGCCTTCGCGGAGCCGCCTGTCCAGGTGTCACCGTAGACACGGCGAAATGCGACGAGCACATAGGCGAACTGCCAGGCAAGCACCAGGAAAAGCAACGCGGCACCGGCCACGCTGAACGATGGATTGCGGCCGAACATGAAGGGTGACAGGTTCAAGACGCGCATCGCCACCAGATAGATGAAATTGACGATGAACGACCATGCGATGAGGTGCAGCGCCAGGACGAAGTGCACGCTCCAGCGCGCGCCGGGCCGCCAATGCGTCAAGCGTGCGGTCAATGCGGCAATGGCGACCAGCACGGCGATCATTGCCGTGTAAATGGCGTCGAACCGGCGATCCACGCGCTCGATGTAGGTGGGCACATCGACATGGGCAAGGCTGGCCGCTTCGCTGATGACGCCTGTCAATGGTCCTCCAGCGTCCTGGCGGGCGAGGTTGGCGACGCGGAAGTCCGTCACGAACGAGAGCAGGAAGAAGAACGTCACCAGGTTGATGGCCAGCCGCCAGGGAGTCACCGATCGGGCGCGCTGTCCGTCGCGAAACTCTGCGGTCAGCTGTCCCGGATGGAAGACGAGCGCCACGGCCGAATGCCGGATGCGCTCCCATTGCCGTCGCATGGCACGCGTGCTTGCGTGCGGTCCGCCCAGGGATTCCTGGCCGCAATCCGCGCACCACGCGCCGGTCCTTCGGGCGCCGCAATTGGGACAATTCGCGATTGCCTCGGCGACTGGATATGAACTCATGGGCCGCTCGGCCGAAGTCCGTGTCGAAGCGGAGATGTCTCGGCGTGCCTACCGGAACGGCGCGAGACGCTGCTGCAGCGCGGGCGGGAGAAACCCCAGCACGTACGCGCGGGTCGGATGCCAGAACGCCGACAACAGCAGCAGCGCGGCGCCGATGGCGAAGGCGGTGATCGCGAAGCTCAGGCTCACGACGCCGAATTGCTTCAGCAGCGCGCTGAACGCGAACAGAACGTAGGTCAACGCCGAGACCATCAGCGCCCGGCGGTCCACGGCCAGCGAAACCAGCGCGATCGCGACGTAGAGCACCACGACGGCGAGCGCCTGTCCCAGGTCGGCATGCCCGCCGGTGACGCCCAGCACCGTGAAGATCGGGTGCACGAGCAGAGGCGCGGCCAGCAGGTGCAGCCAGAACGCCACGTCCGACCGGCGCGTCTGCCGCAGCGTGTCGGTCGCGTCCCAGCGCATGGCTGCCGCGAATACCGCGATTCCGGCAATCAGCGAGAGCACGTTCAGCCACTTGCCGGCTTCGGGGGCCGCCCACAGGAACAGCCCGAACGCGCAGCCGACGGCCGCGGCGACGCCTGCGGCGATCGTGATGGGCACGCGAAAGCGCCGCCAGTGCAGCCACGCGGCCACGGCGGCGAAGGCGCTGGCAATCGCATACGCCACCGGGTCATTGGTGCCGACCAGAAGGAGGATCGTGGCGAACACGCCGCCGGCGAATGCGAGCAGCAGGACGATCGACGGCAGCGCCATGCGGCGCCTGCGCGTGAAGAACTCGGCGAGCAGCCAGGCGGCCACGGCGACCGCCGCGCTGCCGACGTGCGACGCGTAGGAGGCGCCGATCCCGGCAAGCGACGCCAGCAGCAGCACGCAGGCGATCACGACAAAGATGTCGTTGAATCCGGTGACGAGACGGAAATGCTCCTCGTCGACGGCAGAAGAGCGCTGGCGTTGCTCGACGTGCGCGCGAAACGCTTCGGCCGATGCCTCGGTCAGGACGCCTGCGGCAACGGCCGAGGACAAGTCATCTTCGCTGTACATGTTCGCTGGCCCTCGGGTTGTGCGCGGGAGCAGGACACGACGACCCGCTGCGCCGGCGATTTCACGCTTCATCTGGCGGATGGGGTGGGATTCGAACCCACGAAGAACTTGCGCCCTTGCCGGATTTCAAGTCCGGTGCATTCGACCACTCTGCCACCCATCCGTTGTTTGAAATCAGCGACTTGGGGTGTGCCGATCGCGGCGTCAGTGTACAAGATTCCGGACCGCTTCCGCGTGCAGTCTGCAGCCCCGTGTCCGGACGGCTATAATGCGCCGGCAGGTGGCGAAGGCCGCCGAATATTCCGCTGCGCGGCAGGAGATGACACGATGAGTTGGAGTTCCGCCAAATCGAGGTTGATCGGTGCGTTGCTGCTCATCCCGATCCTTTTCGCAGGGTCCGCGCTGGCCCAGGACGCGAAGCCGCTGTCCAACGAGCAACTCGACCAGTTGACGGCGCAAGTCGCGCTGTATCCGGATTCGTTGCTGGCACAGTTGTTCATGGCGACGACCTATCCCGACCAGTTCGCCAAGGCGACAGCGTGGTCGAAGGCGCATCCCGACGCGAAGGGCGACGACGCCGTCAAGATGGTCGAGAACGAAAATTGGGACCCGTCGGTCGCATCGATGGTCGCGTTCCCCGAAGTGGTCATCACCCTTGGCGAAAAGCCCGAGTGGGTGCAGAGCATGGGCGACGCCTTCCTGGCGCAGCCCAACGACGTGATGAACTCCGTGCAGCGGCTTCGGCAGAAGGCGCAGGCGGCCGGCAACCTGAAGTCCAACGAGCAGGTCAAGGTCTCCACACAGGCGCCGGAACCCGCGCCGCAGACGACGGTCGTGCAGCAGTCGGCGCCGCCGGCGCAGGTGATCGTCATCGAGCCGGCGCAGCCGCAGGTGGTCTACGTGCCGTCCTACAACCCGGCGGTGGTCTATGGCGCGTGGCCGTACCCGGCGTACCCGCCTTACTACTACCCGACGCCTCCAGGCTACTGGTTCTCGCGAACCGTCGCCACCGGCATCGCCTGGGGCGTGGGCATCGGCATCAGCAATGCGTTGTGGGGCGGTTGCAACTGGGGACGCGGCGACGTCAACATCAACGTCAACCGCTACAACAACATCAACACGAACAATCGCATCAATGGCAGCGGCAACGCCAACTGGAATCACAACACGGCGAACCGCGCAGACCGCGTACAAGGGCGGCGACGCGACGCGCCAGAACCTGAACAACAAGTACCAGTCCGGCAACCGTGAACAATATCGCGGCAAGGATGCCAGTCGCGACGCCAGCCGCGCGCAGGCGAACCAGGCGCTGCAGAGCCGCGGCCTGGATACCACCGGCTCCGGCGCGCGAGCGCGCGCAGAGCGTGGACCGCAGCGCGGTAGACCGCGGCGCGGCGCAAAACCGGGCGCAGGGCATGGACCGCAGCGCGATGCAGAACAATGCGCAGGGCATGGACCGGGACGCGGCGCGGCAACGCTCGCAATCGGCCAGTCGCGACAACGCGCTGCGCGGTGCGAGCAATTCGAACGCAGGCGCCCAGATGGACCGCGGCAGGTCGAGCCAGGCTGCCGCACAGCATGCCGGAGGCGGCGGCAACCGTTCGTCGATGGGTGGCGGTGGCGGCGCGCGCCCGTCGGGCGTGGCGGCGGCGCCCGGCCGTCGGGCGGTGGCGGTGGCCGAGGTGGTGGCGGCGGCGGTGGCGGCCGTGGTGGTGGCGGACGTCGCTGATGATGGAGCCCACGAACATGACAAACTTCAAATACATCCTGAATGTCGCCGCAATGGCGGCCATGCTGGCGGTCGCGCCGTCGACGCTGGCGCAGAACGCCTACCCGACGCCCGAAGCGGCCGCCGACGCGCTGGTCGACGGCATCGCGCGGCACGACGGCGACGCCATCAAGGCGGCCATCGGCCCGGACTATCGCAAGTACATCCCGTCCGCGAGCGTGGATCCTGCAGACGTCACCGACTTTCTCGAGGCGTGGGCCCGTGCGCACAAGATCGTGCCCGCCGGCAACGACAGGGCCTATCTCGGGGCCGGGACGAAAGGCTGGACGCTGCCCATCCCTATCGTGAAGTCCGCGGCCGGGTGGCGATTCGACACCAAGGCCGCGCCCGAGGAAATGCGCGTTCGCCGCATCGGGCGCAACGAGCTGGCGGCCATCCAGGTGGCGCTTGCCTACACGGATGCGCAAAAGGAATACCGGCAAAATGACTGGAATGGCGATGGCGTCAAGGAGTACGCCATGCACGGGCTGTCGACGCCGGGCAAGCACGACGGGCTGTACTGGGCATCGCTTCCCGGCGAGCCGGAAAGCCCGCTGGGCGCCGAGTTCGCGGAGGCGAAGGTCGGCCAGCCGTACCACGGGTATCTGTACAAGATCCTGACCGCGCAGGGCAAGAACGCGCCCGGCGGCGCCAGGAGTTACGTCAAGAACGGCCGCATGACCGAAGGCTACGCGCTGGTGGCGTGGCCGGCGAAGTACGACGACACCGGCGTGATGACGTTCATCGTCAACCAGGACGGCATCGTGTACCAGAAGAATCTCGGCGCGGGCACCGATGCCGCGGCGCGGGCGATCAAGGCCTACGACCCGGATTCCAGCTGGCAGAAGGCGGACGCCGCCAAGTAGCCCCGCCTGCCGGCCCGGGCGGCGGCTTGAAATGCCGCCGCGCCGGTGCAATCTTGGCGCCGGGGACTCCGACTGCCCGGTCTGGACGCCCCTGGCGATGAAACCCTTCGCCTTTCTGTTAGTCTAAGGGTTCATACGGCCCGCCTGGGCCACTTGGTGGAGGGATAGATGGATCGAAAATTCGAACCGGTCATGTCGGGCCAGCCGACCCGGTCGCGCACCCCGGTCTTTGACGGTACCGTCGCGCCGCCGCTGGCGCAGAACAACGTCCTGCGCAACACGTACTGGCTGCTCGCGCTGTCGATGCTGCCCACGATCGCCGGCGCATTCGTCGGCGCCCAGCTCAATTTCTCGGCGCAGTTCGCCGCGCACCCGATCGCGACGCCGCTGCTGATGTTCGCGCGCCATGATCGGCATGCTGTTCGTGGTCACGCGGCTGCGCAACAGCGCCTGGGGCGTCGTCGCGCTGTTCGGCTTCACGTTCGTCGCGGGCCTGATGCTGACGCCCATCCTCACCGTCGCGGGCGGCTTCCGCAACGGCTGGCAACTGGTCGGCCTGGCGGGCGTCGATGACGGCGGCGATCTTCTTCACGATGGCGGCGGTCGCGACGGTGAGCAAGCGCGACTTCTCGTCATGGGCAAGTTCCTCATGGTCGGCACGGTCGTGCTGATCGTGGCCAGCCTCGCCAACCTGTTCTTCCAGATCCCGGCGCTGGCGGTGACGCTGTCCGCGATCACGGTGCTGATCTTTTCCGCGTGGCTGCTGCATGACCTGAGCAACCTCATCCGCGGCGGCGAGACCAACTACATCATGGCGACGATGAACCTGTTCCTGAACCTGTTCAACATCTTCATCAGCCTGCTCAACCTGCTGCTGGCGTTCACCGGGCAGCGCGACTGAAACGATAACCGGCAGTACCTTCGCGGGCGCCTCGAGGGCGCCCATTTTTTTGCGCCGGCCGCGCCTGGGTGCGCGCCCATCGCTCGCTTATCTTGCACTCATTTATCGTTCAAACAGCGCGATGGATTCGACGTGCGCCGTGTGCGGGAACATGTTGACCACGCCGGCGGCGGCAAGGCGATACCCGCGTTCGTGCACCAGAACCTCGGCGTCGCGCGCGAGCGTGGCCGGATTGCACGAGACATAGACGATGCGCGTGAGGCCGTCGCCGTCGTCGCGCTTCGGCAGCGACTTGACGAGCTCGATGGCGCCTTCGCGCGGCGGGTCGATCAGCACGCGGTCGAGCCGCCCCAGGCCGCCGATGCTCTCGGGCGTGGCCTCGAACAGGTTGGCGACGACGAAGCGCGCCCGCGCGTCGAGTCCGTTGTGGCGGGCGTTGTCCTGCGCGCGCTGCACCAGCGCCGCGCTGCCTTCGACGCCGACCACGTCGGCGCCGCTTCGCGCGATCGGCAGCGTGAAATTGCCCAGGCCGCAAAAGAAATCGGCGACGCGCTCGCCTTGCCGGGGATCGAGCAGCGCCAGCGCGCGCCGCACCAGCACGCGGTTGATCGCGCTGTTGACCTGCGTGAAATCGGTCGGCGCGAACGGCATGACCACGGCGAACTCGGGCAGCAGGTACGCAAGCGACGATGCGGCAGGATGAAACGGCAGCACGGTCGCCGGACCGCCGGTCTGCGTCCAGAAGGCGACGGCGTGGCGATCCGCGAAATCGCGCAGCCTGCGCCTCGTCCTCCGGCGCCAGCGGCGCGAGAATGCGCAGCACCAGCACGTAGTCGAGCGCGACGTCGTCGCCGTCTGGCGTTTCGCCCACCGCCAGCTCGATCTGCGGCAGGCGGTCGTAGATCGTCAGCGATGCGACCAGCAGGCGCAATGCCGGCAGCAGGTCGGAAATCTTCCTGGGCAAGCACGTGGCACTCCGTCATGTCGGCCACGAAGCTCGACTTGCGCTCGTGGAAGCCCACCAGCACCACGCCCTTTTTCGCGACGTGGCGCACGGTGAGCCGCGCGCGGTAGCGGTAACCCCACGCCGGTCCTTCGATCGGCGGCAACATGCGTTCCGCGCGCACGCGGCCGATGCGCGCGAGCGCCTCTTCCAGCGCGCGCTGCTTCGCGGCGACCTGCAGCGCCGGATGCGCGTGCTGCAGCGTGCAGCCGCCGCACACGCCGAAATGCGGGCAGCGCGGCACGACGCGCGACGCGTTGGCCTTCACGACGGACGTGACGCGGGCGGTCTCGAAGGTCGGCTTGGCGCGGACCGTCGCCGCGTGGACGCGTTCGCCGGGCAGCGCGCCTTCGACGAAGATCGCCTTGCCGTCGACGCGCGCCACGCCGCGACCTTCCTGGTCGAGCGACTCGATCGTCAGCAGCGTGGTGGAGGAGAGGACGGAGGTGGCGCATGCGAAGCGACACGGGGTCGCACGCAAAACGGACGAAAGGCCGCGAATTGTACCTTTGCGGAGTCGCAACCACGGTTGGCTCCGGTAAAATTCGTCGCATGAGGCTGCTCGCGTTCGATACGTCAACCCAGTGGCTTTCCGTCGCATGCGGCGCGCAGGGTACGTGGTGCGTCCGCGGGGAGCCGGCGGGGCAGGCGCATTCCGAGCGCCTGCTGCCGCTCATCGACGCCGTGCTCGCGGAGGCGGGCTGGTCGCTGCGCTCGCTCGACGGCATTGCCTTCGGCGCCGGTCCCGGATCGTTTACCGGTGTGCGCATTGCCTGCGGCGTCGCGCAAGGCTTGAGCGCTGGGCGCGGACCTTCCGCTCGTGCCGGTGCCCACGCTTCTGGCGCTGGCGCATGCGGCGTGGCGCGAACACGCGGCGACGCACGTCGTGGCCTGCCTCGATGCGCGGATGCGCGAGGTCTACGTCGCGGCCTACGAGCGCTCGCAATCGCGCTGGAGCGACGTGCAGGCACCCGCCGTCCTCGCGCCCGACGCCGTGACGGCGCCTCCGTCCGGCGCTGCGTCGTGGTTCGGCGTGGGCGGCGGATTCGCCGCGTACCCCGCGCTGGCGGCTCGGCTCGGATTGCGGCGTGTGGACGCCGAAGCGGTCCCGGATGCGCGTGCGATCGGCGAGCTCGCGCAACCGCGGTTCGCGGCCGGCGAAGGCGTCGCGGCGGCGGACGCCGCGCCGCTCTATGTCCGGCACCGGGTGGCGCTGACCACCGAGGAGCGCGCCGCCGGCGCGCGCCTTTGACGCGGGCCTAAGCGGCATGGCCAGCCTGCCCCGGTTCGAGCATTCCGCTGACGTGCAATGGCGCCCGCTCGCCGCGCAGGATGTCGCGTACGTCGCCGCGCTCGAGGCGCATATCCACGCAGCGCCGTGGACGCCGGAAAATTTCCGCGAAGCGATTGCCGCGGGCTACAGCGCGCGGGTCGGAGAACGCGAGGGCCGCATCGTCGCCTACGGCGTGCTGATGCTGGCGCCAGGCGAGGCGCAACTGTTGAATCTGTCGGTGGTGCCCGATGCGCGCCGCCACGGCTTGGGCAGCGAACTGCTCGCGCAATTCCTGGACGATGCGCAAAGGCTCGGTGCCGAACAGGTATTCCTCGAAGTCCGCGAATCGAACGCGCCGGCCATTGCGCTCTATGAACGTGCGGGATTCAAGCCGCGTTGCGCGCCGCGAGTCCTACTATCCTGCGGGAAGCGATGGCCGCCCGCGCGAAGATGCGCTGGTCATGCGCCGCGGCTTGCCGAGTCCCTGATGGCGACGCGCGACGACATCCTGGTCGAACTCGGATTGGCGCCGACGTGGCGCTTGCGCGAAGCGGCGTCGCGCAGGCCGCCGCGCGTGGCCGCGGACGCGACTCGCGCAGGCGCTGCGCGCGTCGCCGCCACCGCAGGACGGTGCAACGCGCAGCGCGCGAATCGCCTCGCTGTCGCTGGGACGATTTCGCGGCGGACGTCGACGCCTGCACCGCATGCGGCCTGTGCCGGACCCGCAACAAGTCGGTGCCCGGCGTGGGCGATGCGAACGCGGAGTGGCTGTTCGTCGGCGAGGCGCCGGGCGCGGAAGAAGATGCGCGTGGCGAGCCCTTCGTGGGGCAGGCCGGGCGCCTGCTCGACAACATGCTGGCGGCGCTCGGAATCGCGCGCGGCCGCAACGTCTACATCGCCAACGTGCTCAAGTGCCGCCCTCCAAACAATCGCGCGCCGGAGCCCTCCGAGTCCGACGCGTGCAGGCCGTATCTGGAGCGGCAGGTCGAGTTGATCCGGCCCAAGCTCATCGTCGCGCTTGGCAAGAGCGCCGCGTCGCTGCTGCTCGGTACCGACGCGACGATCGCCAGCCTGCGCGGTCGCGTTCACCGGTATCGCGGCGTGCCCGCTGGTCGTGACCTATCACCCCGCCTACCTGCTGCGCAACCTACCGGACAAGGCGAAGGCATGGGAAGATATGGTGTTGGCACGCCGCACGGTGGCGACGTCCGTTAGCACTAGCGCCATCAATTTCGCCGCCGGTCGCATGAACACCTTGCGGCGGTGGCACGGGCACCCCACATTGCAGCTTGCGGGTTGACCGCGGTTCGACATCCGTCTGGAGGAAACATGCTTAGAAAAATCGCCGTCCTGTGCGCCGCCTTGGTCACCATGACGCTTGCCGGCTGCGGCTACAACGACCTGCAGCGGCAGGACGAAGGCATCAAGGCCGCGTGGTCCGAAGTGCTGAACCAGTACCAGCGCCGCGCCGACCTGGTGCCCAACCTCGTCAACACGGTCAAGGGCTACGCAGCGCAGGAACAGACGGTGCTGACCGAGGTGACCAATGCGCGCGCCAACGTCGGCGCGATCAAGGCCACGCCCGAACTCATCAACGACCCGGTGGCCTTCAAGAAATTCATCGAGGCGCAGAGCCAGTTGACCGGCGCGCTGTCGCGGCTCCTCGTGGTCTCGGAGAACTATCCGCAACTGAAGTCGGACGCGCTGTTCCGCGACCTGCAATCCCAGCTCGAGGGCACGGAGAACCGCATCACCGTGGCGCGCAAGCGTTACATCGACTCCGTGCAGACGTACAACTCGACGGTGCGCTCGTTCCCGACGAACCTGACCGCCATGCTGTTCAAGATGGACGTGAAGCCCAACTTCGCGGTCGAGAACGAAGCGACGATCAGCGCGCCGCCGAAGGTCGACTTCGGCAAGCAGCCTGCCGCGCCCGTGGTCCCCGCTCCGCGCGCCCAAGACGTCGGCCGCGCCCACGGCAAAGACGGCCGATGCCGCCGTCGATCCGGCGGCCGAACTGATGAAGAAGGGATATTGACGGCATCGCCACGCGTGGACGCTCGGGCTGCGCGTGGCCTTGCACCTGCAGTCGTGATTCCCGTGAACGTCGAAGCGGCGTCGCATTTGTCATGAGCCAGGCAGTCAGCTCCGCCAGGATGGTGGCGCGCGGCATTGCGATGCTGTTCCTGCTGGTCGGCCTGGCGCTGTCGGCGGGTCCGGCCGGCGCGCAGGACCTGGTCAAGGTTCCGCCGCTGACCGCGCGGGTCACGGACCTCACCAACACGCTGTCGGCGGCGGAACGTCAGGCTCTCGACGCCAAGCTCGCCGCGTGGGAAGCGCAGACCGGCAATCAGCTGGTGGTCCTGATGCTGCCGTCGACGCAGCCCGAAGCCATCGCCGCCTATTCCATTCGCGTGGCGGAAGCATGGAAGATCGGCCACAAGGGCAAGGACAACGGCGCGGTCTTCCTGATCGCCAAGAACGACCGCAAGAATCGCATCGAAGTGGGCTACGGCCTGGAAGGCGTGCTCACCGACGTCACGACGCGGCGCATCCTGGCGGAGACCGTCGCGCCGTACTTTCGCAACAACCAGTTCGCGCAAGGCATCGACGCGGGCGTCGACCAGGTCATCGCCGTGGTCAACAAGGGCGAGCCTCTCGCGGACTCGCCGGCGGTGCAGGCGCCGCAGCGCAAGTCCGGCGGCATTTCGTTCGACACGATATTGATCCTCCTCTTCGTCGATCGTGCCGGTGATCGGCGGCATTCTCAGGCGCATCTTCGGCAGGGCGATCGGGTCGACGGTGGGTGCCGGCATCGTCGGCGGCGCCGCGTGGATGTTTGCCGGGTCGCTCGCGATCGCAATCATCGCGGCCATCGTCGCCTTCATCGTGATGCTCACCTTCGGCCTGGGCAGCGGCCTCGTGGGCCGCGGCGGCGGCATCTTCATACCCGGGGGCGGCGGCGGTGGCGGCTTTGGCGGCGGCAGTGGCGGCGGCGGCTTTTCGGGCGGCGGCGGCGGATTTGGCGGCGGCGGCGCGTCGGGAGATTGGTGATGACCGGAAGGATGACCAGGCTCTGGCGGCATTTCGTCACCGATCGCGGCGTGGTCCATCGCCATTTCTCCGCGGAGGATCTGGATCGCGTCGAACGCGCCATCGCCGCGGGCGAAACGCGCCATGCCGGGCAGGTCTGTTTTGCCGTCGAGGCGGCGCTGCCTCTGGCGAGCGTCTGGCGCCGGGAGCGGCCGCGCGCGCGCGCGCTTGAAGTGTTCAGCCTTCTGCGGGTCTGGGACACCGAGGCCAACGATGGCGTCCTGCTGTACGTGCTGGTCGCCGATCACGCGGTGGAAATCGTGGCCGATCGGGGCATCCACGCGCTCGTCGGCGATGCCGCGTGGCAGACGATATGCCACAAGATCGAGTCGGCGTTCCGCGCCGGCCGCTTTGCCGAAGGCGTCGAGCAGGGAATCGGCGAGATCTCGGCGTTGCTTGCGCAGCACTCGCCGCGCACCGGACCGGGGCGCAACGAGATTTCCGACGCGCCGATCGTACTCTAGCCGCCAGTGCCCTAGTGCTTGTGCTCGCCTTCGTCGGCGATGAGGTGCAGCGAGTCGCCCTTGCTCTGGTTGTGCTGGTGGCGCCACATGACGAGCAGCATCGCGCCGGACATGAACAGTCCGAACAGCACGACCGCGCGGTTGACCGAGACCCCCTGCTGAATCATCAGCGCGTACAGGCCGACCATCACGAGGATGCCGATGTTCTCGTTGAAGTTCTGCACGGCGATCGAATGCCCGGCGCCCATCAGCACGTGGCCGCGATGCTGCAGCAGCGCGTTCATCGGCACGACGAAGAATCCGGCGCAGGCGCCGATGACGATCATCAGCAGGACCGCCACGGGCAGTTGCGTGACGAAGATCATCGTGATCACGACGAGGCCCATCGCCGTGCCGATCGGCAGCACGTTCACGGCATGGCGCAGCGACACGAATTTCGCGGCGAGCACCGCGCCGAGCGCGATGCCGACTGCGACGACGCCCTGCAGGTAGGACGCCTGCGACAGGTCGTAGCCCAGCGCCTTCGCTGCCCACGCCAGCACGATGAATTTCAGCGTCGCGCCGGCGCCCCAGAACAGCGTCGTGGTGGCGAGCGAAATCTGCCCCAGCTTGTCGCGCCACAAGAGCGACACGCAGTGCGTGAATTCGCGGATCAGGTAGAAGGGATTCTTGCTCGCCATCCGGTGATCGACGCCGGTGTCCGGAATGAACCAGTTGATGATGGCGGCGATGAGATACAGCACCGCGATGACGGTGATGGCGGCTTCCGGCGGCGAGTTGATGCCCGTGTCGATGGTGGGCATGTCGAAGCCCAGCAGCGCGTGCGAAACGTTGTGGCTGACCAGCAGGCCGCCCAGCAGCACGCCGAGGATGATCGAGCCGACCGTGGTTCCCTCGATCCAGCCGTTGGCCACGACCAGCTGGCTCGGCGGCAGGAGCTCGGTGAGGATTCCGTACTTGGCCGGCGAATAGGCCGCGGCGCCGAAGCCCACCACGGCGTAGGCCAGCAGCGGGTGCACGGAAAACAGCATCAGCACGCACCCGACGACCTTGACCGCGTTGGTGATCAGCATCACGCGGCCCTTGGGCATCGAATCGGCGAACGCGCCGACCAGCGGCGCGAGGATCACGTAGGAGACGACGAAGGACTGCTGCAGCGATGGCAGCATCCACTCCGGTTCCTGCAGTTCCTGGAGCAGCCGGATGGCGGCGATGAGCAGCGCGTTATCGGCGAGCGAGCTGAAAAACTGCGCCGCCATGATCGTGTAGAAGCCGGCCTTCATTTCCTCGAGTGGCGCCTTGGATGCGCCGGAGCATGACCACGAGCGACCGCCTTGGCGCGGTGACTTCGGGTTGGTTGGTTATAATGTCCGCAACAGCGCGGCCCGCGTTTTATACCATGTTTGCCCCGTACCCCTGTCCTGCGGGGCGTGGACGGCAAGTTTGCGTTGCCGCGCGGACCCGGCGCTCCTTTGGTCGACTCCTCGGCTGACATTCGATCCGGCAGGCACTGTCCCCACGCATGGCCCGACCCCTATACGCACAAATCAACCTCGCCGCGATGCGTGCGAACGTGGCGCGGGTGCGCGAAAAGGCGCCGGGGACGCAGATCCTGGCGGTGGTCAAGGCCAACGCCTATGGTCACGGCCTCGCGCGCGTCCTGCCCGCGCTGGAGGATGCCGACGGATTGGCGCTGGTCGAACTCGATGCGGCGGTCGGCTTGCGCGAGCAGCGGTACCTGCGCCGCATCCTGCTCCTCGAGGGTTTTTTCGCGGAAGGCGAGCTGGAGGAGATCGCCCGGCGCCGGCTGGCGATTGTAGTGCACGATATCGAGCAGGTGAAGATGCTCGAAGCTGCGGTGCTGGCGCGGCCGCTCGAAGTGTTCGTCAAGGTCAACACCGGCATGAACCGCCTGGGTTTTCGTCCCGCAGACGTCGCCGCGATTTGCGAACGCCTCGCCGGGACGCCGTCCGTGGCGGCCTTGCGCCTGATGACGCACATTGCGCGCGCCGAGGAAGAGGATGGCCTCGCCGAGCCGCTGGCATTGTTCGAGACCGCGTGCCGCGGCCTGCCCTATCCGAGGTCGGTGGCCAATTCGGCCGGAGTCATCAGGTATGACGAAGTCGGCGGCGAGTTCGTGCGGCCGGGCATCATGCTCTATGGCGCGACGCCTTTGCCGTACGACACGTCCGACATGCTGGGACTGCGCCCGGTGATGACGCTGCGTTCGCAACTCATCGCCGTGCAGGACTTGAAGGCGAACGACAGCGTCGGATACGGCGCGCAGTACACGGCATCGCGGTCGCACCGCGTCGGCGTCGTCGCGTGCGGGTATGCGGACGGCTATCCGCGGCATGCGCCCAACGGCACGCCGGTGCGGGTCCTGGGAACGAAGGTGCGCATGGCGGGCCGCGTGTCGATGGACATGCTCACCGTGGACCTGACCGATGTCCCGGAGGCGCGCGTCGGCAGTCCCGTGGTGCTGTGGGGCGAGGGCCTGCCGGTCGACGATGTCGCCGCCGCGGCGGCGACGGTCGGCTATGAATTGCTGTGCGCCGTCGCGCCCAGGGTGCCGTTCGTGACCAGCGAGCTCGGCGGCATCGATCTCGACCTGTAGGCGCGCAACCGGACAACAACGGAGCATTGACCGTGTACATCGTCGTCACCGGCGCCGCCGGCTTCATCGGTTCGAACCTGGTCAGGGCGCTCAACGCGCGCGGCGAACGCGACATCATCGCCGTGGACAACCTGCACGATGCCGACAAGTTCCGCAATCTCGCGGACTGCGATGTCGCGGATTACCTCGACCAGGACGAATTCATCGCGCGCATCGGCGCAGGCGACTTCGAGGACGACATCACGGCGGTGCTGCACCAGGGCGCGTGTGCGGACACGATGGAGACCGATGGCCGCTTCATGATGCGCAACAACTACCGGTACTCGGTGGCGCTGCTCGATCATTGCCAGGACAACGACATTCCCTTCCTGTATGCATCGAGCGCGTCGGTGTACGGCGCGGGCACCGTGTTCGTCGAGGATCGCGCCAACGAAGCGCCGCTCAACGTGTACGGCTACTCGAAATGCCTGTTCGACCGCTATGTGCGGCGCATGCTTCCTGAACGTACGGCGCAGGTGGCGGGCTTCCGCTACTTCAACGTGTACGGACCGCGCGAGCAGCACAAGGGAAGGATGGCGTCCGTCGCCTTTCATCTCTATCACCAGTTCCGGAGCAGCGGGCGCGTCAAGCTGTTCGAAGGCTCGGGCGGATATGGGGCCGGCGAGCAGCGCCGGGACTTCGTCTACGTCGACGACGTGGTCAAGGTCAACCTCGATTTCCTCGACCACCCGAAGCGCTCGGGAATCTTCAACCTCGGCACCGGCCGCGCCGAGACGTTCAACGCGGTCGCGCTCGCGACAGTCAACGCATGCCTGGCCCGCGACGGCAAGCCCGCGCTGACGCTGGCCGAGCTGGTGCATCAGGGGGCGATCGAATACATCCCGTTCCCGCCGCAGCTCGTCGGAAAGTACCAGAGCTTCACGCAGGCAGACCTCACGGCGCTGCGTGCCGCGGGCTACCAGGCTCCGATGCTGGACGTGGCGCAAGGCGTCGCACGCTACGTCGAAAGTCTGATTTCGGAAGGCGCCTCCTCCTCCGTAACGTGGGCGAACGTCGCTGGCCATCGGGTCTGCTTCCACGCCGGCACGCGACGACGCAGGTTCCCTAACCACGCAAGGAGGTAAATCATGCAACGCTTGTTCGTGGCGCTGGCGATGGCGCTCGCACTGCATTCGTTCCCGGCCCTGGCCGTCGTCAATATCAACACCGCGTCGCAGGAAGAGTTCGTCGCCCTTCACAAGGGCCTCGGACCTGCCAAGGCCCAGGCGATCATCGACTACCGCAAGGCCCATGGGCCGTTCAAGTCGGTCGACGACCTGAAGCACGTCAAGGGCATTGGCGCCAAGCGCCTGGAAAAGCTGCGTGCCGATCTCACCGTGGGTCCGGCCACCAAGGTCGCGGCCGCAAGCCCTGCCAAGGGGGATGCGAAGGCTGCGGCTCCGGTAGCCAAGGGTGACATCCGACCTGTGGCCGATGCCGGCAGAAAGTAGCTTCGAAGCGTCAGTTCTTGCCATCGAGTGCAAATCACCGGGAGGGCCTCGCAAGCGGCCTTCCCGGCAGCGAGGCACAGCATTGCCTTGCGGCGGCAGCGGTCAACCCGTAGCATGCGTGGCGCGTTATTGCCTCGCCGCTCAAATTCACACCGGAGCGGCGTGTAACGACCATTGTGTCTATCGGGGGAACTTCAATGAAACGATTTTTGCTCGCGCTTGCGATGATCTTGATGTCGACCATTGCGCTCGCGGACGTCAACGTCAACTCGGCAACCTTGGAACAACTCGAGGCGCTGCCCGGAATCGGCCCGGTCAAGGCCCAGGCCATCATCGACTATCGCAAGGCCAATGGCCCGTTCAAGTCGATCGACGACCTGAAGAAGGTCAACGGTATCGGCGATGCGACGCTCGAAAAGATGAAGGAGAGCGGCGTCAAGCTGAGCGGCACAACCAAGGTGCCTGCGGCGACCGAGTCCAAGAAGACCGAACCGGCGAAGGCCGCCGCAGAGCCCGCGGCACCGGCCAAAGCCGCGCCGGTCGCGCCCGCGACGCCAGCGGCAGCATCCGCTCCCGCAGCGGCCAAGTCTGCCCCGGCGACCACGCCCGCGCCGGTTGCACCCGCGACGCCAGCGGCTGCGCCCGCTGCTGGCAAGGCTGCGTCTACACCTGCGCCGGCCACAGCACCCGCAGCAGCGCCCGCCGCAGCGGCCGCGCCGACGAAGGCAGAAAAGGCCAGTTCGAAGGCCGACGCCAAGGCTTCGGCCAAGGACGACAAGCCGGCGGCGAGCGACAAGGCATCCAAATCCGACAAGCCGACCAAGGCAGACAAGGCCGCGGAGGAAAAGGACGCCAAGGCAAAGGCCAAGGCCGACAAGGATGCCAAGGCGGCGGCCGACAAGCAGGCCAAGGCGGACAAGGCGGACAAGGCCAAGGCCGACAAGGCTGCCGCCGACAAGGCCAAGGCTGACAAAGCGGCCGCGGACAAGGAAGCCAAGGCCAAGGCAAAGGCCGACAAGGAAGCCGCGGCCAAGGCCAAGTCCGACAAGAGCAAGACCGAAAAGCCGGCCAGCGCCGACAAGGACGCTGCGCCAAAGAAGTAACCGCCGTCGGCTGCAACGAGACCCCGCCCCAAGTGGCGGGGTTTTCGTTTGCGAAGGGTGAACGGAACGCTCCGCTACAATGAGGATCGCGTCCGGTGACGCGCGCAGCGCGGGTCCCCGTCGAATTCCCACCTCCTGCCATGACCGATTCCAGAGACTATCCAACGCTTGCCGACACCGTCGGCAAGACGCCCCTCGTCCGGTTGCAGCGGATGCCGGGAACCACGACGAATGTCATCCTGGGAAAGCTGGAGGGCAACAATCCCGCAGGCTCGGTGAAAGATCGTCCGGCGCTGTCGATGATCGTCGAGGCCGAGCGGCGCGGCGACATCCGTCCCGGCGATACGCTGATCGAGGCGACGTCCGGCAACACCGGCATCGCGCTGGCCATGGTGGCCGCGATCAAGGGCTACAAACTGATCCTGGTGATGCCCGACAACCAGTCGCTGGAGCGCGTGCAGACAATGCGCGCCTACGGTGCCGAACTGGTCCAGGTCACCAAGGCGGCGGGCATGGAAGGCGCGCGCGACCTGGCCGATCGCATGCAGGCCGAAGGCAAGGGACACATCCTCAACCAGTTCGCCAATCCCGACAACCCGCTTGCGCACTATCGCACCACGGGACCGGAAATCTGGCGCGACACCGGCGGGCGCATCACGCATTTCGTGTCGGCGATGGGCACGACCGGCACGATCATGGGCGTGTCCAAGTATCTCAAGGAGCAGAATCCGGCGATCACGATCGTCGGCGCGCAGCCTGCGGAGGGCGCGTCCATCCCCGGTATCCGCAAGTGGCCGGCCGAATACCTGCCGAAGATCTTCGACGGCACGCGTGTCGACCGCACGGAATCCGTCACGCAGCGCGATGCCGAGGACACGGCGCGCCGCCTCGCGCGGGAGGAAGGAATCTTCGCCGGAATCTCGGCGGGCGGCGCGTGCGCGGTGGCGTTGCGCATTTCGCGCGAGGTGCGCGACGCGACCATCGTCTTTGTCGTCTGCGACCGCGGCGACCGCTACCTGTCGACCGGCGTGTTTCCCGCGTGACCCCGATCCTCGTCTTCGACATCGAGACGGTGCCGGATGTCGCGGGCATCCGGCGCATCAACGATCTTCCGACGGATTTGCCGGACGCGGCGGTGATGGATTGGTTCAACCAGAAGCGGCGCGCCGCCACCGGCAACGACTTTGCGCCGCACTACCTGCAGCAGGTGGTCGCGATCGCCTGCGCGCTGCGCAGCAAGGACGACCTCAAGATCTGGTCGGTCGGCGACCTGGACGACCCGGAACCCGAACTGATCCGGCGGTTCTTCGGCGGCATCGAACAGCTGACGCCGCAGCTGGTGTCATGGAATGGCGGCGGCTTCGACCTGCCGGTGCTCAATCATCGCGCGCTGATCCACGGCATCAACGCGGAAAAATACTGGGACTGGGGCGACCAGGACCGCGACTTCAAGTTCAACAGCTATCTTGGCCGTTATCACACGCGGCATCTCGACCTGATGGACGTGCTGGCGATGTATCAGCCGCGCGCCAATGCGGGGCTCGACGCGATGGCGAGACTGTGCGGATTTCCGGGCAAGCTCGGCATGGACGGCAGCCAGGTCGCCGCCGCGGTGACCGACGGCAAGCTTGCCGACGTGCGCAACTATTGCGAATGCGACGTGATGAACACCTACCTCGTCTACCAGCGCTTCCGCCTGATGCGCGGCGAGTTGAGCGCCGGCGAGTACGCGAAGGAAATCGCGCTGGCGCGGGAGCGCATTGCGGCGTCCGGCGCGCCGCATTGGCGGGAATTCATGACGGCGTGGAACGCGGGCGCCTGAAGCACCTGCGTCAGGACTTGAGGAACGGGACCGCGGCAAATCGTCCACCGAGCACCGCGCGCGAATCCACGCCCCACCAATTGTCGAGAATCGCCGCATACGCGCTGCGGAAGTCGAGCGCGTAGGGCGGATTGCCGTCGCCGGACAGCCGCGACAAATCCGGCGGCGCGCCGTACATGCGCGCCGGCCACGCGACCGCCGAGCGCGAACTGGACATTGGCCGTGCCGTGGTCGGTGCCGCCCGAAATGTTCTCCTTCGGCCGGCGTCCGAACTCGGCATAGGTGAGCACCACGGCGTCGTTCCACCTGTCGAGCTCGATCAGCGCGCCCTTCAGCGCCACCAGTCCGGCGGCGACGTCCTTCAGCAGCCGCGCCTGCGTGCCGGCCTGGTTCGAATGCGTGTCGAAACCCGTGAGCGTCACCCGCACCACGGCGACGCCGGACGGATTGGCCATGACCTGCGCTGCGGTGTGAATCGCGTTGCCGAAATTGCCCGGTGGAAATTCCGTCCTGAATTTGTATCGCGCATCGAGATGCGCAGCCGCCTGCACGATGTCCGATTCCACCTTGAGCACGTGCGCGAGCGCGGGATTGCCGGCGATGGGCGTCGGCTGAGCGAGCTTCGCCCTGCGCAGGAATTGTTCCGTGTTGGCGAGCGCGATCGCGCGCGTGCCGCCACCGGCCAGCGGCCCCAGGTCGCCGGAACCGATGATGACGCCGTCCGCGGCGAAACCGCGCGGCGCGGGTCGCGCGGCGAAGGCGCGCGTGAGCCATCCGTCCTGCAGGTACTCCGCGCTTTTCGATGCCGTGTCCCAGATCTCGATGGAGCGAAAGTGCGACAGGTTGGGTTCGGGATACCCCACGCCCTGCAGTATCGCGAGTTGGGAATCGCGCCATAGCGGGAGCAGGGGAGCGAGTGAAGGATGCAGTCCGGCGCGGTCCGACAATTGCACGACGTCGTCGCGCTTGATGGCGATCTTCGGGCGCAACGAGTAATACGCGGGATCGGTGTACGGGACGAGCGTGTTCAGGCCGTCGTTGCCGCCTTTCAGCTCGACCAGCACGAGAACGCGGTTGTAGCCGGCGACAGCCGGCGCCGCGGCAATGGCGACCTGCGCGCAGCCGAACACGGCCAGCGTTCCGCCGATGGCACGGGCCACGGGCAGCGCGGCGGCGGAATGGAGAAACGTGCGGCGATTCATGGCGTGGGTGCGATCCGTGGCCGTCACTTCAGTTGATAGACAGGGTCCTGCATCGTCGCGCGGACGAAGGCGAGCGCGTCGTCGTCGCCCGACCGTGGCGCCGTTTGCGGCGGCAACGCAAGCAACAGCGCCTGCGCCGCGTGTTCCTTGTCTGCGGGCGTGGCTCCGTTGCGCGCGGCAAGCCACGCCGCGGCGTCGAAATCCACGCTGCGCAGCCCGCGATCGGCTTCGCGAGCCAACCTCTGGAAGCGCGCCTTTTCGTCGGCGGCAATGAAGAGCGGCGTCGGAGCACGCATGGCCTCGGCGGACAAGGATTGCGGCGACGCGACCGCGGTCATCGGCTGCGATCCCTCATCGGCACGGGCCAGGCGGTCGACGAACTGCTTGCGCGCAAGCAATGTGTTGGCGTCGATCCACGCATTGCCGCCGGGCCAGCCCTTCACGTTCGGTGGCGAGAACAGGTTCTGGCCCATGCCCGCGGCCAGGACGGCGAACGGCAACCCGTTGGGCGGCGGAATTTCCAGCTGCCGCAGCGACCCGACGACGAATTCGATAGGGCTCTTGACCAGCGTGCCGCGATTGTCGCGCGCCCAGAACGCGTCGCTCAGCAGCACGCCGCGAAGTGCGGTCCTGATGTCGTAGCTGGAACTGCGGAACGCCTGCGCTATGCGCTTGACTTCGCGCGGGTCGGGATCGGGCGAGACGAACTCGCGCCAGAGCTTGGCGGTAATGAATTCCGCCGTGGCGGGTTGCGCGAGCAGGATGTCGAGCACGGCATCGCCGTCGAATTGTCCCGATTTGCCAAGTACGGTCTTGTAGCCGTAGTCGTGCGCGCCCGGCCGGAACAGGTACTCGCCGGTTTCGCGGTTGACGCTCCAACCCGTGAACGCGCGCGCGGCTTCCTTGATGTCTGTTTCCGTGTACTTGCCTTCGCCGGCCGTGAAGAGTTCCATGACCTCGCGCGCGAAATTCTCGTTGGGCTGCCCCTTGCGGTTCTGCGCGCTGTCCAGGTAGATGAGCATCGCCGGGTCCTTTGCGGCGGCATGCAGCAGCGTGCCGAAATTACCGAGCGCGTTGGCGCGCAGCATCGCATTCTGTCCGTACATCAGACGGGCGATGCGCACCTTCTGCTGGCTGGACACGAAGTGGTTGTGCCAGAACAGCGTCATGCGTTCGGTCAGCGGCGACGGCGTCGCCAGCATTTCCTGCACCCACCACGCACGCAGCGCGAGACCGTGCCTGATCTGTTCCTGCAGGAAAGCCTTGCGCTCGCGCGTCGGACGCATCGCGGGCGGGAGGCCGCAGCGGACCGGCGACGGTGGTGAACGCCGGTGGCGGCGTGAGGGCCGCGGTGCGAACGTCACGCAGCAGACGCGCAACCGCGTCGGCGCGCGGCAGGCGCGGCAAACTCGCGCACTTCCGCGTCGGTCGGGCCGAATCCGGTACGCGCGAGCAGGTGGCGGGCGTCGTCGTAGCCCATCGGCGCGGCCGCCGCGCACGCGAGGGTCGCGGACGTGCACAGCGCCGCCAATGCCGGGAATCGAGCGAGTCGGACTGTGCATGCGGCCATCGGCGCTCCACGGGTTCGCATCCGGCCGGGAACCTTCGCGCTTCTCCCGCCGGTACTGCCATCAACGCGAAAGTGTGCGCGTCTGTTGACGCAGCGGCTGTTTCTACGTGTAACGAACCGTTATCGCGCAGACCCCCGCGCGGATGTGCCCACAACGTTAACGGGCCCTAGATCGTCAGCGTGCCGCGCGCGACCTCGATGACGCGCCCGGAGACCAGGATCCGCCGATCGGGCGTAACCTCGAGGCCCAGGCGGCACGGCCGGCCGACGGCCTCTCCCTGGTCGACCGTCAGCTTCTGCGGAAGAGTCGCGCCGGTGGCCAGAAGCCAGCCTCCCAGGTTCGCGCAGGCGGACCCCGTCCCCGGATCCTCGATGACCGAACCGTGCTTGGGGAAGAAGAAGCGCGCCAGCACGTGATCGCCTTCGCGCGCGAAGACGTAGGCCATCGCGCGCTGGCCGTTGCTGCCATGCGCCAGCAGCGTGTCGGCCCGGGGTGCCGCGCGGCGCACGCCGGCAAAGGTCGCGACGGGAATGACGAGCTGGTCGGAACCGGTATTCACCCACAATGCGGGCGCTTCGGACAGGTCGGTCACGTCGAGACCCAGCATCGCGGCCAGCTCGGATCGCGTCGCCGTGGGGACGCGCTGCACGGGCGCGTTGGCCTCAAGCGTCCAGACGTCGCCGCGCGCCGTGACCGGGATGACGCCGGCCTTCATTTCCAGCGTCAGCGCGTCCCCGGCAGAAATCGAGATCGCGAACCACGTGCGCGGTGCCCAGCGTGGGATGTCCGGCGAAGGGCATTTCGAACGTCGGCGTGAATATGCGCACGCGCGCCGTGGCGTTCGCTGCCGGCAGTACGAAGGTCGTCTCCGACAGGTTGAACTGCAGGGCCAGCGCCTGCATCGTGGCATCGTCCAAGTCACGCGCGTCTTCGAAGACGCACAGCGGATTTCCGCCGAGCGGGCTTTCCGCGAAGACGTTAACGATGCGGAAGTCGTATTGACCCATGGTCATGCCGCGGCCGCGAACGAGCTGTTGACCTGGGCATCGAGGTCGCGTGCCAGCGCGCGGAACGCCGGCACGTCGATCGCGTTCGGCGTCACCCGGATGGCCTCGGCGTGGCGGGGAAAGTTGCGCAGGATCGACCGGCCGTACGTCGGGTCGTAGTGCATGACGAGCAGTTCGTCCACGAGCGTTTCGAAGTCGCCGGCGGCCGCAGCGGCGATCCAGCGCTCGATCACTTTGCGGCCATGCACGGGAACCAGCGGCTGCAGCTTGTCCGCGAGCGACGCCGGGTCCGTGATGAAGTGCATGTACTCGTCCTTCAGCAGCGCCACCCGCAGGTGCTTGGGCGTATCGATGCGTACGCACGCCGCGCCGCGCATCGCGTCCAGCAGCGCATCGGGCACCTGGATGACGCCGATCTTGCGGCTCTCCGACTCCACATACACCGGACGCGCCGAGTCGAAACCTTCGAGTTCTGTGAGCAGCGCGGTATCGAAAGCCTTCTGCGACGGCTGCGGATCGCGGGGAAGGTCGCCCAGCAGCGAGCCGCGGTGACGCGCCAGCTGCTCCAGATCCAGCACCTGCGCGCCCTCGTCGCGCAACGCGGCAAGCAAACGGCTCTTGCCCGAACCGGTAAGGCCGCACACGACGACGTAGCGCAAACGCGCCGGGGCGCTTGCCAGCGACGCCACGACGTGCCGGCGCCAGGTCCGGTAGCCGCCGTCGAGCTGCATGGCCTTCCAGCCGATTTCGTTCAGCACGTGCGCGAGCGACGCGCTGCGCTTACCGCCGCGCCAGCAATACACGACGGGCGCCCAATCGCGGGGCTTCGTCGCGCAATGCGTCTCGAGGATGCGCCCGATGTTGCGCGCGACCAGCGCGGCGCCCAGCTTGCGCGCGGCGAACGCGGAATCCTGCGCGTGCAGCGTGCCGACAACCTTGCGCTCGTCGTCGCTCAGCACGGGAAGGTTCACCGCATTCGGAACATGATCGATGGCGAACTCGGCCGGACTGCGCACATCGATGCGCTCCGGATAATCGGACAGCGACTCGATGCCGATCTTCGTGACCGGACCATGGCGCGGATTGGACAGATTCATTTGCGCAGCAGCGGCTTCAGCGCGGGCCAGACGTTGTCGAGCAACTTCGCCTGTGCCTCGGCGGTCGGATGGATGCGGTCAGGCTGGAACAGCGCCAAGTCGTCGCCGAAGCCCGCGAAGAACGCTGGCACGACCGGCACGCGCCGCGACTTGGCGACATCGGTGAACAACGCGTTGAAATCGCGCGCGTAGGCCGGGCCGTAGTTTGGAGGCACCTGCATGCCGACAATCAGAACCTTGGCCTTGGCGTCCAGCGCGGCGGTGACCATCGCGTCGAGATTGGCGCGCGTCGCCGCCAGATTTCCGCCGCGCAGCGCGTCGTTCCCGCCGAGTTCGATGATTACGATGGCCGGCTGGTTCTTGCTCAGGTACGACGGCAGGCGGGCCCGGCCGCCCGCGGTCGTGTCGCCGCTGATCGACGCATTGACGACGGAATAGGGATAGCCTTCGGCCTGCAGGCGTTGCGACAGCAGCGTGACCCAGCCGGTGCCGGCCGAGAGCCCATAGCCGGCGGAAACGGAGTCGCCGAGCACCAGAAGAACGGGCGCCGCGGCCGCGGAACCGCTGCCTCCGAAAAGAGCGAGTCCCAGCGCAAGCAAGGCCAGCAGGAAGGAACGGACGCGCTGCAGTAACATCAGGTTACATCCTCGATCGCAATCGCGTGATTGTAGCGTGCCGGCGTCGTTGCATTGGCCGCCATCGGACCCAAGCTACAATGCTCGCACGCCATCTTAGAATTCCTTTCATGCCCGAACCCATCATCGTTGCCGATGCGCTGACCAAGATCGTGCGCAGCGGCGACGCGCCGCTCACCATCCTCGACGGTGTCTTCTTTGTGGTCGAACCGGGCGCGTCGATCGCCATCGTCGGCGCATCCGGCTCCGGCAAGACCACGTTGCTGGGTCTGCTCGCCGGCCTCGACCGGCCGACGTCGGGAGAAATCCGCATCGACGGCGCCGCGCTGTCGGCGCTCGACGAGGATGCGCTGGCCGCGATGCGGCAGCGGCTGCTCGGATTCGTGTTCCAGTCGTTCCAGCTGCTGCCTGCGCTGACCGCGCTGGAGAACGTGATGCTGCCGCTCGAACTCGCGGGTGCGGCGGACGCCGGCGCCCGCGCGAAGACCTGGCTCGACCGCGTCGGGTTGGGCAAGCGGATAACCCACTATCCGCGCCAGCTCTCCGGCGGCGAACAGCAGCGCGTCGCCATTGCGCGCGCGTTCGCGGGCGAGCCCAAGTTGCTGATGGCGGACGAGCCGACCGGCAACCTGGACGGCGCGACGGGTGTCGAGGTCGCGGACCTCATGTTCCGCCTGAACCGCGAGCACGGGACGACGCTCGTGCTGGTGACGCATGACCTCACGCTCGCCGCGCGTTGCGGACGCCGCATCTCGCTTTCGGCAGGGCGCGTCGTCGGTGACGAACTCGGCCCGATGTCGGCGTTCGACTGAATCCCGTGAACACGCTGCGCCTGGCATTGCGACTTCTGCGCCGCGACTGGCGCGCCGGCGAGCTGCGCGTGCTGGCGGCGGCGCTCGTGCTCGCGGTCGGCAAGCGTCGGCACCGTCGGATTCTTCGCCGATCGCGTCAAGGGCGCGCTGGCGCGGCAGGCGAACCTCCTGCTCGGCGCGGACGTCATGATCTCCGGCGATCGGCCGTTGCCGCCGGCGTTCGCGGACGACGCCCGCGCGCGCGGACTGGCCACGACGCCGGTCATCCGCTTCAACAGCATGGTGCAACCCAATGCGCATTCGGGACCCGACGCGGTCGCGGTGCTCACCGACGTGAAGGCGGTGGGCGAAGGCTATCCGCTGCGCGGCGCGATCACGCTCAGCTCGGCCGCGAACCCCGCTGGCGAACCGGCCCGGCGCATTCCGGCGCGCGGCGAGGCATGGCCCGACGTGCGCCTCGCGCAGCGGCTGGGACTCAAGGTCGGCGATTCCGTGGAGGTCGGCGAAGCGACGCTCAGCGTCGGCGCGATCCTGCAGGACGAGCCGGAAGTCGCCGGGCGTGATGTTCGCGCTCGGCCCCAAGCTGCTGCTCAACATCGACGACGTGCCCGCGACGAACCTGCTGCAGCCGGGCAATCGCGCGACGTGGCGTCTGCTCGTTGCCGATCGCGGCGGTGGCGCCGCGCTGGAGAAATATCGCGAGGGACTGGCGCCGCAGCTGAAGGCGGGACAGCGCATGGAGAGCGTGCGCGACCTGCGGCCCGAAGTGCGGCAGACGCTCGACCGCGCGGAAAAATTCCTGGGACTCGCGGCGCTGGTCGCGGTGCTGCTGGCCGCGGTCGCCGTGGCGCTGGCCGCGTCCCGCTACCTGCGGCGGCATCTCGACGCCGCGGCGATGTTCCGCTGCTTCGGCGCCAAGGTGATGCAAACGCTGGCGCTCTTCGTCGTGCAGTTCGCCGTGATCGGCGTCACGGCAAGTGCCGTCGGCGTGGTGCTCGCGCTCGGCGGTCAGCAGGTGCTGGTGACGCTGCTGGCGTCGGTGGTCGCCACCGACCTGCCGCCGCCCACGTGGATGCCGGGAGTCGCCGCGTTCTGCGCAGGTTTGCTGCTGCTGTTCGGCTTCGCCCTGCCGCCGCTGGTGGCGCTGGCGCGCGTGCCGCCGCTGCGGGTCCTGCGCCGCGATCTCCCGCGGCCGCGCGCCGGAGGCATCCTCGCCTACGTGCTCGGCGCCGCGACGATCGCGTTGCTGATCGCGTGGCAGGCCGGAGAAGTCAAGGCGGGCCTCATCATGGTGGGCGGCGTCGCGGGTCTGCTCGTCGCGGCGGCGCTCGCGGCGTGGGCGCTGCTCGCGCTGCTGAAGCGCCTGCCGCAGCGCGGCGCGACGTGGCGCTTCGGTTTGGCCAACCTGCGCCGGCGGGCGCTCGCGTCCAGCCTGCAGATCGGCGCGCTGGCGTTGGGGCTGATGTCGCTGCTGCTGCTGACCGTCGTCCGGGGCGACCTGATGCGCAACTGGCAGGCGAGCCTCCCGCCCGACGCGCCCAACCAGTTCCTCGTCAATGTGCTCCCCGACCAGGTCGCCGACGCGCGCGCCGAGCTCCCCCGCGGCATCGGCATCGACGTGGCGTTTCGACCGATGGTGCGCGGCCGCCTCGTGGCGGTCAACGACGCTGCCGTCGACACGTCCAAGTTCGCCGATGTGCGGGCGCGACGGTTGGCCGAGCGGGAATTCAACCTGTCGTGGACCGACGTGCTGCCCAAGGGCAATCGCGTTTCGCAAGGCGAATTCTGGAAGGAAGGCGACACGGGGGAATCGCGGCAGGCATGTCCCTCGAGGACGGCATCGCGGAAACGCTGGGCGTCAAGCTGGGAGACTCGCTGACGTTCGACATGGCGGGGAACCGCGTGACGGCGCGGGTGACCAGCCTGCGCAAGGTCGACTGGGACAGTTTCCGCGTGAATTTCTTCGCGCTGTTCCCGCCCGGCCCGCTCGACGCGTCGCCGACGACCTACATCGCCGCGTTTCGCGCCCCAGCCGAAAGCAACGCGCTGGCTGTCGCCGCTCGTGCGCAAGAATCCGAACATCCTGGCCATCGACATCGGAGAGATCCTGCGCCAGGTGCAGGGCATCGTCGACAGCGTTTCGCGCGCGGTCGAATTCGTGTTCCTGTTCACGCTTGCCGGCGGCTTGCTCGTGCTGCAGGCGGCGATCGCGGCGACGCAGGACGAGCGCAAGTTCGACGCCGCGATCCTGCGCACGCTCGGCGCGTCGCAGCGGCAATTGGTGAGCGCGCAAATCGCCGAGTTCCTGCTGCTGGGCGCGCTGGCGGGCCTCGTCGCGGCCGCGGGCGCTACCGCCATCGGCTGGGCGCTGGCCGAGTACGTGTTCAAGTTTCCGTTCGAGTTCCGCGCGCTCGTCTGGGTCTACGGCATCGTCGGCGGCGCGCTCGCGGTCACGCTGGCCGGCTGGCTTGGGACGCGCGGGACGATGAGTACGTCGCCGCTCGCGGTGATCCGGGAGCTGGGCTGACGTAAGGATTGCCTATAATTGCAGTCCTGGTGCACACTTTGCACTTTGTCGCCGCCCCGGACTGCATTGAATACCGTTTCCGAAAGCCTCGCTCTGGCCCTGGGCCTCGTCACGCACGCCGACGCGAACCTGGTCGACATCGTGGTGCTGTCGCTGCAGGTCAGCCTCACCGCGACCTATCTGGCCGCCTGGCTGGGCCTGCCGCTCGGCGCGGCGATCGCCGTCGGTCGATTCCCCGGCCGGGACGCGCTCATCGTCTTTCTCAACGCGATGATGGGATTGCCGCCGGTCGTCGTCGGCCTTGTCGTCTATCTGCTGCTGTCGCGTTCGGGACCGCTCGGCTCGCTATGGCCTGCTGTTCACGCCCGGCGCGATGGTGATCGCGCAGACCATCCTGATCACGCCCATCATCGCGGCGCTCACGCGCCAGGTCGTCGCAGACGCCTGGGCGGAATATGCGCGAACAACTGACGTCACTGGGCGCGAGCACCTACCGCGCGGCGATGACGTTGCTGTGGGACACGCGATTTTCGCTGGCCACCGTGCTGCTTGCGGGATTTGGCCGCGCGATCGCGGAAGTCGGCGCGGTGATGATCGTCGGCGGCAACATCAACGGCGCGACGCGCGTGATGACGACGACGATCGCGCTCGAAACCAGCAAGGGCGACCTGCCGCTGGCGCTGGCGCTGGGATTGGTGCTGATCGCGATCGTGGTGCTGGTCAACGCCATGGCGCAGATGACCCGCGGGTGGGCGAAGGCGCGCTTTGGCTGAGCATGCCACCGGTCTGCCGATCGAGTTGCTGAAGGTCGCCGCGGCGCCGGGCGGCGTGCCCGTGCTCGCGGACATCGATCTCGTGGTCGAGGCCGGTGGACGCACGGTCCTGCTTGGCCCCAACGGAGCGGGCAAGAGCACGCTGCTGCGCGTGTTGCACGGGCTCATCCCGCCCAGCCGCGGAACGATCAACTGGGGCCGCGAGACTTCCCGGCCACGCGGGCAGGCGATGGTATTCCAGCGGCCGGTGTTGTTGCGCCGTTCCGCCTATGAAAACGTGCGCTACGCGCTGGACCTGGCCGGCATTCGCGGAGACGAAGCGGATGACCGCATCGCGGAGGCGCTGGACGAAGTGGGATTGCTCGCGTTGTCGGCGCGTCCCGCGCGCGTGCTCTCCGGCGGCGAGCAGCAGAAGCTCGCGTTCGCCCGCGTATGGGCGCTGCGACCCGAGGTGCTGTTCCTCGACGAGCCGACGGCCAGCCTCGATCCGGCGGCGGCGCGCTCCGTGGAGAAGATCATCGCCGACATCCACCGGCGCGGCACGACCATCGTCATGACGACGCACAACCTCGTGCAGGCCAAGCGCCTCGCCGACGACATCCTGTTCCTGCACGGGGGACGCGTGACCGAGCGCACGCCCGCGCAGGAATTCTTTTCCCGGCCGCGCTCGCCCGAGGCAGCTGATTTTCTTGAAGGAGAACGCCTGTGAATCGCCGCCATTTCCTCGCTGCCGCTCTGGTCGCCATTGCCGTTGTGCTGCCCGCGGGCGCACAGGACAGGTACATCGTCGTCGCGTCGACCACGTCGACCGAGCAATCGGGCCTATTCGGGCACCTGCTGCCGATCTTCGAGAAGGACACCGGAATCACGGTGCGGGTCGTGGCGCTGGGCACCGGCCAGGCGCTCGACGTGGCGCGGCGCGGCGACGCCGATGTTGCGTTCGTCCACGATACGGCGGCGGAGGAAAAATTCGTCGCCGAGGGCTCGGGCGTGAAGCGCTTTCCGGTCATGTACAACGACTTCGTGCTGATCGGACCGAAGAGCGATCCGGCTAGGATCGCCGGCGGCAAGGACATACTTGCCGCAATGCGCAAGATCGCCGACGCGCAGGCGCCCTTTGCGTCGCGCGGCGACAAGAGCGGCACGCACGCGGCCGAGCTGCGCTACTGGAAGGATGCCGGTGTCGACCTCGAAGCGAAGAAGGGCACGTGGTATCGCGACACGGGGTCAGGCATGGGCCCCACGCTCAACACCGCGTCGTCGATGAACGCCTACGTGCTGGCGGATCGCGGCACGTGGCTCGCATTCAAGAATCGCGGCGATCTCGCGATCCTGGTCGAGGGCGACAAGCGCCTTTTCAACCAGTACGGCGTGATGCTCGTCAATCCGGCGAAGCATCCGCACGTGAAGGCGGCGCTGGGACAGCAGTTCATCGACTGGCTGGTCTCGCCGCGCGGACAGGCCGCCATTGCCGCCTACAAGATCGGCGGCGAGCAACTCTTTTTCCCCAATGCAAATGGATAGGATAACTTCATGAAGACCAGCGCAAGGAATCAATTCAAGGGCATCGTCAAGGAACTGATCAAGGGACCCGTCTCGGCGGAACTGACGATCAACGTCGCGCCTGGCGTCGAAATCGTGGCGACGATCAGCACGCGCTCCGCCGAGGGGCTGGGACTCGCGGTCGGCAAGCCCGTGCACGCACTCATCAAGGCGAGCAGCGTCGTCGTCGCCACGGACTGAAATGCGACACTGCTGCCGGTCACTTCTTTGCGTTGCCGTGCTGGCGCTCGGCGCCTCGGCGATGCTGCCCGCGATTGCGCAGGACAAGGCCGAAGCGCGCTTGGTCACGACCACGCTGGGCATCCGTGGCAACGTAGCCGTACCGCTGTCGCTGACGGTGGGCGACCTCGCCCGATTTCCGGTACAGCGCGTCGACGATACGCGCGTCGTGCGCGCGCAGGGCAGCGACAGCGCGCTCGTGCGCCAGTTTGCGGGCTGCCTGCTGCGCGACGTGCTGAACACCGCCAAGTTGACCGAAGGAGGCCGCAACGACCTGCGCAGGACGATCATCGTCGCCACGGCGAGCGACGGCTACAAGGCAGTCTTTTCCTGGGGCGAACTTTTCAATTCATCGATCGGCGACGGCGTGCTGGTGGTCTACGAGCGGGACGGCGCGCCGCTCGGCGACGCCGAAGGGCGCATCGCGCTGGTTTCGCTCAAGGACACGCGACCGGGACCGCGTCACGTCAAATGGCTGGCGACGGTGGATGTCGTTCGCGTAGCGGACTGATTGCGGGTTCGACAGGCCCTAAAAGATTTCCGCGTCAAAGGTTGAATGCCACTCGACCCGCTTCCGCGACGTCATAACCACCCAGCGCTTTCGCCTGCGCGGCGAATTCCGGCGTGCGCGCGAAGGCCAGCAGCGTCTGCGCCGGCGGCTCGAAATAATCGCGGCGGTGCAGCACGAGGTCCATGCGCTCGACGGCAAGGGGAATGAATGCGAGTCCCTGGGCGCGCGCCGCAGCCTCGATGCCCACGCCGGCGTCGGCATGGCCGTCGTGTATTGCCGCCGCGAGGTCCGTCTGCGCCAGGCAAGGGCGCGCCAGCCAGTGGAGTTCGCGGTGCGCGATGCGGGCCTGGTCCAGCAAGTGCAGGAACAGGTGCTGGCTCCCGGCCTCCGGCTGCCGCGGCGCGATCCGTACGCGTTTTTTCGCCAGATCCGCCAGCGTCTTGATCCGGAGCGGATTGCCGGCGGCGAGCAGCAGCCCCTGGACGCGCCTCGCCCACTCGATGCCGACAAGATCGGCCATGCCCATGCGCTGCCGAACGAGCGGCGCGTTGTAGTCGCCTGACGCCGCGTCGAGCCAGTGCATCGCCGCAACTGCGGCCTCGCCGCGCGCGAGCCGCTCGAGGCCGGCGCTGCTGCCGCAGGCGAGGACGGCCAAGCCGCAACGGGAATCGCGGACGGCCCATTCCAGCAACGGGTCGTGACTGCCGGCGACGATCGGTGGCGCTGCGGTGGCCGCGACCAGCGGCGCGCCGCCCTTGGCCGCCAGCCATGCGTCGATCTGCGCCTTGGGGAAGAGCAGCTTGCCGGTCGCGCGAATGTGCGGCAGCGTGTTGTTGCGAACCAGGTCGTAGACGCGGCGCTCCTTCAGCCGCAGGTACGCCGCGACCTCGCGCGTATCCATCATCGCGGCGGCCGGCGTGGGTTCGGGCATTGGAGACTTCGGAGATTTAGTTCGCGGCACGCCGCGATTCTGCCACGACCGCGCTACTTGCCGGCGAGGATCGATTCGCGCGACAACAGGCGCGTCACCAGCAACAGCATGCCGGCAGTGAGGGCCACGGGCACGGCAAACGATGCCGCGAGCTGGGCGAGTGGAATGCCTTCTCCTCGCAACACCTGCCCGAGCAGCGAAAACTGTCCGGAAACCGGGATCCACACGATCCAGTCGGGATCCTTCCTTTGCTGGACCAGCTGGACGACGGGAATGATGGACACGACGAAGATCACCAGCGATACGCTGGCCTGCGCTTCCTTGAACGTGCGGCTGCGCGCGCCCATGAACAGCAGCACCGTCGGCAGCAGCGCGACCAGCGGCAAGAGCACGATCAGGAACCACGCCAGTTCGCGCGCGCTGAACAGGAACGGGACACCCACTGCGGGCAGCGGCGCGAAGCGCAGAGTCACGTAGTAGCCGGTCAGCGTGACGATGACGATCATGGCATTGAACGACGCGACGGCCAGCCACTTGCCGACGACCAGCTCCAGCGGACGCGCCGGCGTCATCAGCAGCGGTTCCAGCGACTGCCTCTCGCGCTCGCCCGCAGTGACGTCCAACGCGATCGCCATTCCTCCCATCACGGCGGCGAAGAGACCGTAATAGGCAAGGAAGAAGAGCAGGAACGCGCCGCTTTGCTGCGGTGTCGCGAGGTCGATGGCGTCGACAACGAGCGGATTCCCGACCGTGGGCGCAACGCCGCGCAACAGCAGTCGCTGCGATCCCCATTGCCGGTTGTAAGCGCGCAGCAGCGCCTCGGCCTCGCGGATCGAGGGTTGCGCCCTGTCGCGCGAGCGGTCATAGACCAGCTGCACCTTGCCCGGCCTGCCGGCGGCGACGTCGCTTGCGAAGTTGTCGTCGACCACCAGCACGACGTCGAGCTCGCCGCCGCGGACTTTTGCCTCGTAATCGGCTGGAGCCGCGGTCAGCGTGACCTGCTGGCGCTCGAGGAACGCGACCAGCGCGGGCGAGTGCGCCTGCCCCACGGCCGGCAGCTTCAGTTCGCGCGATTTGTCGATCTGGCCGGCGATGACCGTGAACATGAGCATCAGCACCAGCGGGCCCGCGATCAGGGCCGGCAGCAAGGTCACCAACAGCGTGCGCCGGTCGCGCAACGTGTCGAGCAGTTCCTTGCGCACGACTGCGGCGACGCGCGAGCGTGGCGTGGCGGCGGGCCGGACAGGCATGTTCAGGCAGCCAGTCCTTCGCCGGTGCCGAGCAACGACACGAAGGCATCCTCGAGCGTCGCTGCGCCGGACTGAGCGATCAGTTCCGCGGCGGTTCCCGTGGCGATCACGCGGCCGGCGCCCAGGATCACGATGCGGTCGCACAGCGCCGCGACTTCCTGCATCACGTGCGACGAGAACAGCAGGCAGTGGCCTTCGCCACGCAATTGCCGCAGCTGTTCGCGCAGCGCGCGCACGCTCATGATGTCGAGGCCGTTGGTGGGCTCGTCGAGCAGGATCGTCGCGGGATCGTGAATCAATGCCCGGGCAATGGCGACTTTCATTTTTTCGCCCTGCGAGAATCCCTGCGTGCGGCGGTCGGCCAGCGCATCGAGTCCCAGCGTGCGGATGAGTTGCGCGGCGCGGGCGTCGAGTTCGCCGCCGGAGAGCCCATGCAACGTCCCGTAGTAGCGGATGTTTTCGCGCGCGGTGAGGCGCGGGTAGAGTCCGCGCGCGTCCGACAGCACGCCGATGGCTTCGCGGACGGCGTAGCGGTCGCGCACGACGTCGAGCCCGGCGATGGACGCGCTGCCGGCGTCCGGCACGATCAGCGTGGCCAGCATGCGCAGGAGCGTCGTCTTGCCCGCGCCGTTGGGACCGAGCAGGCCGGTGATCTGGCCGTCCGGCGCGGTGAACGAGACGTCGCTCACCGCGCGAACCTCGCCATCCCGGCCGAATGATTTGGTGATGGCGTCGACGCGGATCATGGCTGCGGCGCCAGGCGATCCGGCCACAGCGGCGGCGGACGGCTTTGCGCGAAGTAGGCGACACAGGAGTCGGCCAGCTTCGCGAATCCGGCTTCGTCGACGAACGACGCGATCAGGCGCGGTCCGCACGCATTGGGCGAGACGATGTGGCCGAACCCGCCAGCGACGATGTGCCTGCTGTTGGCCAGCGTCTTCGCCACAAGATCCCCGTTGGCAGGGGGTGTGACCGGATCCAGCGCGCCGGAGAAAAGCAGGACCGGCTTGTCGCTCACGACCGGTTGCGCGAAATCGGCGGGCATGCGACCGCGCGGCCACACGCTGCAGACGGCGATGACGTTGTCGGCGATACCGCGCGTCTTGAGGCCGGCAAGCGCGGCCGCGGCGAGGTCCGGCGTGATGCGCGGCACGTCCTCGGCGCAGGTGACCGAGAAATGCAGCGCGGCGTTGAGTTGCTCGACCAGGTTGGTGCTCGTCGACTGCGTCGCGGCGAACAGCGGCCCGTAGTCGCCGGCGGCGGCGAGTCCCAGCATTTCCGGCAGCAGGCTCGATCGTTTCCGGCGTATAGAGAAGCGGCTGCAGCAGCGCGAGCACGCCATCGAACGTCAGATGCAAGGGCGCAGAATTCGCCGGTGCGCGGATCGACGGCGTCGATCTCGCGACCCGCGGGACCCAGCGCAGCGGCAATCATGTTCAGCGTGGCGGCGGGATCCGGATGGCGTGACCTGCACGCGGGCGACTCGCCGCACGCGCGGAGCACCGCGTCGAAGGTCGCCTGGCGCGTGCGCCACACATCGAGCGTGCTGATCATCGACGGCGGGACCACGGCATCGAGCGTTACGGTGCGAATGCGGTCCGGATGCCGGCGCAGGTACTCCTGTGCCACGCGCGTGCCGTAGCTGCCGCCCCAGAGGTTCCACTGCGCATAGCCGAGCGCCTCGCGCATGGCCTCGAGGTCGGCGATCCACGCCGTGGTCGTGTATTGCGCCGCGTCCACACCCTGTGCGAGCAGCTCGGCTGCGCAGGCCCTGGCGCGCGGAACGGGATCCGTTTCCAGCGCCTCGTCGTCCCTGGGCTTGAACGCAGCGCATTGCATCGGCGACGAACGACCGGTTCCGCGCTGGTCGATCAGGACGATGTCGCGCGCCCGCCGCACTTCGTTCAGGCGGGCAACGAACGGCGCCAGCGTCGATGCCGCCTGTCCGGGGCCACCGGCGAGGATCAACAGTGGGTCCGCCTTCGGCGAAAGCGTGTTCGCCGGCAGTACCGCGGCAAAGATCCGGATCGTGCGACCTTCCGGCCTGGAGCGGTCTTCGGGAACCTCGGATTCGCCGCATTGCGCCAGCGTCGGCAGGTTGGGCAACCGGCATTCGCTGAGCTTCAGGCTGCGCGTTCGACCCGCGTCGTTACCGCATCCGGCCATTGCCGCCGCCAGGATCATGGCAGCCAGCGCGCGACCGCAATGGCGAAGTGGGGAGCATTGGGCGCAACATGAATTTGCATGGTAGCAAACGCGGCTCGACTCGCGATTCGCGCTTGCCGATCGATGAGCGTCGTGGCGAGGCCGCCGCGAACGTTTTGGCGGCGCGCCGCGTATACTTCTTCCCCGACCATGAGCACGCGCGATCTCGAACCCGGCATCGTCACCGACCTGGCCGACCGCCTCTCCTACGGCGGTTACCTGCGCCTCGACCATCTGCTCGCCGCGCAGTCGCCGTTGTCCGGCAGTCCCGGCCATCCGCCGCGCCACGACGAGATGCTGTTCATCATCCAGCATCAGGTGTCGGAATTGTGGATGAAGCTCATGATCCACGAACTGAAGGCGGCCATCGGCCACGTCCGCGGCGACGCATTGGATGCAGGCTTCAAGATCCTGGCGCGCGTCAAACTCATCCAGAAGCAGCTGTTCGAGCAATGGGCGGTGCTGGAGACGCTCACGCCATCGGAGTACGAGGCGTTTCGACCGGCGCTGGCGAGTTCGAGCGGATTCCAGTCCGCGCAATATCGAGCGATCGAGTTCCTGCTCGGGAACAAGAACGCGAAGATGCTCGACGTGTTCAGGCACGATGCCGCCACCGCCGCCGAACTCGATACGTTGCTGCATGCGCCTTCGATCTACGACGAATTCCTGCGCCACCTCGCGCGACGCGGCCTGCCCGTGCCGGCTTCCTGCGTCGAGCGCGACTTCACGCAACCCTACGTCCGGCATCCCGACCTGGTCCCCGTGTTCAAGGCGATCTACGAGGATCCGAAGCGATGGTGGGATGCCTACGACATGTGCGAGAAGCTCGTGGACATCGAAGAGGGCTTCCAGCTCTGGCGTTTCCGGCACATGAAGACGGTCGAGCGGATCATCGGACACAAGACGGGCACGGGCGGTTCGTCGGGCGTAAGTTTCCTCAAGCGTGCGCTGGACCAGACGTTCTTCCCCGAACTGATCGACGTGCGCACGGTCATCGCAGCACCAGAATGACGCAGCCAGCACAGCACGGCGGTTCCGCGATCGAAGCGGCCGTCGCGAAGATGGGCCCCGGTCCGTTGACCGAATCCGCGCTGCAACGGCACGTCGCGCCGCTGTTTTCGCGCGTGCGCGCGGCGTTCGCGAATCGCGTCTACCTTGCCAACCATTCGCTCGGACGTCCGCTCGACGCAGTCGACGACGACGTGCGCGAAGGGTTGGCGGCCTGGTTCACGCGCATGGGCGGCGCGTGGGAGGACTGGGACGCGGAAATGCAGGCTTTTCGCGGACGACTTGCGCAACTGCTGAATGCGCCGCGCGCCGACTGTGTCGTGCCCAAGACCAGCGCCGGACAGGGCCTTCGCGCCATTCTCAACACGTTCGATTCGATCCCCCGCGTGGTCGCGACGAGGGGCGAATTCGACTCTCTGGACGTCATCCTCCGCGAATATGCGCGGCGCGGCCGCATCACGCTTGCGCTGGTCGACCCGCGCCCGGACGGCCGCTTCGACACGGCCGATATCGTGGCCGCCATCGGCGCGCGAGCCGACCTCGTCGTGGTATCGCAGGTGATGTTCTCGACCGGACAACGGCTGGACGACCTGCCCGACATCGTCGCGGCGGCACACCGCGCGGGCGGGCGCCTGATGCTCGACGTCTACCACGCGCTGGGCGTATTCGAAGTCGACGTAACGGCGCTCGATGTCGATTTCGCCGTCGGCGGCAGCTACAAGTACCTGCGGGGCGGACCGGGAGCGTGTTACCTGTACCTGCATCCGCGCCATCTCGACGGCTCGCTGCGCACGCTCGACACCGGCTGGTTCGCCAAGCGCGATCCGTTTGCCTATCTCCGGCCCGACCCGCCGCAATACGGGGAGGGCGGCGACGCATTCCTGGAATCGACGCCGCCGGTGCTGCCGTTCTACCAGGCGCGCGCAGGGCAGATCTTCACGCGCGCGATCGGCGTCGGCCGAATCCGCGCGCATTCGCTCGGCCTGCAGCAGCGCCTCGCCGGCTTGCTGCGCGACCGCGGCTTCAGCGCAACGGGCGGCGGCGACAATCGCGGCGCGTTCGTCGTCGTGGTCGATGACCGGGCGGAAGCCTGGGCGCGGCAGTTGCTGGATGCCGGCGTAGTCACGGATGCGCGTGGCCGCCATCTGCGCCTTTGTCCCGACATCCTGACCACCGACGCGGAACTCGTCGCCGCGTCCAAGGCACTCGCCGCCATAGCTCCCTAGCAATCGGGAAGCCTAGTGCGCGTGCTTTTCGTGGGCATGGGCGCGTCGCTCGTCATCCAGCGGCGAGCGCATCCGCGCTTCCGCGTTGACCGGTATCTCCTGACGGGTACCGTCGGCGCCTTCGATGGTCAACGTCAGCAGAATCCGGTCGCCGAGCTTGACGCTGCGTTTGAGCTTGGTCATCACCAGGCGGCTCTTCCCGGGCGCCAGCGCAACGAGGTTCCCCGCCGGCATGGGAAGCGCAGCTACCGGACGCGCGTGCTTGCCCGGAGGCAGGATGTCGACTTCCTCGGCGTCGTCCGCGCGCACGGCCACCAGCGTCGCGCCGTCCGTGCTGGTCAGGTTCATGTACACCTCGGTCGCCTGCCCCGATCGGGCGGGCCGTGCCCAAGGCTGGTTTACGATGAAGAGAGCGTTGGCGTTCGGGGCGAGCAGCAGCAGGATGAGGCCGCAACGCAGCGCAAGGCGGTCGATGCGGCTCGGAACGATCGGCGTCGCGGCGATACTCATGTGCTGCGGTGAACACCTGGCGCACAGTGGTTGTTCCCGACTGTTTCGATCTGGAATAGCGCCCGGCCTCGCGGTGTTCGCCATGGGCGGAAGGGTCGCGAACGCCTGGGGATTCCCGGCGTTGGCCGCGCGACCGAATCGAAGAGGCCGCCATGCGAAACTCATTGCGCTGGACCTGCGGCGTGCTGTTCGCGCTCGTCGCCACTGCCGCTGCCGCGGAATTCCACACGTTCCAGATCGACGAGATGTTTTCGAATGCCGACGGCACCCTGCAATTCGTTGTGCTGCACGAGGCGGCAGGAATGAATGGCGAAAACCTGCTGATGGGACAGAGCCTTGTCAGCACCTCGCCCGCCGGAACCCGAACCTATGTGTTCACGAAGAACCTTCCCGGAGGCTCGTGCGGATACTACAACTGCATGAGCAGCCCGACAGCGCATCGGCGAGTGCTGATCGCAACGTCCGGATTCGCGGCGCTGGGTCTCATCACGCCGGATTACGTCATCCCGGATGGCTTTCTTGCGACCGATCACGGTTCGGTGAATTACGCGTCTGTCGACAGCATCAACTACGCCGCGCTGCCGACCGACGGCGCCTCCGCATTGTTTCGGGACGGAACCACCGGCCTGAACCTGGCGACGAATTTCGCCGGCACGACGGCGTCGGTAACGGCCCCGGGCGGACCGGCGACGGTCAACGTGGTCGAATATCACCACGCGATATTCGACCACTACTTCATCACGCCGGTCGCCGCCGAGATCGCTCTGCTCGACGCCCACGCGCCGCCGTTCCAGGACTGGTCGCGGACCGGTTTTTCGTTCAACGCCTACGTGAACGTCGGCGCGCCGGCGGGCTCGGTCGCCATCTGCCGCTTCTTCAACGACCACTTCGCGCCGAAGAGCTCGCATTTCTACGCCGCGCACGGCTTCGGCTGCGAAGCCACGATCGCGCAGTTCCCGGATTGGGGGCTGGAGGACGACAAGCTCTTCAACACGATGCTGCCGGACGCCACCACCGGCGACTGCCCGCCCGGGACCATTCCGGTCTACCGCATGTACAACCAGGGCATGGGTGGGGCGCCGAATCACCGCTTCGTGACCAGCCTGGCCGAGCGACAGAACATGATCGATCACGGCTTCATGGCCGAAGGCGCGGGCATCGGCGTCGGGATGTGCGTGCCCGGGTAGCGTGTCCGGCTGGCGCGACGGCAGCCTGAAATGCGCAGCGCCCGGGAATTAAGGCGCCGCTGGGACTGTTGGCCCCACCAATCGGACCCAAGGAGTCACTATGCGAATCCTGCGAGCGGTGTTGTGCGTCCTGGCCGCGGCGCTGGCCGTTCCCGCGTCGGCATCCTTCCACACCTTTGCGATCCAACAGCTGTATTCCAATGCGGATGGCTCCATCCAGTTCATCGTATTGAAGGAAGTCGGAGATGAGGACGGCCAGCAATTTCTCACCGGCCACGCTATCACGAGTACGCAGGGCGGAACCCAACACAAGCTCATTTTCCCCAACGACCTGCCGGGCAACAGTACGGCCAATCGCTCCTTCCTGATCGCGACGGCGGGCTTCACCGCGCTGGGCCTCATCGTGCCCGACTATACGATGCCCGCAGGATTTCTGTTCACGAATGGCGGGACCGTCAACTACGCCGGCGTCGATCAGCTTACCTACGCGGCGCTGCCAACCGACGGCGTCACCGCCCTGTACAGCGATGGCACGATGCAGCCGAACCTCGCGCAGGAATTTTGCCGGCGCCACGGCGTCGGTGACGGCCCCCGGCGGCCCGGCGACGGTCAACGTGGTCGAGTATCACCATGCGGCGTTCGATCACTATTTCATCACGCCGGTCCCCGCCGAAATCGCGCTGCTCGACGCCCACGCGCCGCCGTTCGAGGACTGGTCGCGGACCGGGTTTTCGTTCAACGCCTACGCGAACGCCGGCGCGCCGGCGGGCTCGGTCGCCATCTGCCGCTTCTTCAACGACCATTTCGCGCCGAAGAGCTCGCATTTCTATGGCCCGCGTGGTTCCAGCTGCGATGCGACGATCGCGAAATTCCCGGACTGGGGGCTGGAAGACGACAAGCTATTCAATACGATGCTGCCGGACGACGACCGGCGCCTGCCCGGCCGGGACCATTCCGGTGTATCGCATATACAACAACGGCATGGGTGGCGCGCCGAACCATCGCTTCGTGACCAGCTTGGCCGAGCGGCAGAAAATGGTCGATCAGGGGTGGCGTGGCCGAAGGCGCTGGCATCGGCGTGGGAATGTGCGTGCCCGGCTGACGGCGTTACGGACGGCTCGACGCTAGCGAAACAGCGCTTGCGTCTCGGAGGTGTTCGCCCTCTGCAGTTCGTGTACCCATTTGACGAACGGCAGGTCGTAGCGATCCTTCAACTTGGCCGCGCGGTTGCGCAACTGCGCGGCGCTCACAGGCGCGGGGGGATCCGCGAACGCGGTCGCCAGCACGTTCTTCGAGTCCGACGACGGCAACAGCACGACGCCGTTGCCGAAGGTGTCGCGCAGGTGCCGTTTGGTCTGCCCGTGTCCGCGCACCCGGCCGAAGACGTTGGCCACCAGCGCACCTTGCGGGGCAAGGCGGGCGCGGCAGGCCTGGTAGAACTCCGCCGACTCGAGCTTGCCGGGCCGTGCGCGGTGGTCGTAGCCGTCGACGAAGATCGCGTCGAATCGCAACGGCGTCTGCTGCACGAAGAAATAGCCGTTGCCGACCTGGACATCCAGGCGGTCGTCGTCCTGAGGCAGCCGGAAGAATTGGTGCGCGACCTGGACCACGTCGCGGTTGATCTCGATCACCGTGAGGTGCGCGTCCGGCATCTCGTGGCGAAACCAGCGCACCAGCGACGCCGACCCCAGCCCGATCATCAGCACGTTGCGCGGCTCCGGCCGGAACAACAGGAACGACAGCATCGCCTGCGTGTAGACCAGCACCAGCCGGTTGGGCTTCGACAGCCGCATGGCGCCCTGCACCCAGTCGGTGCCGAAATGCAGGTACCGGATCCCGGCCTCTTCCCGGATATCGATGCTGTGACCCATCGGCGACGGACGTGGCTATGCGCCCGCGCTCCTGATGATCATGCGGACCAGCAGGAGCAGCGAAAAGATCAACAGCAGGGCGCCGATGACGCCGGCGACGATGAAGTGCTGCGGCTTGATGCTCGATGCGTCGGCGAGCAGGTCGCGACCTTTCCTGACGCCGAAGAAGCTCCAGAACACGGCCAGGACGACCCGCAGGAAGCTCGGCGGCTTGCGTGGGTCCGGCGCGGGTCTTGGCCGGGCTCTGGCCTGGTTTGGGGCATGGCGGGCGATCGGACGGTGGGCAATTGGGCCGTTGGCGATCTCCGAGCTTAACAGCAGCCGGCGACCGCCCATACCCGTTGAAACCGCAGGGTTATCCCCCAATATGAGGAATAATCCGAATTCAAGGGACTTTCCATGCGCTTCGACAAACTGACCACCAAGTTCCAGCAGGCGTTCGCCGACGCCCAAAGCCTGGCGCTGGGCCACGATAACGGCTTCATCGAGCCGCAACATTTGCTCGCCGCGCTGCTCGCGCAAGAAGACGGCGGCACCACGTCGCTGCTGGCCCGCGCCGGCGTCCAGGTTCCCAAGCTGCAGGCGGCGCTGAAGGCGTCGATCGACCGGCTGCCCAAGGTCGAGGGCCAGGGCGGCGAGATCACGGTTTCGCGCGACCTCAACAACCTGCTCAACCTGACGGACAAGGAAGCGACCAAGCGCGGCGACCAGTTCATCGCCAGCGAGCTGTTCCTGTTGGCGCTCACCGGCGACAAGGGTGACACCGGACGCATTGCGAAAGAGGCGGGGCTGAACCGCAAGGCGCTCGAAGCTGCGATTGAAACCGTGCGCGGTGGCGCGGGGGTGAGCTCGCAGGAAGCCGAGGGCCAGCGCGAGGCGCTGACCAAGTACACGATCGACCTCACCGCGCGGGCGCGCGAAGGCAAGCTCGACCCGGTGATCGGCCGCGACGACGAAATCCGGCGCACCATCCAGATCCTGCAGCGCCGCACCAAGAACAATCCCGTGCTGATCGGCGAGCCCGGCGTGGGCAAGACGGCGATCGTCGAGGGCCTGGCGCAGCGCATCGTCAACGGCGAAGTGCCGGAGACGCTCAAGAACAAGCGCGTGCTGTCGCTCGACATGGCGGCACTTCTCGCGGGCACCAAATACCGCGGCGAGTTCGAGGAGCGGCTGAAGGCCGTGCTGAAGGACATCGCGGCGGACGAGGGCCAGACGATCGTCTTCATCGACGAACTGCACACGATGGTCGGCGCCGGCAAGGCCGAGGGCGCCATGGACGCCGGCAACATGCTGAAGCCCGCGCTCGCGCGCGGCGAACTGCATTGCGTCGGCGCGACCACGCTCGACGAATACCGCAAATATGTCGAGAAGGACGCCGCGCTCGAGCGCCGCTTCCAGAAGGTGATGGTCGACGAGCCGTCGGTGGAGAGCACCATCGCCATTCTCCGGGGATTGCAGGAGCGCTACGAGATCCATCACGGCGTCGACATCACCGACCCGGCGATCGTCGCCGCGGCGGAGCTCTCGCACCGCTACATCACCGACCGCTTCCTGCCGGACAAGGCCATCGACCTGATCGACGAGGCCGCCGCGCGCATCCGCATGGAGATCGACTCCAAGCCGGAGGCGATGGACAAGCTCGACCGCCGGCTGATCCAGCTCAAGATCGAACGCGAGGCAGTCAAGAAGGAAAAGGACGAAGCGTCGAAGAAGCGCCTCGCGCACATCGACGAGGAGATCAAGAAGCTGGAGCGGGAATACGCGGACTTCGACGAGGTGTGGCAGGCAGAGAAGGCGCAGGTCGCCGGCTCGCAGCACATCAAGGAGGAGATCGACAAGATCAAGCTCGCGATGGACGAGGCCAAGCGCAAGGGCGACTGGCAGAAGATGTCCGAGCTGCAGTACGGCAAGCTGCCGGCGCTCGAGGCGCAGCTGAAGAAGGCGGACACCGCGTTGCACGGCGAGGAGGCGAAGGCGCCCAAGCTCTTGCGCACGCAGGTCGGCGCGGAAGAGATCGCCGAAGTCGTGTCGCGCGCCACCGGCATTCCGGTGTCCAAGATGATGTCCGGCGAGCGCGACAAGCTGCTGACGATGGAGGACAAGATCCACACCCGCGTCGTCGGCCAGGACGAGGCGGTTCGGCTGGTCGCCGATGCGATCCGGCGCTCGCGCTCCGGCCTGTCGGATCCCAATCGTCCGTACGGCTCGTTCCTGTTCCTGGGGCCGACGGGTGTGGGCAAGACGGAGTTGACCAAGGCACTGGCGGAATTCCTGTTCGACTCCGACCACGCGCTGATCCGCATCGACATGTCCGAGTTCATGGAAAAGCATTCCGTCGCGCGGATGATCGGCGCGCCGCCGGGCTATGTCGGCTACGAGGAAGGCGGCTACCTGACCGAGGCCGTGCGGCGCAAGCCGTACTCAGTCATCCTGCTCGACGAAATCGAGAAGGCGCACCCGGACGTATTCAACGTGCTGCTGCAGGTGCTGGACGACGGCCGGCTGACCGACGGCCAGGGACGCACCGTCGACTTCAAGAACACCGTCATCGTGATGACGTCCAACTTGGGCTCGCAGCGGATCCAGCAGATGACCGACGCCGGCGACGACCGCGCGATGATCAAGATGGCGGTGCTGGCCGAGGTGAAGACGGGATTTCGTCCCGAGTTCGTGAATCGCATCGACGAGATCGTCGTGTTCACTCCGCTGGACGAAGCGCAGATCGCCAACATCGCGAAGATCCAGCTGAAGGCGCTGGAGGCGCGACTCGCGAAGATGGAGATCAAGCTGGTGGCCACGGACGCAGCCATGAAGGTGGTGGCGCAGGCGGGATTCGATCCGGTGTATGGCGCGCGGCCGCTGAAGCGCGCGATCCAGCAACAGATCGAGAACCCGCTGGCCAAGGAGATTCTGTCCGGCAACTACGGGCCGGGCGACACGGTGCACGTCCGGGAAAAGGGCGGGCAGATCGTCTTCGCGAAAGCGTAACCGAGCCGCGGCCGAGACGTCACCGCAGCGTCATGCGGGTGCGGCATGATTGGACTTTCCGGCGCGCGCTGCGCTTCCGGAATGCGGCGCGGCGCGACATTCCACGATGGGAATGCGCGCCGCGCGGGCGGCGGCCCGGACCCCGCTACAATGCGCGATTCAAATTCGCCGCAGCGAAACCGAAAGCATGGACATCCGCAACACACCCACCGCATTTGGCGGCGTCGCCCGGGCATTCCATTGGGGCATGGCGCTGCTCATCCTCGTTTCGCTGGTAATGATCGAAGTGCGCGGCTGGGCGCCCAAGGGCAGCGCGCTGCGCGCGGGATTGCGCGACTGGCACGCCCAGGCGGGACTCGTCGTGCTGGCGTTGGTCGGATTCCGGCTGGTGTGGAGGCTCGTGAGCGTCGAGCCGGCCATTGCGCCACCGCTTCCCGCGTGGCAGCGCCGCACGGCGCACGCCGTGGAATGGACGTTCTATGCGCTGATGGTGGTGCTGCCGGTGCTGGGCATCGTGATGATGCAGGCGGACGGCAAGTCGGTCTCGCTGCTCGGCGCGTCGCTTCCCCCGATGGTGGCCGTCGACAAGGCGTGGGCGCATCGCCTCGAGGACATCCACGAGTGGATAGGCAACGCGATGATGGCGCTCATCGCCGCGCACGTCAGTGCGGCGCTGTGGCACCGTTTCGTTCATCGCGACAACACGCTCGCGCGGATGTGGTGACGATCTTCGCAGCTTGCCGCGCCTCCCGGAATCTTGCTTGCTGACCGGCGCTACACGTGGGGCAACCGCCCGCCGCCGAACGCCCAGTTCTCCCACTGCGTTTCCTTGAACACCAGCATGACGTGCTCCGGATCGAGTCCCGGATCGCGCGCCAGGTCGGCGAGGATGTCCGCGATCACCTTGCGCCTGACCTTGACGCTGCGCCCCACCGACCAGAGTATTTCGATCAGCACGAACGCTGCGTCCCGGTCCGAAGCCAGGTCGGGATAGCGGGGATCGAAGCGGAAGTCGTCGGCCGACAACTCCAGCACGCGCTGGAAGCGGTCGGCCTCGGGAACGCCGGACGCAACCAGCGCGCGATGGACTCCCGCCAGCACCGCGGACTTGAAGGCGGTGGTCTTGGGCGCGGTGACGGTCAGCGTGACCAGAGGCATGACGGCGGACTCCGTTCAGAAGTAGGGTACGACGCCACGCGGCGGCGTCGCGAGAAACGCGGCGACCGCGTCGCGCACCTTCGTCCACGGCGACCGCGCGCGACCGTTGCGCGACGCAACCATTGGCGCGAAACGCCGGCCCGTGACGCAGAATATCGCATCCTCCTGCGCTTCGACGACCGTGAGCCCGTTGCGTTCCACCGCCCAGTTGTCGCCGGTGCGCAGCACGACGTCCTGCGTGTCGTCTTCCTGCGTGATCCAGAGCGTCCCACGGGTCACGCGCAGCGTCGCGCTGCGCATGTCCGGAAGCGTCACCACTTCGCGGGCGGCGAGTTCAACGATCGTACCGTGTTCGAAGCAAGCCATGGCGGTCCTCCGTTCACATGCGTAGAATGCATCCTTGGCGTTCCGGAAAACTTGGTCCCCGGGCCACCGGCCGGCGCCGCTTTCTGCGCTGGCTTGGTACGGATTCTGCGATCCGCCGGCGCGCGATTCAAACGCCGAATGGGAATGGCTTGCATGAGTTTTACGAATGCATAGGGTGCTGCACCGGCTGCCGTCGCTGGATTTCCTCCGGGGCTTCGAGGCGGCGGGGCGCAGGCTTTCGTTCACGCTGGCCGCGGAAGAACTGTTCCTGACGCAATCGGCGCTGTCGCGCCAGGTGAAGGCCCTCGAGGACGCTCTTGGCGTTCCGCTGTTCGAGCGCCGTCATCGCGCGCTCGCGCTGACGCCGGCCGGCGCGGCGTTTCACCGCAGCGTCTCGCTGCAGTTGCGCGAAATTGCGCTCGCCGCGGAATCCCTGCGTGAAGGAACGCGGGATCCCGGGCTCACCGTGTCCACGACGGTATCGTTCGCCGCGCTGTGGCTGATTCCGCGCCTTGCCGCGTTCCGCGCGGCGCAGCCCGCCGTCGAAGTCTACGTGTCCGCGAACGACCGCATGGTCGACCTGTCGCGGGGCGACGTCGATCTCGCGGTGCGCTATCTCGCCGACGCCGGTGCGCCGGACGATGCCGACGCGCCTGTTCGGGGAGCGCTTGCTGCCGGTGGCGAGCCCGGCCCTGCTGAAGCGTGGCGCCGCCCCGCTGAAACAGCCATCGGACCTGGCCGGGCACGTGCTCATCCATCTCGACGACCCGTCGGGCTTCATGCCCTGGCTCAACTGGCCCGCGTGGTTGACGTCGAACGGGCAGCCGAACCTGAAGCCCGCGGGATCGTTGCGCTTTTCCCTCTACGATCAGGTCATCCAGGCGACGCTGGGCGGGCAAGGGGTCGCGCTCGGGCGCATTCCGCTCATTTCCGAACTGTTGCGCGACGGCAAGCTGATCGCGCCATTTCCCAAGCGCTACGATTCGCCGCGAAGTTATTTCGTCGTCGTGGCGCCGCACGCGGCCGGCCGGCCCGACGTCGCCGCCTTCCTGGACTGGCTGCAGCGCGAAGCCGCGGCGCAGACCCGAGCCGACGCTACGCCGCATGTTCGCAGCCGGCCCCGCGCCCAGATCCCACCCCCGCGGCCACAGACGCCGGTCAAGGCCCGCGCGAGGCGAGGCATCGCGTGAATACCCCGTCGAACCCGCATTTCGGCCTCGCGCCGTCGCCATGGATCGCGCGCTTTGCGTCACTTGTCCCGGCGGGCGCGCGCGTGCTCGATCTGGCGTGCGGTTACGGCCGCCACGCGCTGCATTTCGCGGCGCGGGGCGCAACAGTCGTCGCTGTCGACCGCGACGCCGCGGCGCTCGCCACGCTGGCGCGGGCGCCCGGCATCGCGACCTGCCTGGCGGACCTCGAGGGCGAACCGTGGCCGTTTGGCGAAGAGCGCTTCGACGCGATCGTGGTCAGCCATTACCTGCATCGCCCGCTGCTGCCGAAGCTGCGTGCGGCGCTGGCCGACGATGGCGTCCTTCTGTACGAGACGTTCGCGCAGGGTAACGAGGCTTACGGCCGGCCGGCCAATCCGGCGTTCCTGCTGCGTCCGGGCGAGCTGCTCGAGTTCGCGGCCGCGCCGCCGCAGCCCCTGACGGTGGTCGCGTTCGAGCAAGGCTTGGCGGACCTCTCGGGCAGACCGGCCGTCATGCAGCGGCTCGCCGCCGTCGGTGCGGCGCGGGCGTGGCCGCCGCCGCTGGGCTGAAGGCTCGCATCGGCCACGGAACGCGGCACCGCGGTTCCGGTCGAATCGGGGCGACGCGTGCTGCGCGCCAATGGGGTAAAATGCGTAATTTCGCTCACGAAAAATAATGCTGACCGGAAGCCTCGTCGCGATCGCGACGCCAATGCAGGAGGGCGGTGCGCTCGACCTGCCGGCGCTGCGCAAGCTCATCGATTTCCAGATCGCGAACGGCACCGCCGGCATCGTGATCGTCGGCACGACCGGCGAGTCGCCGACGGTCACGGTGGACGAGCACTGCCTGCTCATCAAGACCGCCGTCGAGCACGCCGCGGGGCGCATCCCGGTGATGGCCGGTACCGGCGCCAACTCCACCGCGGAGGCCATCCACTTCGCCAAGTACGCGGCCAAGGTCGGCGCCGATTGCCATCTTTCCGTGGTTCCCTATTACAACAAGCCGACGCAGGAAGGGCTGTACCGCCACTTTCGCGCGATCGCGGAGTCCGCGGCGCTGCCGATGGTGCTCTACAACGTTCCCGGGCGCACCGTCGCCGATCTCTCCACCGAGACGACGTTGCGCCTTGCCGAGGTCCCGGGCATCATCGGCATCAAGGACGCCACGGCAGACATCGGGCGGGGCAGCGAGCTGATCAAGGCGCTGGCGGACGCGGGTCACCGCGACTTCGCGGTGTACAGCGGCGAGGACATCACGGCGCTGCCGCTGATCCTGATGGGCGGCCACGGCGTCATTTCCGTGACCGCCAACGTGGCGCCGAAGATTGATGACGCAGATGTGCGCCGCAGCGCTGGCGGGCAACGTCATCGCGGCGCGCGAGTGCAACAACCGCGTGCTCGGCCTGCACCGCGCGCTGTTCGTCGAAGCGAACCCGATCCCGACCAAATGGGCGCTCGCGCAAATGGGCTTGATCAAGAATGAACTTCGGCTGCCGTTGGTGCAGCTGTCGCCGCAATTTCACCAGACCGTCCGCGACGCGCTGAGCGAAGCCGGCTGTCTCGCTTGATGGAAGAGGTAATGCCGATGCACATCATGTCACGCAAATACGGGGCCACGGCCCTCCTTGCAGCGTCGCTGGGATTGCTGCTGGGCGGCTGCTCGTCGGGCAACTTCTCGCTCACCAAGCGCATCGACTACAAGTCCGCGTCGAGCACGCCGTCGCTCGAACTGCCGCCGGACCTGACCACGCCGCGTTACGACGACCGCTACCAGGTCAATTCGGCATCGGGCCTCGCGGCGCAGAACGCCAACAAGAGCGGTCGCGGCGACTTGCTGCCCACGGTGCCGGACGCCAAGATCGTCCGCGCCGGCAGCGAGCGCTGGCTGGTGGTCAAGGCCACGCCGGAGCAGTCGTGGAACATGGTCCGCTCGTTCTGGCAGGAGAATGGGTTTTCCATTGCGGTCGACCAGCCCACCAGCGGCGTCATGGAAACCGACTGGGCCGAAAACCGCGCGGCGGCGCCGCAGGATTTCCTGCAGCGCACGCTGGGCAACGTGGCGGACGTCTTCGGCGGCACGTACAAGCGCGACAAGTTCCGCACGCGCATCGAACGCGGCGTCGAACCCGGTACCGTGGAGATCTTCATTTCGGCGCGGGCGATGGAACAGGTGCCGACCACCACCATCGATCACGCCGGCGCGGCCTTCGTGTGGGCGGTGGTGCCGCCGAACCCCGAGGTCGAGGCGGAAATGCTGACGCGGATGATGATGAAGTTCGGCGCGCCGGAAACGGCGGCGCGCACCGCGGTCGCGCAGGCTGCCAGCTCGCCCGACAAGGCTCGCGTCGAGAAGAATGCCGACGGCTCCTACAAGCTCGTGGTCGACGACCAGTTCGACCGCGCGTGGCGCCGCGTGGGTCTAGCGCTCGACCGCATCGGTTTCACCGTGGTCGACCGCGACCGTTCGCGCGGCGTGTACTTCGTCCGCTTCGGCGATCCCGACAGCGCTCAAGTCCGGCAGCGAAAGCATCTGGTCGAAATTGCAGTTCTGGAAGACCGACGACAAGGGCAAGCCCGAGCAGTACCAGATCATGGTGGCCGAGGCGACGCCGATCAGCGTAGTCAGCGTGCAGGACCCGGGCGGCATTCCCGACAAGTCGGCGACGAGCGAGAAGATCCTCACGATGCTCAAGGACCAGCTCAAGTAACGCGGAAGTCGTAGTGCGCTTCTCGTCGATCGGCAGCGGCAGCGAGGGCAACGGCCTCGTCGTCGAGGCGGGGTCCACCCGCGTCATGATCGACTGCGGGTTCGGCGTGCGCGACACCGCGGCGCGCCTGGCCCGCATCGGCATTGCTCCCGAATCCCTCGACGCCATTGTCGTCACGCACGAGCATGCCGATCACGTCGGCGGCGTTCCGGCCTTCGCGGCCCGCCATGGCATTCCGGTTTGGCTCACCTTCGGGACGTTGTCCACGGTGGGCGAGCGCATGGCCGGCGTGCCCCACGTGTATGGCTTCGACAGCCATGACCGGTTCGTGGTGGGCGACCTCGAGGTGGTGCCGTTTCCGGTGCCGCACGACGCGCGCGAGCCGGTGCAGTTCGTGATCACCGACGGCGTCTGGAAGCTGGGCGTGGTCACCGACCTCGGAATCTCCACGCCGTATGTCGAGGCGAGCCTTACCCGCTGCGACGCGCTGGTGCTCGAATGCAATCACGATCTCGGTCTGCTTGAAGCGAGCGACTATCCGCGCGGGTTGAAGGACCGCATCAGCGGGCGCTTGGGCCACCTGCACAACGAAGCCGCGGCGGCGCTGTTGGCCGCGCTCGACAACAGCCGGTTGCAGCACATCCTGGCCGCGCATCTGTCCAAGCAAAACAATACGCCGGACAGGGCCCGGGCCGCGCTCGCGGGCGCGCTGGGCTGTTCGGCCGACTGGATCGGGATTGCCAATCAGGCGGAAGGTTTCGCGTGGCGCGAGCTCGCGTGACCGAACGCCAACAGGGGAATGGAAATGGAAAAGCGTGACGAGCTCTACAAGGGCAAGGCCAAGACCGTGTATGCGACGAGCGACCCGCACCGCCTCGTCATGCATTATCGCGACGACGTCTCGGCCTTCGACGGCGCCAAGCTCGCCAAGCTCGACAAGAAGGGCGAGACCAACAACCGGATCAACGCCTACGTGATGGGCAAGCTCGAGGCGGCGGGCGTGGCGACGCATTTCGACCGGATGCTGAACGAGCGCGAGTCGCTGGTGAAGGCGATGAAGATGATCCCGGTCGAATGCGTCGTGCGCAACGTCTGCGCCGGGTCGATGGCCAAGCGCTACGGCATCGCCGAAGGGACGAAGCTGCCCGAACCGATCTTCGAGTTCTTCCTGAAGAGCGACGCGCTGCACGACCCGTTGTGCAACGACGACCATATCCGCGTGCTGGGCTGGGCGAGCGTCGCGGAAATCGCGCAGATGAAGTCGCTGACGCACCGGGTCAATGCGGTCCTGCAGCCGCTGTTCGCGGCCGCTGGCATCGATTTGGTCGACTACAAGCTCGAGTTCGGGCACCCGACGGACGATCCCGATGGCGAACTCGTCCTCGGCGACGAATTCACGCCGGACGGTTGCCGGCTGTGGGATGCGAAGACCGGCGAGAAGCTCGACAAGGACCGCTTCCGGCGCGATCTGGGCAGCGTCATCGAGCACTACCGCGAGGTGGCGAAGCGAATCGGCGTTCCGCTGTGACGCGATCGACCGCCGGCAAAATGAGGCGACAAAAAACCGACCCGCGGGTCGGTTTTTTGTTGGCGCGTGAAACGATTACTTCTTCGCGTCCTTGGTCGCTTCCTTGACCATGTCGGACTTGGCGGCATCGGCAGCGGGCTTCATCGCATCCGTGGCCGGGGCGCCGGCGGGCGCGGGGGCAGGCGCGGCAGCGGTATCGGCCGGCTTCATCGCGTCCGTGGCAGGCTTCATGGCGTCGGTGGCAGGAGCGGGTGCCGGGGCGGGAGCAGGTGCCGGGGCAGCCGCAGGAGCGGGCGCCGGCGCGGCCGGCTTCTTGTCTTCGCCGCAGGCGGTCAGTGCAACCGCGACCATTGCCGCGACCAGGATCGATTTGTTCATGGTTTGATTCCTTGGAGATTATGAAAGTTGGGGCAGGGTTTCGCGCACGGGTCCGACCAGATGCTCAGCAGTGCAGCAACCGTGGGCCGAGAGCTTAACACAAAGACCATTTAATTCAAAGGGGTGGCGTCGCCTTGCCGCCAGGTTGCAGTGCAACCTGTCAGAGCCCCAGCACGGTGCCGGCCACGCCCGGTTCGCCGGTCGCCCAGATCTCCTCGAAGCGGGTGACCAGCGGCCCGGCCAGCTGCGAGTTGTCGATGACAAGCGACGCGCGGGGCTGGTCGATGTGAAAGCGGTGCAGGAAGTGCCGGCCGTCGGCAATGACCAGCGGGTCCATGGCGACGCGCGCTTCCGTGCCTGTCTTGTAAACGGTAATCGCCGTCGAGTAGCGGCGGACGAGGTCCGTCAAGCGCGGGCACGCCTGCTCCAGCCAGCGTGTGTCGTGGAGGATGAGATCCATGCGCGCGGCCGGCGTGCGCCGCAGGAACGCGGCCAGGTTGGACGCGCGCGCTGCTGTGTTCCAGCCGGTCTGCGACAGGTCGACGTCGAATACCTGCAGCTTGTGCTGCGCCAGGCCGATCAATTCGTCGATGGCGGCGGTCTGCGCCGCGACGGTGTCGAGCCGGGCTTCGCGCGGAGCCGCCGCGGCTGGAATTTCAGGCGACGTGGAGGAATCCATGGCTGTATCCGTCGTAAAGAAACTGTAGCGCCGCGGGCGAAAGCGACGCGGCCTCGCGCGCGCCTAGCCTGCGCGCATTGGCGAGACCGGCCAGACAATCGCGGGCGCCGGCCGGCCATGCCTTGGCCTCGCCGTTCGTGTAGATCGCGCCGTCATCGTAGAGCCATTGCGTGCGCCGGTCGAGCGCGACGCCCTGCCGGGCGATGGCCCGCGCAAATGCCGCGCGCGACAGTCGTGGGTCGGGCGCGTCGAAGTAGACGTCCGGCTTCGGGTCCGAAAGATAGGCGCCGAGGAAGCGCGACGTGGCGGCGCGGTCCCACCGGATTCCGCGCAGGATCGAAGCGACGCGTCGTTGCATCGCCGCGCCGATGCGCGCCGGCTCGTCGGATGGCTTGAGATCGGGGTCTGCGTAGCGCCCGTCGAGCGCAATCTCATCCCGCAGGTGATCGAGGAAACCCTGCGCGATTTCGGTGTGTGACGCCGCGCGGAATCCGACCGAATACGTGGTGCACGCGTCCACGGCGACGCCGTCGTGCGCAAAGGAAGGGGGCAGGTACAGCATGTCGCCCGGCGACAGGACCGCATCGAGCTGGGGCGTGAAGTGGCGAAGAATCTTGACCGGGAGTCCGGGCTTGAGCGAAAGATCGGCCTGGCGGCCGTACCGCCAGCGGCGGCGGCCGTCGCCCTGCAGCAGGAACACGTCGTAGGAATCGAAGTGCGGCCCGACCCCGCCGCCGGGCACGGCGTAGCTCACCATCAGGTCGTCCAGGCGGGCGTAAGGCAGGAACGCGAAGCGCCGCAACAGCGCATCGGCGGCATCGGAATGGAGATTGACTCCCTGCACCAGCAGCGTCCAGCCCGTCGCGGGCAATGCGCGAAAGCGCGCGCGGCGAAACGGGCCGTGTTCCATCGACCAGTGTCCCCGGCTGCGGACGATCACGCGCGACTCGACGTCGTCGCGCCCCGCCAGCGAGAACAGCGCCTCGCGCGTGAACAGTCCGGCAAACCCCTGCACGGCGCCGCGAACCAGGCGGGCCTCCTTCTGCCAGAACCGGCGCAGGAACGTCGACGGCGCGAGGCCGCCCAGCAATGTCCGGGTCGAGGCATCCGTAGCAGGCATCCACGGGAGGTTAGCACTCGGTGCAACCCGAAGGAACGATCCGGTTACAATCGCGTGCCGCGACCCTGCGCACCAGGCATTCGCGACGCTTCCCCAATCCTCCCGCCGCGAGCCCGACGATGAACATAGCGAACAACTCGGTTGTCACGATTTCCTTCAAGCTTTTCGATTCGGGCAACCAGATGCTCGAAGAATCGCCGGAACCTGTCGTCTATCTTCACGGCACGCACTCGGGGATCTTTCCCAAGATCGAGGACGCGCTGAACGGCAAGAAGGCCGGCGATTCGATCTCCATCACGCTGGAACCGGTGGACGCGTTCGGCGAATACGACGCCAAGATGATCCGCATCGAACCGGTGGCGGACCTGCCGCCCGACATCGCGATCGGCGGCTACCTGGTCGCCGAGCAGGACGGCGCCGAAGTCGTCTGGCGCGTGACCGGCATCGCGGACGGCAAGGCCGTGCTCGACGGCAACCACGAGCTCGCCGGGCAGCGCCTGCGCTTCGACTGCAACGTGCTCGGGCGTTCGCAAGGCATCGGCCGAGGAAATCGCGCACGGTCATGCGCATGGCCCCGACGGCCACCACCACCACTGAGAACCTGACGCAAAATGGGCTGCGCGGCCCGATAGCATTGTCGTGCTTAGTGGCAAATGAGGCTCGCCCCTCGCTGTACCTCTATGTACTATCTCGGGGCTCGCTGCGGGCCCGCATTTGCCAACTGCGGCTCTCGCGCCCCTCGCCGGGATCTTGCGTCAGGTTCTGTCGTCCGGACCGGCATCGGCGAGCTTCTTCAGCGCGTAGAGGGCTTCCAGCGCCTCGCGCGGCGACAGCGCGTCCGGGTCCAGCGCGAGCAGCCTCTCCAGCACATCGGTCGCACGCGGGTCGGCGGCAGGCAGGCTGGCAGGTCCCGCCGCCGCAGTGCTTCCGAATAGGTCGTCCTGCGCGGCGTTGCGCGCGGAGAACTGGTCGAGGCGCGCGAGATAGGCCTTGGCCTGGCGCACGGTTTCCGCGGGCACGCCCGCCAGCTTCGCCACCTGCAGGCCGTAGCTCCTGTTGGCCGGGCCTTCCGCGACCGCGTGCAGGAACACGATGCTGTCCCTGTGCTCGGCGGCGTCGAAGTGCACGTTCGCGCAACCGTCCAGTTCGGCCGCCAGCGCCGTGAGTTCGAAATAATGCGTCGCGAACAGCGACAGGCAGCGATTGCGCTCCGCCAATCGGTGCGCGATCGCCCACGCCAGCGCCAGCCCGTCGAACGTGGACGTGCCGCGGCCGATCTCGTCGATCAGCACCAGGCTCTGCGGCGTCGCCCGATTCAGGATGTAGGCGGCCTCGGTCATCTCGACCATGAACGTCGAGCGGCCGCCGGCCAAGTCGTCGGCCGCGCCGATGCGCGTGTAGATCGCGTCGAGCGGTCCGATTTCCGCGCTGTCGGCGGGCACGTGGATTCCGCAACACGCCAGCAGCGCGACCACCGCCGTCTGCCGCATGTACGTCGACTTGCCGCCCATGTTGGGGCCGGTGACGATCAGCAGGCGCCGATCCTGCGCCAGCGTGACGTCGTTGGGAATGAAGCTCTCGACTTGTCCCTCGACCACCGGATGCCGGCCGCCACGAATCGCGATGCCGGATTCCGCGACGAAGGTCGGCCGCGTCAGACGCAGCGCGTCGGCGCGTTCCGCGAGGTTGGCGAGCACGTCGAGCGTGGCCAGCGCCGTCGCGGCGTCCTGCAGCACGGGAATCGCCGGCGACAGGTCGTCCAGCAGCCGCTCGAACAGCCACTTCTCGCGCGCCAGCGCTCGCTCCTGCGCGGACAGCGCCTTGTCCTCGAACGTCTTCAGTTCCGGCGTGATGTAGCGCTCGGCGTTCTTGAGCGTCTGCCGGCGGCGGTAGTCGTCGGGAATCTTCTCGACGTGCGTGTTGGTGACTTCGATGTAGAAGCCGTGCACGCGGTTGTATTCGACCTTGAGATTGGCGATGCCGGTGCGTTCGCGCTCGCGCGCCTCCAGCGCCACGAGGAACTCGCCGCAGTTCGCGTCGATCGCGCGCAGTTCGTCCAGCTCGGCGTCGAATCCGGTCGGCGATCACGCCGCCGTCGCGGACCAGTGCCGCGGGCTCGGGAGCGATTGCCCGCGCAAGCAGCGTCGCCCATTGCGCGTCGACATCGAGGCCGCCGGTCGCGGCGCGCAGCAGCGGCGCGTCGATGGCCGCCGCCGTCGCGCGCAGGTCGGGCAGCCGGGCCAGCGTGTCGCGCAGGCCCGCGAGATCGCGCGGCCGCGCGTTGCGCAGGGCGATGCGGCCGACGACGCGCTCGACGTCGATGGTCTTCTTCAAGCCCGCCACGAGCGCGCGGGCAACGGGTCCGTTGCCACGCAGCGCGTCCGCGGCGTCGTGCCGGGCCGAAGCCTTTGCCTGCGACCGCAGCGGTTGCGTCAGCCAAACACGCAACAATCGGCTGCCCGCCGCGGTGGCGCAGCCGTCGAGCAGCGAGAACAGCGTTGGCGCGGCGTCGCCCGACAAGGTCGCGGTGATCTCCAGGTTGCGCCGCGTCGCGGGATCGAGCGCCACATATTCGCTGGCCGTCTCGACGGTCAACGCGCGGATGTGGGCGAGCGCCGACATCTGCGTCGTGCTCGCGTAATCCAGCAGTGCGCCCGCGGCGCCGACCGCCAATGGCGTCTCATCCACGCCGAAGGCAGCGAGATCGAGGGTGCCGAGTTGTTTGGCCAGCGCCTTTGCTGCCGCAGCCGCGTCGAATTTCCACGCTGCGAGCGAACGCACGGGCGGCATGCCGCCGCGCAGCGCGGGCGCCGGCGCTTCGCCCGGCACGAGCATTTCGGCCGGAACGATGCGTTCGAGCACGCCGGCGGCCTCGGCCAGCGGAACCTCGGTCAGCGTGAACGCGCCGGACGCGAGATTGAGCCATGCGATTCCGGCGCGCTTCCCCTGCGGCAGGAATGCCGCGAGCAGGCAGTCGCGCTTGGCGTCGAGCAGATTGGCGTCGGTGAGCGTCCCCGGCGTGACGATGCGCGCGATGCGCCGCTCCACCGGCCCCTTGCTCGTCGCCGGATCGCCGAACTGCTCGACGATCACGACCGATTCGCCGTGCTTCATCAGCTTGGCCAGGTGCGGCTCGAGCGAGTGGTGCGGCACGCCGGCCATCGGGATGGGCGCGCCTGCCGATTGCCCGCGCGACGTCAGCGTGATGTCGAGCAGCCGCGAAGCGTGCTCGGCGTCGGCATAGAAGAGTTCGTAGAAGTCGCCCATCCGGTAGAAGACGAGCTTGTCCGGATGCTCCGCCTTGGCGCGAAGGTACTGCTGCATCATCGGCGTGTGGGCCGAGAGCGGGGCGTCGCTGGGCAGGCGGGCGTTCATCGCAGTGGATTATAAGGGCGCGCCGAATGGAGGGCCGACCCACGCGCCGGATCCGCCGCAAACGGCCGCGACGCGCTACCAGTGCGGCGAACTGGCCGGGCGACCTGCCGTGCAACCGCCTCCTCGGAATCGAGGCTGCGCGACAACCCGGAATGCCACCCGCGAGCGCGGGCGGCATTCCGAGGGCGATCAATTGGCGTTGATGATCGTACCGGTCGAAACGATCGGCGTCGAACCGGCCGGCGAACCCTTCTTGTAGACGCGAACCTGGTAGCCGTAGGAGATGCCGCTGTTGTTCAGGTCGTCGTACCCGTACTCGGTGGGGGTAATGAGCCGCAGCGGAAACTGCGTGGACGCCCACGGCGAATTGGCGCCGCTCGCCATGACGCTGTCGGCGCGAAACTCGTAGTCGGGGCTGCCAACGAGCTTCCAGACGATCGTCGCACCGGAATACTTCGGCGCCATCCGGATTTCGTCGAACGAGACTCTCTGCACTTCGACGCCGGATGAGTTCTTGATGACTTCGACCTGGATCGGACACCACGCAAGATTGCACCCCACCGGCTTGCTCTTGCGCCTGCGCGGGTTGCTGAACGGAAGCGGCCAGCAGAGCTGCCGCAACGATCGTGCCAAACTGAACTTTGCGCTTCATGTTCACTCCCTATTGTCATCCGCCTGCGACGTCGTCCATCGCGAGAAACGGAATCAGCCGCGCCCCTTTGCGCCGCCAATTTGGACTGTAATCGCCTTGCGCCATCGTGTCGACGGTTCCCGGCATCGGTTGCGGCATCAAAAAGGTGCAACTTTGATCCATCTCAGAAACCGCCTCCACCGGCCGGCGTATGTTGGCGGCGGCAGCGTCATTCCGGCATGACGCTGCACGTTGCTGCGCGTTGCATTCCAAAATGATAGTGTGGCGGGACGCGCCGCGCCGGAAGACCGGATCGCGTCGCGAATCCAAGGAGACCGACCATGAGATCGAAGGCGAGAGGGCTGGGCGGGTTTGTTGTGATGATTTTGCTGGGGCTCGCCTTCGCGGGCGCCCCGATGGCGCAAACGACGACAACGTCAAAGAGCGAAGTGCTCACTTTCGAGGTGCTTTCCGTCGATGGAAACTTCCTCGTCTTCCACGATCAGAAGGGCACCCACGGGCTCAATGTCCCCAACGATTTCCGATTCACCGTCGACGGCAAGAAAATGGCCGTCTCGGAACTGAAGCCGGGAATGAAAGGCACGGCGGTCGTCACGACCACGACGTACCGTCATTCCGGTCTACGTCACCGAATTCCGGGAAGCCGTTGTGCTGCAGGCGGGGCCGGGTTCGATCATCGTCCGCGACAAGGATGGCGTGCGGAAGCGCTTTACGCAGGACCAGTTGGACAAGTGGAGCATCCAGATCCTCAAGGATGGGCGCTTGATGCGCATCGGCGAAGTGAAGGAAGGCGACGTGATCACGGCGACGATCGTCTCGCCGGTTGCGCCGGTGGTGGTGACCGAGCAGGAAGTGAAGGCATCGCTCGACAAGGCGGCGCCAACTCCGGCCACGGCCGCACCGGGGGCGCCTGCCACGTCCGACCCCAGCACCGGCCGCAGGGGCTCCGGCTACCGCGCCCGCTGCTGCTCCGGCTGCCGCTCCGGCTGCCGCTCCTGCCGCCGCTCCGCCCACAGCTGCCCCCGCACCGAGTGCCGCGCCGCCAGCTGAAGCATCTGGCATGGGGATGACCGGGTACGTGCTGATCGCCATCATCATCGCGTTGGTGCTGTTCTTCGTCATGCGCGGGCGGCGCAAATCGGCGTAGACATCCTGCCGAGCGACGCTCACGGGCGGCTGGCGCAGCTACTGCAACGCGCAGCCGCCCGATAGGGGGCGGGTCCGCCCCCGGAAGGGTTATTTCTTTGCCGCGGGCTCCACCGTGATGGCGAGGGCCTGCGTGTACTTTGCTTCGACCTGATCCCCCTTCGCAATCAGCTTGAACTGCGCCGGGTCGGCGACGACGAGGTCGACCGTGCGATTCGGCCCCTTCAGCGTGATCGATTGCTTGGCCGGGTTCACGTCGACGACGTCGGCGACGATAGTCACCTGACGACCGACGACGCCGGCGGGCTTGTCACCCGGCTTCGCGCCGGCGGCTCCGGCGCTATCGGTGCGGGCGACGGCCATGCCGCCGCCTTTCTTCAGTTCGAGCGTCAGCGCCTCGACATACTGTACGTTGACCTGATCGCCGACCTTCAACTGGTCGAAGTTCTTGACGTCGGGACCGGCGGTCAGCGTGACCTCGTTCCCTTTCGGGCCCTTCAGCGTGATGTCGCGCGTCGCCTTGTCGATGGCGGTAATCGTGGCGGTGACCTTGACCGTTTCGGCAACGCCGGCCTTGCCCGGCGCCGATCCGGCAACGGTGCCGGTGGTCTGGGCGATGGCGGGCCACGCGATGGCGGTTGCGACGGCTAGTCCGATGGTAGCTAAGAGATTGCGCATGGCTTGAATCCTTGTCTGATTGGTTGAAGAGGTGGGCTTAGACGCTTTGACGAACGCCTAACTTCGCATTATCTCAAAAATGGTCGTCTGCCCCATTTGAGCGAGATCAGCCGGTCCTCTGGGCTATCCACGAGGACCGGCACCGGGGACTCCCGCAGTTGACACGCGGATTCAATTGCGACTAGCGTTTCAGGCGACGAACCCCTTCAAGTTCGCCCTGGGCCCCGCAATGCTCGCCAGGAACCTCGCGTTAGTCCTGTACTGCGCCTCCGCGATCGCCGCGCCGCCTCCCGCGACCGAACAGCCGCAACTCGCTCAACTGGTGCAACCCTACGTTCCGCAATTGCGAGCCGAGGGCGTCACCCGCGTGACCTCGTTGGGCTCGCGCGACATGGTGCGGCTGGAGACGCAGCGCGGCCCCGTGTACGTCAGATATCCGGCGGACGCCCCGGACGTAGCGTTCATTGTGGAGATCGGTCCGACAAGCGTACACGCGTCCGCCGAGACATTCGACAGGCAGCGGGACGAGAAGCTGCTTGCGGCGCTCATGCCGGAGGCCCTGAAGGTCACGGCGGCCAACAACCGGCTGGAGTGGCTGCGGGCGAATCCCTGGCACTGACTCCACGGGCCAATGGAAAAGGCCGATCCCTCGCAGGACCGGCCTTTCGCCAATGCAGCGTCGAACTGCGTTGCTTACTGGTGCTCGCAACGTCCCATCAGTGCGCCGTTCTTTACTTGCTCGACGAACCCCGCGGGGAAGTCGGTCTCCATCGACTTGCCGTGCTTGCAGACGAACACCTTCTTCATGTCGACGTACCAGGTAAGCGGATAGCCTGGAATGCCGCCGACCATTTCGGTGCCGCGACCGTTGATCGAGCCGGGTCCGTCCAGGCCGAAGCGATAGGCTTCCGCCACGCCCTGGGTGCGGAAGAAGTCCTTCAACTTGATCCAGCCCAGGTCCTCCAGCCACATCATGCCGTGGAAGCCGCTTTCGAAGAACGTGCCGGCGCGCGCGATCATCACCTTGCCGTCGTCGCTGATGTCGTTGGTATAGACCGGGATCGGCCCGAAATTGCTCTGGATGAATTCGGCGCCGTCGACCTCGCAGCTGAACCCGAAGTCATAGAAGGGCAGGTCGACGCACCACTGCAACTGGCGGATCTTGGTGAAGGCGCCGGGTTGCGTGCCCTTGTTCGCGTTCCAGAACACCACGCCATCCTTCTCGGTTTCCAGCGCGATGCGGCTGCCATCGGGCGTCATTGCGTAACCGCCGTCGAGCGCGCCGATTGCCTTGTACAGGTCGATCGGCTTGCCTTCGTCGATCCAGGCATAGGCTTTCTGGAAGTTGCTGTTGCCGAGCACGACCCTGCCGTTGCCCGAGATCGCCTGCGCGCGGTGCCAGGGCTCCCCGGTAAGGTCGATCCCCTCCAGGCTGAGTTGGCGCATCCCCTTGTCCGGCGTCCAGATGAAGGGCACGATCTCCCCGCCAATGGCGCACGCCCTCGTCGGTATAGCCGCCTTCGCAGCTGCCGTCGCCGTTGCGATCGATGTAGGCCGTGCCCACCGCCGCCTTGGCCTTTGCATCCACCGCCCAGCCGTAGCTGCTGGAGAATCCGATCTGGCTCCCGCCGAAACAGGTGTTGCCGTTGAGGTTGCCGAGATCGACGACACTTGCCCGTCTTGGTATCCCAGATGCCCGCGGAATTGGTGATGAACGTGTCGCCGGACCAGGGGTCCACGATGGTCTTGCCGTTCTGCGGTGTCTGCACGATCGATTGGCGGCCATCGCGCGTAATGCTGGCGTTCGTTCCCACCATGCCCTGCGGCGCAAGTTGCACGCCCTTCTTCGCATCCCAGACGAAGGGAATGTTGTCGATCGTTCCCGCGGCGCGCTCACCGTCCTTGGACATGCTGCCGAGGTAGCCGTAGGTCACCGGCGTGTACTGCACGCCGTCCATGTAGCCGTTGAAGTAGAAGTTGGCGGTCTTGGTGACGCCGGCTTCCGCCGTGATGGCGCTGGCCAGCGCACGGATCGTCCTTGGCCACGTTCGCCTGCTCGTTGACGTCCCAGTACTCGGCTTGCGACACGAGCGCCGTCGGCGTGGTGGGATAGCCACCGGCGTAGATCTCTTCGGTGTAGAGCTGGTACTTCTGCCCCGGCGTGAGATTGTTGATGCGGAAGCGTCCGTCCGGGCCGACCTTGCCCTGCGTCTTGTCGCCGGTCATCGCCGAGATCGCGTCGCCGAGCGGGTTGGCCACGTTGCGGGCGACGATGTTGATGCCGCTGTACGGCGTGCGGCCGTCCTTCAGGTAGAGCGTGCCGGCGATGGAGCCCCGGGTCTTCGCATAGCTGGCCGTCGGATAGAGATCCGAGATGGCAGCGATGTCGTCGGCGCGGTCGATCGTGCTTTGCTCGACGCCCGGATTGCGCCCGTTCTCGTCGAGCGACGTCGGGTTGATGAACGGGAACATCGTTTCGATGTACTTCGGGTCCAGCTTGTTGGCGCTCGGGTCCGGGTTGTGCCAGGAATGGACTGGCGCGACGCAGCCGGGAACGCCCGGATACAGATCCTGGCCCCAGCCGGGGTAGCTGAAATAGCCCAGCTGGCCGTTGACCTGCGAATGCGACAGGTTGATCGCATGACCGAACTCGTGCGTGAACACGCCGGCGATGCGCTTGCCGTCGACGTCCGGCGCCGGAACGCCGTTGTCCGGGTCCGCCGGTTCGGTGGAAACGATCCAGCCATTCATCACGGCGGTTGCCTTGACGATGGTCTCGGGATAACCGTCGCCATCGCGATCTTCGGCGATCTCGGCGAACGCGATGCCCAGTACCTGGTCTTTCGGCGCGCCGAAGATTTCTTCGATCACCGTCCCGTTCTGGTCGTAGATGACGTACAGGCCGCCTTCGTTGTACTGGCCGTAGATCTTCGAGGCCGTCGCGCCGTCGACGACGTCCACGCCGATGCTCGGCACCTGGTTGAACTTGGTGAATTTCGCCGGATTGGTGACGGCTTTCCATGTGGAGGTGGTTACGCTGCTCCACTGGGTGAGGGCGAACGCGGTGATCTTGTCGGCCTGGACGTTGTTCAGGAATACCGAGCCGTCGTCCTTGTACGAATAGTCGCCGATGTCGGTGTACACCTTGACCGGACCCTTGCTCATGTCCCAGCGCAAGCGGCTGCGGATTGCGCGGATTGTCGGTCGTCAGCAACGGACCGGCGGCCTGCGCCACCGAAAGGACCGCGGCCAGTGCAACGGTCAGAGTTAGTTTTAGCGTCTTCATCAGCGCATCACACCTTTCTCGATCCACTTTTCCTTGACGGCGCGCTTGACGAAGTTCATGAGAACCTCGCCTTCGACAGAGCCTGCCGGCTTGGCCAGCATCGCCGACTCCTTGGCGTTCAGCACGCCGGGGTCGACCGACATTCCCTTGAACAATCCGCGGTTGTCGAAGCTGTTGGCGACTTGCGCGCCGCTGTACGTGAACTTGCCCTGCGCCATGCCGACCGGCGTGGTCATGCGGGTGCGGCTGGCCGGCTTGTTCATGAACGTGGTGACCTTCTCGCCGACTGTCCACGTGGCCATGCCTTCGATCTTCGTGGCCAGAAGGTAGCGGCCATCCGGCAGCTTGCGCGGCTTGAGCAAACCGTACTGGCGGAAGCTGTAATTGCTGTTCGTCGCCAGGTCGCGCTTGATGCTGCTGTTGACCTTCATCGTGACTTCGGTGAACGGGAGGCCGTTTTCGATGCCGTCGGTGACCTTGCTGACCTCGCCGGTCACGATCACGTCGGACTCCTGGATCATTTGCTTCAGGTTCTGCGCGACGAGCTGCGACGCGTGCAAAGGCATCGTCGTGATGGCGGCCAGGACAAAGACGCCGGACAAAAGCGTATGCCGCTTTGCCGCGGCGACCAGCCGGGTCAATGCACGCGCCGGGTGGGCGCGTTCTTTCGGCCCACGGGTAGTGGGCATCAACAGATGAACGGATCGACTCATTGGGTTGGGCTCGGTGAGATGCGCACGCTGTCGGGGTGCGACTTCCGGCGCGCAGTGTAGAGAACTGCAGAATTGTGTCAATTGCAATCTATGTAGCTCATTCGTTGCAATAATTGCAACGTCGCCTCTTTTTTCCGCCCTATACTTCGCATCGGGTCGGCGGATGTGCCGGGACGGCCGATCTCGGCGGCGCGGCGGCTCTGCCGGCGCCGGCTGGCGCGACCCAACTTCAATCACTGGGCAGGCAGGGATTCGATGATCAACGCACCACAGGAGATTTTTGCCCCCGTCTTCGACCAGATCACGCTTGGCGGACGGGGAAGCGTGTCGCGCACGCTCGATGCGGCAATTTCCGAGCACGGCGACATCGAAACGCCGCTGCACAGGGCGCTGGGCGCCATCGCGCGCGGCGCACGCAGCTGCAATGCCGGGCGCTACGAGGAAGCGTTGCACGCCATCATTCCGGCGCTGGAAGAACTGGAGCGCAGCGCTTTCAACAAGCGGCTGGGCTGGCTGCACACGTTGATCGGCTTTGCCGTGGGAATGATGGGCAACCCGGAACGCGGACTGGAATGGACGGCGCGCGCGGTTGCGGCCGTCGATGCCACGCCAACTTCCGTCGACAGCTTCACCGCCTACTGCAACCATGGCTGCCTGCTGGGAATGGCCGGCGAGCACGATGCTTCCAAGGCAGTGCTGGAACAGGCGCTCGCGATTGCGATCGCGACCGGCAACGCGGGAAGCCAATACATCGCGCTGTCGAACATTGCCTACGGCTTGCTGACGAAGCTGCAGCAGAGCGAGACGCTGTCGCGGGTGCAGAAGAAAGCCCTGGCAAACCAGGCGCTGAAGTACGCGGAACGGGCAAGGAACCTGTATTCCGGTGAGAAGCTTGGCCTCGATCCTGGCGTGATGGACAGTCTTGTCGGCCAGGCCTTGCTGCACGCAGGGGAGGTGGCGCGCGCCAAGGCCATGTTCACGCAGGCACTGCAGAAAGGCCTGGTGCATCCGAGTGAGAGCGTCGGAAGCGCACCTGGGCATCGCGATCGCGCATCGGTTGAGCGAAGAGTACGACGACGCGCGCGCCCATCTGCAGATTGCCGATGAGATCGCAACCACCGGACAGCTTGGCCTGGTGCTGGATCGCGTGATGGCCGAGGGCGCGCTACTGGAAAGCGCGGCCGGAAACATTGCGGCCACGCTGGACTGGACAACCCGCCGCTGCCAATTTCTGGAGAAGCACTACAAGCAGCGGTTGCGACTGCTGGCCCGAAGCACGGAGCTGGCCGCGCAGGTCGACTCCGTCAGCCAAAGGGCCTCGAATTATCAGGAGGAAGCCGAATCGCTGATCTCGAGGAGCCGCGACTGGGACGATGCAAGGCTTCGCGATGCGCTCACCGCCGCGTTCAACCCGCGAGGACTCGCGCGCGTCGCGGGCCATGTGTTCGCGCCATTCCGGCAGTTGGCCACCGCGATCATCGACATCGACAACTTCGGGTCGCTGAACGAGACCTACGGTCAAGCAACCGGCGACCGGCTGCTGAAGGAAGTCGCGGCAATCATTGCGTCCCACCTGCGCCATGCGGACCAGTACGCCCGCGCCGAGGGCGGAGAATTTCAATTGCTGCTGCTGGACACCTCGCCGGAAGCCGCGCTTGCGACCTGCGAGCAGATCCGGACCGCCATCGCGCGGGGGCAGTGGATAGCCTCGAATCCCGATGCTCGCATCACGGTCAGTATCGGCATCTGCAATCGCTCGTCGGAGAAGACTTTCGAGGCGACGCTGGCAGCCGCGGAGCAGGCACTCGAGCAGGACAGGAAATCCGCAAGGGACGTGTCGTCCGTGCCGTGGCCTGCAGGAACTTGAGTTCAACCCTGGGCGATTTGCCTCGCCAGGTCCAGGATCCTGATGGCCGAAGGCGCGAGAACCCGGTTCTTGGGCCAGATCGCATGAATGTAGCCATACAGGCTCGATGGGTCCTCCGGATCGAGTACGCTCAACGCAGCCGAGTGCTTCTCGAATACCGCCGAAGGCAGGATCCCGATCAGGTCGGTCGTCGCCACCAGATTGGCAAGGACGGTCAGGTCGTCGCACTCGATGACCATGGGAATTTTTTCCGACGCGTCCAGCCCGAAGCAGGCATGGAGTTCCCATTCTATGGACGGGTTGACGCGCGCCAGCGCCAGCCGATACGTCAGTAAATCGCGGGAGGTCACTCTTCCCGCCGACGACAGCGGATGACCCGTGCGGCAGCAAACGATGGCCTTGACGACGGCCAGCTTCTTGGACGCATAGCGCTCTTCGTTGCCGGCCACATAGCGAATGTCGCCCATGCAAATGTCGATCTCGTTCTTGTCCAGTCGCTCGATCAGCGTGGTCATGTTTCCGAACTCCACGTGAATGCGCAGGTGGGGAGTCTGCAGATGCATCGCCCGGATGAGTTCGGGAACCAAGATGGACGCCGGAATCGGTCCGGCGCCGATGGAAATGCGGTCGAAGTCGCCGCGCCGGAGCAGGTCGAGATTGAGTTCGAAGCGCTTGTTCTCGAAGTCGAGCGCTCTTGCATGCCCCAGGACCGCCACTCCGGCGGCAGTGAGTGTGGCGCCGTTCATGTTGCGGTGGAACAGTTGCACGCCCAGGTCGTCTTCGACCGATTGAATGCTTCGACTGAAGGCCGAGGGACTTAAGTGAACGCGCGCTGCCGCTCGGGAAATGCGTCCCTCCTCAGCCAACGCGATGAGGTGGACCAGGCTCCTGGGGCTCAGTTTCATCTTGGCCGGATTATCGCGTGAACGGTGCACGAAAGGCGGCGGGCCGGCACGAGCGGCCGTTCGGGGTTGGCGGCTGGCAGCGGAACTGCCGCTGCCGTAGCATGGGCGTCTTGTGCGAGATGTCCTGGTGTCATTGCCATGCACGACCCATCCGCAGACACGGCCTTTCTCTTCACCGACATCGAAGGCAGCACCCGGCTCTGGGAGCACGAGCCGGAGCGGATGCAGCCGGCGCTGGCAAGCCACGACGCGCTGATCCGAATAGTAGTTGAAAGTCACCGCGGCACTGTCGTGAAGATGATCGGCGACGGCGTCCACGCGGTGTTCGATGACGCTCTCGACGCAGTGGCAGCCACGCTGCAGTTGCAGCAGGCGCTGGCCGATCCCGCCGCCACCAACGGCGTCGCGCTGAAGGTGCGCTGCGGGTTGCACGTCGGCGTGGTCGAGCGCCGCGACAACGACTACTTCGGCAGCGCCGTCAATCGTGCCGCACGCATCATGGGGGCCGCTCACGGCGGCCAGATCATTCTCTCGCAGGCCGTTGCCGACCGCATCGCCGGCAGGCTTCCGGACTCGGTGTCGTTGCGCGATCTCGGCGCGGTGCGCCTGCGCGACCTGGCGCGTCCCGAGCGGGTGTATCAGATAATTCATCCCCAGTTGCGCCAGGATTTTCCCGCGCTGCGCTCACTGGAGTCCACGCCCAACAACCTGCCGCAGCAGACCACGTCGTTTGTCGGACGCGAGGCGGAGCTGGCCGAGCTTCGCGCCTTGCTGCCAAACACGCGGCTGTTGACGCTTGTCGGTGCGGGCGGACTGGGAAAGACGCGATTGACGCTGCAGCTGGGCGCGGAAATGCTGGATGACTTCCCCGATGGGGTCTGGTTCATCGAGTTGGCGCCGATTGCCGATGCATTGGTCGTGCCGCAAACCGTGGCATCGGTGCTCGGCGTGAGGAGGAACCCGGCCAATCGGTGGAAGAGGCGCTGCATGTGTTCGCCAAGGACCGGCGGCTGCTTCTGGTTCAAGACAACTGTGAGCATTTGGCCCAGGCCAGCGCGGATTTGATCGACGGGATTCTCAAGTCCAGCCCCGGCGTCAAAGTCGTCGCCTCGAGCCGCGTGCCGCTGCACGTCGGTGGCGAAACGACGTATTCAGTGATGCCCCTCGCAACGCCGGACCCCGATCACGACTTGGAGACTCGATGCCTTGGCGCGATGCGAGGCGGTGCGACTGTTCCAGGATCGAGCGCTCGCCGTGCAACCCGCCTTTCGCCTGACCGAGCAGAACGCGTCGGCGGTGGCGGAGATCTGCCGCCATCTGGATGGCATACCCCTGGCGCTCGAGCTTGCAGCGGCACGCGTGCGCGCACTGTCGGTAAATGAGGTAGCCGCGCGGCTTACCGATCGCTTTCGCATCCTGACCGGCGGCTACCGGACCGCGCTGCCGCGCCAACAAACACTGCGCGCTTGCATCGACTGGAGCTACGACCTGTTGACGCCGCCCGAACAGATCGTTTTCCAGCGGCTCGCCGTTTTCGCCGGCGGCTGGACGCTCGCGGCGGCCGAGGCCGTGTGCGCGGGCGACGAGATCGAGGCATCCGATGTCCTGGACCTCGTGACGCATCTCGTCGACAAATCGCTGGTGACGACGAGCGCCGAATTCGCGCGCTATCAGTTCCTGGAGACGATCCGGGAATACTCGCTGGAACGATTGGGCGCGACGGTCGAGCAGGACAGTGTCCGGCGCCGCCATCTCGCCTATTACGCAATGCTGTCGGAGGAGGCGGCTCCGGAATTGGTCGGGCCCAAGCCGGGCGAGGCGCTCGCCCGGCTCGATGCGGAACAAAAGAACATCTATGCGGCCCACGCGTGGATCGGTCGCGACAATCGGGACGCGGAGCTGGCGTTGCGACTGGCCGTTGCGACATTTCATGTCTGGACGCACCGTGGCTCGCTGGCCGTCGGTTACAGATTATTGTTGGAAACGTTCAACCGTCCCCATGCGCAGGAGCGCACGCTTGCGCGCAGTCGCGCGATTGCCGCCGCTGGCAATTTCGCCATGTTGATGGGCCGCTATCGCGATGCGCAGATGCATGCGGAAGAGAGCCTTGCGATCGCCCGCGAAATCGGAGACAAGGGCAGAATCGCGATGACGCTGCAACTGATGGGAATGGCGCTGAGCGAGCAGGGCGACCGCGCGGCCGCGCTCGGGTATTTCGAAGAGTCGCTTGCCATGATCCGTGAAATCGGCCCTCCGCGCCGCATGGCTGCCGCGCTCCAGAATCTTGCGCACTGGCATCAGGATGGCGGCGATTTTGCGGCAGCCGAATCGGTGCTGGAACAGACATTGGCGCTGACGCGCGAAATCGGGGACCGCGGCGGAAACGCGGCCGCGGCGATGACGAACCTCGCGGGGCTTGCCATCAAGCGCGGCGCCTACGCGCGTGCCCGCGAACTGCTGTGCGAGGCCGCGGAGATTTCCCAGGAGATAGGGTCGCGGTATGCCGGCGGACTCTCACTCAATGGCGCCATGGAGCTTGCCGCGTGCCTCGAAGACTGGATCCGCGCGGCGCGCCTGGTCGGCGCTACAAAGGCCTTGTCGGCGCAGACCGGCAACCTCCGCGATGCGCTTCACGATGACAAGGTGCGCGAGGCGCTTGGGGCCGCTGCGTTCATGCGGGCCGAGGCCGAAGGAAAATCAGTTTCCTACGATGTGGTCCTGAAGGAGGTGCGCGCGTGGCTGGAAATCCGGACGTGACCGATCCAAGTGGTTTGGGTTTTCAATCTTGACCCCGGCAGGGCGCATGGAGGATCATCAGGAGAGCGATTCTCAATGTGACCCCTGTGTAGATGCAGCACTTCATATTCAACCTGGCTGACGGCGACCGGGAGCGGGCTAAGTCGTTCTTGCACGCGAAGAGGTGGACGGTCGGCCGCGAGGAGCGCCATCGCGATGCTCTCGCTCCCGGCGATCTCGCGCTTGTGTTCGTCGCGCGCACACTGGAGTTCGTCGGTCGCGCCGAGATCAAGACCACGTTCCTCGATCCAATGCCCTCGGATTCCGCCACCTCCGGTCCAGCGGTGAGCGGGGTTTTGCTTGGCAGCGTCGAGGATTGGACGAACGGCGTGCCGTTGGACGTCGCTGTGCAGCGTATCGATCCGAACGGGTCCAACCCATACGTCCAGGCGAACGCCGCCGGATTCCGCGCCGGCGTGGTGCAGATTACCGCCAAAGAGTACGACATCGTAATGTCGCTGCGCGACGGGGTGCGAGACGTCGCCGAGTAATCATTGCGAGCTTCGAATCCGACGAACGCGTCAAGGTCCGGGCCGACGATCGAACGGTCACCACGTATGCCTTGGGGCCCGACGCGGTCAGGTTCGATGGCGACCGAGATATTGCGGCAGATCGAACGAGTTCCCTAACTTTCCACACGATCGCGTCCAAGGTGCTTTGCCCTGTATAACGCGCTATCGGCACGCGCGAAGGTCTGTTCTATGGTTTCATTCGGCGCGTACTCCGCTACACCGATCGAAATGGTCAATCGTCCCCCCGAGGATGTTGCCGGCAGGTCCATGGTCCTGATCCGGCTGCGCAATCGCTCGGCTTCCGCCGTCGCGCCGGCAAGGGGGGTTCGCGGCAATATTTGCACAAACTCCTCGCCGCCATAACGCCCGAAGAAATCGGCTGCGCGAAGGCCTCCCTGCACTGTTCGGGCAAACGTGCGCAAGACCTGGTCTCCGGTCAAGTGATCGAACTCGTCGTTGTAGCGCTTGAATAGATCGAGGTCGATCACGCAGATTGAGAAGGGTTCGCCGGTCGCATCGCTTTGCAGTTTGGAATCGTGCATCGCAGCGAGCAGGGCGCGGCGGTTGTAGACGCCCGTAAGTTCATCGCGGCTTGCCTTTTCCTCGACGTCTTCGAGCTTTATCCGAACGTCGGCCAAACCTTGATGAAGCCGCTTCAGATGCCCTCCCAGAAACAGGATCCACGGAAGTGTCGCTACCATCACCAAACATTGGAGAATGTCGAGGCTCAAGGTTTCCGCGTCGCGATTGTTCGCGTAGCGCAGCCCCGTCAATACGGCAAACAGCACTATCGACACGAAGCCGAGGATCGCGATCTTCCCGCTATCGCGACGAAGCATTCCGAACATGACGGCGACAAAGAAGAACGCTGTGAAAGCGAGGCGGGTGTCCGGCGCGTAGTACACCACGTACAGCATCGTGACGACGGCCGCGAGAAACTGCCATCCGGTCAGGCTCGGATCGGAAAACCTTAGGTTGATTCCAGTCCGGAAAATGAAGAAGAAGGCAACGATGAAGGCGAATACGAAGAGGGCGGCGTGCACCAGAGTGTCCCCATCGACCTTGTTCTGGGCGTAGAAGGCCGTCAACACGCCGACAAACGCGATGGAGAACACGCTTGCGAACGCGAATCGCCGCATGCGGATACGTTGCCTCCGCCCACTGCGTGCTGTGGGCGGAGCGGCAGGGTCCCGACTGGTCGTAGCAGCGCTTTTCTGTGCGACGTCGCGGGGATTCATTGCCGCCACCGATGGGCCATTGCGGGCCGCCTCTCCTGCGCGTAACGGGGCTGAATCGTGATTTCGAGCGGCCAAGTCATCGAGTGTGCATTGTAGAGGACAAATTAATCCTCCTGAGCAGCTCCACTGCGCCAGGGGCAAATGGTCGGATTGCAGCTATCTCACAGCCGAGCTCCACTATGGAGAACCCTGAATGATCCGTGATGGCGGCGTCGAACAAACCGTCGAGGGCAAGCAATGTCCGATCGGGTGCTCGTTCCGCGAGCACCAAATGCAAGGGCCGCCCGAAGGCAGCCCTTGCACTTATTCCCTGCTTGGATGCTAGGGCAATTGCATCGACCACGCGCTCCGGCCGTGCGTCGCGGCGTACAGGATCCGCGCGCTCGACACGATCGTGAGGCCGGAAACTTCGACCGCCGGGAGTCCCGTACCTGCAGTGGCCCAGACTGAGCCGCCATTTGGTAGCTTCATGACACCGAAGTCGGAAGACGCGTAGAGATCACCCGTCACATCGTCGCGCACAACGGCTGTTATCGGGAAGTCGGGCAGGTTGTAGCTGAGATCTATCAACGTCGCCGCGCCTGCTCCGCTCCACGTCGCCTCGAATACGTGTCCCGGTTGCGCCGGCGTGTTCGAGTTGTAGCCGCTGTACGAGATCCACGCATGTCGCGGATTCGTCGGATCGACATACATCGCGGTGACGAATCGGTTGGGACCGATCGACCCCACGTCGACCCGGTTCCACACGACGGCACCGGCGGGATCGCTCGCGTTTTCCGTGATGAACACGCGGCCCGTGCTTGTCGCCGCCCACATCGACCCGGTGTTTTGCGAGGCCCGCTGGATCCATGCGACCGCACCGCCGGCCCTGCTTCCCCACGCCGCGTCGGTGAGCTGCGTCGATGGGACGCCGTTGCCTATTGGAACGAAGTTTCCGCAGCCGGGCTGGCCCGCAAACGTCGTGAACTCCGGACAGTTGGCCTCGAGATACGCCGGATTGCCACCCCAGTCCTGCGTCCGCCAGACGGAGAACGAACCCTGGAAGATCGAGCCTGCAGCTCCCGGATTCGGGTCGGCAATGACCGGCGGGTAGAACAGCGATCCTTCCGGGCTGGAGAAGATCGGCGCCGAGATGATCACCCATTTCGTCGGGTCGCCATTGCGGAAGTTTGCGTCGTTCGCCTGGCCGGTGAACGTGTTGAAACGCAGCGCGTCGTTCGTGACGTTGAAGCCGGATTGGCCGCCGTCGCCGTAGATGACCTGCGGCCAGACGACAGGGGAGCCGTTGAACTGGAACGTCCCGTTGTCCTGCGTGCCGCCCATCAGGAGATTCCTGGGCCGCTGCGAGCTCGCTGACAGGCTCTGGAACTGCAGCGTCGACAGGCCGTTGTTCATGTTGACAAGCTGGTTCGCGACTTTGCTCAGCAGGCTCTTGCACAAAGCGAGGTCCGCGGCATTGAGGCCGCGCGTGTCGCACTTGGCCGAGATGTCGGCGAACTTGCCGTCCGAGCGGACGACACCGCCGTCCGAGCCGGTGATGAACTGCAGCGGCTTGCCGGGAACCGTGACGATCGCGTGCTCGTCGGGATGAATTCCTTCGGCATGATTGGGGTCGGCATCCTGCGTCAGATCGGTGAAGTCTGTCCCGCCATTGGTCGACAACAACCAAGCGCGTCCGTTGGACGGGCCGTGCAGTTCGCCGTAGGAAAACGAGCCGCCGAGGTAGACGACGTCGGGCGCCCCGGGCGGCGTATAGACGACGTTGTCGTACCAGCATTGGCCAGTGCAGTAGCCGATGTTCTGTAACGTCGTCAGGTCCGCAAAGACCGGAACCGCCGCTGTGGCATCGTCGGTACGATAAAACCGGGCCCTGTTCCCGCCCGAGTCGGACTGATTGCCGACGCCGACGTACATTCGGGTCTTTCCGCCGGCCAGCGTCGTGACGTCGAACTCAGCACGGTCGGTGTTAAGGCCGGCGTTGAGCGGCCCCTTGATCTGCGTCCACGTTGCGCCGTTGTCCGTCGAACGCCAGACTCCGCGCGAGTACTCGTTGACGTAGATGACTCCCGCATGCGTAGGATCGACCCTGACCGTGGTGGAACCACGGGCCGTCGCGACGGCGTTCAGCGGGCGGATCAAGGTGAAAGTAGCGCCGGTTTGTCGATAGAGCCCGCGCGGGAGCGGCGGTGGAACAGGAGGCACGCCAACGGCTCCGCCCGTGGAACTGATGCCACGCACGCCGCTGTCGATCGGGACGAGCAGGTTACCGGCGTTATCGAGCGCCATCTGCCCGATCGAGCGGTTGAAGAAGATGTCGCTGCCAGGAACGAGCACCCATGTCTGGCCGCCATCCGTGGTCTTGTAGATGCCCACTCCTGCTTCCGAATCGGCCGAGGCATTCGGCTCGCCAGTGGCGGCATACAGCGTATTGCCCGAGGAATCGCGTGGATCCATCAGCAGCGAGCCGATCGCATTCGTTCCGAAGCTGCTCGAGATGTATTGCCAGTTCGAGCCGTTGAGCGCCTTGTCGGTGCGCCAGACGCCGCCTCCGGCCGCCGCGACGTAGAGGGTGCATTTGCCCTGGGAGCAGTTCGGCGAGATCGCCATGGCCGTCACGCGGCCGCTCGCCACGTATTGGGCCCCGTCGAACAGGAACGGATTGAGCACAGACGGGTAGGTCGCCTTGCTCGGGCCGATCAACTGCCAGGAGCCGGCCGAATGAGCGCCGGCATTCAGCGCGGTCCAGTTGACGCGTGCCGCGAGGGAGGCACTGTCCGGGATGGTGGTTTCGGGGTATGCCCGGATCAGGTAGGCCTCGGCGGCCGGAGTCTTGTCCGGGGCGCGGTCGGACTCATCCTCAAGGGCCTTCTTGAATCCGATTGGATCTTCGTCGGCCCACGCCGGGCCGGCCGTTCCTGCGAGTCCAAACAAGACAGCAATGACCAGTGTGACAGCGGTTCTGCCCATCGTTTGCCTCCTTGAGATTCGATGCTTGTTGACGACGAACCAGCAAGGTTCGCCCCCGCGAGCTACGCGAGGCGGGACCTTCTCGGGCTGCCAACACTACGCCTGTCGGAAAATCGTGACAAGGGGGATTACCCGCTTGATCCGCGGTCCGCCTTCTCTCGTTGACCGGCTTCGGCCGCTTCGGCGAGGTCGGCGGAACCCGCCGCGGCGTCACGGGGTAACGGTCAACTTCGTAAACATGCGATCTTGATAGTGTCCGGGCTGGTTGCAGAACAGCACATAGGTGCCAGGTTTGAGGTTCAGCGTTAGTTTGCCCAACTTGCCTGGCGCGAGGTCGGCAATTTCTCCAAGGCGCCGAACGCGGCTTTCGATCACGCGGTCGTGCTTCGCGTCCATCGGAAGCTCCTTGGCGCCATCGTCGCGCGCGATGATCACCTCGTGCACAAGATTCTTCGACTGGTTTTCCGCATGGAGAGTGACACGTCCTGCCTTGATCGTGGTCTGGTCGAGCACGATACGCATGTGCGCAAGTGAAGGATCGGTCGAAGTGTCCTGAAGTTTGATCTCAAGCGATTGTGCGGGGGCCGCCGCACCCGCCGCGGTCGTGACGACGAGCAGCAGGGCGCACAGCATGTAAACAGTAGGTCTTGCGAACATCGGAAGCTCCTGTAGTGAGAAGGTGTGCCTCGGCAGGGAACGGCGGTAGGATTCAGAGGGCGACTGGCGCGAGGGGTTCCCTGAGGCCAACCTGCCTTGCAATAGTGATCTCCGCGGCGGTAACTTGGCCGCGTAATGTTACTGCGATTTGAACAGCCGCTTCCCAGCGTCTGGATGACTGCCCGGGAGGACCCCATATATCGAGTCAGGTTCGGTAGCGGTCGCCGGCGACGGGCCCCTTGCGGCCAAGTGCGCCCGTAGCGCGAAATCGCCGATAGCAGTCGTTTACCGGCGTTGCCTTCCCTTTCCGGACATTCTCGAGGATGGCCGGTGGTACATTGTGCAATCGGTGCGTGTTCAGTATCCGGTAGGGCGAACGCTCGGGGGAGGGGCACTTGGGCCGGGACCATCGGCGACTTGCGGCAATCGTCTCACTCGATGTGGCCGGGTACTCGCGCCTCATGGGCGAGGACGATAGCGGCACGCTGGCGGCACTGAAAGCTCACCGGCGGGAACTCATCGACGCCAAGATCGCGGACCATGACGGCCGCATCGTCAAGACCACCGGTGACGGCCTGCTGCTCGAATTCCCGAGCGTCGTGGATGCAGTGCGCTGCGCAGTTGACGTCCAGCGCGGCATGGCCGAGCGCAACAACGGCATTGCCCCGGACAAGCGACTGGACTTTCGCGTCGGCATCAATGTCGGCGACATCATCATTGATGGCGATGACATCTTTGGTGATGGCGTCAACATCGCGGCGCGCCTGGAAACGCTGGCCGAACCCGGCGGGATTTGCGTAAGCCGAGTCGTTCGCGATCAAGTTCTCGACAAACTGAGCTTCACTTTCGAGGATCTCGGAGCGCAGCAGGTCAAGAACATCGAGAGACCCGTCGAGGTATTCCGAGTGGACCTCGGAGCTGTTGCACCGCACGTACAAGGTCGAAATCGTAGGGACTGGCAACGATTGGCGCGATCTGCCAGCCGGCGCTGGTGGCTCGGCGCGGCGTTTGTCGCGCTGGTGGCAATCGGAACCACGACAGCGTGGTACATCCAGGCCTCGCGAACGACGCATGGTGAAGCCTCTTCCACGGCGCCCGCGACAATGCTTCCGAACAGGCCTTCACTCGCGGTCCTGCCGTTCGAAAACCTCGGCGATAGTTCGGAGAACAGTTACTTCGCCGATGGCATGACCGACGACATCATCACGGACCTTTCCAAGCTCTCCGGAATCCTGGTGGTTGCGCGCAACTCGAGCTGGACCTACAAGGGCAAATCCGTGAAGGTGCAGCAGGTGGCCAAAGATCTTGGCGTGCGCTACGTGCTGGAGGGAAGTGTCAGGCGCGAGGGTGACACCGTTCGCATCAACGCGCAGCTCGTCGACGCACTCGGTGGCCAGCACCTCTGGGCGGAACGCTACGATGGGTCGATTCGGGACGTCTTCGCGCTGCAGGACAAAGTCATCAGGCAAATCGTCGCCGCGCTTGCGGTAAGCCTCACTCATGACGAACAGACAACGCTTGAACTTGCAGAGACCCGAAATCCGCAAGCGTACGATGCGGTCCTGCGCGGCTGGTCACACTATCGCCAGGGCTCCGAGGATGAAACCAACAAGGCGATCGCGCTGTTCGAGCAGGCGATCGCGCTCGATCCGGAATACGCGCGAGCACATGCCGCCCTGGCGGCGGCGTCCTGGCGAATCGTCCAGTCCTTCTGGGAGTCGACCACCGAGGGTGGATACCAGCGCGCCTTTGACCGCATGCAAGCGGCGCTCGTCAAGGCGATGCGGCAACCCAATGCGCTGGCCCACGCCGTGTCGGCCGAGTTCCTCTCGAAGCAGGGGCGCTACGAGGAGGCCTTCACTGAGATTGGCCAAGCCATGGCGCTTTCCCCGAACGATCCCGCCAATTACCTCAGCAAAGCGCGCATCCTCAATGCAACGGGGCGGGCGGCGGAGGCCGAGGAGTCGGTACGCTGGGCGATGCGGCTCGATCCGCTGTATTCGCCGGAATATCTGCGCACACTCGCGATGTCGCTTTTCAACCAGCAACGTTACGCGGAGGCTGTCGGGATCCTCGAGAGACTCGTGGCAATGAAAACCGATGTCCCGGACGACTACACCACGCTGATCGCGAGCCTCGGACATCTTGGACGCAAGAGTGGCATCCCCGAGGCTATCAGGACGTTCAATGAATTGGCTGTGGCCGCGGGTTACAACACCATTACCGTCCAGATGTACGGAGGCTGGTGGTGGTACGGCGACATATTCAACTACGATCCGGCGTACCGTGACCGGCTGATGGAGGGACTGCGCAAGGCGGGTGTCCCGGAGGGCGCGGGAACCGATGTACCGTTCGAGAAATATCGCGCGCTGCTGCGCAAGAGCGGCGGCTATTACGAAGTCACTGGCGCCACCTCGATCGATCTCCAGCAAGCAAAGAACCTGCACGACCGCCGCGTCAAATTCGTGGATGTGCGCCCGGCCAAGCCATTCGCCAGCAGCCATATTCCGGGCGCGTTCAACCTTGACGTCGCCACCGCCTTGTCACGGGAAAGTCTGTCGCGCATCGTCGGCAAAGATGAGGAATTCGTCCTGTCCTGTCATGGCAAGACCTGCCCCGACTCTGCCTACGCCAGCGCCAAGGCCCTGGATTGGGGTTTCAAGCGGGTGTACTACTTTGCGGCTGGCTTTCCCGCGTGGGAAGAAGCCGGATACCCTGTCGAGGCGTCGCCGGCGAAGTAGGAATTGCCGAACGCACCTGACGGTTGCCGGTGCTCGACGGCGGGCGTCCGCTTTCACAGTCTGCGCGGACTGCTCAGGGTCGTGAGCGGTCGTCGATGGCCACAGACCGCTTTCGGCCTCCACGGCTATGGCCACGACAATTCCTGCGAAATCGCCATGGGTTGACGGCGGCTGCCGTGGAGCGAAAATACTCTCTCGGGCTGAGGCGGCCGCAGCATGGCCAACTGGCCTCGGTCGCGATTCTTGCGTCCGCGTGAAGCGCAGGCAGTTGTGGCAGTCGCGCAATCAAAGTTCCGACGAAAGGAGATAGCGATGAGGCGTCGAATCTATTATTTGCTTCCGAACCTCGCAAGCGCACGGCGGGCGATGGATGATCTACTGCTTGGCCGTGTCGAGGAACGCCACATTCACTTCGTGGCGAAGGCAGGTACGCCGATGGACGGCCTGCACGAGGCATCGGTACTCCAGAAATCGGATATGGTCCGCGGTGCCCAAATCGGATTCGTGCTCGGCGCTGTGCTCGGCGCCGGGGCCGGTGCGCTATTTGTGCAGTTAGTGCAAGACCCTGGCTGGCAAGTCGTTACCATCGTAGGGGTGGCAGCGGCAGTCGCCCTGTTCGGAATGTGGGTTGCAAGCATGGTCGGAGCGGCGGTCCCGAGTTCACGTTTGCGGAAGTTCGAATCGATGGTTGAGAAAGGTATGGTCTTGCTGATGATCGACGTGCCTGAACACAGTGTCGAGGAAGTAAAGATGTCTTTCAGCAAGAACCATCCTGAGGCCATTGACCACGGCCTCGAGCCGAACATCCCCGCATTCCCGTGACGCAAAAGGTCAACGGTGAATGTGGCGACTTGGCCGATCGCCCCTTTCGCTTTGGATCGACAGCGGTCGTTGGTGGCTGACCGCTTTCGGCCAACTCGGGACGATCGAGTTCGCTACAAAGATTTCCGGTAATCGGTCGTTCGTACGGGTGCGTCGAAGTAATGGTGGCGGCTGGCTTGGTGACCTCATAGAGCGGCGTTCGGAACCGCGTTCGCGCAGCCGACGCCGAAACCAGCGCGCTGCGGGCGATTGGCGCCAAAATCCCGGACGATGCCCGCGGCGGGGCTGCCTTCTTCCGCTATGGCGTGAACGTGGCGCGCAAATGCTCGTTACAGCAGTCAGTACTTCTTCTTCTCCTTCTCGATACGCGGCGGTCGCACGGGTGGCGTCAGGTCGACCGGTCCGGTACCTGCCTTTGTGAGCGAGAATCCGACCGTCTTGCGCCGGCTGACCACCGTCGTGCCCTCGTCGCTCGGAAACTGAAGCGCGTACGAGACGACATACATCGGTTCGACGACCGCTGAACGCGTGTTTTCCGGCATGACATACATGACCTTCGACCACGCGACCGCGGACCGTGAACCGGTTGGTACCGCTTCGCGCTCGAAGCGCGCGGAGACATCCTGCAACGTGGTGCCGGCAGTGAGCCAGCGGCCCTTGCCCGCAGGTTCCTCGGCATCGCCCGACCGCCGGGCGGCAACACTAACGCCGCCCAGACGCAATGCAGATATACGTCCGCTCATGTGCACGGCGATTCGAAGCCCCGCATTGGCGACTTCGATGCCGTTGAGCGTGCGACGCAGCGTGATCCGGTATTCGACACGCTTCCGCTCGACGCCTGGGTTGGCACGCGATCCCCGACCGACCCACGTAGATGCGATGTCCACGTTCTTCCAATCGTAATCGCGGGGCTCGAGCGCCTTGCGCCGCGCGAGGGCGTCGAACACTTTGTGCGCGATCTCGAGCGCCTGCTCCTGCGTCAGCTCGCGCTCCGGCGCGATGCTCGCGGCCAACTCGGTATCGACGATGCGAATCTCATCGTAGTCGGCGAGATACAGGATCTCGAGCTCCGGCGCTTCGCGCGCTGTAAACGACATTCGGCGGTCGGCGGAAAGCGCTTTGGCAGGAGTTACACTGCTTTGCTCGACGCCGGTCATCGACGCCGCCATCGCGCGCGCGCGCTCCGCGACTGCCTGAACCTTCGGCGAAGCCCAGGTCATCTCGTAACTCGCCAGGCGATCCGGAAATTGCGCCGGTGATTGCTGCGCCCAAGCGATGCCTGTCAAGCAGGCTGCTAGGCACGCCGCCACTGCCGACTTTGAAATGTATGGAAAGATTACTTTCATATCCATCTCCTCGCGATCGCGCGCTTCAACATCCACTGGCGCCGTGATCGAACATGATCCAGCAGAAATTGCTCCATGGCTCCGGCGGCGGGAACAGCAACCTGTCGCCGCGCAGCTTCGCGTTATCGCGAACGAAGTCGCAGTGACCTGAATCGAACCCATGCGTCAGCGCAATGGGTGAGTTGTCGCCGGTGAACCAGCCGGGGCGGTCCTCCATTTCGTCGACCCACGCACGGGCGTTGGTCTTGCCGTCGGTGGCGTTAAAGAAGTCGCGCGGCTGGTCGTCCTTGATCGACGGCGAATTGTGATACCCGAACTGCTGCCGTACCTCATGATTGAAGTTGCGCGAAAGCGAGTCGAGATTGAGCGTGCAGCTCGTCGCGTACATGGCATAGACGGCCTTGTTACCTCCCTGCAGCCCGAGCCGCGACTGAGTCTCGAGATTCACGGTGCAACGGCTGTTGCGCATGGTTCCGAACTGAATGAGCGCGCGATTGCCGTGTCCCGCGTACACCGTGAGCAGGAAGTTGTCGCCGAAGAGGTTATCGACACCGGAAAGTCCGGACATGGTCGATTCGATGTAGTCCTGCGGCCACGCATTCGCGTTGGTCCAGCGCTGGCCGGTCCAGCCGTTGCCATCCAGCGCACCGCGCAGGCTCGACGTAACGTCGTTGAGGTCCGCGTTCTCGCATCCGTTTCCGGTGAAGTCCGTGGACTCGTCGAGGTAGTACGTCTTGTCGCTCCAAGCCGGTGCCGCAACGGCCAACACCGCAAGCGTGGTCAACGCGACTACGGCATGCCTGGCGCGCGCGAAGCAGTCTGCGCGCTTCTCAGGTGGATTGCGAAGCTCCATAATGTCCTCTCTGTGTGATGGAGACGTATTCCCGTGGCGAGGTTCGCGCTACTCGCGCGACTCGTCCGCCGTACACAGGCCCTTCTCGCAGCGTGGCGCCGACAGCTGTGGACAGTACAACCGCTCTACCTGCGCGCATTGCGACCTATGAGCCGCGTCGTCCACGTGCCCGCGCTCCTCAGCGCGGACCGGTACCGCGCACCGGCAGCCCTTCACGCCGCCTGCGACGACGCAACGGTCGTCGGCTCCGCATTGCCGAGCCCGTGAAACCAAGTCGTCATAGCCTCGAAGGTCGGCACTCTCCGTGCTTCCGGAGTACGCAGCCACGGCTGCGATGAGCGTAATGGCGAGCGCCGATACGACGTGCATCCTAGATTCGTTCATCGCGTGAAACGGAGTTGTATTCCACATCGCGTTTGTAGTGTACGCACGCGATGGCCTGCGAGCAAAGGCGAATATTCGCCAAGGCAATCGTCTGGCCATTTGCTGACGTTACGACTCTCCGGCCATCGGCGAGTTGCAAGCGGTGTTGCGTGGGCATCACCGCTTGGCAACGGCGCCAAGCGTATCTTCCTGTGGCCTCGTGTCAGCTTGCAGCGGCCGCGTCTCGATCATCCGCACGTGTGGCAGCCGTACTGCGTCGAGCGCGCTGACATGTACGAGCACTTCACGCCTGTCCTGGCCTTCCTTCAGCTCGGGCAGCAGAGGATTCCGCGGCGATTTGGATCCGGTTACACGATCGCGCTGCGGCGGACGCCAATCGTTGCGCAGCTCTTCGCGAGGGACGACGCCTACCACGGGCCACCACCAGGTGCGGGAGTCGTGCGGCTTGATCTTGCGATTGAAGTCCTTCTTCCGGTCGAAGCGCGCCACGCCGACCTCCTTATTCAGGCGCAGGCCGAAGTGCGCAGCCTCACCCAGCATCCAAAGCAGCGCAACGCGTGCCGATTTCCGCTCTTTGGTCCCGCCGCCGATGTCGGAGTGAAAGCCGCGGAACCACACCTCCTTTGCGTCTTGCGTCGCGTACCCTTTATCGTCTTCCAGCGGCTCGCCATGGATGACCTCATCCGTTCTGCCCCAGGTCGTGCATTGGAACCACGCGCGCTGCTCGTCCAGCGCGAGCGCATGACGAACGTTGTCGACTGACGGATTGTGGCGCAGGTGCGGCCAGCTGATCGGTTTGAGGCCGCCGTATGACTTGACCGTGTCCCAGATGCCGAGGAAGTGGATCCGAATCAGGCGCGAATGCGCCGTCTGGAAAGTCTTGATTTCTTCCGGCGGCGGGAAGTGCTGCTCGTACAGGCGGAAACCTCTTTCGAACCAGTCGTCGAACACGGCTCCCGGCAGCGGCAGACCACAGCGATGCACGAATCCGGCCACGGCGCGCACCGTGAATGCACCGCGCGAAAAGCCAAAGAGATAGACATCGTCCTCGGGCGCATGGTTCTCGGCCAGCGCGCGGACGAGTTCCTGCACGTTTTCCCGCAACCCATACCCGGTGGCCATTCCGCGCACCCACGCCACCGGCGCCGGATTCCACCAAGTACGGTGTGGAACGTGCAGCACCTTCAGGTTCGCCGCATCGGGCGTCGACCCCGCATACGCCTGCGCGTCCTGCACCAGTCCGGGATTCGTTCCGACGCCCTGGTCGTAAAACGCGAACTGCTTGCGGCCACACGGCGGGTTTGCAGCGAGATCGAGCGACTTGATCAGCTCGGACACGTTCGACGATCGCTGCTTGAACGTGTTGCCGGTGCCATCGGAACACAGAATGATGTTTCTAGGCATGGCTCCCCCTCGGCGCGCCAGCGCGGCATCCTAACCGGATGCAGATTGCTCCGAACCACGCGGAGAAGGCCACAACGCAGCGTGGCCATAGCGAATCTTGAAGTAGCGCGATGCCCGGAATCTAGGGACAGATTGATGCCGGCGCCGCAGGCCCGGTGCAATGCGTGGTGCCAACGCCGCAACAAGTTTCGCCTGCTTCCGCACAAGCGCTGAGCAACTGGCCGTCGTAAACCGCAGTGGCGACGACACCGCGACTTGCGTCGCATGGTGGGCGCGGGGGGAGGATTCCTCCTAGGATGGCGCCACCGCTCGGCTTTGGGCACGCAAAATTGCTGGCTGTAATATTTGCCCGGTTGGCGGGTTTGCTTTGTCCCGCCGCCACGGTCAGCGTGGTTGGACTTACCCCACCGGGAAACACCGTACTGGTTAACTGTACTGGAGTACTCAGCACAACCTGTACTGGGATATTCGCGGCGTCCGTGAATTCTATGCAGACGCTGCCAGTCTCGCCCGGATTGAGGCCGTACCAAGGTGTTTGCACCTTGAGCACAGGATTGACGAAGCGATGAGTCGTGGTCTTCTCGACGGTCCCGGAAGTAGTGTTTCCTTTCCACACAACCGTCAGGATGTCGCCATTGTGAAAGGGCGGGATAGCGGGCTGAAAGGCATACGAAACCGTCGATCCGATGGGAATGATGGCTGTCGTCGTCGCCGGACCAGTCGCACCGGTCGCGAGCTGGACGCTGGCAGACTTGACATCAGGACTTCCCGTAAACCTGCTGAAGAAATTATCGACTCCGGTCGCGGTAAGGGTGACCGTTTGTACCGGCCCAGTCACTTGCGTGTCGGTCGCCCGGATCGATGCACACGCGGCAATTGCCAAATAGCACCAAATCGCCGTTACTCGGAGGAAAGCTGAAGCGGCGCGTTCCATGTATTCCCCCTGAATGAATAATTGAGGAGTTAGCAACTATCCCAGCGGCATGAGCGCCCGGTGCCCGCAAAATAAACGCGCACCGACACACTCCGCGATCGGAAACGACAAGCCCCGTCGCGGCGGGGCTGATGTCGACCGAGGTTATTGCTTGCGACGCGCGAATCCGAGCCCGGCGAGGCCGATGCCGAGCAGGGCGAGAGTGGAGGGCAAGGGCACTGCCGCAATCAGCACGTTGTCGATCTGCTGAGTCCCCACCGTCGCGAAGTCGTTGGCGAATGCGAGTTCGCGCAATGAGTCTCCGTCCACCCCAAATGCGACGTCGGTGGCAAGCGGAGTCCCGCCAACGCTCAGGCTGAAGCGATCGCTGTTGGTATTGATCAGCCATTCCACCGCGTATGGGGTCTCCAGCGAATAAACGAAGCCGGTGTCGGTCAGCGTGAACGTGCCCTGCCCGGGTATCGAAACTCCATACCAGAGGTGATGGCCGTCGGCATCGCTGCTCCAAAACAGCACCAGGTTCAGGCCCAGAGGGTCGAAGACCAGTTCCTGACCGAAAGCATTCAGCCCAGCCTGGGACAAGCCCTCCCTCGCGACGAGGAACTCGTAGGACACCTGCGCAACGTCGGGCTGCGCTGTCGGCAGGTATTCGATGATGGACCCGTTCGCGGTATCGCTCGCGGGGCCTGGCGAATTTACGCGCAGCTTCAAATTGCCCGCCACATCGGCAACCGTGTACGTGACGTTGGCGCCCCCCTGATTCGCGATGCCCCCGTAAAATGCCGAACCTACTTCCGCGCCGTTGGGCGCGGCTCCCGCGGTATCGTCCGTGAAGAAATCCATGAGCAGGACCTCCGCCCCCGAAGAGTGCGGCAGCATTGCCAGCACCGCGGCTGCGGCGGCGCCGAGCGCAAGCCGCTTAAGAACTTGCATTCTCATGGGATCCCCCTATGCAACTCGACCGTTCAAGTCGTGCATGCATAAGCTGTACCCTACGAACGGACTGTTCTAACAAATCATGGATTTAGCGAAGACGGTCTGGACGCGCCGAGAACAATTTCGACGAGCGGTGTAAGAATTTGCGACAGTTGTGCGTTGGCCCCGGAGGGCCACTAAAAGCCCTTGAGCTGCGAGCCGGGGCAGCTAGTTTCTGCTAAGGATCGATCGCGGCCGCTCCTTCACTCTGACGAGAGCTGCATCGCCGCGGTAGAAAAAGCAAGCGTTCCCCTTGGAACTGCGCGCACGGCCGCTTCGGGTGGCGGACGCCACCTATGGTCCGATTTCGGCCACAACCGGTCACTCGTTGGCGGCCGTCATTCAAGCCACCCGGTTCGAGGACGCGAAACTTGTGGCGCAGAATGTCGCGTAGGGAAGCGGTCTGGCTGTCCAATCCAAAGCCGGACACTGCGGTGATCGAAGTCTCGGCCCACACCGACTTGATGGGGGGACTGGCCATGTTCGACAAGGAAGACTTTATCGAAGATTGCCGCGCCGCAATCAAGGAAAGTGACGCTCAAGCCGTGATCCGTGAGCTCGTCGCCCGGGCCGTAAGCGCGCCCCCGCAATTGATGCGCATCATTGGTGAACCGAAACGCGCTGGCATTGAAACGATCTACAAGGCGGATGACTTGACCATCCTGAACATTTGTTGGGGGCCGCGCATGGAATTCAAGCCGCATGATCATCGCATGTGGGCCGTCATCGGCATCTACACGGGGCGCGAGGAGAATACTTTCTTCCGTCGCGCGGATCGGGGCCTTGCGCAACATGGAACCAAAGAGCTAAACGCGAGGGATGTCGCTCCCCTCGGCGTGGCGGCTATTCATGCGGTGACAAATCCGCTTGATCAGATTACCGGGGCCATCCATGTATACGGTGGTGATTTCTTTGCAACGCCACGCAGCGAATGGGATCCGACGACGTTGGACGAGCGGCCCTTCAGCATGGAACACACGAAGCGTGCCTTTGAAGAGGCGAACGCGCGACTTGGCGGCAAGAGTCGTCAGGCGTAGCCGCGCGCAGGCTGCGGCGCAGGCAGCCTTGCTGGCGAACGGATTCCGGAGCAGAAGTTGCTCGCACATCGGCGGGACCAGCTTGCCGCGTCCTACGTGGTTCTCGCCCCGCTCTTCGGTTGAACTACTTGTCGAACGGCTTCTGCAGAGAAGATCCACCGGCTTGGGTCCTAAGCCGTCGTTCCGCGGTCGCCACGATGAGATCCTGCCGGCGCTGAAGACTTGCTGACCAAAGGTTGGGCTTACAATATCCCGGATGGCAAAGCAGAAGCTGGCGCGCATCGTTTTTCTGGATCGGGGCACACTGCCCGCGGAGATCAACCTGCGGCCGCCGGAATTCGCGCACGAACTCGTCACGTACGAAGAGACGCCGCCGGCGCATGTAGCCGGCCGCATTGCCGACGCCGAAATCGTGATCACGAACAAGGTACCGGTGCCCGGCGCCGCCATTGCTTCGGCGCCGCGATTGCGAATGATCGCGGTCGCCGCCACCGGCTACGACAACGATCGACCTCCCGGCGTGCGCTGCCCGCGGCGTTGCCGTGTCGAACATCCGCAACTATGCCGTCAACACCGTGCCGGAACATACGTTCGCGCTGATATTCGCGCTGCGCCGGAGCATCGTGGCCTACCGGCAATCGGTCGCTGCCGGTGCCTGGCAGCAGTCCGGACAGTTCTGCTACTTCGACTATCCGATCAACGATCTTGCTGGAGCGACGCTGGGAATCATCGGCGACGGCGCCCTGGGCCAATCGGTCGCCGCGATTGGCCGTTCGCTCGGCATGCGCGTGCTGTTCTCGTCGTACAAGGGCGTGCCGGGGATGGGTCCTCTCTACACGCCGTTCGAGGAGGTCCTGCGAACCAGCGACATCATCACGCTGCATTGCCCGTTGCTGCCGGCTACCCGCAACATGATCGCCGCGCCGGAATTTGCGCTGATGGAACGCAAGCCGCTGATCATCAATACGGCGCGGGGCGGTCTTGTCGACGAAAGCGCGCTGGCCGAAGCGTTGACGCAGGGCCAGATCGGCGGCGCGGGTTTCGACGTCGTGACCACGGAGCCCCCGCCGTCCGATCATCCATTCATGCGGCTTCTCGATCGGCCGAACTTCATACTCACGCCGCACGTAGCGTGGGCGAGCCGCGAAGCGATACAAGGACTGGCCGATCAGCTGACCGAGAACATCGAACTCTTCTGGCGCGGGAATCCGCGCCATCTGGTTGTCGCCTGATCCCACTGATCGCAAAATGCACACCCCATGAAAATTCACTCCCTTCTTTTGATCGCCCTGCTGTGCGGTTGCGCCACCAGCGGCGACCTGGTCAACATCGGTGATAACGCGTGGCGGGTGAGGGCCACCGACAACACCGAATCGGAAGCCACGCGGGTGGCGATCAGCCAGGCCACCAGGTTCTGCGGCAACATGGAAAAGGCGCCGTTGGCTTCGCCGGCGAGCACCTACACCGACATGCCGGCGCGGTACATTACGACGATGGAATTCCAGTGCACGGCGCGCGGGACGTCGCCGGAGGCGCAGGCCGAAGCGCGCATGCTCGGATTCAGGCGCGATTGCGCCATCGCTGGTTTCCCGCTCGGGTCGCCGGAAAACCTCAAGTGCGCGAGCGACGTGGCAGCGAAGGCGAGTCCAAAGGCGGTTCCTCGGGTAGGATTCCGCAAGTCTCGCCGGTTCGGCCGGTACGGACGGCGTTAGAATCGCGCTTCCCTGTTCAACGCCCCGGTGCCACCGGCGCCGGACCGTCCTTCATGCCCCCACTCCAGTTGCGACCCGGACGCCTGACGTTGCCCGACCTGCGGCGCATCTGGTCGGAGCGGTCGACGCTCGCGGTCGATCCAGCCGCCAGGGCAGGCGTCGACGCCGCCGCCGCGACTGTCGCTCAGGTCATTCACGAGGGGCGCACCGTTTATGGCGTCAACACGGGCTTCGGCCTGCTGGCGCGCACCCGCATCGACAGCGCGCGGCTGAGCGAATTGCAGCGCGCGCTGGTGCGCTCGCACAGCGCCGGCACGGGAGCGTTGCTCGACGATGCGGTCGTGCGCCTGGTCATCGCCCTCAAGGCGGCGTCGCTGGCCTGCGGTCACTCCGGCATCCGCTGGGACGTGATCGAGTTGCTCGTCGCGATCAACAACGCCGGCATCGTGCCGTGCATTCCCGGACAGGGATCGGTGGGCGCGTCGGGGGACTTGGCGCCGCTCGCGCATCTTTCGGCCGTGCTGATCGGCGAAGGCGAAGCGCGCATCAACGGCGACATCGTGCCCGGCGCGCAGGCGCTTGCGCTGGCGGGATTGCGGCCGATCGACTTGGCGCCCAAGGAAGGGCTGGCGCTGCTCAACGGCACGCAGGTGTCGACCGCGCTGGCGCTCTCCGGGCTGTTCGCCGCCGAGCGTGCCATGTCCGCCGCGTTCGTCGCCGGCGCGATGACGGTCGACGCATGCCTGGGCAGCGACACGCCGTTCGACGCGCGCATTCACGCGGTGCGCAGGCATCGCGGACAGATCGACGCCGCGGCTGTCTACAGGGACCTGCTGGCCGGAAGCGCGATCCGCGCATCGCACCTTGACTGCGGCCGCGTGCAGGATCCGTACAGCCTGCGTTGCCAGCCACAGGTCATGGGAGCTTGCCTCGACCAGTGGCGGCACGTGGCCGGCGTCCTCCTCACCGAAGCGAATGCCGTCTCCGACAATCCGCTGGTGTTCGCCGACACCGGCGAGATCCTGTCGGGCGGCAATTTCCACGCCGAACCCGTCGCGTTCGCGGCCGACAACCTGGCGCTGGTGCTCGCGGAGACGGGGGCATTGTCGGAGCGCCGCATCGCGTTGCTGATGGATGCCAATCTGTCGGAGCTGCCGCCGTTCCTGGTCGAGGATGGCGGCGTGAATTCCGGCTTCATGATCGCGCAGGTCACCGCCGCCGCACTGGCGTCGGAAAACAAGTCGCTGGCGCATCCGGCATCGGTCGATTCGCTGCCCACATCCGCTAACCAGGAGGACCACGTCAGCATGGCGACGTTCGCGGCGCGGCGACTGACGCCAATGGCGGGCAACACATCGGCCATCGTGGCGATCGAGCTGCTCGCCGCGGCGCAGGGCATCGAGTTCCGCGCGCCGCTCAAGACGTCGCCGCGACTGGCCGAAGCCTGCGCCATCGTCCGGTCCGAAGCGGCGTTCTGGGACCGCGACCGCGCGTTCGCGCCCGACCTCGCGGCCATGCGCCGCCGCGTCGAGTCGGGCGACTTCCTGTCCTTTGTCGGACCGCTGTTCGACGCGGGATGACCGCGGCGATGACGACGCAAAGCGCGACGATGGACAGCTTCATCCGCAGCCTGCCCAAGGCGGAACTGCATATCCACATCGAGGGTTCGCTCGAGCCCGAACTGGTGTTTGCGCTGGCCGCGAAGCATGGCGTCGCGCTGCCTTATCCATCGGTCGACGCGCTGCGCCGCGCCTACGATTTCCACAACCTGCAGTCGTTCCTCGACATCTACTACGCGGGTGCGGACGTGCTGCGCGACGAAGATGATTTTCATGCGATGACGTGGGCTTACCTCGAGCGCGCGCACGCCGACGGGGTGGTGCACGCCGAAATCTTCTTCGACCCGCAGACGCACACGCAGCGGGGCGTCGCCTTTGCCACCGTGATTGCGGGCATCACGCGCGCGCTGGCGCAGGGCGAGCGTGAGTTCGGCATCACCAGCCGATTGATCCTCTGCTTCCTGCGTCACCTGTCCGCCGACGACGCGATGCGCACGCTGCAGGAGGCGCTGCCGCACAAGGCGGCCATCCACGGCGTCGGCCTCGATTCGTCGGAGGTCGGGCACCCGCCGTCGAAATTCGCGGACGTCTTCGCGGCGGCGCGCGCGGCCGGTTTTCGCGCGGTGGCGCACGCGGGCGAAGAGGGGCCGCCCGCCTACATATGGGAAGCGCTCGACCTGCTGCATGTCGAGCGCATCGATCATGGCGTGCGCTGCGAGAGCGACGACGCATTGTGCCGGCGGCTCGCCGACGAACACATTCCGCTGACCGTGTGCCCGCTGTCGAACGTCAGGCTGGCCGTGTTCCCGCGCATGGAGCAGCACAACCTGAAGCGCCTGCTCGACCGCGGACTCCGCGTCACGGTCAATTCCGATGATCCGGCCTATTTCGGTGGCTATGTCGTCGCCAATTACGTGGCCGCACAGCAGGCGCTGGGACTGACCCGCGAAGATATCGCGACGCTTGCGCGCAATTCGTTCGCGGCATCGTTCCTGCCGGAAGGCGAAAAGGCACGCTGGATCGCCAAGGTCGACGCCATGGCGCGGCAGAACTGAAGGAGAGCCATCATGCATCGTGACGACCCGAAATCCCTCGGCAGCACCGCGCAAGGCACGCGCCGCGCCGACCGGGTGATCCGCGCGCCGCGCGGCACCGAACGCACCGCGAAGAGCTGGCTCACCGAGGCGCCGCTGCGGATGCTGATGAACAACCTCGATCCGGACGTCGCCGAGAATCCGCAGGAGCTGGTGGTCTACGGCGGCATCGGCCGCGCCGCGCGCAACTGGGAGTGCTTCGACGCCATCGTCGCGGCGCTGCGCGAACTGAACGACGACGAGTCGCTGCTTATCCAGTCGGGCAAGCCGGTGGGCGTGTTCAAGACGCACGCCGACGCTCCGCGCGTATTGATCGCCAACTCGAACCTCGTGCCGAAGTGGGCGACGTGGGAGCACTTCAACGAACTCGACCGCAAGGGCCTCATGATGTACGGCCAGATGACGGCCGGGTCGTGGATCTACATCGGCAGCCAGGGCATCGTGCAGGGCACTTACGAGACATTCGCCGAGGCCGGCCGCCAGCATTTCGGTGGGGAACTCGCGGACAAGTGGATCCTCACGGCGGGTCTGGGCGGCATGGGCGGCGCGCAACCGCTGGCCGCGACGATGGCCGGGGCGTCGATGCTCGCGATCGAGTGCCAGCCGTCGCGCATCGAGATGCGGCTGCGGACGCGCTATCTCGACAAGCAGGCGAAGGATCTCGACGACGCGCTCGCGATCATCAACGATGCCTGCGCGACGAAGAAACCGGTGAGCGTCGGACTGGTCGGCAACGCGGCCGAGATTCTTCCCGAATTGGTCAGGCGCGGCGTCAGGCCGCACATGGTGACGGACCAGACGTCCGCGCACGACCTCGTCAACGGCTACCTGCCGGCAGGCTGGACCGTCGCGCAATGGCAGGCGGCGCAGCGCGATCCGTCGCAGCACGCGGGACTGGTCGCGGCGGCCAAGGCGTCGTGCAAGGCGCACGTCGCGGCGATGCTCGCCTTCCACGCGCAGGGCATCCCGACGTTCGACTACGGCAACAACATCCGGCAGGTCGCGCACGACGAGGGGCTCGCCGACGCGTTCGCGTTCCCGGGTTTCGTGCCCGCGTACATTCGCCCGCTGTTCTGCGAAGGCAAGGGGCCGTTTCGCTGGGTCGCGCTGTCCGGCGATCCCGAGGACATCTACAAGACGGACCGCAAGGTCAAGGAGCTCTTTCCCGACGACGCGCACTTGCATCGCTGGCTCGACATGGCGCGCGAGCGCATCGCGTTCCAGGGACTGCCGGCGCGCATCTGCTGGCTCGGGTTGGGCGAACGCCACCGCGCGGGACTCGCGTTCAACGCGATGGTGGCGAGCGGCGAATTGAAGGCGCCGATCGTGATCGGCCGCGATCACCTCGACACCGGCAGCGTCGCGAGTCCCAATCGCGAGACCGAGTCCATGCTCGATGGCTCCGACGCGGTGTCCGACTGGCCGCTGCTCAACGCGCTGCTCAACACCGCCGGCGGTGCGACGTGGGTATCGCTGCATCACGGGGGCGGCGTGGGCATGGGCTACTCGCAGCACGCGGGCGTGGTGATCGTCTGCGACGGGACCGATGCCGCGGCGAAGCGCATCGAACGCGTGCTGTGGAACGATCCCGCGACCGGCGTGATGCGGCACGCCGACGCCGGCTACGCAAAAGCGGTCGACGTTGCGAAGGCAAAGGGCCTGAACCTGCCGATGCAGCGTAGCTGAAGCGATGGGAATGCGCCGGGCGGCCGTCGCGCTGTGGGTGTTGGCGTCCTGCTGGGCGGCCGGTGCCGGGGCTGTCGAACTCCGGGTGTTGAGTGCCGCAGCGGTGCAGGTTCCCGTGACGGAAGTGGCCGAGCAATTCATGCGCGATACCGGCCACCGCGTCACGTTCGAATTCGCGACGGCCGGGCAGGTCGATGAGAAGCTCTCTGCCGGCGCGCGTCCGGACATCGTCATCAGCAGCAGCGGCCGCATCGCCGCCAGGACGAGTGCCAACCCCGCGGCCGCCGCGGCGGTGCGCGACTTGGGCACCGTTCGCATCGGCGTTGCCGCGCGCAAGGGCGCGCCACGTCCCGACCTGTCGAGCGTGGTCCACTTCCGCGAGGCGCTGCTGCGCGCCGAGTCGATCACCTACGGCGACCCGGCGCGCGGCGCCACCACCGGCATTCACTTCTCCCGCATCGTCGACCAGCTCGACCTGCGCGGCGTCCTTGCCGGCAAGACCATTCTCGCGGCGAACGGGCTGGACGTCGTGCAGAAAGTGGCGCGCGGCGAAGCCGAACTTGGCATCACGCAGGTGAGCGAAATACTGCACGTGGACGCGGGCACGCTGGTCGGCCCACTGCCGGACGCGCTGCAATTGGCGACGACCTACGTCGCATGGACGCCCGACCCTGCCAATCAGGCTGCGCGGCAACTGGTCGAGGCGCTGACGGCCAAGCACGGCCGGGAGCGCTTTCGCGCCGCCGGGTTCGATTGAGTCGGCGGGGCCAGGCCCGGCTGCGGACTACGCGGCCAACGCCGTCGCAGAAACCAGGATGCCGTCCTCGTCGCTGTAGAGCCAATGCCCCGGCACGAAGTTCACGCCGCCGAAATTGACGGGAACGTCCACCAGTCCGTCGCCGTTCTTGGCGCTCTTGCGCGGATTGGTGCCGAGCGCCTTGATGCCGAAGTCGAGCGCGTCGATGGCCACCGAATCGCGGATGGCGCCATGCACGACCGCGCCCGCCCAGCCGCTTTTCATTCCCAGTATCGCGATCATGTCGCCGATCAGCGCGCACGCAAGCGACCCGCCGCCGTCGACCACCAGCACGTCGCCCTGCGAGGGCGTGCCGAGCAGTTCCTTCAGCAGCACGTTGTCCTGGTAGGACTTGACGGTGCGGATGCGGCCCGCGAAGCGCCGGCGCTGGCCGAAGCTGCGGAACGGCAGCGCGCACGATGGCGTATCGGGATGCGCGTCGATGAGGTCGGCCGTGGCCGGAAACGTCGCTGTGGTTCATCAGAACACCCATAAGCTTTCGCGTGGAACTTCGAGCCAGTGGCGCCCGCCGGCGAGGGGCTTGTCGCCATAGGCGCGCAGCCGGGATTCGCCGAGCGCGAACAGGTGCTCCCACTTGTCGCCGAGATACATCGACGTCGTGAGGCCGGCTTCGAGGCGGTTGTCGCCGGGACCGTCGGCCAGGCGAATGCGTTCGAGGCGAATCATCGCCGGTGCCGTCCGCGCCCGCCTTGGCGCTCTGCGCGCGCCGTGCCCCACAGCTTCCAGCCGTCGCCTTCCAGCAGCGCGGCGCCGTCGCGCACTTCGGTCACGCGCCCGGCCAGCCGGTTGTTGCTGCCCATGAAATCGGCGGTGAACAGCGTGACCGGGTCGCTGTACATCTGCTGCGGCGTGCCCTGCTGCTCGATGCGGCCGTTGTTGAGCAGCAGGATGCGGTCCGACATCGCCAGCGCCTCGCCCTGGTCGTGCGTCACGCACAGCGCGGAGAGCTGCATCCGCACGATCAGTTCGCGCAGCCAGGCGCGCGCCTCCTCGCGCAGCTTGGCGTCGAGGTTCGACAGCGGCTCGTCGAGCAGGATCACCGGCGGGTTGTAGACGAGCGCGCGCGCCAGCGCGACGCGCTGCTGCTGCCCGCCGGAGAGCTGGTGCGGAAAGCGCTCGCCCAGGTGGCCGAGCGAAAGCTGCTCGAGCGCCGTGGTGACCCGCGTGCCGATTTCGTCGCTGCCGATCTTGCGCAGCTTGAGGCCGTAGGCGACGTTGTCGAACACGGTCTTGTGCGGCCACAGCGCGTACGACTGGAACACGAGGCCCAGGTTGCGCCCCTCGGCCGGCACGTCGCGTGCGCGCCGCGCCGTCGAACACGACCTTGTCGCCGATCCTGATGCGTGCCCTCGTGCGGCGTCTCGAGACCGGCCACCGCGCGCAGCAGCGTCGTCTTGCCGCTGCCCGACGGGCCGAGCAGCGACACGACCTCGCCGCGATTCGAGCGTCAGCGAAACGCCCTTCAGGATCGGGTTGTCGCCGTAGGTGAGGTGCAGGTTTTCGACGGTGAGCTCGGCCATGGGACGTTTCCTCTTGCGTTGCCTCAGTCGCGCAGCTTGACGCCGAAGCGCAGCGCGAGCGCGAGGCCGATGCCGACCAGCACGACGTTGATCAGCGACAGCGCGGCGACGACGTCGATCGCGCCGCCCTGCCACAGCGAAACGAGTTGCGCGCCGATCACCTCGGTGCCGGGCGCCAGCAGATAGACGCCGGTCGAGTATTCGCGCTCGAAGATCATGAACACGAGCAGCCACGACGCCGAGCAGGCCGGGGCGGATCAGCGGCAGCGTGATCTGGCGCGAGATCTGGCCGCGGCTCGCGCCGACGCGTGCGCGCCGCCTCCTCCAGCTCGGTCGACACCTGCATCAGCGACGACGAGATGAGCCGCATGCCGTAGGCGAGCCAGACGACGGTGTAGGCGAGCCACATGCTGAAGATCGTCGTGCGCAGCGGCTGCAGCGGCGGGAAGAACAGGAACACCCACAGGAACGCGAGGCCGGCCAGCAGTCCCGGAACGGCGCGGGGCACCAGCACGAGGTAGTCGACGAAGCGCGACCAGCCATCGTTGCGGCGGTGCGTCGCGAAGCCGATCGCCGTGTAGCACGCGACGGCGATGGCGCCGCCGACGGTGCCGATCAGGATCGGTGTTCCAGATCGCGCGCACGAGGGTCGGCTCGTCGAAGACCGACTGGAAATGCTCGAGCGTCAGGACCTCGGCCAGCTTGGCGCCGTAGCCCCAGTTGGTGACGAACGCGCGCAGCGCGATGCCCGACAGCGGCACGATGACGCCGACGAACAGCCAGAGGCCGATCAGCGCCGCGGCGACCCACTTCCACTTGCCCAGCGGCAGTTCGCGCATCCGGCCCGGCCTTGCCCTTGATCGTCGCGTACTTGCGCGCGTTCTGCAGCAGGTAGCGCTGCAGCAGCACCAGCGGGAACGTCACCGCGACGATGCAGATCGCGACCGCGGCCATCAGGTGATACGACGGCGTGCCGAGCTTGTTGGTCAGCTTGTAGAGATACGTCGACAGCACCAGGTGGCCTTCCGGGATCGCCCAGCACCAGCGGCAGGCCGAACAGCTCGAAGCCCAGGAAGAACACGAGCACCGCCGCGAACAGCAGCGCCGGCATGATCAGCGGCAGGCTGACCGTCGCGGCGACGCGAAACGGCGACGCGCCGGCGACGCGCGCCGCTTCCTCGACGTCCGAGCCCAGGCTCTTCAGCGCCGCCGACGCGTAGACGTAGACGTTGGGCACGTGCAGCAGGCCGGCGATGATGCCGATCGCCGGTCAGCGAATAGATGCCCCACGGCGCGCCGCCGAACAACTCCGTCGCCCAGACCGTATAGAAGCCGACCGGGCCCGGCGGCGACGACGTAGCCGAACGCCAGCACCATCGGCGAGACGAAGCTCGGGACGAGGATCAGCGGCTCGATCCAGCGCTTGGCCGGCAGGTCGGTGCGCTCCATGACGAACGCCAGGATGCCGCCCAGCGGCACGGCGATGACGACCATCGCCGTCGGCGATCACGACCGAATTGAGCGAGCGCGCTGCCAGAAGTCCGGATCGGCGAAGATGAATTCGTAGGCGCCGAGCCCGACCGTCTTGCGCGCGTCGAAGAACGGCGCGGTCAGCAAGCTCTGGTAGAGGATCAGCACCAGCGGCGCCAGCACCGCCGCCGCCGTCAGCAGGATCGTGAGGCCGCGCGGAACGGCGGCAAGCGTGGCGGCGCGCATGGTTGCCCGCAGGAGACGGCTGTGCGGCGTACCGTTGCCTGGCGTGCCTGCGCTACTTGCCCGACGCGCCGGCGGCCAGCGCCGCCTTCCATGCGTTCAGGAAGTCGAGCCGCTTCTTCTGGTCGAGGTAGGTCACGATTTCGGCGCTGACCGGGATCGGCTTCACGTTGTTGGGCCCGAGCTGCTTGGTCGAGCGATGCCGCCGTGTATTCGGCGTCGACGTCGTTGCGGATCGAGAACAGTTCGACGTCGCTGCCGATCAGCTTCTGGCCGCGCTGCGGAAAGGATGTAGTCGACCCACAGCTTGGCGGCATTCGGATTCTTCGCCTGCTTGCCGATGAACATCACGCGCGACAGCACCAGCGTGTAGTCCTTGGGCAGCACGACGCCGAGCGCCGGATCCTTCTTCGCGCGCACCAGCGCGTAGGAGCCCAGCATGTTGTATCCCAGCAGATGCTCGCCCGAGGACACCTTCTCCAGCATGTTGCCGGTGCTGCCGTACACGCGATAGCTCGACGCGCCGAAGCCTTGCTCCAGGTCCTTCATCCCGGGGAAGTACTTGGTGTCCTGCACGACGAACATGAAGCCGACGCCGCTTTTCTCGATGTCGTAGGTCGTGACCTTGCCCTTGAACTTGTCGGCCTTGGTGTTGATCAGCTTGGCGAACGCCGCGTGGTCCTGCGGGACTTCGTCGGCGGTCACCAGCCGCTTGTTGTAGATGAACACCGCGGGCTCGTACGTCGTGCCGTACGCCTGGTTCTTGTAGACGGCCCAGGCCGGCAGCTTCGCCGCCTCGGGCGACAGCGTAGGCAAGCGCCTGGCCCTCGTCGACGAGCTTCACCTGCAGGTCCATCGCCGAGCTCCACATGACGTCCGCCGAGCCCTGGCCCGACGCCGACTTCCGCGATGAAGCGGTTGTACAGCTCGGTCGAATTCATGATCGCTGTATTCGACCTTGATGCCGGGATAGAGCGCGCTGAAGTCCTTGATCAGCGGCTGCGCGGCCTTGGTGTCGAGCGCGCTGTAGATGACGACCTTGCCTTCCTTGTTGGCGGCGGCGATGGTCTGCGCGTAATCGGCCGGATAGCCGGGCGGGGCGGTCTGCGCGAGCGCGACGGAGGCGAACCAGCGCGAGCGCCATGCACAGGCAACGATGGAACATGGGGACCCTCCTTGATTTGCGTAACGTCATCGCGCTCAGCGTGGCGAATCGCCGTAGCCACCTCGATGCGTGCAATTATAGGCGCGGCAGCCGATTTTTATGAGCAGTCGCCGAATCGTCGTGAGTGGCGACCGGCAACCGGGATTGCCGCAACGACCGTCAGCCCTTGAGGCCGCTCATCACGACGGCCTGCACCACCCAGCGCTGCAGCGTGATGAAGATGAGCAGGATGGGCAGGATGCTGATCACCGCGGCGGCGGTGAGGAGGTTGTATTCGATGAAGTACATGTTGGTGAAGCTCATGAGGCCCATGGTGACCACCTTCATCTGGGGACTGCTGATCACCACCATCGGCCAGAAGAACTCGTTCCAGCTCCACAGGAACTTGATGATCAGCAAGGTGGCGATGGCCGGCTTCACCGACGGCAGGATCACCAGGAAGAAGATCCGGAGCTCGCTGGCGCCGTCGATGCGCGCCGCGTCGATGTAGTCGTTGGGAATCATCTCGATCGCCTGCCGCATCAGGAAGACGCCGAAGACGCTGACCAGGTCCGGCGCCACGATGCCCATGTAGGTGTCGAGCAGCCCGAGATCGTTCATCCAGACGTACAGCGGCACCACGACCGACTGGAAGGGGACCATCAGGATGCCGACGACGGCGAGAAAGAAGACGTCCCGCCCGGGGAACTGATACTTCGCAAATCCGAATCCCGCGAGCGACGAGACCACCACGCTGCTCACGGCGGCGATCGACGCGACGATGGCGCTGTTGAGCAGGTAGCGCAGGAACGGCTCGCGCTTGAAGACTTCGACGTAGTTGCTGAAGTTGAGCCAGTGGTCGGGGGCGATCTGGAGCGGCACGCGCTGGATCTCCGGGGCGGTCTTGAGCGACGTGACCGCCATCCAGAAGAACGGGAAGAAGACGACGATCGCGCCGCAGGCGACCGCGAGCATGATGAGCCAGCGGACGTGGACCTGCCTGATGGTCAGCGCGCTTCGCGCGAGGCGGACTCATTCGATGCGCGCGATCGCAGTCATGTCGTCGCGGACCAATGGCGCTTCAGTACTCGACGGGTTTGCGGAAGAATCGCCATTGCAGCAAGCGTCACCACCATGAGCGTGACGAAGACGAAGACCGCCATGACCGAGGCGTCGCCGAAGCGGAAGAATTTGAAGGCCGTGTCGTACAGCAGCATGATGATGGTCTGACTCGCGCCCGCCGGTCCGCCCTGGGTCGTGGCGTACACCTGATCGAAGATCTTGAAATTGAAGATGAGCTCGAGAATGCAGACCATGATGATCTGCGCGTTGAGCAGCGGCAGCGTGATGTACCGCAGTCGCTGGACGGCACTGGCGCCGTCGATGTTGGCCGCCTCGTAGTACTCCTCCGGGATCGATTGCAGCGCGGCCAGGAAGATCATCGTGTCGAAGCCGATCCGCACCCAGACGCTCACGGCGGCGATGGACGGGCGCACCTGCGACAGGCTCTGCAGCCACTTCTGCGGCGGAATGCCGACGAACGACAGCGCGTAGTTCAGGAAGCCGTAGACCGGGTCGTAGATCCATTGCCAGATGAGCGCGGCCGCGACCAGCGAGGTGGCGAAGGGCAGGAAGTACATCGACGCCCAGACGTTGCGCCACTTGAGACTGCTGATCCGGTTGAGGCCGAGCGCCACGGCGAGCGCAAGGACGACCGTCGTGGGCACGGAGAGGAGCAGGAGCTGGACCGTGTTCCCGACGGCGGTCCAGAACGTCGGAGTCGGTGAGGACCTTTTCATAGAGGCGCAGGCCGACGAACTCCTTCGCTCCGCCCGGGGCGATCTTGTAGAACGAATACATGATCGACTGGGCGAGCGGCAGGATGAAGACCGAACCGAAGAACAGCAGCGCGGGGAGGACGAACAGGAATCCCGCGCGTTTGCGGCGATCCAGGTAGTTCCTGGGGAACGCGATGCGAAACCATTGGCGCATGGCATGAGATGGATCGACGTGCGACGCACGCGCTGGTGCCGCGCGCGTCGAGTGCGCGGCGACCAGCGGTGCTGCCTGGGCGGTACAGGTCATCGATGAATGCTAGTCCTTGAGGATGCGATCCATCTTGGCGGCGGCTTCGTCCAGCAACGGCTTCGGCTGTCCCTTGCCGAACAGGACGCCCACGACGGCCTCACCGAAGGCGGTCGCCAACTCGTTCGATTTCGGGTGGAAGTAGGTTGGCGGCACCTGCTGGGCGAGCATGTCCTTCGTGGACTGGTAGTCGGGCCGCGACTTCACGTAGGCGCTGTCGAGGTTCACCGTCCACACGGGGAGTATCCCCTGCAGCTGGTGATGCTCCATGTCGTCCTTGGGATTGCTGATGAACCGCATGAACTCCCACGCCACCTGCTTGTTCGGGCTGTTCTTGTAGACGAGGTCCGTCCAGGGGAACAGCGCGCCCGCGCCGGGGCAAGCCTTCTCGCAGGGCAGCGCGTACACCTTGAAGTTCACGTCGGGCGCGTTCTTCTTGAGCCAGCCGAAGAACCACGACTCGCGGAAGATGACGGCGGCCCGTTTCTGGCCGAAGGCATCTTCGGGATTGCCGAACGCGAGGCTCGCCACCTTGTCCTTGTTGACGAGATCGCCGAAGAACGTGAGCGCCGCCACCATCTGCGGGCTGTTGGCGTAACCCGTGGCCTTGTCCAGATCCGGGCTCAGCATCCGGGCGCCCCAGGCGTGCGCGAAGGGCAGGAACTTGTCCGTGATCCCCACCGGAGCACCCTTGCTGCGGATCGCGAAGCCCACCTGCGTCGGCTCACCGCCCTTGGGATCGGCGATCGTCAGCTTCTTCAGGTCCGCGAGCCAGACGTCGAAGGTCTTGGGCGGATCGTCCGGATTGAGGCCGGCCTTCTTGAACATGTCGACGTTGATGTACATCTGCTGGAAGTTGCCGTGCTCGATCGGGATCCCGTAGCGCACGCCCTTCCACTTGCCGACCTCGACCATGTACTTCGGCAGATTCTCGTCGTAGGTCTTCGCGAGATCGGCGGGCATCTTGTCGCAGAAATCGTACTGGCCGCACCACTGGTGCGTCATCCCCATGAAGATGTCGGGCGCGCTGCTCTTGGCCATGAACGCCGCGAGGTACTTGGCCTCGTATCCCTGGTACGGGATGGTGACCACCTCGACCTCGTAGCCGGTCTTCTTGGCGAACTCTTTCCCTTTGTCCGCGTACCACTTGTTGAATTCGGGGTTCTGATCCCAGTGGGTCCAGAGGACCAGCTTCTTCTGCTGCGCGAAGCTGGCGTTAGGCATCGCAACGGCAACCATCACCGCCGCCAGAGTCACCAGCATCCACCATCCACCTCGTTTCATGAGCTCCCCCTTTGATACCTGCGAATTCTCGACACAATTGGACAGGACATCGCTTTCGACGGGCCGAATTGCTGCGTTTAGCAGGTCCGATTTTTCTTGTCAATGATGCACTGCGATCATCCAATGCGCGGCCCGCACGCGTGCTCTTGAGCATCGGACGCGGCTTTCGCGTAGGAAGGGCGGGAGATCCTTTTCGCCGCCACCCTCGATTGGGGCTGGCGTCCTGGATCGGGAAAGAGTGGTCGGGGTGAGAGGATTTGAACCTCCGGCCTCTACGTCCCGAACGTAGCGCTCTACCAGGCTAAGCTACACCCCGAATTGTGCCTACAGGCGAATTCCGCGGCGGGACGAGACAAGGTGCGACTCGCGGAAACCTTGCGGCATGAACGGTATGCAGAATCAATACGTTCGTTGCGCCGCGAAGGTCGTCAATTCTAGCAGATTTTGCGCGGTACGCAGAATCGGCAAGCCCGGCCAGGCACGCGGCGGCGCGCCGGACCTCGCCTTCGGCGCAGGTCTTGGCGTAGGCGAGCGCCCCGGTCCGTTCCAGCGCCGATACCACGGGCGCAAAGTCCGTGAGCCCGCCGCCGGAAATCGCATGCCGGATGAGCGCGGCATCGTCGGCGCTGCCGGTGGTCATGGCCCGGATCAGCGGCAGCGTCATCTTGCCCTCGGCCAGGTCGTCGCCAAGGCTCTTGCCGATGGATTCCACGCTGCCCGAATAGTCGAGGACGTCGTCGACCAGCTGGAACGCCGTGCCCAGGTGCATGCCGTAGCGGGCCAGCGCATCTTCCTGCTCGGCGGAGGCCTCGCCCAGAACGGCCCCCAGCCTCGCGGCCGCCTCGAACAGCTTGGCGGTCTTGCGCTGGATCACTTCGAGGTACGTATGCTCGGTGAGGTCGGTGTTGCCTGCGTTCATGAGTTGCAGCACTTCCCCTTCGGCGATGACGTTGGTCGCGTCGGACAGGATCTGCAGCACGCGGATCCTGCCCTGGCCGACCATCATCTGGAATGCGCGCGAATACAGGAAGTCGCCCACCAGCACGGACGCCGCGTTGCCGAACTGGGCGTTGGCGGTGGCGTGGCCGCGCCGCATGTCGGATTCGTCGACGACGTCGTCGTGCAGCAGCGTGGCCGTGTGGATCATTTCGATGACCGCGGCGAGAACGTGATGGTCGGTCCCACGGTACCCGGTCGCACCCGCGGTCAGCAGCAGCAGGGCAGGGCGCAGCCGCTTGCCGCCGCCGGCGACGATGTATTCGGCGACCTGCCGGATGAGAACGACCTCGGAATCGAGGGCCTTGCGCATGACGCGGTCGACGGCGTCCATGTCGGCGCCGATCGTTCGTTGCAGGAAATCGATGATCACGGGTGGGGCGGGATGGGTCGTTTGAGGGGGATGGGTGCGGAAACCCACTGATTTTTCGGGAAAAGCGGCCTTTTCCGCCGTCCGCCGCGACCCGCGCCGCGCGGCTTCGGCGGGTTTTGACAAGATCGGCATTTCGGCCTTATAATTCAAGGCTTTTCCCGGTTCTCACGGGCAAAGAAATACGCATTCAAACCAGGAAGCGGAGTCTCTCATGTACGCGGTCATAAAAACCGGCGGCAAGCAGTACAAGGTTGCCCCCGGTCAAAAACTCAAAGTAGAACAGATACCGGCGGATGTGGGCGCAAATGTGATTCTCGATCAGGTGTTGATGGTCGGAGAAGGCGAAAGCGTCCGTCTGGGTCAGCCCACCGTCGCCGGCGCGACGGTGACGGCAACGGTCGTCGCGCACGGTCGCGGCGAAAAGGTGAAGATCTTCAAGATGCGCCGCCGCAAGCATTACCAGAAGCACCAGGGCCATCGCCAGAACTACACCGAACTCAAGATCGACGCGATCGTCGGGTAACCGACGGGTAACGAGGAACACTCATGGCACATAAAAAGGCAGGCGGCAGTTCGCGCAACGGGCGCGACTCCCAGGCGAAGCGTCTTGGCGTGAAGGTCTACGGCGGTGAAGTGATTCGCGCCGGCGGCATCATCATCCGCCAGCGCGGCACCACGATCCACCCGGGCGTGAACGTCGGCATCGGCAAGGACCACACGCTGTTCGCGCTGATCGACGGCCACGTCGAGTTCCACACCAAGGGGCCGAAGCAGCACAAGTTCGCCAACGTCGTTGCAGCGCCCGCAGAGGCGGTAGCGGCGTAACGACGGTTTCCGCACGCGACACGAACCCCGCAGCGCGCGAGCCCTGCGGGGTTTTTTCTTGCTTGTCGCCGAAATTCGGGCGTCGATCATCGCGGCGGCCGGTGCCGCGTCGGCGCGCGGAGGCCGCAACCGCCGGCCTGCGGGTTCCCGGCGCGTCTGCGCTCGTCAAAACAAGACTTCGCTTGCCACGCCACCCGCGACGGCCGGCGCGACCTACGCGCGCCAACGCGGCACCGGCCGCCGCGATGTCGCGGCGGCGATCGCGCGACGCCAGCGGGAGCGGGCCATTCGCTCAAGGGCGAATGTGTCGCCGTCGGCGCAGTGCGTGCGACGCGTGGCGGGTAGTCGTGTGTTGACTGCCCGCCGCGCGGCGAAACACGCACCTGACGACACGCTTGGCGACACCCGAGCCCGGAGCGAATGGCTCGGCTCCGCTGCGCGTTGTTTGTTGCTTCCGTTGGTCTAGCGCCGCTCGATGTACCACTGCATCGCAAGCGCAATCACCGAGAACGTCGCCAGCGGAAACAGCGCGGAGAACATCGGCGGCCAGGCGTTCAGCACGCCCAGGTACTTGAAGAGCTGGCCGACCAGGAAGAACGTGAGGCCGAGCATCGTGCCCGCGAACAGGCGGAACCCCATGCCGCTCTGGCGCCGCTGGAACTGGGCGAACGGCAGCGCCAGCAACATCATCACCAGCACGGTCACCGGATAGAACAGCTTGCCCCACAGCGCGATTTCGAAGCGCGACGTCTTCTGGCTGCTGCCCAGCACCCGGATGTTGTCGTACAGCGTGGCAATGGCCAGGCGTTCCGGCGCGACCTGGTAGACGGTCAGGATCGACGGCTTCAGCACCGTCTCCCACATCCACGTCGGCATGCTCGAGACACTCGCGCTGTCGCCTTTGAGTTCGGTCACCTTCACCTGCTCGAGCTTCCACTTTCCGTCACCCGAGAAGCTTCCCTGCTCGGCGCTGCGCACCGTCGTCAGCCGCAGTTGCGGGTCGAATTCGTAGATGCGGATGCCGACCAGCTTCATGTCGGCCAGCACGGTGCGGATGTTGACGAAGGTCAGGTCCTGCTTGAACCAGAAGCCGGAATCGAACTGCTGCGCGACCATGCCGGTGGAGTCGCCCCGCGCGCTCGCGCGCAGCGTCTGCGCCAGGCGTTCCGCCGGCGGCGCCACGAATTCGCCGGCCAGGAACGTGGCTAGCGCCAGCGGGATGCCGACGCGCACCACGGCCCAGCCGAGCTGCATGACCGACGCGCCCGATGCGCGCATCACCGTCCATTCCGAGTTGGCGACGAGCTGGGCGATGGCGAACAGCGTGCCGATCAGCGCCGCCACGGGGAAGAGCTCGTAGAGGCGCGAGGGAATGTTCAGCGCGACGAACAGCACGGCGGCGGTCAGCGTGTAACTCCCCTTGCCGACGTCCTTCATCTCGTTGATCAGGTCGAAGAACGAGAAGAGCATCAGCAACGCGGTGAAGATCAGCAGCGTCGAGAACAGGACGTCGCGGCTGACGTAGCGGGTGAGCGTGCGCATGTCAGGCCGACTGCGACGCCGGTGGCGCGGAGCGCGGCGCGCGCGCAAAGAGACCGGCGATCGAAAGCTGGTGCCGGAACAGCACGAAGACCAGGACGCGGCGATCACGTGCGGGATCAGGAGCCCGGTCCAGAATCCGATGCGGCCCTGGGCGATCATGCTCTGCACGATGTTGAGGCAGTTGGTGTAGACCATGTACAGGAACGCCGCGGCGACCAGGTTGAGCGAGCGTCCGATGCGGGGGTTCACGTAGGACATGGGGATCGCCAGCAGCGTCAGGATCAGCGCGAGAATCGGCACCGAAATCCGCCAGAAGAGTTCGGCGCGCTCGCTGTTTCCGTCGAGCAATATCAGCGTGGACAACGGCATCGCCTTGTTGGTCGCGGGGATGGCGCGCGCCTCGGCCGGCTCGATCCGGCGCCCGAGCTTGTCGAACGCGATGACCTGGTATTCGGCGGTCCCGGGCTTGCCTTCGTAGCGGCTGCCATTCTCGAGCACCACGAAGCGGTCGCCGTTGGGCATCTCCTCGAGATGGCCCAGCCGGGCGACGGTGGTGGTGTCCTTGGCGTCGTCGACCGAGTGCAGGAACACGTTGCGGATCCGGCCGTCGATGGGGTTCAGGCTCTCGACATAGACGACCAGCCCGGCGCGCTTGAACTCCTTGAACAATCCCGGCGCCAGGACGCCGACTTCGTCGCGCTGCTCCAGCTGGCGCTCGAATTCGAGTTTGCGCTGCTCCGCCCACGGGGACAGGAACAGCGACAGCAACACGATCGCCACGAGGAACGGCGCCGCGAACAGCATGATGGGCTTCAGGCAGGCGGTCAGCGACTGCCCGGAGGTGAACCACACCACCATTTCGCTGTCCCGGTACCAGCGCGACAACGTCAGCAATACGGTCAGGAACAGCGCCACCGACAGCAAGAGGTTCAAATAGAACATCGCGTTGAACCCGATCAGCGCCAGGACCCCGTCGGCGGCGATGGCGCCGCCCGCGGCGCGCCCGAGGATCCGGATCACGGATTGAGTGAACAGGATGGCCAGCAGGACGACGAACAGACCGATTGTCGTGGCGGTCAGCTCGCGGACGAGGCTTCTGCGGAAAATCATGACATAAGGAAAAGTTTTGACTTTTTCGGACGAATTTGCCGATAATGCTCGGCAGATCGCCAAACGGCAACAAAATGCCGAGACAGCAGACGAGGGAACGCGATGGAATTTACCATAAAAAGCGGCAGCCCCGAGAAGCAGCGAAGCGCCTGCGTGGTGGTGGGCGTCTTCGACAATCGCAAGCTTTCCCTCTCGGCGGAACTGATCGATAGGGCCAGCAATGGCTACATCAGCGAAATCATCCGTCGCGGCGACATGGAGGGCAAGCTCGGCGCGACCTTGCTCCTGCACAACGTGCGCGGCACGCTGGCCGACCGCGTGCTGCTGGTCGGCCTGGGCAAGGAGCGCGACTTCCGCGACCGCGAATTCCGCTCGGCGATCCGCTCCGCGGTCAAGCTGCTCAACGAAACCGGCTCGTACGAGGCGGTGGTCTACCTGACCGAGGAAAAGGTCAAGCGGCGCGAAGTCGCGTGGCGCGTCGAGCACGCAGTCGTGGTGGCCATGGAGTCGGTCTATCGGTTCGAGCAGATGAAGAGCCAGCCCACCGAAGTACGGAGGCCGCTGCGCAAGCTGACGCTTTCGGTGCCGCAACGCTCGGACCTCACCGACGGCGAAGCCGCGTCGGCGCGGGGCCTGGCCATCGCGCACGGAATGGACATGGCGCGAGACCTGGGCAACATGCCGGGCAACATGTGCACGCCGACGTACCTTGCCGAGCGCGCGACGCAGCTCGGCGTCGAGTTTCCCGACATCAAGGTCACCATCCTCGAGCGCAAGGAATGCGAGGCGCTGGGCATGGGCTCGTTCCTGTCGGTGACCAACGGCAGCGACCAGCCGCCCCGTTTCATCGTCTTCGAGTACATGCAGTCGAAGAAGGCCAACGCCAAGCCGAATGTGCTGGTCGGCAAGGGCATCACGTTCGATTGCGGCGGCATCTCGATCAAGTCCGCGGCCGCCATGGACGAGATGAAATTCGACATGTGCGGCGCGGCGTCGGTGTTCGGCACGTTTCGCACAATCGCGGAACTGAAGGCGCCGATCAACCTGGTGGGACTCATTCCCGCCTGCGAGAACATGGTGTCGGGCCGCGCCACCAAGCCCGGCGACGTCGTGACCAGCATGTCCGGCCAGACGATCGAGGTGCTCAACACCGATGCCGAAGGCCGGCTGATCCTGGCCGACGCGCTTACCTATGCGGAACGGTACGAACCCGAGGCGGTCGTCGACATCGCGACGCTGACCGGCGCGATGGTGGTCGCGCTGGGGCATGTCGCCAGCGGCCTGTTCAGCAACAACGAGACGCTCGCGCGCGCACTGCTGGGCGCCGGGGACGACGCCTACGACCGCGCGTGGCAATTGCCGATGTGGGAGGATTACCAGGAGGGTCTCGCCAGCAATTTCGCGGACTTTGCCAACATCGCTGGCAAGGGCGGCGGCAGCATCGTGGCCGCCTGCTTCCTTTCGCGCTTCACCAAGAAATACGACTGGGCGCACCTGGACATCGCGGGCACCGCATGGAAGGACGGCAAGGAGAAGGGCGCCACGGGCCGGCCCGTGCCGCTGCTGGCCACGTGGCTGCTCGCGCAGGAGAATCCGCCGGCGTGACGCGGCGGAGCATGGTGGGCATCCGCCAGAGGCACCGATGACCACGATCGATTTCTACACGCATGTGCCGGACCGCCTCGAGGTCGCGGCAAGGATCATCGCCAAGGCGCATGCGGCTCACGGCAGCGTGCGCGTTCTTACGCCGGATGCCGCCACGACGGACGCGCTCGATCGCCGGCTGTGGCTGTTGCCGCCGACAGGCTTTCTTCCCCATTGCACGACCGACAGTCCGCTCGCCGCGGAAACGCCGATCTGGATTGGCCACTCGCTGGAGCACGACGGGGCTGCCGCGGTGCTGGTCAATCTGCACCCGTCGCCCCCGCCGTTCTTCAGCCGCTTCGAGCGGCTTGCGGAAATCGTCGGCACCGACGCCGCCGACGCGGCCGCAGGCCGCGAACGCTGGAAGTTCTACAAGGAGCGTGGTTACGAGCTGCGCCCCCACAACCTTTCCGCGAAAGAATGATCCGTGCCGACGGCGCGTGAACTCCTCGAGCAGGCCGATGCGCTGATGCGCCGCAACCGCGAGCGCGCAAACGACGACATTCCGGTCCTGACCGATGCGGTACCCCAGCACGTGGCCCGTTCCGCCTTCGCGCCGCAGGTGCTTCCCGTCGAGGCACCGCCCGCAGCCGCCGATGTCGGCGACGACGTGCCGCTGCTCACCGACGAAGTCGAGGAAATCGACGCCGTGGCGATCGACGCCGCCGTGCACGAAGGCGAGCCTTCGGCATGGCTCGATTTCGACGCCGCGGAGCCCTCCGTGATCGGCGATGCGCCCGATTCCATTGCGATCGTGCCGCCGGTGGACCTGCGCAGACCCGAGACGCCGTCCGAAATCGACGAGTTCGACGAACTCGACGACGAACTCGCCGCCGCGGTTGCTGCCGCGCCTCCCGAGCACGAAACGTTGCAGCCGTCGCCGTCGGCTACGCTGGTTCCGGAGCGGGCGGTGCCACCGGTACCGCCGGTACCGTCCGTACCGCACACGCAATCCCCCTCGCACCAGCCTTCTGTCATTGCCGGCGGCGCGGCCGCACTGTTGCACGGGGACATGGCCGCCCTCGCTCCCACGCGTCTTCCAGCGATTGAACCTGCGGCTCCGCCGACGCACGTGCCGTCGCTGGCTGATCTCCCTCCCGCGATGGAGATTGCGGACGCGGCGGAGGCACTTCCTGCCGATGCGGCGCCGTGGCCAGAGGTCGCGCCCGACGGCGCGCATGCGGAGTCCGTGCCGCAGACCGACGCGCCACCGGTGCCTGACGCCGCGCACGCGGAGCCCGTGATGCCTGACGCGCCATCCGCGCCCGATGCCGCGCAATGGGACTCGATACCGCCTCCTGTGCCGCTGCCGGCTGCGGCCGAAGGGCCCAATGCCGCGAAATTGGGAGGCCATGGCGGAGGAGATTCGCATGCAGGTGCTGCAACGCATCGACCTCTTCACCGACACGGGGCTGCGCACGCAATTGGGCGAACGGCTGCAGCCGATCGTCGACCGCGCCAGCGCCGACCTCGTCGCGACGATCAACCAGCACGTCGGTGAGTTGCTTCGCGCTTATGTGGCGGAAGCCATTGAGCGCGAAATCGACAGCTGGCGGCGCAACCATTGATCCATGGTCTAACTCCCGCGCCCGACCGAACAACCGTGCTAGACTAATCCCATGAATTCGCTGCAGACCCCGTTGTCCCCCATTCGCTCCGCGCACGGCCTTACGCGTACGCGTATTTCTTCTATTTTTGGGCAAGCGCCCAAGGGGACCGAACGCGAGCGTAGATTTCCAGCAACTCAAGGATTTCACCAGTCGGGCGGCCCCAAAAGGGTCGCCCGATTTGTTTTGTGCGCGTGCTTTCCACCGCAACACCCTGCAAGGAGCCAGACCATGATCATCGTGATGCAACCGGACGCAAGCGAAAGGGAAGTCGCCGCGGTCGAGGCGCGAATCCGCGCCCAGGGACTTGGGCGTGCACATATCCCGCGGAACGGAGCGCACGCTCATTGGCGCCATCGGCGATGAGCGCAGTCTCGACCCGGATATGTTCGATACGCTGCCCGGCGTCGAACGCTCGATGCACATCGTCAAGCCGTACAAGCTCGTCGCGCGGGAGTGGCACCGGTCGAGCACGGTCGTTCGCGTCGGTGGCGTTGCGCTGGGCGGAGAGGCGGTGCAAATGATCGCCGGGCCGTGCTCCGTCGAAACCGAAGCGCAGATGTCCGCAGCAGCCGATGCTGTCGCAGCCGGCGGCGCAACGATGATGCGCGGCGGCGCGTTCAAGCCTCGCACCAGCCCATATGCATTCCAGGGCAAGGGGGTCGACGGCCTCAAGCTGCTCAAGGATGCGGCGGCGCGCCATGGCCTGCCTGTGGTCACGGAACTGATGGATGTGCGGATGCTCGACACGTTCCTGGAACAGAACGTGGATGTCATCCAGATCGGCACGCGCAACATGCAGAACTTCGATCTGCTGAAGGAAGTCGGCCGCGTCGATGTACCGGTGGTGTTGAAGCGCGGCATGAGCGCGACGATCAGCGAATGGCTGATGGCCGCCGAGTACATCGCCGCCGGAGGCAATCACAGGATCGTTCTCTGCGAGCGGGGCATCCGGACGTTCGAGACGGCCTATCGGAACGTGCTCGACGTCACGGCGATTGCCGTACTGAAGCGCGAGACGCATCTGCCCGTCATCGCCGACCCGTCGCATGCGGGCGGCAAGGCGTGGATGGTGTCGGCGCTGTCGTGCGCTGCCATCGCCGCTGGAGCGGACGGCCTGCTGGTGGAAGTGCATCCGAATCCACCGGAGGCGTGGTGCGACGCCGACCAGGCGCTCACTCCGACGGAATTCGTCGCGCTGATGGACAGGCTCCAAGCCGTAGCGCAGGCCGTCGGCCGGACGCTGGACAGGCACGCGAAATCGACGGTCCGGGACGTGCACGCGGGCGCGACGGCAGCACATCTTGCCACCGCGTAACCGGGTCCGGCCGGCGACGACCCACATCGGCGGGACGCAGCCGTGAGGCGCCTGTCCGATGCTGGTGTCGCGGAACCTGCTAGATTGGAACCATGTTCGAACTCTCCGGCATCCTTCATCGCTATGGTGCCGTAACCGCCGTCGAGGTCCCGGAGTGGCGCGCCGCTGCCGGCGACGCATGGCTGCTCGCCGGACAATCCGGCAGCGGCAAATCCACGTTGCTGCATATCCTGGCCGGGCTGACCCGGCCCACGGTCGGCTCGGTGACGGTCAACGGCACCAACATCGCCGCGCTGTCGGAAAGCGCGCGCGACCGTTGGCGCGGCCGCAACGTGGGCCTGGTGCCGCAACGCCTGCATCTGGTCGGAGCTCTGGATGTGCGCGACAACCTGCGGCTCGCGCAGACACTGGCGGGCTTGCGCGTCGACGACAATCGCGTCACCGCGTTGCTCGAGGCGGTCGGCGTCATCGAGCTCTCCGGGCGCCTGCCGTCGCAACTGTCGCAGGGCCAGGCGCAACGCGTGGCCATTGCGCGTTCGGTGATCAATCGCCCGGCACTGGTTCTGGCCGACGAACCCACGGCCAACCTGGACGACGCGCATGCGGCGCAGGCGCTGGAACTGTTGCGCGGCCAGGCAATCGAGGCCCGCGCGACGCTCGTCGTCGCGTCGCATGACGCGCGGGTGAGGTCGCTGCTGCCGAACGTGTTCGCGTTGCCCGCGTGGAACGTGGCGGCAGCATGAGCGCCGGTCGGGCGATGCGATGAACCTTCTCCGCCTCGCCTTGGCCTACGCGCGCCGGCGTCCGCTGTCGACGCTGCTCGTGGTGGTCATGCTGGCATTGGGCGTGGCCACGGTTGCGTTGACGCTGCTCATCGCGCGCGAACTGGAAACACGGCTGACGCGCGACGCCCAGGGCATCGATCTGGTCGTCGGCGCCAAGGGCAGTCCGTTGCAGATCGTGCTGGCCGGCGTCTATCACGCGGATGTCCCGCCCGGAAACATTCCACTTTCCGCGATCGCGACGTTGCGCAGGAATCCGCTGGTCGCGCAGGTGATCCCGCTGGCGCTGGGCGACAGCTTCCAGGGATTCCGCATCGTCGGCACCGAACCCGAATTGGTCGCGCAGTACGGTGGCATTCTCCAAGCGGGCGAACTCTGGAGCCTGCCGCTCGATGCCGTGCTGGGCAGCGACGTCGCGCGCATAGCCAAGCTTCGCACGGGCGACCGATTCGTGGGCTCGCATGGCCTGGCGGAGGGGGGAGGGCAGCATGCCGACGCGCGCTACACGGTGACCGGCGTGCTGGCGCCGACCGGCACCGTGCTCGACCGGCTGGTGCTGACGTCGCTCGCCAGCGTGTGGACCGTGCACGAACATCACGACGACGACGGCGATGCCGCTGCCCGCCGCGAAGTGACGCTCGCCCTCGTCAAGTACCGTACGCCGCTGGCCGCGGCCAGCCTGCCGCGCGCCATCAACAGCGACACGGCATTGGTCGCGGCATCACCGGCGTATGAAACCGCGCGCCTGCTGACGGTCTTCGGCGCGGGCGTCGACCTGATCCGCGCGTTCGCATGGCTGCTGGTCGCGGCGTCGACGCTGATGCTGTTCGTCGCGCTGGCGCAGACACTGGACGAGCGTCGCTATGACCTCGCGATCATGCGCGCGCTTGGCGCGTCGCGCGCGCAGGTGGCGTTTGTCCTCCTCGCGGAAAGCCTGTTTCTCGCGGCCGCGGGAACGCTGTTGGGGATCGTCCTCGCCCACGCGGCCGTGGCGGCCATTCCGTGGTGGATGCCGCAGGTGGCGCCGCTTGCGGACGCGGCCCGCCACTTCATGCCGGAGGAGTGGGCGGTGGTCGGGCTTGCGATGGGGGTGGGTATAATTGCAGCACTGTGGCCGGCATGGAGGGCCTATCGCCTCGATGTCGCCGCCACCCTTGCCGAGGGCTGAAGCCATGAAGCGCACGGCCGTTGTCCTGTCGCTCGCCTTGTTCGCCGCCGCGCCGGCGCAAGCGCTCAATACCGGTGTTGCCGCGCAGGGAATGCCCAGCGCTGCGGACTATGCCTCGGGGATCCTGCCCGAGCGCGCAGGCGTCGTTTCCTGGAAGACGCTGTCGCACGTGGAGCCGATCAAGAAGGACGGCAAACTGATCCCGTCGTTTTCCGCGGAAATCCTCGGGCTCGACCGCACCGACGTCAAGGTCCAGGGCTTCATGATCCCGCTCGATATCGGCGAGAAGCAGAAGCGTTTTCTTCTTTCCGCGGTTCCGCCGCATTGCCAGTTCTGCCTTCCCGCCGGCCCCGACGAGATCGTCGAGGTCGAGGCCAGGAATCCGGTTGCCTATACGTTCGACCCCATCGTCATCGGCGGCAAGTTTTCCGTGGTGAAGGACGACTCGTCGGGCATCCTGTACCGGATGACCGGCGCCGTGCGCGTCGACTAGCGCGTCGACCGCGGCACGCGGCCCGCGCGCCGCATTCCGCTATAATTTCAGGCTTTGCACGCTTGCGCGCGAAGCGCGCACGAACTCACTCTTCACATTCCGCATGGAACTAGCCAAAAGCTTCGAACCCCGCGCCATCGAGTCCAAGTGGTATCCGCTGTGGGAGTCGCGCGGGTACTTCGCGGCGTCCGGCAACGCGGACGCGCCCGCGTTCTGCATCCAGCTTCCGCCGCCGAACGTGACCGGCTCGCTGCACATGGGCCATGCGTTCCAGCAGACGCTGATGGATCTCATGATCCGCTATCACCGGATGCGCGGCGACAACACGCTGTGGCAGGTGGGCACCGATCATGCCGGCATCGCGACGCAGATCATCGTCGAGCAGCAGCTGAAGGCCAAGGGCATGTCGCGGCACGACCTCGGGCGCGAGAAGTTCGTCGAGCGCGTGTGGGCGTGGAAGGAGGAGTCCGGATCCACGATCACCCGCCAGATGCGGCGCATGGGCGCGTCGGCGGATTGGACGCGCGAACGCTTCACGATGGACGAGGGCCTGTCCGCGGCGGTGAAGAAGACGTTCATCCGCCTCTACGAGGACGGACTGATATATCGCGGCAAGCGGCTCGTGCACTGGGACCCCAAGCTCGGCACGGCCGTGTCGGACCTGGAAGTGGAAAACGAGGAAGTGCAGGGCAAGCTCTGGGAAATCCGCTACCCCATCGCCGACGCGGCAGGCAACCCGACGGGCGAATCGCTCGTCGTCGCGACGACACGCCCGGAGACGATGCTGGGCGACGTCGCGGTGGCGGTCAATCCCGACGACTCGCGATACACGGCGTTCGTCGGCAAGCAGGTGACGCTGCCGCTGACGGGACGCAGCATCCCGGTCATCGCCGACGAATACGTCGAGCAGGACTTCGGCACCGGCTGCGTGAAGATCACGCCGGCGCACGACTTCAACGACTGGCAGGTCGCGCAGCGGCACAAGCTGTCGCCGATCACGATCTTCACGCTGGAAGCGAAGGTCAACGACAACGCGCCCGAGAAGTACCGCGGCCTCGACCGTTACGCGGCGCGCAAGGCAGTGCTTGCCGACCTGACCGCGGCGGGCCTGCTCGTATCGGAAAAGCCGCACAAGATGGTCGTTCCGCGTTGCGGACGCAGCGGCGAAGTGGTCGAGCCGATGCTCACCGACCAGTGGTTCGTCGCGATGACCACGCCGGCGCCGGCGACGCATCCCTACTTTCCCGGCAAGACGATCCAGGAACTCTGCCTCGCCGCCGTCGGCGACGGCGTGGTCCCGCCGGGGGTGAACGACAATGAGGGCGAACGCGAACGCGTGCGCTTCGTGCCCGGGGAATGGCTGTCGACGTATCACCACTGGATCGACAACATCCAGGACTGGTGCATTTCGCGCCAACTGTGGTGGGGACATCGCATTCCGGCCTGGTACGACGAGGCAGGTACGCCCTACGTGGCGGGCAGCGAAGCGGAAGCGCGCGCGTTGGCTGCCGCGAAACTGGGCCGCGATCCGGGTCCCCTCACGCAGGACGACGACGTGCTCGACACGTGGTTCTCGTCGGCGCTGTGGTGCCATTCCACGCTGGGCTGGCCCGAGGACACGAAGGAGTTGCGCACGTTCCTGCCGTCATCGGTGCTGGTGACGGGCTTCGACATCATCTTCTTCTGGGTCGCGCGGATGATCATGACGACGACCTACTTCACCGGCCGCATCCCGTTCCGCGACGTCTACATCAACGCGCTGGTCCGCGACGAGCACGGACAGAAGGTGTCGAAATCCAAGGGTAACGTGCTCGATCCGATCGACCTGATCGACGGCGTCGATTTGGAGACGCTCGTCACCAAGCGCACGTCCAACATGATGGACCCGCGCCAGGCCGAATCCATCGCCGCGCGCACGCGCAAGCAATTCCCCGACGGCATCCCGGCGGTCGGCGCCGATGCGCTGCGCTTCACGTTCGCCTCGCTCGCGACGTTCAACCGCACGCTGAACTTCGACATGGATCGTTGCGAGGGCTACCGCAATTTCTGCAACAAGCTGTGGAACGCGACGCGCTTCGTGTTGATGAACGTCGAAGGCAAGGACGTCGGGCTGGACGACGCGCAACCGGTGACATTGAGTTTCGTCGACCGCTGGATGATCTCGCGCCTGCAGCAGGCGGAAGCCGAGGTCGCAGCCCAGATCGACGCCTATCGCTTCGACCTCGCGGCCAAGGCCGTCTACGAACTCGTCTGGGACGAGTACTGCGACTGGTATGTGGAGCTGACGAAGTCCCAGCTGCAGCACGGCGATGAAGCCGCGCAGCGCGGGACGCGCCGGACGCTGGTGCGCGTGCTCGAGGTCATGTTGCGCCTCGCGCACCCGTTCATCCCGTTCATCACCGAGGAACTGTGGCAGTCGGTGGCGCCGCTGGCCGCCAAGTCCGGCGAGACTATTTCGCTGCAGCCGTTTCCGAAGCCTGATGCGAGCCGGATCGATGCCGCGGCGAACGCGAAGATGGCGCTGCTGAAAGACATGGTCAACGCCAGCCGGACGCTGCGCGGCGAGATGAACCTGTCGCCGGGGCAGAAGGTGCCGCTGATCGCGACCGGCGACGCCGCGCTGCTGGGCGAGTTCGCGCCCTACCTGATGCCGCTGCTTCGGCTCTCGGACGTCAAGATCGTCGCGTCACTGCCTGCCTCCGACGCGCCGGTCCAGGTCGTCGGCGATTACCGGCTCATGCTGCACATCGAAGTCGACCCGGTGGCCGAACGCGAACGGATCGGCAAGGAAATCTCGCGAATCGATGGCGAGATCGTCCGCGCCAGCGCCAAGCTCGGCAACGAGAGCTTCGTCGCGCGGGCGCCGGCTGCGGTCGTCGAGCAGGAACGGGCGCGCCTCGCAGGCTTTGCCGCAACGCTGGAAAAGCTGAAGGAGCAGTACGGCCGCCTCGGCGGCTAGCCCTTCCGTGACAGGTAGCCCGTCACTTCCTCGCGGTCGTGATACAGCTGGCGGATCCGCAGCTCCACGTTCACGCCTGCGCGTCCGGTGATTTCCAGCATGCGCGACGCGCATCGCTGCACTTCATCGTAGCGTTTTTTCATCGGCAGCTTGAGGTTGAAGATCGCGCGGCGCGCGGCGCCGTCGGCGATCCAGCGCGCGACCAGTTCGGCGATGCGTATCGGCTGCAGCACGATGTCGCACACGAGCCAGTCCACCGGCCGCCTTGGTCGCCACGTCATGCCGTCCTCGCGCAGGTGCGTCACCAGCGGATCGTCGGCCACGCTCCCCTTCATCGGCCCGTTGTCGACTGCCGTCACGCGCACGCCGCGATGCGCGAGTTGCCACGTCCAGCCGCCGGGCGCGGCGCCCAGATCCACCGCGTGCAAGCCCGGACGCAAGAGCCGCAATTGCTCGTCGTCGGTCAGGAACGCGCCAAACGCCTCGGCCAGCTTGAGAGTCGACCGCGACGGCACGTCGCGCGGCATCTTCAGGCGCGGAATGCCCATCGGCCACGCGGAATTCCAGCCTGGCGCGCTGGTCGCGACATAGGCAGTCTGCTTCGACGTGAACACAACGTGCAGTCTTGGCGAGTCTTCGTTGGTGGTCAGCAACTGCGCCGACTGCAGCGCTTCGCGCAGCAGCGGCTCCAGGCGACGGCAGAGTGAGGACAGGTGCTTGCCGTCGTTGGTGTCCGGGTATTCGAGCCACAGCGCGCCGCACTGGACTCCGAGGTCGCGCGCCGCGGCGACGATCGGCGTGATGCGGTCGCGCTCGCCGAGCGGAATCGGTCCCGCGCCCAGGCTCAACTCGCGCGCAAATATGGGAGGACGCGCCGCAAGCGCCGCGGATATCCGCGCCGCAGCAAGCCGCCCGGAAAGCGGCAGCGCCACGACGCCGGGCACGATGACGGGATCCGCGGCGGCGGCTTTGGCCGCCTCGGCAAGCGTCGCGAGATCGCGCGCGCATTCCGGCTCGAAGCCGGCGCGGCAGAGCGCGACGATCGAACTCGCGCTCATCGTCACGCTTTGGTCGGCAAAGATGCGAACGGCGACAACCGCTGTCGCCGCATTCCGCGTCAGGCGTTCTCGGGTTCCGGCGCGCGCTTCTTCATCAGCAGCGCGGGAATGGGCTTCGACCGTCCGGAACCATGGCGATTTGCGCCCGTCCCGTTCATCAGCGCCGACTTGGGCTTAGCCGCATCTGCCGGGCGGCTGATGGCGGGCTGATCGGGATTGTTGGCGTAGACCTCGTCGCGCTGGCGTTCGCGCGCGCTGCGCCCGTCGTCGCTATGGCCCTCGCCGCGGTCGCGCACGCGGGAAACCCTGGCCTCCACCGGTTCGCGCGCCGCAGCAGGCGCCGAGGCGGCAGGACGCGCGCGTTCGGTGCGCGCAGCCGGCCGGCCGCGCGGGGCGCGCTCGGCGCGTTCGCGCGATGGCGTGCGTTCCGCGGCCGCGACGGGATCGAATCCGTCCACGGACTCCACGGACACCTTCTTCTTCAGCATGCGTTCGATTTCGACCAGGTATTTCTCTTCTTCCGGAGCGACGAACGAGATCGCTTCGCCGGACGCGCCCGCGCGGCCCGTGCGGCCGATGCGGTGAACATAGTCTTCGGGCGTATGCGGCAGTTCGTAGTTGACGACCAGCGGCAGGTCGTCGATGTCCAGGCCGCGCGCGGCGACGTCGGTGGCCACGAGCACCTGCAGCTTGCCTTCCTTGAACTGGGTCAGCGCCTCGAGGCGCGCCTGTTGCGTCTTGTCGCCGTGGATCGCCTCGGTGATGAGGCCGTCCTTTTCGAGTTGGCGCGCGAGCCGCGACGCGCCGTGCTTGGTGCGCACGAAGCACAGCACCTGCCAGACGTTGCGCGACTTGACGATGTGCGCGAGCAGCGCGCGCTTGGCATCCTGCGGGCACTTGTAGGCGCGCTGCGTGACCGTCTCCGCGGCTTCGTTGCGGCGCGCGACTTCGATCAGCTGCGGCTCGTTCAGCAGCTGGTCGGCCAGCCGCTTGATCTCGTTGGAAAACGTCGCCGAGAACAGCAGGTTCTGCCGCTTCGCGGTCACGGGCAGCAGCGCCATGATCCGCTTGATGTCCGGGATGAAGCCCATGTCCAGCATGCGGTCGGCTTCGTCGAGCACGAAGATCTCGACCTGGCTCAAGTTCACGCTCTTGTGCTCGATGTGGTCGAGCAGGCGGCCTGGCGTGGCGACGAGGATCTCCACTCCGGCACGGACGATGGCCAGCTGCTGCTTGATGTCCACACCCCCGAACACGCAGGTGGAACGCAGCCCCGTGTACTTGCCGTATTCCTTGATCGCTTCCTCGACCTGGATCGCCAGTTCCCGCGTCGGCGCGAGGATCAGCGCGCGTACGGTATGGCGGGCAGGGGAGGGGCTGGTATTGGCGTACTGCTGGAGACGCTGCAGGATCGGCAGCGCGAATCCCGCGGTCTTGCCGGTGCCGGTCTGCGCGCCGCCCATGACGTCCAGCCCCGCCAGCACGACGGGGATGGCTTGCGCCTGGATAGGTGTTGGCGTGGTGTAGCCGGCTTCGGTCACGGCCCGCAATATCTCCGGGCTGAGACCGAGCTCAGCGAAGCTCGTGTCGCTCATTGAATGCTCCTGTTGCGGCCTACCGCCGTTGGCGGTTTCCGGTCCAGGCAGCGCAAATGACGTTGCGAGGTTTGGCGGGAAGGTCGCCCTTGTCTGAAGGCGGCGGCTTACCCGCTTTGGGTTGGGCGGTGACCGGAACGGCCGCCCGAAACCGCATTATAGCCTAAGTCGCGGATTATTCAAAATAATTGTGGCGTGTCGCACGTATTTTGTTGTATAATCGACTGTTTTTGCTGCGGTGCCGCATCCCTTGCGACCCACCTTCCGGCATCCAGCGACGCATACTAAGAAACGGAACGAACGCCATGACAACGCCGCGCCAGGACCTGCGCAACATCGCCATCATCGCCCACGTCGATCATGGCAAGACGACGCTCGTCGACAAGATGCTGGTGCAGGCGGGAACCTTCGCCAAGCACCAGCACATCGGCGAACGGATGATGGACAGCAACGACCTCGAGCGCGAACGCGGCATCACCATCCTGGCCAAGAACTGCTCGATCCGCTTCGGCGACATCCGCATCAACATCGTCGACACGCCGGGTCACGCCGATTTCGGCGGCGAGGTGGAGCGCATCCTGGGCATGGTCAATGGCGTGCTGCTGCTGGTCGATGCCGTCGAAGGACCCATGCCGCAGACGCGCTTCGTCACGATGAAGGCGTTGCAGCAGGGTCTGCAGCCGATCGTCGTCGTGAACAAGGTCGACCGCCCCGGCGCGCGTCCGGAGTGGGTCGTCAACCAGACGTTCGACCTCTTCGACAAGCTGGGCGCGACCGAAGAGCAGCTCGACTTCCCGGTGGTGTATGCGTCGGCGTTGAACGGATGGGCGACGATGGACGTCAACGTCGCCAAGGCCGGCAAGGCGCCGGAAGGTGCCGACATGCGCGCGCTGTTCGAAACGGTGATCAAGCACGTGCCCGCGCCGGTCGGCGATTCCGACGGTCCGTTCCAGCTGCAGATCTCCGCGCTCGACTATTCGAGCTATGTGGGACGCCTGGGGATAGGCCGCATCCGCCGCGGGCGCATCGCGCCGGGCCAGGAAGTCGCCGTGCTGAACGGCCCGCTGGCCGAAGGCGAAATGCCGAAGAAGGCGAAGATCGGCCAGCTGTTCTCGTTCCAGGGCATGGAGCGCGTTCCCATCGAAACGGCGGAAGTCGGCGACATCGTGCTGGTGACCGGCGTCGAGGAACTGTCGATCGGCACGACGCTGGCGTCGCTCGAGTCGCCGGAAGCGCTGCCGCCGATCATGATCGACGAGCCCACGCTGTCGATGTACTTCCAGGTCAACACGTCGCCGCTGGCCGGCCGCGAAGGCAAGTACGTCACGTCGCGCAACCTGCGCGACCGCCTCGCCAAGGAAATGCTCACCAACATGGCGTTGCGCGTCGAGGAGACCGGCGACACCGACGCGTTCCTGGTCTCCGGGCCGCGGCGAGCTGCACCTGACGATCCTGATCGAGAACATGCGCCGCGAAGGCTTCGAGCTGGCGGTGTCGCGGCCGCGCGTCGTGCTGCGCGACATCGACGGCGTCACCTGCGAGCCTTTCGAAGCGTTGTCGGTCGACGTCGAGGAAACGCACCAGGGCGCCGTCATGGAAGCGCTGGGCACGCGCCGAGGCGACCTGGTCAACATGGAATCGGACAGCCAGGGCCGCACGCGCCTCGATTACCGCATCACCGCGCGGGGCCTGATCGGCTTCCAGGGCGAGTTCATGAACCTGACGCGCGGCACCGGTCTCATGAGCCACGTGTTCGACAGCTACGCGCCGGTGAAGGGCGAAATCCCCGAGCGCCGCAACGGCGTGCTGATTTCAGCCGAAGACGGTCCCGCCGTCGCATATGCGCTGTGGAAACTGCAGGATCGCGGCCGGATGTTCGTGTCGCCGGGCGAGGCGCTGTACGAGGGCATGGTCATCGGCATCCACAGCCGCGACAACGACCTCGTGGTCAACCCGATCAAGGGCAAGCAGCTGACCAACGTGCGCGCGTCCGGCACCGACGAAGCGGTGCGCCTGGTGCCGCCGATCCAGTTGAACCTCGAGTACGCGGTGGAGTTCATCGCCGACGACGAGCTGGTGGAAGTCACGCCGCAGTCGATCCGCATCCGCAAGCGTCACCTCAAGGAACACGAGCGGAAGAAGGCGAGCCGCGAAGCGGCCTGACAACGATGGCGCCGGTTGTCTCGAGCGCATGCGGCTGGGACGCTAGACGAGGTAAGCGCTCCACCGCGCTTTCGTTCCATTCGACGCCCGTTCCGATCGCGCCGTCCACGCGGGCCATGCCATCTTCGATGCGCAGCGGCTCGCTCAGGATCGGATTCCACCAATCCGCGTATTCCAGCCAGTGCGCGGTCGGCGTCGCGCACAACAGCTGCGCGCTGATCTCCGGCCACAGGTGGTTGGAGATGCGGATGTTCCGCGCCTGCGCCATTGCGGACGCGCGCATCCATCCGCTCACGCCTCCGATCTTCATCACGTCCGGCATCATGTAGTCGGATGCCTGCGCGTCGATCGCGTGCTGCATGTCGAGCGGTCCCCACCAGTTCTCGCCGCACTGGATCGGCGTGCGCGCCTCGCGCGCCACCATCGCGTGGCCCGCATAGTCGTGGGCGAGCGTGGGCTCCTCGACCCACGTGAGGCCTTCGTCGTCGAGGACGCGCATCCGCTGCACGGCCTCGGCAGGCGTCAGGCTCTGGTTGTAGTCGACCATGATCGCGACGTTTTCGCCCACCGCCTTGCGTATGGCGCGAATGACAGCGACGTCTTCCCGCACGGTCGGGTAACCGATCTTGGCCTTGACGCCCATGAAGCCGCGCTTCGCCCAGTCCTCTCCCGTGCGCGCCGAGCCCGTCGACCCCGTCGTAGCCGATCGCGCCGTAGGCGGGAACCGGTTTCTCGACGCCTGCCCAGCAGGCGGACCAGCGACGTACGGTGACTGCGTGCCAGCGCATCCCACAAGCGCCATGTCGATCGCGGCGAGCGCGATGCCGACCAGTCCCTGCGTGCCGAGCAGCCGGAAGCGCGCGTTCAGTTTCTGCGCGATCTCGGCGGGTGCGAGCGGTTCGCCTTTCACCAGCGCCTCGAAATTGCGCATCAGTTCGGCGACGGGCTTGAGCGCGGCGGGCGTGTACGTGAACACCATGCTGTGGCCAACTGTCCCGTCGTCGATCGATGGCATCGGTCAGCACCAGCGGCGATTCCGAAACCGTGCCGCTGGCGGTCTGATGGGGATGCTGCATCGGCACGCGAACAGATCGCACGCGCAGGCTTTGAATCCTGGGAATTGATGGTTGGCTCATCGCTGGTCTACCTCCCTGAGCGAGTCATTCCGCGCCTCAGCTTCGTCGCCGAGCCGTCCCGCGGCGTCCTGCAGCGCCCTGATCGCGTCGGCGCGGCCTTTCCCGGTCAGCTTCTTCTGGTCGATGATCAGCAGCATCCCTTCCTGTTCCTGCCGGATGATACGACCGTGCACGCCGGATTCGTCCTGCAATCCCACCACCCTGTGCGTGCTCACCGGCCTCGGAAAGCCCTTGACGGTGATGGTGCCGGTCTCCTCGGCGATGACGACGTCCTTGACCAGCGAATACGTCTCGTGGGCGAGCAGAATGCCCCCCAGGTCGGCGTGCGTCTGCAGCCGCGCGGCCAGGTTCACCTCATTGCCGATGATCGTGTAGTCGACGCGCTCGTCGCTGCCGAAGTTGCCGACGGTGCAAAAGCCGGTGTTGATCCCGATGCGCAGCTGGAAGACGTGCTCCTGGCCGCGCTCGCGCCACTCGGCTTGCAGGTCGCGCATCCGTTGCTGCATTGCGACGGCCATCCTGACGCAGGCGATGGCGTCCTCCCGCGCACCTTTGGTTTCCGGATCCCCGAAGAACAGCATGATCGCGTCGCCGATGAACTTGTCGATGGTGGCGCCGTACTCCAGCGCAATCGAAGACATTTCCCGCAGGTACTGGTTGAGCAGCGTGGTCAACTCCTCGGATTCGAGGATGTCCGTGGTTTCCGTGAACCCGGCGATGTCCGAGAAGAAGATCGTCATCTTCTTGCGTTGCGACGCGACTTCGACATTTTTCTCGCCGCTGAAGATCGACTTGTAGATTTGCGGCGACAGGTATTTCGACAGCTTCGACGCCAGCGATTCGAGCATCTGCTTCTTTTCCGTGACCAGCCGCGTGGCCTCCTCTGCCTGCAGCTTTGCCTCGAGCAGGCCCTTCTCGGCTTCCTTGAGTTCGGTGATGTCGGTCATCACCGTCACCGTTCCGCCGCCGGCGATGCGCCGGCGGCCGATCCTGAGGACGCGGCCATCGGGAGTCCGGTCCTCGAAGGTCTGGCCGGTGGGATTGCGCAGGCTTTCCACCCGCTTGTCGACGAGTGTCTCCACGTCGCCGTCGCCGTAATAGCCGTGCGTGGCCAGATAGCGGAGCAACCCGACATAGGGGAGGCCCGGCTGCAACAGTTCCCGCGGCACGGGGTAGACGTCGGCGAAGCGGTCGTTGCAGAAGACGACGTTGAGCGCCTCATCGATGTAGGACCAGCGCGCCCGGCATGTTGTCGAGCGCGAGGTGGAGTTGCGCCTCCTTGCGCGCCAGGTTCGACTCGGCGATCTTGAGTCCGGTGATGTCCGTGATCACCGTAACCGTGCCTCCCGGCGCGGCGCGGCGGCGATAGATCTCGTAGGTGCGGCCATCGGGCGTTCGATCCTCGAAGGTCGCACCCGTCGGATTGCGCAGGCTTTCCACCCTCTTGCGCGACGAGGGCTTCGACATCGCCGTCGCCGTAGTAGCCATGCGTGGCCAGATGGCGCAGCAAGTCGGGGTAGGGGCGCCCCGGCTGGAGCAGCTCCGGCGGAACCGGGTACATGTCGGCAAACCGGTCGTTGCAGACGACGATGTTCAGGTCGTCATCGGTGTAGACGAGCGCGCCGGGCATGTTGTCCAGAGCGACCTTGAGCTGCGCTTCCTTGTGTGCCACAGCCTCTTCTGCCTGCTTGCGCGCAGTGATGTCCGAATAGGTGAGAACCAGTCCGGCATCCCCCATTGGCGTGTACTGGACGCTGGAGTGTCTGCCCGGACGCCAATGCATATTCAAGCGCGTGCGGCTTGCGTGCGCGGACGCGATTCAGGCGCGTCCGGGCCTGTGCCTCCGCATTGCCTGGTCCGTAGTCGCCGCGTTCCGCGTTGAAGCGATAGAATTCCGCAAGCTCCGTTCCGGGCTTGCACAGCGCCGATGGATACCCGCGCAGAGTCCTGAATGCGCGGTTGCTCGCCACGAGCTTCAAGTCGTGGTCGAAGATCGCAAAGCCGAAAGTCAGTGTGTCGAGGCCCGCGCGAAGCAGCTGCGCTTCCGGGTCGGGCGCCGTTGCGTCTGCCGAATCCGGCGTGGAGGTTTGCTTGGCCATGACCAAACTCCCGGTGCCTTGATGCAGTGAACGCTTGCGCCTGCCGCTCGTCAGCCGGTGCGCCCGGATTATGGCCCTTCGGGAGCCGGTATGGACCATTCTGGCGCACTTTGCGCCCGCCGTCCCGCGGTCGGCCTTGTGGCTCGTGACGGCGGAAGTGACAATGCGACTCGAAGCGATCCAGAACCATGTCCGAATTCCCGAACCTCGCGCCTTCGCTCGCCGCGTCGTTTGCCGACATCGCGCTGGCCAATGTCGTCCGCGAATTTCCAGGCAAGATGGATCACGTCATGGGAGCGGCAGACGACGTGCGGCGGCCGCGGGATCTGCATCCGGCGTTCTACGGCAGTTTCGACTGGCATTCATGCGTGCACATGCACTGGCTGCTGGCGCGCGTGCGGCGACTCGTTCCCGGCCTGCCGCAGCGTGCCGCGATCGACGCGTTGTTCGACGCGCACCTGACGCCGGCGAATATCGCGGCGGAATGCGCGTACCTCGCGCGACCGGAATCCCGCGGCTTCGAGCGGACCTACGGCTGGGCGTGGTTGCTGGAACTCGCGACCGAGCTGCGCCGCGGCGCCGATGCCGGATCGCAGCGCTGGTCGGCGACGCTGCAGCCGCTGACGGATGCATTCGTGCGTCGGTACATCGACTACCTGCCGCGACAGCACTATCCGTTGCGCGCTGGGGTCCATCCCAACAGCGCGTTCGGTCTCCTGTTCGCGCTCGATTACGCGCGGAATGCGGGCGAATCCGCGCTCGAAGGACTCTGCGTTGAGCGTGCGCGCGCATGGTATGCCGGGGACCGCGATGCGCCGGCCGCGTGGGAACCCTCGGGCACCGATTTCCTTTCGCCTGTGCTGATCGAGGCGGAGTTGATGCGGCGCGTGCTGCCGCCGCCGGAATTCGCGACGTGGCTCGAGCGATTTCCTGCCAGGACTGGCCAGGCGCGCGCCGGCGACGCTGTTCACGCCCGCGGATGTCAGCCGACCGCAGCGATCCCTTCATCGTTCATCTCGACGGCCTGAACTTCTCGCGCGCATGGTGCCTGCGCGGGATCGCGTCGGCGCTCTCAGGATCCGATCCGCGCGCAACGATCCTGCGCGATGCGGCCACCGTCCACCTCGAGGCCGGAATGAAAGGATTGGCGGGAGGCGACTACATGGGCGAACACTGGCTCGCGACCTTTGCTACGCTTGCCTCGACCCAGTAGACTTCCCAGTCCATGACCGAGATACTCCAGATCACCGTTCTCGTGCTGCTCGTCGTCCTGCTGGTGCTGGGCGTCGTCGGTCTGCTGCGCATTTCCGGATTGGCCCGGACCCGCGACGAAGCGATGCGCGAAGCGGCGCGCGAAGCCGCCGATGCGCGCGCACGCAGCGACGCGCTGGGCACGCAGGTCGCGCGCGTCGAATCGGACATCCGGCAGGACCTCGCCAACGCGCGCTCCGAGCAGGCCAGCACCGCGGCAGGACTGCGCAACGAAGTCGGCGGCGCGATCGGCAAGTTCCGCGAAGCCACGCAAGCGCAGCTCACCGACATGGCCGGGTTGCAGCAGCGGCAGTTGCAGGGCTTCGGCGAGCAGCTGGCCAAGCTCACGCTATCGAACGAACAGCGCCTGGACGCCGTGCGCGGCTCTGTCGAGCAGCGCCTCGATGCGTTGCGCGTGGACAATGCCGCCAAGCTGGAGCAGATGCGCGCGACGGTCGACGAGAAACTGCAGGCGACGCTCGAACAGCGTCTGGGGGAGTCGTTCAAGATCGTCTCCGACCGGCTGGAGCAGGTGCACAGGGGATTGGGGGAAATGCAGACGCTGGCGGCGGGCGTCGGCGACCTGAAGCGCGTGCTTTCGAACGTCAAGACGCGCGGGATGTGGGGCGAAGTGCAGCTCGCAGCGCTGCTGTCGGAGGTGCTGACGCCGCAGCAATACGGCACCAATGTCGAGACCGTGCCGAACAGCAACAAGCGCGTCGAATTTGCGATACGCCTCCCGGGCCGCGGCGACGACGGCCGGCCGTGCTGGCTTCCGGTGGACGCCAAGTTTCCGCTCGAGGAATGGCAGAAGCTCCAGGATGCGCTGGAGCGCGCCGACGCGCCGGCGGCCGACATGGCCAGGAAGGCGCTCGCGGAATTCCTCCGGATCCAGGCGAGACTGATTCGCGATTCCTACGTTTCGCCGCCGTTCACCACCGATTTCGCGATCCTCTTCGTCCCGACCGAAGGGCTGTACGCCGAAATGATGGCGCGCGCCGGGTTCGCGGAAAGCTTGCAGCGCGAGTACCGCGTCACGCTCACCGGCCCCACCAATTTCCTGGCGCTGCTCAACAGCCTGCAGATGGGCTTTCGCACGCTGGCGATCGAGCAGCGTTCGAGCGAAGTCTGGAAGGTGCTGGGCGCGGTCAAGACGGAGTTCGCGAAGTTCGGCGACGTCATCGCCAAGACCAAGGACAAGCTCGACCAGGCGAGCCGCACGCTGGACGAGACCGGCGCGCGCAGCCGCGCCATCGTGCGCGAGTTGCGCAAGGTCGAGTCGCTGCCCGAGTCCGAGTCGCAGTCGGTGTTGTCTCAGTCGCTGTTGCTCGACTTCGACCAGACGCCGCCCGAGGCCAAGTAACGCGCCATGTTCGCCACCCTACGCCGCTGGCAGCAGCAGCGCGTCCTGAAATCGCAGTCGATTCCCGATGCGCTGTGGCGCGATTCGCTGGAATCGCTGCCGTTTCTCGCCATCTATACCGACGACGAGCTCGGGCGCCTGCGCGAAAAGGTCGTGCTGTTCCTGCACGCAAAGAACATCATCGGCGCGCGCGGCCACCGCGTGACGCCGCGCCAGCGCGTCGTGATCGCGCTGCAGGCCTGCGTGCTGATCCTCAACCACGACCTGTCCTTCTACGACGGCTGGCAGAACATCATCATCTACCCGGATGAATTCGTTCCCGGCTGGGAGTGGGAGGACGAGGCGGGCGTCGTGCATCGCAACGAGGACCCGATGGCGGGCGAGGCGATCCTGGGCGGCCCGGTGGTGCTGTCGTGGGCCGACGTCGAGGCAAGTTCCGACTGGACGACGGCGGGCATGAACCTCGCGATCCACGAGTTCGCGCACAAGCTCGACATGCGCAACGGCGCCGCCAACGGCTGCCCACCGTTGCCGGCCGAGATGCCGCCGCACATCTGGAAGAAGACGATGCTGGCGGCGTACGAGCATTTCCAGACGCGCGTGCAGCGCGGCGACCGTACCGCCATCGACCCTTATGCGGCGGAGAGTCCGGCCGAGTTCTTCGCGGTGTTGTCGGAAGTGTTCTTCGTCGAGCCGACGCTGCTGCGCCACGAGTATCTCGCCGTGTACCAGCAGTTCGCCCGCTTCTACCGGCAGGAGCCCGCTACGCGCACCGAACTCCTGCTTGAAGAATAGATGGACCCCCACGCTTGCCGCCTCATTTCAAATTCGGCGGCTGCGCTGCCCCCGATGGGGGAGCTGTTCCGTGCGGCCTCTTTGAGCGGAGCCGCAAAGTGAATGCTTCGCGTCGGCCGCCGCCAGCACTCGCGGACGCGCGCTGCGCGCCTGGGCTTCGCCCCGCTCGCGCAGGCGTCCTTGGGACGGCCCTCAGGTCGGCGGGCGGATGGCGCTCTTGGGCCGGAACGCGCGGCACACGCCGTCGTGCGTTTCGATGTACGGACCGCCGATCAGGTCGACGCAATAGGGAACGGCCGGGAACACGCCGTCGAGCGTTTCCTTGATCGCCTTGGGCTGGCCGGGGAGGTTGAGAATCAGCGCGTGACCGCGCACGACGCCGACCTGCCGCGACAGGATCGCCGTAGGCACGTACTTGAGGCTCACCTGGCGCATCTGTTCCCCGAACCCCGGCAACACCTTGTGCGCGATGGCAAGTGTCGCCTCGGGCGTGACGTCGCGCGGCGCCGGCCCCGTGCCCCCCGTCGTGAACACCAGGCTGCAGCCGTGGATGTCGACCAGTTCGACGAGCGTGCGCTCGATGATGGCCTGTTCGTCGGGAATGAGCCGGGTAAGCGTTTTCCACGGCGATTGCAACGCCGCCGTCAGCCATTCGTTGAGCCCGGGCAGTCCCTTGTCCTCGTAGACGCCCGCCGAGGCGCGATCCGAAATCGAAACAAGGCCGATGGTCAGCGTATCGGCCATGTCGGAACCTTCCTCGTCATTGCTCGATGGCCACGGCGGCCTTGAGTTGGCGAAACAATTCGCGGTAGCGGTGCGGAGGACCGCCGCGCGCCCGCTCCAGATTGGCGTCGTGGATGAGCGACTCCAGGTGGCGGCGATCGGCCTGCGGATACGTGCCGACGAATTCGTTCAGCGCCGCGGGTTCCACCAGCAGGCGGTCGCGCCAGCGCTCGACGGCGGCGAATCGCGCATTCTCCTCCTTCGGTCCCTTGGCCCAGGCCGCCAACGCCGCCTGCAGCGGCGCGGGATCGATGGTGCGCATCAACTTGCCGATGTACTGCATCTGGCGGCGGCGGCCCTCGTGCGCGCGTATGCCGCGAGCCTGGACGATCGCGTCGACGAGCCGCTCCGGCAAGTCCAGGTCCTTCAGGCGCCGCGGGTCGAGCGCGACCAGTTCCTCGCCCAAGTCCTGCAGGGCGTGCATGGCATGCTTGCGCCGGGTTTTCGACGGCGCCTCGGCGGACGGGGAGTCGGCGTCGTGCGGCTCGTCGGGTCGGGAGATCATTCGGTCGGTCGGATTGCCTGGGAACGGCGTCGGTGCTTGAGCGTTTGCTATGATAACCGACCGATTCCCCAAGGCCGCGACAGATGCGCCACGGGACACCTCCAACGCGCTCCACTGCCTACGCCCAACGCGCTTCGCCGCTAACCCACGCCCATCCATGACCGTGTCACTCAACGTCGACCCGAAGGCGCCTGCACCGCGCGGCGCGTCGCGCGCGCCCGCCGAACGCCATTTTCCCGTCACTGCCGCGGAACTCGAACGCATATCGGCGGCGATCCTCGCCGCAGCCAAGGCGGGTGGCGCGTCGGCCGCCGAAACCGAGGTGTCGCAAGCCGTCGGCCAGAGCGTCACCGTGCGTCATGGCGAAGTCGAGACCATCCACTACAACCGGGACAAGGGAATCGGCGTCACGGTGTTCGTGGGCAAGCGGCGCGGCAACGCCAGCACGGCGGATTTCTCGGACGAATCGATTCGCGCCACCGTCGACAAGGCGCTGGCCATCGCCCGGTATACGGCTGAAGACGATGCAGCGGGACTCGCCGATCCGGCGCGCCTCGCCAAGTCGTGGCCCGACCTCGACCTGTACCACCCGTGGGACCTTCCCGTCGAGCGCGCGATCGAGCTTGGCCGCGAGGCGGAGGCCGCGGCGCTGCGCGTCGACCGGCGGATCACCAACAGCGAAGGCGCGACGGTGGCGCGCGGCGAATCGGAATTCGTCTACGCCAACTCGCTCGGTTTCTCCGGCGGCTATCGCAGCTCGCGCCACCACATCGACTGCTCGGTGATCGGCGAGGACCACGACGCGATGCAGCGCGACTACTGGTACACGGCGGCGCGCGCGCCCGAGGACCTGCTCGGCGCGGACGTGGTGGGGCGAATCGCCGGCGAACGCACCGCCCGCCGGCTGAATGCGCGGCAACTGGGCACGCTGGAGTGCCCCGTGCTGTTCGAGGCCCCGGAAGCAGCCGACCTCATCGGCTGCTTCGTGCAAGCCGTCTCGGGCGGGAGCCTGTATCGAAAATCGTCGTTCCTCCCCGACTCGCTCGGCAAGGAGATCTTTGCGCCGCACATCGACTTGCGCGAAGAGCCGCACCTGCCGCGTGGCCGCGGCAGCGCCCCGTTCGACAGCGACGGCGTGGCCACGCAACCGCGCGACGTCGTGAAGTCCGGCGTCGTGCGCGGCTATTTCCTCGGCAGCTATTCCGCGCGCAAGCTTGGGATGGCTTCGACCGGCAATGCGGGCGGCAGCCACAATCTCGTTCTGGGTCATGGTCCGGACGATCTCGCGGCGCTGATGCGGAAGATGGGCCGCGGCCTGTTCGTCACCGAACAGCTGGGGCAGGGCGTCAACCCGGTCACCGGCGACTATTCGCGCGGCGCCGCCGGCTACTGGATCGAAGACGGCGCGATCGCCTATCCGGTCGAGGAGATCACCATCGCCGGCAACCTGCGCGACATCTTTCGCGACATCGTGGCCGTCGGCAGCGACGTCGACCGGCGGGGTTCGCGCCACACGGGCTCGATACTGGTGGGCCGCATGATGGTGGCGGGGCACTGACGATGCGATTCACGCGTCGTCCTGGATGGCTTGCGGTGATCAGCGGCATGCTCGATTGGGTGCGGTCGCTTTACGATCCGCTGTCCAGCGCCAAGCACGCGGGACGCTGGATCGCGCAGCTGCCCACGTCCGAGGCCATCGCCATCCAGCGCGAGGCGCTGGAACTCGTCTCCGGATTTCCGGGATCGCGCAAGGAGCCGGGCCCCGGCCAGGTCGAAGCGTTGCTGCGCATCGACGCGCGCCTGGAGCCCGTCATGGCGCAGCTGACGCAGCAGTACACGGCGAACTACCAGAAGAGCACGGCGGTGGAGTCCCGGCTCTGGCACTCGGTGTTCGATCTGGTGAAGGCGTTCACGGCGGCCTACCAGATCGCGCTCAAGTCGGGGTACCCGCGGGCGCAAAGCAAGCGCTGGCGGGCGACGCTGCCCTGGGTGCTGGTCCGCCTCGCGCACTACAAGGGTCTCGACGGAAAATTCCGGCTGTTCCGGTACAGCCACTGGATTCCGGCCCAATGGCGGGAATTCCACGAACTTTACGAATTCGCGCGCATGCGCGGCTGGCAGCGCGAACAACTGCTCTACGGCGTGGGCGGGTTCGCCAAGCCCGGCGTGTCGTTCGAGCAGGAATACCTGAAGACGCTGCTGATGATGCGGCTCGACTCCGGCAACTTCACGCCGGACCAGGTCGAATGGGTCTCGCGGCAGCTCGAGGACTGGACGCCCACGCTGCAGCTGACGCCGCCGCCGTCCGAGGGCGCGCCGTTCTGCGTGGACCTGTCCGGAAACGCCGGCTTGCGGCGCCGCGACCGGCCGCACAGCGGCGGGCGCATGCTGTTCCTGGACGCGAGTCCCGTGTACGCGCGCATCGTCGAGCGCATGCGCTGGCTGCCCGAGCACGACGAGGAAATCACCCCGCCGGGCGACCTGCCGTCGCGCGAGCAGCGGCTGCTGCTGATGCGCCTGGCCTCGCTGTTCGGGCCCGACGCCATTGCCCAGGCGCCGCGCGCGGCGCGGTTCGCCACCGAGGGTGACGTGCGCGTCGTCGTCGGACTGCAGGCGCTCACCCGCGCGGTGGCGGAAATCGAACGCCTGCCCGAGCAGGCTCGCACCCCTGGCGTGGCGACCAGCTACGACGAAGTGACGCAGCTCGTGAACCCGACCGCGAACCCCGAATCGGTGGCACGGCGCATTCGCGGGACGACCTGGAAGCTGACCGATCGCAGCGAGTCCGGATGCCGCCTGCAGGCGCCGACGAAGGAGGCTCCGGCCAAGCTGGGCGAGCTCATCGCCATCAAGGACGGCGACCAGTGGATGCTCGCCGTGGTCCGGCGCATGCAGCGCCAGCAGGTGGACCACGTGACGGTGGGCGTGGAAATCATCGCTCGGCGGCTGGTGCGCGTGCTGATGCGCAGCTGGGTCACGCCTTCCGACGCGGGGCACGCCCACGCCGACCGTCCTTTCTTCGGCGTGTACCTGCCGGCGCATCCGGAAAACAGGCAATCCGCCCAGCGCAGCATCATCGGGCCGGACGACAAGTTCATCGCGGGTGGCATGGTCGAACTGGATACCGGCAATGCCCGGTACCTGATCCGCTTCACGCAGACGCTGGAGCGCCAGAGCGGCTGGTCGTGGTCGCTGTTCACCGCCGTGCGCAAGTTGTCGGCCTAGGGCGGCTGTCCGGTTGTACAGTACGTCACCCTCGCATGGTTGCGCCGGGGGAAAATCCGCTAGAATCAATCGTTAACCAGCGCCCGAGGGGAGGCTTTCCAGCCGGCGGTCGCAGGGAAGACCGCGCACGGCGCGTCCGGTGGTGAAGGCAATCAACGCCAGCCCATAGCCTGGCACTCATGGAGGAGTATCAATGAAGCGTCGTTCCTTTATCAAACATGCCGGCTTGGCGGGCGTACTGGCTGCCGGTACCGCACCTGCGTTTGCGCAGGCTGCCCCCGAAGTCAAATGGCGTCTGGCGTCGAGCTTTCCGAAGAGCCTGGACACGATCTACGGCGGGGCCGAGACCATTTCCAAGCGCGTCGCTTCGGCGACCAACGGCAAGTTCCAGATCCAGGTGTTCGCGGCCGGTGAAATCGTTCCCGCGTTCGGCGTCGTCGACGCGGTGCAGAACGCCACGGTCGAGTGCTGCCATACCGCGCCGTACTACTTCTTCGGCAAGGATCCGACATTCGCCTTCGGTTGTGCCATCCCATTCGGCATGAACGCACGCCTGCAGAATGCATGGATGTACCACGGTGGCGGCCGGCAACTCTACAACGCCTTCCTGAAGGACTACAGCATTGTCAGTTTCGGCGCGGGCAACACCGGCGCGCAGATGGGCGGCTGGTACCGCAAGGAGATCAAGTCGGTCGCGGACCTGAAAGGACTCAAGATCCGCATCGGCGGCTTCGCCGGTACGGTGATGGCCAAGCTGGGCGCGGTGCCGCAGCAGATTCCCGGCGGCGACATCTACCCTGCGCTGGAAAAGGGCACGATCGACGCCGCTGAGTGGGTCGGCCCCTATGACGACGAAAAGCTGGGCTTCTACAAGGTTGCCAAGAATTACTACTACCCCGGCTGGTGGGAAGGCGGTCCCGAGCTCGACCTGTTCGTCAACGACAAGGCTTTCGCGGCATTGCCAAAGGATTACCAGTCGATCCTCGAAGCGGCGTGCTACGAAGCCAACATCGACATGCTCGCCAAGTACGACGCGGTCAACCCGCCGGCGCTGCGCAGGCTGCTTGCCAACAAGGTGATACTCCGTCCGTTCCCCAATGAAGTCATGACGGCTTGTTACAAAGCGGCGAATGAAGTCTTCGACGAAACGATGGCGAAGAACGCCGCGTTCAAGAAGGTCTACGAGCCGTGGAAGAAGTTCCGCGACGAAGGCTTCACCTGGTTCAGTGTGGCGGAGTCCCGGTTCGACAATTTCATGATCGGCGCCACGCGATTGGCGCCGGACACCGGCCACCAAGAAGTTGTAACGCCGGCTCCAGTCCGAAAAAAGCCCCGCGGTCGCGGGGCTTTTTCATTGCCGGCGGCCGCCGACTACGCCGCCCGCAGCCTCGGCACGGCGTCCTCGGTGGGAGGCGTGCCGAACATCCCCAGCGCCTCGTCCGCGTCGGCGGCCTTGAGCAGCCGCTCCTGGACCTGCGCCGGCGACCAGCGGCCCACGTCGACCGCGTTCGCGAAGCGCGCCGCGGCGTCCGCGTCGTCGATGAACTTCAGGAACATCCGCTCGAGCTGATCGCGGTCGCACAGTCCCAGTTCGAGGCGGAAGTCGACCCGGCCGGACCGGATTGCCGCCTCGTCGATCAGCTGCGGGTGATTGGTCGTCAGGAACACGACCGATCCCTCGTGCGCGGCCACGCCGTCGAGCGCGTTGATGAAGCCGGAGTAGGACACCTTCACGCCCGCGTCGGCCTTGCCGCGGTGCTGGAAGAAGGCGTCGACGTCCTCGATCAGGATCACCGATCGCCGCGGCACGCTGGCAAGCAGGTTGCCGATCTTCTCGTCGGTGACATTGGGCGACGCCAGGCTCAGCACGCACACGTTGAGCGAGAGCTCGGAGGCGAGCGCCGTGACGAGGGACGTCTTGCCGGTCCCCGGCGGGCCGTACAGCAGGTAGCCGCGCCGCCACGGGATGCCCAGCGCCTCGTAGCGCTCGCGCGACGCGAAGAAGCGGTCGAGGTCGGCCACGATGGACTCCTTCTGGCCCGCCTTCAGCACCACCGAGTCGAGCTTGCGGTTGTTGCCCAGGCGCGCGCGCGTCCACTCGTTGTTGTACGGGCTGGGAACGTAGACGGCGATCCGGTTCAATTCGCGCTCGATGCGAAGGTGCATCGCGGCGTCGACAATGGCCTCCAGCGGCGCCTTGTTCCGGCCGAACGTCGACAGCGTGATCTTCTCGATGATCGAGACGGCGACCTGCACCTCGCGCTTCATCCACATCAGGCGTCCGTCGAGGACGAACAGGTGAAAGCCTTCGCCGGGTGAGAAGCGCGGCGCGGGACGCCCGCCCTGCTGCAGTTCGTCGTGCAGGCTCTGGTAGGAGGAGCTCTGCTCGCGGACCGTGCGCACGGTGAAGTTGTTGAGCCGGCGCAATGCGGGGCGGCTGTCCATGTACTCGACGAGCGCCGGAAACATGATCTCGTCGCGGCTGTCGACGGTGAGCGTCGTCACGAAGAAATGCTTCGCCCACGCGGCCAGCTTGCCCGGCACGTCGCGCAGCCACATGGCGAACACGCCGATGACGGCCAGCATGGCCCCGCCCGACGCCAGCGGGTTCGAGGCGAAAATGGTCTGCAGCGATTCAAACACGGTTCCTCCCGTCAGCGGGCCCACGATGGACCCGGCGCGATTAACGCTTGGGATCGGGATCGGGCTGACATGGAGTCCGCGAGCCACGGCGCTCCGCGGCAAGTCGCCGATGGCCGTCGGCCGAACGCCGCCCGGCGGTACCGGGCGGCATCGGGGAAGCCGTTACTTCGGCGGAGGCGGTTCGCTGGTGGTGTCCTGCTTCTGCGGCTCGGCCGGCGGCTGGCCCGGCGTGTCATAGGAACTGCCCGCAGGGATCTCCTCTTGCGGAATTCTGATTTCGAACTTGCTCGGATCGGTGGTCACCTCGCCCGACTTGTACACCATCACCATCTGCGGAAACGCGATGACCAGCGCCACCATGATGATCTGGATGATCACGAACGGCACCGCGCCCCAGTAGATCTGGCCCGTCGTGATCTTGGCCGTGAGCTTGCCGGTGATCTTGTCCAGGTAATCCTTGGCCGGCGCGACGCTGCGCAGGTAGAACAGCGCGAAACCGAACGGCGGGTGCATGAACGACGTCTGCATGTTGACACCCAGCAGCACGCCGAACCAGATGAGGTCGATGCCCAGCTTGTCCGCCACCGGGCCCACCAGCGGGATGATGATGAAGGACAACTCGAAGAAGTCCAGGAAGAACGCCAGGAAGAAGATCAGGACGTTGACGACGATCAGGAAGCCCAGCTGGCCGCCGGGGAGGCTCGACAGCAGGTGTTCGACCCAGACGTGCCCGTTGACGCCGTAGAACGTCAGGCTGAAGACGCGCGCGCCGACCAGGATGAAGACCACGAACGCCGTCAACTTGGCGGTCGTGTCCATGCCCTGCTTCAGCAGCTTCCATGTCAGCCGGTTGCGGGCCAGCGCCATGATCAATGCGCCGGTCGCACCCATCGCGCCGCCTTCGGTCGGCGTCGCCACGCCCAGGAAGATCGTGCCCAGCACGAGGAAGATGAGCGCGAGCACCGGGATCAGCACGAACACGACGCGCTCGGCGAGCCGGGAAGAAGACCTTGAGCTTCAGCAATTTGCCGATGAGCGCGGCGAAGAAGGCGAATGCGGTTCCTACGGATGTTGCCACGACAATGATTTCGTCCAGCGGCGCGTCGGGCGGGTAATACCATTTGGCGAAGACGACTGCGACGATGACGGCCAGCACGAACAACACGAGCAACGACCGCGTGCCGGTGTCGCCGTTGGGCTCCTTCAGCGTCCGCGCTTCCACCGGCAGCGCCGGCGCCCACGCGGGCTTCACGACGCACACACCCATCGTGTAGGCCGCGTACAGTGCCGATAAGCGTGATGCCCGGGATGAACGCGCCGGCGTACATGTCGCCGACCGACTTGCCGAGCTGGTCCGCCATGATGATCAGCACCAGCGACGGCGGGATGATCTGCGCCAGCGTGCCCGAGGCCGCGATGACACCCGACGCGAAACGGCGGTCGTAGCCGTAGCGCAGCATGATCGGCAGCGAGATGAGCCCCATCGAGATGACCGAGGCCGCGACCACGCCTGTGGTCGCCGCCAGCAGCGCGCCGACGAAGATCACCGCATAGGCGAGTCCGCCTCGGACGGGCCCGAACAGCTGGCCGATGGTCTCCAGCAGGTCCTCGGCCATGCCGCTGCGCTCGAGGATCAACCCCATGAACGTGAAGAAAGGGATCGCCAGCAGCGTGTCGTTGGACATCACGCCCCAGATTCGCTCGGGAAGCGCCTGGAACAGCGTCGCCTGCAGCAGTCCCAGCTCGATGCCGAGAAGGCCGAACCCGATGCCGACGGCGCCCAGCGCGAACGCCACCGGATAGCCGAGCAGCATGACGACGATCAGCGCCGCGAACATCAGCGGCGCCATGTTCGCGATCAGGAAGGCGGTCATGCCTTCTCTCCCCGGGACGCGCAGGATGTCCTCGGCCAGTTCCTCTTCAGCGCTCTTTTCGTGCTGCTTCTGGGCCGGATCCGGAATGAGTCCCTTGAGGAACGCAATGCGCTTGATCAGTTCGGATACGCCCTGGATGACCAGCAGGAAGAATCCGATCGGAACCAGCAGGCGCGCCGGCCAGATGATGAGGCCGCCGGCATTCGTCGAGACTTCCTGCCGCTGGTAGGCCTCGATGAATACCGGCCATGACAGCCACATGATCGTCAGCGACATGGGCAGCAGGAAGAAGAGCGTCCCGAGGATGTCGATCCACGCCTGTGCCCGCGGAGACAGGCGGCCGGCGATCACGTCGATGCGCACGTGCTGGTTCCGCAGCAGCGTGTAGCCGGCGCAGAACAGGAACACGACCGAGAACAGGTACCACTGGATTTCCAGGAACGAGTTCGAACTGACGTTGAAAGCCTTGCGAACGACCGCGTTGGCCGCGCTGATGAGCACCGCGGCCAGGACCAGCCAGCTGACGGTCAGGCCGATGCGCTCGTTCAGTTTGTCTATGACGTGGGACAGGGAGAGCAGGGCTTTCACGCTTCCTCCGAATCGGCATGCGACGGTTGCGATTCCCCTGACTCGATTCGGGGCAGCGCCCGTTCGTCGACATGGCGCGGGCACCCCGGGCGGGACCCCCGCGCAATGTGGCAGGATTATAAGGGGTATAAAGGCAAATGCGCGGCCGGAAGGCGCGGCCGGGCGCGACCGAGCGGTCGATGGCTGCTGCCTTCGCCATGCCGATGCTAAAATGTCCTTTCCCGACGCGCGCAATCCTTCTCCCATGTTCACCCGCACCCGCACGCTTGCCGACGCCGATCCCGAGCTGTGGAATGCCATTGCCGGAGAAAACAAGCGGCAGGAAGACCACATCGAGCTGATCGCGTCGGAAAACTACGCCAGTTCCGCGGTCATGGCGGCGCAGGGCTCGCAACTCACGAACAAGTACGCCGAGGGCTATCCGGGCAAGCGCTACTACGGCGGCTGCGAATACGTCGACGTCGCGGAGCGCATCGCGCTCGAGCGCGTGAAGAAGCTGTTCCACGCGGAAGCCGCCAACGTGCAGCCCCATTCGGGCGCGCAGGCCAACCAGGCCGTGTTCTTCGCCGCGCTCAAGCCCGGCGACACGATACTGGGCATGAGCCTGCCGCATGGCGGCCACCTGACGCATGGCTCGCCGGTGAACGTGTCCGGCAAGTGGTTCAACGTGATTCCCTATGGCCTCGATCCGGCCACCGAGCTCATCGACTACGCCGCCGCGGAGCGCCTCGCGCACGAGCACAAGCCCAAGCTCATCATCGCCGGCGCGTCGGCCTATTCGCGGGTCATCGACTGGCAGCGCTTCCGCGAGATCGCCGACTCGGTGGGCGCGCTGCTGATGGTCGACATGGCGCATTACGCCGGCCTGATTGCGGCCGGCCTGTACCCCAGCCCGGTGGGCATCGCCGATTTCGTCACCAGCACGACGCACAAGACGCTGCGCGGTCCCCGCGGCGGGCTGATCCTGATGCGCGGAGAACACGAGAAGGCGATCAATTCCGCGGTGTTCCCCGGGCTGCAGGGCGGTCCGCTGATGCACATCATCGCCGCCAAGGCCGTCGCGTTCGGCGAGGCGCTGCAGCACGACTTCAAGCTCTACCAGGAGCACGTGCTGGAAAATGCGCGCGTGCTCGCGAGGGTGCTGCAGGATCGGGGCCTGCGCATCGTCTCCGGCGGCACCGATTCGCACCTGTTCCTGGTCGACCTGCGGGCCAAGAAGATCACCGGGAAGGATGCCGAGGCGGTTCTCGGACGCGCCCACATGACGGTGAACAAGAATTCGATACCCGACGATCCGGAAAAGCCGTTCATCACGTCGGGCATACGCATGGGCAGTCCCGCGATCACCACCCGCGGATTCACCGAGATCGAATGCGAGGAGCTGGGGCATTTGATCGCCGATGTCCTCGACGCGCCGCGGGACGACGCGGTCATTGCCACGGCGCTCAAGGGCGTGGCGGCGCTGACCGCGCGCTTTCCCGTCTACCGCTGATCCGCGGCTCCCGGCGATGAAGTGTCCGTTCTGCGGCAGTGTCGATACGCAGGTGATCGACTCGCGCGTGTCCGAGCCGGGCGACTCCATTCGCCGTCGCCGTCGCTGCGTAGCCTGCCAGAAGCGTTTCACGACCTACGAGACCGTCGAGTTGCGGCTGCCGCAGGTCGTGAAGACCGACGGCAACCGCTCGGACTTCGATGCCGCGAAGATCCGCGTCGGCTTCCAGCGCGCGCTGCACAAGCGGCCGGTGCCCACGGACTACGTCGATGCCGCCATCGACCGCATCGTCCAGCAGGTCCTCTCGCTCGGCGAGCGCGAGATTCCGTCGCGGCAGGTCGGCGAGATGGTGATGCAGGAACTGCACAAGCTCGACAAGGTCGCCTACATCCGCTTCGCGTCGGTCTATCGCTCGTTCCAGGACATTTCGGACTTTCGCGATGCGCTGAAGGAAGTCGAGGCGCCGCCGCCCGCGCCGCGCCGCACCCGCCGCTAGCGTCACCGCCGCCGCGCAATGACCGACATCGCCGCGACCGACCGCCTGCACATGGCGCGCGCGCTGGCGCTGGCCGCGCAAGGCATGTACTCGACGCCGCCGAATCCGCGCGTGGGCAGCGTCGTCGTCAAGGACGGCGCGGTGATCGGCGAGGGCTTCCATGTGCGCCCGGGCCAACCCCATGCCGAGGTCAACGCGCTCGCGGACGCGCGCGCACGCGGCAACGATCCGCGCGGCGCCACGTTGTATGTCACGCTCGAACCCTGCAACAGCCATGGCCGCACGCCTCCGTGCGTCGATGCGGTGATCGCTGCCGGCATCCGGCGCGTCGTGGCGGCGATGCGCGATCCCAATCCCGCGCAAGCCAATGGCGGCGATCGATTGCGCGCGGCCGGCATCGACGTCGCGTTCGGTCCGCTGGAGGCCGAGGCGCGCGAACTGAACATCGGCTTCGTCTCGCGCATGGAGCGCGGACGCCCGTGGGTGCGCACCAAGCTCGCGGCGAGCCTCGACGGCAGGACGGCGCTTGGCAGCGGACAGAGCCAGTGGATCACCGGCGAGCCGGCGCGCGCCGACGGGCATGCCTGGCGCGCCCGCGCGTGCGCCGTGCTGACCGGCGTCGGCACGGTGCTGCAGGACGATCCGCAACTGACCGTGCGCGCGATCGCCACGCCGCGACAACCGTTGCGCATCGTCATCGACCGGCATGCGCAGACGCCCGCCACGGCGCGCGTGCTCGCCGACGGCAATGTGCTGATCGTGACGGCGGGCGAACGCAATGCCGCGTGGCCGGCGGCGCTCGACGTCCTCGCATTGCCCGATGCCGTCGGGCGGGTCGATCTCGCCGCGCTGATGCAGGAGCTGGCCGCGCGCGGCATCAACGAATTGCACGTCGAGGCGGGCGCCAAGTTGACGGGCGCCTTGCTCGATGCCGGCCTGGTCGACGAGTTGCTGTTGTACCTGGCGCCCATGCTGATCGGCGACCCTGCGCGGGGCATGTTCGAGCGCGCCGTGCCGTTGTCCACGCTGGGTGACGCGACCGGACTCGAATGGCACAGCGTCGAGCGCGTCGGCGGCGATTTGCGCGTCATCGCGCGCGTGCGGGAAGCGGAGGGCGCCTGATGTTCACCGGAATCGTGCAGGCGATGGGCCGGATCGCCACGGTATCGCGGCAGGGCGAAGGCGTGCGGCTCGCCGTGGACGTGAGCGGATTTGCGATCGACGACGTCGCGATCGGCGACAGCGTATGCGTGAATGGCTGCTGCCTGACCGTGATCGCGAAGCACGAGCGCAGCCTCGAGTTCGACGTCTCGGCGGAAACGCTGCGCTGCACGGCCGGGCTCGATCGTCCCGGCGACGTGAATATCGAGCTCGCGTTGCGGCTCGCCGACCGGTTGGGCGGGCACCTGACGTCAGGGCACGTCGACGGCGTGGGGACGCGTCACGCGCTTCGCGGCGATCGCCGGCGACGCCTACGGCAGCTGGTTCCTGGAAATCGAGGCGCCCGCCGAACTGGCGCGCTTCATCGCCGCGAAGGGATCGATCGCCGTGAACGGCGTGAGCCTCACCGTCAACGAAGTTGCCGGCGCGCGCTTCGCCGTCAACCTGATTCCGCACACGCTGAAGGTGACCACATTGGGTCGGCTGGCGCCCGGCGCGGCGGTCAATCTCGAAATAGACATCGTCGCGCGGTACGTCGCGCGGCTCGCGGAATTTCCGAGCTGAGGAACCAAGGCGGCGCCTAGCGGGTCGACGGCCGTGGCGTCGCGCGCGCCGACGACGAAGCGGAATTCCAGCGCCAGCGGAAAGCGGATCGGGACCAGGTTGTTCTGCGCGGGCACGAAATGCGCAGCCCTGACCGCCGCGATGACGGCGCCGGCGAACTCCTCCTGGCCGTCGGTGACCAGGACTTCCTCGGGCAGGCCTTGCGCATCCACGACAATCCAGACGGCGACGGAATCCTCGCGTCCTGCCGCCAGTGCCGCGGGTGGATATTGGGCGCGGATGGTTTCGTTCATGCGGACCGGAAAATCGACCTCGACGGGAAACTCGCTCATCTGGCGCGACAGCGCTTCGCCGAGGCGATCCTTGTCGGCGAGCGGAACGCCGTCGACATTCACTTCGCCGAAACCGCCGACGCCGAGCAACGGCGGCGCCGCCGAGGGCGGTTGCGCAAGGGCGCCCGATGGGACGGGTGGAACGTCGGGAGTTGCCGCCACGTCCTGCGCGGCGATCTGCAGCGGCGAAGGCGCTTCGGTTGGCGCGACCGCGGGTTGCTGGTCCGCAGCCGGGTCCGCCCGCTGATCCTCCGGCGTCGCGAGAACGGCCTGCAGCGCAACGCCGCGATCGGGCAACAGATTTGCGCCGCGACCCGGCACCGTCCGCGGCAGCGCGACCAGTGCCGAGTGCACGACGGTGGACGCGACCAGCGCCCAGAGCGAGGACGACGCCGCGCCGGTCGCGCGTCCTTGGATGGAAGCGGCTCGCGCCGTCCTCGACGGTCACTCCCCGGTCAGCAGCCGCCACGACCAACGGATGCCCGGGCCCGTGACCGGGTTGATGAGCTTCACCGGATCGATAGGCGGATGCGCGCCGGCATTGGCCAACCGGCAGGCTGAGAAGGCCGAGGAGCCCCGAGCCGCCCGCCGCGTTCTGGATGCCGGAAATGCCGCCCGTGCCTCGTAGTACTGGCAGCCCGGCCGTCCCGAACCGTCATCGATCAGCGACCTGCCGGACGTGTAGTCGCGGGCATAGAAGAATGCCGGCAGATTGATGATGCACGGGTCGTCCTGGACCTTGGTGCCCACGTAGGAGGCGATATTCACGTCCGACTCCGGATCGACGACGATCCGCTGCGCGCCCTCGGGAGAGATTGCGGGGTCCGAGGGAAGGTCGTGGTACCAGCCGTTCGGCGCACCGCCGGCGATGGCCGCGACTCCGTTCGACGCGATGTCGATCGACACCATCGTTGCGCGCGGCTGGATCGGCAGCAGCGGCCCCGGAGGAATGATCGTCGACAGCGAGCCGTCGCGAATGGCGTACATCGTCTGCGGTTGCGGAATGGCGGGAATGATCAGGTCTTCCGAATGGAGCAGGCGGCCCGTGCCGACGAACACGTAGCGATCGATACCGTTGTTGATGTCGATCTCGATCTGCGGCGCCGTGGTCACCGGCTGCGGGACGTTGAACTTGTCCTTCAGCTCGGCAAAGAGCACCGCCGGGGCGGTCTTGTAGTACTTGGTCGGGTCGGTCGGATCCGATACGTCGATTCGCCAGACGTTGCCCAGCAGGTCGCCGCCGTAGATCTGCTCGGCGGTCTGGTTGTTCTGGTTCTTGACGAACGCATGGATCTGCGCCAGCCCGCTGGGGTTGCCGGGAGCGCCTGCCGTCGTGGTTACCGTGGACAACGTCTGTCCGGTCGCGGCATCGATGAAGAACACCTTGCCCTTGCCGCTCAAGTTGTTGTAGCCGCCGGTGACGATCACCACCCAGCGTCCGGTCGGGTAGCCGACGTCGCGGACCTTGACGATGACCGGTCGGCCGAAGGTGAAGCCGGGATTCGCCCGGCGAAGCCGTCGTTGACGAGCTTCTGGCCCGGCACCACGTCGGAGTCGGGATTGGTCCATTCCCACATCACCTTGGCTCGCCGCGGCGGCTTCGTCGGGCACGTTGACGTCCGTCAGGTCGAGCGCGTAATAGCTGTTGCCGCCCTTGCCGAGTCCGCCGACGACGATCGTGTGCCAGTTGCCGGTGCCGTTGCCGAAATCGACATCCGCCGCCCGCGGCGACGAGTCCACGTACATGTGGTGGTGATAGATCGGCACGCCGCCGTCCTGATAGGTGAGCGCCTGGATGGCGGTCACGTCCTCGGTTGCCGCGGCTCCCGCGACGCCGCGGAACAGCCCTCTCGGGATGAACGCGAACAACTCGGTGCCACCGCCCGGGACGACGGCGGGTGCCGCGAGCGTTGGCATGGGACCCGCGTTGAATACGTGGACCATGCCATCGTTGGCCGGAGCCACGACGACCGTCGGCCGCCCGGCCTGGCCGCGCCTTGTAGCCGGAGTAGCCCGGATCGGTGGCATCCTCGATAATTTCGTTCCGGATGGCCAGGATGAGCGGCTGTGCGTTGGCTGATGTCGCCGAGACCGGCGCCGAGCTGGACGGTCAGCGGCGCATAGGTCACCGCGTCCTGGCCGGCGGACGGTCGCTGGCGGAACTGCCCGATGTTGGTGCCTTCGATCAGGGCCCACGGATTGGCCGAGTACGGCGGGCCGAACGACGAGCCGCCGCGCAGGTAGGCGATGACCTTCTTCTGCTGTTCGACGTTCGCCGCCGGTGCCAGCGAATTGAGCATCGCACCGCCGGCGGGCGCGCCGGTCAGCGAGGCGTATTGGAACGGCACGCCGGGCCCGGGAATGCGTCCCCAGCAGCGACGGATTGTTGGCCAGCGTGACCACGCGGCGCTTGGTCTCGTCCATCCACGGCTGCGCCTGCGGAGTCGCCGGCGGGATCTCGATCTGCTTGGCAAGCTCGACGGTCCCGTTCCACACGTCTGGACATAGGAGCCGTCGACAGGATTGATCTCGATCTTCAGCAGATCTCCGGCCCAGCCCGGTTCGATCGTGGGCTGGAAGATGATCTTGTTGGCCGCGTCGAGCACCTGGCCGCCGAATGCCGCGGCGGCGCGCGACGTGCGCTGGTTCTGGATGCCGGCGAGGATCTTGGCGAGCCCGTACGAGACCTCGACCGGCGATTTCGCATAGACGAACGAGCCGCGGCCCATCACCGTGGCGTGCCACAGGTCATCCACGGCAACCGCGCCCGCGCCGTTGCCCTTTGGGTTCACCGGGGAATTTGGATTGGTCAGGTCGGGCCAGGACTCCGTTCCGGCGGTGATCTTTGCCAGCGTTGCCTTCTGGTCCGCGGCGTCGAGAACGCCGGCGGACCCGAACGAGAGCGCGGAGAAATTGACGTGCTGCCACCACGCGACGTCCTTGGTCGGGTCGAGATCGGCATTGTTGGCGCCCGATGCGGACGGCACGTCGTTCTTGAGCGCCGCGCCGAACGTCCCGTCGCGCAAGTCGCGCGCCCAGTAATACGCGGCAACGTCGGCGAGCGTGTTCCCAACGTTCGGCGCGCCCTGCAGGAACGGCTTGGGCCAGGGACCGCCTACCTTCAGATTGGTGACGACCAGGTCCGGCGGCGTCTCGACGACGCCTGCAGGCGGCATCGGCGGCAGGTTCAGGTCGCGATCGCCAACGGTCGTCGTCGGCGCGATCTGGTTCGTGTACCCGTCCGTGAACAGGATGTGATAGTTGTTCTGGCAACTGATCGGCGCGCCGGACGAATCCTTGTCGATCGGGTCCAGGGCGCCGGCAGGAAGCGGATTGACCGCCGCATCGCCGCCTGCCGACCCGCCCTTTTCGAACAGGTTGCCGATGCGGAGCATGGCCGAAATCGTCGGCGTCTTGAAATTGCTGACGGTGATGCCGTACAACGCGTTGTACCACGCGGTGCGCTGCGCCAAGTCCCAGTCCTTCACGTCGACCCAGAGGATCGGCGTGCCGGCGCCATTGGGCGGCAGCTCTTCGCCGAAATTGTGGAAGCCGACGCGATAGCCGATGGGGTCGGCGCCTTGCGGCGTCAGGTAGGAGAAGGCGGTCCCGGACGTGGTCTTCGCGGCATTGAGGCGCGTCGCGTAGCCGGCGTACCAGTTGGCGTAATTGACCGCCTCGGAATTGACGGGTGTCGGCGACGCCGGCAGCCAGGTGCGGCCGCCCGGGTAGACCGTGGCCGGGTTGTAGATGGGGCTGGGGGCCGAGGCGGCGGCGTACAGGTCCCAGCGATGGAACGGACCATACTTCACGTTCTTGTATTGCGTCAGGTCGTTCTTGCCATCCGCCGGGCATACGCCGGTGCCGAAGCCCCGCCACTGGTCGTCCGCCGTGTTGTTCCGGTTGTCGCAGAACAGCACCGAGTCGACCGTGTAGTAATGGCGCGGAATGGCGATCGTCGTGCCGACCGTCGGGCAGCCGCTGGTGGCCGCCGTGGTGAAAGCACCGGTTTGACTGAACGGATAGCCGTTGATGGGGACGCCCGTCTTGTTGGCGGCGGTACACGTCGCCGAGCGTTGGTGCGCGGATAGCTGAACAATCCGCCGGCAAGCGGCACGCCGCTCACCGCATAGGTCTGGTTGTTGTGACGGCATACCACGCCATTGCCGTTGGCATCCTGCAGCAACGTCGTTGCCGGGACGAGGGCGGCATTGGTGGCTGGATCGAACATGACACCCGCCGGCGCCCCTGTGCACGCGGCAGTGGCCTTGGCGTAAATCGGTGTTCCGACGCCGCAACTGGTAATGGCCGTGTTGGGGACGTCCGGGCATTGGGCAAGATTGCCCCCCAATACCCCATAGTTCGCGTTGCAAACCGCGCCCGAGCTGCTGCACTTTCCATTCACGCCAACCGTCAGGAAATCATTGTTGCAATTGCAGGCGATGCATTCCGGAAGCCCGCCGGTCCCCGGCGTATTGCTGCCCGAACCGCCCGTCCCCGGAGTGCAATACTTCGCAGCGGGATCGGTCTTGCACGCCGCTGGCGTGAAGTTTCTCGATGCCACCACCGGATTGCAGGAGAAAGTGTCCACGTTCTTGACGCATGTCTGCTTCGTGGGTGCCCCGCCAAGCACGGCGGCGCCGCCATTGCAGGCGCTGATGGTGGCCGTGCGCGGCCAATACGGCGAACTGTTGTCGCACCACAGAATCTTGTTGCTGAGTTGCCTGTAGAAATATTGCGCGCCGGTCGCGCCCGACGACGATTGCCACGGGTAGTTGTAGCCCATTTCCACGCCGAGCGACCGCCGTTGCCGGCGCGCCGGATGCGGCCGACGCCCCGTAGACCGTGCCGTTGATGCGGCAGTACGCGCCGACGGGCGACGCCAACGGCACTCCCGATGTCGGCCCGCCCTGGAGGTCGCGCGACATCCGTGATCGCGAGATTGACGCCCGCGGTGACCGGCCAATCGGTGTTGCAATAGAGCGGCACGGAAACGCGAGCCTGCAGGTTGTCCTTGACGCCGGCCGCGAACATCTTCAGGTACACGTCGCGCTGCACGGCGCCGTAGAGCGCGATGGTCGTGCCCATGTTGCCGTTGGCGTCGGTCACGCCGGCGATGGTCACCGGCGTCCCGTCGGCTTTCAGCGGCGGATAGTAGGTCACCGCCGGGTTGTACATCATCCGGTTGAAGTCGGCCGTGAAGAACGGCGGCGACGTGAACGAGTTGTTGCCCTGGATGGTCGCCGAGCAGTTGGTGATGTTGCCGTTGCCGCCGCGGCAATACGCCGAGCCGACGGTGTAGGTGATGGTGCCGGTGGCCGGCGTGATGGGAGCACCGGCAACGGCATATGGTGAAAGTGGTGCCGTTGGGGATGGTCACGATCTGGAACTGGCCGTTGTACTCGGGCTGGACGGCGCCGACGATGTTGACGAATTGGCCAACGAACAGCGCCGCCGTGGACAGCTACCTGCACCGTCGCAACGGCGCCGACGCGGGTGATCTTGGTCACCGCCACGGCCGGCGCGGTGCTCACCACGTAATCGGGAACGTAATTGAGCGACATGCTGCCGGAGTCGTCGAGCGTGTAGACGATGTTCGGCTTTGCCGCCACCTTGGCCGCGATCGGGGAATCGGCCAGATTCGTGAGCACCGCATAGACCGGCTGCATGACCTGGCCCGCGATCAGGGCCCACGTGAGAATGCTGGCCAGGATTCGCGTCGTCGTGGGACGTGTCCGATCGGTGTGGCTCATGAATGACTCCCTGCTGCCTGGTATTGTTTTAGCGCAAGAAAGCTTGCGCGTGAGAAACGGTATTGGAATTGGGAAGATCGACGCGGACCGTCAGCCGAAAATTCGGGATCGGCGGCAGCGGGATCGGCTTGTACTTGTTGTCCGTGCCGGCCGGCGAAACCTTCGGCGGCAGCGTGTCGCACGTGCCGATCGAGACGGGCCAGGGGCCGGGCGGCGGGACGACTGCATCGGAGCAAACGCGCTCGATGACCGACCGCACTTCCATCTTGGTGTTGATGTCGACGACTGCCGCAGGCAGCCCTGCCGCGGCATATTTCGCCGACATCGTTGCATAGTCTCCGGCCAGGACGTCCGGCACGCCGTTGGGTTTTTCGCCCGGCTGCAGCAACGCGTAATAGCCGCGCGCGGGGTTGTGCACGGTCTGCCCGATGCGCAATGCCACCGGCGCCTTGAACAGGTTGTAGATGGCGTCCTCGATGGCGCGGCTGATCGGACCCACGGAGGCCTGGCGGAACGCGATATTGGTTGCGACGGCGCTTGTGGTGTCGACGGAGCGCACCAGCGCGATGCCGGCCAGGCTCAGCAGCACCATGCCGATCAGCGCGACGAACAGCGCGATGCCGCGCTGGCGGCTGCGAAAGGCACCGGAAGGCAAGGGCGTTTTCATGGAATGGTCGCCGCGAAGATGGAATTGCGGAGCGGCACGATCGTCTCGTACGTGCGATAGCGCCAGTAGTCGCAGATGACGGCTGCGCCGCAGCTCGACGATCCGACGGGTGCGCCGGCCGCCGCCGGCACCACCACGCGGTTCTGGCAGGCGGCGTTGTTGGTGGAGCAATTGAAGAGCACGACCGGCGGCCTCGTGGCGGCCTTCAGCGCCCGCGCTTCCGCCTGGAGGTCGGCGTTGCCCGGATCGGTCAGCGCGCGCAGGTCGGGCTCGTCGCTGCGCACCACCACGCCGATCCGCACCGCGAGAATGCGATTGATCTGCGCCAGCGTGAAGCCGCGCACCGCCGCGGGACTGAAGTCGCCGCAGGTCGAGGCGTCCGCCGGCGTCCAGCAGTCGATGATGCCGTTGGCGTCGGTATCGACACCATATTGCGCCTTCAGCAGCACGACGTTCTGCGCGATGGGGACGGGCGCCAGCGCGTTCGTCGTCAGCAGGTCGGTCGTCCGCAGCACCGCATTGGGCTGGTCGAGGTCGTAGCGAATGCGCGTCGCCAGGCCCTGCGGCCCGAGGCTCAACACACGCGGGGGGTCGGCGGCCCCGGCCAGCGCAAAGGCCGTGGCCACCGCCGGGTCCTGCGTCAACGTGACCTTGCCGGTGGGCGGCACGGTCGGGTCCGGCACCGCGCCGATCACCCTGATCACCTGACACCTGCTTTCGCGTCGGGACGCACGTCGTCGTCGTTGCCTATCGCGACGGCCCAGTAGGGCGTGGCAGGCGTGGGCGGCGGCACCGTGAAGCCGTTCGGGCTTTGCACGGTGATCGGCGCCCCGGCCAGCGGATAGGGCTGGATGACGTCGACCGGCCAAATGACGTGGGCGGCGCCGGCGCTCAGCGAAATGAATTCGTCCGACACGCCCGGACCGCGCGCCGTGGTGATCAGCACGGGAATCGGGCGCGCCGCGTTGTCGAGCGCATCGATGGGCAGGCCCGAAAGCAGGGCGCCGGCTCCGTCCTTGAAGCAGTTGGCAAGATCCGAGGGGACATGCCCACCGGCAGTGTTCATTTGCGTGGTCGACATCATGATCCCGTTGCCGCCGTTGCTGATGTCGCGGGAAGCCATGAACTGGGTCAGCAGGCCGGTGATCTGGGCGTCCGACGAGCCGACGGTCGCGCGCTTGTAGCCTTCGGCCACGGAAAGGATGTTGTAGACGACGGCGATGACGATCATCCCGATCAGGATGCCGACCATCGTTTCGACGAGGCTCGCGCCGCGATGGCGGGCACGGACGGAGGCACGGCAGGGCCATGGTCAGTTCGATCCGATCGTTGCGTTCACTTGGTACTGGCGGTACTTGAGCGGCGCCGGCAGAAGCGGGTCGTTGTCGCCGGGATGTATCCACTGGACGGTGACCAGGACATCGGTGCTGGTGGGCGTCGGGCCGGCCGCGACCACGACGGTTGGCGGCACGGAATTGGGCATCCGCTGCGCGACCATCGCCGCGAACTCGGTGTACTCGGCGCCGCCGACGCCGCTGTCGAACTTGGCCTGCAGGCTCGCGAAACTGGTGTCGGAGACCCACATCTGTCCGACCAGCGTGTTCACGAGCAGCGCCGCCTCGCCGCGAAACTTCGCGTCGTCGACGTTCTGCATCGAGCGTACATACAGGCCGACCACGCCCAGGACGCCGATGGCGACGATCAATATGGCGATCAGCGCCTCGAGCAGATAGCTTCCCTGCTGCGTCGGCCTGCGCGAGCGCGAACTGCGCGACGCGGTGCGTGGGCGGCGATCATGGCGGACACGCGCGCGGATCGGGGAACACGCCATTTGGGATCCGGTCGCAGATCTTCACGCCCGTGCGGCCATTGCCCACGAGCACGCGCAACGGGCGCGTGCTCGCCACGGCCGGCATGGAGAGGTCGACCTGCACCAGGTTTGCCGGGTCGGGGATCGTCTGCCCCAGCGCATTGAACGCCACGGTGGTCGCGGCGGCCGCAGCGGCATCCTTGCCGACCACCGTCACGTTCTTTCGCGCCTTCGCTGAAAGCGGCGGTCTGGATCGACACCAGCGGCGCGTCGACCATCATCACGTTCCAGCCGGCAGCGACTCGAGCACGAACTGCGCGTTGCGGTTGCTCGTGATCGCCGTCGACTGCGCGTAGCGAAGCCCGCTGGCGGTCGATTCCGTGGCATTGCGAATTTCGCTGTCGGACATCCACTGCGACGTAGCCCGGCATGGCCAGCACCAGCAGCAGGATGAGGATGGTCATCGCCACCATCAGCTCGATGAGCGTGAACCCGCGGTGCAGCCGTGCGATCATCAGCAGGACCCGTCCTTGCGCGTGGCCCAGCAGTTGGCGCTGGTGAACCTGCCTGCCGGGCCCGACGACGACTTGAGATTGGTCTGGTCGACCACGTACCGGAATCCGCCCATTCCCTTCGCGGCGATGCCCGATGCGCCACGAGCGTGTAGGTCGTGGCTGTCGGGGCCGGGCCGGGCGGCCGCAGGTGATGGCGAAATAGTCGTTGGCGCCGACCGGCGGATTGGGTATGCCGCATGCCGCGCGACCGGCGTCGAGGTAGGTGCGGTTGTCGGCGAAGTACTTTTCCATCTTCGAACGGAAATCGCCCAGCCTCGTGGTGGCGTCGATGATCTTGCCGCGCGTGATCGTTTCGAAATACATCGGCAGCGCAATGGCGCCCAAAATGCCGACGATGGCCACCGTGATCATCATTTCGATCAGCGTGAAGCCGAGCCGGCGATTGTTGCGGCGAGACGTGGAAACGCGCATGGCAACTCCCTATGGACGATTGGATGCTATGCGCTGCGTACCCCCCAGCGCAAAGTTGCCCGACTAGTGGCGCACAGGCGGGAATGGACGGTTGCGGGTCCCCGCAGGGCGTCGCAATTCATCAACCCGGACGCTGCTTCCCCGCTCTCGGGCCCGATGCGGGCGGGCGGGGAATCATGGACAAATCGCGCCCGTCCGGGCAATTCGAACGCGGCCGCTGTGCGCCAGCACGACATCGATGGCCTTGCGCCCTTGCCGGCAAACGGTGAATGTTCCCATTTGCAGTGCGCCGTTGAGCATCCGCGCATGGCCCATCGAAGTGTACGAAACGTAGTGCTTGAGGGGGCCGTTGGCCGACATCGTCACGCCGGGCGCCGCCGCCTCCTCGGTCCAGAGCACTTTTTCGTCGTCGTCGACTTCGCCGTTGTGGTTCGTATCGATGAAGAGGATCCAGCCGCCTTCCCACGTCCCGGCCGGCAGGCATTGGCGGCCTCCGCCCGTCTGGCAGAGGTTTACGCGAAAGCCGCTGTTGATCGCTTCGGCGCGCGCCCGATTCATGCTGTTGGCGAGGTGCTGGGCCTCGTTCAGCATTTCCGTCGATGCGATCCAGTCGTCGTACGCAGGAAGCGCGACGGGCAGGAGCAGAACCCCGACAAGCAGCGCGACGAGCAACTCGAGCAGTCCGAACCCGTGCAGCTGGCCATCCGTGGCGATGACCCCCGTGTTGCATGGTTGCCTCCGTTTCGGTACTGGCGTGGAAGGCTCCGATGCTAGGAAGCGGGCCGGTCGCGGCCAATGCGCCGGGCGACATAGGCCGCAGGTGCAATTGACGGCGCGATGCGCGGGACTTGACGGGATTTAATTTAGGTCTAAGATATTCAAATTGCAGGTATCTCTGGCGCGGCTCCGCCTGCACCTGAAGGAAGTCACTCGACCATGCGCGTGCTTTGCATCGGCGGCGGCCCCGCCGGCCTTTATCTCGCGTTGCTGCTCAAGAAGGCGGACGCGCGCAATGTCGTGCGCGTCGTCGAACGCAACCGGCCGGGCGACACGTTCGGATGGGGCGTCGTGTTCTCGGACCAGACGCTGGACAACCTCGCGGCCGCCGACCCCGAGACCGCGCGCGACATCGCCGATTCCTTCAATCACTGGGACGACATCGACGTCCATTTCAAGGGACGCACGATCACGAGCGGCGGCCACGGGTTCTGCGGCATCGGCCGCAAGCGGCTGCTCAACATCCTGCAGGCGCGGTGCGAGGCGCTGGGCGTCGAACTGGTCTACGACACGGACGTCGCGGACGACGTCGCCGCCGCGCGCGAGTTCGACGCGGACGTCGTCATCGCGTCCGATGGCCTCAACAGCCGCATCCGCACCCGCTACGCCGACACGTTCCAGCCCGACATCGACTATCGCCGCTGCCGCTTTGTCTGGCTGGGCACGCGGCAGCGCTTTCCCGCGTTCACGTTCGCCTTTGTGCATACGCCGCACGGCTGGTTCCAGGCGCACGCCTATCAATACGATGCCGAAACCTCGACATTCATCGTCGAGACGCCGGAGGACACCTGGCGCGCGGCGGGACTTGAAACCATGTCGCAGGAGGAAGGCATCGCGTTCTGCGAGAAACTGTTCGCGCCGTACCTGGCCGGTCACCCGCTGATGAGCAACGCGTCCCATCTGCGCGGCTCCGCCATCTGGATCCGCTTTCCGCGCGTCGTCTGCCGCAAGTGGGTGCATTGGAACGAATGGGACGGAAAGCGCGTGCCGGTCATCCTGGCCGGCGATGCCGCGCACACGGCGCATTTTTCCGTGGGGTCCGGGACCAAGCTGGCACTCGAGGACGCCATTGCGCTTGCGCGCGCGCTGCCGACGCCGACAACCTTCCGGCGGCACTCGCGACCTACGAGGCCGACCGCGCGCGTCGAAGTGCTGAAGATCCAGAATGCCGCGCGCAATTCGACCGAGTGGTTCGAGAACGTCGAGCGCTACTCGGCGTTCGAGGCGGAGCAGTTCGCCTACAGCCTGCTCACGCGCAGCCAGCGCATCTCCCACGAGAACCTGCGGCTGCGCGACAAGGGCTTCGTCGCCGGCATGGAATCCTGGTATTCGGGACGCGCCGGCGGCGAGCCCAAGGCGGTACCGCCGATGTTCACGCCGTTCACGCTGCGCGGCCTGACGCTGCGCAATCGCGTCGTGGTCTCGCCGATGGCGCAATACTCGTGCCGCGACGGCACGCCCGACGACTATTACCTGGTGCACCTCGGCAGCCGGGCGCACGGCGGGGCGGGGCTCGTGTTCACCGAAATGGTCTGCGTGGCGCCCGACGCGCGCATCTCGCCCGGATGCGCGGGGCTCTACGCGCCGGAACACGTCGCCGCCTGGCGGCGCATCGTCGACTATGTGCACGCGAAGACCGACGCGAAGATCGCGCTGCAGTTGGGACACGCGGGACCCAAGGGCTCGACGCAACTCGGATGGGAGGACGCGGACGAGCCGCTCGCGGATAACGCAACTGAGACGCAACTGGCCGCTGATCGCGCCGTCGGCGATTCGCCTACGGACCGGCGAACCAGGTGCCGCGCGCGATGACGCGCGCCGACATGGATCGGGTGACCGGAGAATTCGTTCGCGCGACGCGCGCCGGCGTGGAGGCGGGCTTCGACTGGCTGGAACTGCATTGCGCGCACGGCTACCTGTTGTCCGCGTTCATCTGCCCTCTGACCAACCGCCGCGACGACGACTATGGAGGATCGCTTGCGAACCGCTGCCGCTATCCGCTGGAGGTGTTCAGCGCGATGCGCGCGGCGTGGCCCGCGGACAGGCCGATGTCGGTGCGCATTTCCGCGCACGATTGGGCGGAGGGCGGCAACACGCCTGACGACGCCATCGCCATCGCGCGCATGTTCAAGGCGGCGGGCGCCGACCTGATCGACGTGTCGTCGGGACAGACGACGCGGCAGGCGCAGCCGGTGTACGGCCGCATGTACCAGACGCCGTTTTCCGACCGCGTCCGCAACGAAGCGGGCATCGCGACGATGGCGGTCGGCGCGATCTTCGAGCCCGACCACGTCAACAGCATCCTGATGGCGGGGCGCGCCGACCTGTGCGCGCTGGGGCGCCCCCACCTGGCCGACCCGTACTGGACGCTGCACGCCGCGGCGCAGTTGGGATACCGCGACATCGCGTGGCCCGTCCAATACGAACGCGGCCGCGAGCAGCTCGAACGCAACCTGGCCCGCGCGGCGCAAATGGCGCGCGATGTCCCCGAAGCGAACGGGTGAGCCATGAAGGGCGAGAAACGCCGGAAGAAAGTGGCTGCGCCGGATCCGGAGTCGCGACTCCACGACGCGCACCACGAGTCTCTCCGCCTGTGGTTGCGGCTGCTCACCTGCACGCTTACGATCGAACGGCGCGTGCGCGCGCAGCTGCGCGAGCGCTTCGCGATAACGCTGCCGCGCTTCGACCTGCTGGCGCAACTCGAGCGCAATCCCGGAGGACTCAAGATGGGAGAGTTGTCCCGCCGATTGATGGTGACGAGCGGAAGCATCACGGGACTGACCGACCAGCTGGCTGCGGAAGGGCTGGTCGAGCGCACGCCCATTCCCGCCGACCGGCGCGCCTTCCTGGTTCGGCTGACGGCCAAGGGCAAGCGCACGTTCGACGTCATGGCCGCCGCGCACGAGGGCTGGATCGTCGACATGTTCTCGGGACTGAAGGAGGGCGAGCGAGGCGAATTGCATGCGCTGCTCGGCCAGCTCAAGACCACGCTGCACGCAGTCGACGCGCCAAAGCGCCGAAAGGAAGCACGCCCATGACGATGGATGCGCAGTTGCGGCCGTTTGCCGGGTATCGCGCCACGCATTTCCGGTGGGCGGTCGATGCCGACGCCAAGGTCGCGACGATCACGCTGGACCGGCCGGAGCGCAGGAACCCGCTGACGTTCGATTCCTACGCCGAATTGCGCGACCTGTTTCGCGCGCTCGTCTACGCGAGCGACGTGAAGTGCGTCGTCGTGAACGGCGCCGGCGGCAACTTCAGCTCGGGCGGCGACGTGCACGAGATCATCGGACCGCTGACGAAGATGGCGGCGCCGGACTTGCTCGCGTTCACGCGCATGACCGGGGACCTGGTGCTGGCGATGCGGCGCTGCCCGCAGCCCATCGTCGCCGCCGTCGACGGGACGTGCGCGGGCGCCGGCGCGATGATCGCGCTCGCCGCCGACATTCGCTTCGGCACGCCGGCGGCGAAGACCGCGTTCCTGTTCGTGCGCGTCGGGCTGGCCGGGTGCGACATGGGCGCCTGCACGCTGCTGCCGCGGATGATCGGACAGGGACGCGCGTCCGAGCTGCTCTACACCGGCCGCGCGATGACCGCCGACGAGGGACTGGCGTGGGGCTTCTTCACGCGTGTGCTGCCGGCCGATGCCGTTCTCCAGGAAGCGCAGTCGTTTGCCCGCGCGCTGGCGGATGGCCCGACGTTCGCGCACGCGATGACCAAGAAACTGCTGCATCAGGAATGGGCGATGGACCTGGACGCGGCGATCGAGGCCGAGGCGCAGGCGCAGGCGCTGTGCATGCAGACGCGGGACTTTCATCGCGCATTCGAGGCTTTCGCGGCGAAGAAGACGCCGAAATTCGAGGGAAACTGAGGGAAACTTGAGGAACAACTGACGTGGACCGCACGCATCTCGACTGGCCGTTCTTCGCCGCCGAACACCGCAACCTCGCCAGCGGACTCGACGCATGGTGCGGCGGGATTCCGGCGATCGCCGGTCCTGAGACCGAACGCGATGTCGATGCCGTGTGCCGGCGCCTGGTGCGCGCACTGGGCGATGGCGGCTGGCTGCGGTATTGCGTCCCCGCCGCGCACGGCGGCGCGCTGCCCGCGCTCGATTCGCGCGCGCTTTGCCTGGTGCGCGAGACGCTGGCCTACCATGACGGCCTTGCCGATTTCGCGTTCGCGATGCAGGGACTGGGGAGTGGCGCCGATCACGCTTGCGGGAAGTGCCGCGCAGCAGCGACCGCTGGCTGCCGCTCGGTCGCTCGTGGCGAAGCCATCGCGGCATTTGCGTTGTCCGAACCCGGCGCCGGTTCCGACGCCGCGGCGCTGGCCATGCGCGCGCGGCGCGACGGGCGACGCCTGGGTGCTCGACGGCTGCAAGACGTGGATATCCAATGGCGGCATCGCCGATTTCTACTGCGTCTTCGCGCGGACCGGCGATGAGGCCGGAGCGCGGGGAATCTCGGCGTTCGTGGTGCCGGCCGACACGCCGGGACTGATCGTCGCGGAGCGCATCGACGTGATCTCGCCGCATCCGCTGGCGCGCCTCGAGTTCAAGGATTGCCGGCTGCCGCACGACGCGCTGCTGGGGGTCGCGGGCGAAGGCTTCAAGCTGGCGATGCGCACGCTGGACATCTTTCGCGCCTCGGTGGCCGCGGCCGCGCTGGGATTCGCCCGCCGCGCGCTCGACGAGAGCGTCGCGCATGCGCGTTCGCGCAGGATGTTCGGGGCGACGCTGGCCGACCTGCAGCTGACGCAGGCGAAGCTGGGCGACATGGCGGTGGAAATCGACGCGGCGGCGCTGCTGACCTATCGCGCGGCGTGGCTGCGCGACGTTGGCCGGGCCCGCACCACGAAGGAAGCGGCGATGGCCAAGCTGTCGGCCACCGAATCCGCGCAACGCGTCATCGACGCCGCGGTCCAGCTGCATGGCGGACTCGGCGTCACCCATGGCCACATCGTCGAAAGGCTGTATCGCGACATCCGCGCGCTGCGCATCTACGAGGGCGCGACGGAAGTGCAGAAACTCATCATCGGCCGGGAACTGTTGAAGGAGACCTCGACATGAGCTACACCGCCCACGTCGACACGTTTGCGCGCGACCACCTGCCTCCGCGCGACCAGTGGCCGGACCTGGTGTTCGACCTGCCGGAACTGAACTACCCGGACCGCCTCAATTGCGCGGAGGAACTGCTCGATCGCGCGGTCGCGCGCGGATGGGGCGAGCGCACGGCGATCCTGGCGCCGGGCGGGCTGTCGCTGGACCTACGCGGAACTGACGGCCCGCGCCAACCGGATCGCGCGCGTGCTGGTGGAGGACATGCGCCTCGTTCCCGGCAACCGCGTGCTGCTGCGCGGACCGAACAGCCCGATGATGGCGGCGTGCTGGTTCGCGGTGATGAAGGCAGGCGGAATCGCCGTGGCGACCATGCCGCTGCTGCGCGCAAAGGAACTGACCGACATCATCGTCAAGGCGCAGATCACCCATGCGCTGTGCGACGCGCGGCTCGCGGCGGAACTCGACGCCGCGCGCGCGGCTTGTCCGACACTGACGGCGGTCGTTCAATTCCAGACGGACGCAGTCGACGGCCTCGAGGCGCGCGCCGCCGCGAAGCCCGCGGACTTCGCCAACGTGGCCACCGCGCTCGACGACACCGCGCTCATCGCTTTTACGTCGGGGACGACGGGACAGCCGAAGGGCACGATGCACTTCCATCGCGACGTGATGGCGAGTTGCGATTGCTGGCCGCGGTCCGTGCTGCGCGCGACGCCGGACGACATCTTCACCGGCAGTCCGCCGCTGGCCTTCACGTTCGGGCTGGGCGGCCTGCTGCTCTTTCCGCTGCGCGCCGGCGCCGCGACGCTGCTGCTGGAGAAGACGTCGGCGGACGCGCTGCTGCAGGCGGTCGCCGCATACCGTGTCACCGATCCTGTTCGCCGCACCGACGTCGTACCGCGCGATGGCGTTGCAGGCGGCGCAATTCGACCTGGCGAGCCTGCGCAAGTGCGTATCCGCGGGCGAAGGCGCTTCCCGCGGCGACGCGCAAGCTCTGGAAGGACACCACCGGCATCGAACTGATCGACGGCATCGGCGCCACCGAAATGATGCACATCTTCATTTCGCACGACGACACCGATGCCCGGCCCGGCGCCACCGGCAAGCCCGTCGCCGGATATCGCGCGTGCGTGATGGACGACGCGGGCCATCCGCTGCCTGCCGGAAAGGTCGGGCGGCTCGCCGTGAAGGGCCCCACCGGCTGCCGCTACCTGGCCGACGATCGTCAACTCCAGTACGTGCAGCACGGCTGGAACTACACGGGAGACGCCTACCTCGTCGACGACGACGGCTGGTTCGTCTATCAGGCGCGCAATGACGGCATGATCGTGAGCGCGGGCTACAACATCGCGGGCCCGGAAGTGGAAGGCGCGCTGCTCGGCCATCCCGCCGTGGCCGAATGCGGCGTGATCGGCGTGCCCGACGACGAGCGCGGCCAGATCGTCAAGGCCTATGTGGCGCTGAAAGCGGGCTTCGAACCCGGCGACGTGATTGCGAAGCAGCTGCAGGAGCACGTCAAGCAGAGCATCGCACCGTACAAGTATCCGCGCGCGGTGGAGTTCATCGCCAGCATGCCGCGCACCGAGACCGGAAAGCTGCAGCACTTCCGGTTGAAGCAGATGGACGCCGAAAGCCGGCGCGGCAACGCCCGGTGACGATGCGCCGCAATTCGCGCGAATCCTCAAGGACAACCAGCAATGCACATCCTGCAACCACCGGGTTGGGCGCCGCCGAAGGGCTACGCCAACGGCATCGCCGCGCGCGGCACGACGGTCTTCGTCGGCGGCCAGATCGGCTGGAACGGCCAGCAGCAGTTCGAGTCCGACGACTTCGTGACGCAGGCGAAGGCAGCGCTGCGCAACGTCCTCGCGATCCTCGCCGAGGCGGGCGCGGGGCCCGAGCACATCACGCGGATGACGTGGTACGTGACCGACAAGCGCGAATATGTCGCCAGTTACCGCGCGCTGGGCGCGGCCTACCGCGAAGTCATCGGCCGGCACTTCCCGGCGATGACCGCGGTGCAGGTCACGGCGCTCATCGAGGATCGCGCGAAAGTGGAAATCGAAGCCACCGCGATGGTGCCCGATGCGTAGGCCGCCGGTGGCGCTGGTGACGGGCGCGCGGCGCGGCATCGGCCGCGGCATTGCGTTGGCGCTCGCGGAACGGGGTTTCGACATCGTCGTCAACGACGTCGTGGACGATGCCGCCACGCGCGAGACGCTGGCCGGCGTCGCAGCGCACGGCCGGCGCGCCGCATTCGTTGCCCATGACGTCGCGGACGTCGCCGGTCACGCGGCCTTCGTCGACCAGGCGTTTCGCCGCCTTCGGGACCATCGACTGCCTCGTCAACAACGCGGGAATCTCGGTCAAGGTGCGCGGCGACCTGCTCGACGTGACGCCGGAGTCGTTCGACCGCGTTCTCGGCGTCAACCTGCGCGGCACGTTCTTCCTGACGCAGGCGGTGGCGCGCAGGATGCTGGCCGAGACGCGCGGGCCGGACGATCCGCCGCGTTCGATCGTCACGATTTCTTCCGCCAACGTGCGTACCGTCGGACCGAACCGCGCCGAATACTGCATTTCCAAGACCGGGCTGGCGATGACCAACCAGCTGTTCGCGCATCGCCTCGCCGAGCACGACATCATGTGCTACGAAATCCGTCCGGGGATCATCAGGACCGACATGACCGCAGGCGCCTTCGACCGCTACGACGGCCTGATCCGGGACGGGCTGACGCCGGTCCGGCGCTGGGGCGAGCCCGCGGACGTCGGCAGCACGGTCGCGGCCCTCGCGCAGCGGCCTGTTGCCGTTCAACACCGGCGACGCGTTCAACGTCGACGGCGGCCTGCACATGAAAGTGCTGTAGGGACAGGAAGTAGACCTGCGGGCGCGCCCGTCGGATAATCCGCGTCCTGAACAAGAACGATCGGCGGGCGCCTTCTTCGCATCGCCGGCCGAACGACCCGCCCGTCCAACCGGAGTTCCCGATGAATGCCCCCGATCGCGCCCATGCCAAGGCCGTCTTCAAGTGGGACGATCCGCTGCTCCTCGACGCGCAGCTGACCGAGGAGGAGCGGATGGTTCGCGACGCCGCGCAGGCGTACGCGCAGGACAAGCTGATGCCGCGGATCAAGGACGCGTTCCGCCACGAGACGACCGACCCGTCGATCTTTCGCGAAATGGGCGAGCCTGGGATTGCTGGGCGCGACGCTGCCGGTCGACTACGGCGGTTCCGGCCTCAATTACGTCTGCTACGGCCTCATCGCGCGCGAGATCGAGCGCGTGGATTCGGGCTACCGCTCGATGATGAGCGTGCAGAGCTCGCTGGTCATGTTTCCCATCTTCACCTATGGCAGCGAGGCGCAGCGCAGGAAATACCTGCCGAAGCTCGCCACCGGCGAGTGGATCGGCTGCTTCGGCCTCACCGAACCCAATCACGGTTCCGACCCGGGCTCGATGGTCACGCGGGCGCGCAGCGTGTCCGGCGGATTCAGCCTGTCGGGCGCGAAGACGTGGATTTCCAATTCGCCGATCGCGGACGTGTTCGTGGTCTGGGCCAAGGACGACCAGGGAATCATCCGCGGCTACATTCTCGAGCGCGGCATGAAGGGATTGTCGGCGCCGAAGATCGAGGGCAAGTTCAGCCTGCGGGCATCGATCACCGGCGAGATCGTCATGGACGAGGTGTTCGTTCCCGAGGACAACCTGCTGCCGAACGTGCAGGGTCTCAAGGGGCCGTTCGGCTGCCTCAACAGCGCGCGCTACGGCATCGCGTGGGGCGCGCTGGGCGCCGCGGAATTCTGCTGGCACGCCGCGCGGCAGTACACGATGGACCGCATCCAGTTCGGGCGGCCGCTGGCCGCCAACCAGCTGATCCAGAAGAAGCTGGCCGACATGATGACCGAGATCACGCTCGGCCTGCAGGGATGCCTGCGCCTCGGACGGATGAAGGACGAAGGCCTTGCCGCGCCGGAAATCACGTCGATCATGAAGCGCAACTCGTGCGGCAAGGCGCTCGACATCGCGCGCATGGCGCGCGACATGCACGGCGGCAACGGCATCGTCGACGAGTTCCACGTGATACGCCACGTGCTCAACCTCGAGACCGTCAACACCTACGAAGGCACGCACGACGTGCACGCGCTGATCCTGGGTCGCGCGCAGACCGGCATCTCCGCATTCTATGAACGATCGATACGATGAAGCTCTACGACTACTTCCGCTCGTCCGCGGCCTATCGCGTCCGCATCGCGATCAACCTGAAGGGCCTGAAGCCCGAGCGCGAGTTCGTCCACCTGCGCAAGAACGTCCAGCGCGGCGACGACTATCTCGCGCTGAATCCGCAGGGGCTGGTGCCGGCGCTGGTGGCCGACGGCGGCGAAGTCCTCACGCAGTCGCTGGCGATCATCGAGTACCTGGACGAGCTGCACCCGTTGCCGCCGCTGCTGCCCGCTGACGCCGGTCGCGCGCGCACGGGTGCGCGGCATCGCGCTGGAGATCGCGTGCGACATCCACCCGCTCAACAACCTGCGCGTGCTGCAGTACCTGAAGAACACGCTGGGCGTGACGGACGAACAGAAGGACGCGTGGTACCGGTACTGGATCGACGTCGGGCTGGAGGCGCTGGAGACGCGTCTTTCGCGCGACCCGGAGACCGGCCGTTACTGCCACGGCGACGTGCCCACGCTTGCCGACATCTGCCTGGTGCCGCAGCTGGCCAACGCGCGGCGCATGAACATCGACGTCACGCCGTATCCCACGCTTACGCGCATCGAGGCGGCGGCAATATCGCTGCCGGCGTTCGCCGACGCGGCGCCGTCGCGGCAACCCGACGCCGAATAGCCCGATCAATCTTGCGGAAGCGACAATGAAATACGCGATACCGCTGTGGGACGCCCCGGCCGTGCCGATTGCCGGCTCGACCGACCTCTTTCCGGTGCGCCACGTCTACTGCGTCGGCCGCAACTACGCGGAGCACGCGAAGGAGATGGGCGGCGACGCGACCAAGGAGCCGCCGTTCTTCTTCTGCAAGCCCGCCGACGCCGTTGCGCCGGTCGTGGCGCCTGCAGGTCGGCAGCGTGCGCTATCCGCTGGCGACGAAGAACTTCCATCACGAAATCGAGCTGGTCGTCGCCATCGGCAAGCGCGGCGTGCAAATCAGCGCCGCGGACGCGAACGACCTGGTCTTCGGGTACGCGACCGGACTCGACATGACCCGCCGCGACCTGCAGAACGACATGCGCGAGAAGAAGCGGCCGTGGGACCTGGGCAAGTCGTTCGCGCAGGCCGCGCCGATCGCGCCCATCCACCCGGTCGCGGGCACGGGCTTCCTGAAGCGCGGCGCGATCCGCCTCGACGTGAACGGTGCGACGCGCCAGAAGGGCGACCTCGCGGACATGATCTGGGACGTGCCGCACACGCTGGCGTTCCTGTCGCAATACTATGAACTGCTGCCGGGCGATCTCGTGTTCACCGGAACGCCGGCCGGCGTCGGCGCGGTGGTCGCCGGCGACCGGCTGGACGGGCACATCGACGGCCTGACGCCATTGTCGATCGTCATCGCGTGAACGATTCCGACTCCGCCTCGGTACTCACTGCCGAGTTCGTCGAACGCGGCTACAACAATCGCGCGGCGGTGGCGGACCATCCGCTGTGGCTCGCGAAATATCCGGAGCTCTCGGCCGCCACCCGCGATCGCCACGCGCACAAGCTCGACCTGCGCTACGGCCCGGGGCCGCTGGAAACGCATCGACCTGTTCCTTCCCGACGGCGCCGCGCGCGGCACGTTCGTGTTCATCCACGGCGGCTATTGGCGGGCGCTGGACAAGTCCGATTTCCATTTCGTTGCCGGGCCGCTGCTGGAGCAGGGAATCGCCGTGGCGGTCGCCAACTACGACCTGTGTCCCGCGGTGTCCATCGCGAGAATCGTCGACGAGTGCCGCAGGATGATGGTGTGGGTCGCCAGGGAAGGCCCGCGCCACGGCGCCTCCGCCGGCGAACGTCGTCGTCGGCGGCCATTCGGCGGGCGGGCACCTTGCGGCAATGATGTTCGCGACGGACTGGGACGCGCTCGGGCTCGCGCGCGACCCGTTCGTCGGCGGCGTCACGCTGTCCGGCGTGCACGACCTGAAGCCGCTCGTGCTGTCGTCGATGAACAGCGACCTGCGCCTCACCAACGCCGAGGCGGCGCGCGTGTCGCCGGTCAATCACGCCAGCCTGGTGCACGGCGCCGCTGCTGGTCGCGGTCGGCGGCGCCGAGACGTCCGAGTTCCTGCGCCAGTCGCAATTGATGTGGGATGCGTGGCCCGACAACTGCCGTCCGGCCGCCGGACCGCTGATCGTCGCGGGCAAGCATCATTTCAGCGTGGTCGTCGACTTCGCCGATCCGGAAAGCGAACTGACGCGCGCGACGCTGGCGCTTTTCGACTAGCGTCCCTCTCGGCGCCGACGCCCGGCAGTGGGCCATTGACAACTGACCATCGGTCATTTACGCTGTCCCCCAATTGACTCGCGGTCATTTAGCGGGTGACTTAAGGGAGGACGACGGACATGGTCATACGGCAGCGCGCAATCCAGGCCGAAGCCAAGCAGGAACGGCATCACGCCATCCTGGACGCCGCGGAGCGACTGTTGTCGCGGTCGAAGGACCGGATGGCGAACGTGGCGGAGGTCGCCGACGAGGCGGGCCTCGCCAAGGGCACGGTCTACCTGTACTTCCCGAGCAAGGAAGAACTGCTGCTCGCGGTCCATGAACGCAACATCGACGGTTTCTTCGGCGAACTGATCGAGCGCCTCGAGGGCGACGGCGTGGTGACCATCGACGACATACTCGCGCTCACTCACCGGCACATGGTCGAGCCGCCGCTGTTCCTGCCGCTCGCCGCGCGCTGTTTCGGGATGATGGGACAAGGCGTGCCGACGGAGGCGGCGTTCGCGTTCAAGCAGCGGATGGCGCAGCGCCTGCAGCGCGCGGGCGCCGGCCTCGCGCGCCATTTCCCCGAACTCGCGGGCGCTGGCGGCGTCGGCCTGCTCCGGCACAGCTATGCGCTGATCATCGGTCTGTGGCAGATGTCCGGCGCGTCCGCTGGCGGCAGCTGCGCGATGGACGCTGCCGCGGCCGATCCGGTGGTCTTCGGCTGGCACTATCCCGACGAACTCGATCGCGCCATGCGCGCGCTATGGGAAGGCACGGTGGGCTTGCCCGCGCCGGCTTCGCGTTGAAGGTGACCTCCATGCGCACGCATTCACCGCGGACCGTCGCCGTAGTACTCGTGCTTGTCGCGGCGCTCGCCGCCTGCGGCGCCAAGGACAAGCCCGCGGAAGTGGTGCGGCCCGTGCAATTGGCGCAGGTGAAACTGGGCGGCGCCGGTTCCACGTCCGTATTCGCCGGCGAAGTGAAGCCTCGCTACGAAGCGGACCTGGGCTTCCGCATCGGCGGCAAGCTCGTCGCGCGCTACGTCGACGTGGGCGCGCGCGTGAAGAAGGGGCAGGCGCTGGCGCGCATCGACCCGGCCGACGTCGGCCTGCAGGCGGAGGCCGCCAAGGCGCAGGTCGCCGCGACCGAGACGGAATGGAAATTCGCGCAGGCAGAGTACGACCGCTACCAGGGCCTGCTCAAGGAGAAATTCATCAGCGCGTCGGCGCTCGACGCCAAGCGCAACACGCTCGACGCCAACCGCGCCAAGTACGAGCAGGCGAAGGCCAATCTCGCCGTCGCGCAAAACCAGGCGAGCTATGCCACGCTCAACGCCAGCGACGACGGCGTGATCACCGCCGTCAACGCGGACTCGGGCCAGGTCGTCACCGCGGGACAGTCGGTGTTCAGGCTGGCGCGCGCCGAGGAGCGCGAGGTGGCGATCAGCGTTCCGGAAAATCGCATCGGCGAACTCACGAGCGCGAAGCAGCTGGTGGTGGCGCTCTGGGCGAACCCGCAGAAGCTGTATCCGGCGCGGGTGCGCGAGGTCTCGCCGTCGGTCGACGCCACGACGCGCACGTTCGCCGTGCGCGTTGCCATCGGCAATCCGGATCCGGCGGTGCAATGGGGGATGACCGCGAATGTCGGCGTGCTGGCGGATGGCGCGCCGAACGCCGCGGTGCTGCCGGCGACGTCGATCTATCAGCAGGACGGCAAACCCGCCGTGTGGCGCTTCGACCCGGGCACCAGGCAGGTGAGCCTCGCGCCCGTGACCATCGGCCAGTATCGCGAGGATGGCGTGGTCGTGACGTCGGGCGTGCGCGAAGGGGACTGGATTGTCGCGGCGGGCGTGCACAAGCTGCTTCCCGGCCAGGTGGTGCGGCCCTATGAAAGCGGCGCGGCAGGCGAAGTACCCGCCGCGGCGGTGCCGTTGAAGCCGGCATCGGGCAGTTGAAGCGCGCACCGAAGCATCGGCCATGACTCCCGTGAACCCGCCCGGCGGCCCGCCGGACTCGCGCTTCAACCTGTCCGAATGGTCGCTGCGGCATCGCTCGCTGGTGCTGTACCTGATCGTCGCGTTCGCGCTGATCGGCTTCCTGTCCTACGAGAGGCTCGGGCAGTCCGAGGACCCGCCGTTCACGTTCAAGGTGATGGTGGTGAAGACCACCTGGCCCGGCGCCACGGCGCACGAGGTCGAGCAGCAAGTCACCGACCGCATCGAGCACCAGCTGCAGCAGGTCCAGTACGTTGACTGGGTGCGCAGCTACTCGAAGCCCGGCGAGTCGCTGGTGTTCTTCGCGATCAAGGACTCCGCGCCGGCCGCCGTGGTCCCGGATACGTGGTACCAGGTGCGCAAGAAGATCGGCGACATCCGCAACACGCTGCCCGCTGGCATCCAGGGCCCGTTCTTCAACGACGAGTTCGGCGACGTCTACACGAACATCTACGCGTTGACGGGCGACGGATTCGGCTACAAGGAACTCAAGGATTTCGGCGACCGTGCGCGCGCCGAACTGCTGCGCGTGCCGGGCGTGGCCAAGGTCGACTTCATCGGCGAGCAGGAAGAGAAAATCTTCATCGAGATGTCCAACGCCAAGCTCGCCACGCTTGGCGTGGAGCCGGCGCAGATCATCCAGACGCTTGCCGCGCAGAACGTGGTGGCCGCCGCCGGCGTGTTCGACACCGGCAGCGACCGGGTCTACGTGCGGCCCTCGGGCGCGTTCGACAGCGTCGACGCGATCCGCGACATCGCCATCCGCGCGAACAACCGGGTCTTCCGGCTGGGGGACATTGCCACGGTGACCCGCGGCTACGTCGACCCGCCGCAGCAGAAGATGCGCTGGCAGGGGCAGGAGGCGCTCGGGCTCGGCGTCACGATGGTGAAGGGCGGCGACGTCATCGAACTGGGACATGGCCTCGACGCGATGGTTGCGCGCCTGCAGCAGCAGCTGCCGGTGGGCGTGGAATTGCAGCAGGTCGCCAGCATGCCGCGCGCGGTGCAGCGCTCGATCAACGTGTTCATCCGCTCGCTGACCGAGGCGGTACTGATCGTGCTCGCGGTGTCGCTGGTCAGCCTGGGCTTGCGCACCGGACTGGTCGTCGCCATTTCGATCCCGCTCGTGCTCGCGGTCACGTTCCTGTTCATGTACCTGTTCGATATCGGCCTGCACAAGATTTCGCTCGGGGCGCTGATCCTGTCGCTGGGGCTGCTGGTCGACGACGCGATCATCGCGGTCGAAATGATGGCGATCAAGATGGAGCAGGGCTTCGACCGGTTCCGCGCGGCCGGCTTCGCCTACACGAGCACGGCGTTCCCGATGCTGACCGGAACGCTGGTGACCATCGCCGGTTTCCTGCCGATCGCGACGGCGAAGAGTTCGACCGGCGAATACACGCGGTCGATCTTCCAGGTCTCGGCGATCGCGCTCATTGCGTCCTGGGTGATCGCGGTCGTCGTGATCCCTTACCTGGGCTACAAGCTGCTTCCGGATTACACGCAGGCGCGCGGTCCGTCGTTCGCCGCGCGGCTGATGGCCCGGCTCCGTGGCCGTCCGGCGCCCATGCCCGTGCAGGCGCACCACGGCGATCCCGAGGCGGTGTACCGGACGCCCTTCTATACGCGGTTGCGGGCGCTCATCACCTGGTGCGTGGGCCATCGCAAGACGGTGATCGTCGCCACGCTGGCGATCTTCGTCGGATCGCTGGCGCTGTTCCGCTTCATTCCACAGCAATTCTTCCCGGCATCGTCGCGGCCGGAATTGCTGGTCGACCTGCGCCTGGCGGAAGGCAGTTCCTTCGCGGCCACGCTGGAGCAGACGAAGAAGTTCGAGACCGTGCTCAATGCCGAGTCCGGCATCGAAAGCTACGTGACTTATGTCGGCAGCGGCAGTCCGCGCTTCTACCTGCCGCTCGACCAGCAACTGCAGCAGGCCAACTTCGCGCAGTTCGTGGTCACGGCCAACAGCATTGCCGACCGCGAGCGTCTGCGCACGCGCTTGCTGACGCTCTTCGACAACGACTTTCCGTCGCTGCGCGGACGCATGTCGCGTCTCGAGAACGGTCCTCCCGTCGGGTTCCCGGTGCAGTTCCGGGTGTCCGGCGAGGACATTCCCACGGTCCGCCGCATCGCCCGCGAAGTGGCCGCCGTGATGCGCGCGGACGCCGACACGTCGAACGTGCAGTTCGACTGGGACGAGCCGTCGAAGGTCATTCGCGTGGCGATCGACCAGAACAAGGCGCGCGTGCTGGGCATTTCGTCGCAGGACCTGGCCACGTTCCTCAACAACTCGCTGTCCGGCTTTTCGGTCACGTATTTCCGCGAACGCGACAAGCAGGTCGAGATCCTGCTGCGCGGCGCCGCGGAGGAGCGCGCGAAGATCAGCTTCCTCAAGGACCTGGCGATCCCGTCGCGCAACGGACGCGCCGTGCCCATCACGCAGATCGCCGAAATCCGCTATGAACAGGAGGACGGGATCATATGGCGCCGCGACCGCCTGCCGACGATCACCGTCCGCGCCGATGTGAAGGGCGACGCGCAGGGCCCCGACGTGGCGAACCACCTGACGCCGCAGCTGGACAAGATCCGCGCGACGCTGCCATTGGGCTACCGGATCGAGCAGGGCGGCGCGATCGAGGATTCGGCGCGCGGCCAGAAGTCGATTGCCGCCGGCTTTCCGCTGCTTCTGATGTCCGTCCTCACGCTGCTCATGATCCAGCTGCGCAGCTTCTCGCGCACGCTGATGGTGGTCATGACGGCACCGCTGGGACTGATCGGCGTCGCGCTTGCGCTGCTGATCTTCGGCAAGCCGTTCGGGTTCGTCGCGCTGCTGGGCACGATCGCCCTCGCCGGCATAATCATGCGCAATTCGGTGATCCTGGTCGACCAGATCGAGCAGGACATCGCAGGTGGACACGCGCCGTGGGAGGCGGTGGTGGGCGCGACTGTCCGCCGCTTCCGCCCGATCGTGCTGACCGCTTCGGCGGCGGTGCTTGGGCTCATCCCCCTCATCCGCAGCGACTTCTTCGGCCCGATGGCCGTCGCGATGATGGGCGGCATCACGATTGCCACGGCGCTCACTCTGCTGTTCCTGCCAGCGCTGTACGCGGCGTGGTTTCGCGTCGTTGCCGGCGGAATGAACGAAGAGCCGGCATCGGCTTGAGGCATTTCCCGGCGTCCTGACCGTTCAATTGACGACCGCATGACCCGCTGACACAATCAGCACCCGCTTCCCGAAGAAGAACAGTCGATGCGCTCGCTGCCATTGTGGGGGTGCCGTTTGCCGCGTCGGAACGCGGAGATGATCATCCGAACGCATCGCGCGCCTGGCGCCGCCTGATGCGATGCGCTTGCTGACGCTGTTGCTGCTTTCGGGCGGCGGGCACACGGGCACGAACGTGATGGCGTCGCTGCAAACGCGTCGGAAGTCGCTGCGCCTGGTGGCCACCAGCGACACTCCCGACGAACCCGCGCTGTTCGACTTCGATGCCGTTTACCTGGCGCCGAAGGTGGCCGACGATCCTGTCGCATTCGAGCATCGGATCCTGGCCGTCATCGCCCGCGAAAAACCCGACCTCGTCGTGCCATGCCGTGACGAGGACGTGGAGTGGCTGGCTGGGCTGCGCGAGCGCCGGCCCGAGCTTGCCGCGACGCTGCTTTGCGGCGCCCGCGAGATCGCCGCCATGATGAACGACAAGTGGCGCAGTTGTGAATTCGCCGTCGCGCATGGGTTGCCGTTCGTGCCGTCGATGCCCTGCGGCGACGACGCCGGCGCGACGGATCGCGTCGACGCGTTTGTGCACGAGCACGGCCTTCCGCTTGTAGCCAAGCCCAGGAACGGCGTCGACTCCACTGGCGTCCTCATCGTCACGACGCGGGCGCAGGCGCGTGGCGCGATGACGCGGCGCAACTACGTGCTGCAGAAATTCCTGGGCGCGCCCGATGCTCCACGAAGCTATTTGGAGCAAGTGGAGAGGGAAGGCATCCCTCTCATTCATTCCTTCGAAGGCGTCAAGCGGTCGTTGCAGGTGCTGATCGGACCACAAGGCCGCGTCGAGCATGTCGTGTGCACGCACAACAAGCGACTCCGTCACAACGCGCGGTCAGTCTCCCGGGACGACGACGCGGAGCCGCGGCGGATCGGCGAGGCATGCGCGCGCGTCTTCGCCGATGCGGGTTGGCGCGGCCCGCTCAATGTCCAGTGCTTGCCGGCTGCGAATGGAACCCTGTTCATCCACGAGTTCAACGCGCGATTCACCGGCGCCACCGGGGCTCGCTGGCATATTGGTTCCGACGAGATCGGCGCGACCATCCGCGCGTTTACCGGCACGGCGATCCCTTCTTCCTTTCCCTCGGCCGAGCCGCCGGCAGTGGCGCTGGAGGGGCTGATGCCGCGGGCGGCGGACCGCGGCCGGGTGCGCGAACTCGCCGAGCGCGGCGAATGGATGCGCCAGGAATCCTGACGCCCACATGCGGGCCGGCGCTCGCGGTGGACATCGCCTGCGCTGAACATCGTGAGGGCCGCGTCGACATCAGTACGCGTGCCGACGCCGACGTGAACCTGGCGCCTGGCTGCGAATTGCCTTTCGAGGACCGCGCCGTCGCATCGCTCCATCTGGGATCCGCCGTCACTGCCATGTCTGTACGTGAACAGATCCAACTTCTGCTCGAGTGCCGCCGCGTGCTGGCGCCGTGCGGGCGGATGATGCTCGACGACGCGCCGGCCGGCGCCCTGCGTGAGCGCGTGGCGCGATGGGCGGCGCTCGTGGGGCTGGTTCCGCTGGACGAAGGCGCCGAACACCCAGGATGGACCAAGCGGAGTCACGCGAAGGGGGCCGCCCCCCTCGTCACGATCGCGATTCCCGCGTCGAACCCGCGCTATTTCCTGGAGGCGCTCGACAGCGCGGTGAGCCAGACCTATCCGCATGTGGAGATCGTCATCTGCGACGACTCCGAGGGCGATGCGATTCCGTCCATGGTGGCATCGCGCGCCGGACGGAGGGAGGTGCGCTACGAAAAGAACCCGCAGCGCCTGCGTGCCCGGCGCAACTACGAAAAGCTCCTCGCGCTTGCGCGTGGCGAGTACGTCAAGTTCCTGAACGACGACGACGTGCTCGAGGCGGACTGCGTGGCGAGACTGCTGCGCGCATTTCAGCAGGTGCCCGACCTCGTCCTGGCGACGTCGCATCGCCTGCGAATCGACGCCGGCTCGCTCGTCATGGAGGACATGCCGGCGACGCGTCCCGCCGTCGCCCGCGACGTCATCGTCGAAGGCGTGAGCCTGGCCAACGCGGTCATCATGTATGGCCTGAACTTCATCGGCGAGCCATCCACCGCGTTGTTTCGCAGGCGCGATTTCGACCGCCGGGAATTCCTGGACGGCGACCGCCCGTTCCACTTCAACGGCGAAGAGGTGCGGGGCGCGGCCGATCTCGCCATGTGGTCGCGCCTGCTGGTTCAGGGCAACGCGGTGTTTCTGCGCGACAGGCTCAGCCGGTTCCGAATCCATGGCGAACAGGCGCAGGCCAGGCCGGACGTCGTCGATCGCTCGGTCGCGGGCATTCGCGCACTGCAGCGCCAATGGGTGGAATTGGGGCTTTTCCAGTGCCTGCCGCCGCATCTGCTGCGCGTGCAGCCGTATCCGCCCGGCGATGGAGGGGCCGACGCATGGTCGCTCGAACCCGTGCTCTCCTTCCCCCACTCGACCGTGCCGCCCGAGGAAGCCGTGCGGGCCTGGCGCAGCACGAAGCGGCACGCTTTCGACTTTTGCTAGCGTCGCCGGCGGCGACGCAGGCTCACGCCATGCGTCCGCCCCATTCCGGAGAGTTTGCCAGCGCAGGGCGCTCGTCGAGGCGCAGCGCCGCGATCGCGTTTCGGTACAGGAGTTTCGGCAGCAGGTCTTCCTTCCACCCTAGCGCGCGGAAGCGCTCGATCTGCGGCTTGAGCGCGTTGAGCGGATAGGCGCTGGCGAACAGGAAGCGGTCGGCGAAACCGAGCAGGTTGGAATTGACCGCGTGCAGCCAGTCGTCGCGGCCGAGATGGAACACGTAGCTGTCGGGCGCCAGCCAGACGTTGTTGCGGCGCGATGCCATGAGGATCGCCTCGCGCACGTACGGATAGCAACCATGGCCGCAGATGATGTTCAGGTCCGGAAAATCGTCGGCCACGCGCTCGATGTATTTCGGGTTCGCATAATCGACGAGCCGACCCCCAAGCAATCCCGACGTTTGCGGAATGAGCGTCACGCGCTGCTGCTGACAGTACGCGTAGATCGGATACAGGATCGGGTCGTCCAGGTTGCAGCCGGGGGCGCGGCCGGGCTCGATGAACACCGCGCGCAGGTCCAGTACTTCGACGCATCGGCGCAGTTCCGTCATGGCGTCGTGCATCTGGTTGCTCGGGTCGATGCCGGCGACGCCGACGAAGCGCCCGGGGCGCGCGCGCTGCACTTCGGCCTGCAGGTCGTTGGACGTCGAGCGCGCGGGAAGGTCGAAGCGCCCGAGCCGCGCCCCCGGATTGCAGCCGGAAACCGATACCGCCGTGGTGACGCCGGCGCCGTCGAGCTCCGCGAAAAAGGCCTCGTGCGTGCGTTCGCGCAGGGCCGGAACACCATCCATCTTTCCCGCCAGCGTCACTCTGTCGACAAAGTAATCGGCGGCGCCGTCGACGGTGAGACGACAACGGCAATCGATGATCATGATTCAGGTACTCCCGCAAAATGTGGCGCCGGGCGCTTCGCGCGGCATGCGGAGCGTTCAGCGATGTGATGGTGCCGTAACACGCCGGTCAGATGGATCGAGGCAGGGGCGGCACTGCTACTGTAAACTAGCGGGTGCATCGTCGCCGCCCGGCTGATCCGATTCGTACCCCCATGACCCTCGTCCCCACGCTCGAAATCATCGCTGAATTGAAGGCCGGCCGCATGGTCGTGCTGGTCGACGAGGAGGATCGCGAGAACGAAGGCGACGTCGTCGTCGCGGCGGACTTCGTTACGCCCGAGGCGATCAACTTCATGGCGCGGCATGCGCGCGGCCTCATCTGCCTCACGCTGACCGAGGAGCGCTGCCGGCAACTGGCGCTGCCGCTGATGGTCTCGGCCAATCGCTCGGGCCAGGGCACCAATTTCACGCTGTCGATCGAGGCGGCTGAAGGCGTCACCACGGGGATTTCCGCGGCGGACCGGGCGCGTACGGTGCGCGCGGCCGTGGCGCCCGACGCGAAGCCGGCGGACATCGTGCAGCCCGGCCACATCTTTCCGGTGATGGCGCAGCCGGGCGGGGTCCTTGTCCGCGCCGGCCACACCGAGGCCGGGTGCGACCTGGCGCGCATGGCGGGACTGACGCCGGCGGCGGTGATCTGCGAGATCATGAAGGACGACGGCACGATGGCGCGCATGCCCGATCTGCTCGTGTTCGCGCAGACCCACGGCCTCAAGATCGGCGCGATCACCGACCTCATTCATTACCGCAGCCGCACCGAGCGGATCATCGAGCGCATTGCCGAGCGTCCGCTGCATACCGCGTACGGCGCGTTCCGCCTGGTCGTCTATCGCGACAAGCTCACCGATGCCACGCACCTGGCCCTGGTTCGCGGTCCGATTTCACCGGACGCCGAGACGCTGGTGCGCGTGCACGAACCCTTGTCGGTGATGGACCTGCTCGACGCCGAGAGCGCGTCGCATTCCTGGTCCATCAAGGAAGCGCTCGGCGCGATCGTCGCCGCCGGCCGTGGCGTCGTGGTCTTGCTGCACCGGCCGGAATCGGCGCAGGAACTCAGGCAGCGCGCCATCGCCGACACGGCGCCGCCGCCATCCAAGATGGACTTGCGCAATTACGGCATCGGAGCGCAGATCCTGCGCGACCTGAACGTCGGCCGCATGCGGCTGCTGGCCAAGCCGCGCAAGATGCCGAGCATGGGTGGCTTCGACCTCGAAGTCACCGGCTACGAGGTCGAGCCGCCGGCGCGCAATGGCGCCTGATCCGCCGATCCCGGAGCGCCCGCTGCTCTCCAGCCGATCTTTCGCTCCTTCTTCTCAATTTCGTTCACGGACACCTTCTACCATGCCCATCCGCAGAATTGCTCCCAGCCATAGTGGCGACGGCCTGCGCGTCGGCATCGTGCTATCGCGCTTCAATGCCGCGATCGGCGAAGGCCTGCTGGCCGGCGCGCTGCGCGCCCTGAGGGAAAGCGGCGTGGCCGACGCCGACATCACCGTCGTCAGCGTGCCGGGCGCGCTGGAGTCGCCGCTGGCGCTGCAGCAGCTGGCGCAGACGGACGACTACGACGCGCTGGTCGCGCTCGGCGCGGTGATCCGCGGCGAAACCTACCATTTCGAAGTCGTCTCCAACGAGTCGGCCGCAGGCCTGTCCAGCGTCGCGCTCGAATTCGGCATCCCGATCGGGAATGGCATCCTGACCTGCGAAACGGATGCGCAGGCGGAAGCCCGGATGGACGCCAAGGGTTTCGAGGCCGCGCAGGCGGCGCTGGAAATGGCCAACCTGTTCGCGGCGCTCGACGATGATTGATCGATGAGAACCACACCCCGCCGCCGCGCCCGCGAATTGGTCCTGCAGGGCCTGTATCAGCGGCAGCTGTCGCGCAACGATGCCGAGGCAGTGCGGGTCGACCTCGCCGCGAGCCAGGGGTACCAGCGCGCCGACCAGCCCTATTTCGGCGAACTGTGGGATGGCGTGACGCGCGAGCAGGACGCGCTGATTTCCGCGATGTCGCCTCACCTCGACCGCAAGCCGGCCGAACTGTCGCCGATCGAGCGGGCCATCCTCGTCATCGGGGCGTGGGAGCTCGCGCACCGGCTGGAAATTCCCTACAAGGTGGTCATCAACGAGGCCGTGGAGATCGCCAGGTCGTTCGGCGGGACCGACGGGCACCGCTTCGTCAACGGCGTCCTCGACAAGTTTGCCGCGGACGTGCGCGCCTCGGAGATCGCGGCATTGCGGCGCGGCGCGACCGCGACCTGAACGCCGGACGTTGCCAGGAATGCGCTACCTGCTTCCGTTGCTGCTGTGGTCGCTTCTGGGCAGCACGCATGCCTTTGCCCGTTCGCTCGTCGTGTACTGCAGCCACGATCCGGATGCCTGCGAACTCGCCGCGCGGACATTCCAGCGCGAAACCGGCATCGAGACGGCGATCATCCGCAAGCCGACCGGCGAGTTCTACGCGCAGATCCGCGCCGAGCGTGCCAATCCCCGCGCCGACGTCTGGTACGGCGGCACGATCGACCCGTTCCTGCAGGCGGCGGCCGAAGGCCTGTTCGTTGCCTACCGCTCGCCCGGCGTGGCCGACCTGCAACCCTGGGCGCGCCGCGTCACCGAGCGGTCGGACTACAAGGTCGCCGCGATCTACCGGATCATCATCGGCTTCGGCACCAGCGCGACGATCCTCACGCAAAAGGAACTCGTCGCGCCGCGCTGCTGGTCGGATCTCGTGTCGCCGGCCTATCGCAAGGAGATCGAGCTCTCCAATCCGGTCACCAGCGGCACCGGCTACACGATCCTGGCGACGCTGATCGCGCTGTACGGTGAGGACGGGGCTTTCGACTACCTGAAGAAGCTGCAGCCGAACGTCGTCCGCTTCACCCAGTCGGGCACGGCGCAGGGACCGTCGGTGGCGCGCGGCGAGGTGGGCGTGGGCGTGACCTTCGTCCACGAGTTCATCACGCAGCAGCTGGCCGGCTTCGAGGTGGCGATCGCGATTCCCTGCGAAGGCACCGGCGACGCGCTGGGCGGCATGGCGATCATCAATGGCGCTCCGCATCCGGACGAGGCACGGATCTTCTACGACTGGGCGCTGACCAAGCCGGCGCAGGAACTCGCCAATCGCACGAGGAACCTGCTCGTGCCCGCGCATGCGCGCGCGGAAATCCGCGCCGAAGCGGCGGCCTTCGCCAACGTGAAGACACTGGACGTGGACCCGGCCAAATTCGGGGACCCCGAGCTGCGCAAGCGCTTGCTCGCGCGCTGGCAGAAGGAAATCGGCGACTCGCTGCGCTAGGTTCCTCCGCATGAACGAATTCGCGCTCATCGACCGTTACTTTCGCCGCGCCGGGCGCGATCCGGCGGTGCGCGTCGGCATTGGCGACGACGGCGCGGTGGTCGCGCCGGCACCCGGCTGCGACCTCGTGTTCTCCGTCGACATGCTCGTCGAGGGACGCCATTTCCTCGCGGATGTCGATCCGGTGACGCTGGGACACAAGACGCTGGCCGTCAACCTGTCCGACCTCGCGGCCATGGGCGCGCGGCCACGCTGGGCATTGCTCGCCGGCGCGCTGCCCGACGTCGAACCCGATTGGCTCGATGCGTTCGCGCGCGGCCTGTTCGCGCTGGCGGATCAGATTCGGCGTCGAGCTGATCGGCGGCGACACCACGCGTGGCCCGCGCAATTTCTGCCTGACGATCATCGGCGACGTGCCGGCCGGAACCGCGCTGACTCGAAGTGGCGCTGCGGCCGGCGACGACATCTATGTTTCCGGAACGCTGGGAGACGCGGCGCTCGCGTTGGCGGGCCTGCAGGGCGGCGACGCGCCTCGCCGCGGCGGACTTCGCGGCCGCGCGTGCGCGACTCGAAACGCCCGAGCCGCGCGTCGCGCTGGGTCGAGCGGCTGCGGGGCGTGGCCTCCGCGGCGATCGACGTATCCGACGGCCTCACCGGCGACCTCACGCACATACTCGAATGCTCCGGTGTCGGGCGCCACGATCGACCTGGCCCGGATTCCGCGCTCGCCGCAGGTCGCCGCGCTGATCGCAAGCGACCGGCGCGACGCGGGGCTCGCGTGCCTTCTCGCCGGTGGCGATGACTACGAACTGTGTTTCACCGCCGCAGCTTCGCGCCGGGAGACGCTCGCGGGCATCGCGCGCGACTTGGACCTGCCGCTCGCGCGTATCGGCAGCGTGACCGCCGGACCAGGACTTGTCGTGCGCGACGAGCGGGGCGCATCGCTGGCGATGCTGCCGCGATCGTTCGACCATTTCGGCTGACCCGTGGCCGATCGCCCGACGCTTGCCTTCATGCTGCGCCATCCGGCGCACTTCATCGCGCTGGGCGCGGGCAGCGGCCTGGCGCCGGCGGCCCCCGGAACGTTCGGCACGCTGGCGGCGATTCCGCTCGCGATGCTGCTGCGCGAGTATGCCGGCGGCGCGGAATTCGTCGCCGCCATCGTGATCCTGTTCGCCGCGGGTGCATGGGCATCGCAGGTGACCGGCCGCAGCCTGGGCGAGTCCGACCACGGCGGCGATCGTCATCGACGAGATCGCGGCGTTCCTGCTGGTGCTCTATTTCGTGGGCGCGGACTGGGTGCGGGTGGCGTTCGCGTTCCTGCTCTTCCGGCTGTTCGACATATGGAAGCCGCCGCCGATCCGGCAACTCGACGCGGCGCTGAAGAACGGCGTGGGCGTGATGCTCGACGACCTGCTCGCGGCGGCGTACACGCTCATCGTGTTCGCGCTTTGGCAACGGCTCTTCGGATGAGCGAGGCGCCGCAATTCGCCGGTCTCGATCTCGCCCGCGTGGAGGAGGTCGGCCTCAACGCGCTGCAGACGCAGCGGCAATTGTTCTACGACGGCTGGCTGCTGCGCGTGTCGCCGGGCAAGGCCAAGCGCGCGCGCAGCGTCAATGCGCATTTCGGCTCGACGCTGCCGCTGGCGCGCAAGATTCCCTATTGCGAACGCATCTACGCCGAACGCGGACTGCCGACGCTGTTCCGCATCACGCCATTTCTTCAGCCGCCGAATCTCGAAGCCGAACTCGCCGCGCGCGGATACGAGGCGTTCGAGCCGACGCTGGTGCAGCTGGTGCGGCTCGACCATCCGCCGGAAACGCCACCGCTTGCCGGCGTCGAATTCATGACGCCGACGCCTGCGGCGTTCGCCGAGGCGGTCGGCGAAATCCAGCAGACGACGGCAGAACAGCGCGCTGCCTATCTGGAGCGGATGATCCAGTCGCCGCTCGCGACGCGCGCCGTGATCGCGGTGCAGGACGGGCGCGCCGTGGGTACCGGGACCGTGATGATCGAAGACGGACTCGCCGGCGTGTTCACGATGGGAACGATGCCCGACGTCCGCGGCCGCGGCATCGCGACCGGCATTCTCGCGATGATGCTGCGCTGGGCGTGGGAACACGGCGCCACGCATGCCTATCTGCAGGTCAGCGCCGACAACGATCGCGCGATTTCGGTCTATCGCAGGTTCGGCTTCGCGGACGCGTACACCTATCACTATCGAGGCATGCCCGGCGAATGTCATTGAGCGACGGCGAAATCGTTGAGTTGGCTGCGGAATTGGGACGGCGCCTTGCGTCGCGGCGCGCATTCGTGACCGCGGCGGAATCGTGCACGGGTGGCCTGGTGGCCGGCGCGATCACGGCGATCCCCGGCAGTTCAGGCTGGTTCCAGCGCGGCTTCGTCACCTATTCGAACGAAGCGAAGACGGAGATGCTCGGTGTGCCGGCGGAGACACTGGCGCGGCACGGCGCGGTGTCGGAGGAAACGGCGCGGTCGATGGCGGAGGGCGCGCTGCGTACGAGCCGGGCGGACTACGCGGTGGCGATTACCGGTGTCGCCGGGCCGGACGGGGGTACCGCTGCCAAGCCGGTCGGCATGGTCTGCTTTGGCTGGGCGGCGCGGGACGGGGCGACGACAGCCGTCACGCAGCATTTTCCGGGCGACCGCGCCGCCGTGCGCCGTGCCTCGGTAATCGTTGCAATACAAGGACTTATAGACAGAATCGGTCCGGCGCAATAGGCCGAAGGGATTAGGCCACCCGGGACGTTGCATCGAACGATCGTTCCGTAGCATAATCGCGCCACAGTATAGAACGGTCGTTCTGTCCTAGGTGCACGGTTAGCCTCAGTTCACATACGCCCAATCCCTTATCCTAAGCAAAGGACAATCATCATGCCCCTCGACTCCAGGACTTCCAGCATGGACGACAACAAAGGCAAAGCCCTCGCGGCGGCGCTGCAGCAGATCGAAAAGCAGTTCGGCAAGGGCTCGATCATGAAAATGGGCGACGCCCAGATCGCCGGCGACTTGTCGGTCGTTTCCACCGGCTCGCTGGGCCTCGACATCGCGCTGGGCGTCGGCGGTCTGCCGCGCGGCCGCGTCGTCGAAATCTACGGCCCGGAATCGTCCGGCAAGACCACGCTGTGCCTGCAGGTCGTGGCGCAGGTGCAAAAGGCGGGCGGTGTCGCGGCCTACATCGATGCCGAAAACGCGCTCGACCCGGTCTACGCCGGCAAGCTCGGCGTCAACGTCGGCGACATGCTGATCTCGCAACCTGACACCGGCGAGCAGGGCCTCGAAATCGCGGACATGCTGGTGCGCTCCGGCGGCGTGGACATCATCGTGATCGATTCCGTGGCGGCCCTGGTGCCCAAGGCGGAAATCGAAGGCGAGATGGGCGACCAGCTGCCGGGGCTGCAGGCGCGCCTCATGAGCCAGGCGCTGCGCAAGCTCGCGGGCAACATCAAGCGCGCCGGCACGCTGGTCATCTTCATCAACCAGATCCGCATGAAGATCGGCGTGATGTTCGGCAATCCGGAAACCACCACCGGCGGCAATGCGCTCAAGTTCTATGCGTCGGTGCGCCTGGACATTCGCCGCATCGGCTCGATCAAGCGGGGCGAGGAAGTCGTCGGCAACGAGACGCGCGTCAAGGTCGTCAAGAACAAGGTCGCGCCGCCGTTCCGCGAAGCGCTGTTCGACATCCTGTACGGCGAGGGCATCTCGCGCGAAGGCGAAATCGTCGAGCTGGGCGTCACGCACCGCATCGTCGAGAAGTCCGGCGCGTGGTACGCATACAACGGCGAGAAGATCGGCCAGGGCAAGGACAACGCGCGCGAATTCCTGCGCGAGCATCCGGAACTGGCGGCCGAAATCGAGGCGAAGATCCGCGCCGCCGTCGACGTGCCCATGCCGGGCCGCATCACGCCGATGCCGGAAGCCGACGAGTAAACCCGATGACTGGCGCGTCCCGGCGCTGACGGAGCCTCGAGCAATGCGTCAGCGTCGCGCGCCGCCCACTCATGCGCCAGGCGAGGACCCCCGGCCGCCAACGTCGCCCAAGGTCCTGGCCGTTCGCATGCTCGCGCGGCGCGAGTACAGCCGGGCGGAATTGACGCAGCGCCTTGTGCGCAAGGGCATTGCCCGCGACGACATCGAGCGCGCGCTCGACGAACTCGCGGCGGCGGGCTACCTGTCCGACGCACGCTATGCCAATGCCGTCGTCGCGCAGCGCAGCGGACGCTACGGCAAGCGCGCCATCGCCTACGCATTGCGGGAAAAGGGCATCGCCGCGCCCGAGGCGCTCGCCGCGATGGCGCCGCTGGCCGCGACCGACGAACTGGCCGACGCCACGGCGCTGTGGCGGCAGCGCTTCGGAACGGCGCCGGCCAACCAGAAGGAAAAGGCGCGGCAGGTGCGCTTTCTGCTCTCGCGCGGCTATGGCATGTCCGTCGCGCTGCGCGTGCTGCGCGCGGCCGGCGCCTCTACCGACGACGACGGCTGACGTCCGACGAAGCGGAAGACCGGAAAACCGGCTAAAATCCGAGCTTTTGATTCGGTGAGGCGTTTTGCCGCAATCGCGGTGCGCGCCCGCCACGCATTTGCCCATCGAGAGCGCCATGCAAGTCGCCGACATCCGCCGCAAGTTCATCGATTATTTCGTCGCCAAGGGCCACACGGTCGTGCGCGAGTTCGCCGCTCGTGCCGGGCAACGATCCGACGCTGCTGTTCACCAACTCCGGCATGGTGCAGTTCAAGGACACGTTCCTGGGCACGGAGAAGCGCAGCTACGTGCGCGCGGCCTCCGTCCAGCGCTGCCTGCGCGCCGGCGGCAAGCACAACGACCTCGAGAACGTCGGTTACACGGCGCGCCACCACACGTTCTTCGAGATGCTCGGCAACTGGTCGTTCGGCGACTATTTCAAGCGCGACGCGATCAAGTATCGCGTGGGAACTGCTGACCACGACCTACGGACTGCCGCCGGAAAAGCTGTGGGCGACGGTCTACATCGACGACGACGAGGCCTACGACATCTGGACCAAGGAAATCGGCATTCCCGCCGAGCGCGTCGTGCGCATCGGCGACAACAAGGGCGCCAAGTACGCGAGCGACAACTTCTGGCAGATGGCCGACACCGGCCCCTGCGGGCCGTGCTCGGAAATCTTCTTCGACCACGGACCGGCGATCTGGGGCGGCCCGCCGGGTTCGCCCGACGCCGACGGCGACCGCTACATCGAGATCTGGAATCTCGTGTTCATGCAGTTCGACCGGCAGAAAGCCGCCAACGGCGAGTTCACGATGACGCCGCTGCCGGCGCCGTGCGTGGACACCGGCATGGGCCTCGAGCGGCTGGCGGCGATCCAGCAGCACGTGCACTCGAACTACGAAATCGACCTCTTCGTGGCGCTGATCAAGGCGGCGGCGCGCGAGACGCACACGACCGACCTCGACAATCCGTCGCTGAAGGTCATCGCCGACCACATCCGCGCGTGCGCGTTCCTGATCGTCGACGGCGTCATTCCGGGCAGCGACGGCCGCGGCTACGTGCTGCGCCGGATCATTCGCCGCGCGATCCGCCACGGCTATCAGCTGGGCCAGAAGAAGCCGTTCTTCCACAAGCTGGTCGCCGACCTCGACGCGCAGATGGGCGACGCCTATCCGGAACTGCGCAAGGACAAGGCGCGCGTGGCGCAGGTGCTGGCCGCCGAGGAAGAGCGCTTCGGCGAGACGCTCGAGAACGGCATGAAGATCCTCGGCGCCGCGCTCGACGCGCTCGCCAAGACCGGCGGCAAGACGCTCGACGGCGCGACGGCGTTCGCGCTGTACGACACGTTCGGCTTTCCGCTCGACCTGACCGCCGACGTGTGCCGCGGCCACGGCGTCGACCGTGGACGAGGCGGGCTTCGACGCGGCGATGGAGGCGCAGCGCGACCGCGCGCGCGCCGCGAGCACGTTCAAGGCGGGCGCGCAGCTCGACTATGCCGGGCCGAAGACGGCCTTTCGCGGCTACGAATCGCTGTCCGAGGAAGGGCGCGTCGTCGCGCTGTACAAGGACGGCGCCAAGGTCGAGGCGCTGGCCGCAGGCGACCGCGGCGTCGTCGTGCTCGACCGCACGCCGTTCTACGCGGAGTCCGGCGGCCAGGTCGGCGATCGCGGCGAACTCACCAAGGGCGGCACGTGCCTCACGCTGTTCGCGGTCGAGGACACGCAGAAGATCCAGCCCGACGTGTTCGGACACATGGGCGAGGTCAAGACGGGCGAGCTGCGGGTCGGCGACACGGTCGCGGCGCAGGTCGACCACGACGCGCGCGGCCGCACGATGCGCAACCACTCGGCGACGCACCTGATGCACAAGGCGCTGCGCGAAGTGCTGGGAGACCACGTCCAGCAGAAGGGCTCGCTGGTGGATCCGGACAAGACGCGCTTCGACTTCGCGCACAACGCGCCGATGACCGACGACGAGATCGCGCGCGTCGAGCGGCTGGTCAACGCCGAAATCCTCGCCAACGCGGCGACGCAGGCGCGGGTGATGCCGATCGACGACGCGCAGAAGACCGGCGCGATGATGCTGTTCGGCGAAAAGTACGGCGACGAGGTGCGCGTGCTCGACATCGGCACGTCGCGCGAACTGTGCGGCGGCACGCACGTCGCGCGCACCGGCGACATCGGCCTCTTCAAGATCGTCGGCGAAGGCGGCGTGGCCGCCGGCATCCGCCGCGTCGAGGCGGTCACCGGGCGTGGCGCGCTCGACTACATGCAGGCGCGCGATGCCATGCTGACGAAGGCCGCGGGGCTCTTCAAGGCGCCGGTGGGCGAGCTCGAAGCGAAGATCGCGCAGTTGCTCGAGCATGCGCGCGCCACCGAGCGGGAACTCGCGCGGCTGAAGACCAAGGCGGCGTCCAGCGCGGGCGACGACCTGGCCGGGAGCGCCATCGACGTCAAGGGCGCCAAGGTGCTGGCCGTCGCGCTCGACGGCGCCGACGTGAAGGCGCTGCGCGAAACGATGGACAAGCTGAAGGACAAGCTGAAGAGCGCGGCGATCGTGCTGGCCAGCGTGGCCGACGGCAAGGTCACGCTGATCGCCGGCGTCACCAGCGACCTTACGGCCAAGGTGAAGGCGGGCGAACTCGTCAATCACGTCGCGCAGCAGGTCGGCGGCAAGGGCGGCGGGCGTCCCGACATGGCGCAGGCCGGCGGCACGGATCCCGCGGGTCTGCCGGCCGCGCTCAAGTCGGTGCAGGCGTTCGTCGAACAGCGGCTGTGAGAGCGCCGAAGAGGCTATGAGCGCCGCAGGGCCGTCCCAAGGCGCGAATTGCGCCCCCTCCGGGGGCAGCGCAGCGGCGTTCGTAGCTCTCGCCGCAAGCGTGGGGGTCCATTGAAGGCGCCGCAATTCGCGAGCGACAACTGGTCGGGCATCTGTCCTGAGGCATGGGCGGCGCTCGCGGCCGCCAACGCCGGCCACGCGCCGAGCTACGGCAGCGACGACTGGACGGCCGCCGCGGTCGCGGCAATCCGCGATGTGTTCGAGACCGAATGCGAAGTGTTTCTCGTGTTCAACGGAACGGCCGCGAACTCGCTGGCGCTGTCCGCGCTGTGCCGCGGCACCGATGCGATCGTCTGCCACGCCAACGCGCACATCAACGTCGACGAGTGCGGCGCGCCCCATTTCTTCAGCGGCGGCGCCAAGCTGCTGACCGCGGACACGCCGCACGCCAAGCTCACGGTCGACGCGGTCGAGCGCCTCGCCGTCACGCCGCACGACGTGCATTCGGCGCGGCCGCGCGCGCTGTCGCTGACGCAGGCGACCGAGCTCGGCACGCTGTACACGCCGCTCGAGATGTGGGATCTCGCCGAGTGCGCGCACGCGCTGGGCATGAAGGTCCACGTCGACGGCGCGCGCTTCGCCAACGCGGTGGCGGCGCTCGGTTGCGCGCCGGCGGACCTCGCCTGGCGCGCCGGCGTCGACGTGCTGTCGTTCGGCGGCACCAAGAACGGCATGCCATTCGGCGAGGCGGTCGTGTTCTTCGACGCGGCGCTCGCCGAGGAATTCGGCCGCAAGCGGATGCAGGGCGGCCAGCTCGCGTCGAAGATGCGCTTCCTTGCCGCGCCGTGGGTAGGCGTGCTCGAGGACGGCGCGTGGCTGCGGCATGCGGCGCACGCCAATGCGATGGCGACGCGGCTCGCCGCGGCCGTCGGCGAGCTTCCCGGAGCGCGACTGCTGGCCCCGGTCGAGGCCAACGGCGTGTTCGTCGACCTGCCGCAATCGGCGATCGATGCCGTGCGCGCGAAGGGCTGGCAGTTCTACAGCTTCGTCGGCGCAACCGGCGTGCGCTTCATGTGCGCGTGGGACACGACACCCGCGAGCATCGACGCCATCGCTGCCGACCTGCGCGCGGCGATGCCTTCCTGAACGCCGGCCGCGCGTCTCGACCATGCCTTTCCGCGCCGATCAATCGCTCGACACATTGAATTCCCGCAGCATCGGGCGCCTGCCCGGGCTCGTCGGGATCCGTTTCACCGCCATCGAAGAAGGCATGGTGGCGGCGGAACTGCAAATCCGCCCCGACCTGATCGCCCCGAACGGCTATCTGCACGCGGCGACGGTGATCGCGCTGGCCGATACCGCGTGCGGCTATGGTTGCCTCGCCCACCTGCCGGATGGCGCCACGCTGTTCACGACGATCGAGCTCAAGTCCAACTTTCTCGGCACCGCCACCGAGGGCACGATCGCCTGCGTGGCGCGTCCGGCGCACTTGGGCAACAGCACGCAGGTCTGGGACGCCGTCGTGACCAACAAGGCCAACGGCAGGACGCTGGCGCTGTTCCGCTGCACGCAGATGATCATCTGGCCGAAGAAGTAGCCACGGGCCAGTCGCGCACGCCGCGCGCCTAGGCCAAACGGCGCATCGCCGCGCACCTCCGGATCACCTAGAGTCCGCCAGGCACTGCGCATGCTTCGTGCGCAGGCATCGCGATGCGCGGAATCGTCGGTCTCGTCCTCGTGGCTTTCGCCTGCGGCGTCGCCTGGCTGCAGACGTGGGCCGCGTTGCCCGCGCATCCGGCGTGGATGGCCGGTGCGGGCGCCATCGCGCTGGGCGTCGCGTCCGCCGCGCGCGACAAGCTGCGGCCGGCGTGGCTGGCAGCGCTAGTCGTCGCGGCAGCACTGCTGGCGGGCTGCGGCTACGCGGCCTGGCGCGCGCAGGTCCGGATGGCGGAAGAACTGCCGCGCGAGTGGGAAGGCGTGGACATCGAGATCGTCGGCGTCGTCGCGGATCTTCCCGCGAATTCGCCGCAGGGCACGCGTTTCGCGTTCACGGTCGAGCGCGTGCGCACGCCGGGCGCGGTCGTTCCGTCGGAATTGTCGCTGGCCTGGTTCGCGCCGGTGCGTCCAGCGGCGACGGATGACGAAGTTCCCGTCGTCCACGCCGGCGAACGCTGGTACCTGACCGTCCGGCTGAAACGCCCGCACGGCACCGTCAACCCTGGCGCCTTCGATCTCGAGGCCTGGCTGCTGCAGCAGGGATTTCGCGCGACCGGCTATGTGCATCCGGAGGGGTTGAATGCGCGGCGCGACCTGTTTGCCGCGCGCCCCGGAGACTACGTGCAGCGCGCGCGCGAACGAATTCGCGAACGTATCGTCGCCGCGCTGACCGGTGCGCCGTATGCGGGCGTGATCGCGGCGCTGGCCATCGGCGACCAGCGCGCGATTCCCGAGGCGCAATGGACGGTGTTCAATCGCACCGGGGTATCCCACCTGATAAGCATCTCCGGGCTTGCACGTCACGGTGTTCGCGGCATTCGCCGGCGGCATGGCCTACGCGCTTGCCCGTCGCAGCGTACGCCTGACGATGCGCATTCCCGCACGCAAGGTGGCTGCGATGATCGGCGTCGTCGCGGCAGGCGGCTACGTGCTGCTGGCGGGTGCCGGCGTTCCCGCGGTACGCACGTTCGCGATGCTGTTCGTTGCCGCCTGCGGCCTGTGGCTCGGTCGTCCGGGCACCGCCGGAATTGTCTGGCTGTGGGCGCTCGCCGCCGTGCTGCTGTGGGACCCGTGGGCGACGCTGACCCCAGGTTTCTGGCTTTCGTTCTCCGCCGTCGGTCTCTTGTTGTATGCGTCGGTGGGCCGCCTGCGCGGCGCCGCGCAAGCGGGTTGGCCGGCGCGATTGCGCGACGCGGTGCGTGAAGGCGCCCATGCGCAATGGGTGGTGACGCTGGGCTTGGCGCCGCTGACGCTGGCGTTGTTCCAGCAGGCATCGCTGATCGCTCCGATTGCCAATGCCGTGGCCATTCCGGTGGTCACCGTCGGCGTCGTGCCGCTTGCATTGCTCGGCGTCGTCGTGCCGGGCAGCGCGCTGCTCGAGGGGGCGCACGCAATATTGGCGCTGTTGATGCGCTTCCTCGAGTCGCTGGCCGCGTTGCCCGATGCCACGTGGCAGCAGCACGCGCCGCTGCCATGGACTGTGGCTGCGGGAATCGCGGGCACATTGTGGCTGCTGGCGCCACGCGGGTTGCCCGGTCGAGCCTGGGGGCTGGTGTGGCTGCTGCCGCTGTTCATCGTGCGGCCGGAGCCGCCGCCGCACGGCGCCTTTCGCCTGACGGTGCTCGATGTCGGGCAGGGTCTTTCCGTGGTCATCGAAACGCACCGCCGTACGCTGGTCTACGACGCCGGGCCGCGCTTCAGCGAAACCGCCGATGCGGGCGGCCGGATCGTCGCGCCGTTTCTTCGCGCGGCCGGACTGCGGCGCGCGGACGGCCTCATCATCTCGCACCAGGACCTCGATCATTCCGGCGGGACGCTGTCGCTCATGCAGGTCACGCCTGTCGGCTGGTTCGCGTCCTCGCTGCCCGCGGATCACCCGATCGTCGCGCGCGCGCAGGCGCCGACCGAGCGGGAAGCGCAGTCATGGCGTGCATCGCGGGGCAGCGCTGGCACTGGGACGGCGTCGACTTCACCGTGCTGCATCCCACACGCGCCGAATACGACGATCCGCAGGCGAAGACCAACGACCGGTCGTGCGTGGTGCGCGTGGACTCGAAGTACGGCAGCGCACTGCTCACCGGCGATCTCGAGGCGCGGTCCGAAGCGCTGCTGCTGCGCACGTCCGCCGCTGCGCTGCGCGCCGACGTGCTGGTCGTCCCGCACCACGGGTCGCGCACGTCGTCCACGCCGCCTTTCATCCGGGCCGTGGCGCCTAGGATCGCCGTGTTCGCGTGCGGCTATCAAAACCGGTTCGGCCATCCGCGGCCGGATATCGTCGCGCGCTATGCGGCGGCGTCCGTGCGTATGATCCGCACCGATTTGGCCGGCGCGGTCACGCTGACGTTTGCTCCGGATGCGCCGCTGGTGCCCGTTTCGGCGCGCGACCAGCGCCGGCGCTACTGGATGGACGCGCCGATGCGGGAGCGCGTGGACGGCGTCACCGATCAGGACGGGTGATGACCGGCGTCGCGTGGCGCGCCGTGCAGCCGGATTGCCATCGATTCCCGGCTCAAATGGAGTGCCCATGAGGGCTTGTTCCGGCAGCCGAAGCGGCTGACACCTCCGCGCACGACGCGTATCCCGCGCGAAGCGGCTTCACTTTGCTTGACCGCCATCAATGCGAAAGACCCCGGAACGTGTGATAATGCGAATCATTCCCGTTCTCGGTGGTGATCCGAAGGCGATTTCGCTCCATGCGCGCAGACAAGTACCGGAGTTCGACGCTGGCTGTCGATCAGCTCATGCCGCTCAGCTCGGTTGGCGTGGGCCAGACCGTCATCGTCCGCGAGGTCCGCTCCGGATTGGCGGAGGTAGAGGGCGGAGACATCGGGCTGCGTTTGTTGGAGCTCGGTTTCGTCGAGGGAGAACCGCTGCGGGTCATTGCCCATGGGTACCCCGGACGCGAGCCGATCGCGGTGCGCATCGGCAGCACGACATTTGCCCTGCGGCGTTTCGAAGCCGATCACGTGTTGGTGGCGCCCGCGCCGCAGAGCGGACCGAAGCCATGAGTGACGCATCGCAATCGGTGCTTCGCATCGCGCTGCTGGGCAATCCCAACTGCGGTAAGACCGCGCTATTCAATCTGCTGACCGGCAGCCGGCAGAAGGTCGCGAACTACGCCGGCGTGACCGTGGAGCGCAAGGAAGGGTTGTTCGATACGCCGACCGGGCAACGCGTCCGGGTGCTGGACCTGCCCGGCGCCTATAGCCTGAACCCGCTCAGCCAGGATGAGACGATCACCCGCGATGTCGTCCTCGGCAACAAGAAGGACGAGCCGAGTCCAGACCTGCTGGTATGCGTGACCGACGCGACCAATCTGCGCCTGAACCTGCGTCTGGTCGTCGAAGCGAAGCGGCTGGGCCTGCCGACGGTGCTGGCACTGAACATGACCGATGTAGCCAAGCATCGAGGCGTGGAGATAGACATCGCGGCGCTCGAACGGGAACTCGGCATGCCGGTCGTGCAGACCGTCGCCGTGCGGCGCGGCGGCGCTGATGGCCTCGTGCGCCTCATCCAGGAACACCTCGCCGATCGGCCGATGTCGCCGCGGGAGTGGAAAGCACCGGATGTGACCGATGTGGCGGCGACTCAGCGCGAAGTCCGGCGCATTCTTGACGCCGCGGTGCGTGAGCCGCTGAACGAACTGCGCGTGGATGACGCGCTCGATCGCATCGTCATGCATCCCGTGTGGGGATTCGTGATCCTTGCGGCGACGCTGTTCCTGATATTCCAGGCCGTGTTCCAGTGGGCCCAATTGCCGATGGACTGGATCAAGGCCGGCGTCGAGGCGCTCGGCGCATTGCTCACCTCATGGCTGCCGGCCGGGGTCCTGCAAAGCCTGCTTGTCGACGGTGTGGTGGCGGGAGTTGGGAGCGTGCTGGTATTCCTGCCGCAGATCCTGATCCTCTTCATGTTCATCCTGGCGCTCGAGGATTCCGGATACTTGCCGCGCGCCGCGTTCATGCTGGACCGCCTGATGGGTACCGTGGGCCTCTCGGGCCGCTCCTTCATTCCACTGCTGTCGAGCTTCGCGTGCGCGGTGCCCGGCATCATGGCCACGCGCCATATCAGCAGCTGGCGCGACCGGCTGACCACGATCATGATTGCGCCGCTGACGACATGCTCCGCGCGTCTGCCGGTCTATGCCTTGATCATTGGCGCTTTCATTCCGCGGCGCACCGTCCTGGGTTTTCTCAACCTTCAGGGTGTCGTGCTGTTTGTCCTGTATTTGGCCGGAATCGTCAGCGCGATGGCGGTCGCATGGGTATTCAAGGTCGCTGCCGGGCGGGCATTGCTGCACCCTCTGCTCATGGAATTGCCTTCGTATCGCTGGCCCAACCTGCGCAATCTGTTTATCGGCCTCATCGAGCGGGCGAAGATTTTCCTTGTGCGCGTCGGCACCATCATCCTGTCGCTGTCGATCCTGTTGTGGTTCCTGTCTTCATTCCCGGCTCCGCCCGTCGATGCAACCGGCCCGGCCATTCAGTACAGTCTCGCGGGAATGCTCGGACGGGCGCTGGAGACGGTGCTGGCGCCGATCGGATTCAACTGGCAGATTTCGATCGCCCTCATACCGGGGCTTGCCGCCCGCGAAGTGGCGGTCAGCGCGCTCGGTACGGTGTACGCGCTATCCGCTACCGGCGACAACGTGGCGGACCAGCTGACGCCGATGATCGCGCAGGGCTGGTCGCTGGCGACGGCATTCTCGCTGCTCGCCTGGTATGTGTTCGCGCCACAGTGCATCTCGACGCTGTCGATCGTGAAGCGGGAAACCAACTCGATTCGCTATCCGCTGCTGATGGCTGGTTACCTATTTGCGCTTGCGTACTTGGCGGCATTCGTCACCTATCGCGTCACGCTTGCATTCAGTGGAAGCTGAGGCATGCAGGCCCTGACCGTCTTCCTCATTGTTGTTGCCGCCGCCGGCTATGCCGCCTGGCTGCTGATGCCGCGGCGCGCGCGACGCTGGCTCATTGGCCGGTTGAGGGTCATCGCGCCATCGCGTCGAGCCTTGCTTGCTCGGCTGGAGGCGGATGCCGAAAATAGCGGATGCGGCAGTTGCAAGGGTTGTGCGGCCGATGGGCGGGCGCCTGCCCCGCCCGGACCGGCGAGGATCGAAGTGCACCGACCAGGGAGTAACTAGCCAGCCTTGCGGCCCCATTTCTCCTCCCCTTCCGCGCACTGGTTGCGCCGCGTGCTTGGCGTCGCCGGGCTACTGGGCGTTGTGTACGCAGCGTCGCCACTGCGGGCGCAGGACGGAACTGCCGGCGTTCCGGAACTGCGGTTGTCGACTGCCTTGGCGCCGACCTATCCGCTGGGGCGCGCCGGCGAGCGCTGGGCGCAGCTGGTGAACGAGAAGGCCGGAGGCACTTTCGAGGTCAGGCAATATCCCGGCGCAACGCTCGCGTCGCGCGATCCCGGGCGCGAATTCGGCGCGCTCAAATCCGGTCTCGCCGAGCTTGCCGTCGGTTCGGCGCTCGCATGGTCGGCGCAATTCGCGCCGTTGGGCGTCTACGCGATTCCCTGGCTGACGGGCAGCGCGCGCGAGCAGGAAGCGCTGGCGGCGGATGCAAGCTTGCGCGACAGCGTATTCGCGCAGATGGCGACCGCGGGAGTCATCGGGCTGGCCATTGCGCCACTTGGCGAGCATGTCATTGCGACAACGAAAGCACCCATCACCGCCCCCGAGGATCTCCGCGCGCTGCGCGTGCGGGTGGCTCCGCTGCGATCGCTCATCGACGTCTATATCGCGCTGGGCGCCTCGCCCCAGTCGATGAGTTTCGCGCAGGCGCAGGCGGCGCTCGCCGCGGGCACGCTCGATGGACAGGATGCGCTGCCGACAACGCTGGTCGCCGCCCGCGCGTCCGTTTTCGGGCAGAAACTCGTCACGCGCTGGGGCGCGTTCACGGATGTCATGGTGTTCGCGGTGCGCAAAGCTTCGTGGGATGCCTGGCCCGAAGATCGCCGCGCTCTGGTGCGAGGCGCGGCGGAACAGGCGGCGCGCGAGGCGAATGCGCTGGCGCGGGAGGAGGCCGCGCTTGCACAGTTGACCAAGGACGGCGTGACCATTCTTCGGCTGTCGCCCGCTCAGCGCAATGCATTCCGCGACGCCGCGCAGCCGGCGATTGGCGCGTGGACCAGCGCAGTTGGGGCGGAACTCGCCGGCGCCGCGGAGGCGGTGGTGGCGGCGGTGCGGAAGTAGCAAGGCGTCCGGGCGAATGGCCCGCGCGCCGCGGCGAATCGCTTGGCGGCGCGCGCTAGGGGCCTTTGGGCGGAGCGTATTCGGGAACGCGGTTCCTGATCGCCGGTATCGACTTCAGATACGCGAAGGCCGCCTTGAGGTCGGCCTCGGACAGGTGCCGGTAGGACTCCCACGGCATGGGCGGCTGGATCGGACGGCCGACACCTATGTGCTTTCCGGTCTTGATCGCCTGCACGAAATCCTTTTCCCGCCATTTGCCGATGCCCGTTTCCGGAT
>CAWIAK010000012.1:0-31323 GCA_963834045.1 uncultured beta proteobacterium | reverse complement strand
CCGCGACGGCCGGCACGACCTACGGGCGTCGGCGCGGCGCTGACCACGTCGATCGTTGGCGCGGAGCGCGACCGAAGCGTGGGGCATGCTGCCCGTTCCGGGCGAATGTGGAGCCGTCGGCGCCTTGCGTGCGGCATGTGGCGGGTAGTCGTGTGTTGACTGCCCGCCGCGTGCCGTTACACGCACGCGACGACACGCTTGGCGACACCTGAGCCGGGAATGGGTAGCATGCCCCGGGCTTCAAATCTCAGCGCAGGTTTCCGGTGTGGCCGAGCGAGTAGCGGCCGGGTTGCGGCCATACGGTCAGGCCGTGCGGCTCCTTGCCGACGGGAATGATCTTCACGTCGCCGCTGGTTGTGTCGAACGCGTACACGACGTTGTCGTAGCGGCCCGATAGCCACAACCATTTGCCGTCGGCGCTGACGTTGCCCATGTCCGGGCTGCCGCCGCCGGGAATCGGCCAGTTGGCCACGACCTTGCGCGTCGCGAAGTCGATCACCGAAACGCTGCCCTGTCCCTTGGCCGGACCGTGGATCTTGTTGGAGCCGCGATTGGCGACGTAGAGCGACTTGCCGTCGCGGCTGGGGTAGAGGCCGTGCGTGCCCTTGCCGGTTTCGATGAAACCCACCTGCCTGAACGCGTCGCCGTCGACCACGTGCACGCCGTCCGCCATCATGTCGGCGACGAAATAGAGCTTGCCGTCGGGGGAAGCACGAATGTCCTGCGGCATGCCTTTCCATGTCGTGCAGATGATCTCGTCCCTGCCGTCGGGTCCCTTGACAGTCTTGGTCACCCGGCCCGGCTGGATCACCTGGATGTAGCCCAGCACCTTGCGCTCGACCAGGTCGATCTTGGCGACGGTGCCGGTAAATTCGCAGGTGAAGATCACGTAGCGGCCGTCGATGGAAAAGTCGGCGTGATTGATGCCGGCGCAGCGCGGGACGTCGATCGAATACTGCAGCTGCATCGTCTTCGGATCGCGGAAATCGAGGCGCTTCATCGCTTCGGCGACGACGATCGCCGACTTGCCGTCCGGCGAGAAATACATGTTGTACGGGTCGTCCACCGCGATCGGCTTGCCGGGCTTGCCGGTCTTCGGATCGACCGGCGTAAGGCTACCCTTCTTGGTGTTTTCCGCGTTGTTGGCCACCCACAGCGTGCGCAGGTCATAGGACGGGACGACGTGCTGCGGATTGAGGCCGACCTTGAACTTGTCGACCACCTGGAACGTGGCCGGATCGATGACATAGACGTCGTTCGACTGGAGGTGCGGCACGTACACGCGTTGCGGGTCGCCGGCCACCGCAGGGCTAATCTTGGCAGCGGTGGTCTCGCTGTACAGGTTGGATGGATCTGGCACCGGCGGCATGCCAGGGACGGTCGTCACGGCAGAAGTCGCTGGCGCCGCAGACTGGCCGAATGCCGGCAACGAGAAGAACGCGGTTGCGAGCAACAGCACGAGCGGGAGCGCGCCCACGCGCGCATGGACAACATTGAATTGCTTCACGAACGTTCCTGAAGGGAGTTAGGTATTGGGGGAATGACGGAACTGGATGTGTGGAAATGCGTTAGCGGCGCGCGGTGGCCTGCCGGATGGCGGCCACCGTCGCGGCGACGATGGCATCCACCCCTGATTGTCCCACTTCGGCGCTGGCCCGGCGAGGATCGCCGTACACGCCGTCGCTGGCAGCAGGCTTGGCGACATTGCCCAGGCGCTCGCTGCGCACCAAACCCGGGGTCAACGCCAGCGTCAGCGACGTATCCGCGACGCCCGCGTGCGTGCCGATTTCGTCGGTGGTGAAGCCGCGCTTCCGGAGGGCGTCGACGTATGCCGTCGTCGTTGCGCGGTAGTACTCGACGACGGCATGCGCGCGCACGGGTGTCGCGGCCCACTCCCGGTTCAGCGCGGCGGCTGCGGCCTGCAGGTTCTTCTGGTAGCCGCCGTGGTCGCCGATGAACACGATGTCGCGGAAGCCGTGAAGCTTGAAGCTGCGGGCCGCGCCTTCGAGCATCTTTTCGAACGCAGCATCGGGCACGCGTGATGGTCCCCGGGAAGCGCATGTGTCCGGCCGGCGATTCCATGCTCCCCTCCGGTACATAGGCAATCACCGGCGCGACCAGCGCGTTGCCGAGTTCGCGCGCGATGCGCTCGGACAGCGCCTTGACGCGCGCGTTGTGCTTGCCCAGCGCCATGTGGGGACCATTCTGCTCGGTGCCGCCGATCGGAACGATGATCGTCGTCTTCCCGGCGCGGATGTCGTCACGCAACTCCATCCATGTCAGGTCTTCGAGGAATACCGTCGCCGGGGCCGCGGCAAATGCACTCGGCGCTACAGCCAGCAGCACGACGGCTGCGAATCTTGCGAACGCGGAAGTCATCGGCGCATCTTAGGCGATGCCGCCGCAGCCGGCCAATCGTTGCCGGCGCTTTTCTTGACGCGAGACAATTCTCCCGTCACTTGGACAACGCGAACGGAAACGAGCGCAGCCGCGGCTGGTACGCTGGCTCCTGCCGCAGCAGGATGTCGTAATACGCGCGGACCCGGTCCACGAAGGCGACGGGCATGCCGCCGCGCGCATAGCCGTACTTGGTCCCTTCGTGGTATTCCGGCTGCGCCAGCAACGGCAGCACCTGCTTCACATCCGACCACACGTCCGGATTGAGCTTCTGCTTCTGGGCGAGGATGCGCGCGTCTTCGAGGTGCGCGAGCCCGATGTTGTAAGCGCCGAGCGCGAACCAGGTCCGGTCGGGCTCGGGGATGCGCGGCGGCAGCTTGGCTTTCAGGTCCTGCACGTACCTGGCCGCGCCGACCACGGCGTCCATCGGATTGAGCCGGTCGATCTTCAGGTGCCTGGCCGTGTCCTCCGTGATCTGCATGAGGCCGCGCACGCCGGTCTCGCTGGTGGCAAACGGATCCCATTGCGACTCCTGGTAGGCGATCGCTGCGATCAGCCGCCAGTCGATGCCCGTGGCGACTTGCGCGCGCTGGAAGGCGGCTCGGTATTCCGGCAGCACAGTCTTGATCCGCTCGAGCAGAATCCCCGCGTCGATGCGCTCCACCTGCCGCGTGTTGGTGAAGTAGCGCTCGGCCAGGCGCTTCAACAGGCCGTCGCGGCGCGCCTGCGCGAGGAACGCGTCGAGCTCGTCGCGCAGCTTTCCCTGCAGCGGCGCGACCGCCCACGCCAGGTCGCGCTTGGCGCCGACGGAAAAGCCAACGTCGTAGTCGAGGAAGATGTTGCGCGACGCGGCGGCGTCGATGGACGGCACGATTGCATAGTCGACGTGCCCGTCGGACACCTGCGCGATCAGCGCTTCCGCGGATTGCAGGGCCATCGGCTTCCACAGGACCTCCGGATGTTCGCGCCGGATCTTCATCAGCGACGTCTCGATGCCGGTTCCCTCGACGTATCCGACGGTCGCGCCCGCGAGGTCCTTCCAATCCTTCGGCTTGAAGCCGTCGGTGGTATAGATCAGAACCGGCTCGACGGCGAAGAAGCCGGCTGTCCACAGCACGCGGGCGCCGTCGTCGGTGGTGGCGCCCGGGGCTATGCCGGCGGGAGGCCGATACAGGCCTCCTGCGCCGATATGGACTTCGCCGTCCGCCACCTTGGCAAGGAGGTCGGCAGCGCTGCCGACCTCCACGATCTCCAGCTTGAGCTTGCGCTCCTCCGCAAATTTCGCCAGCAGGTCATGATCGAAACCCGAGGGCTGGCCATCGGGGCCCGGATACCAGGACGTCGGTCCCAGCCGCACGGCGACCACCAGTTTCTCGTTCGTGGCAGGAGGCGGAAGCGACTCAGGCTGGCACGCCGTGAGTGCGACGGTGGCGAGCGCCGATACCGCCCACAGCGCACGAATGCGGCGCGGGGTCCTCGAGGCGGGCGGCGGCGCGGGCAACGGAGGCGCGATAGGTGGATGTCACGGTGGGAATATGCCGGAGATTATAGCCACCGTGGCTGCCGCTGCGAGAGGCCGCCAATCCGTGGCGGCGATCGCGGCTATAATGCGGGTTCTGCGCAACGCGCACCCGATCAACGGCGGGTCGCCCCGCATTGCAGGGTCGTGAATCTGGTCAGGTCCGGAAGGAAGCAGCCACAGCGAACTCCTGTAAGTGACGGGATCACGGCTCGCCACCCTTTGCTTTTCCGCCATATCGGCGTGATGCTTCGTTGCTTCCTCGACCGCGGCCGCTTATGTACTCATTTGTACATGGCGCGTCCGCGGCCTTCGTCGCGCCTCGCCTGACGCCGATCTGACGAAAAAGTCGCCGCGTTCCCGTGCGGCCCATAGATCGCGCTCCGACCGAGCTCGGTCGCCTGACGCCGATCTGACGAAAAAGTGCGCCGGCGTTTCCCGTGCGGCCCATGAGCTGCCGCTCCGGCCACGCTGTCAAAAAAGCGCTCCGAGGTTCTCCGAAATGCGGCGATAATTCGGGCATGAGCTACCAGGTTCTCGCCCGCAAGTGGCGGCCGAAGACGTTCGCGGAATTGTCCGGACAGGAACACGTGGTCACGGCGCTGTCGAACGCGCTGACGCGCGGCCAGCTGCATCATGCCTACCTGCTGACCGGCACGCGCGGCGTGGGCAAGACCACGATCGCGCGCATCCTCGCCAAGAGCCTGAACTGCATCACCAACGGCGTGACGGCCACGCCTTGCGGCACCTGCGCGGCGTGCGTCGACATCGACGCGGGCCGCTTCGTCGACCTCCTCGAACTCGACGCCGCGTCGAACACCGGCATCGACGACATGCGGGCGATCCTCGACAACGCCCGCTATGCGCCGACGGTGGGCCGCTACAAGGTCTACCTGATCGACGAAGTGCACCAGCTGTCGAAGGCGGCGTTCAACTCCATGCTGAAGACGCTGGAGGAGCCGCCGGAACACGTCAAGTTCGTGCTCGCGACCACCGATCCGCAGAAGATCCCGGTGACGGTGCTGTCGCGCTGCCTCCAGTTCAACCTGAAGCCGCTGTCGCCGCAGCTGATCGGCGAGCGCATCGGCCACATCCTCGCCGCGGAAGGCATCGCGTTCGAGGAGGGCGGCGTGGCGCTGATCGCGCGCGCCGCGGGCGGGTCGTTGCGCGATGGCTTGTCGCTTCTCGACCAGGCCATCGCCTACGGCAATGGCGATGTGCGGGAAGAGCGTCGTGCGCGCCATGCTGGGCGCGGTCGATCGCGATTATGTGTATCGGATCGTCGATGCGCTTGTCGCGGGAGATGGCCCGGCGTTGTTGGCCGAGAGCGATGCGCTTGCCGGCACGTGGGCTTGCCGCGGCGTCGGCCCTCGAGGAGCTGGCCTCGCTGTTTCATCGCATCGCCGTCGTGCAGGTGGTTGCCGGCGCGGCTTCGAACTACGACGACGGCGAGCGCGTCGCGGCGTTCGCGAAGGTGTTTTCGCCGGAGAGCATCCAGCTGGCCTACCAGATTTGCGCGCAGGGCCGCGCCGACCTGGCGCTGGCCCCCGATGAGGCCACCGGATTCACGATGACGCTGCTGCGGCTGCTTGCCTTCGAACCGGCCGCGGCAGCGCTGCCGGCCGCCGCTCGCGGCGAACGTGCCGCCACGGCCGCGTCGCCTTCGCGCCAGACGGCGCCCGCGCCGAGGCCGGCGCCGCCTTCGCGCGACGCGGCACCGGTGACCAATATTGCCGCCGTTCTGCCGCCGCCGGCCACGCCTGCGCAGAGCAAGTCCGCGGCGCCCGCGGGCCCGGTGGTCGCGCTTCCCGAAGACCCGGCGGCGTGGACCGGATTTGTGGCCGCATTGAAGTTGACAGGCATGGCGGCGCAGCTGGCCGCGCAAACCGAACTCATCGCCGTCAACAACAACGCGCTGACGCTCGCGTTGCCGGTGGCGCACAAGCACCTCGCGGACAAGGTCTTCGCCGACAAGCTCAAAGTCGCGCTGGAGCAGGCGACCGGGCGGCGCCTGCTGCTGGCGTTCGAAGTCGGCGCGGCGACCGAGTCGTCGCTCGCGGCAACCGAAAAGCGGGAGCGCGCCGACGCCAAGGCCAAGGGCGAGGCCGCGTTTCGCGATGAACCGTTCGTGCGCGACCTGCTGGTCACGTTCGACGGCCAGGTCAAGACCGAAACGATCACGCCGCTGGCGCGTGATGCTGGCAACTGAGGGCGGCAACTAGGCAGACCCAGTGATGGAGCTGAAGCAATGATGAAAAACCAGTTGGCGGGGCTCATGAAGCAGGCCCAGCAGATGCAGGACAACATGAAGCGAGCGCAGGACGAGCTCGCGTTGCTCGAGGTCGAGGGCCAGGCGGGCGCCGGCCTGGTCAAGGTGGTGATGACCTGCCGCCACGACGTCAAGCGCGTGAAGATCGATCCCTCGCTGCTGGCCGAGGACCGCGACATGCTGGAAGACCTCGTCGCCGCGGCGATGAACGATGCCGTGCGCCGTGCGGAAGCCACGACGCAGGAAAAAATGGCGGGGCTGACATCGGGATTGCCTTTGCCGCCGGGCTTCAAGCTTCCGTTCTGACGGCCGGGAAGCGCGAACTCGAGGCAGCGGACATGGGCGCACCAGGTGAGTGAACGGTCGAGCGAGCCGCGGCGCCTGCCTTCGCAGGAACCGTTGTCGAGCCTGGATGAACTCGCCAAGGCATTGCGGTGCCTTCCCGGCGTGGGTCCCAAGGCGGCGCAACGGATGGCGCTGCACCTGATGCAGCACGACCGCGACGGTGCCCGGTCGCTGGCGTCCGCGTTGCAGCATGCGGCGCAATCGATCCGGCATTGCGAACGCTGCAACACGTTCACCGAAGACGCGATCTGCTCGCTGTGCCGGTCACCGAAGCGCGATCCGGCGCAGCTGTGCGTCGTCGAGACCCCCGCCGACCTGCTGATGGTGGAGCACACGCAGGCGTACAGCGGCCTGTATTTCGTGCTCATGGGACGGCTGTCGCCGCTGGACGGGATCGGCCCCAAGGAAATTCGGCCTCGACCGCTTGCTCAAGCGCGCTGCCGACGGCGTCGTCCGCGAAGTCATTCTCGCCACCAACTTCACGAACGAGGGCGAGGCGACCGCCCATTACATCGGCGAGCTGCTCGGCGCACGTGGGCTCAAGGTGAGCCGGCTTGCCCGTGGCGTGCCGGTAGGCGGGGAGCTGGAATACGTAGACGCCGGCACGCTGGCGCAGGCGCTACGCGAGCGGCGCCCGCTTCCGGGCTGACGGACGGGCGGAAATGCGGCGGCGCACAATCGCATTTTTTCCCAGCGTCGATGTAATAATCCGGCTGGTCTAGCGCAGAATTGGTGCGCTTTCCAAACCCCATTTCGAGGCAAGGCGACGACAGAATCGCCGAAAGCCAAACTACAAATCAAATCCGCCCGCGCGAATTCTCGCGCGGACTATGTCCCCAGGAGGCAACATGACGCGCAAGTTGATTGACCTGAGCCAGAAGACGTCCGCACCGGCGACGCGCCGCAAGTTCCTGAAGGCCGCCACGGGCGCCGCCGCGGTTGGCGCAACGCTGGGCTTTCCGATGATCGCCAAGGGCCAGACGACCCCGATCACGATGCGTTTCCAGTCGACGTGGCCGACCAAGGATATCTTTCACGAGTACGCGCTGGATTACGCCAAGACGGTCAACGACATGACCGGCGGCGAGCTCAAGATCGAGGTCCTGCCCGCGGGTTCCGTGGTTCCGGCATTCGGTCTGCTGGACGCGGTATCGAAGGGAACGCTGGACGGCGGCCACGGCGTGATCGTCTACCACTATGGCAAGCAGAATGCGCTGGCGCTCTGGGGTTCCGGACCTGCGTATGGCATGGATGCCAACATGCTGATGGCGTGGCATCGCTGGGGCGGTGGCAAGGAACTGCTGGCCAAGCTCTACAGCTCGGTCGGCGCCAACGTGGTGTCGTTCCCCTACGGACCGATGGCGACGCAACCGCTTGGCTGGTTCAAGAAGCCGATCACCAAGGCGGAAGACTTCAAGGGCCTCAAGTACCGTACCGTCGGCATTTCGATCGACATGTTCACGGCCATGGGCGCGGCGGTCAACGCGCTTCCCGGCGGCGAAATCGTGCCGGCGATGGATCGCGGGTTGCTCGACGCGGCCGAGTTCAACAACATGAGTTCCGACAAGTTGCTGGGTTTCCCCGACGTGTCCAAGGTGTGCATGCTGCAAAGCTTCCACCAGAACGCCGAGCAGTTCGAGATCACGTTCAACAAGACCAAGTACGATGCGCTGCCGGAAAAGCTGCGCGCGGTCATCGCCATGGCGGTATCAGCCGCGTCGCAGGAACTGACGTGGAAGGCGATCGACCGGTATTCGAAGGATTACGTCGAGCTGCAGACCAAGGACAACGTCAAGTTCTACAAGACGCCGGACGCGATCCTGCAGCAGCAGCTCAACATGTACGACGTGATCGTCGGCGAAGAAATCCTCGGACAATCCGATCTTCAAGGAAATTATCGACGTCGCAGAAGGTGTTCGCCGAGCGTGCGGTGAAATGGGACATGGACAACAATGTCAACCGGCGCATGGCGTACAACCATTACTTCGGTACCAAGACGCGCCGCCGGCAAAGAAGGCCTGACGCGGGTCGTCGTGCGAAAAACACCATCCGGCAGGCGGCGGATGGTGTTTTTTTTGGGTGTATCCGGTCTTGCGGCGGACGTGACGCGCTGACCGCGCGCCCGACCGGGGCTCCTAGAGGAACGCAGCAATGCAGAACATGTTGTTGTTCGTCGACAAGGTGAGCACCTGGGTCGGCCAGGCGTTTTCCTGGCTGATCGTGGCGCCTGACCCTGCTCATCTCCTGGGAAGTGTTCTCGCGCTATGCGCTCGATCATCCGCATGCGTGGGCATTCGACGTGATGATCATGATGTACGGAACGCTGTTCATGATGGCCGGCGCGTACACGCTGGCCAAGAACGGCCACGTGCGCGGCGACGTCCTCTACGGATTCTTCCCGCCGCGGCTGCAGGCCGGGCTCGACTTGGCGCTGTACCTGCTTTTTTTCATTCCCGGCGTCGTCGCGTTTGTCTGGGCCGGCTACATCTACGCGGGCGAGTCCTGGGCAATCCGCGAAGGCTCGAACATCACCGCCGATGGGCCGCCGTACTATCCGTTCAAGACGGTCATCCCGATTGCCGGCGCGTTCCTGCTGCTGCAGGGAATCGTCGAGATCATCCGCTGCGTCCTGTGCCTCAAGGCCGGTGACTGGCCGTCGCGCGAGGAAGACGTGCAGGAAGTGGACGTCGACAAGCTGAAGAAGATGGTGCACGTGAAGGATTCGGATATCGCCGACGGCGGACAAGTATCGTGGTGGCGCACGAGCACGCCGGGGACAGCAAATGAGGAAGGAAGTGTGGTTCGGGCTGTCCATCATGGCCGCGGTCGTGATCATGCTGTTCGTGCTGATGCCGTGCGCCGTCGGCGATGACCAACGGCCACCTGGGGCTGCTGATGCTGGGCCTGATCGTCGTGGGCATCATGCTCGGGTTTCCCACGGCCTTCACGCTGATGGGAATGGGCGTGTTCTTCGGATGGCTGGCCTACCACAGCGTAGACCCGAAGATCGCCAACCGGCAGATCCTCGACCTGATGGTGCAGCGCGCGTATTCGGTGATGTCGAACGACGTGCTGATCGCCATCCCGCTGTTCGTGTTCATGGGCTATCTGGTCGAACGCGCGGCGCTGATCGACCGCCTGTTCAAGAGCCTGCACCTCGCGACCGCGCGCGTGCCCGGCGCGCTGGCCGTGGCGACCATCGTCACGTGCGCGATCTTCGCCACGGCGACCGGCATCGTCGGCGCGGTGGTGACGCTGATGGGGCTGCTGGCGTTCCCGGCCATGCTCAAGGCGGGCTACAACACCAAGGTCGCGGCGGGCGCCATCACCGCGGGCGGCTGCCTGGGCATCCTGATCCCGCCGTCGGTGCTGCTGATCGTCTACGGCGCCGTGGCCGGCGTGTCGGTGGTCAAGCTCTATGCCGGCGCGTTCGGCCCCGGATTCATGCTCGCGTCCCTGTATATCGGCTATGTGATCGTGCTCGCGAAGTTGCGGCCCGACCTGATGCCACCGCTGCCCGCGAGCGAACGCGCCGTGGCGCTTCCGCCGATGCTGCAGCGGCTCGCGGCCAAAGGCAGCAACGCGTTTGCCGGGCTTTGGCGCGCGACGACCGGTGCCGGCACGGCCGGAGTGACGAAGGGCTCGGTGGCTGGGCCAATTGGTGGTCACGCTGCTTCCGGCACTGTTCGTCGTCGCGCGTGCTGGGCGTGACGTGGCAATTCGCGACGGCGCCGGCGGCCGTGGTCGACACGACCGGGCTGGTCGAGGCGGGCGCCAAGAATACGGCGGAGGCCAGCGAGGATCTGTCGAACGCAGCCGACCGCGCTGAGTGACGACAAGGATAGTTCGGGACTGCAGGAGCCGCCGTCGGAAACGGCGAAGGACGCAGCGGCGCCCGCCGCCGCCGATGCCGCGAACGGCCGCCGCAGGCAGCCAAGCCGGCGGCCGCGGAGAACGCGCCGGCGGCCGCGGTGGCGACCGGCCGAGCGTCTCCCCATTCCCACATGGTTCTGGGTCGTGTTCGGCGTCGGCGTCGCTCTTCCTCGCCGTCCTCTACCGGTACTGGAGCTGGGAGCGGCTCGAAGTATTCAAGATGCTGCTGAGTTCGTTCTTCCCGCTGGCGATCCTGATCCTCATGGTGCTGGGTTCCATCGTGTTCGGCCTGGCCACGCCGACCGAGGCGGCCGCGGTCGGCGCGCTCGGCGGCGGCCTGCTTGCCGCGGGCTATCGCTTTGTCGCCCATTGGCGAGCCGCGCGCGCGGAGGGAGGAAAGTCGGCTGCCACTGTCCGGACGACCGCCAGGGAGCTGGGGCGGAATCGTCAAGGAGTCGGCGTTCCTCACGGCCAAGACCAGCGCCATGGTGTGCTGGCTGTTCGTCGGCTCGTCGATCTTCTCGGCGTCGTTCGCGCTGCTCGGCGGCCAGGAGATCATCAACCATTGGGTGCTGTCGCTGGACATGACGCCCGTCCAGTTCATGATCCTGGCGCAGGTGATCATCTTCCTGCTCGGCTGGCCGCTCGAGTGGACCGAGATCATCGTCATCTTCATGCCGATCTTCATTCCGCTGCTGCCGCACTTCAACATCGACCCGCTGTTCTTCGGCCTGCTGGTCGCGCTCAACCTGCAGACGGCGTTCCTGTCGCCGCCGGTGGCGATGGCGGCGTTCTACCTGAAGGGCGTCTCGCCGAAGCACGTCACGCTCAATGCGATCTTCGCCGGCATGCTGCCGTTCATGGGAATCCAGATCATCGCGCTGATCCTGCTGTACGTGTTCCCCGGCATCGGGCATCTGGCTTCCGCAGACGCTGTACAAATAGCGCGCCGCGCGCTATTGCAAGCGACGAGCGGGCGGGGGTAATCTCGCAGAGGATGGTCGAGCGGTGACGCGGGCCGGTGCGACCATCCTAGAGAACGAGGAAACAGCCATGCTCGTCAGCGAAATCCTGCGGATCAAGGGCAATACGCTGTACACGACGACGCCCGACGGCGCGGTGATGGACGCCGTGAAAGTCATGGCCGACAACGACATCGGCTCGCTCGTCGTCATGGAAGGCGGCAGGCTCGTCGGCATGCTCACGTTTCGCGAGGTCCTGGCCGCGATGGCCGCGCGCGAAGGCTCGCTGGCCGGCGTCAAGGTCGCCGACATCTTCGAGCACGATCCATTGACGGCAGCGCCCGCGCTCGACGTCATGGAACTGCGCCGGACGATGCTCGACCGGCACGCGCGCTACGTGCCGGTGATGGACGGCCTGATGCTGCAGGGCGTGGTGTCCTTCCACGACGTGGCCAAGGCCGTGTACGACGAGCAGAATTTCGAAAACCGGATGCTGAAGTCGTACATCAAGGACTGGCCGGACGAAGCCAGCCCCTGAGTCGGCGCGGTCCCCCGCGACGGCCGGCCACGCGTCGGCCGTCAGGCCTGCAGCACGAACAGCGCAGGGCGCTTCGCGAACTGCGCGTGGTCGCGCGTCTTCCATTCGCGCGCGCTGTGCCGCGCGATGGTTTCCGACGGCAGCGTCAGGTCGGCGGCGATGCACACGTGCGTCGCCGGTTGCAGCGCTGCGGCGATCGCCCCCAGCATCGCTTCGTTGCGATACGGCGTCTCGATGAAGAGTTGCGCCTGCCTTCGCGCGCGCGATTCGCTTTCCAGGCGCTGCAGCGCCGCCGCGCGCTGGTCGGGTTTGACCGGCAGGTAGCCATGGAAGGCGAAGCTCTGTCCGTTCATGCCGGATGCCATCAGCGCGAGCAGGATGGCCGAGGGCCCGACCAGCGGCACCACGCGCAGCCCGGCGCCGTGCGCCGCGGCGACCAGCGCCGCGCCCGGGTCCGCCACGCCCGGACAGCCCGCGTCGGACAGCAGGCCGACGTCGACGCCGGACGAGAGCGGCGCGAGCAGTGCCGCGATGTGAGCGGCGGCCGGCGATTCCCCGAGTTCCTGCATCGTCCAGCGTGGCAATCGGCAGTGGCGGGTCGAGCGTCTTGATGAACGCCCGCGCCGCCTTCGGCGTCTCGACGACCCAATGGGTCAGCGCGCGCGCCACGTCGATGGTCCTGGCGGGCAGGACGTTGCCCGGTGGTACCGCGCCGAGCAGGTTGGGGACGAGATAGAGCGTGCCGGACATGGACGCGTCGGTCAGGCGGTGAGCGTCTGCGCTGGCGCGAGAATGTCTATGCCTTCTTCGCGCAGCAGTCGGCACAGCGCGATCAGCGGCAACCCGATGAGCGCGGTGGGATCGCTGCTTTCGATTCGCTCGAAGAGCGCGATGCCCAACCCTTCCGACTTGACGGAACCGGCGCAGTCGAACGGCGCCTCGCGGTCGAGATAGGCGCCGATTTCCGTCGTATCCAGCGTGCGGAACGTGCTGGCGACATCGACCAGCGTCGGCGCCGCAGCGGCCGCTTGCGGCGTCGACCAGCGCGACGCCGGTATGAAAGACCACGGTCCTGCCGGAAAGCGCGCGCAGTTGGGCGAATGCCGCGTCCCGCGAGCCCGGTTTGCCGACCGGCTGCGCCCGCGCAATCGGCGATCTGGTCGGAGCCGATGACCAGCGCGTCCGGAAACCTGACCGCGACTGCGCGCGCCTTGGCTTCGGCCAGGCGTAGCGCCGTCTGTGCCGGGGCTTCGCCCGGCAGCGCGGCTTCGTCGACGCCGGGCGCCGCGACCAGGAACGGCAGCCCCAGGCGCTCGAGCAGCGCGGCGCGGTAGCGCGACGTGGACGCCAGCACCAGCCTGCGCGGCGCGTTCGCCGTTGTTTTTGTGGACATTTTTTGACAACTGATGGAAAACGCGCTATTATCTCCCGTTTACGTCGGCGGCCCCAAGGACTGTACTGTCATGACAACGGGTCCCAAGCCGGGAACGATGAAGGCGGGTACGTTCGACGCTTTCCGGCTCGCCCGCGAGCATGACTCGTTGCACGGAAAGTTCGACGCCGCGGCCTCGGAGCGCCTGTACGATTGGCTGGCGCCGGGCGATGCGCCGATAGACTGGAACATCGCCGGAACCGCCGACGCCCTGGGGCGCCCGGCCATCGCGATCGAATTGGACGGCTCGGTGCCGCTGGAATGCCAGCGCTGCCTGGCACCGATGACGTGGCCGGTGCGGCAGCGAACCGTGGCGCTTCTGGCCAGCAGCGAGGCCGAAGGCGACGCGCTGGATGCCGGCAGCGACGAGGAAGTGCTCGTGGCCGCCGAACCGCTGGACGCGCTGAAGCTGGTCGAGGACGAATTGCTTTTGTCGCTGCCGTATGCGCCCACGCATGCGGACGGCGAATGCGCGGCGCCGGAGTAGCGCCGCACGCACGGATTGCGCGCAACGGTGGATGTTTCCGCCGATGCGCGGCGGTAGATGACGAATCGATTTGAAACAAGGAGAACCACATGGCAGTCCAGCAGAACAAGAAGTCGCCGTCGAAGCGCGGCATGCATCGCGCGCACGACTTCCTCACCGCCCCGGCGCTTGCCGTCGAGCCGGTGAGCGGAGAGGTCCATTTGCGCCACCACATCAGCCCCAATGGCTATTACCGCGGCAAGAAGGTCGTCAAGACCAAGGCCGACGAGTAACAGGCAACGGACGGCGTCCTTCAGGGCGCTGTCGCCAGGGCCGGATAACACCGAAACGCGCAGGCGGGTAAACTCCGGCCTGCGCGATTCATTTATGCGGACGCGTCTACGAGTGCGTCATTGCACCCGTGGCCGACGCCGCCCACCAGCCGGCTTCTTTCCCACATGACCCTGCCCGTCACGGTTGCCGTTGATGCGATGGGAGGCGACGCCGGCCTCCCGGTCACCGTCGCGGCATCGCTCAAGTTCCTCGAGGACACGCCGGACGCGCGCGTGATCCTGGTCGGACTGCAAGCGCCGCTGGCTCAGGCGCTGGCGCGTTCCCGCTCGCCGGCGCGCGATCGCGTGACGGTCCACGCGGCCAGTGAAGTCGTCGCGATGGACGAGCCGCCGGCCGACGCGCTGCGCAAGAAAAAAGATTCGTCGATGCGCGTGGCGATCAACCTGGTCAAGGACGGGTCGGCGCAGGCCTGCGTTTCCGCCGGCAATACCGGCGCGCTGATGGCCATTGCGCGCTTCGTGCTCAAGACGCTGCCCGGCATCGACCGTCCGGCGATCGCCTCCCAGCTGCCGACGAAGCAGGGCGAGACGACGGTGCTGGACCTGGGCGCGAACGTCAACTGCACGCCCGAGCAACTCGTCCAGTTTGCCGTCATGGGCAGCGCGCTGGTGACCGCCGTGGACGGCATCGACCGGCCCACGATCGGGCTCCTCAATATCGGTGAAGAGGACATCAAGGGCAACGACGTGGTGAAGCGGACCGCGGAACTGCTCAAGCTGTCGGGGCTCAATTTCGTCGGCAACGTCGAAGGCAACGACATCTTCAAGGGCACGACCCACGTCGTGGTCTGCGACGGGTTCGTCGGCAACGTCATGCTGAAGGCCTGCGAAGGCATCGTCACGATGCTCTATGACTACCTGAAGGCCGAGTTCACGCGGAATCCGTTGACCAAGTTCGCCGCGGCCATTGCCTATCCGGTGCTGTCGGCGTTCAAGCGGCGCATCGACCCGCGGCGGCACAACGGGGCGACGCTGGTGGGACTGAAGGGCATCGTGGTGAAGAGCCACGGCGGCGCCGACGCGCTCGCGTTCCGCTACGCGCTGCAAAAGGCCTACGCGGAGGCCACGCACGGCGTGCTCGACCGGATTGCCCAGCAGATCGCCGCCATGCCGGCGCTCGCCGCGCCACCGCAACCGACGCGGACTCCGTTGCCGCAGCCTCGGCCGATGCCTAGCCGAATCGCCGGCACGGGCCGCTATCTGCCCGAGCACGTCCTCACCAACGAGGAACTCGCTCGGCGCGTGGACACCAGCGACGAGTGGATTCGCACGCGGACCGGCATTCTCCAGCGCCACATCGCGGCCCCGCACGAGGCGACGTCCGACCTGGCGCTGCATGCGTCGCGCGCGGCGCTCGACGCGGCGGGCATCGCGCCGGCCGACGTCGATGTCAATCATCGTCGCGACGACGACGCCCGACATGGTGTTTCCGTCCACGGCGTGCATCCTGCAGGCCAAGCTCGGCGCCAAGGGCGGCGCCGCGTTCGACGTGCAGGCCGTCTGCTCGGGATTCGTGTACGGACTGGCGCTGGCGGACCTGATGGTCGGCAGCGGCATGGCGCGCAACGCGCTCGTCGTCGGCGCCGAGATCTATTCGCGCATCCTCGATTGGTCCGATCGCGGGACGTGCGTGCTGTTCGGCGACGGCGCCGGCGCGGTTGTCGTGGTGCCTTCGGCGGCGCCGGGGATCCTGACGTCGCATCTCCACGCCGATGGCCATTACGCGGATATCCTGTGCGTGCCCGGCAGCGTGCGCAACGGGGCCACGTTCGGCACGCCGTTCGTGCACATGGACGGTGGCGCGGTGTTCAAGTTCGCCGTGAAGGTGATGGCCGAATCGGCCGAGGAGGCGCTGCACGCCACCGGCAAGACCGCCGCCGACATCGACTGGGTCATCCCGCACCAGGCCAACATCCGGATCATGGACGCGACGATGAAGAAGTTGCACCTGCCGCACGAGCGACTGATCGTGACCGTCGACCGGCACGGCAACACGTCGGCGGCGTCGATTCCGCTGGCGCTGGACATCGCCGTGCGCGACGGCCGCATCGGCGCCGGCCAGCACGTGATGCTGCTGGGCGTGGGCGGCGGCTTTACGTGGGGATCGGTTTTCCTGAAATGGTAAGAGCAACTGAGTGCAAGAGGTTGGCAAAATGAGGATGGCGCAATGAAACTGGCATTCGTGTTTCCCGGACAGGGGTCGCAGGCGCTCGGGATGATGAACGGCTTTGCCGCGCATCCGGTGGTGCGCGAGACCTTTGCCGAAGCGTCGGCCGCATTGGGCGACGACCTGTGGCAATCTGGTGGAGGAAGGACCCGCGGAGGCGCTCAACCTGACCACCAACACGCAGCCGGTGATGCTGACCGCCGGCGTTGCGATATACCGCGCGTGGCTCGCGTCGGGAGGCGCCAAGCCCGCCGTCGTGGCCGGCCACAGCCTGGGCGAATACACGGCGCTGGTTGCAGCGGGCGCGCTTGCGTTCGCCGACGCGGTCCCGCTGGTGCGCTTTCGCGCGCAGGCGATGCAGGACGCGGTGCCGCCGGGGATCGGCGCCATGGCCGCCATCATGGGTGGCGACGACGATGCCGTGGCGGCGGCGTGCGTGGAGGCCGCGCAGGGCCAGGTGGTCGAGCCGGTCAATTTCAATGCGCCGGGACAGGTCGTCATCGCGGGCCACCGCGAAGCCGTCGAGCGCGCCATCGCGCTGGCGAAGCAGAAGGGCGCCAAGCGCGGCGTGCTGCTGCCGGTCTCCGCGCCGTTTCACAGTTCGCTGCTGAAGCCCGCCGCCGACAAACTCGCCGCGCGACTGGCGCAAGTGACTTTTGCGTCTCCCGCCATTCCCGTCATTCACAACGTCGACGTGGCCGAACACTCGGCGCCGGACGCCATTCGCGCGGCGCTCGCGCAGCAGGCGGCGAGCCCCGTGCGCTGGACGGCGACGGTGCGGCACATGGCTGCGCTGGGCGTCACGCATGTCGTCGAATGCGGACCGGGCAGGGTGCTTGCCGGAATGAACAAGCGCATCGCGGAGGGCGTCGAATCGTTCGCGCTGATCGACAGCGATGCCATCAATGAAACGCTGGCCGCATTGCAAGGCGCCTGAGGAGGACTGCCGATGGCATCAGGACAACTCGCTGGGCAAACCGCGCTGGTCACCGGTGCGACGCGAGGCATCGGCCGCGCGATCGCGCTGGCGCTTGCCGCGGAGGGCGCCAAAGTCGTCGGCACCGCGACGACCGACGAAGGCGCCGCGAGCATCGCCGCCTACTTGAAGGACGCGGGCAACGCCGGCACGGGATTGAAGCTCGATGTCACGGACGCCGCCGCGACGGAGTCCGTGCTGGCCGCCATCGACGGCACGCATGGCGCCATCACGATCCTCGTCAACAACGCGGGCATCACGCGCGACAACCTGCTGCTGCGCATGAAGGACGACGAGTGGGACGCGATCATGGCGACGAACCTCAAGCCTGCGTACCGGCTGGCCAAGGCCGTGCTGCGCGGGATGATGAAGGCGCGTCAGGGCCGCATCATCCAGATCGGCTCGGTCGTGGGCTCGAGCGGCAACGCGGGGCAGGTCAACTATTCCGCGGCCAAGGCCGCGCTGATCGGCTTCACCAAGTCGCTGGCGCAGGAAGTCGGCAGCCGCAACATCACCGTCAACTGCGTGGCGCCCGGCTTCATCGACACCGACATGACCCGTGGCCTGACCGACGTCCAGCGCGAAGCGTTGCTGGCCAGGATTCCGCTCGGCCGCCTGGGGTCGCCGGAGGACGTCGCGCAGCGCGGTCGCATTCCTTGCCAGCCCGGGCGCCGGCATACGTCACCGGGACGACGCTGCACGTGAACGGCGGCATGTACATGGCTTGAATAGCGCCGGCGCTTCCCGACTTTCGGGCGCCGGGCAAGGCGGTCGCTTTGTGGCCGATCTGGTAGAATTCACCGGTTTGCTATTCAGGGGCCCCAACAAGGGGGAAGACGCATGGAAAATGTAGAACAACGGGTCAAGAAGATCGTCGCCGAGCAGCTGGGCGTCAACGAAGCCGAAATCAAGAACGAGTCGTCATTTGTCGACGATCTCGGGGCGGATTCGCTCGACACGGTCGAACTCGTGATGGCGCTTGAAGAGGAATTCGAGACCGAGATTCCGGACGAAGAAGCCGAGAAGATCACGACGGTGCAGCAAGCCATCGACTACGTCGGCGGCCACCTCAAGAAGTAGGCCGGACGGCGCGGGCGGCGTCGCGTCGCCCGCAGCATGGCCACTGGCTGATTGCAACTGAGCGCAACTGGCGCAACTGATCCGCGACCGAGCGGGCGCCGCGCGTGCCCGTGCCACTACTCTCTCGCGGACTCCCGGAACCTCATCGTTCACGCTCCTGACATGGCCCACCGCCGAATCGTCGTTACCGGGTTGGGGATCATCTCGCCTGTCGGCATCGGGCTGACGGCGTCGTGGTCGAACATCGTCGCGGGCCGTTCCGGCATCACCAGGATCACGCGCTTCGACACGTCGCACTTTCCGGTGCACATCGCCGGCGAGGTGAAGGAATTCGACGTCGGCCAGTACCTGTCCGCCAAGGAAGCCCGCCGCTACGACACGTTCGTGCATTACGGCCTGGTCTCCACGATGGAGGCGATCAAGGACGCGGGCCTGGACGGCTATGCCGGCGACAAGGAGCGCGTGGGCGTGTGCGTGGGTTCCGGCATCGGCGGCCTGCCGATGATCGAGGACACGCAGACCGCGTATCTCAACGGCGGCTGGCGCAAGATCTCGCCGTTCTTCGTGCCCGGGTCGATCATCAACATGATTTCCGGCCTGGTGTCGATCCACTATGGCTACAAGGGCCCCAACCTGGCCACGGTGAGCGCCTGCTCGACCGCCAACCACAGCATCGGCGAGGCGGCGCGGCTGATCGAATACGGCGACGCGGACATCATGGTCGCCGGCGGCGCCGAAGCGACGATATCGCCGCTCGGCATCGGCGGCTTTTGCGCGTCGCGCGCGCTGTCGATGCACAACGACGACCCCGCGGGCGCGAGCCGCCCGTGGGATGTCGGCCGCGACGGCTTCGTGCTGGGCGAGGGCGCGGGCATCCTCGTGCTCGAGGAACTCGAGCATGCGAAGGCGCGCGGCGCGCGCATCTACTGCGAACTCACCGGCTACGGGATGAGCGCCGATGCGCACCACATCACGGCGCCGCCCGACGACGGCGATGGCGCCGCGCGCAGCATGCTGAACGCGCTGAAGAATGCGCGCATGGCGACGACCGACATCGATTACATCAATGCCCATGGCACGTCGACGCCGCTGGGCGATCTCGCGGAATGCACCGGCGTGAAGCGCGCGTTCGGCGACCATGCATACAAGCTCGCGGTGTCGTCCACCAAGTCGATGACCGGCCACCTGCTCGGCGCGGCCGGCGGCATCGAGGCCGTGTTCACGGTGCTCGCGCTGCGCGACCAGATCGCGCCGCCGACGGCGAACCTCGTCAACGTCGATCCCAAGTGCGATCTCGATTTCGTTCCCGGCACGGCGCGCAAGATGCGCATTCGCGGCGCCATGTCCAATTCCTTCGGCTTCGGCGGCACCAACGCGACGCTCGTGTTCCGCCAGCTCGACTGACAGGCTGTAGCGCAATGTCCTTGATCGTCCAGAAATACGGCGGAACGTCGGTCGGCACGATCGAGCGCATCAGGAACGTCGCCCGGCGCGTCGCCCACCACCACGCGCAAGGGTCACCAGCTGGTCATCGTCGTTTCGGCGATGTCGGGGGAAACCAACCGGCTGCTCGCGCTGGCGAAGGAAATCTCGGCGCAGCCCGACCCGCGCGAACTCGACGTGATCGCCGCCACCGGCGAGCAGGTCACGATCGGCCTGCTCGCGATCGCGCTGCAGGAAATGGGCCTGCCCGCGAAGAGCTATACCGGCGGCCAGGTGCGCATCCTGACCGACAACTCGTTTACCAAGGCGCGCATCCTCGAGATCGACGAGGGCGCGATGCGCCGCGACCTCGACGCGGGGACGATCGTCATCGTCGCCGGCTTCCAGGGCGAAGACGCGGAAGGCAACATCACCACGCTCGGCCGCGGCGGCTCGGATACCTCCGGCGTGGCGCTGGCCGCCGCGCTCAAGGCCGACGAATGCCAGATCTACACCGACGTCGACGGCGTCTACACGACCGACCCGCGCATCGTTCCCGAGGCACGTCGGCTGGACACCGTGACCTTCGAGGAAATGCTCGAGATGGCGAGCCTCGGGTCGAAGGTGCTGCAGATCCGCTCGGTCGAGTTCGCGGGCAAGTACAAGGTCAAGCTGCGCGTGCTGTCGTCGTTCGAGGATCCTGCGTCCTCGGGTCCCGGCACGCTGATCACATTCGAGGAAGACGACACCATGGAAGAGGCGATCATCTCGGGCATTGCGTTCAATCGCGACGAGGCGAAGATTTCGGTGATGGGCGTGCCGGACAAGCCGGGCATCGCCTACAGCATCCTGGGCCCGGTGGCCGCGGCCAACCTCGACGTCGACATGATCGTGCAGAACATCGGCGCGTCCGGCCACACGGACTTCTCGTTCACCGTCAATCGCAGCGAATACCTGAAGACGCTCGACGTGCTTGCCGGCGAGCGGGGCAAGAGCTTCACCGCGCGCGAGATCATCGGCGACAACAAGATCTGCAAGGTGTCGGTCATCGGCATCGGCATGCGCTCGCACGTCGGCATCGCGTCGAAGATGTTCAAGACGCTGGCCGACGAGGGCATCAACATCCAGATGATCTCGACGTCCGAGATCAAGATTTCCGTCGTCATCGACGAGAAGTACCTGGAACTCGCCGTGCGCGTGCTGCACAAGGCATTCGGTCTCGAAAATGCCCCGGCCCAGGCGGCCTGAACCGCACTAAGGCGCGGATTTTTCGAGGGAAATTACCATTCCTGCTGGACGCGGACGGCGCCGCGCCGGTAGAATGCGCACCAGACCGGAGACGTGGCCGAGTGGTCGAAGGCACTCCCCTGCTAAGGGAGCATACGGGCCAAAACCTGTATCCAGGGTTCGAATCCCTGCGTCTCCGCCAGAATATGCTGTGTACGGCCCGGAAACATAGGTGACATTGCGTACCTAAGACATGGGTGACAACCGCGTGCCGAACGGGTTGTCCAAGGGTTGCAGGGTTTTCTGCTCCAAGTCGATGTAGCCGAGATCGTACTGCATGAAGCTCACGATCCAAATGCCCTCGTCGACTTCCTTGATGCCGACGCGCTGACCGGCCAGGACGTGGGAGATGCTGACGCGTTTGCGGTGCATGCAGATGCGGCCGCAAGCGGTAACCAGCACGTCGCGATCGTGCAGCGGGTAGGTCAGTTCGGGCAATCCACGATAAAGCGTTGGCGAGGCTGAATACATTTCGGCCGGCGTCTTCATGGCCAAGGCTTCGTGCGGCCGCTCGGTGTTGAACTCCTGCACGAAGGTATCGAAGCGCGCCTGCTGCTGCAGGCTGTTCATGCCGAGCGGGCGCCTCGGTCCGCCAAGCGGCCGAGGCGTTGCGGTCGAGCGACAGACTACTTGTTCGCCTGGTATTCCATCCACGCGCTGTTGAACTCTTCGCGCGTCAGGCGGCCACTGTGATTCTTGTCGGCCTTGTCGAAGGCGTCCCCAAATCCGCTGATGCGCTCGGTCTCCGTGCGCAGCACATACCCGCGATCGTTAACGTCGATCGACTTGTAAACGACGTCCGGGGAATCGCTCTTCGAAAACGTGCGGGTCGTTGTCGTAGTGGTGGTCTGGCCCGACGGCGTGGACTCGGTCGTCGTCGTGCGTTCCTTGGTCACGGTTCCCGTGTCGGCGCCGGCAGCGCCGGCGAATAGGAAGACGGCGGCGGCCAACAGGGCAGCGCTTCGGGATGGGTCGGAATGTCTCATGAATGCTCCTTGACGCTTACGTTTGAATTCGTGGGTCCGGAATGCGGCCCACCCTCCCATGCACATGAGCGCATGTGAAGATTGGAGGGAGCCCTGCAAACTCCGGTTCCATCCAGTTTGGCTCGCCGTCGAGCCAGTCGTCGTCCTACACAGCGTCGCGGCTCATGCATTCACGCTGCCGAAGGACAGGATTGCCCTTGCATTGCTGCATGAACTTGCAAAGGTGCTTCTGCCTCCGCGACAATGCCAATGACCTCGCTTGCGAGCATCTGAATGCCGAACCGCCGAATCACAACTATCATCATTGGTCTCGCCGACGCCGCTGTATTCGCGTTCGTAGCGTTCGCGTCCTTCACATCAGGATCGGATGCGGCGACCAAGGGCTTGGACCAGGGCGCCGGCGTGGTCGTGACGGTGCTGTTTCTCGTTACCGGTGCGCCTGCCTTGGCGTTGGCCTGGATGAGGCGAGCGCCGACTGCGGCGCTGATGCTTGCGCTTGCGTTCCCAATTGCCTTCGTGGCGGCGTTCGTCGCGGCGGTGATAGTGTTCGCCTGACCCCTCGAATACTCGGCCGACGTCCAACCTTGAGCCCAATGAAGGAGCGCGCCATGCGCGGTGTTGGACTGCGTCTTGCCATTTCGCTCGCTTGGCTGATCGCCGTCGGCGTCGCGAGCGCCGCGGCGGCGGACTATTTTCCGCCGCCTGGCAACTGGGCAAGGAAGGCACCCGCCGAACTGGGTATCGATGCGGCGCGGTTGAGCGGGGCGATCGACTATGCGGTCGCCAACGAGAATCCTTCGCCGAAGGATGTTGCCGAAGATCTGAAAAGCACGTTCGGAAAGCGGGAGCCGAACTTCAGGATCATCGGCCCCACCCAAACGCGCGCGGCACTCAACGGCATCGTCGTGCATCGCGGCTACGTCGTCGCGGAATGGGGCGACACGTTGCGCACGGACATGGCGCACAGCGTCACGAAGACATTTCTGACGACCGTCGTGGGGCTCGCTTGGCAGCGCGGTCTCATCCGCGACCTCAATGACCGCGTCGTCCTCGTATCTGCCGAGCGCCGAGCGCGCCCAGCTCTTCGCCAGCGAACACAACGAGCCCATCACCTGGGATCATTTGTTGCGGCAGACGAGCGACTGGTCCGGCACGTTGTGGGGCGTGCCCGACTGGGCCGATCGTCCCGTCGGCGCAACGCCTGCCGATTGGCCGAACCGGCCGATGCACGCGCCGGGCACCTATTTCAAATACAACGATGTCCGCGTCAACCTGCTTGCGCTCTGCGCGCTGCAGGTGTGGCGCCGCCCGCTGCCGCAGGTGCTGCGCGAAGAGGTGATGGATCCGATCGGCGCGTCGAACACGTGGCGCTGGTTCGGTTATGAGACTTCATGGGTCGAGATCGACGGCCAGCGGGTGCAGTCGGTAAGCGGGGGCGGGCACTTCGGCGGTGGAATGTTCGTCAGCGCGTGGGACATGGCGCGCTTCGGCTATCTGTTTCTGCGCGGCGGCAAATGGGCGGGCCGCGAAATCGTCTCCGAACGATGGATTGCGCTCGCGCGCTCACCCGGCCCGGCCAACCCCAATTATGGATTCGCCAACTGGTACCTCAATACCGATCGCAAATCGCTGCCAAGCGCGCCTGCATCGGCCGTGCGCTTTGTGGGCAACGGCGCCAACATCATCTATATCGACTGGGAGAACGACCTGGTCGTCGTCGTGCGCTGGATCAGGGACGAGGCGGCGTTGAACGAATTTCTCGGGCAGGTGATCGGCGCCCTGAAGCGCGGCGGCGCCAATTGAGCTTCACTGTCGGAGTGAAGGCCCGACTTCGTCGAACGCGGTACGGGGAACAGAGTCCCCGAGTGCGTGCCCGCTACTTCTCCGTCACGGGCGCCGGCATGAGAACGGCTCGCGCGAAGCATCGACATACGTGAACTTCATCAACGACAAATCGAGCACCGTAATTACCACGTCCGCCTTCGGCTGCTGGCCGGCATAGGCCCACGCGAGCTTGTCGCGCTGCAGACTCCAGCGCGTGGGCACGTCGGCGCTGGCGATGGCAGGCTTTCCCGAGGCGAAGTCGGACTCGCCATAGAAGCCTAGCGTGCCATCGGCGTTGTAAAGCCAGTAGTTCGAACGGCCCGTCGATTGACTCGTGCAGCGCCATGGCCCGTGAAGGTTTTCGGACTTCGGCGGGACGATCTCCGGCTTCACGTCGCTGGCCACTGCTTTCGCAACCGGCTTGGGACTCGCCATGGGCACCACGCGAGCCCGCCGCACCCACTCGTCCACGATCGGCGCGGCGGCCGGCACCAGCGCCAAGCCAACTCCGCTGGCCACGAACCACGGCAACCAACGCCATGCGAGGGCGCGCCAGCGGCTCGTCTTGCTGGAAACGGGGGCTTCGACCGGCGGGGAGTCGTGGAACGCGATGGTATCGGTACCGCCCAGCGGAGCAAGCGTGGCCGGACCTTCGGGACCTGCGTCGGGTCCCGCCTCCGACTCCCGCTCGATCGTGGCCGGAGCACCAATGGCGCGCAGCGTCAGCGCAATGCGCTCGGCATCGGCTTCCAGCACCTGCCTTTTGATGATCTTGGGCATGCCGCCGAACAGCCGGTCGGTGACGCTGGACGGCAGGGCGGTGATGCGCATGAATTCGCGCTTGACTTCGGACACGTCCGCGCCATGCGCGACGTGTCCCTGCAAAACTACGCGGTAAAACATCCAATCCTCATGGTTGCCGTGACGCGGACGCCACGCCACCAATGGCATGAGCAAGAGCCGTTCCCGCTCCGCCCATGCGAATCCGCCGCGACGCCGCCTAGCGTGCGTTCGGCGGTGTGGCGCGGGTCGGCTTTGGCGGCACCTTTGGCGGCGACGGTTCGCACAGACCCGTCGGCGGCGTCAGAAGATGCGTCGCCGAAGTCCACTCGGCCTGGCTCAGGTTCTCCGTTACGTCCTTGAGTCCCGCGGCGCAGGCCCGCTCGCGGAGCTTCCCTTCGCGGCGCATCCTTTCCGCCTTGGCGGATACGGTTTCGGCGATGCCCCAACTCGCGCCTGTGGAGTCGCCGACGGCCAACAGTGACTTGCCATCCTGCGCAACCATCCACTGACCCATCTCACCATAGACGTAGAGCGTTCCGACGCACGTCGCGGCGCCGTTCGCGATAACCATGAGGTCGATGGATTGACCTGTCACCACGCCGAGATAGAGGCTGTCGATAGTTCCAGCAACGAACATCCTGCTGCTCGAGCGCTTGGGCAGCAAGGACTCCGAGGTCGGCGCGCGCTGCGCCTCTTGCGTCCCCGCAGGTATTCCTACGGCGCAGGCCGCCACCGCCTTGCTTATTTTCGCGGCGTCAAGGGCGGTTCCTTGCCCGCGCGCGACGTCGATGATCCACAGTGCCTCGAAGGCATTGAGGTCGGACGACGTGGCTCGACGCGTGATATCGGTGCCGGGTTTTAGTGCCGCGAAAACGAGGAGCTTGTTTGCCGCGTCCGCATCGGAAATCCATCGCCATTCGCAGCTGCCCGGGCATGCCTGCTGCGCGGCGGCGGGCATCAGGTCCTCGCGCTTGGGGGACGCGGGTCGCAAGGTTGTACTTCACGAGGCGTTGCATCGGCGCCCCCGAAGCACCCTGGACATTCGACGCGGCGTCGGGCACAACGAGAAAATCATCGAAGAGCAGTGCCTGGGACAACCCACCTCCGGCTTCGCGCGCATCGATCGCGGTCGTCTCGAGGTTGAAGTTGTGCACGAACGGGTCGGCGGCCGGACCTTGGTCGGTGAAGACAAACGTGTCGAATCGGATTGTCGGTTTGCCGGGATCGGTGCTGAGAGTCGACAGCACGACCGCACCGCCACTCAAGCTCAGTTGCCTGAGGCCCTGGCTGGACGCACGCGACCCGCCTCTGCCCGAAGTCCGCGCTTCCGCGTGCATGTCCAGCTTCCGCAGGAAGTAATCGGCGCCAAACGGACCGAGCAATTCGTTCTTTCCTTGCCGAACGACGTACACCTGATCCAGGCTCGATCCCAACTCCTGAACGGGCACTGTCGAAGACGTGCGCAACAGCAGCACGGCCCCGGACTTGCTTTCGGAAACGAACGTCGTTGGCTGATAGGAGTAGTCGCCCGGCGCAATGTCCTGGAATTTCTCCAGCTTGAAGGCCTTGTCCCCCGTGCTGGTTTGTATCACCACGTCGTTGCCGTCGACGTCAGCGAATCCGACCGACTTCGGGAGCCCGAAGACCCTGGTCGTGAGATCCGATGGCGCCCTTGTTGTCGAATCCGCGGCGGAATACTTGGTCTCGGGCAACACCCGCGAGCAGTTCCGCGAGGAGGTGCTCGGCGTTGGCGTCCTTCTCTTTCCAGAACAGATAGTGCTTCATCTCGTCGGACACCGACATCGCGTGGGCCGAGGCGAGCATGGCGAGCATTGGCGCCTCCCGTTGGCTGGCCTTGACCGTGTTGAGCAGGACTTCGTGCGTTTGAATGGTCTTTCCGGCATTCGTCGCCACGACAGTGAAGGCCCCGATCACCGCTATCGCGCTGGCCACCGACACACCCGCGATGAAGGCCTTTCGCCGGAGCTTGGCGATCCGCTCCCGGGCAAGCTCCGCCTCCTGCTCCCCGACTTTCCATCGCTGGAGCACCATCGCGATGAAGTCGTGGCCGAGGCTCAGTCTCCTGGTGTCGTCGTCGGCCGCACCGGACAGTACCGTGACCCCTCGCAGCAGCAGTATCTCCGGCTGCGTGAGGTATGCGACGACCGTATCGACGTTGGCCACGGCCATTTCCTCGGCCGCGATCTCGCGCAGTTCCTTGAGGGTCACGATGCGCGTGTGCACCGTGCCGTCCGACTCCCGCCGGACGAGCCGGAAGAGAATCTCGCGCCACCGGCGCTCTTCCTCGTCGAGATCGACGTTCTTGGGCAGCGTGCCGAAACTCGCCCGCAGCGACTTGGAGATGTGCCGATCGACAGGCCCGGAAATACGCCCGCCTTCCACGTATTGGGCCATCGTGATGACCCGCACGGCTGCCTTGTTGGCCGCGGTCGCGGGCGCCGCAACCACGTTCTTGTAGAGGTCGCGGCACACGATCTGCATGACGGGAAGCACCGCGGCCGTGAAGCGCGTGTCGAAGAGGTCCTCGACGATCTCCTCCGCCACGCCCGGCGCGTACTCGAAGTCGTAATGCGCGAAGGGCGCATCGAGGTTGTCCAGCGGATCCTTCGACGTGGGCAGCTTGATCGCGTGTTCCACTTCCTCGCTGCCGAATTCGGAGAGGAGGAAGAGCTTGACGTCGGCCTTGACGGCGCGATTCGTTTGCGCCGCGGTGCTTCCGCCACGCGGCGGTCGACGTGCCGGCGCTCGGCACGCCCTGGCTCAGGTCGATGGAGCCGCCTTCCTGGGCGAGTTCGATGAAGCGGCCGGAGTGATCCTTGCGCAGCGCCAGGACGAGCTTGATCGGAAAGTTGATGCGGCTGAATTCCCTGACGAACCGGAAGAACTGCCGTCGGTACTCCGGCGTGGCATCGCCCAGCGTGATCACTTCCTCCGCCTGGTCGAGGATGATCACCAACGTGAAGGGGAGCTTCGCGGAGATCTCGTGCAGCGATTTCATCAGCATGCCCGGCTGGCGGCACGCGGTCACGTACTCGGAAGGCTCGCTGAAACCCAGGCGCGCCGCCGACAGGTCGAGCGATTTCACGCTGGCGACGCCTTCGATCGGCACCGAAGCCTGGGCAAACCGGAAGACATGCTCGGCAATGCGGCCAAGGGGATCGGGCCCGCACCGGATGAACAACGGCGAGCCTTCCGCGTCGCGCAGGAAGAAGTAGCCGAATCCGCGCTCTTCCAGGCCGGGGATGAGGCCCGCGCGCAGGAACGACGACTTGCCGCAGCCGGTGTTCCCATGCAGCAGCAGGATTCGCGTTTCCGCAGAGGCGAGCCGCTGGATGCAGGCATCCACGTCCCGGTCCCGGCCGGAGAACAGCAGGCGATCCTCGACGCCGTAGAACGCGAGACCCTTGTAGGGCTCCTTGGGCCAGGCGTCGGCGCGACCGGTCGCGGCCGCCTCTTCCGCCGGCGGTCACGGATTACCCAAGGGAGTGGCGCAGGGCGCCTGTTCCGGCGTCTCCGGCTTCTCGATCCGGTAATCGGGATTGGCGTAGCAGCCGTAGAGAAGGCTCTCCGGCCACATCGCGGCATCGTGGTGCAGGTCGTCCATTACATCCGCGACGGTCATGCCGTCGCTGACCATCGCTTTCAGGAATCGGTAGCCGAACTTCGCGGCGTAGGTTCGGCGTACCCGGGCTTCGGTCGCGATCGCCCCGCACAGCTCGGGTCTCGCCGCCTGCGCGCGCAGGCTGAAGTCCTTGTCGCCGAGCGCACTTTCGCAGCCGTTCAGGAACAGCAGGCCGCACGGCGAGACGCCGCGCTCCTCGAACCGCCCGGTCAGCGAGTCCAGCAATTGGGAGAATGCGTCGTAGTCGATCTTCTGCCCATTGCCGAGGTCGAGCGCCTCCCCATCGTGGTGACCGAGGAAATGGAACAGGACATCCACCTGCTCGGTCTTGTCGATGAGGGCGTTGCATTCGGCGAGCGTGTGAGCGACGCCTACGGGCGGGCTCATCAGTTGGCAAAACGTGCGGTAGGCATCGGGTTGGCCAAGGTCGCTCTCGATCTGCTGTTGCACCTCGCTGTTGACCAGCGACAGGAGGCCGAACGTCTTGCGCGCACGCTTCATCTTCGCGCGCGGGCCCATATATCCGCTCGACGTCGCCGAGAGCCGGTACTTGAGGCTCCAGAAGCCGCCGAACTCGTCGATTTCCCTGGCCGGAAGGTTTGCCTGCGTGGCAACCGCGGCAGCCTCCAGCGCCGGCACGTTGCCTTCGAAAGCGAGCCCCCAGGGCGCGTGAACGCTCGAATCGACCTGGATGGAAAGCACGTGGTCGCCGGCGTCGAAGTCCTCGGCGATCCTTTGCTCGAGACCGCGGATCGCGCTCATGTTCGTGACGTCGTTGAACAGGCGGTAGCGAAGGCTCGACCCCTTTTCGGCGAGCTTGACCAGTCCCTCGCGGCGGACCGCCGGATCCGTGCTCTGCCGCCCAGCGCGACAGCGATTCCAGTTGCGTCCGCACCTCGGCGGCCGCTTTTTCGATGCCTTCGTAGCCGACGTAGTAGTAGTGATAAACGCCGCCCGTGCCGCCCCAACTGACCTTCAAACGGCTGTTGACGTCGACTTCGATCTTGAGCCACATGGCGCCTCGTGTCGCTGACCTGCCGGGATTCGCTTCCGGCGTCGCGGTCAGCCCGTTATGCCTCGGATGGGCCCGTAGATTCGTCGGGCAGAAGCAGACCTGGCCGGGCAGAAGCGGGTACCGCATCCAGCACCAGAACTGCGGCGTGAAACAGATGGTGCCTGGCTGATGGGGCGGAACCTGCGCCGCCGAAGGGCCGACCGGGAGGATCGTCAACGAACAGAACATAAGCACAAGAATCGTTCGAATCGCCGCCATGACAGCCTCCGTACGCAAGATGTGGGCATCTCGAACTCGGCTATAGGTGGATTATCGGGCGAAACAACCTGTACATGTCAAGTTGCCGGGAATATTCACATTTCACTATGCAGCGACCGCCCGAGAGGGCAGAATCTCCCGCATCGGCTGAGGATTTTCGATGGTATTGTAGGCAACATTAGGGTCCTGTCCCGCCATTGTGCGATCGCACACTCAGGAGGCACCCATGCCCTTGCGCCGCATACCCGGTACCGACTTGGAATACTTCCTCGTGGTGCACGACGAAGTCGGGCGCGAACGGCCGGAGGCCGACGGCAAGATGCTGAGCGATGCCGTCCTGCAGCGCGCGGCGTCGTCGGAGGCACCGGTTACCGATGTGTTCTTCACGAGCCACGGCTGGAAGGGCGACGTACCCGCGGCGATCGAGCAATACGACAGGTGGATCGCGCGCGATGGCCGGCGTCGGACGCCGATCGCGACGCCGTCGCGGCGCGCAGCCCCGGGTTCAAGGCGCTGATGGTCGGCCTGCATTGGCCGAGCCTGCCGTGGGGCGACGAATCCGTCGCAGGTCGCGGGAGGCGGCGTGCTCGCCGCGAACGATGACGTCGAGCAGCAGGTGGAAGCGTTCGCGCGGCGCATTGCGGATACGCCGAGCGCCCGGCAGCGATTCGCACGATCCTGAAGGAGGCACGGACAGACCGGGTCGAGCAATCTGTCGCCGGCAGCAGAGAAAGCCTACGCGACGCTGTTCGCCGAATCGGGCCTCGCCACGGGGGATGCCGGCGCGCCGCCCGGCTCGGATCAGGATGGATTCGATCCTGCGGCGATCATCGACGGACTATGAAGCGACCGATCCGCAGGGCGCGACGCAACTTCTCGGCTTGACCGACAAGATCAACGATGCGATGCTGTCGCCGTTGCGCCAGCTTTCGTTCTGGAAGATGAAGGACCGCGCGCGGCATTCGGCGAGACCGGTGGCACGCGCTGCTCGCCGGCTGCAGGACGCGGCGCCGCGGCGCGCTTTCACCTCATGGGGCACAGCTTCGGCTGCATCGTCGTGTCGGCGACGGTGGCCGGGGCGCGAATCGGCGTCCACTTGCACGGCCGGTGGATTCGCTGTTTCTGGTGCAGGGCGCGTTGTCGCTCTGGTCATACGCCACGACATCCCGTTGCGCGCGGCACCGCCGGGTTACTTCCACCGTCTGAGCAAGGTCTCGTGCGCGGACCGATCGTCACCACGCAATCGAAATTCGACACCGCGGTCGGCCGCTTCTATCCGCTGGGCGCAAGGGTCAAGCAGCAGCTCGTGCTCGGCGCGAAAATATCCGGAATACGGCGGCATGGGCACGTTCGGATTGCAGGGCTGCGTCCGAGAGGATTTCGCGATGCGCGAGGTCGCCTTCCGTACGAGTTTCGCAACGGCGCGTCTACAACCTCGAGTCGAGCGACGTCATCAAGAATGGCGAAGGCGCATCCGGTGCGCACAGCGATATCGCGCATCCCGAAGTCGCGCATGCTTTCTGGGCGGCCGTGATCGCCAGCAGCGATGGTCCTCCCGAATTCCTGGGCGGCGTAAGAAGTCATCGCCGGCCCCTGCCGCCCCGGCAAGCGACCCGTTCGCGGCGGAGTGGGGCGCGACGAGGAGTGCGCCCCGCCAATCGCAGCGAGCCCGCCCCCCACCCGGGCCTGCTCGGTGCCGCGCCGGCGGCGCCTGCACCGGCGGCAGCG
>CAWIAK010000011.1:0-53779 GCA_963834045.1 uncultured beta proteobacterium | reverse complement strand
CCAGCCGCATCGTCATCATCGGCGGCGGCGTCATCGGCTGCAGCATCGCGTACCACCTGGCCAAGCGCGGCGAGCGCGACGTCACGCTGATCGAGCGGCTGCAGCTCACGCACGGCGCCACGTGGCACGCGGCGGGCCTGGTCGGGCAACTGCGCAGCAGCAGCAACCTGACGCGCCTGATGAAGTACTCAGCCGAGCTGTATGGCAAGCTCGAAGCGGAAACGGGCCAGGCCACCGGATGGCACGGCTCGGGCAGCCTGCGCCTGGCCTCCTCGCAGGCGCGCTGGCAGGAGTTGAAGCGCTCGGCGACGATGGCCAAGGGCTTCGGCTTCCACGTCGACCTGGTGTCGCCGCAGGAAGCGCAGAAGCTCTTCCCGCTGATGACGATGGACGGCGTGGTGGGTGCGGCGTGGATCGAGGGCGACGGCTATGTCGACCCGACCAGCCTCACCAATGCGTACGCGGCGGGCGCGCGCGCGGGTGGCGTGCAAGATCATCCAGAACTGTCGCGTGACCGCGCTCACCAAGCGCGGCCGGCGCGTGACGACGGTTGTCACCGACCAGGGCGAGATCGAGACCGAATGCGTGATCAACGCGGCCGGCATGTGGGGCCGCGAGATCGCCGCGATGGTCGGCACGCGCGTGCCGGCGTGCGCGGTCGAGCACCAGTATTTCGTCACCGAGAAGACGACCAAGATTCCCGACGGCCTGCCCTCGTTGCGCGACCCCGACCACAACTTCTACGTGAAGCCCGAGCCGGGCGCGCTGGCGGTGGGCGGCTGGGAGGACAACACGCCGCCGTGGGGCGCCAACGGCATCGCGCAGGACTTCGGTCCCGAATTGCTGCAGCCGGACTTCGACCGCTTCGGGCCGCTGGCGGAAGCGGCGGGCATGCGCATCCCGGCGCTGAACGAAGTGGGCATCCGGCAATTGATCAACGGCCCCATCCCGATCACGGCGGACGGCGAGCCGATCATCGGCCTCTCGCCCGAGCTCGACAATTTCTACCTGTGCTGCGGCTTCACGTCCGGCATCGCGGGGTCGGGCGGCGCGGGCATGGTGATGGCCAACTGGATCGTCGACGGCGACCCGGGCATGGACCTGTGGCCGTTCGACGTGCGCCGCTTCGGCGCGCCGCATTCGGTCAAGCAGTTCATGTACGAGCGCGCGGTGGAAAGCTACGGCCGCTACTACCACGTGGCGTGGCCGACCAACGAGTCGGACGTCGGCCGCGACGCGCGGCGCAGTCCGCTGCACGCGCGGCTGAAGGAGATGGGCGGCGTCTACGGCAACAAGTTCGGCTGGGAGCGTCCCAACTGGTTCGCGCCCGCCGGGCACGCCGGCCGTCGACACGCTGTCGTTCGAGCGCGGGCCGTCGTTTGCGGCCATCGGCGACGAGCACAAGGCGATCCGCGAACGCGTCGCGCTGATCGACATGACGTCGTTCTCCAAGTACGAGATCCGCGGCCCCGGCGCGCTGGCGCTGCTGCAGAAGCTGGCGGTCAACAACCTCGACCGGCCGGTCGGGACGATCGTCTACACGCAGTTGTGCAACGAGCGCGGCGGCATCGAGGCCGACGTGACCATCACGCGGCTGGCCGACGACCGCTTCTACTTCGTCACCGGCAGTGCCTTGGGCGTGCGCGACCGCTCGACCATCGAGCGCCACCTGCCCGCCGACGGCAGCGTGGAGATCGTCGAGCACACGTCGGCGCGCGCGGTGCTGAACCTGTGCGGGCCGAAGTCGCGCGACGTGCTGGCGACGCTGACCGACGCGCCGCTCGACAACGCGAGCTTCCCGTACATGAGCGCGCGGCAGCTGGACTTGGCGCTAGCGCCGGCGCTGGCGCTGCGCGTGACCTACCTGGGCGAGCTGGGCTACGAGCTGCACGTGCCGGCCGAGTACGCGCTGTACCTGTACGAGAAGCTGTGGGCGGCCGGCGAGCCGCACGGCATCGCCAACGCCGGCTACCGCGCCATCAACAGCCTGCGGCTGGAAAAGCACTACCTGGTGTGGGGCTCGGACATCACGCAGGATTACAATAACTACGAGGCGGGACTGGGCTTTTGCGTGGCGGCCAACAAGGGCGATTTCCTGGCGCGCGCGGCGCTGGCGGACATCAAGGCGCGCGGGCCGAAGCAGAAGCTGACGTGGTTCACCGCGCCCGCGGAGGTCAACATGTTCGGCGGCGAAATCGTGCTGGCAGGAGACCGCGTGCTGGGCCGCATCACCAGCGCGGGCTACGGCTACACGGTGGGCCGCAACATCCTGTGCGCGTACATCGCCGCCGACGAGCCCGTCCACGCCGAGTACAGCGTCGAGGTGATGGGCCAGCGCTACCCTGCCGTGCGCCACACCAAGCCGCTGTACGACCCTGACCGCATCAAAATACTGGCCTAGAACCGATGAAACCGCTCAGCTCCGACCTCACCTCCCTCCTCGCCACGCGCCGCGAAGGCCACGGCATGCCGCGCGCGTTCTACAACACGGACGCGCTGTTCGCGGAGGAAGTGGCGCGCATCTGGCAAGGCGGCTGGCTCTTCGCCGGCTTCACGATCGAAATCCCGAAGCCGGGCGACTACATCACGCTGACCGTCGACAACACGCCGGTGCTGGTGATGCGCGACGATGCCGGCGAAGTGCGCGCGTTCCACAACGTCTGCCGGCATCGCGGCACCATCCTCTGCCGCCCGGACAGCGGCCACGTGCGCGCGATCATCTGCCCGTATCACAGCTGGACGTATTCGCGGCAAGGCGACCTGATCGCGTGCCACGGCATGCAGGAGGAACTGGACAAGTCGAAGCTGGGATTGAAGCCGCTGCACGTGGAGGTCTGTCGCGGGCTTGATCTACGTGTCGCTCGCCGCCAACCCGCCCTCATTTTCCAAAATGCGCGAGGAATTCGAGCCGGCGGCCACACCGCAGGGATTCGACCGCGCCAAGATCGCCAAGGTCATCGACTACGAGGTGCCGGCGAACTGGAAGCTGGTGTGGGAGAACAACCGCGAGTGCTTCCACTGCGTGCGCTGCCATCCGCAATACTTCAAGGCCAACTTCGACGTGTACGAGGAGGAATACGCGTCGGACGAGGTCAAGCGGCAGATGGCCGCGGCCGTCGCGCGCACGCAATCGAAGTGGTCGGCGCAGGGCATCGAGATCACGCACACGCACGGCGGCCTGGCGACGTTCCCGGATCCGGACCGCGGCCTCTGGTATGCCGCCGATCGCACGCTGCTGGCCGAAGGCTTCGCCACGGAATCGATGGACGGCGCGCGCTGGCGCCGCTGATGGGCGACTACACCGACGAGGACGTGGGCGTGCTCAGGATGCGCAGCATGCCCAACTTCTGGGTGCATGCGAGCTGCGATCACGCCGTCGCCGCGCGCCTCTTGCCCGCCGGCCCGCGCATGACCAAGGTCCGCGGCTACTGGCTGGTAATGAGAACGCGGTCGAGGGCAAGGACTACGACCTCGAGAAGATGCTGCCGTTCTGGCACCTCACCAACGAGCAGGACTGGGACATCTGCAAGTGGCAGCAGAAGGGTGTCGACTCGATCGGCTACGAGCCGGGGCCGCTGTCCACGCGCAAGGAATACAACGTCGACGCGTTCATCCGCTGGTACCTGCAGGAAATGCGCGGCGGCGCGGCCGCGCCGCAGTTGCGCATCGCGTAGCGGCCGCCCAATCTCGGGCCGTTAGCGCGCTGTCTTCACAAAGCTGCTTGGTAGCGGGTTGGCACCCGCCGAAGCATTGCACTCTGCCGTATGAATCGATGCTGGCCCCGCCGCCCGGCTTTTTGGAACACCTCACCAGGCCCCGATCGTCTACCGCGCAATACCCGACGCCGCATTTGACGTTGCCGACCTCATCCTTCATTGCGCCGCCTCCCTCTTTGGCACAGAACACTTTGCCGAATTGATCCGTCGCGCACTGCCCCGCTCCGCACACTACATTTCCAGTGTCATCCTTGAGGCAATCCCCTGCTGCATTGACCTGGGTGGCGGCGGCGGACAAGGCCAACAAGCAGCCAATGAGGAATCTATTTTTCATGGGGCCTCCTTCGGTTCGCGAAAGGTGAGTTTATCGGGCCGCGCCCAGCAACACCAAGCAAACTTCGACGATCCCGGTCGCAAGACGACCACGCTGGCGGGCGGGTCCCCTGCGGGTGTACGCTGCCCACACCGACACGACGATTCCAGGTCCAGCATGAAGGGAGAAAGCCTCAGAGTCGCGATCAGCGACTGGATCATGGCCCACGCACTGGCGGGCGCGAGCGAGATCGAAATCCTCGCCGGCATCTGCGAGCAGATGCACCGTGCGGGCCTTCCGATATTGCGCGCCTCGGTCGCCCACGATCTTCTCGACCCGACGTTCGACGCCCGCGGCGTGCGCTGGCAGCGCGACCAGGGTGCGACTCGAGGAGGCATTCCCGCGTTCGGATGACCCGTTGCAGAATCAGGATTGGACGCGCAGTCCCTTCTTCCACCTTTTCGAAAGCCATGAACCGATGCTGCGGCGGCGATTGGACGCGACCTATCGCCGAGGCGAGTTTCCGATGCTCGACCGGTTCCAGGATGAGGGAGCGGCCGACTACGTCGCGTTTATTTCGCGCATCGGGGAAAGCGTGCGCCTGGGCGAAGGTGAAGGCATCATGGCATCGTGGACCACGGATGCTCCCGAAGGCTTCAGCGACGCCCAGATCCAGTTGCTCGCCGGCGTCATGCCGCCGCTCACGCTGGTCTTCATGCTGAGGACGATGAATCGCACGGCGCGCACGCTGATCCAGACGTACCTCGGAAGCGACGCCGCGGAACGCGTGCTCGCGGGCAACATCGTTCGCGGGCGGGCCGACCCGATACGCGCTGTCGTGTGGTTCAGCGATCTCGTGGGCTTTACGCGAATCTCGGATACGTCGAGCCCGGGCACGGTGCTCGAACTGCTGAACGACTATGCCGAAGCGCAGGTCGAGGAGATCGAGGCGCAGGGCGGACATGTGCTGAAGTTCATCGGCGACGGCATCCTGGCCATCTTCCCGCAGCAGGAGATGGCGCAGGCATGCGCGCGTGCGCTGGACGCGGCGACCAACCTGACGAGCCGGATCGTGACATTGAACGCGCGCCGCGCAGCCCACGGCATGCCGGTCACCAGCGCGCACATCGCGTTGCACGTGGGCGAACTCCTCTACGGCAACCTGGGCAGTCCGCGCCGGCTCGATTTCACCGTTCTCGGCCCCGCGGTCAACGAGGCGGCGCGCATCGAGTCGTTCTGCGCTTCGCTCGAGCAGCCCGTCATCGTGTCGACGGCCTTCGCGGAAGCTTCCGGCCAGGCACGGCGCCGGCTGGTCAGCGTCGGTCGCTATGCGATGAAGGGCATCGCCCGGCCGCAGGAGCTGTTCACGCTGGATCCTGCGCACGCGCTCGCCGAGTCCGGTTCGTGAATCTGTCTGGCGCCTGATCGGCGCAGCGGCAACTACCGCCTTCTTCGCACGAACGCGAGCGCCAGCACCGCCAAGCCCAGGAGCAGCGAGCGTGCCGGGTTCGGGAGCGGCGAGTACGCCAAACAGGCCGTGCGTCTCGCCATCGGGGCCCGCCGAAAAGTAGATCGCCTGCGAACTCCCGCCATTGCCGGCGCCACTGCCTGCGATCAGACCCCAAAGGCCGTCGATCGCCAGCGGATTGCCGTCCGGTGCAAGCAACTGCGCCAGGAAGGTATTGGTGGCGAGGTCGAACACGTTGATGGTCCCGTCGCCGAAGTTGCCCACCAGGAGATCGCCCGCATAGGCGCCGAATGACGGCAGGCGCGAGCGCCAGGCCCCAGGGCGAATTCAGCGTGCCCTGCGAACCCACGCGGGAAAGAAAATTGCCCTGCGTATCGAACACGCTGACGAAACCGTTGCCCGAGCCCCGCAGCATCCTCGTCGCCCGTTGCATTCTTCAGCGCGTAAGTCACATAGAGCTTGCCGCCGATGTCCTGGATGTTGAACGGCGCGTACCCCGCAGGCAAGCCGGGATCGACGAAAGTTTCCGCCAGGTCGGGCGCGCCGGCATTGCCCTTGTAGACGTCGATCTTCCCGGTACGGAAATTGGCGCCATAAAGATAACCGTTGCCGAGAATGTTCTCGAATGCGCTTCCCTTGTAAACTTGTCCGGCGAGCCGATGACAGCGTTTCCGCAAGGTGCCCAGCGCGCCCCTCCAGCCGGAGACGGTTCCGTCCTCGCTCACGAAGAGAAAAGCATCGCCGTTGAAACTGCCGGCGACGTTGGCGAACACCTGTCCGGTTACGTTGCCCACACCAGGAATCGACACGACCAGCGGGTTGATGGACGGGACACCGGTGACCGGGTTGACGCGATAAAGCGTTGAGACGCCGGTGCCATTGGCGGATACCCAGAACGGCGACGTCCCGGAGCGCGAGATGCCCCAGGCGTTGACGAGATTCGGATCGGTGAGGACCGCAGCGTGTCGCCGCCTGATCATCGGTCACCAGGTTTGTGGCGATGAACGCACCGGCCCCCCAGGCCGGCAATGCCAAGCCCGAGCGCGATGATCAACGTGGAACAGAACTGGCAGGACGGGACGGGAGTTCGGTACGTTACCCGCGGAGAGAATCGCCGGCGTTGCGATGGGTTTGCATGGATACCTCCATGAGTCGGGCCAGGCGGTACGCTACAAAGGAGTAGTATACAAAGCAACAATCGTGCAACCTAACAAAATCAGGCACTTACGATTAGGCTGCCGGGCCGATGTCAGTTCCGTCGACGTGTGGCGGTCCACTTCCCGATGTGATCCCGATGGTGGCCGGCCGGACGTAGGGGACGAACCCAGTCCGGTCCCTTGCGGGTGTACGCTGTCGACCTCCCGCACGCGGGTGAAGGGGCCAGGGGATGACCGCCAAATCCATTCAGATCATTCTGGCGAGGCAGCTCGCGAGCAGCATCGCCACGCCCATCCTCCTGGTCGACGAGCAGAACGCGCTCATCTACTACAACGAGCCGGCGGAGCAGATCTTCAACCAGCGCTTCGACGAGACAGGCGAAATGCCTGCCGCGGAGTGGACCACGCGCTTCGCCGCCGTCGACGAAGACCGCAATCCCATTCCGCCCAAGGACCGGCCCATGGGGCGGGCGCTCGCCGAAATCACGCCGGTCTCGCGGACGATGTGGATGCGCGTCACGGGCGGCGAGTGGCGCCATTTGCATGTCACGGCCGTTCCGCTCGTCGGCGAGAAGGGCCTGCTCTTTGGCGCGATGAGCATCTTCTGGGCCGTTTGAGATGAACGTGACGCTGTGGGGGACGCGCGGCTCGCTGGCCACGCCCGGCGCCGACACGGCGCGCTATGGCGGAAACACCTCCTGCGTCGGCGTGATCGGCGACGAAGGGACGGTGCTGGTGCTGGACGCCGGCACGGGCATCCGCGGCCTGGGCAAGACCATCGATGCATCCGTGCGCCGCGTGGACATCCTGCTGACCCACCTGCACATGGATCACATCCAGGGACTGGGATTTTTCGCGCCGCTGTTTCGCCCCGATCTCGAGGTCCGCATCTGGGGACCGGTGAGCAGCCACATCAGCCTGCGCGAACGGCTGATGCGCTACCTTTCGCCGCCGCTGTTCCCGGTGAGCCTGCGCGAATTGCCGTGCATGATCTCGCTGCACGACGTGCCGTGCGGCGAGGTCGCGATCGGGGAATTTCGCATGACCTCGGCGCTGGTCTGCCACCCGGGGCCGACCGTGGGGTACCGCATCACCGATGCGCGGGGCAGCGTGTTGACCTACCTGCCCGACCACGAGCCGGCGCTCGGCGCGTCGGCATTCCCGTCGCTGCCCCTCGCGTGGACCTCGGGAGGTTCGCTGGCCGCGAATGCCGACCTGCTGATTCACGACAGCCAGTACAGCGCGGCGGAATACGCCAACCATGTCGGCTGGGGACACAGTTCGTTCAAGGATGCGCTGGCGTTTGCCGCGCTCTCCGACGTGAAGCACTTCGTGCCCTTTCATCACGATCCCGGCCACACCGACATCGACATCGACAGGATGATGAAAGAGGCGCTGGCCGAGGTGACACCGGCCTGTCGCGTCACGACGGCGCTGGAGGGCGCGACGTTCCAGATCTAGAAGTCATGATCGATCGACGCAGCTTTCTTCGCGCGGCCGGCGCGGGAATCGCGATGGCCGCGCTCGCCGCCGAGGCACAGCAATCGAAACGCCTGCCGCGAATCGGGGTCCTGTACCCGGAGACGGGCGCTCGAGCAATGCGGCCACTTGCGCCAAGGGTTGCAGGAACTGGGCTATGTCGAGGGCCGCACCGCCGTCATCGAATGGCGATCGTGGGTAGGGCAGCCGAACAGCTGCGCGACGCGGTCGCGGAACTGGTGCGACTCAATCTCGATGTCATCGTCGTCAGCGGCTCCGAAGGGACCAAGGCCCTGAAGGATGCGACGCGGTCGGTTCCGATCGTGTTCATCGGCCCCAGTTATCCGGTCGAGGAACGATTGGTGGAGAGTTTCGCGCGGCCCGGCGGCAACGTCACGGGGGTCACGGTGGCGCAGTCGGACCACGTGGCAAAGTCGCTGCAACTGTTGCTGGATGTCGTCCCGTCGCTCTCCGAAGTCAGCGTCATCTGGAGCCCGACCAATTCCGGATCTGCATTCACTCTGCGCGACATGAACACGGCGGCGAAGAGCTTGAAACTGAAGCTGTCGCCGGTGCCCATGGCAAGCGCCGCCGACGTGGAACCTGCCCTTGCAGCCGTAGCGCGCGCCCGTCCGGGCGCGCTGATCGTGCTCCCCTCCCCGATTCCCGCCGCGCACACGGAGCGAATCAGCGAGCTGGCGATCCGGTTGCGGATACCGTCGATATCGGCGTTCAAGGCGCTGATGGAACGCGGCCTGCTCCTGTCCTACGGCGCGGATTTTCGCGAAGTCGAAAAGCGGGTTCCCGGCTACGTCGATCGCATCCTCAAGGGTGCCAAGCCCGCCGACATGCCGGTCGAGCGGCCGACGCGGTTCGAGCTGGGCATCAACATGAAGACGGCGAAGGCGATCGGCGTGACGATTCCGCAGTCGCTGCTGTTGCGCGCGGACACCGTGATTCAGTAGTGAGCTATTGCGGCGCGCACATCAGCACGCGATCGGCGCCCTCGCCTTCGGCCAGCCATCCGCGCGCCACCATCTGGTCGCGAGTCGCCATGTCGGCCACGTAGCGGTGATTGATGTTGGCGCGGTTGCTGTACACGCGGTAGATCGGCGTGGTGTTGGCCGGGCAGGCGCCCTGGTTCGGCAGGAACATGTACATGAACACGGAATATTCCATGACGAAGGCCGGATTCTGCGCGGCCGTGGCGTCGCACTCGGCCGTGTCGCGCCCGTAGAAGTGCGTGTTGCCGGACGCCGGCGGCAGATAGAACCGGCAAACGGGTGTGGTGCCGGGCTGCGCCGTCGCATAGGTCTTGAACGACCGGCCGGTGCGCACCCACCCCTTGATCACCGTGGCCGCATCCAGCGCGGCGATCTCGTCGGCGCGCCACGTGAAGAAGTAATGTTCGAGCGCCGCGTTGTAGTACTCGATGGCGTTGACGGTGCCGGAACTGATGGAGGCCGGCGCATCGGGGAGGATGGTGATCTCGACCGTGTCGACGGCGTTGGCCACCTGGGCATTCCACGAGATCGCGGCGCGTCCGCCGGTGATCCGGTCCGAGTAGGCAAAGCCGTAGGCATCGGTAAACGGATAGATGGTTTCCGCGTAGCGGTTGTAGAAGTCCGGGTCCTTCTGCAGGAAGCCGAAGTAGTAGTCGTAGACCGAATTCGTCGTGCGCAGCGTGCTGCCGAGGCTCCACCAGTCCTGTGAATCGAAGGTGCCGATCATGGTGTTGGCTTTGTACGTCTTGCCGTTGATCGTGATCGGATTCGCCAGGACCTTTTCGCTGCCGACCGTGCCGACATTCATCCCGGCCAGCAGATCACCCTCGATCCAGGTCAGCACGTTGTCCTGCGGGCCGCCGTTGGACGGATCGGTCTGGCTGTAGTTGCCCGGGTCGCCGCTGGTCTTCAGGTAGTACTTGTAGAGATAGTTGGCATTCGCGCCGATCACGCCGCTCGGGTCCAGCAGGAACGCGGGGTAGTTGGTGAACCCGCTCTGCACCGTCATGTACTCCGGCAGCGAGCCATAGGGAATCTTGATTTCGACGACGTAGGTTCCGGCATAGGTGCCCGACGCAATCGTCGATGTGCCCTTGAGCGTCACGAAACCCGTGAACTCGACGGTGTACGGTCCGGTCCCGGGCGGCAGCGGCCCCGCCCCGCCAAAGGGCTTCACATAGCCGACCGTGCGTTTCTCCTTCGCATCGAACGTTGCGGTCAGGCTGTACGTCTGCGGAGACGTCGCGGCGCTGCTGTACGTCACGGCGCCGGTCGGCAAGCACTCCCGCGAAACTTCCGGAGATGGTGGTGGTGCCCGTGTAAGGAGAAGCGGCGCGGCCGTCCATGCGCTTCAGGTAGTTGTTGTAGTTGCCCCAGCTGAAGTTGTCCGGGACCCCGTAATTGGCGGCCGCCGAGAGGAGGTCGCCCGCGAACGTGGCGATCTGGTTGTCGTTGGCGATGATGCGCACGAAGGCGCCGCTGCTGCCGTAGGGAGAGAAGGTATACGGCGCCGCGGTGGTCTTTCCCTGCGAGTTGGCATTGATGACCAGATAGGGACTGTTGCCGGTGATCTTCTTTATCGGCGATGCGGCACCCGCGGGCGCGGTGGGCGCCGGCGCACTGGCGTTGGCAGCGATGGCGCCGAGGGCGGCGATCACGCTGTTGCCGGCACTGCCGCGCAGCGTCTGCGTGGTAGTCGACGGCGATGCGGACGCATAGGCCTTGACGCTGAAGGGAATGCTGAACCCGTCGACCGCCGTGATGTCGAGGTTGTCGTCCTTGCTGCCCGTGATGAACGCTTCGATCTTGTCGTAGCGCAGCGTGAAGTTGGGGTCGTTGAAGTCCGCGAGGCTCGGCGTGTAGCCCGTGCTCTGGACCGTCCAGCATTTGTTGCCGTAGGTGAACCACATCCGCCCGCCGCCCATCGTGAAGTTGGGGATCTGCACGTAGTTCGGGTTGCTGGCGCGTCACCGGCGTAAACGCGGACAGTGAATAGCCCGGTGGCGGCGCGGGGCCGGCATCCGAGGGAAGGATATTGGCACCGCTGCTCGTCAAGCCGGACAATGTGGTCACGCCGGTCGCCGACGTCATGCCGGTCCACATGACACAGACCGGCTGGCCGCTCTTGTTGTTGATCCGGAGGGTCACCTCGGCATGCGCTGGCGGTGCCGCAAGCAGCACTGCGGCCAATCCCAGTACCATGGCGGACCTGGCTGAAATGGCCGCGGGCCGGACAGCCGTTTCTTGATTGCAAGCAGGTTGTGATGGGTCATGGGCAGATTCGCTAGCAACGAACGTACCAGTGACCACGACGGAGGGGACGCGCGATGAAGAAGGCGCTGAAGTACACGGCATGGGGATTGGCGGCGATCGCGGTCGTCGCGCTGATCGCGTGGTTCTGGGCGAACCAGGTGGCCACCAGCCGCTACGAGCAGAAGTGGACCGTGCACAAGGCGGAATTTCCGATTCCGTTTCCGCTCAGCGGCGCCGACATGGAAGCTCTCCGGGCGGAACGGATTCTGGCGGGGGCCCCGGAGGCAGATCCGCTCGCGGGCGTGGACCTCAAGGCCGTGGCGCTGGAGCGCGCGATCAAGCGCGGCAAGCACCTCGTCGCGAGCCGCGTTGTCGTGCGACGGCTGCCACGGCGCCGACTTCGGCGGCGCGGCCGTCGTCGACATCGCGCTGGTCGGGCATTGGGTCGCGCCCAACCTCACTACCGGCGAAGGCAGCGTGACCAAGGGCTTCACCGCCAACGACTGGGACCGCGCCGTGCGCCATGGCGTGCGCCGCAACGGAATGTCGTCGTCGATGCCGTCGGGAGATTTCGCCAACCTGACCGACCACGAATTGTCGGACGTCGTCGCCTACATCCGCTCGATGCCGCCGGTGAATCGCGACCTGGGCCCGGTGAAGCTGGGGCCGGTGTTCGCCTTCATGATCGCCACCGATCCCAAGGCATTTACCGCCGCCACGATCGATCACGACAAGGCGCACGTCGTGGAGCCGCCCGCGCAGGCGCCCAGCGCGGAACTGGGACAGCACATCGCGCAGGTCTGCCGCGGATGCCACGGCGCGCATTTGTCCGGCGGCACGCTGGCGGGCGACCCCGACATGCCGGTCGTCGCCAACATCACGCCGCACGAAACCGGCCTCAAGTCATGGAGCGAAGCCGACTTCATCCGCGCGCTGCGCGAAGGCAAGCGCAAGGACGGCACGGCGATCAGCAAGATGATGCCGTGGCAGGCCTACGGGCAGATGTCGGACACGGAGCTGAAAGCCGTGTGGGCGTACCTGCAGACGGTGCCCCCGCTGGAAAAGGGCAACCATTGATGCGCGCAATGGCGCGACGCGCACCCGCGATCCGGTCCCGTCGGCCTAGATCAGTACCTTCTGCCGCTGCGTGCAGTCCACGACCGTCAGCGCCGTCATGTTGACGATGCGGCGCACGGTGGCCGACTGGGTCAGGATGTGCACCGGCTTGGCCACGCCGAGCAGGATCGGGCCCAGCGTCACGCCGGAACCTCCCGACACCTTGAGCAGGTTGAACGAGATGTTCGCCGCGTCGAGCGTGGGCATGATGAGGAGGTTGGCCTCGCCCTTCAGTCGCGAATTGGGGAACGCCGCGAGGCGCACGTCCTCCTGCAGCGCGGCGTCGCCGTGCATCTCGCCTTCGCATTCCAGCTCCGGGTCCATCAGCTTGACCAGCGCCAGCACCGCCTGCATCTTCTTCGCCGTGGGATTGTTCGACGACCCGAAGCTCGAATGCGACAGGAACGCGACCTTGGGCACGAGGCCGAAGCGGCGCATTTCCTCGGCCGCCAGCAGCGTGATCTCGGCCAGCTGCTCGGCCGTCGGGTCGGCATTGACGTAGGTGTCGGCGATGAAGATCGTCCGCGCCGGCATCATCAGCGCGTTCATCGCGGCGTAGGTGCGCACGCCCTTGCGCAGGCCGATCACCTGGTCGATGTAGTAGCGGTGCATTTCGTGCGTGCCGAACGTGCCGCACAGCATGCCGTCGGCGTCGCCCATGTGCAGCATCATCGCGCCGATCAGCGTGTGGCGGCGGCGCATCTCGATCTGCGCGTAGGCCTGCGACACGCCGCGGCGCTCGGTGAGCCGGTAGTACTCCTGCCAGTAGGAGCGATAACGTTCGTCGAACTCGGGGTTGATGATGTCGAAGTCCACGCCGGGAACGATGCGCAGTCCGTAGCGCTCGATGCGCTTCTCGAGCACCGCCGGCCGGCCGACCAGGATCGGCCGCGCCAGGCCCTCGTCCACGACGACCTGCACGGCGCGCAGCACGCGCTCCTCCTCGCCTTCCGCGTACACGATCCGCTTCGGGTCCTTCTTGGCGCCCGCGAAGATCGGCTTCATCAGCAGGCCGGACGTGTAGACGAACTGCGTCAGCCGCTCCTTGTACGCGACCAAGTCGGCGATCGGGCGCGTGGCCACGCCGGAGTCCATCGCGGCCTTGGCCACGGCCGGCGCGATCATCACGATGAGGCGCGGATCGAACGGCTTGGGGATCAGGTATTCCGGACCGAAGCGCAGGTTCTCGATGTTGTATGCGTGCGCGACGATGTCCGACTGCTCGGCCATCGCGAGGTCGGCGATCGCGCGCACGCACGCGAGCTTCATCGCCTCGTTGATCGTCGTCGCGCCGACGTCGAGCGCGCCGCGGAAGATGAACGGGAAGCACAGCACGTTGTTGACCTGGTTCGGGAAATCCGAGCGGCCGGTGGCGATGACGGCGTCCGGCCGCGCGGCCTTGGCCACGTCCGGCATGATCTCCGGCTCCGGATTGGCCAGCGCCATGATCAGCGGCTTGTCGGCCATCTTGGCCGAGCCATTCGGGCTTCAGCACGCGCGCGGCGGAAAGACCCAGGAAGATGTCGGCGCCCGGCAGGATCTCGGCCAGCGTGCGCGCCTTGCGTCGCTTGCGCGTAGATGGCCTTGTGGTCGTCCATCTCCTCCTTGCGGCCCGCGTACACGACGCCCTTGATGTCCGCGACGAAGATGTTCTCGCGCTTGATGCCGAGGCCCACGAGCAGGTCGAGGCACGCCAGCGCCGCCGCGCCCGCGCCCGAGCACACGAGCTTCACGCTTGCCCAGTTCCTTGCCGACCACGCGCAGGCCGTTCAGGATCGCCGCGCCGACGATGATCGCCGTGCCGTGCTGGTCGTCGTGGAACACCGGGATCTTCATCCGCTCGCGGCACATCTTCTCGATGTAGAAGCACTCCGGCGCCTTGATGTCCTCGAGGTTGATGCCGCCGAACGTCGGCTCCAGCGCCACGATCATGTCGACCAGCTTGTCCGGGTCGAGCTCGTTGATCTCGATGTCGAAGCAATCGATGCCCGCGAACTTCTTGAACAGCACCGCCTTGCCTTCCATCACCGGCTTCGCCGCGAGCGGGCCGATCGGCCCCAGGCCGAGCACCGCCGTGCCGTTGGTGACCACGCCGACCAGGTTGCCGCGCGCGGTCAGGTTGGAGACCTCGCGCGGATCGCGGACGATCTCGTCGCACGCGGCCGCGACGCCGGGCGTGTAGGCCAGCCCAGGTCGTGCTGGTTGGTGAGCTGCTTGGTCGCCTGCAGCGCGATCTTCCCCGGCGGAAACTGCCGGTGGTACTCGAGGGAAGCCTCACGGATGTTCTTGTCCGACATGGGTCCGCCGCTTAGGTGGACGCGCCGCTTGGGACGCGGGGCCGACCATCATAGACGATTGCCCTGCCCGCGTTCACGGCGCCCGGGATTGACGCAGTGCAATGTCCCGAAGAGGCCGAAGGCTATAATTCCGGCTTTCCCGCACCGCGCGCTTAGCCGTTCCCCCGCGCCTAAAGCACTCCCATGAGCACCATGCCGATCTTCTGGTTGTCCGCGTTTGCCCTGGCGTTGGCCGTTCTCGTTGCCCTCGTGTGGCCGCTGATGCGCCGCCAGCGCAAGAGCGAGGCGCCCGAGGACGAAGCCGTGGCCACCGCCATCTTTCGCGACCACAAGCGGCAGCTGGACGCCGATTTCGCGGCCGGTACGCTGAGCGCGGCCGACCGCGACGCGGCGCAAGCCGAGCTGGTCTCGCGTCTCGGCGGCGAGCTCGCGCTGGAGCCCGCGGCGCCATCGACGTCGTCCGATCGTTCGCGCTGGATCGCGGCGCTGGTCCTGGTCGCCGTCGTCCCCGTCCTGGCGGGCGTGCTGTACGTGCTGCTGGGCAATCCGGCGGCGGTGAACGCGCCGGCCGCGCCGGCCATGTCCGACGCATCCCCGCACGGCTCCGGCGACGCCACCGATCCGCAAGTCGTCGCGATGATCGATCGGCTGGCCGAAAAGATGAAGGCGAATCCCGACGATCCCAAGGGATGGGTGCTGCTGGGTCGCTCGTATCTCAAGATGGGCCGCTACGACGACGCGCTGGCGGCCTTCGCGGAAGCTTCGAAGCGCATGCCGGAAGACGCGGGCCTGCTCGCGGACCAGGCCGAGGCCATCGCGATGAAGCAGGGAAGGAAGCTCGCCGGCCGTCCCGCCGAATTGCTGAAGCGCGCGCTGGCAGATCGATCCCGACGATCCGAAGGCGATCGCCATGTCCGGCGCGGCCGCGGCCGAGCGCGGCGACGCGGACACCGCGATCAAGCTCTATCAGCGTCTCCTGACGATGGTTCCGCCGAACAGCGAGGATTCGCAGCAGATCGACCAGGTGATCGCGGAGCTCCAGGCTTCGCGCAAAGGCGCGCCAGCGCCGTAGCGGCAGCGCCGCCTGCCGCGGCTCCCGCAGCGGCACCGGCGACGGCCAAAGCCGCGCCGCCGGCAAGCGCAACTGCATCGGCAGGCGCTGCGGGCGCTGGCGTATCGGGCAGCGTCGAGATCGACCCCAAGCTCGCCGCCAAGATGGCGCCAGGCGACACGCTGTTCATCTATGCGCGCAACGCGGAAGGTTCGCGCATGCCGTTGGCCATCATGCGTGGGACCGCCGGCGATTTGCCCAAGACGTTCGCGCTGACGGACGCGATGGCCATGACGCCGGCGCAGACCATTTCGCTGGCCAAGTCGGTCGTCGTCGAAGCGCGCATCTCCAAGGCCAACAGCGCGATGCCGCAACCCGGCGACCTGCGTGGCGCGTCAGCGCCCATCGCGCCGGGAGCGGCCAACGTTCGCATCGTCATCGACCAGGTCGTTCCCTAGCGCCTGTCGTGTGACGGATTTGTGACACCGCGCCCGTCGAACATCCGGTATAACTGCACCCCTGCTCACGCCCGGCGCCGCGGAAAGCGCATCCCGGGCGCTCGCGAACGGGAGAACGCCGCATGAAAGACAGTTACCAGAAGAAGGTCGAACTTGGCCGATGCGGCGCGGTCACGCTGTACATCAGCAAGGACGGCAAGCGGCTGTTGCTGGAGTTCGAGACCGAACCCGAGGGCCTGGACAAGACCGGCCTCAACAGCTTCATCGACGCGCTGAAAAAAGCACGCGAACGCATGGAGCGGTAGCGGTACGCTGCCTCGCCGGCCCCTCCGGGCCGTGCAGTTTCACATGTGCGAGGCGCGGATTGGGTCCGCGCGGGAGCGGCCGGGCGGTCCGCAGGGCTGCAGCCCCCCGGATTTTCTTGACCGGGGTCAAGGATGTGGCACGCTCCCCGTAACAATCGCCGTCCGCGCCGGGTGGGGCATGGTGCACCGCCGCTATAATGGCACGTGTTTTCAACGCCCCCCGCGGCATCGCCGATCAGCGGCCGCCAGCCCCCGCCGATGTCCGCCCCGACCGCCCGCCCCGCCCATGCTCGAAGCCATTGACCTGGCCGCGAGACGCGGCTCGTCGCACCTGTTTTCGTCGCTGTCCTTCAGCGTCGAGTCCGGCTGCGCCATGTTCGTCACCGGCGCCAACGGAACGGGCAAGACCACGCTGCTGCGAATCCTGGCCGGGCTTGGCACGCCATTCGCGGGCACGGTTCGCTGGCGCGGCGTGGACGTCGCGCCGTTTGCCCAGGGCCTGCGCGACGACGTGGCCTATGGGGGTCACCTGCCGGCATTGAAGGACGAGCTCACCGCCGAGGAAAATCTCGCGCGCGCTGGTCGCGCTCACCGGCGAATCCGTTGCGGCATCCAAGCTGCGCGACGCGCTCGCGAGCGTCGCCCTGGAACGCCAGGCGCGGCTTCCGGCGCGTGCGCTCTCCCAGGGGCAGCGCCGGCGCCTGGGCCTGGCGCGCCTGTCGCTCTCCCGCCGGCCGCTGTGGCTCCTCGACGAGCCGGCGACCGCGCTCGACAGCGCGGGAATCGCGCTGTTGAAGCGCCTGCTTTCCGGGCACCTCGAGCGCGGCGGCTGCGCGCTGGTGGCGACGCATCAACCACTCGAGCTGCCGGCGAACAATGTCCGCGCGCTCTCCCTTTCATGATGTCCGAGCCCAGCGTGGCGACGCTCCGCGCGACCGCGCCCGCGGCCGATTCCGGCGCGTGGGCCGGCGTGCGCTGGGCGCTGGCGCGCGATCTGAAGCTGGCGCTGCGTTCGCGCTCGGAACTGGGCGTGCAACTGCTCTTCTACGTGATCGTGGTCTCGCTGTTTCCGCTGGCGTCGACGCCCGAAAAGAACCAGCTCGCGCTGATGGGGCCCGGCGTGCTCTGGGTCGCCGCGCTGCTCGCGTCGCTGCTTTCGCTGCCGCGCCTGTTCGCCTCCGATCACGCCGACGGGACGCTCGAGCAGATGGCGCTGTCGCCGTATCCGCTGCCAGCACTGGTGTCCGGTAAAATGATCGCGCATTGGCTGACCACCGGTTTGCCCGTCGTCATCCTGGCGCCGGTACTGGGGTTGCAATACGGGATCGACGGCGAGGCGATGACCGCCTTGGCCGCGGCGCTGCTGATCGGCACGCCCATCCTGTCCCTGCTCGGCGCGATCGGCGCCGCGCTTACCCTGGGTCTGCGCGGCGGCGGCAGTCTCCTAGCGCTGCTGGTCCTGCCGTTGTGCGTGCCGGTGCTGATTTTCGGCGCCGGAACCGTGGACGCCGTGCACGCCGGCCTTGGCGTGACCGCGAACCTGTCGCTGCTTGGCGCCGGTTTGCTGGTCGCAATCGTCGGCGCGCCGCTCGCCGCATCCGCTGCTGTCCGAATCGCGCTCGACTGATGAACTTCTACCGCTACTCCTCCCCCTCCACGTTCTATCCGCTCGCCGGAAAGCTCATTCCCTGGTTCGGCTGGAGCGCGCTCTTGCTCGCCATCGTCGGCCTCTGGATCGGCTTCGGTCTCGCGCCCACCGACTTCCAGCAGGGCGAGGCCTATCGCATCATCTTCATCCACGTCGCGACCGCATGGATGTCGATGTTCATCTATGTCGTGATGGCGTTCTGGAGCGCGCTGGCGCTGGGATTCAACACGCGCCTGTCGGGCATGATGGCGCAGGCGCTCGCGCCGACCGGCGCGCTGATGACGTTCATCGCGTTGTGGACCGGCGCGCTGTGGGGCCGGCCGACGTGGGGAACGTACTGGGCGTGGGACGCGCGGATGACGTCCGAGCTGATCCTGCTGTTCCTCTACTTCGGCGTGATAGCGCTGCGCAGCGCCATCGACGACGACCGCCGCGCGGACCGCGCATGCGGCGTGCTGGCGCTGGTCGGCGTGGTGAACATTCCGATCATCTATTTTTCCGTGCAGTGGTGGAACACGCTGCACCAGGGGTCGTCGGTCAGCGCGGTTGCGGCCCCCAAGATGGCGGCGATCATGCTCGCTTGGCATGCTCGTCATGGCGATTGCCGTGTGGTTCTACTCGATCGCGGTCTCGCTGATGCGCGTGCGCTGCATCATCCTCGAGCGGGAACGCGGCGCGGCATGGACAGGTCAACTGACTGAACCGGGAACGATATGAGCGAATTCTTCGCAATGGGTGGTTATGGCTTCTACGTCTGGGGCGCCTATGGCGTCATGGCGCTCGCCATCATGGTCGAACTGATCGCGCTGCGCGCGCGGCGAATGAATGCCGAGGAAGCGCACGCCGAGGCGGCTGCGCGATGAAGGCCCGTCATCGCCGTTTTGCCTGGATCGGCGCAGGCGTCGTCGTCCTCGGCGCCGCGGTTGCGCTGGTGCTGAACGCGTTCCAATCCAACCTCGTCTTCTTCTTCACGCCGTCGCAGGTCGTGGCCAAGGAGGCGCCCCAGGGCCGGCCGTTCCGCATCGGCGGGCTGGTCGAGTCGGGGACGCTGGTGCGCATCCCCAACTCGCTCGACGTCAAGTTCGTCGTGACGGATACGGCGCAGCGCCTGCCGGTCGTCTACCGCGGACTGCTCCCCGATCTGTTCAAGGAGGGCAAGGGCGTGGTGGCACAGGGCAGCGTAGGACCGGACGGCGTGTTCCACGCCACCGAAGTGCTGGCCAAGCACGACGAAAACTACATGCCGCCGGAAGCAGCCGGCGCCATCGACAAGGCCCACAAGGACAAGGGCATGTCGCTACCCACATTGAGTACCGCCAAATGATCCCCGAACTCGGACAGTTTGCCCTCATCCTCGCCCTTCTCGTGGCGCTCGTGCAGGGCGTGGTTCCCCTGATCGGCGCGCAGCGCCGCAACGCAGCCCTGATGGGGCTCGCCAAGCCCGCGGCGCGGCTGCAGTTCGCGCTGGTCGCGCTCGCATTCGGATGCCTGGCCTGGAGCTTCGCCACCAGCGATTTTTCCGTGATCAACGTCGCGGAACATTCGAACACGCAGTTGCCGCTGCAATACCGGATCGCCGCGACCTGGGGTTCGCACGAGGGTTCGCTGCTGCTCTGGGTGCTGATGCTGACCGGCTGGGCCACGGCGGTGACGCTGCGCTCGCGCAACCTGCCGGATGCGCTGCTGGCGCGCGTGCTCGCTGTGATGGGGCTGGTCTCCATCGGCTTCCTGGCATTCCTGCTGTTCACGTCCAATCCGTTCCTGCGCCTCGTTCCCGCCGCCGCCGAAGGCAGCGACCTGAATCCGCTGCTGCAGGATCCCGGCATGGTGATCCATCCGCCGATGCTCTACATGGGCTACGTCGGATTCTCGGTCGCCTTCTCGTTCGCCATCGCAGCGCTGCTGAGCGGCCGGCTCGACGCCACGTGGGCGCGCTGGTCGCGGCCGTGGACCACGGCGGCGTGGTCGTTCCTGACCATCGGCATTGCGCTCGGCAGCTGGTGGGCCTATTACGAATTGGGCTGGGGCGGATGGTGGTTCTGGGATCCGGTCGAGAACGCATCGTTCATGCCGTGGCTGGTGGGCACCGCGCTGCTGCATTCGCTCGCGGTGACCGAAAAGCGCGGCACGTTCAAGAGCTGGACCGTGCTGCTGGCGATCGTCGCGTTTTCGCTGTCGCTGCTCGGAACGTTCCTCGTGCGCTCCGGCGTGCTGACGTCGGTGCATGCATTTGCCACCGACCCCGCGCGCGGCGTCTTCATCCTGGCATTCCTCGCGATCGTGATCGGCGGCTCGCTCACGCTCTACGCGATGCGCGCCGGCGCCGTCGGCGGCGGCGCAGGCTTCGCGATGGTCTCGCGCGAATCCGCGCTGCTGGCGAACAACATCCTGCTCGTGGTGGCGCTCTCCGCCGTGTTCCTGGGCACGATGTATCCGCTGTTCCTCGACGCGCTGAACCTGCCCAAGGCGTCGGTCGGCCCTCCGTACTTCAACCTGGTGTTCCCGATCCTGATGGCGCCCGCCGCATTCCTGATGGGCATCGGTCCCATCGCAAGCTGGCGGCAGGCGGAATTGCCCGACTTGGCGTCCAGGCTCAAGTGGGCGTTCGTCGTTGCCGTCGTCACCGCCGCGCTGCTGCCATTCACGATGGGCGCGTGGTCGCCGCTGGTGGCGTGCGGCCTGTTCCTGTCGCTATGGATCGTCGCGACGACGATCGTGTCCGTCGTGCATCGGCTTGCGCAAGGCGCCGCAGAACAGCTTGTGGGAGCGTCTCGCCGCCAACCCGGCGGCGTGGTACGGCATGATGCTGGCGCATCTGGGCGTGGCCGTGTTCATCGTCGGCGTGACGCTGGTCAAGGGCTACGAGTTCGAGGTCAACGTGCCGCTCGACGTCGGGCAAAGCGTCACCGTGCGCGGCGAGGAGTACACGTTCCGCGGCGTCGAACCCGTCACCGGCCCCAACTATCGCGGGGTGGTCGGCACGTTCGAGGTGCGCCGCGACGGCAAGCTGGTGCAGACGATGCGGCCCGAGAAGCGCGTCTACAACGCGTCCGGCTCGGCGATGACCGAGGCCGCGATCGATCCCGGCTTCCTGGGCGATCGCTACGTCTCGCTCGGTGAACCGACCACGGACAAGGGCGAGGCCGGCGCATGGGGCGTGCGCGTGTACGTCAAGCCGTTCGTCGACTGGATCTGGGGCGGCGCGTTCCTGATGGCGCTGGGCGGCTTCATCGCGATGAGCGACCGCCGCTACCGCCTCACCGTCAAGCAGAAATTCACCGCGCTGTCCGGCGCAGCAGGGGCGGCCTGACCAATGAAAGCGATGCGCTTCCTGCTGCCGCTCGGCTTCTTCGTCGTCCTCGTCGGCTTTCTCTATGTCGGGCTCTTCCGCGATCCGCACGAAGTGCCCTCGCCGCTCGTCGACAAGCCCGCCCCCGCGTTCAGGCTTGCCCAGCTGAACGATCCGTCCAAGCAGCTTGGCCCCGCGGATCTCAAGGGTCAGGTCTGGCTGCTCAACGTGTGGGCGTCGTGGTGCGTGTCCTGCCGCGTCGAGCATCCGCTCCTGGTCGAACTGGCCAAGACGAACGTCGTTCCGGTCATCGGGCTCAACTACAAGGATACGAACGCCCTCGGGCAAGCGATGGCTCGCGGAGAACGGCGACCCGTACAAGGTTTCCGTCGTCGACGCGGATGGCCGCGTGGGCATCGACTGGGGTGTCTACGGCGTCCCGGAGACGTTCGTCGTCGACAAGAACGGCGTGATCCGCTACAAGCAGATCGGGCCGATCACGCAGGAAAGCCTGAAGGACAAGATCCTGCCGCTGGTGCGCGAGCTGCAGAAATCATGAAACGCCTCCTCCTGGCGCGGCAACGCTTTTCTTCATGGCCGCCACCGCGGTCGCGCAGGCGCCGAAGGATGCCGCCCTCGAAGCGCGCCTGAAGACACTTTCCGAGGAGCTGCGCTGCCTCGTCTGCCAGAACCAGACGCTGGCCGATTCCACCGCGCCGCTGGCGGAGGACCTTCGCCGCGAAGTGCGCGAGCTCGCGCAGCAGGGCAAGAGCGACGCCGAGATCAAGCAATACCTGGTCGCGCGCTACGGTGATTTCGTTCTGTACAAGCCGCCGGTCAAGCCGACGACGTGGCTGCTCTGGTTCGGGCCGTTCGCATTCCTGCTGGGCGGAGCGCTGATATGGTTCGTCGTGCTGCGCCGGCGCAGGCGCGGTGGTGTCGACATCGAACAACCGGAAGCGGCTCCCAGCATGGGCGAGCAGTCCGGACGCGCCCGGGCGCAGGCACTGCTCGACGAACCCAGGGAGCCGTAGGCCGTCCTAGACGGCCGCCCCGCAGTTCCAGCACAGGTCGAAGTTCGCCGGCGAAAGCTCGCCGCACCCGACGCACCTGACCTCGGCCTTCGCCGATCCCGCCGTCTCGATTTCGCGCAGCACGACGCGCGCGCGCTCGACGTCGCATTCGCGTTCGATCCAGACTTGCGGCTGCGCGACATCCGGGGCGACTTCGCCGACGATGCTCGACGCGTGCTGGTTGAACACGTGAGCCTTGATGCCGGCCTGGTTCAGGCGGTCGGCGACGAGGAACGCGTCATAGCGCTGCAGCGCAGTGTAGATGCGGATCATGACCGTGGCCGGAACGCGGTCAATTCGCGCACCAGGCGTCGCAGCACGCCACCCAGGCGGCTCGCCCGCGCCGCGTCCCAAGCGTAAGGCGGCGCCTCGTCCATATAGCAATCCTGCGCCATTTCCAGCTGCAATGCGTGCACGCCCTGTTGCGGTTGCCCATAGTGGCGCGTGACCCAGCCGCCCTTGAAGCGCCCGTTGACGACGTGCGTGAATCCCTCCGCCTCGGCGAGCACCCGGGTCGCGGCCGCCTGCAGCGCAAGCGCGCAACTCGCGCCGCTTGCCGTGCCGAGGTTCAGGTCCGGCAGGCGGCCCGCGAAGAATCGCGGGACTTCGGCGCGAATCGAATGGCCGTCGAGAAGCACCGCGAAGCCATGACGTTCGCGCACGCGCGCGATCTCCGCCGCGAGCGCGGCGTGATAGGGCGCGAACGATGCCGCGCGCCGGTCCGCCACTTCCGCCGGCGACGGCGCTTCGCCGTCCACGTAGATCTCCTCGCCGCCGAACGTGCGCGTCGGGCAGAGTTCGGTATTGTCGGCGCCGGCGTACAGCGCCGCGCCCGATGGATCGCGATTGAGATCGACCACGTACCGCGATTGCGTGGCGCAAAACAGCGTGGCGCCTTCCGCGGCCGCGAACTGGTAGAGGCGGTCGACATGCCAATCGGTATCGGGAACGGTCCGCGCAATCGCGGTCAGCCGCGACGCGAGCGCATCGGGAAGGTGCGTGCCCGAATGCGGAACGTCGATGACCAGTGGACTGTCGCCGCGGTGCAGTCGCCACAGATCCATCATGCCTCCCAGCGCGCGACGCTGTCCGGCGCGAATCACGCCCGCACAGGGATTGCCGCCGATCCGGTAGGCGAGCTCGGCCGGCTCGGCAATGTCCCACGCGACGATGTCGGCGCGCTGCCCGGCGTCGAGCGTGCCGCGGTCGGTCAGGCCGAGCGCGCGCGCCGCATGCACGGTCGCGCCCGCCAGCGCCTCCTCCGGCGTCATCCGGAACAGCGTGCACGCCATGTTCAGCATCAGCAGCAGCGACGTCGCGGGCGACGTGCCGGGGTTGCAATCCGTCGCCACGGCCATCGCGACGCCCTTGTTCCCGGAACGCGGCGATCGGCGGCAACTGCGTTTCGCGCAACGCGTAGAACGCCCCAGGCAGAAGCACGGCGACCGTCGCCGCGCGCGCCATCGCGGCCACGCCCGCTGCATTGGTGAATTCGAGATGGTCCGCGGAGAGCGCGCCCGCGGCCGCGGCCAGCGCCGCGCCGCCCATGTCCGACAGCTGGTCGGCGTGCAGTTTGACGGGCAGGCGATGCTCGCGTGCCGCCGCGAACACGCGTTGCGTCTGCGCGGGCGTGAAGCCGATGGTCTCGCAATACGCATCGACCGCATCGGCGGCGCCCGCCTGCGCGACCGCGGGAATCATCTCGCGGCACACATAGTCGATGTAATCGTCGCCGCGTCCGGCGAACTCGGGAGGAAGCGCATGCGCCGCGAGCAGCGTCGTGCGCACATCGACGCCGAGCTGCCCGCCCAGCGCGCGCGCGACGTCGAGCTGCCTCAACTCGGCCGTCGTCTCCAGTCCGTAGCCGGACTTGATCTCGATCGTCGTGACGCCCTCCGCTGCCAGCGCGGCCAGCCGGGGCCGGCTCTGCACGGCGAGGTCGGCGGCGCTCGCGGCGCGAGTCGCGCGCACCGTCGCGTTGATGCCGCCGCCCTCACGGGCGATGTCGGCGTAGCTCGCGCCATTCTGCCGCTGTTCGAATTCGCCGGCGCGATTTCCCGCGTAGACGAGATGCGTGTGGCAGTCGACGAGTCCCGGCGTCAGCCATCGTCCGCCGCATTGCAATGTCCGGTGCGCCTTGATGTCGCGCGGAACATCGCTCGCGCGGCCCACCCACGCGATGGCGCCGCCGTTCACGCCCACTGCGCCGTCCCGAATCGCGCCGTAGGGCGCGCCGCCGGCACGCATCGTGGCCACGTGCGCGTCCACCAGCAGCAGGTCGAAGGTTGCCGGCGTCATCGTCGGGGGTCGATGCGCGCAAGCGCGGCGCGGTAGCGGGCGAAGGTTTCTTCCTCGGCCGCGTGATGACCGTCGCGGACGATCCATTTGCCGCCCGCCATGACGTCGCGCACGGGATCGCGGGACGGGCCGAAGATCGCCGCGTCGAGGACGTCGTCCGCCACCTGCCCGGCCAGCGCCGGATCGGAAGGATTCAGCACGACCAGGTCGGCGCGAAGACCGGCTTCGAGCGCGCCGACCGGTTGCCCCACCGCCTGCGCGCCACCGCGCGCGGCACTCGCCCACAGCGTCGTTCCGATCGACTGCTCGCCGGGCGATCCCAGCACATTGCGCCTGCGCATCCGCATCCGCTGCGACCACTCGAATTGCCGCAACTCCGCGAACGGGTCGATGATCGTGTTCGAATCGCTGCCGACGCCGAACCGTCCGCCGGCGGCAAGATAGGCGTGGCCCGGAAACGTGCCATCGCCCAGGTCGGCCTCCGTGGTCGGCGCCAGCCCCGCCACCGCGCCGCTCGCGGCCAGCGCGGCCACCTCCTTTTCCGTCATGTGCGTCGCGTGCACGATGCACCAGCGCGCGTCCACGCTCGCCTGCGTGAGCAGCCACTCGACCGGACGCAGGCGGCTCCACGCGAAGCAGTCGTCGACTTCCTTCGTCTGCTCCGCCGCATGGATGTGCACCGGGGCGTCCGGCGCGGCAAGGCGGACGACGTGGCCCATTTCCTCCGGCGTTACCGCGCGCAGGCTGTGCGGCGCCACGCCCAGCACGTAGCCGTGCGTCGGAGATCCCCTGCTGCAAGCGCTCGTACAGGTGCGTGAACGTGTAGGTGGTGTGCGCGAAGCGGCGCTGTCCCGCCGTCGTCGGCGTGCCGCCGAAGCCGGCGTGCGCATAGAACACGGGAAGCAGCGTGAGGCCGATTCCCGCCACGCGCGCCGCGGCGACGACTCGCCACGCGAGTTCCGCGGGGTCCGCAAACGGCTTGCCTGCGGAATCGTGATGCACGTAATGGAATTCGGCGACCGACGCGTATCCCGCTTTCGCCATTTCCACATAAGCCTGCGCGGCGATCGCCTCGAACGCGTCGGCGTCGACGCGGTCCAGGAACGCGTACATCGCCTGCCGCCACGTCCAGAAGCTGTCGTCATGCGACAGCGACGTCCTGCCGGTGCGGCCGGCGAGCGCGCGCTGGAAAGCATGCGAGTGCAGGTTCGGCATCGCCGGAACGACCGGACCCGCGGCATGTTCCAACCCGGCCGTGTCGGCATTCGGCGCGATGCTGGCGATCACCCCGTCGTCACCGATGACGAACACCACATCGCGCGCCCAGCCTCCGGGCAGCAGCGCCGCCTCCGCGGCGAACGTCAGCACGCGATCCTCGGGTGTGCCATGGGACCGGCGTTCATTGCAGCCGGATCGCGGCGACCAGCGCGACCGATCCCGCGGCGAGCGGGTTCACGCTGAGTCCGTGCACGCCCGCGCCCGATTCCGGCGTCACCAGCAGCGCATGGTCCTCGGCGAGCGAAATCGGCGGATGGCCGGCAACCAGGCATTCCGACGCTCCGAGCGCCGCGTAACAGACGTACGTGTCCGCGGGCGGAATGGGCTCGCCTCCTTCGCGGCGGACGACGACATTGCCGACGTGCCGCGCCGCGCCGAACCATGAGATTGAAATCGCGCACCGGTCCGGCCACCAGGCTGCAATTCAGCGCCTCGTCGCCGGAAAAGTTGAGCGGCTCGAAGGCATGCGCAACTCCATCGGCTCGCGGTAGCCCTCCAGCTTCATCCCGGCGCCGGTCAGCAGGACCAGCGTGCGATCGACGCCGGCAAACGGAGAAAAGGGACCGTCCTGCGTGACTTCGGCCACGCTGACCCGCCACACGAACGACGCGAGACCCGCATCCGCCGGATGGGTGGCGATTTGCAGTCGTGTGACCGACGCCGTTCTTCCACGGCATGCGGCGGTAGTCGTTGGGGGAAAGGACGCAGTGGGTCGTCATGTTCCGGTCTGCCGGGCGCGCATGCGATTGTAGAGCCATAGGACAAACACGCCAATACCGATTTCGCTTTTGCCGAATTGACACCGTCAGGCAGCACGGGAAGAATGGCCAGTTCGTCGTGCCGGCCATTCGTTGCCTCCCTCCCATCGGAGCCCTTCATGTCCCTGCAGCGCATTGTCCGTCGTGTTGGTGCCGTCGCAATCCTGATGCTGGCCGCCTCTGCTGCCTCCGGCCAGGTCCGCGTCGGCTCGAAGAACTTCACCGAGCAGTTCATCGTCGCCGAGATCTACGCGCAGGCGCTCGAAGCCGCGGGAATCAAGGTCGAGCGCAAGATCAACCTGGGCGGCACGCTGATCGCGCACAAGGCACTCGAGGAAAAGCAGATCGACCTCTACCCCGAATACACGGGAACCATGCTGCTGGCGGTGCTCAAGCAGCCGGCCATGACCGACAAGCAGGCCGTCTACGACAAGGTCAAGGCCGAGTACGCAGCCAAAGGGCTCGTGCTCCTCAACCAGTCGCCGATGAACAACACGTACAACATGGTCGTGCGTCCCGAGACCGCCGCGCAGTACAAGCTCGAGACGCTGTCGGACCTGGCGCGCGTCGCGAAGGAATTGAAGCTCGGCGCCGGACCGGAGTTTCGCGACCGCGCCGACGGGATTCCCGGTCTCAAGGCCGTCTACGGCATGGAATTCAAGGAGGACCTGCAGATGGCGATCGGCCTGCGCTACCAGGCGCTCTCCGGCAAGCAGATCGACGTCGTCAACGGCTACGCCACCGACGGCATGATCAGCGCGCTGAAGCTGAAGCGCCTGAAGGACGACAAGAACCTGTGGCCGCCGTATTACCTCGTTCCCGTCGTGCGCAAGGAAGCGCTCGACGCCAACCCGCAGATCGCCGAAGTGCTCAACCGCGTCGATGCGCTGCTGGACGAGCCGACGATGGCCGCGATGAACTACCAGGTCGATGGCGACAAGGAGGAGCCGAAGGACGTCGCGCGCGCGTTCCTGAAGGCCAAGGGCATCGTGCGCTGATGCGCTTGCGATGAAGTGGCTGCGCGGCAACTGGGACCAGGTGCTGGTTGCGCTGGGCGAACACATCGTCATTTCGTTGACGGCGCTGACGATCGCGTTTGCGCTGTCGCTCGCCATCGGCATCTGGGCCGCGCGCAACGACCGCGTGTTCCGGTGGGCCATTGCCGTCACCGGCTTTCTCTACACGATTCCCACGCTGGCGTTCCTGGCGCTGCTGATCCCGCTCGTCGGGCTGGGCAAGACCAACGCGATCATCTGCATGGTCGCGTTCTCGCTGATGATCATGATCCGCAATGTCGCCGCCGGCATCCGCGAAGTGCCCGCGGAAGTCGTCGACGCGGCGCGCGGCATGGGCATGCGCGACGGCGAGATCCTGGTGAAGATCGAGTTGCCGCTGGCGCTGCCGGTGATCGTGGCGGGACTCAGGATCGCGACGGTCACCGTCATCAGCGTCGCCGTGGTCGCCGCCTATGTCAACGCGGGCGGCCTGGGCACGCTGATCTTCACCGGCATCAGCAATGACTTCGCCCCCAAGATCTGGGTCGGCGCGCTGACGTCCTGCGCCCTTGCCGTCGCCGCCGACTTGAGCCTCGCGCGGGTCGAAGGCTGGCTGCGGCATCGCGCCGCCTGAAGGCCGGGCGACGCGTGCTCCTGCTCGAAGCCTGGCAGTTCGTCGCCGCGCACCCGGCGCGCTTCCTGGACGCGCTGACGACGCACGTCGCGCTGTCCGCGTCCGCGCTTGGCCTGGCCATCGCGGTGGCCGTACCCGTCGGCGTGCTGCTCGCGGACCATCGGCGCGCGACGCTCGCGGCGATCACCGCGGCCAACATCGGTCGCACGCTCCCGTCGCTGGCCGTCCTGGCCTTGGTGATGCCCATCCTCGGCACCGGATTCATGCCGTCGCTTTTCGCGCTGACGCTGCTGGCGCTGCCGCCGATCCTGATCAACACCTGCACGGCGCTGGCGCAGGTCGATGCGGACATGGTCGACGCCGCGCGCGGGATGGGCATGACCCGGGTGCAGATCATGCGCGACGTCGAATTGCCCGTCTCGATGCCCGTGATCTTCGCGGGCATACGCACGGCGGCCGTGCAGGTCGTGTCCGGCGCGGTATTGGCGGCCTACATCGGCGGCGGCGGACTCGGCGATTTCATCACCGCAGGCATCGCCATGATGGCGGTGCCGCAATTGCTGGTCGGCGCGATTCCCGCGACGCTGCTCGCCATCGGCGCGGACCGGCTGTTCGGGTACCTGCAGAACGTGCTGACGCCGCTCGGAATGCGGGCGCGATGATCGAGATCCGCGGGCTGGTCAAGCAATTCCCCGGCGCCGCGCGGCCGGCGGTCGATCATCTGACGCTGACGGTTCCCGAGGGCGAAGTTTGCGTACTGATCGGGCCGTCCGGGTTGCGGCAAGACCACGACGATGCGCATCATCAATCGCCTGCTCGAGCCCGATGCGGGAAGCGTGCGCGTGGCGGGGCGCGACGTAATGACGACCGATCCGGTGAGCCTGCGCCGCAGCATCGGCTACGTGATCCAGCATGTCGGCCTCTTCCCGCACTGGTCGATCGCCGACAACATCGCGACGGTGCCCAAGCTCCTCGGCTGGGACCGATGCGCGGATCGCGGCGCGCGTCGACGAGCTGCTGCAGCTGGTCGGCATGGAGCCCGCGCAATATCGCGACCGCTTTCCGCGCGAGCTCTCCGGCGGGCAGAAACAGCGCGTGGGCGTCGCGCGCGCGCTTGCCGCCGACCCGCCGGTGATGCTGATGGACGAGCCTTTCGGCGCCATCGACCCGATCACGCGCGCGCGGCTGCAGGCGGAATTCCTGCGCATCCTGCGCGGCCTCAGGAAGACGATCGTGTTCGTCACTCACGACATCGACGAGGCCATCAAGATGGGCGACCGCATCGCCATCCTGCGCGACGGCGCGCTCGTCCAGTACGACACGCCCGAGGCGATCCTTGCCCATCCCGCCGACGCGTTCGTCGAGTCGTTCGTGGGGACGGACCGCGCATTGAAGCGCATCGCGCTGGTCCGCGTCGACACGGCGCTGGAGCCGCTGGGAAGCCACCTGCCGGCGCACGCGATCCCCGCGGAAGCGAGCCTGCGCGACGCATTGGCGATGATGTTCTCGGCTGGCGTCGACGCGCTGACCGTGACCGGCGATGGCGGCGCGCCGCTGGGCAAGCTCACGCTCGCGGGCATCCGCGAACGTACGCGCGCCACCGAAGCCTTGAGACGACGGCGGCGCGGAATTTCGCGCCTTGCCTTCGCCCGCTACGGGGAATGGAACGAAGCGGTCACTGAATCACCTTGTCCGCGAGGTTCAGCACCGACGGCGGAATCGTCACGCCGATCCGCTTCGCCGTATTCAGGTTGATCACCAGCTCGAATTTGGTCGGCTGTTCCACCGGGAGATCGGCCGGCCTGGCGCCCTTGATGATCTTGTCGACAAAGCGCGCGCCGTCGCGGCCCTCGATGCTGTAGCTGGGCCCGTAGGAGAGCATGCAGCCGTTTTCCGCGTAGTCGCCCCGCGCGCATATCGACGGCAGCCGGTTCTTGATGGCGAGTTCCGCGATCAACTTCTGGTTCGAGTTGGCCAACGGGTTGAGCGTCACCCATACCGCGCTGTTGCGCGCTTCGATCGCCTTCCTGAACGCGGCGTCGTAATTGTCGACGCTGCTCACCTCCATCGAATAGAGCTGCAGATCCAGTTCCTTGGCGGGTTCCTGGCTGCCTTTCCATTGCGGCACGGAACCTGGCGCCTGCGGGTCCCACAGCACCGCGACGCGGGAAGTCCTGGGCAGCGCTTCCTTGAGAAACTCCAGCCGCTTGCCGGTCAGCACCGCGGCCATGTTGGTAATGCCGGTGCTGTTGCCCCCCGGACGCGCCAGGCTCTCGACCAGTCCGGCGGCAATCGGATCGGTGACGCCCATGAAGATGATGGGAACGCTTCCGGCGCTCTTCTTGGCCGCCAGCGCGGCATTCGTCGTGACCGCGACCAGCACGTCGATGTTGAGACGGACCAGCTCGGCCGCGATGTCGGGAAGCCGCTCGAAATCGCGATCCTGGTGGCGGTATTCGACGATGATGTTCTGCCCCTCGACGTAGCCCAGTTCGCGCAGACGCCTGCCGGAAGGACTCCAGCCGCGGTGCGTCGGCGGACGCCGAAACGGCCGCCAGATAACCTACGCGCGGGACTTTCTTTGCCTGCTGGGCGGAGGCGAGAGACGCCAGCGCGACCAGCAGAACACAAAGAACGGGCCTGGTGATCGCACTATTCACTGGATTTTCCTCGGGGGAGAAATATTCTACGCCTGCTGACGAGCGGGTTCCCTCGCCTGCCAACCGCGTGGGACTGGCCGGCTTCGAGCACCACTATCCGAAGATGCTGTCGGGCGGCATGCAGCAGCGCACCGCCATCGCGCGCGAATTCTCCGAGTTGAAGGCGCGGCTGACCGAGGAGATTCGCGTCGAAGCGCTGAAGGCCGTCGTGACAGCCTAGCGTCGGCGATTGGCGTCGGGTTGCGCAGCGGCGTCCACCGCAATTCCTCGCGGATTGCGGTCAGTACCGCCCACCGTTCTTCTGCCAGCGCCACGCGTCGGCGCAGATGGCGTGGAGGTCGCGGGTTGCGCTCCAGCCCAGGACCTTCTGCGCGCGCGCCGGGTCCGCGTAGTAGCTGGCCACGTCGCCCGCGCGGCGCGGCGCGAACGTCTTGCCGACCTTGCGTCCGCACGCCTTTTCGAATGCCTCCACCACTTCCATCACCGAATGGCCCCGACCGGCGCCGAGGTTGAATGTGGTCGAGCCATAGGTGCGCGCCAGGAATTGCAGCGCCGCCACGTGGCCTTCGGCGAGATCCTGCACGTGCAGGTAGTCGCGAATGCCCGTGCCGTCGGGCGTGGGCCAGTCGTTGCCGTAGACCGAAAGCTCCGTGAACTCGCCGGCGGCGATGCGGCACAACAACGGCACCAGGTTGTTCGGGCGGCCGCGCGCGGCCTCGCCCAGCATGCCGGACGAATGCGCGCCGGCAGGGTTGAAATAGCGGAGGATCGCGATGCGCCAGTTGGCATTGGCCTTCGCCAGGTCGCGCAGGAATTCCTCGACCACGCGCTTGGTGCGTCCGTAGACATTCTGCGGCCGCAGCGGCGCGTCCTCGGCGACCGGCAGTTCGTCCGGCTGCCCGTAGACGCTGGCCGACGAACTGAACACGAGCGTGGCCACGCCGGCCTCGCCCATGACCTCGGCCAGGGCCAGCGCACCGCCGACGTTGACGTCGTAGTAAGCCAGAGGCCGCGCTTGCGACTCGCCGACGGCTTTCAGTCCCGCGCAGTGAATGACGGCGGAAATCGGGTGGTCGTGGAAGGCCGACCGCAGCGCCACGATGTCGCGGACATCCGCGGTCACGCAGGGCACCGGCCTGCCGGCAAGCGCCTGCAATCGCGGCAGGATCGCCGGCGTGCTGTTGCTGAAATTGTCGAGCACGACCGGCGCGTGACCGGCGCGCGCCAGTTCCACGACGACGTGCGAGCCGACGTAGCCGGCGCCGCCAGTGACCAGGATCGTATCCGCCATAACGTCGCGATCCTACACGAGCGCCCGCGCCCGCGGAAAGAAAAAAGCCGGGCTACGCTTCAGCCCGGCCTTTCGGTGCAACGCCCGCGGAGGGCGCCTACTTCTCGACGGTGGTGCCTTCCGGCGCGGCTTCGCCGTTGGGACGGTCCATCAGCTCGACCCACGCCATCGGCGCGGCATCGCCCTGCCGGAACCCGTACTTGAGGATGCGCAGGTAGCCGCCCGGGCGCCCCTGATAACGCGGGCCCAGCTCGTTGAACAGCTTGGTCACGATGTCGCGATCGCGCAGGCGGTCGAACGCGAGGCGGCGATTGGCCACCGTCGGCGTCTTGGCCAGCGTGATCAGCGGCTCGGCGACGCGGCGCAGTTCCTTCGCCTTCGGCAGCGTCGTCTTGATCGCCTCGTGCAGGAACAGCGAATTGGTCATGTTGCGCAGCATCGCGAGGCGATGGCTGCTGGTCCGGTTGAGCTTGCGCAGCCCGTGTCTGTGTCGCATGACTATTGCCCTTTGGTAGGTGGCGCCGGTTCACACGGCGCTCGGTCTTGTTCTTTGCTTGTTCTCGAATATTACGGTCGGTCGAGGCCGGCCGGCGGCCAGTTCTCGAGCTTCATTCCCAGCGAAAGCCCGCGCGAGGCGAGCACTTCCTTGATCTCGTTCAGCGACTTGCGGCCCAGGTTCGGCGTCTTCAGCAGTTCCGTTTCCGTGCGCTGGATGAGATCGCCGATGTAATAGATGTTCTCGGCCTTGAGGCAGTTCGCGGAACGCACCGTCAGCTCCAGGTCGTCGACCGGGCGCAGCAGGATCGGGTCGACCTGCGGCGAGCTGCGCTCCGTGGCCGGAACGTCCGTGCCCTTCAGGTCGGCGAACACCGACAGCTGCTCGACCAGCACGGACGCGGCAAAACGCACGGCCTGCTCCGGCTCGACGACGCCGTTGGTCTCGATGTCCAGCACCAGCTTGTCCAGGTCGGTGCGCTGTTCGACGCGCGCCGACTCGACGGCGTAGCTCACGCGGCGGACCGGCGAGAACGAGGCGTCGAGCAGGATGCTGCCGATCGTGCGGCCGCCTTCCGGCTTGACGCGCGCCGTCGCGGGTTGATAGCCACGACCCTTTTCGACGCGGATTTCCATCTCGAGCTTGCCGCCGGCCGTGAGGTGGGCGATCACATGCTCGGGATTGATGATCTCGACGTCGTGGTTCGGCTCGATGTCCGCGGCGGTCACCACGCCTTCGCCCGACTTCTGCAGCTTGAGCATGACGTGGTCGCGATTGTGGAGCTTCAGCACCACGCCTTTCAGGTTGAGCAGGACGTCGACGACGTCTTCCTGCACGCCGTCCAGCGCGGAGTACTCGTGCAGCACGCCCGAGATCTTCACCTCGGTCGGCGCATAGCCCGGCATCGACGACAACAGCACGCGGCGCAGCGCGTTGCCGAGCGTGTGGCCATACCCGCGCTCGAACGGCTCCATCACGACCTTGGCGTGAAACGGCGACGTCGATTGCACGTCGATGATGCGCGGCTTCAACAGGATATTGCTCTGCATGCGGTACCTTTAGGGTTATTTAGAACCCAGAAATACAAAGCGTCAGTCGCAGATTCATCCGCGACCGACGGCTCACTCCGAATTATTTCGAATACAGCTCGACGACCAGGCTCTCGTTGATGTCCTGGCCGAATTCCGAACGGTCCGGCGCACCCTTGTACGTGCCCGCCATCTTCTTCGGGTCGACTTCGACCCACGACGGGAAGCCGACCTTCTCGGCCAGTTGCAGCGAATCCGTGATGCGCAGCTGCGCCTTCGACTTTTCGGTCACCGTCACGACGTCGCCCGCCTTCAGGATGGCGGACGGAACGTTGAGGTGCTTGCCGTTGACCATGATCGCGCAGTGCGTCACCAGCTGGCGCGCTTCGGCGCGCGTCGAGCCGAAGCCCATCCGGTAGACGACGTTGTCGAGGCGCGACTCGAGCAGCTGCAGCAGGTTGGTGCCGGTCGAGCCCTTGCGGCGGTTGGCTTCGGCGAAGTAGCGGCGGAACTGGCGCTCCATCAAGCCGTACATGCGGCGCAGCTTCTGCTTTTCGCGCAGCTGGTTGCCGTAGTCCGACATGCGCATGCCGGATTTCACGCCGTGCTGGCCGGGCTTGGCTTCCAGCTTGCACTTGGAGTCGAGCGAACGCCGCGCGCTCTTCAGGAAAAGGTCAGTGCCTTCCCGGCGCGCCAGCTTGCATTTCGGTCCTGTATATCGAGCCAATTTAATCCCCTGTCAAATTCTGCGGCGCTTCGGCGGACGGCAGCCGTTATGCGGCACCGGCGTCACGTCGGTGATGCTGGAGATCTTCATGCCCAGCGCATTCAGCGCGCGCACCGCCGATTCGCGGCCGGGCCCCGGGCCCTTGATCCGCACTTCCAGATTCTTGACGCCGCACTCCTGCGCCGCGCGTCCCGCGGCTTCGGCCGCGACCTGCGCCGCGAAGGGCGTCGACTTGCGCGAGCCCTTGAAGCCGGCGCCGCCCGACGTCGCCCACGACAGCGCGTTGCCCTGGCGGTCGGTGATCGTGATGATCGTGTTGTTGAAGGACGCGTGGATGTGCGCGATGCCCTCGGTCACGTTCTTCTTGACCTTCTTGCGCGCGCGCGCGACGGTTGCCTTTTGCGACGGTTGCTGTGCCATCTTCGATAGTTCCTCGTTTACGTCCGCACGTTGCTTACTTAGTTACGCCCTTGGCGAGCGCGACGGTGCGGCCCTTCTTCGGGCCCTTGCGCGTGCGGGCATTCGTGCGGGTGCGCTGGCCGCGGACCGGCAGGCCCTTGCGGTGGCGCGAGCCGCGGTAGCAGTTCAGGTCCATCAGCCGCTTGATGCTCATCGTCACTTCGCGGCGCAGGTCGCCCTCGACGCTGAATTTGCCGACCTGCTCGCGCAGGCGGTCCATTTCGCTGTCCGAGAGGTCCTTGATCTTGGCCGACGGCGCGATGCCGGTCGCCTTGCAGATCGCCTTGGCGCGCGCGGGACCGATGCCGTAGATCGCGGTCAGCGCGATGACGGTGTGCTGGTGATTCGGAATGTTGACGCCTGCAATACGGGCCATGTCTTTGAACCTGTCTAGTGTTTAGTCGCGAGAAGCCTGATCAACCCTGGCGCTGCTTGTGGCGCGGGTCCGTGCAGATCACGCGCACAACGCCGTTGCGCCGGATGATCTTGCAGTTGCGGCAAATCTTCTTCACTGAGGCCAATACTTTCATTTTCGTTCCTTTAGCTCGCCACCTGCCTATTTCGCGCGGAAGGTGATCCGCGCCCGGGAGAGGTCATACGGGGAAACCTCCACCGTCACCTTGTCGCCCGGCAATATCTTGATGTAATGCATTCGCATCTTCCCGGAGATATGCCCCAGGACCACATGCCCGTTTTCCAGCTTGACGCGGAACGTGGCGTTGGGGAGCATCTCGACGACTTCCCCCTGCATCTGGATCGTTTCTTCTTTCGACATCAGCGCGTCGGCAGCCCGCCCTTGAAATTGGCTTTGCGAAGCAGGCTCTCGTATTGCTGCGACATCAGGTACGCCTGCACCTGCGTCATGAAGTCCATCGTCACGACCACGATGATCAGCAGTGAAGTGCCGCCGAAATAGAACGGCACGTTCTTCCACGCGATCAGGAAATTCGGGATGAAGCACACGACCACCAGGTACATCGAACCGAGCAGCGTCAGGCGCAGCGTGATCTTCTCCAGGTACTTGGCCGTCTGGTCGCCCGGACGGTAGCCCGGGATGAACGCGCCGCTCTTCTTCAGGTTCTCGGCCGTCTCCTTCGGGTTGTACTGCAGCGCCGTGTAGAAGAAGCAGAAGAAGATGATGGCGGCGGCGTACAGGAGCTCATGCACCGGCTGTCCCGGCGCCAGCGTGGCGGCAATGTCGCGCAGCCAGACCGTGTTGTCGCCCGAGCCGAACCATTGCGCGATCGTCGCCGGGAACAGGATGATCGACGACGCGAAGATCGGCGGAATCACGCCGGCCATGTTCAGCTTGAGCGGCAGGAACGAGCTCTGGCCCTGGTAGACCTTGTTGCCCACCTGGCGCTTGGCGTAATTGACGAGGATCTTGCGCACGGCGCGCTCGACGAACACCACGAAAGCGGTGACCGCGACGATCAGCACGCCGATGCCGAGCACCAGCGGGATCGAGTACGCGCCCGTGCGCGCCTGTTCCAGCGTGAGGCCGATGGCGTTGGGCAGGCCGGCGGCGATGCCCGCGAAGATGATCAGCGAAATGCCGTTGCCCAGGCCGCGCTCGGTGATCTGCTCGCCCAGCCACATCAGGAACATGGTGCCGGTGACGAGCGTCAGCGCCGACAGCAGGCGGAACGTCGGACCCGGCTCCAGCACCAGGCCGGCCTGCGACTCCAGCGCCGACGAAATGGCCAGCGCCTGGAAGAACGCCAGGCCCAGCGTCGCGTAGCGCGTGTATTGCGTGATCTTGCGGCGTCCGGCTTCGCCTTCCTTCTTCAACGCCTCGAGCGTGGGCACCACCACCGTGCACAGCTGCATGATGATCGACGCCGAGATGTACGGCATGATGCCCAGCGCGAAAATCGAGAAGCGCGACAGCGCGCCGCCCGAGAAGACGTTGAAGAGTCCGAGGATGCCGTCCTGCTGCGACTTGAACAGGTCGTCCAGCACGCCCGCGTTGATGCCCGGCACCGGGATGTGCGTCCCGATCCGGTAAACCACGAGCGCGAGCAGCAGGAACCACAAGCGTCGCTTGAGGTCCCCGAACCGGTCACCGCTCTTCTGTGCTGGATTGCCTTGCGCCACTTATTTCTTTCCCTCGGACTTCCGTTCGGTCTTCGGCTCGGCCTTTTCGGCCTTTGCGGCCTTCGCGGCCTTCTTCTCGCCCTTCGGCTCGGCCTTTGGTTCGGCCTTTGGTTCGGCTTTCTGCTCTGCCGCCTTCTTTTGCCAGGCCTTCTGCTCGACTTCTTTCACCTTGCGCGGAGGCACACCGGCTACGCTACCGCCGGCCGCTTCGATCGCCGCCTTGGCGCCGCCGGTCGCGAGAATGCCGGTCAGCGTCACGGCCTTCTCGATCTTGCCGGTCTTGATGACCTTGACCGTCTTGGCCATGCCCGGGACCAGCCCGGCGGCGCGCAGCGCCAGCACGTCGATTTCGACGAGCGGCAGCTTCTGCAGGTCCGACAGGCGGATTTCCGCGTGATCGTTCTTGGCGAGCGAGACGAAGCCGCGCTTCGGCAGCCGCCGCTGCAGCGGCATCTGGCCGCCTTCGAAACCGACCTTGTGGAAGCCGCCGGAACGGGAGCTTTGTCCCTTGTGGCCACGGCCGGCTGTCTTGCCCAGGCCCGAGCCGATGCCGCGCCCGACGCGGCGCCGATTCTTCTTGCTGCCGTCGGCCGGCTTCATTGTATTGAGTCGCATGACGTTTCTTTCCGCTCAGTATTCCGTTACTGCTCGACGACCTTGAGCAGGTAGCTGACCTTGTTGATCATGCCGCGGTTGCACGGCGTATCGATGACCTCGACCGAGTGGTTCGTCCACTTGAGCCCCAGGCCGCGCACCGTGTCGCGATGATCCTGGCGCGTGCGCGCGATGCCCTTGGCGAGCGTCAACTTGATTTTCTTCTTGTCGGCCATTTATCAGGCTCCCAGGATTTCTTCGACGGTCTTGCCGCGCTTGGCCGCGATTTCCGACGGCGCGCTGCAGTTCTGCAGCGCATTGAGCGTGGCGCGGACCAGGTTGTACGGGTTGGTCGAGCCGTGGCACTTGGCCAGCACGTTGGTGACGCCGACCACTTCGAACACCGCGCGCATCGGGCCGCCGGCGATCACGCCGGTACCGTCAGCGGCGGGCTGCATGAACACCTTGGTCGCGCCATGGCGGCCTTCGACGGCGTGATGCAGCGTGCCCTTCTTGAGGCTGACCTTGACCATCTTGCGGCGGGCTTCTTCCATCGCCTTCTGCACGGCGACCGGCACTTCCTTCGCCTTGCCCTTGCCGATGCCCACGCGGCCATCGCCGTCGCCGACCACCGTCAGCGCGGCGAAGCCCAGGATCCGTCCGCCCTTCACCACCTTGGTGACGCGGTTGATCCCGATCATCTTTTCCTTCAAGCCGTCGCCGCGGTCGTCCTGCTGCTGATTTCTCGAATTCGAACGTTGTTGGGCCATGGTTTTCTCTGTGCTTGACGCTTAGAACTTCAGACCGCCCGCACGGGCGGCTTCGGCCAGCGCCTTGACGCGGCCATGGAAGCGGAATCCGGAACGGTCGAATGCAACCGCCTCGATGCCCAGCGTCTTCGCCTTTTCGGCGATGCGCTTGCCCACCAGCTCGGCGGCCGCCTTGTTGCCGCCGCTCTTGCCGTCCTTGCGGACGTCGGCTTCGACCGTCGACGCGCTGGCCAGGACCTTGTTGCCTTCGGGCGCGATGATCTGCGCGTAGATGTGGCAATTCGAGCGGCTGACCACCAGGCGGGTCGCGCGCTGCTCGGCGATGCGCACCCGGGTTTTGCGGGAGCGGCGGCTGCGAGCTTGTTTCTTGTCCATGAGGGGTCCTTACTTCTTCTTCGTTTCTTTGATGATCACGCGCTCGTCGACATAGCGCACGCCCTTGCCCTTGTAAGGCTCCGGCGGACGGTAGGCGCGGATTTCCGCGGCGACCTGGCCGACGGCCTGCTTGTCGATGCCCTTGACGATGATCTCCGTCTGCGCCGGCGTCTCGACCTTGATGCCCTTGGGCATCGTGTGCACGACCGGATGCGAGAAGCCCAGCGACAGGTTGATCTTGTCGCCCGCGGCCTGCGCGCGGTAGCCGACGCCGACGAGCGTGAGCTTGCGCTGGTAGCCGTCGGTGACGCCCTTGACCATGTTGGCGACCAGCGCACGCAGCGTGCCCTGCATCGCGCCTGCCTCGCGCGTCGAGCGCCTTGAACACGAGCTGCTCGCCGTCCTTCTCGATGGAAACCGTTTCGCCGAACTTGCGCGTGAGCGAACCCAGCGGACCCTTGACCGTGATCTCGCCTGCGGCCAGGGTCACTTCGACCTTGGGCGGCAGCTTGACCGGATTGTTGCCGATGCGTGACATGTCTTTGTTCCTTAAGCGACGATGCAGAGCACTTCGCCGCCGACACCGGTGGCGCGGGCCTTGCGATCCGTCATGACGCCGCGGGACGTCGACACGATGGCGATGCCCAGTCCGTTCATCACCTTCGGGATGTCGTCCTTGCTCTTGTAGACGCGCAGGCCCGGCGTCGAGATGCGCTCGATCTTCTCGATGACCGCGCGGCCGGCGTGATACTTGCAGCGCGATTTCGAGCATCGGCTTCACTTCCTCGCCGGCGACGTGGAAACCGTCGATGTAGCCCTCGTCCTTGAGGACCTTGGCGATCGCGATTTTCACCTTCGACGAAGGCATCACTACCGTTGCCTTTTCCGTCATCTGCGCATTGCGGATGCGGGTCAGCATGTCGGCGATGGGATCTGTCATGTTCATAAGGGTGAGCCTTGAGTTTGCTGTCCGTTGCCGGTGTCGTTACCAGCTGGCCTTGACGATGCCGGGGATCTCGCCGCGCATGGCGTACTCGCGCAGCTTGTTGCGGCCCAGGCCGAACTTGCTGAACACGCCGCGCGGGCGCCCGGTCAGCGCGCAGCGGTTGCGCACGCGGGTCGGATTGGCGTTGCGGGGCAACGCCTGGATCTTGAGCCGCGCCGCGAAGCGAACTTCGTCGGAAGCCTTGGCGTCGTCCACGATGGACTGCAGCGCCGCGTGCTTCTTGGCGAACTTCTTGACGAGCTTCTTGCGCTTCTCGTTGCGATTGATCAGGGCCAGTTTGGACATGATGGCTTTCAGTTCTTGAACGGGAACTTGAACGCGGTGAGCAGCGCGCGCGCTTCCGCGTCCGTCTTCGCGGTCGTCGTGATCGAGATGTTCATGCCCCGGACGGCGTCGATCTTGTCGTACTCGATTTCCGGGAAGATGATCTGTTCCTTGATGCCGATGTTGTAGTTGCCCCGGCCGTCGAAGGCACGGCCCGAGATGCCGCGGAAGTCGCGCACGCGCGGCAGCGCGATCGTGACGAAGCGGTCGAGGAACTCGTACATGCGGTTCTGGCGCAGCGTGACCATGCAGCCGATCGGGTAGCCTTCGCGGATCTTGAATCCGGCGATGGCCTTGCGCGCCTTGGTGACGACGGGCTTCTGCCCGGCGATCTTCTGCATGTCGCCCACGGCGTTGTCCAGGATCTTCTTGTCGCCGATCGCCTCACCCACGCCCATGTTGAGGACGATCTTGGTGATCCGCGGCACTTGCATCGGCGACTTGTACCCGAACTGCTTCATCAGCGCGGGCGCGATTTCCTTGGTATAGGTGTCTTTGAGGCGTGCCATGTTCGTGTGTCCTGTGGTCCCTGATTCAGACGAGCTGCTCGCCGTTGCCCTTGAAGAAGCGGACCTTGCGGCCGTCCTCGAGCACACGCATGCCGATGCGGTCGGCCTTCTGCGTGACCGGATTCCAGATCGCGACGTTGGAGACGTCGATCGGCATTTCCTTGGTGACGATGCCGCCCGGCTGGTTCTTCATCGGATTCGGCTTGGCGTGCTTCTTCACCGTGTTGACGCCGTTCACGATCACGTGACGGTCATCGACGATCTGCGCCACGTCGCCGCGCTTGCCCTTGTCCCGGCCCGCGATGACGACGACGTTGTCGCCCTTCTTGATCTTGCGCATTTCCGTTCTCCTGCGGCGCGGATTCTTAAAGTACTTCCGGCGCGAGCGACACGATCTTCATGAACCGCTCGTTGCGCAGCTCGCGCGTGACCGGTCCGAAGATGCGCGTGCCGATCGGCTCGAGCTTGGCGTTGAGCAGCACCGCGGCGTTCTTGTCGAAGCGGATCAGCGCGCCGTCCGGACGGCGGACGCCCTTGCGGGTGCGCACGACCACGGCGTTGTAGATCTCGCCCTTCTTGACGCGACCGCGCGGCGCGGCATCCTTCACCGACACCTTGATCACGTCGCCGATGTGCGCGTACCGGCGCTTGCTGCCGCCCAATACCTTGATACACATCACGGAGCGCGCGCCGGTGTTATCGGCGACGTCCAGTACCGACTGCATCTGGATCATTGCAAACTCTCCAACTTGAACCGCCGTCCTTCGCCGCCGTCCCGGTCAACGACCCGGGTAGCTCGAAGGCCCTCTTTCAAAACGCTGCGGACAACGTTCTGGCGGCCAGTTTTGGACCCCGTACGGGGAGACACCACCGCGGGACCAAAACTGTTGTCCGCGGCAGGCGAAAACAGTAATTATGACGGGAATTTGCGCATTGCACAAGTCCCCGTCCCTTTGGGACCAACCACGTCCCGTGCCTGGTCAGACCGGCTGCGCCTTCTCCAGGATGCTCGACACGCGCCACGCCTTTGTCTTGGACAACTTGCGCGTGGCGGCGATCTCGACCAGATCGCCTTCCTTGCACTCGTTGGTCTCGTCGTGCGCGTGGTATTTCGCCGACTTCATGACGATCTTGCCGTAGAGCTGATGCTTGACGCGGCGCTCGACCAGCACGGTGACCGTCTTGTTCATCTTGTCGCTGACCACGCGGCCCGTCAGCGTCTGGATGATCGCTTTCTTCGCCGGCTGCGCGTCGGCCGCCGGAACGTTGGCTTGCTCGTTCATGCCTGTTGGCCTTTCGGTTGGCTCTTCTGTTGACCCATCAGCGTGCGCACGCGGGCAATCCCGCGCCGGACGGTCTGGAGCTTGGACGTGTCCTGCAGCTGCTGGGTCGCCGCTTGCATGCGCAGGCCGAACTGCTCGCGCAGCAGCGCCTCCAGTTCCTTCTGCAGCTCTGCCGGGGACTTGCCCGCCAGCGACTTCTTGGTTTCGGTCTTCTTCATGATCTATGTCCTCAGCCGCCGATCAGCCGGTGCACGAACGTCGTCTTGATCGGCAGCTTGGCCGACGCCAGCGCGAACGCCTCGCGGGCCAGCGATTCCTCGACGCCGTCCATCTCGTAGAGCACCTTGCCCGGAACGATCTCGGCCACGTAGAACTCGGGATTGCCCTTGCCGTTGCCCATCCGCACTTCGGCGGGCTTCTTCGACATGGGCTTGTCCGGGAAGATGCGGATCCAGATGCGGCCGCCGCGCTTGATGTGGCGCGTCATGGCCCGGCGCGCCGCCTCGATCTGGCGCGCCGTCAGCCGGCCGCGGCCGACCGCCTTCAGGCCGTACTCGCCGAAGCTGACCTTGTTGCCGACGGTCGCCACGCCCTTGTTGCGGCCCTTCTGTTCCTTGCGGTACTTCCTTCTAGCTGGTTGCAGCATTCTTCGCTCCTGGTCCTGCGCGACGCGGACGCGCCGGCGCGGGTGCCGGTGCCGGCGCCTGCGCGGGTTCTCCGTTGTGCGGCATCACTTCGCCCCTGAACACCCAGACCTTGATGCCGATCACGCCGTACGTCGTGCGCGCCTCGGAAAAGCCGTAGTCGATGTCGGCCCGCAGCGTGTGCAGCGGAACGCGGCCTTCGCGGTACCACTCGCGGCGGGCGATTTCCGCGCCGTTCAAGCGTCCCGACGACATGACCTTGATCCCTTGTGCGCCGAGGCGCATCGCGTTCTGCATCGCGCGCTTCATCGCGCGGCGGAACATGATCCGCTTTTCCAGCTGCTGCGCGATCGAGTCGGCGATCAGCTGCGCGTCGATTTCCGGCTTGCGGATTTCCTCGATGTTGAGGCCGACGTCGCCGCCCATCATGCGCTTCAGGTCAGCGCGCAGCGTCTCGATGTCCTCGCCCTTCTTGCCGATGACCACGCCGGGACGCGCGCTGTGAATCGTGATGCGGGCGTTCTTGGCCGGACGCTCGATGGTGATCTTCGACACCGACGCGTGCGACAGCTTCTTGCCCAGGTATTCGCGGATGCGGATGTCCTGCGCCAGCGTCGGCGCGTAGTTCTTGCTGTTCGAGTACCACTTCGACGTCCAGTTCCGGTTGACGGCAAGACGGAAACCGGTCGGATTGATCTTCTGACCCATGACCTATTGATCCCTTAGTTTCCGTCGCCAACGACGACGTGGATGTGGCAGCTCTGCTTGCCGATGATGTTGCCGCGGCCCTTGGCGCGCGCGCTGGTGCGCTTCAGCGTCTCGGCCTTGTCGATGTAGATGGTCTTGACCTTGAGCTCGTCGATGTCGGCGCCGTCGTTGTGCTCGGCGTTCGCGATCGCGGACTCCAGCACCTTCTTGATGATCTTGGCGCCCTTCTTCGGGCTGAACGCGAGGACGCTCAACGCGCGGTCGACCGACAACCCGCGGATCTGGTCGGCGACCAGCCGGCCCTTCTGGGCCGACAGGCGAACGCCGCGCAGCGTGGCAGTGGTTTGCATCGTCAGTGCTCCTTACTTCTTCCGGGGCGGCGCGGGGGCGGCCACCTTCTTGTCGGCCGAGTGGCCCTTGAAGGTGCGCGTCAGCGCGAATTCGCCCAGCTTGTGGCCAACCATGTTTTCCGACACGTAGACCGGGATGTGCGCCTTGCCGTTGTGCACGGCGACCGTCAGGCCGACGAAATCCGGCGTGATGGTGGACCGGCGCGACCAGGTCTTGATCGGCTTCTTGTCGCTGACCGCGCGCGCCTTTTCCACCTTGGCCTGCAGGTGGGCGTCGACGAACGGGCCCTTCTTGATTGAACGAGCCATTGCTTATCCTCAGTTAACCTTTAGTCGCGTGGCGGCGGCGGACGATCATCACGTCCGTGCGCTTGTTGCTGCGCGTCTTGTAGCCCTTGGTCGGCGTGCCCCACGGCGAGACCGGATGGCCGCCGCCGTTGGAACGGCCACCGTGCGGGTGGTCGACCGGATTCATGCAGATGCCGCGCACCGTCGGGCGGATGCCGCGCCAGCGATTGGCGCCGGCCTTGCCGATCGAACGCAGGCTGTGCTCCTCGTTGCCGACTTCGCCGATGACCGCGCGGCAGTCGACGTGCACCTTGCGGATTTCGCCGGAGCGAAGCCGCAACTGCGCGTAGATGCCTTCGCGCGCGAGCAGCTGCGCCGAGGTGCCGGCCGAACGCGCGATCTGCGCGCCCTTGCCCTGCTGCATCTCGATGCAATGCACCGTCGTGCCGACCGGGATGTTGCGCAGCGGCAGGCAGTTGCCCGGCTTGATGGCGGCTTCGATGCCCGACATCAGCGGCGTGCCGACGGCAACGCCGCGCGGCGCGATGATGTAGCGGCGCTCGCCGTCCGTGTACAGCAGCAACGCGAGGTTGGCGCTGCGGTTCGGGTCGTATTCGAGGCGCTCGACCTTCGCCGGGATGCCGTCCTTGTTGCGCTTGAAGTCGACGATCCGGTAGTGATGCTTGTGGCCGCCGCCCTTGTGGCGCATCGTGATGTGGCCGTTGTTGTTGCGGCCCGAACCACGCTTCTGGTGCTCGACCAGCGCAGCGACCGGCGCACCCTTGTGCAGGTCGGGATTGACGACCTTCACCATGGCGCGGCGGCCCGGCGACGTCGGCTTGACTTTGACTAGGGGCATGTCAGGACTCCGTCGCGAAATTGATTTCCTGGCCCGGCTTCAGGCTGACGTACGCCTTCTTCCAGCCACGACGCCGGCCGATGAAACTTGCCGAAGCGCTTTTCCTTGCCCTTGACGATCGAGATCTGGACCGTGTCCACCTCGACCTTCCACATCAACTCGACCGCCGCCTTCACTTCGGGCTTGGTCGCGTCAGGGGCCACACGGAAGATCACCTGCGAATGCTTGTCCGCGATGAACGTGGCCTTTTCCGAAATGACCGGGGCCAGCAGCACCGTCATCAGGCGCTCCGCGTTGAATTTCTTCTTGTCGCTGGTGGTGGCGTTCATCCCAGCATCTCCTCGAATTGCGTCACGGCGCCCTTCGTCAGCAGCACGTTCTTGAAGCGGACGAGGCTGACCGGATCGACTTCGCGCGTCTCGAGCACCAGCACGTCGTGCAGGTTGCGCGACGACAGGTACGTGTTGTCGTCCAGGTTGTCGGTGACGACGAGCACGTTGCCCGTCAGCCCGAAGGCCTTGATCCTTTGCGCGAACTGCTTGGTCTTGGGCGAGTCGAGCGCCAGGTCCTCGATCACCGACAGCCGCTCCTCGCGGACCAGCTGCGACAGGATCGAGGCGAGTCCCGCGCGATACATCTTGCGGTTGACCTTGTGCGAGAAATTCTCGTCGGGCGAGGACGGGAAGATCTTGCCGCCGCCACGCCACAGCGGGCTGTTGGCCTGGCCGGCGCGCGCGCGGCCCGTGCCTTTTTGCGCCCAGGGCTTCTTGTGCGACTTGTTGATGTCGGCACGGCCCTTCTGCGCGCGCGTGCCCTGCCGCGCGTTCGCCTGGTAGGCGACGACGACCTGGTGCACCAGCGCTTCGTTGTATTCGCGGCCGAACAGGTCGTCGGACGCCTTGATGCTCGCGCCCGCCTTGCCGTTGCCGTCGATCGTCTTGAGTTCCATGGTCACGCCCCCTTCTTGATCGGCGTCTTCACCGACGGAAGGACGACGATGTGGCCGCCGTCGGCGCCGGGCACGCAGCCCTTGACCAGCAGCAGGCCGCGTTCGGCATCGACGCGAACGACCGACAGCAGCTGCGTCGTGCGCGTGACGTTGCCCAGCTGGCCCGCCATGCGCTTGCCCGGAAACACGCGGCCCGGGTCCTGCGCCATGCCGATCGAGCCCGGCGTGTTGTGCGAGCGCGAATTGCCGTGCGACGCGCGGTTGGAGCTGAAGTGGTGGCGCTTGATCACGCCCGAAAAGCCGCGGCCCTTCGTGGTGCCCGTCACGTCGACCAGCTGGCCGACGGCGAACGTGTCCACGCCGACGACATCGCCCGGCTTGAACTTGGAAAGGTCGTCCGCCGGAATCTGGAATTCCTTGAGGACGACACCTGCTTCCACGCCCGCCTTCGCGAGGTGGCCCGCCTGGGCCTTGGTCACGCGCGACGCGCGACGCTTGCCGTAGGTGACCTGCACGGCCGCATAGCCGTCGGTCTCGGGAGTCTTGATCTGCGTGACGCGGTTGTTGGCGACGTCCAGCACCGTCACCGGGATGGCGGCGCCATCATCGGTGAAGACGCGGGTCATGCCCACTTTGCGCCCGACTAGTCCGAGGCTCATTTTGACTTCCTTTCAACACCCTCGATTACGATTGACCGAGGGTTGCCAGTTTCCACCGGCGACACCGCCGGGCATTGTTTACGCGCAGATTACTGCAAGCTTGATTTCCACGTCGACACCCGCCGGCAGGTCGAGCTTCATCAACTGGTCGACCGTCTTGTCGGTCGGGTCGATGATGTCCATCAGCCGCAGGTGCGTACGAATTTCGAACTGGTCGCGCGACGTCTTGTTGACGTGCGGCGAACGCAGGACGTCGAACCGCTCGATCTTCGTCGGCAGCGGCACCGGGCCCTTGACGACCGCGCCGGAGCGCTTCGCCGTCTCGACGATTTCCAGCGCCGACTGGTCGATCAACTTGTAGTCGAACGCCTTCAGGCGGATGCGGATGCGTTGGTTGTTCATCTATTACTCCAGAATCTTGGCGACGACGCCGGCGCCGACGGTGCGGCCGCCTTCGCGAATCGCGAAACGCAAACCCTCTTCCATCGCGATCGGCGCAATCAGCGTCACCGTCAACGACACGTTGTCCCCAGGCATCACCATCTCCGTGCCCTCCGGCAGCACGCAGCTCCCGGTCACGTCCGTGGTCCGGAAATAAAACTGCGGCCGATACCCCGGGAAGAACGGCGTATGCCGGCCACCCTCTTCCTTGCTCAGGATGTACACCTCGCACGTGAACTTGGTGTGCGGCGTGATGCTGCCCGGCTTGGCCAGCACCTGCCCCCGCTCCACCTCCTCCCGCTTGGTGCCTCGCAGCAGCACGCCCACGTTGTCGCCCGCCTGCCCCTGGTCCAAGAGCTTGCGGAACATCTCCACCCCCGTGCACACCGTCTGCAAGGTCGGCTTCAACCCGACGATCTCCAGGTTCTCGCCCACCTTCACAATCCCGCGCTCCACCCGCCCGGTCACCACCGTGCCCCGGCCCGAGATCGAAAACACGTCTTCCACCGGCATCAGGAACGGCCCGTCGATCAGCCGCTTCGGCTCCGGTATATAACTGTCCAGCGCCTCCGCCAGCTTCAGGATCGAGCCCTCGCCCATCTCGCTCTTGTCCCCGTCCAGCGCCATCTTCGCCGACCCGGTCACGATCGGCGTCTTGTCCCCAGGAAACTGGTACTTGGACAGCAGTTCCCGAATCTCCATCTCGACGAGCTCCAGCAGCTCCGCGTCGTCGACCATGTCCGCCTTGTTCATGTACACCACGATGTACGGCACCCCCACCTGCCGCGCCAGCAGGATGTGCTCCCGCGTCTGCGGCATCGGCCCGTCCGCCGCACTCACCACCAGGATCGCGCCGTCCATCTGCGCCGCACCCGTGATCATGTTCTTGATGTAGTCCGCGTGCCCCGGGCAGTCCACGTGCGCGTAGTGCCGGTTCTTGGTCTCGTACTCCACGTGCGCCGTGTTGATCGTGATCCCGCGCGCCTTCTCCTCCGGCGCCGCGTCGATCTGGTCGTACGCCTTCGCCTCCCCACCAAACAGCTTCGACAGCACCAGCGTCAGCGCCGCCGTCAGCGTCGTCTTGCCGTGATCAACGTGCCCAATCGTCCCCACGTTCACGTGCGGCTTCGTACGATTGAATTTGCCTTTTGCCATGATTGATAGTCCTTAACGATCAGGATTTCTTGTTGATCACTGCCTCGGCGACGTTCTTCGGCGCCTCGGTGTAGTGCTTGAATTCCATCGTGTACGTCGCGCGCCCCTGCGACAGCGAACGCAGTGTCGTCGAGTACCCGAACATTTCGGCCAGCGGGACTTCGGCCTTGATCACCTTGCCCGTGGGCAGGTCGTCCATGCCCTGGATCATGCCGCGCCGCGACGACAGGTCGCCGACGACGTTGCCCATGAAGTCCTCGGGCGTCTCGACCTCGACCGCCATCATCGGCTCGAGCAGCACCGGGTTCGCCTGGCGCATGCCGTCCTTGAACGCCATCGACGCGGCCATCTTGAACGCGTTTTCGTTCGAGTCGACGTCATGGTACGAACCGTCGAACAGCGTGACCTTGACGTCGACGACCGGGAACCCGGCCAGCACGCCATTGGGCAGCGTTTCGATCAGTCCCTTGGCCACGGCCGGGATGAACTCGCGCGGCACCGTGCCGCCCTTGATCGCGTCGACGAACTCGTAGCCCTTGCCCTTTTCGTTCGGCTCCATCTTGATCCAGACGTGGCCGTACTGGCCGCGACCGCCGGACTGCTTGATGAACTTGCCTTCGACCTGCACGAGCTTGCGGATGGCTTCGCGGTACGCCACCTGCGGCGCGCCGACGTTGGCTTCCACGCCGAATTCGCGCTTCATGCGGTCGACAAGGATCTCGAGGTGGAGCTCGCCCATCCCCGAAATGATCGTCTGGCCCGATTCCTCGTCGGTATGGACGCGGAACGACGGGTCTTCCTGCGCGAGGCGATTGAGCGCGATGCCCATCTTTTCCTGGTCGGCCTTGGTCTTCGGCTCGACCGCGACGTGGATCACCGGCTCCGGGAAGATCATCTTCTCGAGCATGATCACGTGCGCCGGGTCGCACAGCGTGTCGCCCGTCGTCGCTTCCTTCAATCCAACGGCCGCGGCGATGTCGCCGGCGCGCACTTCCTTCAGCTCTTCGCGCTGGTTGGCGTGCATCTGCAGGATGCGGCCGATGCGTTCCTTGCGTCCCTTGATCGGGTTGTAGATCGTGTCGCCCGAATTGATGACGCCCGAATAGACGCGGAAGAAGATCAGCTGGCCGACATAGGGGTCGGTCATGATCTTGAACGCCAGCGCCGAGAACGATTCGTCGTCGGCGGGCTTGCGCTCGCCTATCTTGCCGTTCTCGAGCTCGCCCTTCACCGGCGGAATGTCCGTCGGCGCCGGCATGTATTCGATCACGGCATCCAGCATGGCCTGGACGCCCTTGTTCTTGAACGCCGACCCGCACATCATCGGCACGATTTCGCTGGCGATCGTGCGCGTGCGCAGGCCGAGCTTGATCTCCTCGGGAGTCAGGTCGCCCGACTCGAGGTACTTGTTCATCAGTTCTTCGTTCGCCTCGGCGGCGCTCTCGAGCATCTTTTCGCGCCATTCCTTGGCGGTTGCCTCGAGTTCGGCCGGGATCGGACGCATGTCGTACTTCATCCCCTGCGACTTCTCGTCCCAGTAGATGGCCTGCATCCGGATCAGGTCGACGACGCCTTCGAACTTTTCCTCGGCGCCGATCGGAATCTGGATGGGCACCGGGTTGGCCTTGAGGCGCGACTTCATCTGGTCGTAGACCTTGAAGAAGTTGGCGCCCTGGCGGTCCATCTTGTTGACGAACGCAAGCCGCGGCACCTTGTACTTGTTGGCCTGCCGCCACACGGTTTCCGACTGGGGCTGCACGCCGCCGACCGCGCAATAGACCATGCACGCGCCGTCGAGCACGCGCATCGACCGCTCGACTTCGATCGTGAAGTCGACGTGGCCGGGCGTGTCGATGATGTTGATGCGGTGTTCGGGGAAGTTCTTGTCCATCCCCTTCCAGAAGCAGGTCGTCGCCGCGGACGTGATCGTGATGCCGCGCTCGCGCTCCTGCTCCATCCAGTCCATGACGGTGGCGCCGTCATGCACTTCGCCGATCTTGTGGGACACACCCGTGTAGAACAGGATGCGTTCGGTGGTCGTGGTCTTGCCTGCGTCTATGTGCGCACTGATGCCAATGTTGCGATACCGGTCAATTGGGGTGACTCTGGGCATAAATTCTTTTCACATTTCGAGCAATGAGATGCTTCTTCTCATTGCTCGTGAGATCCGCCTTGAAATGTTTTTCGTAGGTCTTAGAATCTGAAGTGCGAGAAGGCCTTGTTCGCCTCGGCCATGCGGTGCACTTCCTCGCGCTTCTTGACCGCGCCGCCACGCCCTTCGGACGCTTCGATGAGCTCCGCCGCGAGGCGCTGCCCCATCGACTTCTCGCCGCGCTTGCGCGCCGCTTCGCGCAGCCAGCGCATGGCCAGCGCCGTACGCCGCACGGGACGCACTTCGACCGGGACCTGGAAGTTGGCGCCGCCCACGCGGCGGCTCTTCACTTCGACCATCGGGCGCGAGTTGGACAGCGCCTGCGTGAAGACTTCCAGCGGATCCTTGCCGCCCTTCTTGGCGATCGACTCGAACGCGCCGTAGATGATCCGTTCGGCGACCGACTTCTTGCCGCTGTCCATCAACACGTTGATGAACTTGGCGACTTCGGTGCTGGCGAACTTCGGATCCGGCAGGATCTCGCGCTTCGGTACTTCGCGACGACGTGGCATGACTCGTTTCCTTGCTAGTTAGTCTTATGCAGCCTTGGGGCGCTTCGCGCCGTACTTCGAGCGGGCCTGCTTGCGATCCTTGACGCCGGCGGTGTCGAGCGCGCCGCGCACCATGTGGTAGCGCACGCCCGGCAAGTCCTTGACGCGGCCGCCGCGGATCAGCACCACCGAGTGCTCCTGCAGGTTGTGGCCTTCGCCGCCGATGTAGCTGATGACCTCGAAGCCGTTGGTCAGGCGCACCTTGGCGACCTTGCGCAGCGCCGAATTCGGCTTCTTCGGAGTCGTCGTGTACACACGCGTGCACACGCCGCGCTTTTGCGGGCTGTTCTGCAGCGCCGGCACCTTGCTTTTCGACACGGGGGCCTTGCGGCCCTTACGCACGAGCTGATTGATCGTTGGCATCTAAATTTTCCGTTTCGTGCGGTTTCCCGACCGTTTCCGGCAAGGCACCGCGGGGCTTAATGCTCGGCCAGGTGATTCAGCCGGCTTCCCGAAACTGCGACGTGTAACCACCGGACAAAACCGCGAACTCCGCAATTCAATTCCGGTTCGCGCCGGTCCAAGCACAATTCGGTCTGCAACAAATCAAAGTGGCCCACGCTAGGCACCGGTTTTGAACCACCGGCACGACGCACGGACCACTCTTTAGCGCCTCGGTCGACCTCATGTGTTTCCGTGCTGCGACCGGGTACGCCCACCCGCTCGGCCGCGACTCGGTCTTGTTTACCGGGCTGCCAAGGGGAGAAAAGACTGCGATTATAGGGGCCAAACGCCTTTTGGGTCAATACCCTGCTGCGGTGCAAAACGGGGCGGCGCGCCGATTTTGCGGCCGACACGCCTTTTCCGGCCTAAAAGCCTCAAACGGGAGTCGTCCGCACCTCGCAGGGGGCCGGGGCTGCGCAGGCGCCCGGGATTCGCAAACGCCGGCCTGCGGGTTCCCGGCGCGACTTCGCTCGTCAACACAAGACTTCGCTTGCCGCGCCACCCGCGACGGCCGGCGCGACCCACGGGCGCCTGCGCAGCCCCGACCCCCTGCGAGGCCCGTCGGAGGCGCGACCGAAGCGCGGAGCGGTGCCTTCGCCGCGGGCGAATGTGCCACCGTCGGCGATGTGCGTGCGGCGCGCGCCGGGTAGTCGTGGGTTGACTGCCCGGCGCGCGGCGAATCACGCACCCGACGGCACGCATGGTGGCACCTGAGCCCGAGGCGAAGGCACCGCTTCGCGCGCAAATCAGTGAACCAAAAAAAACGGGCCGGCGATGATCGCCAGCCCGTCGTCCAACGTACTGCAGGGATGCTGCGTCAGGCCGCGTCGGCAGCCGCCTCCGAGGTCGTCGGTGCGACTTCGTCCGCCGGCGTGAACGCCGCCTCGGCCGCCGCCGCCGCTTCCGGCCCCAGCATCTTCAGGCGCTTGCGCGCCGTGTGGTACGCCAGGCCCGTGCCCGCCGGAATCAGGCGTCCGACGATGACGTTTTCCTTCAGCCCGCGCAGGTCGTCCCGCTTGCCCATGATCGCGGCCTCGGTGAGGACGCGCGTGGTTTCCTGGAACGACGCCGCGGAGATGAACGAATCCGTCGACAGCGACGCCTTGGTGATGCCCAGCAGCAGATGGTGATACTGCGCCGGCTCCTTGCCGTCCTTCACCGCCTTGTCGTTCTCGTCGAACAACTCCGACCGCTCGACGCCTTCCTCACGGATGAAGCGCGTGTCGCCCGGCTCGGTGATGACCACGCGGCGCAGCATCTGGCGCACGATCACCTCGATGTGCTTGTCGTTGATCTTCACGCCCTGCAGACGGTACACGTCCTGCACCTCGTCGGTGATGTAGCGCGCGAGCGCTTCTACCCCCAGCAAGCGCAGGATGTCGTGCGGATCCGCCGGACCGTCGACGATCGTCTCGCCCTTGTTCACCACCTGCCCGTCGTGCACCGTGACGTGCTTGTCCTTGGTGATCAGGAACTCGTGCGCGACGCCGTCCATGTCGGTGATCACCAGGCGCTGCTTGCCCTTGGTGTCCTTGCCGAACGACGCCGTGCCCGTGACTTCCGCCAGCATGCCCGCATCCTTCGGCGAGCGCGCTTCGAAGAGCTCCGCCACGCGCGGCAGGCCGCCCGTGATGTCGCGGGTCTTCGACGTTTCCTGCGGGATCCGCGCGAGCACTTCGCCCACCGCGACCTGCTGGCCGTCCTTCACCGTGATGATGGAGCCCAGCTGGAACGTGATGTTGACCGGCAGCTCCGAACCGGCGAGCTTGATTTCCTCGCCGCTCTCGTCCAACAGCTTCACCTGCGGACGCACGCCCTTGGCCGTGGCCGTGGCGCGGCGCTTGGGGTCGATGACGACCAGCGTCGACAGACCCGTGACGTCGTCCACCTGCTTGGCGACCGTGACGCCTTCCTCGACGTGCTCGAACTTCACGCGGCCGGCGTACTCGGTGATGATCGGACGCGCGGTGGCGTCCCACATCGCCAGCACCTTGCCCGCCTTGACCGTGTCGCCATCCTTGACCTGCAGCGTTGCGCCGTACGGCACCTTGTGGCGCTCGCGCTCGCGGCCGTTGTCGTCGTGGATCAGCACTTCGCCGGAACGCGCGATGACGATCAGGTCGCCCTTGCCGCCGGTGACATAGCGCATCAGCGCCGAGAACCTCACGGTGCCCGCCGACTTCGACTCGATCTGCGATACCGCCGCGGTACGCGACGCCGCGCCGCCGATGTGGAACGTCCGCATCGTCAACTGCGTGCCCGGCTCGCCGATCGACTGCGCGGCGATCACGCCGACCGCTTCGCCGACGTTGACCAGGTGGCCGCGGCCCAGGTCGCGGCCGTAGCACGTCGCGCACAGGCCGTGACGCG
>CAWIAK010000010.1:0-10774 GCA_963834045.1 uncultured beta proteobacterium | reverse complement strand
AGAGGGCCGTCCCGCGATGGCGTCGGTTGACCAGGCGCGACCCGCTGCACGTTGGCGCGGGTCCGCCTTTCGGGGTGCGGCCTATTTCTTGGCGGCGGGCTGTGCCGTTGGCGCGGGCGCCGTGCGGCCGCTGCGACTGGCGCATCCGCATTCCATGTGTCGCGAAGATAGTGCCACTTGCCGTCTTTCTTGCGCGAGACCGACAGGAACTTGCCCGTCTCGACGACAGCCCCCTTTACGGTCACCTTGTACGTGCCCGATTCCCAACCCATGTTGCCTGAGACCCCGACATCGGTCTTGGGATCGAGGACGAACACGGCCCCGGCAGCTTTCGAGGTGGCGATGTCCTTGGTGAAGAATTCCAGGATCGCCGGCTTGCCACTGACGCCGGACGCGCCCGGAGGAAGGAGCAGCGCGTCATCTGCGTACTGTGCAGCCACGCCTTTGGCGTCGCCGCCGTTATAGGCTTTCCCCCAGCTCGTTGTCTGGGCGCGGATAGCGGCCTCGTCCGCGGTCGCGGCTGCGTGCGCAAGTCCTGCCAGCGAGCCCGCCACCACGAAGATTGCGGCACTCACCCACGATACGGGTTTCGATCGATGCATTTTCTCTCCCCTTTGTTTATAGCGTGCCAGGATTGAGCACGAAGTATTGTTTTGCGCTTCCCGTGCGATGCGACCATTATTGACACGAGGCTCCCATAGCGAACCGAATTCATTATTCGGAGAGCATGCGAGAGCGCTTCCGCCAGCGTGCGTTCAGGGTTCCTTCCTGAGCGCGATCTCGAGCGAGGCGAACCACGCAGCGAGGTCGGCGATGTCGACATCGCTGAGAGGCTTCGCGACCACGCCCATCACCTCGTGCGCGCGCTTGCCGCTGCGGTAGGCCTTGAGTTGATCGACGAGATAGGGCTCGGGCTGTCCGGCGAGGTGCGGCGTGTTTGGCGCCACGGCCAAGCCATTGGCACCATGACACGGCGTACACATCTGCGCCTTGGTTCGCCCTGCCGCGGCGTCGGCCAGCGCAGGCGAAGGGGCGGCCGCGAGCGCGAACGTCGCGGCGACCGCAAGGGCCACCCCCTCTCGTGACACGACTGAAACTGCCTTACTGCGAGTAGGTGATGCGGTAGATCGCACCCGCGAAATCGTCGCTGACGAGCAGCGAGCCGTCCTTCATTACCGCCACGTCCACCGGTCGGCCGCGATAGATGCCGTTCTCATCGAGCCAGCCCTCGGCGAAGACGCTGCTCTTGTCGGCTGAACCATCGGCCTTGAGCGAGACGAAGTTGATCAGCGCACCGGAGGGCTTGGTGCGGTTCCACGACCCGTGCGCGGCGACGAAGATGCCGCCCTGGTACTGGGCGGGGAACATCTTGCCGTTGTAGAAGGCCATGCCCAGTTGTGCCTGGTGCGGGGGGAATTCTATCTGCGGCTTGGTCCAGTTCGCGGGCGGCTGCATGTCCTTCAAGTCCGGCGCCGCCGATGTACCTGCGACCGGCACATTGTTGCCGTGAATGTACGGGTAGCCGAAGTGCTCGCCTCCAGTCTTGGTAATGCGGTTGAGTTCGCCGGGCGGCGTTTCGTCACCCATGCCGTCGGTCTGGTTGTCGGTGAACCATACGACCTTGTCCTTGGGGTTGATGTCCATGCCGACCGAATTGCGCACACCCCGGGCCACCACTTCGCGTCCCGACCCGTCGAACGCATTCAGCCGGATCATTCCGCCGATGCCCAGCTTCTCGTACATCGCGACCTTGTCGCGCGGCTGCACGTTGTACGGCTGGCCCAGCGTGATGTAGAGCTTGCCGTCGTCGCTGACGCGGCAAGTGCGCGCACCGTGGTTATAGCTCTCCTCCTCGGGCGGCACCAGCTGGCCCTGCGGCACGACCTCGATCACCGCGACGTCCGGGCCCTCGTAGAAGAACTCGGCGGCCGGGAAATTGAGCACGCGGTTGTGCTCGGCGACGATCAGGAAGCCGTCCCGGGTCCAGCACACGCCGTTAGGGTTCGTGAACTTGAGGCTCGGTGCAAAACTCTTTACCTCGTCGGCGACGCCGTCGCTGTTGCGATCGGTCACCGCCCAGACGGTGGTCTTGCGGGTACCGACGAAGAGCATGTTGGTGCTCGGCGCCACCGCCATGTGGCGCGCGTCGGGGACGATCGCGAAAAGCTCGATCTTGAACCCGGGCGGAAGCTTGATGCGCTTGAGATTCTCGCGAATGGCATCCGCATTTTTGCCGGTTTGCGGGACCACTGGAATGTTGAGGTCGGTGGTCGCGACCTTCATCTGCTTCAACTTCTCGAGGTTCGGTGTCGGGGTCGGGGCCTGCGCTTGGACGCCGAAGGCAACGAGCAGCGCACCTGTCAGCGCGACCGTGGTGACGGATTGGCGGATTCGCATGTTCTCCTCCTTGTCGTGACGGCCTGCTGCTGCGAGTCGGCAGGGCGTGGCGTGTACGCTACACCACGGCCAGTCGGAATTGAAGGGGATTCGTGCGGCAGGTCCTTAAGGACCCTGCCCGCACCGTCCGGTCTGCGTCAAACGTCGAGATTGCGCACACCCAGCGCGTTGGACTCGATGAACGCGCGCCGCGGCTCCACCAGTTCACCCATCAGCGTCGAGAAGATTTCCTCCGACGTGATGGCGTCCTCGATCTGCACGCGCAGCAGGCGGCGCACCTTCGGATCCATCGTGGTCTCCCACAGCTGCGCCGGATTCATCTCGCCCAGCCCCTTGTAGCGCTGGATGCCCGTGAGGTTGCGCGCCTCGGCGAGCAGCCAGTCGAGCGCGTCCTTGAAGGAGCGGATGGCCAGCTGCTTGTCGCCGCGCCGGATCGATGCGCCCGGGTGCACGAGTCCCTGCAGCACATCGGCCGCGGCGCGAATCTGCGCGGCGTCACCGCTGGCCAGGAAATCTCCGTCGATCGCGGTGACGTGCGGCGTGCCGTGGTGCATGCGGACGATCACCAGCCGCCGGGTTTCGGTCGTGGCGTCGTAGCGTGCCTCGACCGTGACGTCACCGTCGCCGATCGCCTGCTGCAGCGCGCTCGCGCTCGCAACCGCGGCGGCTTCGGTCGACAGGTCCACGCGCACGCCGCCGAGCATCGCGTGCAGCGCCTGAGGATCGGTGAGGCGCGCGACGCGTTCGATGACCGCTTCCGCCAGCAGGAATTCGCGCGCGACGTTGGCGAACGTTTCCGCCGCCAGCGGCGGCCGGCCGGTGCCCGGCGTCAGTTCCGCGCCCTTCAGCGCGAACTTGAGCAAGTGCTGCTTGAGCTCGTGATCGTCCTTGAGATAGACCTCTTCCTTGCCCTGCTTGGCCTTGTACAGCGGCGGCTGCGCGATGTAGATATGGCCACGCTCGACCAGTTCGGGCATCTGCCGGTAGAAGAACGTGAGCAGCAGCGTGCGGATGTGCGAGCCGTCCACGTCCGCGTCGGTCATGATGATGATGCGGTGATAGCGGAGCTTGTCGGCGTTGAAGGCGTCCTTGTCTTCCTTGTCGCCGGTCGACTTGCCGAAGCCCGTGCCGAGCGCGGTGATCAGCGTGACGATTTCCTGCGACGAGACGAGCTTCTCGAAGCGGGCGCGCTCCACGTTGAGGATCTTTCCCCGCAGCGGCAGGATCGCCTGGAACTTGCGGTCACGCCCCTGCTTGGCCGAGCCGCCGGCGGAATCTCCCTCGACCAGGTACAGCTCGCACAGCGCCGGGTCGCGTTCCTGGCAGTCCGCGAGTTTCCCCGGCAGTCCCATGCCGTCCAGCACGCCCTTGCGCCGGGTCAGGTCGCGCGCCTTGCGCGCGGCTTCGCGCGCGCGCGCCGCGTCGACGATCTTCCCGCAGATGATCTTCGCGTCCACCGGCTGCTCGAGCAGGAATTCGGACAACTTGGCCGATACCACTTCCTGCACGATCGGCTGCACTTCCGAGGACACCAGCTTGTCCTTGGTCTGCGACGAAAACTTGGGCTCCGGCACCTTCACCGACAGCACGCAGGTCAGGCCTTCGCGCATGTCGTCGCCGGTGGTTTCGACCTTGGCCTTCTTCGCGACTTCTTCCTTCTCGATGTAGCTGTTGAGCGTGCGCGTCATCGCCTGGCGCAGGCCCGTCAAGTGCGTGCCGCCGTCGCGCTGCGGGATGTTGTTGGTGAAGCACTGCACGCTCTCGGCGTAGGAATCGTTCCATTGCATCGCCACTTCGACGACGACGCCATCCTTTTCGCCGACCGCGTGGAACACCTTCGGGTGCAGTACCGTCTTGGCCCGGTTCATGTACTCGACGAAGCCCTTGACGCCACCGGAGTAGGCGAAGTTCTCGCTCTTGCCGTCGCGCTGGTCGATCAGCTCGATCTTGGTGCCGTTGTTGAGAAAGGACAATTCGCGGATGCGCTTGGCGAGAATGTCGAAGTGGTATTCGATGTTGTTGAAGGTCTCGGCCGACGCCATGAAATGGACTTCGGTGCCGCGCCGGTCGCTCGCGCCCACGACCGCCAGCGGCGACACGGCGACGCCGCGCCGGAATTCCATCTGGTGGAATTTTCCGTCGCGCCAGATCTTGAGCTTGAGCCAGTTCGACAGCGCGTTGACGACCGACACGCCGACGCCGTGCAGGCCGCCGGAAACCTTGTAGCTGTTGTTGTCGAACTTGCCGCCGGCATGGAGTTCGGTCATCACGATCTCGGCCGCCGAGCGCTTTTCCTCGTCGCCTTCCTTGATGTCCGTGGGAATGCCGCGGCCGTTGTCGGTCACGCTGATCGAATTGTCGCCGTGGATGATGACCTTGATGTCATCGCACCAGCCGGCGAGCGCCTCGTCGATCGCGTTGTCGAGGACCTCGAAGACCATGTGATGCAGGCCGGTGCCGTCCGACGTGTCTCCGATGTACATGCCGGGGCGCTTGCGCACGGCGTCCAGGCCCTTGAGGATCTGGATGCTGGAGGAATCGTAGTCGCCGCCGTTCGCCTGGCCGTTGGGCTGCGGCTGGGGCGTAGGCTGGGTTTGCGGCAGGGGTTGCGCTGGTGTCATTCGGTCTTTCTTCCGTCATTGGGGAGGAGCCTTCATCCCCGCCAAAACAACCGCGCCGACGAAAGCGTCGGCGCGCGTTACAGGTTCATTTCGCGGACGCGCGCCGCATTCAGATGCGCATGGGCATCACGACATACTTGTAGTCGTCGCGATCGGGCATGGTCACCAGCGCACTCGAATTGGCATCGCCGAAGGCAAACCGCACCTTGTCGACGTTGACGTTTTGCAACGCGTCCAGCAGATAGGTGATGTTGAAGCCGATGTCGAGGGGATCGCCCTTGTAGTCGATCTCGAGCTCTTCCTCCGCCTCTTCCTGTTCGCTGTTGGTGCACACGATCTTCATCAGGTCCGTGGCGAGCACGACGCGCACGCCGCGGAACTTCTCGTTGGAAAGGATGGCCGCGCGCTGCAGCGCGGCCAGCGCCAGGACACGGTCCAGCTCCACCATCTTGGTGTGGCCGACCGGAATGACGCGGTTGAAATCGGGGAACTTGCCGTCCACGACTTTCGAAACCAGTTCGATGTTCTCGAAGCGGAACCGCACCTGGTTGGCAAGGATGTCGAGCGTGACGGGATCTTCGCTATCGGTGAGAAGCTTGCCGAGCTCGAGCACCGTCTTGCGCGGAAGGATCACCTCCTGGCGCGCGAAATCACCGGGGACCGCGAGGCTGGCCCACGACAGGCGATGGCCATCGGTGGCCACGGCCTGCAGCGTGCCCTTGTCGACCACCAGCAGCATGCCGTTCAGGTAGTAACGGATATCCTGCTGCGCCATCGCGAATTCGGCGAGCTTGAACAGCTTGCGCAGGTCGCGCTGCGGCAGCGAAAGCGTCTGCAGCTGCTCGGTACCCAGGCTGATCCGCGGATAGTCGGCGGCCGGCAGTGTCTGCAGGTTGAAGCGCGAGCGTCCGGCGCGCACGGTCATCTTGCTGCTGGTGACGTCGACGTTGAGCGTGGCGTCGTCGGGCAGCGCGCGCAGCAGGTCCTGCAGCTTGCGCGCGCCCACCGTCGTGGCCTGGCCGTCCTTGCCCTCGAGCGTGCTGTGCGCGGTGATCTGCATTTCCAGATCCGTCGCCGTCACGTAGAGACGTCCCTCGCGCTGTTCGAGCAACACGTTGGCGAGGATGGGCAGCGTGTGCCTGCGCTCCACGATGCCGGAAACGGCCTGCAAGGGTTTCAGGAGCGCGTCGCGGGCGATCTGCTTTAGTTGCATTGTTTAACAGTAAGAATAGTTAATAGGAGGCGCAGCGAATTCGGTATCGATCGCAAAAAACGCTTCCGGTTCAGTGAGTTTCGACGCATGCCAACCGGCGGGATAATCGCGGTTTTCCCGGTGGATCGATTGGGGACTGAAAACGCGCTTTGCGCAATTACCGGATTTACCCACAACCTATTCGTCGTAAACCTTTCAATTATACGCGCAGAGCGCCGTTTTTCATAGGGAAAATCCGACTTCGAAAGGGTCCTTCCCGAAGCCGCCGGACCCCTGCCTCAACTGCGCAACACCTGCAGCAGGAAGTTCACGTCGTGGTTCATGTCGGGCAGCGATTCGCGCAGTTTGGCGACCTGCCGGCAGGCGTGCAGGACCGTGGTGTGATCGCGTCCGCCGAAATTGCTGCCGATCTCCGGCAGCGACATCTGCGTCAGTTCCTTGGCCAGCGCCATGGCCACCTGCCGCGGCCGCGCGACGGCGCGCGAGCGCTTCTTCGAGTGCATGTCCGAGATGCGGATCTTGTAGTAGTCCGCGACCGTCTTCTGGATGTTGTCGATGGAGATCTGGCGGTTCTGCACGGCGAGCAGGTCGCGCAGCGCTTCCTTGGCCAGCGACAGCGAAATTTCCTGGCCGTGGAAGTTGGAGTACGCGAGCACCCGCTTCAACGCCCCTTCGAGCTCGCGGACGTTCGACCGGATGTGCTTGGCGATGAAGAACGCGACCTGCTCGTCCATGCGCATGCCCGTGGACTGCGCCTTGGCGAGCAGGATGGCGACCCGCATCTCGAGCTCCGGCGGCTCCAGCGCGACGGTCAGCCCCCAGCCGAAGCGCGAGATCAGCCGCTCCTCGATGCCGGCGATCTCCTTGGGGTACGTGTCGCAGGTGATGACGACCTGCTTGTGCGCCTCGATCAGCGTGTTGAACAGGTAGAAGAACTCCTCCTGCGTGCGGCTCTTGCCGCCGAAGAACTGGATGTCGTCGATCAGCAGCAGGTCGAGCGACCGGTAATGGCGCTTGAACTCGTCGAAGGCCTTGTGCTGGTACGCGCGCACCACGTCGGACACATACGTCTCGGCGTGGATGTAGCGGATCTTGGCGGCCGGGTTCTGCGCCAGGATGTGATTGCCGATGGCCTGGACCAGGTGGGTCTTGCCCAGCCCGACGCCGCCGTAGACGAACAGCGGGTTGTAGGAGGTCGGGTGGTCGGCCACCTGCAGGCCCGCCGCCCGGGCGAGCTGGTTGGCCTTGCCGGAGACGAACGACGCAGAAATTGAAGCCCGGATTGAGGCTGGTGGCGTCGGGCTTGCGGGGCGCAGCCGGCGTCTGGGGGGCCATCCTGCCCGGCGCGGGGAAGTGAGCCCGCGGCGAGCTATCCACAGGGGCGGCCGGTGGGGCGGACGGCGCCGGGCCCGCGTGCGTCCACGGCCGCTTCGCGGCGGTTCTGCGCGGCAGCGCGGCGTCCGCGACGGCGAACTCGACCGTGACGGGCGCTCCCGTGGCTTCCGGGCCAGCGCTACGATGCGGGGGCCGAAGCGGTCGCGCACCCACTGCAGCACGAAGCGGTTGGGCGCGACGAGCTTGAGCGTTCCGCCCTCGTCCGCACAGGCGAGCGGCCGTATCCAGGTGACGAACTGCTGGGGCGTCAGCTCGCGCTCGAACGCGCTGCAGGCAAAGCGTCCCAGGCAGGGGGAAGCAGGTTGGCATGCATGCGGCGTACCGGTCCTTGGGGGCTCTTGGTGTGGGTCAAACGTCCCGGCCAACGGCGTGACGGAACCGCGCTCCGGAAGGCGCCGGGCGCATGTCGGGCTGTGGATTGTAGTCCGCGCTGCCCAGTTATCCACAGGATGCGCGCGGACGCCCGGCGCCTGGCGGCCGCGGTTGTCCAGCCGCGCCGCCGGTCGATAGTGACCGCTCGCACCCGCGCCGGCCGCGCGGCTGCCCGGCGCCGGGCTTGACAGACAGGGGCATAACGCGCTCTAATGTAAGGCTTTTCCAACGCAATTCGCATCGATTCCAAGCTTAACATCAGTCAAGGCACGCCATGAAACGCACGTTCCAGCCCTCCAAGATCCGCCGCGCGCGCAAGCACGGCTTTCGCGCGCGCATGTCCTCGGTCGGCGGCCGCAAGGTGCTCTCGGCGCGCCGCGCCAAGGGCCGCAAGAGCCTTACCGCCGTCTGCACAATCGCGCTGCCGGCTGCCGTCCGCAGCGGCTTGGCGCCCGGCTTCATGGCCGGGCGTTTCGCCTCACCGGGCAGGGCGCGTTCGAAGCGGTGTTTCGCGACGGCCGCCGCGTCGAAGGCCGCTACCTGCAACTCATCGCCGCCGCCGCCGCCCGCATCCGGGCCGCACCGGATATCGTCATCGGCCGCAAGGCGCCTGCCCCGCGCCGTCGATCGCAACCGCATTCGCCGCAAGCTGCGCGAAATCGTGCGCGCGCATGCGCCCGCGCTTGCGCGGCTACGACGTGATCCTGCGCGTCAAGCGGGCCGCCAACCGCGCGGAGCAGGACGCCGCGGTCGCCGAGGCGGCGCGCCTGCTCGCCGCACTCGCTGGCCGCGCGCACATGAAGGCCGTGCTGCTGGCGCTGCATCCGCGGCTATCAGTACCTGCTGCGGCCGATGCTCGGCAGCCAACTGCCGCTTCTACCCCGAGTTGCTCCGACTACGCGCGCGAAGCGATCGAGCGGCACGGCGCCGTTGCGCGGCACCTGGCTCGCCGTCCAGCGCGTCGGCCGCTGTCACCCGTATCATCCCGGGGGCTTCGACCCCGTTCCCTGACGGCGATCCGAGGCCGCACGCGATGCCCGCGCGCGGCATTCACCAAAGTCGCGATGGACACCCAACGCATCATCCTGTTCGTCGTCTTCTCGTTCTCCGCGCTTCTTCCTGTGGCAGGCGTGGCAGGAGGAGCACGCGCCGCCGCCGCCGCCGCCGACGGCAGCAAGCCGCGCCCGCGCCGGCCAGCCCGCGGCCCCCGCGAAGGACCTGCCCGCGCCCCGCCGGCAACGCCGCCGGCGCCGTGCGCCGCGGCCGGAGCCGTGCCGGCGGCAGCCGACGGCCGCGCACCGGCGGCCAGAAGTCACGATCAAGACCGATCTCTACACGGCGGAAGTCGACACCGCCGGCGGCGTCATCTCGCTGGTGTCGCTCACCAAGCACCGCGACGCGACCGACCACGACCAAGCCCTACCACGCGCTGCAGCGCAAGGCCGAGCGCATGTTCGTCGCGCAGGCGGGCCTGATCGGCGAGGGCCTGCCCAACCACCGCACGCGTGTACGAGGCGCTGCCGGGCCCGCGCGAACTGGCGCCGGGCGCCGACCGCGTCGAGCTGCAGCTCGCCGCCACCGCCGCCAACGGCAACAAGGTCGTGCAGGTGCTGACGTTCCATCGCGGCAGCTACGTGATCGACGCCGCGTTCGACATCACCAACGCCGGCAACGCGCCGATCACGCCCGACGCGTATTTCCAGCTGATGCGCGACACGAAGCAGGCGGTCGTGCAGAGCTCGATGGCGCCCGGCGGCTACGTCGGCCCGGTCGTCTACAACGACAAGGACAATTTCAAGAAGATCGAATTCGGCGAGATCGACAAGCAGGCCGCCGATCCCAACCGCAAGCCCGCGTACCAGAAGACCGCCGACAACGGCTGGATCGGCATGATCGAGCATTACTTCGTCGCCGCGTGGCTGCCGCCCGACGACGAAGAAGACGCCGCGCGAGTTCTACACGACCAAGCTCGACAACGGCCTCTACACGGCCGGCGTCTCGTGCCGGACGGCACCATCGCGCCGGGCGCCACCGGCGAGGTCCGCGTGCCGCTGTACGTCGGCCCGCAGGACCAGGACGTGCTCGCCAAGACCGCCAAGGGCCTCGACCTCGTCGTCGACTACGGCATCTTCACCGTGCTCGCCGCGCCGCTCTTCTGGCTGCTCAAGTGGCTGCACGGCATCATCGGCAACTGGGGCTGGGCGATCATCGTGATGACGATCATGATCAAGGGCGCGTTCTATCCGCTGAACGCCGCCGCCGCGCGCTCGATGGGCAAGATGAAGATCATCGCGCCGAAGATGAAGGCGCTGCAGGAGCAGTACGCGAACGACAAGCAGCAGCTGCAGATCAAGATGATGGAGATGTACAAGACGGAGAAGATCAATCCGCTGGGCGGCTGCCTGCCGATCCTCGTGCAGATCCCCGTCTTCATCGCGCTGTACTGGGTGCTGCTGTCGGCGGTCGAGCTGCGGCAGGCGCCGTGGATCCTGTGGATCCACGACCTGTCGGCGCCCGACCCGTACTTCGTGCTGCCGGTGATCTACGCGATCACCGCGTATCTGCAGGTCAAGCTGTCGCCGACGCCGATCACGCGATCCGGTGCAGGCGAAGGTGATGCAGATCATGCCGATCGCGTTCTCGGTGCTGTTCATCTTCTTCCCGTCGGGCCTCGTGCTGTACTGGCTCGTCAACAACATCCTGCAGATCGCGCAGCAGTGGCAGATGAACCGCATGCTCGAGCACGAAGCGGCGGCCAAGGCGGCCACGCGGCGCT
>CAWIAK010000009.1:0-79136 GCA_963834045.1 uncultured beta proteobacterium | reverse complement strand
GTGGAAATGGCGCTCGCCGTCAATGCGAGTAGGCGGCACAGAGAAATCAATGAATTTTTGCGCCCTGCGCCGTCGCGAGGCTGGCCCCAATCCGAAAGCGTCGCGGCGAACTTGCGCATTGCACCAACGGTCATCAATTCCTCCCGGTTCGGCCACGTGGACCGCCAGCAGGATACCAGCCGCGGTGCTTGACCAATGGGGGTTAGCCGGTGCGAAAATAGGCAACTACCGTACAAACATACGGTATACTGTCCTGCCGTCCCGACCTGGTGCGCCGCCATGCTGCCGCCGTACGCCGAACTCCACTGCCTCTCCAACTTCTCGTTCCTGCGCGGCGCGTCGCACCCGGAGGAACTGGTCGAGCGCGCGCAGGCGCTTGGATACAGCCGCGCTCGCGCTGACCGACGAATGCTCGGTCGCCGGCGTCGTGCGTGCCCATCTCGCGGCGAAGGAGGCCGGCCTCAAGTTCGTCGTCGGCAGCGAGTTCACGCTGGCCGACGGCCTGAAGCTCGCGCTGTACGCCACCGACCGCGCCACCTATGGCGACCTGGCGCAGCTGATCACGCGCGGCCGGCGCAACGCGACCAAGGGAAGTTACGCGCTCACGCGGGACGATGTGGCCCAACTGGCGCCGCGGTGTCCGGCGCTATGGATTCCGCCCGCGGCAGGCGAATTTCCGGCCGCCGACGCGCGCTGGTTCGCCGACATCTTCGCGGGCCGCGCGTGGATCGCGGCGGAACTGCATGCGCGCTCCGGCGATCGCGCGCGGCTCGCCCGCCTGCAAGCACTTTCCCGCGACACCGGCCTGCCGCTGGCCGCGGCCGGCGACGTGCACATGCACGCGCGCGCACGACGGGCCCTGCAGGACACGCTGACCGCCATCCGCCTGCGCACGCCGCTCACCGAATGCGGCTACGCCCTCTTCGGCAACGGCGAGCGGCACCTGCGCTCGCGCTCGCGCCTGGCCACGCTCTATCCGCGCGAACTGACCGACGCGACGCTCGACCTGGCCGAGCGTTGCGCGTTCTCGCTGGACGAGCTGCGCTACGAATATCCGGAAGAACTCGTCCCGGCGGGAACCACGCCCGCGGGTCACCTGCGCCAACTGGTCGAAGCCGGGCTGCGGCGGCGCTATGGGGATGCGCCGGTCAAGTCCGACGTCCGCGAACTGATCGACCACGAGCTGGCGCTGATCGCGGAGTTGCAATACGAGCCCTACTTCCTCACCGTCCACGACATCGTCGCCTTCGCGCGTTCGCAGGACATCCTGTGCCAGGGCCGCGGCTCGGCGGCCAACTCGGCCGTGTGCTACGCGCTGGGCATCACCGAGGTCGACCCGTCGCGGATGAGCGTCCTGTTCGAGCGCTTCGTCAGCCGCGAGCGCAACGAGCCGCCGGACATCGACGTCGATTTCGAGCACCAGCGGCGCGAGGAAGTGATGCAGTACATCTACCGCAAGTACGGCCGCGAGCGCGCCGCGCTGGCCGCGACGCTCATTACGTACCGGCCGAAAAGCGCGGTGCGCGACGTCGGCAAGGCACTCGGCCTCGATTTGGCACAGGTCGAGCGGCTGACCGGCGTATTCGCGTGGTGGGACGGCCGCAAGATCGATCCGGAGCGCATCCGCGAGGCCGGCTTCGACCCGGACAATCCGCTGATCGCGCGGCTCGTCGCGCTCGCGGGCGATTTGCAACGCTTCCCGCGCCACCTGTCGCAGCACGTCGGCGGGTTCGTGATCGCGCGCGACCTGCTCGAGCGGATGGTCCCCGTCGAGAACGCGGCGATGGCCGACCGCACGGTCATCCAATGGGACAAGGACGACCTCGACGCGCTCGGCCTGCTCAAGGTCGATTGCCTGGCGCTCGGGATGCTGTCGGCCATCCGGCGTTGCCTGGCCATGATCTCGCAAAAACGCGGCAGCGAACTGCGGATGCAGGACATTCCCGCGGAAGATCCCGGGGTCTACGCGATGTGCCAGCGCGCCGACACCATCGGCGTGTTCCAGATCGAATCGCGCGCGCAGCAGTCGATGCTGCCGCGCTTGAAGCCCGCCAGCTTCTACGACCTCGTCGTCGAGGTCGCGATCGTCCGGCCCGGCCCCATCCAGGGCGGCATGGTGCATCCGTATCTGAAGCGGCGGCAGGGCAAGGAGCCGGTCACCTATCCCAGCGAAGCGGTGAAAGGCGTGCTCGAACGCACGCTGGGCATACCGATCTTCCAGGAGCAGGTGATGCAACTGGCGATCGTCGCGGCGGGCTTCACTCCCGGCGAGGCCGACCACCTGCGCCGCTCGATGGCCGCGTGGCGGCGCAAGGGCGGCCTCGAGAAATTCGAGCAGCGTCTGGTCGACGGCATGGGCGCGCGCGGTTATCCGGAGGCCTTCGCACGGCAGATCTACCAGCAGATCCTGGGCTTCGGCGAATACGGCTTCCCGGAATCGCATTCCGCGTCGTTCGCGCTGCTGGTCTACGTGTCGGCATGGCTCAAGCACTACGAGCCCGCGGCGTTCTGCGGCGCGCTGCTCAATTCGCAGCCGATGGGCTTCTACGCGCCCGCGCAACTGGTGCAGGACGCGCGCCGCCACGACGTCGAGGTTCTCTCCGCCGACGTCACGGTCAGCGATTGGGACTGCACGCTGGAGCAGGCCGCGCTGCGCCTCGGGCTGCGCATGGTCGGCGGCCTGTCCGAAGCCAGCGCGCAGCGCATCGTCGCCGCGCGCGACGTCGCGCCCTTCGCGCATGTGGCCGATCTCGCGCACCGCGCGCAGCTCAATCGCCACGACCTGGGGCAGCTCGCCGCCGCGGGCGCGCTGTCCTCGCTCGCCGGCCATCGGCATGCGGCCGCATGGGACGTCGCCGGCGTGGAAAAGCTGCCGCCGCTGCTCGCGGGTTCCACGTTCGACGAAGCGCCCGCCGCGCTGGCCGCGCCGACGGAAGGCCAGGACATCGTCGCCGACTACCGCGCGCTCGGCCTCACGCTGGGCCGGCATCCGCTGGCGCTGCTGCGCGGCCAGCTGCGCGCGCGGCGCCTGTTGACCTCCGCCGAGGTCCGGGACACGCCGCACGGCCGCATCGTGCGCACCGCGGGCATCGTCATCGGCCGGCAGCGGCCCGATACCGCGAGCGGCGTCATCTTCGTCACGCTCGAGGACGAGACCGGCGCGACCAACGTCATCGTGTGGCGCGACCTCTCCGACCGCCAGCGCCGCGAACTGCTCGGCGCCCGGCTGATGGGCGTGTATGGCCGCGTCGAGCGCGAAGGCATCGTGGTCCACCTGCTCGCGGGACGGCTGGTGGACCTCTCCCCTATGCTGGGATCGCTCCCCACCCACTCGCGCGACTTTCACTGATGCTCCGCACTGCCACTTGCTAGGCAGCGCACATTCGCCTAGCCTGTCGGGGCCCGCGCGGACCGCGCCGCCCGGGCAAGGAGGGCCGATGGAAGGGGAGGCAAAAACCGCCAAGGCCAGGGCCGGTGCGAAGGCACCTGCCGCCAAGCGGTCGCGCGCACGCGCGGCGACCGACAAGCGCACGGTCGAACAGCGGCTCGCGGATGCGCTGGCGCAGCAGGCGGCGACGGCCGAGATCCTGCGCGTGATGGCGGCCTCGCCGACCGATGTCCAGCCGGTGCTCGACGCGGTCGCGGAACAGGCGGCCCGCCTTTGCCACGCGCCGTATTCGCGCATCCTGCTCGCCGAGGGCAGCTTCATGCGCCCGGTGGCTAACCATGCGGCTGACGGCGAAACACCCGTCCCCGTGCATGCCGTACCGCTTCGGCGCACCACCGTCACCGGCCGTGCCGTGCTCGACCGGAAGACCAATCATGTCGCGGACATCGTGCCGATTCTCGATACCGAGTACCCGGATGCGCGCGAGAACGCGGCCGAGTCCGGATTCCGTGCACTCCTCGCCGTCCCGCTCATTCGCGATGGCACGGCGTATGGCGCCATTGTCCTCTGGCGCCGCGAGCCTGGGCTGTTCGCGCCCGACCAGGTCGCCTTGGTGGAAACCTTTGCCACGCAGGCTGCGATCGCCATCGAGAACGTGCGGCTGTTCCACGCCACGCAGGAAGCGCTCGAGCAGCAGACCGCGACCGGCGAAATCCTGCGGGTGATCAGCAGCTCGCCGACCGACGTCCAGCCGGTATTCGACGCCATCGCCGCCAACGCCTTGCGCCTGTGCGACGCGCGCCGCAGCGCCCTATTTCGCTTCGATGGCGAACTCATTCACATCGGCGCGGTCTGCAACCTGAATCCCGAGGGGGAAGAGTCGCTGCGCCGCGTCTATCCCGCGGTTCCCGACCGCGGCAGTCCGTCGCGCCGGGCCATTCTTACCCGGGACATCGTCCATATCGACCGACGTTCTCTCGGATCCGGAATACAAGTATCGCGACGTCGCCAAGGCGGCCGACTTCCGAAGCGTACTCTCGGTGCCCATGCTTCGCGATGGTCAAGCGATCGGCACCATCACCGTCTATCGCGATGTGGCGAGCCCATTTCCGGATACGCAGGTCGAGCTTCTGAAGACATTTGCCGACCAGGCCGTGATCGCCATCGAGAACGTGCGGCTGTTCAAGGAATTGGAGGTGCGCAACGTCGACCTGACCGAAGCGCTGGAACAGCAGACGGCGACGAGCGAGATCCTGCGCGTGATCAGCCAATCGCAGACCGATGTGCAGCCGGTATTCGAGACAATCGTCAGAAGCGTTCGCGCGCTTTGCAACGCAACGTTCAGCGGCGTCTACCTGCTCGACGGGGATACGCTGAGCCTTGCGGCCGCCAAAGGCATGGACTCGGACGACCATGCGGCGTTCGCCGCCGGATATCCGCGCAAGATCGGGCCGGATACGGTATCGGGACTGGCCGCGCTCGAGTGCCGAGTGGTTCAGACGCCCGACCTGATCTCCGACCCGGCTTTTTCGGCGGCGCCCGGTTCCCGCGTGGGCGCGCGTACCGTCCTCGGCGTTCCGCTGATGCGAGGCAATCGGGCCATCGGCTCGATCGGCGTATGGCGCACCGAGGTCGTTCCATTTTCAGACGCGCAGATCGCGCTGCTGCAGACCTTCGCCGACCAGGCCGTGATCGCCATCGAGAACGTGCGCCTGTTCAAGGAACTGGAGACGCGCAACCGCGACCTTACGGAAGCGCTGGAACAGCAGACGGCGACCAGTGAGATTTTGCGCGTGATCAGCCAGTCGCAGATCGACGTGCAGCCAGTGTTCGATACGATTGCGACAGCCGCACTGAAGCTGTGCAGCGCCAGTTCGGTGAATGTCTTCACATTCGACGGCGAGTTGATCCACTTGGCGGCACTCGTAAACTCGAGGCCGGGAGGGGCCGAGGCCATGCGCCGCCTCTGGCCGCGACCACCCAGCCGCGACGCGGCCGCCGCGCGGGCGATCCTGACTTGCAGCGCGGTCGCGATCCCGGACGTGCTTGAGGACTCCAGTTATTTGGCGAGAGCCCCTGCAGTTGCCGCCGATTTTCGCAGCATTCTTGCCGTACCGCTTGTTCGCGAAGGACGCCCGATTGGCGCAATCGCGGTCGGCCGGCCTGAACCCGGACCGTTCCCGGACACGCAGATCACGCTGCTTCGAACCTTTGCCGAACAGGCCGTCATCGCGATTGAGAATGTCCGGCTGTTCAAGGAGCTCGAGGCGCGTACCACCGAGCTCACGCGGTCGGTCGGAGAACTCAAGGCGCTGGGCGACGTCGGCCAGGCCGTGAGTTCGACGCTCGACCTCGAAACCGTGCTATCCACCATCGTTTCCCGCGCGACGCAGCTCGCCGGCATGGACGGCGGCTCCATCTACGAGTACGACGAGGGCAGCGAGGAGTTCTACCTGCATACGGCGGACCGCCTGCCCGACGACCTCGTCGCCGCGCTCCGCGCCAAACCGATTCGCAAGGGCGAAGGCGCGCTCGGGCGAATGGCGACGACCGGCGAGCCGGTGCAGATTCGCGACATCATGGACGAGCGCAGCTACCAGAGCCGGGTCCGGGAGAAACTCCTTCGCCTGGGCTACCGGTCGCTGCTGGTGGTGCCGCTGCTGCGCGACGGGCGACTGTTGGGCGGACTGGCCGTCAACCGAAGCACGCCGGGAGATTTCGACGCGCAGACGATCGACCTGCTCAAGACGTTTGCGACGCAGTCGGCGTTGGCGATCCAGAACGCGCGGCTCTTCCGCGAGATCGAGGTGAAGAGCCGGCAGCTCGAGACCGCGAGCCAGCACAAGAGCGAATTCCTGGCCAACATGTCGCACGAGCTGCGCACGCCGCTCAACGCCATCATCGGATTCTCGGAGGTCCTGGGCGAGCGGCTGTTCGGCGACATGAACGACAAGCAGGCCGAATACGTGCGCGACATCACCGAGTCCGGCCGGCACCTGCTGTCGCTCATCAACGAAATCCTCGACCTGTCCAAGATCGAGGCCGGCCGGATGGAACTTGACGTCGTCGAATTCGACCTCGCGGCGACCATCGACAACACGCTTTCGCTGGTTCGCGAACGCGCGCAGCGGCGCGGCATTGCGCTGCAAAGCACGGTGGACGCCGGCGTGACGACGCTGCACGCCGACGAGAGGAAAGTGAAACAGGTGCTGCTGAACCTGCTGTCGAACGCGCTGAAATTCACGCCGGAGGGCGGCGCGATCGATGTCCTGGTCAGCGCGACCGACAAGGAAGTCGAGATCGCGGTGAAAGACACGGGCGTCGGCATCGCGCCGGACGAGCAGGATTCCGTGTTCGAGGAATTCCGGCAGGTGGGATCAGCCGCGAAGAAGATCGAGGGGACCGGCCTGGGACTTGCCATTTCCCGCAAGTTCGTCGAGCTGCATGGCGGGAAGATCTGGGTGACGAGCCAGCTGGGCGCGGGCTCGACGTTCACCTTCACGTTGCCGCGAAGGCAATGAACGATCCGAAGCACTCAGGGCACCAGACATGCCGAACGTGAGCAGCGCCGCATTGGTGCCGAGCAGCACGAATTCAGCGCAATACCTCTTCACGCAATAACCCATGCTGGGAATGATCGCGGGCGCGACGCCGGAACTGTTGAACGGCACCTTGTCCTGGTATTGCCCGCTGTACCCGTGCAGCGGTCCGGCCGAGAGCTTGACGTAGAAAGGCTGATGTTCCTCGATCGGCCGCCAGAGCAGACCGCCGAAAAGGTACTGCGAGAATTGGCCGAAGGAATTCTGGAACAGCGCCATGCCGGCGATCCACTGTCCACCCAGGAAGGTTTCCTTGAAGTGATATTCGGCGTCGAACAGGTACGACTGCTGGTGGTTCTCGTCGTAGTGGAAGTGGATCGTGTAGTACGCGAACTGGAAGTAGTACCGGTCGGTGCGCCACGGCTCCGGCGCATCCCACGGCGACTTCAGCTCGAACGGCGGCGTGGCTGGCGACACGACCGGGGCAGGCTCGGTCGGCGTTGTGCTTGACTGTGCCGCTGCGGTATTGCCCCAGGCCCATGCCAGCGCGGCCAGCACGAGCGCAAGCGTTCCACGAATCGACCGCGCCGCGCGAACCCTGTCGGGTGGCGAAGGCGGTGCGTAGTCGGGTAGAAGTCTGTGAAGGGACGAATCGAGTCGCGGGATACGGCGGAGCTGGACGGTCATGCAACCTCAAAGCGCTGATTTTTCGCGACATTACCATAGTGCGGCGGTACTTGTCGCCAACGGGTCATCCGACAGGGCCGCGCTTGCAGCGCTGGGGTCGGGTCGCCGCGGCGAATGCTAGGACGCGACCGTACAGGCGTCCGACGGCGCGATTCGCTCCTTGGCCACCGCTACCGTGGCGGCCGTAGGCAGCGCAACGCCATTCTTCACGGCTGTGATCTCGGCCAGGATGGACACGGCGATCTCGGGCGGCGTGCGGCTTCCGATGTAGATGCCGATCGGGCCATGCAGCCGAGCGATCTCGTCGGGCGACACATCGAACTCGCGGAGCCGTTCGCGCCGCTTCGCGTTGTTGGCGCGCGAACCCAATGCACCGACGTAGAACGCCCGCGACTTGAGCGCTTCCATCAACGCAAGGTCGTCGAGCTTGGGATCGTGCGTCAACGCAACGACCGCGCAGCGTTCGTCGAGGCGCATCGCCCGGACCGTGTCGTCCGGCATCGTGCGCACCAACGCAACGCCCGGGATGTCCCACGTTTCGGTGTATTCGTCCCGCGGGTCGCAGATCGTGACCTGGTAGCCCAGGCCCACGGCAATCTGCGCCAGGTACTTGGACAGCTGTGATGCGCCGATCACCAGCATCCGGTAGCGCGGGCCATGGATCGTCGTGAGCGTCGTGCCGTCGAAGGCCAGGCCATCCACTGCCTGCGCCGGATGCAACGTCGCCTCGCCGGTCTCGAGGTCGAGCCGGCGTCCGACAAGGTGGCCCGCTTCGATCTCGCGCAGCAGCGCACGGATGCCGGAATCGCGGTTCAGCGGCTCGACCACGAGCTGGATGGTGCCGCCGCAGGGCAGCCCGAAGCGGCGCGCCTCGTCGGCCGACACGCCGTAGGTGACCGCCTCGCAGCGCGTCTGCTTCATGCCCAGGCGCCGCGTGCGGTCGATCAGGTCGTCCTCGATGCAGCCACCGGATACCGAACCGACGACGAGGCCATCGTCGCGAACGGCCAGCATCGCGCCTTCGGGCCGCGGCGAACTGCCCCAGGTCTTGACGACCGTGACCAGCAGGACCTGCCTGCCCTCTTCGATCCACGCCGCGCTGCGTTTCAGGACATCGAGATCGACGCTATCCATGGTCACCTCCTGCCTTTGTCGGGAGCCCTTTAGAACCGGACACCGCCCCGAATGTACAACCACGCCATGATCGCGACGATGAGCACCAGCGCCACATACCTCACCCATTTCGCGCCGGAAAAGGTGCTCGCTCCCGGCGTCGCCACCGTCGTCGCTTGCGCTTCGACCGGCACGGCCGCCGGCACGAATTGCGCGCTGAATTTCTCGAAGAAATCGTCGGCGAGCTTCGCTGCGGCGCCGTCGATCAGCCGCGAGCCGATCTGCGCGAGCTTGCCGCCCACCTGCGCCTTGGCCACGTAGGTCAGCGACGTCTGGCCGTCGGCCGCAGGCGCCAGCGTGACGCGCGCCTCGCCGTTGGCGAACCCGGCCGCGCCGCCCTGCCCCTCGAACTTCAGCGTATAGCCGGTAGGAGGCGTGCTGTCGGTCATGCGCATCGTGCCGTTGAATTTCGCCGACACGGGACCCACCCTCGCCGCCAGCTTGGCCTGCCACGTGTCGTCACCGGTCCTTTCCAGCGATTCGCAGCCCGGAATGCAGGACTTGAGCGCGGCGGGATCGTTGAGCGCGCGCCACACGGCATCCACGGGAGCCGGGACGACAAGGGTATTGGTCATTTCCATCGTCGTTCCTCTCACGCAGCCAGGCGCGCGCTCGCGCGGTCGCGCGGTTCGGGCCGCGACAGCGCGGCGGCCAGCGCGGTCAGGCTGGCGAGATTATGCACTGGCAGGAAGTCGTCCACGTGCGGCAGCATGGCCCGGATGCCGGCGGGCCGCGCTTCGAATCCGGCGTAGCGCAGCAGCGGGTTCAACCAGACCAGGCGCGCGCACGATTTCGCCAGGCGCTCGACCTCGAATTCCAGGCCCTCTCCGCATTCCGCGTCGAGACCATCGCTGATCAGCAGCACGACGGCGTTCTGCCCCAGCAGTCGCCGCGACCAGCGCCGGTTGAATTCCTCGAGGCTCGCGCCAATCCGCGTGCCGCCGGCCCAATCCTGCACGGACTCCGTCACGCGCTCCAGCGCGACGTCCACATCGCGGTGCTTCAGGTGCCGCGTGATGTTGGTGAGCCGCGTGCCGAACACCAGCGTGTGCACGCGATGGCGATCGTTGGTGATGGCATGGAGAAAATGCAGCAGCATCCTCGCGTAGCGATCCATCGAACCTGAGATGTCGCACAGGACAACCAGCGGCGGCGTGCGGCGCACGCGCGCGCGGAACGCCAGCGGAGCGACGGCTCCGGCGGCGCCTGTCATGCCGCGCAGCGTCGCGCGCAAGTCGATGCGGTGGCCGCGCGCTGCCGCGTGGGTGCGTCGAACCGGCCGCTGAGGCAGCGGCAGCTTGAGGCGCGCAAGCATGACCTTCACCTGCGCCAGCTCGTCCGCCGTCATCGTCGCGAAGTCCTTGGCCTGCAGCACCTCGCGCGGCGAGAACGTGAACGCCGCGTCCAGCTCCACCTCGTCCTCGTCGTCCGGGCGCGACTCGGGTTGCTTCGGCGGAAGCATCGCCTGCGCGAGCCGCGAAGGCAGTTCCGGCGCCTCGGGTGTGGTGTCGGCGCGGCTGTAGACGCGCGGAAGCATCGCGGCAACCATCTTTTCCAGCAGTTTGGGATTGCGCCAGAACACGTCGAACGCCTGCTCGAACAGCGCGATCTGCTCATGCCGCGAAACCAGCACCGCGGCCAGCGCTTCCCGAAAATCGGTCTTGTTGGCAACGCCGACGGCTTCGATGGCGGCAATCGCATCGATCACTTTCGCCGGGCCGACCGGCATGCCGGCCGCGCGCAGCACGCGCACGAAATGCAGCACGTTGTCGGCAAGGAATCCTCGCGGCAACATCGTCGCGGCATTGCGCGAGACCGTCGGATTCACAGCGCGATGCCTTCCGCCCGGACTTCGGCCACCAGCCTTTCGGCGACTTCCTTCGAGATCGCGCCGACGTCGTCCTGGTACTTGAGCAGCACACCCAGCGTATCGGCCACCGTGTGCGGGTCGAGTGCGATGCGGTCCAGCGTCAGCAGCGCCTCCGCCCAATCCAGCGTCTCGGCGATGCCCGGCGCCTTGAACAGGTCCATCGAGCGCAGCCGCTGCGTGAAAGCGACGATTTCGCGCGCCAGCGTCTCCGGCGCGCGCGGACACTTGCGCCGCAGGATGGCCAGCTCGCGCACCGCATCGGGATAGTCGACCCAATGGTATAGGCAGCGCCGCTTGATCGCGTCGTGAATCTCGCGCGTGCGGTTCGACGTGATGACCACGATGGGCGGCGACTTGGCGACGATCGGGCCGAGCTCTGGAATCGACACCTGGAAGTCGGACAGGACCTCCAGCAGATAGGCCTCGAAAGGCTCATCCGTGCGGTCGAGCTCGTCGATCAACAGCACCGGCGCGACGCCATCGTCCGGGTCGATCGCTTGCAGCAGCGGCCGCTTGAGCAGAAACCTAGGCGTGAAGATGTCGCGGGACAGGTCTTCGCGGCCCACCGTGCCCGCCGCCTCGGCGAGCCTGATCTCGATCATCTGCCGCGGATAATTCCATTCGTACACGGCCGACGCCGTGTCCAGCCCTTCGTAGCACTGCAGGCGCACCAGCGGGCGCCCGAGTCCCGCGGCCAGGACCTTGGCGATCTCCGTCTTGCCGACCCCCGCCTCTCCCTCCAGGAACAGCGGCCGCTGCAGCTTGAGCGCCAGGAAGACCGCCGTGGCGAGGCGGCGATCGGCGACATAGTCCTGGGCCGTCAGCAGGTCGAGTGTGGCATCGACGGAGGTGGGCATGGCAGAGGGCATTGCCGTTTCGTTCATCGATGTGTCTTGAGAGTCAATCGCAAGACAGCATAGCAATTGTTGTCCGCGTGGCCCACCAGTACCTGGCAATCCGGGAGGAACGCGGCGGGACGCAGGCGGCCTTGGCGGATCCTCCTTACCCCCACGAATCGTTCCCCGCCGACCGGGCCTAAAGCGCTGTTCCAGGCAGATCCATATCCCTATCGTTGTGTCGAATATTCACCTTGCCGATTGAATACGATTGTGCTCCTATCATCGCGGCTGGCGGATTTGTGTTCGGACTAGGAGAGGATTGCCGCCAAGGCCCGTGGACTACCGCCCGGTGGGGCATCGGGCGTCCCGTCGATTCGCGTTTGCAATTTGGACGCGACCGCTTAGGGAATTCATTGGGGAGACGAAAATGCAAAGATCGGTGGTAGCAACGGCGTTGATTACGGCGGTCGTATTCGGCGTGGGCGGATGGTTCCTGGCAACGAAGGACCAAAAGGTGAAGCCCCCGAAGCCCAGTGCCAGACCCGATAAGTGCATCGGCGGTGACTGTAATGTGAAGGTCCAGTTTGCGTGTACGCCGCACACAACTCCTACAAATAACACCTGCACGGTCTACGCTGACCCGGAGCTGATTTTCATCAAGCCTGGCGACAAGATAAAGTTCACGGTCGAAAGCCCGACGGGGCATACGTTCAAATTCGACCCAACCGACGGTATCAAATTCGCTTCAACCAAGTTCACTTGTTCGCCCAACGGCAGCGATCAGAAGTTCAAGTGCGATAACACAATATCGGGTACTGACCCCGAAGCCTATTATTACTCCGTGCACATCACCGGTTTTGACGTTGCCGATCCTTGGGCCGTGAACTACTGAACGGCGGAAACGGCCGTGCCGGCTTCAAGCCAACTGCGGACTTCCTCGATGACTTCGTCGTATCGGAGCGCGCTGCCCGCGCGTTCGGCACCTAGGAATGCGGTCGCGCCCAGCGCGTTGCGGGACCGATCGACCAGCGGCAACAGGAACGCCTGGTCGGTCGGATCGCGCTGCAGCCCGGTCTCCACCACCTGAGCCTGCGCGGAGCCGAACCAGCGGGCCGCGAGCTCATGCCTGCCCTGCCACGCGGCCAGACCAGTGGCGACATCGATCGCGCCCTGTCCGACTAGCGTGCTGCCGAGAGCAAGTGCCGTGTCGACGGCTTCGGCCAGTGCGGCGTACGCGCGCTCGACCGCACCGCGGTCGATCGACACCATAGCGAGATTGAGCAGTCCAATTGCCACAGTTTCGCGGTCACCAATTTCGCGAGCAAGCTCAATCGCCTGCGCGTAGAGCGATTCCGCCAGGTCGAGACTGCCTTCGACCCGGTGCAACTGGGCGAGCCCGTTCACCGCGGTGGCGAGTTCATGCTTGTCGCCGAGAGTGCGAGCAACCTCGACGGCCTCCTCCACGTAGGCGCGCGCGGCGACCATGTTGCCCATGCCTGAAGCAGTCATGGCGAGCGGTTGCAGCGTTTTGGCGATGCGCCCGAGGTCGCCCAGTTCGCGCGCAATTGCAAGGCTTTCCTCGAGCAACGGATTCGCCTCGTTGAAGCGACCCATGAAACCACAAAGCTGGCCGGCCTCGAACAGGCCGCGCGAGCGTTCGATTGGGCGGAGTGGCATCGCGGGTCGGGCTAGCGCCTCGAGCGCGATTCGATGACCCAAGCCCAGGAGACCGCGGATGAACCAGTACGGATGGAGAGCATGGACAAGCCGCAAACCAAGCGCGGAGCCTTCGGTCACATGGTCGCACCAAACATGCGCGGCCAGTAGGTTCTCGCGTTCCTGGTCGATTCGCTTCACCCACACCGCCTGATCAGGACCGCCAATTTCCGCTCGCGCCTCCTCAGCCAACGCTACATAGCAAGCAAGATGCCGGCTGCGCGTATCGTCCGCTTCTCCAGCCTCGCTAAGGCGTTCATCCGCGTATTGCCGAACTGTTTCGAGCAGCCCGTAACGTCCGCCTTCCACATTGACAACCACAAGCGACTTATCGACGAGATCGGCAAGGAGGTCCAGGACCGATGCTTCGCCAAGGCCGTCCCCGGATACCACGGCTTCGGCCGCCTCCAGCGTCCATCCGCCGGAAAACACGGCCAGTCGCCGAAAAACGGTGCGTTCCGCGTTGGTCAGCAGGTCGTAGCTCCAGTCGATCATCGCCCGTAGCGTTTGCTGTCGCGGCTGCGCAGTGCGGTTACCGCTCGTCAGCAGGCGGAAGCGGTCGTTGACGCGCGCCGCGATCTCCCCGACCGACAACGCGCGCACGCGCGCCGCCGCCAGTTCAAGCGCCAGCGGAATACCGTCGAGATGTTGGCAAATTGCGACGATCGCCTGCATGTCCTGATGGTTGTGCCGGAATGAAGCCTGCATCGCCTTGGCGCGCTCGACAAAGAGATGCACCGCTTCGAACCGCATGATCGAATCCGTGGTCATGCTTCCGTCCAGGCTGGGAACGGACAACGGCGGGACCGTATAGATCATTTCTCCGGCGATGTTCAATGGCTCCCGGCTCGATGCGAGGATACTAAGCCGGGGACCTGCCTGGAGCAGCTGACGCGCAAGCTCGGCGCACGCGAACACCAGATGCTCGCAGTTGTCGAGCACCAATAGCAACTGCCGCTCGCGCGCACAGGCGACAAGCGCCTCGGCTAACGGGCGCCCAGTCTCTTCCTTGACACCAAGAGCCGTGGCGACCGCCTGCGGCACCAGATTGCCGTCGGTCATGGGCGCCAGTTCGACGAACCAAACGCCATCGGCGTAGTCATTGACGATGTCGGCGGCAACCTGTAACGAAAGCCGTGTCTTGCCGATGCCCCCGATTCCAGTCAGCGTCAGTAGCCGCGTCTTCTTGAGCGCCGCCTTGATTTGTTCCTGCTCGCGCTCGCGGCCGATGAACGTCGTCACCTGCTGTGGCAAGTTGTTCGGTACCGCCTCCAGGGATCGTAGTGCTGGAAATGACGGACGCAGCCCGGCATGTTGTAACTGGAACACGTGTTCGGCGCCCGCCAGGTCCCGTAGGCGCAAGGCCCCCAATCGCGCAACGACATGCCGTCCGGTAGGCGACCGTGCACAAGCTCGGCGACGGCCTGCGACGCCAACACCTGGCCGCCATGGGCCGCATTCATGATGCGCGCTGCACGATTGACCACCACACCGAAATAGTCGCCGTCGCGTCGCTCGATCACCCCAGCATGGACGCCGCAGCGCACGTGAAGCTGCAGTCCAGCGCTCGCGGCCTGGGCATCTCAGCGCGACCTGGAATTCCACAGTCGCCGCAAGCGCATCGACGCGGATCCTGGAACACCGCGTGGATGCCATCGCCGGTGGACTTCACGACGACGCCATGGTGGCGGAGTACCGCGTCACGCAGGATACGTCGTGGCTCTGGAGCGCCCGCTGCATTTGCTCCGGGTGCTCTTCCCACAGCCGGCTGCTACCCTCGATGTCGGTGAAGAGGAAGGTCGTGACGGCGGATTGGTCGTTCACGGCAGGCGAATCGGTGGCGGCATGCCTCGAGAAATACGGAGATTACACTGCAGGCGTACGAATGGCGCGGAAGCGCGCGTGGCGCGAAGGAAAAGGTCGCCGCCTGCTCGGCCATCCAACGAGCGCTTATATGGCGGCCAAGAGCTGCAGCGTCGTTGAGCTGGCGGAGGCAGCCGCCGAGCAAGTTCTAAAGCCCTGCTTCACACTGTGTCGTACATGTCGTTCCATTTGCACGTCACAGCGTGAGTGTCCATGTCCGCATCGACACTGAGGCATGCGAGCAAACAAGACCTACCGTCGGCATGGTTTACAGCGCGGATCGCCTGCGCGTTGGCTGTGACGGCAAATCAACGCTCTAGCGCGTCGGTATGCATATTGCGTTCTAGTTGCTCTGGCGATAGTCGGGACCATGGCGAAGCGGGAGACGCAATGATCGCGTAGCCGATATGAACGGCAAGGGGGATCAGATGCCTACGATTTATGTTCTGTTGATACTGACGCTGCTGGTGTTCGTCTTGTACGTTACTTGGCGACCTTCAGGCAGGAGTTCGGCTGATTCCGCTCCGAAACAGCGAGCCGACCTGAACGCGGCGCGCCATGGCGCGCCAGAACGGCGAAGGCAGCCGATTTGCCAACGCTGGATTTCCCGACATCCAATGCCGCACGCAGGCGTTGACGATTTCATTGCGAAGGCCGCCGATCTCGGGGGCCGAGTCCCGCGCTACCGCTTCTTGGCCGGCTTGGGCCTGACGGCAGGCTTGGCGACAGGAGGCTTGATCGGCTTCATCGTCAGGCGCTGGCCCTTCCCCAGCGCACTGCGTAGGTCCTCGAATGCCTTGGGCTTGGCGAACCGCGTCAGCGCGGCATCGAGCTTTGTCCTTTGCGCCGTCAGACTTGCGCGCTCGGCATCGATCTGTGCCAGGCGCGCGTCGATCCGCACGCGCAACGCGTCAAGCACCGCGCGCAGCGTCGCGAATTGAGATTCGTTGATACCGGCCAGCGCAGTTCGCATCTGCTGCTGCTTGGGAGTAAATGTCGTGATCATCGCGCGCGCTCAGAAAATGGAATCGAGAAAGTCGCTGACGCCACCGGCCACTGCTCCAACCAGACCGGCCGCGTCCTCCGCCGCGCCCGCGACGCCTCCGATCGCGCCAGCCGCCCCGCCCAGGAGTACTTCGAGCGGGTTGGGAATCCTGATACCGGGTTTCGTCCCGCCGGCAGCCGGTGGGGGCGCCGCACCGCCGGCTGGTGGCGCCGCACCGCCAACTTGCGCACCGGGCGGAAGCTGACCACCGGGCGCGCCGTAAGCATGCCCCTGTCCATGACAACAGCAGCATTGCGATGCGTAGACAATGACCGGCGGATACGCCGGATAGGGGGGAAACGGCGGGTAAGGCGGATACGGCGGTTGCTGTGGATCCATGAATGGTCACCTCCGGATCTAACGGCGGGAACAAAGGCAGCTACAGATTGCCTACGCATAGAGACCGACAAAAGTATCGATCCAAGTGCGAACGGGTGTCAATCTTGGAGTTCGCGCCGGCAGGCAGCGCGCCCGTTCCTGACCTGTTCGCCGGGACCGAAGCGTCCGCTCGGAGGCCCAAATCCGACCGTGGCGATGGGTGAAGTAAAATGCCCGACCCGACCGTGCGCATGGCGCACCCCCGCGACCGCCGTCCCTCCAATTTCATGTGAATCCTTGATGACCGCCATCGACAGCAATCCCCTGCTCCAGACCTGGACCACGCCTTTCGGGCTGCCGCCCTTTGCCTCGATCCGTCCGGAGCACTTCGAGCCTGCGTTTGCCGAAGCGCTGCGTTCGCATCGCGCGGAAATCGCTGCCATTGCCGACGCCACGTCGCAGGCAACGTTCGAAAACACCCTCGTTGCCTTCGACAAGTCGGGGAGTGTTCTCAACCGGATCGAAAAGGTCTTCTTCAACCTGACCGCATCGGAGACGTCGCCGGCGTTGCAGGCAGTGGAACGCGAGATGTCGCCGCGTCTTGCCGCCCATTACAGCGCCATCTACCTCGACGCAGCGCTGTTCGCGCGCATCGACGACCTGTACCGCCGCCGCGGCGAACTGGTCCTCGACGCGGAACAACTGCAGCTGTTGCGAGCGCGTACATCTTGATTTCGAACGTGCCGGCGCGCGGCTTCCCAAGGAAGCCAGGGCCCGCAGCGCGGCCATTGTCGAGCGTCTTGCCACGCTGTCGACGCGCTTCAGCCAGAACGTCCTGGCCGACGAAGCGAACTACCGGTTGCCGCTGCAGGACGAGCGCGACATGGCCGGCCTGCCCGAGGACGTGCGCGCCACGGCACGCGCGGCCGCGCAGCAGCGGGGCGACAGCGCCGGCGCCGTGATCACGCTGTCGCGTTCGCTGATCGTGCCGTTTCTCACGTTCTCGCAACGACGCGACCTGCGCGAGCAGGCGTTCAAGGCGTGGACCCGCCGTGGCGAGAACGATGGCGAGCACGACAATCGTCCGGTCGCGCGGGAGATCCTCGCGCTGCGCAACGAACTGGCGCGATTGCATGGCTATCGCAACTATGCGGACTACGCGCTGGTCGACCGCATGGCGGGCACCCCGGCAGCCGTCGCGCAACTGCTGGCCCAGGTGTGGGAGCCGGCAAAGGCGCGCGCCGCGGCCGAAAGCGCGGCGCTGCGGGCGATGGCGCTTGCCGAAGGCCAAACGCATCCGATCGAGCCCTGGGACTGGCGCTACTATTCCGAAAAGGTGCGCACCGCGCAGTTCGGCTTCGATGGCGCGGTGCTCAAGCCGTACTTCGCGCTCGACCGCATGCTGGGCGCCGCGTTCGACACCGCGAACCGGCTGTTCGGCATCCACTTTGTCGAACGTCCCGATCTTCCCGTCTATCACCCGGATGTCCGCGCCTTCGAAGTGCGCGGTCCTGACGATGCCGTCGTCGGCATCTTCCTTTCCGACAACTTCGCGCGTCCGACCAAGCGCGGCGGCGCGTGGATGAGCGCCTATCGCAACCAATCGCGCGTCGATGGCGATACCCTTCCGATCATCGTCAACAACAACAACTTCGCCAAGGGCGCGCCGGGCGAGCCGACGCTGCTGTCCGCCGACGATGTGCGCACGCTGTTCCACGAGTTCGGCCATGGACTGCACGGGCTCCTGTCGCAGGTGACCTACAACCGGCTGGCGGGGACCCAGGTGCTGCGCGATTTCGTCGAGCTGCCTTCGCAGATCTTCGAACATTGGGCATTCGAACCCGCCGTGCTGAAGCGGCATGCGCTGCACAGCGTCACCGGCAAGCGCGATCCCCGACGAACTGATCGCGAAGCTCGCGGAAGCCGGGCGCTTCAACCAAGGCTTCGAAACGGTCGAGTACACCGCCTGCGCGCTGCTCGACATGGCGCTCCACGCGCGCACGGACGACGACGGCGTCGACATCAGCGAATTCGAGCGCGCCGAACTGGCGCGCATCGGCATGCCGCGCGAGATCGTGCTGCGCCATCGCCTCCCCCATTTCGGCCATCTGTTCCAGGGCAGCGGCTACGCGGCGGGTTACTACGTCTACATGTGGGCCGAAGTCCTCGACTGCGACGGCTATGACGCTTTTGTCGAAGCCGGCAGCCCGTTCGACGCCGGAGTCGCCGGACGCTTGCGCCGGTTCGTCTATGCGTCGGGCGGCACGCTCGATCCGGCCGCAGCCTATCGGGCTTTCCGAGGGCGGGATCCGGTAGTCGGGCCGATGCTCGCCAGCCGCGGTCTGGTCGACGAGCGCCAGCCGGCGTGACGCCCTAGCGCTGTTCGCTCTAGACGCGCCTATCCCGCCGCGGTCACCGCCCGCGCAGCCAGCACCGAGACGAGGTGCGCCCGATACGCAGGAGAGCCATGCAGATCGCCGTTCAATCCGGCCGCATCGATCTTGACCGCCTTGGCCGCATCGGCCGTGAAACTCTTCGCCAGCGCCTGCTCCATCGCCTTCGAGCGATGGACGGAAGGCGCGGCGCCCGTCACGGCAACGCGCACGCCCGACGCCGTCTGCGCGACGAACACGCCGACCAGCGCAAAGCGCGATGCCGGCTGCGGAAACTTCACGTACGCCGCCTTCTTCGGGATCGGGAAGCTGACCGACGTGATCAGTTCGCCGTCGCCGAGCGCGGTCTCGTACATGCCCTTGAAGAAATCGTCGGCGGCGATCTTGCGCTTGTTGGTGTTGATGGTCGCGCCCAACCCCAGCACCGCGGCCGGATAGCACGCGGCGGGGTCGTTGTTCGCCAGCGCGCCGCCCAGCGTGCCCATGTTGCGCACCTGGCGATCGCCGATGCCTTCGGCCAGGCGGCGAGCGCCGGGATCGCGCTCTTCACGACATCGGACGCGCCGACTTCCGCATGCCGCGTCATGGCGCCGATCACGACCGCATCGCCTTCCTTGCGAATGCCCTTCAACTCGGGCACGCCGGAAAGATCGACCAGCGCGCCCGGCACCGCCAGGCGCATCTTCATCGCGGCGACGAGGCTCTGGCCGCCGGCCAGCGGCTTGCCGCCCGTTTGCGCCAGCAGCGCGGCCGCATTGGCAACGGAATCGGCCTTGTGCAATTCGAATGCGTACATGCTTGAGCTCCTTTAGGCGCGGGCCGCTTGAATGGCTTGCCAGACGCGATGCGGCGACGCGGGCATGTCGATGCGCTTGACGCCGACTGCCGCCAGCGCGTCGTGGACGGCGTTCATCATCGCCGCCGGCGCGCCGATCGCGCCGGCCTCTCCACAGCCTTTCGCGCCGAGCGGATTGTGCGTGCACGGCGTGACCTGCGTGGACACGTTGAACGACGGGACGTCGTCCGCCCGCGGCATCGCGTAGTCCATGTAGCTGCCGGTCAGCAACTGGCCGCTGTCGGCGTCGTAGACGCAGGCTTCGAGCAGCGCCTGGCCGATGCCCTGCGTCACGCCGCCGTGGACCTGCCCGGCGACGATCATCGGGTTGATGATGTTGCCGAAGTCGTCGGACGCCGTGAAATTGACGACCTTCACCACGCCGGTTTCCGGATCGACCTCGACCTCGCAGATGTGCGTGCCCGCCGGATAGGTGAAGTTGGTCGGGTCGTAGAACGCGGTTTCGTCGAGGCCGGGCTCCAGCTTGTCCAGCGGATAGTTGTGCGGCACGTACGCGGCCAGCGAGACCTCGGCGAACGCCTTGCTGCGGTCGGTGCCGGCCACGGTGAACTTGCCGTCCTTGAACTCGATGTCGGCCTCCGCCGCCTCCAGAAGGTGCGCGGCGATCTTCTTGCCCTTCGCGATCACCTTGTCCAGCGCCTTCACGATCGCGGTGCCGCCCACCGACAGCGAGCGCGAGCCGTACGTGCCCATGCCGAACGGGATGCGGCCGGTGTCGCCATGCACGACCTCGACGTTGGCGATGTCGATCCCGAGCCGGCCCGCGACGATCTGCGCGAATGTCGTCTCGTGGCCCTGGCCGTGGCTGTGCGAGCCGGTGAACACCGTCACGCTTCCCGTCGGATTGACGCGCACCTGGCCCGCCTCGAACAGGCCCGCGCGCGCGCCCAGCGCGCCCGCGACGTTCGACGGCGCCAGCCCGCAGGCCTCGATATACGATGCGTAGCCCAACCCGCGCAGCATGCCGCGCTTGGCCGCGGCGGCCTTGCGCGCCGGGAAACCCGCGACGTCCGCGACCTTCATCGCGTCGTCGAGCGTCGCGTCGTAGTTGCCGATGTCGTAGGTCAGCGCGACCGGCGTCGCATACGGAAACTTGCGTATGAAATTGCGCCGCCGGATCTCGTCCTGCGCGATTCCCGTGTCCACGGCGGCCTGGTGGACGATGCGCTCCACCACGTACGTCGCCTCGGGCCGGCCCGCGCCGCGATACGCGTCGACCGGCGCGGTGTTGGTGAACGACGCCGTCACCTCGCAGAAAATCGCCGGCGTCGTGTACTGGCCGGCCAGCAGCGTCGCATAGAGGATCGTCGGAATGCAGCTGGCGAACGTCGACAGGTACGCGCCCATGTTGGCGGTGGTCTGCACGCGAAGCGCAAGGAACTTGCCCTCCTTGTCCAGCGCCAGCTCGACGTGCGTCACGTGGTCGCGGCCGTGCGCATCGGTGAGGAATGCCTCGCTGCGATCGGCCGCCCACTTGATCGGGCGATTCACTTTCTTGGACGCCCACACCAGCGCGGTTTCCTCGGCGTACAGGTAGATCTTGGAGCCGAACCCGCCTCCGACGTCCGGCGCGATCACGCGCACCTTCGACTCGGGCAGCCCGAGCACGAACGCGGTCATCAGCAACCGCTCGACGTGCGGATTCTGGTTGGCCACATACAGCGTGTACGACTCGTCGGCGCGGCTGTACGACGCCACCGCCGCGCGCGGCTCGATCGCATTCGGAATGAGGCGGTTGTTGACGATGTCGAGCTTGGACACCGTCGCCGCCTTGGCGAACGCCGCGTCGACCGCCGCCTTGTCGCCCAGCGCCCACGTGTAGCACTTGTTGCCCGGCGCCTGCTCGTGGATCTGCGGCGCGCCGGGCTTCAGCGCATCGACGCAGTTGACGACCGCAGGCAGCACTTCGTAGTCGACGTCGATCAGTTCCGCGGCGTCCTTTGCCTGATGCAACGTCTCCGCAATGACCAGCGCGACCTGGTCGCCGACGTGGCGCACCTTGCCCTGCGCCAGCACCGGATGCGGCGGCTCGTTCATCGGCTTGCCGTCGGTGCCGGTGATGAGCCAGCCGCATGGCAGGCCGTTCACGCCGGTCAGGTCGTCGCCGGTGAAGATCGCGACGACGCCCGGGGCCGCCTTGGCCTTGGCCGTGTCGATCTTGCGAATCTTCGCGTGCGCGTGCGGCGAGCGCAGGAAGTACCCGCAAGTCTGGTGCGGAAACGTGACGTCGTCGGTGTATTGCCCGGCACCCGTCAGGAAGCGCACGTCTTCCTTGCGACGTACCGATTGGCCGATCACACCCTGGTCTGTGGCACCCATGGCGATCTCCTACTTGCCCATCGCGGTGGCACCCTGCTGCACCGCGCGAACGATGTTGTGGTAGCCGGTGCAACGGCAGAAGTTGCCTTCCAGCCCTTCGCGGATCGCCTGCTCGTCGGCCTTCGGATGCCGCTGCTACCAGGTCGATGGCGCTCATCACCATGCCCGGCGTGCAGAAGCCGCATTGCAGCCCGTGGCACTCCTTGAACGCCGCCTGCATCGGATGCATCGTGCCGTCGGCCGCGGCGAGCCCCTCGATCGTGAGCGACGGAAGCGCCGTTGGCCTGCGCCGCGAGCATGTTGCAGGCCTTGACGGCGCGGCCGTCGAGATGGATCGTGCACGCGCCGCACTGGCCGGTGTCGCAGCCCACGTGCGTGCCGGTCAACGCGAGATGCGTGCGCAGGAACTCGACCAGCAGCGTCCGCGGATCGACTTCCGCGGTCACGGCCTTGCCATTGACGGTCAACGCAAGCTTGACGGACACGAGTACCTCCTTCGGGTAACGCCGCGCTCCGCGGATCACGTCCTTGAGCGCGGCCGGTTTTGGCAATCTGCTGCGACCGTCAAGCATACTGCGCGCGACTGGGCACGGCAATGCGCGCGGTGTTGGACGACCGGCACGCGTCGACGGCCGCGTTACAGGTTGGCGATGTATTGCGTCAGGTTTTCGATGTCGTCGTCGCTCAGCGTCCCCGCGACGCTGGTCATGTTGCCCGCGTCGTTGGTCCGGCGCTTGGCGCGAAAGTCGAGGAGCTGCTTGCGGATGTACTGCGGGTACTGCCCCGCGACCTTGGGAATTTCGTTCTGGCCGATGAAGCCTCCCAGGTGGCACATCGGGCAGAGCACTGCGTCGGAGATCTTGCGGCCGGCCTCGACCTTGGCGCCGTCCGCCTTGAATCCGATGGGCTGCGGCTTGACGCGCGGCGAAGTAGTTGCCCAGCGCGATCATGTCGTCGCGGGACAGGCCGGCGGCCATCGCGGACATGACGGGGTCGTTGCGCCGCCCTTCCTTGAAGTCCTTCAGCTGGATGTAGATGTACCGCCACGACTGTCCGGCGAGGACCGGGTAATCCGGGTTGGTGCGAGTTTCCGCCCGGCCCGTGGCAGGCGACGCATTGTTCGGCGAGCTTGGCCACCGCAGGGTCGGCCTGCGCCGCACGCCGGATGACCGTTGCCAAGGCGACAGATGACGCAGACCACGGCGAGAAATTTGAGCATGTGCATTTCGTAATCATCGATGGCACAATGAAAACGGCCACCCCGCACCAGCGGAGTGGCCGCGCATGTTACCTGAATTGGCTACTTCGGGACGGTCTTCATGCCGCCGATCAGCTTGAATACGAACACGCTGTTGCCGCGCTTGGAGTCGATCTGGTTGTTTCCGCCGGCGGCGACCGCGATGTACTGCGTGTTGCCGACCATGTACGCCACCGGCGGGGCATTCACGCCGGCGCCGAGGTTGATATTTCCAGAGTTCCCGTCCGTCCTTCGCGTGGTACGCCTTGAACCAGCCGTTGGCTTCGCCGTTGAACACGACGTCGCCCGAGGTCGCGAGCACGCCGCCGATGAGCGGCTGCGGCGTCTTCACGCGACCACGCCACCTTGCCCGTGTCGAGGTTCACCGCGACGAGGCGGCCCGACTGCTGCTCGCTCGGGATCGTCTTGAACGCGCCGCCCAGCCACAGTTTTCCGCCCGGGTACGGCGACTCCTCGACGTGGTAGGTCATCGGCTGATGCAGGTTCGCCGCGTAGGCCAACCGCAGCTTCGGATTGACCGCCATCGGCGACCATTCGACGCCGCCATTGGCGCCCGGCAGCATGCGCGCGCCTTCCTTGGTCGGCAGCACCCACATGTTTTCCTGCGGAACCATGGCTTCCGAGAAGCGGATGAGCTTGCCGGTGTCGCGCTCGTGCACGTAGATATGGCCCGTCTTGCCGCCGTGGATGACGACGTCGACCATCTTGCCCGCCGCGTTCTTCGCCTGGGTCAGGATGGGCGGGCTGACGGAATCCAGGTCCCACACGTCGTGGGCGATGTACTGGTAGTGCCACTTGTACGCGCCGGTGTCGAGATCGATGGCGACCATCGAGTCCGTGTACAGGTTGTCGCCCGGACGGATCGCGCCATAGAGGTCCGGCGACGGGTTGCCGACGACGAAGAACACGGTCTTCGTCTTGCGATCGATCGCCGGCGTCATCCACACGCCGCCGCCCAGCGTCTGGTAGAAGCCGCCGCCCTTGTCCGCCAGCATCTTCTTCTCGGCCGCGATGTCGCGATGCATGTCGCGGCCGGTCGCGTCGTTGACCGCCCACACGCCTTCGTGGCCCTTCTCCGGGAATCGTATAGAACGTCCAGAGCAGCTTGCCGTCCGCGGCGTTGAACGCCTTCACGAAGCCGCGGACGCCATATTCGCCGCCGTTGGTGCCGATCAGCACCTTGCCGTCGACCACGGCCGGGCGCCATCGTTTCCGAATAGCCTTTTTCCGGATCGGCGATCTGCTTCTCCCAGAGCAGCTTGCCGGTCTTGGCGTCGAGCGCAACGAGCTTCGCGTCGATCGTGCCCATGAACAGCTTGCCGCCTTCGATCGCCACGCCGCGGTTGTTGTTGCCGCAGCACACGGTCACGATCGGACCGAGCTTGTGCTTGTAATGCCAGTATTCCTCGCCCGTCGCCGCGTCGATTGCGTAGACGTGATTGAACGACGTCGTCAGGAACATGACGCCGTCGACGACGATCGGTGCGGTCTCCATCGACTCGAGCACCGCGGTCTGGAAGACGAACGCGGGCGCCAGCCCGGCGACGCTGTTGACGTCGATCTGGAGCGGTCCGTTGTAATAGCGGGTCTGTTCGTAGCTGCCATTCGAGTGCAGCCAGTTCGTCCGGTCCTTGGCGGCGTTGTCGAGGGCCGCCTGCGATACGTTCGGGCTCTTCGTCATCGCCTTGGCCGTCGTCGTCGCGCCGCCCGACACTTCCTGCGCGTTCACGGACAGTCCGCACGCCATCGCAAGCGCTGGCGATGCCGAGGCCGGCAATTCTCAATGGGTTACGCATTCGCTCCCTCCCAGGACTCTTTTGGATTCAGGTTTCCGGCGCCGGCGAGAGCGATTGGTCAAGAGTTCGGACCGCTTCGTCGGGGTCTCGTTTATAGTACTTTTCCGCGGTCGCCGCAACGAACCGATCATTGTGCGGCGCATCAATTTCCGGCCTGAAAAGGATTCCCGTGCCATTGCAACTCCTTGTCCTCCTGCTGCTGACGCACTTTCTCGCCGGCAGCGCCATGGCGCAGCCGGTCGCCGACGACAACCTCTCCGTCAACGCCCGCTTGCTGGTCGCCGCCCGCAATGCCGATGCGGCCGGCATCGAGCGGGCGCTGGCCGCCGGCGCCAACGTCAACTCGCGCAACCGCCTGGGCGAAAGCGCGCTGGTGATCCTGCTCAAGAGCAACAAGGTCGAACTCGCGCAAAAGATGCTGGCCGCGGGCGCCGACGTGAACCTCGCGGCGCTCAACGGCATCACGCCGCTGATGGCGGCAGCGTTCAACGGCCAGACCAGCGTGGCGAAGCAATTGCTCGACAAGGGCGCCAACGTCGCCGCGCTCGACCGGCTGCAGAAGAACGCCATGACCTATGCGGCCGGTGCGGGCAGCACGGAAATCGTGGAATTGCTGCTTGCCCGGGGCGTGAACCCGAACGCCGTCTACAACAACGACCTCACGGCGCTGATGTGGGCGGCGGGTTTCGGCAAGACGGCGACCGTGAAGGCATTGCTTGCCGCCGGTGCCAAGCCGCAAATGAAGGACAACCGGGGCAAGACCGCGGCCGACATGGCGCGCGACGGTAACTTCAACGAGACCGCGGCGGTCCTCGACGCCGCAGGGTGACGCCACGGGTGCGACGCGTCGCGCCAGATTCGGCCAGTCGGCCACGGCAGCGACACGGCGCTTATTTTCCGGCGGACGTCGTGGCCGGATACCCGAGGCCGGGCCGCTCATTGCAGCCCGTACATCTTGCTGCGGTCGAGCCGGGCAGTCCACGGCAGGCCGGCATTGCGCCAGCCGTTGACGATCCGTTCGCCCTTGTGCGGTCCATCGGGGGCGGGATCGCCTTCGAAGCCGTCGATCGTCGTGTAGACCGTCTTGTAGCCGGCCTGCGTCAGCAGGTTGGCCGCGCGCGCCGCGCGCACACCGCCCTGGCATATCAGGATCACCCGGTCGTCGCGCGTCAGTCCTTTCCGCGCAAGACGCGCGTCCACCCCTTCGACGAACTTCGCGTTGGGGGCAAGCTTGAACGTGGAGTTCCCGTCGTCCCATTGTGGCGGCGACGTTTCGAGCAGAACGGGCACATTCGCATCGACCAGCGTCGGCATGCCGATGAACTGCAGCTCGGCCGGCGTGCGCACGTCGATGAACAGCACCTTGTCCGGCGCCTCCTTCACCATGTCGTAGGCATCCTGCGCGGTGACATAGAGGCCGCAGGTTGTCCGCTTCGCGGCAGGCACGCCTGCTTCCGGCCGGGTGAACATCCCGTCGGGGATTGCGGCGGCGGCCGCCGCAACCGCCTCGCTGTCCGCGGGGCAGCCCGCGGCCTCGCCGGCAGCGTGCGCGACGGAGATCGTCGCCATCGCTATTGAAATGGCAAGCAGCATGCGCCGGAACACGATGTCCTCCTTGGTTCGACCAGGTCGTTTCACTCTACGCGGCGCGCGCCGCCGGCGCGTTGATCCCGGGCAAATCAACCGCGGAATCGTGCCGGCGGAATACAATCGGGCACACAACCTGGGGGAGCGATGATCAAGCTGATCGTGGCCGTGAAGAGGAAGGCCGGAATGAGCGCCGACGAGTTCCATCGGCATTGGCGGACGACGCACGCCGAACTGGTGAGGTCCAACCCGGCGTCGAAGCGCTACATCCGCAAATACATCCAGTGTCACACGCTGCCGGCGGAATACGCGGCCGGCGAGGTGGCTTTCGACGGCACCGCGGAACTGTGGTTCGACAGCGTCGAGGACAAGGACCGGTTCTACAGCGATCCGGACTACCTGGCCCAAGTACGGCCGGACGAGGGTCGCTTCGCGGACATGGCCGGAACGGTGTTCTTCGTCACCGCGGAGGAGTCGGTGCTGTAGCGCGGCGCCCTTCCCGCGCCATCCCGATGCCCATCCGCGACAGCAATCCGTCGCGGTCGATCAGCGCGTGCTTCAGCGCCGCCGCCACATGCAGCACGACGGCGAAGAACAGCACGAAACTCGTCACGAGATGGACCGTGCTGCAAAGATTCTTGAGCGACTCATCCTTGGGCCCCCATGCCGGCAGCGTCATGCCGAAGTACTTGACCGGATAGCCGCTGAACACCGAACCCAGGTAACCCGCGACCGGCATCACGAACAGCGCGGCGTAGAGCACCCAGTGATTGGCATGGGCCAGCCGCCGCTGCCAATCCGGCATGGACGGAAGCGCCGGTGCCGGGTGCCGCCAGCGCCACAGCAGCGCGCACGATCATCAGCGCCAGAATCGTGAGGCCGACGGACTTGTGCAGGTTGTACGCGTCCACGCGCGGGCCCGGCGGGAGCTTGGGGATGCCCTGCATCCACCAGCCCCACCTGAACTGGATGATGACGACGACGGCGATCAGCCAGTGCAACGCGATGGCTGTCCAGGTATAGCGTTCAGAACGCTGCACTGATGCTCACTCCCGCGTACCAGTTGCGCCCGGGCGCCGGTTCGTAATAGCGCCCGTTGGTATCGCCGACGATGACCGAGCCGACGTAATTGACATTGGCGATGTTGTTGACGCGGACGTATTCGGAAAACTGCAGGCGATCCACTTGCTGCGCGAAGCCCACGCGGAGGTTGCCCAACGTGTAGGCCGGCGCAAAGGCGCTGTTCACGTCGTTGACGTAGATGCGCCCGACGTACTGGACCTCGCCGGCGATGCTGAATCCGCCGTAGCCGCCCGGCGTCCATTCGAGCGTACCGAACAACTGTTGCGGCGGCACGCCCGGCAGGCGCGCGATCCCGCGGGAGTCACGACCGGAGGAATGCCGGATGCGTAGGGGTCGGCGAATTCGGCCAGCAGGTACGTGTAGTTGACATGCGCGATGAATCCCTGCCCCAGATCGGCATCCCATGCGGCCTCGAACCCGCGCCGGTTCGTTTGGCTCGCGTTGCGATACGTCGTGCGTCCGCCGGTAGCGGTATCGACGACGATTTCCTGGTCGGTGGTGGCCGTGAACGCGGCCAGGTTCAGGCGCTGCGTTGCCGTGGGAAACCACTTCATGCCGATCTTCATACGCGGTCGACGTCGCGGGATCGAGCGCCAGGTTGAGGCCGGGTCCCACGGGCCGGTAGGCCATTTCCGCGAATGTCGGCGTCTCGAATCCCTGGCCATAGCTCGCGTAGAGCGTTCAGGTTGTCCGCCGCGTGCCAGACGACGCCGACGATGGGACTGGTGTTGTAGTAGTTGCGCGTTGCCGCTGTCGTCCGGATTGGGCCCGACGATGTAGTGATCGACCGATTCGTAGCGGACCTGGCTCGAGCGGACCCCCAGCGTCAGCGAGAGCGCGGGCGCAAGATCCCAGCGGGCCTCGGCGTAGACGTCGCCGCTGGTGACGGTGTCGTCCTCGTCCCGCCGCAATGCGCCGAGGGCGCCGTTGTTGTTGACGAAGCCTTGCCGCAGTTCGTGCAGCCGCTCCGCATCGGCGCCGACGTTCAGCGTCAGCGGCCGATCCATGAGGCTGCCCCGGTAGATGACGCGAACCCCGACGCCCTCGAAATTGCGATCGAGGTCGACCACGCCGCCGGACGACGTCGCACCGATCCCGGACAACGCGAGGTATTGGCGCACCTGCCGCTGTCCGCCATAGCCGGTCACGCGCAGGCTGGTGTCGGCATTCAGCACCTGGTCCACCGCCACGCCGCCCTGCATCTGGTTGATCGTCTTGTTCGTGTCGAACTGCGTCGCCACCGGATCCGCCTGCCGCGGGTTGGCCTGCCATTGCGCATAGGTCAGGCCGAGCGGATCCTGCGTCTGCGGCTGGTATTGCGAATTGGCGATGAGCGTGACGTGCGTCGTTTCCGTGGCGTCGAACGTCAACTTGGCGTTGGCGATCTGGCGCAGGGCCGCCGAATGGTCGCGGTAACCGTCCGTGTCGAAATTGCTGAACGCCGCCACGTATCCGACGCCGCCGGCGATCCCCGTGGCCTTGACGCCGACATTCGACGTGCCGTAGCTGCCCACGCTGGCCGTCAGGTTCACGACCGGGACGGCCGTCCCCTCCTCCGTGTAGACCGACACCACGCCGCCGGACGCATTGCCGTACAGCGTGGAGAACGGGCCGCGCAGCACTTCGATGCGCTTCGCGGAAAGGAGGCTGAAGCTGCCGGTCTGCCCCTGCCCGTCCGGCATCGTCTGCGGGATGTCGTCCTGGTACAGCCGCACGCCGCGCACGCCGAACGCCGCGCGCGCGCCGTAGCCGCGAGAACTGAGCTGCAGGTCCTGCGCGTAATTGTTGCGGTTGGCCGCGAACACGCCGGGCACGCGCACCAGCGATTCGGACAGGCTGATCGCGGGTTGTCCGTTGCGAATCGTGGCGCCGTCGATGACGTCGGCCGACGCCGGGACGTCGAACAGCCGATCCAGGCCTCGCGTCGCTGTGACGACGACGGGGTCGAGCGTCACGTCCGTCGCCGGCGGTCGGTGTTTGCGCATGCGAGCGACGCCGCGCCGGCCATGCCGGCGACAAAGGCTATCGCGACGTCGCCGCGGCGACGATCTGTCGGCGCTGGACATGGGCATGTCAGGAAACGAGCCGGAACGGAGAAGGATGCGGCGTCGTGTAGCATAAAAGAAACCGACTGCGATCCCAAGCAGAAACGATCCGCCTCGATAAATGTCACCCCATTACCTGCCGCGGAGGAAGTCCATGATGTCGTTCCAATTGTGCAGCGCCGCAATCTTCGCCGCGCTTCTCGCGGGTCCGCTGTGGGCGGCCACCGCCTACGTTTCCAACGAAGGGAGCGGCACCGTCAGCATCATCGACACCGCGACCGACAAAGTCACGTCGACCGGCAAATTTGCCAAGAAACCCCGCGGCATCGCCATCGACCGGGATGGGTCGCGGCTCTATCTTTCGGACCAGACGGCGAATGCATTGGTCGTCGTCGACACCGCCAAACTTCAGGTACTCGCGACCATCCCGTTGGGCGATTCGCCGGAAGCAATCTACGTTTCCCCGGACGGCAAGTGGCTCTCGGCGGCAATCGAGGAAAACGACCAGATCATCATCGTCGACCTCACCGCCCTCAAAGTTGCCCGCCACATCAAGATGAAAGGCAAAAACCCGGAACACGCAGTCTGGAGCCCCGACGGCAAGTGGCTCTACGTCAGCGCGGAGGAAGCGGACAGCGTGGACATCGTGGATGTCGGAAAAGGCGAGGTCGTCAAGTCGGTGAAGGTCGGCGACCGCCCACGCGGGATCGGGTTCCTGCCCGACGGCAGCCGCGCCTACGTGGCCGCCGAGAACGCCGACACCGTCAATGTCTTCGACACCTCGACGCACGACGTCATCGCGCGCATCAAGGCCGGCAGCCGTTCCAATGGCGTGCTGGTGCATCCCGACGGCAAGCGCGTGTTCGTGACATCAGGCGGCAAAGGTTCGGTGCAGGTGATCGATACGGCGACCAATGCGATCGTCGCGGAGACACCGGTCGGCAAACGTCCGTGGAACATGGCGCTGACGCCGGACGGCAAGAAGCTCTACGTCGCGTGTGGCCGCTCGAATGCCGTCGCCGTCGCTCGACACCGATACCTACAAGAAGATTGCCGAGATCCCGGTGGGCGAATTTCCGTGGGGGGTGGCCATGCACTGATCCGCGGCCGCTACAGATGGCGCGCATGAAATCGAAGATGGTCCTCGACAAAGCTCGAAATGAAGAAGTAACTGTGGTCGTAGCCGTCCTGCATCCTCAACTCGAGCGGGACACCGTGTTCAATGCACGCCGCCCGTAGCAGTTCGGGCTTGAGCTGACTATCGAGGAACGGGTCCTTGGTCCCTTGATCGACGAGGAGCGGCGGCCCACGCCAGCCGCGGTCTTCGATCAGCGCCGTCGCATCGTATTCGCGCCATGCGCGCACGGTCGTCGCCAAGATACCCGGACAAGCGCCTTTTCGCCCCATGGACAACGCATCGGCGAACAAATCGGCGCAAAGGCGGAAACCGACTTGTAGAGCTGCGGATTCTTGAGCGCGATGGTCAGCGCGCCATGTCCCCCCATCGAATGGCCGAAGATTCCGGCACGCGACGCGTCCAGGGGAAAGCCTGCGGTGACGACCTCGCGCAATTCGCCCGACGACATACGAATACATCCGGTAGCCCTGCGACCACGGCGCCTCGGTAGCATCGACATAGAAGCCGGCGCCAAGGCCGAAGTCGTAGTTCGCCGCCTCCCCCGGAATGTCGAGTCCGCGGGGGCTCGTATCCGGGACGACCAAAGCGATTCCCAATTCAGCGGCGATGCGCTGGGCGCCGGCTTTGACGATGAAATTCTCTTCGGTACAGGTCAGTCCGGAAAGCCAATAGAGCAACGGCACCTGGCGCGCTTCGGCCTGCGGTGGCAGATACACGCCGAAGCGCATCGTGCATCCTGTTGTGGTCGATTCGTGCGAGTAGGTTCCCTGCACGCCGCCGAAACACCGGTTCTGAGCGATTGTCGTGAGGGTCATCGTACAAACCTAGCAGCCCGCCTTGTCAGGGCACGCTGCAGGATCGCCAAGAGTCGACCATGAACGCAATGCGACCCCGATGGGGCCGCATTGCCATGCTTGCATTGCGGAGCGCTATGCGCGAGCGACGACGCCCTTCGCTTTCGCCGCATGCGTGGCAATGAGATCCATGATCGCCGGAGACAGGCAATCATAGGGTTCCAGGCCAAGCTCTTTCAGCCTGGCCCTGACCGCGCCCATGTTCGCGGGATTGGCCCCGGACTCGATGATGGACGACACGAACGCCGCGAACTCCGCCGGCGCCCAGCCCGGATCGGATGACAGTTCGGTATGGAAAAAATCGAAGCCGTACAGCGGGTGGCCGGTGTTCTCGATTCTTCCGTACATGTGAACGCCGCACTCCTTGCATGCGTGGCGCTGAATTGCCGCGTTCGGGTCGACTACTTTGAGCTTGTCGGCGTTAGCCGTCACGCTGAGATTGGCTCGCGGCGTGACCGCAATCTGCGAGAACAGCGCGCTGCCAGGTTTCCAGCACTTCGTGCAGCCACAAACGTGGTTGAAAGCCGCTTGGCCCTTGATCGAAACCGTGACCTTGTTGGTTGCACACTTGCAGTCAGCGTACCGCCCGTGAAGTTTGCGGCCGCGGGCTTGAGACCCTGATCGACCGCCGGATGGATTGAAAGTGCCATGTTCGATTTCCTCCTCGTTGTAGGTCTTGCGCCGAACCACCGGCGCCATTACCCGCGTTGCGAATCGTGAACCTAATGCAAAGCGGATGCAATAGTCGAAATCGGCCCTGGGCAATGCCGTATCGGCGAACCGGTATCAGTAGGTGACGACCGCCCGTATCGACTTGCCTGCATGCATGAGGTCGAACCCTTCGTTGATCCGGTCGAGCGGCAGGACGTGGGTGATCAGATCGTCGATGTTGATCTTGCCGTCCATGTACCAGTCGACGATCTTCGGCACGTCGGTACGGCCTCGCGCGCCGCCGAACGCGGTTCCCTTCCACACCCGGCCGGTCACCAGCTGAAATGGCCGGGTCTTGATCTCCTGGCCCGCGCCGGCAACGCCGATGATGACCGATACGCCCCAGCCGCGATGGCAGCACTCCAGCGCCTGGCGCATCAACTCGACGTTGCCGATGCACTCGAAGCTGTAATCGGCGCCTCCCTTCGTCAGTTCCACGAGATGCGCCACGATGTCGCCCTTGACCTCCTTGGGGTTGACGAAATGCGTCATGCCGAATTTGCGCGCCAGGGATCTCCCGCGCCGGGTTGATGTCGACGCCTATGATCATGTCGGCGCCCGCCATGCGAGCGCCCTGGACCACATTGAGCCCGATGCCGCCGAGCCCGAAGATGACGACGTTGGCTCCGGGTTCGACCTTGGCGGTATTGATCACCGCGCCGATGCCCGTGGTTACGCCACAGCCGATGTAGCAGACCTTGTCGAACGGGGCGTCCTCGCGGATCTTTGCCACGGCGATTTCGGGCAGCACCGTGAAGTTCGCGAAGGTCGAGCAACCCATGTAGTGATACAGGGGCTTGCCGTTGAGCGAAAAGCGGCTGGTACCGTCGGGCATCACGCCTTTGCCCTGCGTGGCACGAATGGCGGTGCAGAGATTGGTCTTGCGCGACAGGCACGATTTGCACTGCCGGCACTCGGGGGTGTACAGCGGAATGACGTGGTCGCCCTTCTTTACCGTGGTCACCCCGGGACCCACGTCGACGACAATGCCCGCGCCCTCGTGGCCGAGGATCGCCGGGAACAGGCCTTCCGGATCGCCACCGGAACGCGTGAATTCGTCGGTGTGGCAAATGCCGGTCGCCTTGATCTCGACCAGCACTTCGCCCGCCTTCGGTCCGTCAAGTTGCACCGTCTCGATAACCAACGGCGCCCCGGCAGCATGCGCGACAGCAGCACGAACGTCCACGATGTCCTCCCTTGAATGGCAGAAATGCGAACAAAACGACTGTGACAAACTTCCGGCGCTTGTGTCAAGAATCGAGCCGGTCGACGCGACCGGGCACGGTCGTGCCGGCCAAGCTCAGCGCGGCGACGACACGAGGCCCAGGCGCGCCGAGTCGAGCTTCACGCGCGCGGTAAATTCCAGATTCTCGTTATCGACCACCTTGGCGTCGAGTTCGCCTTCACCGTTCGGGAACGAAATAGAAACGGAAGTTCGGATTTTCGCTGATCGAAAAATCCACCTCGGCGCTCATCACCAATTTTCCGCCGTAACGGACTTCGACGCTGCGCACAAAATGCGGAGTGGCATAGCTGCGCGTTACCTGATCCATTGCCAACCCCGAATCGTTCGGATGGCTGATCATGAGTTGGGCGATGCGCGGCCGGCCGGATTCGGCGCGTCGCCGACGCGCAGGCGCATCTTGCCGAGGTTGGCCCTGGCCGCAATCGCGTCCTTGCCTGCGGGCGCCGAGCAGCCACCCGACGCCTTGACATAGTTGGCGGCCATGTACAGCTTGCCGTCGTTGGTCAGCGCGACCGCACGGACATAGGTGTACTCCTCGATCCGGACCCGCGTCTCGATATCGGCACGTCCGCTTTCCAGCGTGAAGTTGAACACGGCGGCGATCGGCGACGGATTGTTGTCGATGATGAGCCAGATCGTTTCGATATAACGATTCTTGGTCTGCGGAAACCGCGGCGCGTATGGCGAGCGGGACGATGGCGGCGTCCTCCGCGCGCTTCGGCGTATCGAGCACGATCACGGCGTCGGCAGCGTCAAGCGGGGCATTGCCGAATACGCTCGCATGTACTTTTTTCCAGACGGCGCTATCCGCCGGATTCGGATCCTGGGCGCGCGCCGGACCGCCGGCGGCGAAGACCAACGTCACCAATACCAGGATAAAGCGAAAAGCCAAATTGACCTCCGTCCGCCGTTCCGCGCTGCGCCGTCGTTCTGTTGGCCGTCGTTGTCGCCAATATACGCCTCGCCGTTCAGTCGTCCCACTCGAGTTCGGCATAGGCCGCGGTGACATTGCGCCTGTGGAACTGGTCGAACAAAAGCCATTGTCCGCCCTCACCCGGACGGTGCCAGCGTCTCGGCCAGCGTGCGTTTTGCCTTGATCGCCGCCACACGTCCATCAGCAGGACGCTCAAGTAGCGCTGTTCAGGCGCAAGCGCCCCCGGCCAGGCGAGCGCGCGGCCATGCCCAGGAACAGCGAGGTCGCGCTGGACCGTATTGAGTTCTTCCAGCGCGGCCAGAAAACCGCGCAGGTTGCCGTCGAGGACGGGCACATGCCCGACAAACAGCAGATCACCCAGCCACAGCGTTTTGGCTCTCCTGGTCAAAGACCGTGAGGTCGGTGTCGGTGTGGGCGGTCGGCCAGGAACGAAGGCGCAACACTCGTCCGCCCAGGTCGAGCGCTTCGGTGGTCTTGACCGAGCGGGTCGGCAATACGATCTCGCTCTGCAGTGCAACGTCACCCAGGTCCCGCCGCAGCGCGTTGAGGTAGTTCGGGCCGCGCGATCGCATTGCATCCGCCAGGCGGGCATGGCCGATGAATTCGGGATGATCATCGACGAACGCCGCGTTTCCGAACACATGGTCGGGATGGACGTGCGTGTTGATCACATAGCACACCGGAACCGACGTCACGCGCCGGATCGCCAGTCGCAACGCTCGACCGACAGCGAACGTTCCGCCAGTATCGATGACCGCTACGCACCGGGCACCGACGACGAATCCAACATTGGCAACGTCGCCGAAATTCGCGGGGGTCATCTCCGCTTGCTGCGCCGTAGTGCACGTAAATGCCCGGCGCCGGGTTTTCCATCGCGAACTCGGGAATATCCGGCGGCGCGCCGATCGCCGTCTGCGCCGATGCGGCTGCGACCAAAAGGATCACGCGCGCACTGGCGCGCGGTACCGCAAGAGCGGCGCAGACGGTCGATCCTGCGCGGTGCCCGCACATCTACTCGGTCCTGATGAAGCAGGTCTTCTTTGCGCTGTCCTGGAGTTCACGGAATGAAGCAATGAGCTTGCGCCCGTCCTTCATGTCGCGCATGACGCCGCCGCGTTCTCCTGCAATCGTGGTGCCATTGGCGACGGTCGAAAGGTCGACCCATGTGGCGTAGCTGACCTTGTCGGCGATCGCGTCAATGGCGCAGGAACATTTGTACATCGACTCCTGCTGCGATGCCTTGCTCTCGCTCATGCAGGTCAGCACGAACTCGACCCGGGCGCGGGTCGGAAAGTCATTGGCATATCCCAACGATGTGGCGAACAACGCTGACAAAAATGCATGGCGAATTGGCATGTCGGCCCTCCGTACGCGCGGTCCGTCCCGCGCCGTCACTGTCGCCGCGCAAAGCGCAGGGTCTCAGAAATGACGATCTCGCGTCCTTTCCCGGGGCGTCGCCCGCGGTGGATAGTTCGCTCCGCAGTTCAACGACCTTGCCGGGCACATCGTCCGAAAGCGTGAATGCGTAGGTCTTCTCGGCGAATTTCTCGTAGCGCGAACGTGCCGGATCGTTGCGATAGGGTGCAATATGAATTGTGGTCGCCGCGATTCGGCGTGATCCGAGGTCGCGCGTCACCGCCTCGACCTGGCCGCCTTCGGCGAGCGCCATTCGGATCCGCTTCCGGTAGTAATTGATCGAGCCGCCGGTGAGGCGATGCATCTCGCGCAGGTCGCGTTCGAGAAAAAACAGGATCACGGGATTCGCATTGGCCCCATCGATGTCCGCCAGCTCCAGCTTGCGGGTTGCGGTGAGGTACTCGACCTTGACCGATTTGCCGCCGCCGGCCGACGGCCGGCCCGACAATTACCCGTGCGGCATCGTCGACCGGCGCTTCGAGCGTTCCCCGTTTCTCATACGTGTATTCCAGCGTCGCCGGCGCCGACAAGGCTTTGCAGGTGATCGTCAATGAAAAGCCGATTTTCGGCGACAGAGAATTGGTCGGAATCGGCCGCGTGCGCCGGCCATGCCATGGCAACCGTTGCGACAACGAAGGCAACGGCGACGGGCCCGACCATGCTGCGCGCCGGTTTCACGGGATTGTGCCCAGCCGTGCGATGGCGGCGTTCAGCTGAACCGCAAGATCACGATCCAGGTCGGCAAGCCTCGATCCCGCACGCTCCGAGGCGACGGCATTCCCGGGGCAGCGTAGGCGAGCGCCAGACCGTACCATGCCGACGGCACGTCGGGTCCGAGGGCCACGGCCTTGGTGTAGGCACCGACCGCCGCGTCGGGACGATCGAGTTTCTGCATGGCCTCGCCACGGAAGCGCAGCGGCTCCGCATCACGTGGATCGGCCGTCGCCCAGCGTTCGGTGAGTTCGATCAACTCGGCCCATCGGCCTTCTGCGGAAAGCGGCGCGGCGCGCATGAAATAGGGCAGGCTCGCTGCGTCGCGCTGCCAGAACGGGATGGCATCGAGCCGCGCATGGACGTCGTCCCACTGACCTTCCGTGGCAATCCGTCGCGGATCCAGCGCACCGGCAACGAGAAATAGTTGCCGCTCGATCCGCGCATGCGGAACGTCAGGAGCCCGACCAGCGCGCCAGACGCGTCGAAAAGGCCGCCGCCGCTCGCACCGGAAGTGAACGCCGTGTCCGATTCGATGACCCTTCCGCCGTCGAGCGAATGCAACGCCTGCACGCGGCCGAACCGGAGCCTCCTGCCGGTTCCTCCGGAAAAGCCGATGGCAGCGACCGCCTGCCCCAGCTGCAACGATTCGCGTTCGCCCAGCGCCACCGGCCGGCCGTGCCAGGTGGGCGCGCGAAGGAAGCAGAGATCGTGCGCCCCGTCGGCATATTGGCCGGTGACTTCCCAGAGGCTTCCGCCGCCGGAGATGCGGATCGTCGCCGCATTCCGCGTGACATGGCAATTGGTCACGACGATCGACGGCGCAACGGTCACGCCGCTGCCCACCGATAGTCCGCCCTGTTCGCGATCGGCCTCCACTCTTACCACGCTGGCCGATACCGCAACGAATGCCGAGGGTTCGAGCACCTGTGCGCTCGCGACGGAACCTTGCAGCAACGCGCCCGCCGCGATTGCGGCGATGTGTCGCCAGGCGATCGGGCAGCGCGGCGAGGCGATGCGGCGCATCGGCCGTTCCCGGGACGCCAGCCGCGCATGACCGGTCGTTGTCGCGGTAGTTAATCAATCGGCGCGCCGCGTTCGTTGACCAACGGAACGTTGTATTCGCGCAGGATCGCCGTGATCGCCGGCTGATTGTCGACGATGAGTTTCTGCACGGTCTCCTTCCATTCCGGCTCCCCGTACCGCACACCCATCGCGATCTCATAGTCGAATTTGACGCCAGGTTCCGACTTGAGCGGAATCACAACCAGTTCCATGTTGCGCACGCGCTTGGCGCAGTAGCCGGCGATCGGCCCCCAGACGATGGCGGCATCGATCTTGCCCTGGACCAGGTCCTTTTCGATGATTTCCCCAGGATACTGTTCAGGATCAGGCGACAGCATCAGATACGGCTTGGCCTGCGCCTCCAATCCGTGCTTGACCACCCAGTCGGAGGCGGGCGATTTGTCGTAGATGCCGATCCGCAGCTTGTTCCGCAGTTCCGGAGGCAGCGCGATCAAGTCGGCGCCGGACCGCACCTGATCCAGACCCTTGCCCTTCGGGTACACCAGCGCATAGGTCGAGCGGTAATACGGGGTGGTCGCCGATACCTGATCGTAGCCCGCGGGCACGCTCATCACGATGTCGCAGCGAAAGTCTTCGCCGGGCAACTTGTACCGCAGCGTGTTGCGGACGAAATTCATGCGCTGCGGGAACGCATAGTTCTTCACCGGCAGCCCGAGCTTCTGCGCGAACAGTTCGGCAATCCGATTTTCGAATCCTTCGCCCTTGGTGTTCGCGAACGGCAGATTGTCCGGGTCGATGCACGGACGAAACGCGGTCCGCGCTTCCTGGGCGCCGATACTCCCGCTCCCCAATACCACGGCAAGGACCAGCGCCAACGCAGATTGCGCCGCGAAACGCAGTTGCCGGCGCCGCCGCAGCGCTCCTGCGCCGCGAACGCGCGCGGCAATGTCAACGATCATGGCTTCAACTCTTCCACCTTCGCGCGCGTGATGTTGCCGTCGGACCGGCCCTTCAAGTACGCGTACAGACCGTCGATGTTATCCATGACCGTCTTGCTGGTCGAGAAACTGACCATGCCTTTTTCGAGCCGGCCGTCGCGCACCGTCTTGATGAAATCCTCCTTGCTGAGCGTCTTGAGGCTTTCCAGCAGCGACGGCCCGACCAGACCCTCCTGATTGGCGCCGTGACAGCGGTCGCACGCGCCCGCACGCCAGGCGCGAAAGCCGTTCATCGTGTTGGAATCCACCTTGTAGCCGTCCACGACCGTGTACAGCTTGGGGCTTCCCGCTGCCGCGGGCTTGTCCTGGGCGACGGCGTTGCCGGACGCGATCAGCGCTGCCGCAAACGCCAGCGCGACCGCCTGCCACGTCGCGAGATTTCGCATGGTTTCCGACCTGGGCAATGGCGAGGGAGATGAGTCTCAGAGTGCCGTTCGCGCCGCAAGTTTCAAGGCGCCGCGACAAACAGAAATCGCCGGCGAGGCGCGTGCCACGCCGGCGATCGCTCGCGACAGTTTCAGGACTACTGCGGAAGCGCGAATACCGTCAGCGAACCGCCCAGCTCGGTGAAGTCGCGGAGTTCCTTGTAGCCGCCGACGGCACCCAGGCCGTCCTGATCCTTCTCCAGACCGGCGGCCATGCCGATGCCGGCCCACCCGCCGATGCCCGAGAAGACGCCGAGGTACTGCTTGCCCTTGTGCTCATAGGTGAACACGTTGCCGATGATGCCCGACGGCGTCTTGAACTTGAACAGCTCCTTGTTGATGTCGTTGGCGTCGACGCACTTGAGATAGCCCTCCAGCGTCCCGTAGCATGCGATTCCGCCGGCAGTCACGAGCACGCCGCTCCAGACCGAGAACTTCTCGGGCTTGGACTGGACGATCTTGCCGCTGCCCGCGTCCCAGACGATGAGGTGCCCATGTTGGTGCCGCCCGGCGCCGGGATACATCGACAAGGTCGCGCCGACATACGGCTGCCCGGCGACGTAGTCGACCTTGAACGGCTCGTAGTCCATGCAGACGTGATTGGTCGGAACGTAGAACATGCTGTTCTTGGGATTGAACGCCGCAGGCTGCTGGTCCTTGGAACCGAGCGCCGCGGGACAGACGCCTTTCGTGTTGACGTCCGCACCATTCCTGGCGGTCGAGTATTTGGCCACGGTGATCGGCCGGCCGGTCTTCATGTCGACGCCCGTCGCCCAGTTCACCGCCGGGTCGAACTTCTCGGCAACCAGCAGCGCACCCGTCGTGCGATCGAGCGTGTAGCCGAAGCCATTGCGGTCGAAATGCACCAGCGCCTTGGTCGGCTTGCCCTTGACGTTGATGTCGGCCAGGACCATCTCGTTGATGCCGTCGAAATCCCACTCGTCGTACGGCGTCATCTGATAGGCCCATTTGGCCATGCCGGTGTCGACGTCGCGCGCGAAGATCGTCATCGACCACTTGTTGTCGCCGGGACGCTGCGCCGGATTCCACGTCGACGGATTGCCCGTGCCGTAATAGAGCAGGTTGAGCGCCTTGTCGTAGCTGTACCAGCCCCACGTCGTGCCGCCGCCGGTCTTCCACTGATCGCCCTTCCAGGTCTTCAGCGACGAATCCTTGCCGACCGGCTTGAGCGCGCCGTCCGTCCACGTCATCGTCTTGGCGGGATCGATCAGCATCTCGGCGTCCGGCCCCGTGCTGTACGCCTTCCAGACCTGCTTGCCCGTGTTGATGTCGTAGGCGGCGAGGAATCCGCGCACGCCCCACTCGCCGCCGGAAATGCCGGTGATCACCTTGTCCTTGAAGACGTGCGGCGCATTGGTGTTGACCGCACCCACCTTCGGATCCCCGTTCTTCACGGACCAGATCACTTTCCCGGTGTTGGCGTCGAGCGCGAGCAGCGTGCTGTCGGCCTGCTGCAGGAAGATCTTGTTCTCCGCATACGCGAGGCCCCGATACACGGTGTCGCAGCACATCTGCGGAATCACCGCGACGTCCTGCTTCGGCTCGTAGCGCCATTTGATCTTCTGCGTGTCGAGATCGATGGCGAATACCTTGTTGGGAAATGGCGTATGGATGTACATCGTGCCGTTCACCACCAGCGGCGATCCCTCGTGGCCACGCAGCACGCCCGTGGAAAACATCCACGCGACCTGCATCTTGCCGACGTTCTGGGCGTTGATCTGCGACAGCTTGCTGTAGCGCTGGTTGTACATGTCGCCGGCCTGCATCGCCCAATTGTTGGGATCGGCAATCAGCTTCTCGAGATCGGCATTCGCCGCCGCGACACCCGGAAGCGCCAGCGCCAAACCAAAGAGTGCCGCTGCCAACCGACTTTGAAGTGCTTGTCATTGTTTCCTCCAGTGGTTATGGTCAAACGCAAAAGCGACATGCGATCCGCGGCCAAGCTACCCGGTCTTGCGACTCTGAATGGCGCCGGCCGCAAAAGTGTCGTCCTGCGCTCGACCAAAGTCAATTTGCACTGCTACAAATTGAACGCCATTTCGCGGCGCGCATGCGGCATGTCGATCTTGCTGCAGCGCAATAGCCAGCGCGCGCCTGCACTCGCCAACGGTGATTGCGCTTCCGTGCGTGGCAGTCCGGCGACACTCGACGCGGTGCACTGCAACACACCGTTCAAGCGCTCAGCCATCTGCTGCCGAGCGCTCGGATCGATCGCGCTCGGCGAGACTGCGACTCGCGCATGATGGCGATGCCCGGATCAGCTACAATCCGCGGTAGCGGACAAGTCACCGTGCACGGACGCTTCGCCGTCGAAAATCTCCTGCGCAAGCTGATCGTCGGCATTTTCGCCGCGCTGTGCGCTGCCCATGGCGTGCGTGCCGCGCCGCCGACCGCCGTCGAGGTCGCCCCGGGCGTGTACGCCCTGCTGGGAAGCGGCGGCGAGATCGCCCCGGAAAATGGCGGACGCACCGCCAACGTCGCCTTCGTTGTCGGACCGCGCGGCGTCATCGTCGTGGATACCGGAATTTCCTACCGCGAAGGCGAGGAAATTATCGCAGCGGTCAAGAGCGTCTCGAATCGGCCCATCCGTCTCGCAATCCTCACGCATCCCGGTCAGGAAGCCATCTTCGGTGCCGCCGCATTCCAGGCGCGCGGCATTCCCGTTCTGGCGCATCGCCGCAGCGCGGAGTTGATTGCGGCCCGCTGCGAGACATGTCTGCGCAATCTGCGGTCGGCACTCGGTGAGGAGGCCATGGCGGCGACCCGCGTGGTCAAGCCGGACCGCTTGATCGACGGCGACGAAACGCTCGAACTGATCGGACGTCCGCTGCGGCTGATCGCGCCGCCATGGTCGAGCGCGCCCGGCGCGATCGCGGTCTTCGACGAATGGACTTCGACGCTGATCGCCGGCAATCTGGTTTCGATCAACCGAATTCCCGATCTGCGCGATGCGACCCGAAAGCCTGGCGCGATGCGCTCGTGCAACTCGCATCGACTGCGATGTCGGCACCTCGTTCCCGGCTTACGGACCCGTCGGCACCTGCGCCGACATCGCCGCCTTCGCTCATTACTTCGCGGCGCTCGAAAGTCGCGTCGAGACGCTGATGAAAGACGGAGTGAGCCTGGCCGAGTTGCGGGATCGCTGCGACCTGCCGGAATTTGCGCGCTGGGATCAATACGAAACGCTGCATCCACAAAACGCCAACCACACCTACCTTCGCCTCGAACGGTCGCAGTTCGAGTGACCGGTCGCAAGCGTCATCGGGGAGACCGAAGTCAGCGATGCTCAGTATAGCGCGTTCCGCCGCATTGCGTCACCGTCAATGCTCCTCGTTGCGCTGGCGTGCGCCGCGGTGGGCCCATGCCGGCGACGGCCGGTCGATCTGGCCGCGTCGACGTCATCGGCACGACACCTCTTGCCCGGGCTGGGCACGCCGCTCGAGCAGATTCCGTCGAACGTGCAGAACTTCGGCGCGCGCGACCTCTCGCGCCAGCGCACCGGCGGTGTCGCCGAGTTTCTCGACCTGAACGCCAACAGCGTCAATCTGAACTCGCCGACGGGCAACGCGTTCCAGCCGGACGTGAGCTTTCGCGGCTTCACCGCGTCGTCTCTGCTGGGCACGCCGCAGGGGCTCTCCGTGTTCCAGGACGGCGTGCGCATCAACGAAGCCTTCGCCGACATCGTCAACTGGGACCTGATCCCGAAGAACGCCGTCGCGTCGCTGCAGCTGCTGCCGGGTTCCAACCCTGTCTTCGGCCTGAATACGCTGGGCGGCGCGCTGACGATGCACATGAAGGACGGCTTCTCGATACGCCGGCGCCGAGGCTTCGCTGTCCGCGGGCTCGTTCGCGCGCACGGAACTCGCCGCCGAAGCGGGCGGCAACGACGGGACGTTCGGCTTCTTCGCCGCCGTCGAAGGCATCCACGACGACGGATACCGCGATCACTCGGCCGCGCGCATCGGGCGCCTCTATGCGCGCGCGGACGCGTGCAGGCTGCCAGCGACCAGTACAACGTCGGACTGTCGCTCGCCGACAATCATCATCGAAGGCACGCAGGCGCTGCCGGTGTCGATGCTGGACAACCCGCGACAACCGTATACGTGGCCGGACACGACGGACAATCGCCTGGCCTTCGTCAACGGCAACTGGCTGCATGCGTTTGCGCCGGACACGCTGCTTGCCGGCAACGCCTACTTCCGCAGGATTTCCACCAGCGGCGTCAACAGCAACGTCAACGACGACTATGCGCCGCCCGAGCAATCCAACGAGGCCTTCAACCTTTCCACGTCGCAGACGACGCGGGCCTGGGGCGCCTCGCTGCAGTTGACGCTGCAGCGAACCGCGGCCGGCATCGCGCACCAGATGGTCATCGGCCTGGCCTACGACACCGGGAACACCGACTTCACGCAAAGCGGGCAACCCGCGACCTTCGTCGCCGACCGCGACACCATCGGCATTGGCGAATACGAGCTTGCGACGGACGTGACGACGAGCAACCGGTCGCTGGGACTCTATGTCTCGGACACGATCGCCGCTCGCGCCGCAATGGAGCCTCCTGTCTCGCGGGCCGGTACAACACGGCGCGCATCGTCACGCAGGACCTGACCGGCGAGTCGCCCGCCATCGACGGCACCAACACGTTCCGGCGCTTCAATCCCGCGGTGGGGCTCACGTGGACGGGAGCCCGGAGCTCAATGTCTTTGGCGGGATCAACCAGGGCACGCGCGTCCCGACCGCGGTGGAACTCACCTGCGCCGATCCGGCGGCGCCGTGCACGCTGCCCAACATCTTCGTCGCCGACCCGCCGCTGAAGCAGGTCGTCGCGACGACTTACGAGCTCGGCGTGCGCGGGCGCGTCGGGACATCGGGTTTCTACAGCGCCGCGATCTACCGCACCGACCTGGCCGACGACATCCAGTTCATCGGCGCGGGCAGCGGCGCGGTAAATGCCGGCTACTTCCGGAACGTGGGCAGCACGCGGCGCCAGGGCGTCGAACTCACCGGCGGCACGACCGTAGGCGAGGTGCGCGTGGTCGCCCGCTACAGCTTCCTCGACGCCACGTTCCAGACCGGATTTGCCGAGAGCAGTCCCAACAATTCGACGGCGGACGCCGACGGCCTGATCTACGTGCAGCCCGGGAGACCGTCTGCCCACGCTGCCGCGCAATGCGTTCAGGCTGCGCGCGGACTGGGCGCACGGGCCGTTCGCGCTCGGCGCGACGCTGGCCGCCTTCGACGCACAGTACGCGCGCGGCAACGAGAACAATGCCGATCCCGCGGGCAAGGTGCCCGGCTACGCCGTCGTCGCGATGGACGCGGCCTGGAACATCACGCCCGAGTGGCAGCTGTTCGCGCGCATCGATAACCTGTTCAACCGGACGTACCAGAATTTCGGCATCCTCGGCGCCAATTATTTTCGCGGTCCGGGCAATACGTTCGATGCCGGCCTCGCCGGACCGGAGGCGTTTCGCTCGCCGGGCGCGCCGTTCGGCGCATGGATCGGCATTCAATATCGGCTCGACCGGGGCGCGGGGAGCCGCTAAGCTTCGGCAGTTCCTTCCCGTCGATCCTTGTCCGCGTTGTCCGTCCACTCCACTCGCCGCCGGCTGCTGCAGGGATTCGCCGCGCTCGGCCTCGCTGCGGCCACGCGTCCGGTCCGCCCCGGCCCGCCCGCAGCACCTGAATCGCTCGATTCCTTCTGCCGGACCGGCAGCCTTCCTGCGCAGCGGCTCTACATACCGGGCGAATCCGGCTATCTCGGTCGGCTAGCACCGCGCGGGCTGCCGCTGACGCTCACTGCAGGCGCCGCCGGCGGCACACCGTCCGCGCGGGTCGCCGGATCGCTCGCCTACGCCGCGCGCCATCGCGGGCGGCAGTACGCGAATCCGACGCTGGTCCTGCAGCGCGGCGAGCGCGTGCGCATCACGCTGGACAATGCCCTCGCCGAGCCGACGATCGCGCACTGGCATGGTCTCAGCGTCGACACGCGCAATGACGGAAACGGCTCGTTCCTGGTCCCGCCCGGCGAGACGCTACGACTACGATTTCGAGGTCCGCAACCGCGCCGGGTTGTACTGGTATCACCCGCATCCGCATGGACGCACGGCGGCGCAGACGTATCGCGGATTGTATGGCCTCCTCATGGTCGAGGACGACGACGAGCGCGCGTTGCGCGTAGCGCTCGACGTGTCCCCCGGCACGACGGAGATTCCGCTGGTGCTGCAGGACCGGCGCGCCGGCACGGGCTACGCCCCGACGCCTGCCGACCTTACCCACGGCTTCCTGGGCAACGATCTGCTCGTCAACGGCACGCATTGTCCGTACCTCGACGTCGCGACGCGCGTGTACCGGTTCCGCATCCTCAACGCGGCCAATGCGCGGACCTTGTCGCTCGCGTTCCGGACCGCCGCCGGGACGCCGATTCCGTTCGCGCTGATCGGCAACGATGGCGGACTGCTGCCGGCGCCCGTGCAATGCACGCAGGCGTTCATTTCCACGGCGGAGCGCGTCGATGTGCTGGTCGACCTGCGCCACGCTGCGGTCGGGGAAACCGTGCTGCTGCATACGCTGGCGTTCGACGCGATGCATGCGGAAGGCGCAATGTCCGCGCCTGTCGATGCCGCCGCGATGGGACACGCGATGCAGGAGAGTCCGGCGGCAACAGACCTCGCTCCCGGCGGAACCTGGCCCGAAGGCGCGCCGCGAGCGCTGCTCGAGTTGCGCGTGCGCAAGCGCGTGACCTACGACCGCCGCATTCCGGACAGGTTGTCGACCGTCGCTGGCATCGACACGGCGAACGCGCCCGAGCGCGCCGTTCCGCCTGGGCTTTGCCAAGGGCCGGTGGCGGATCAACGATCGTGTTTTCGAAATGGGCGTCACGCCGATCGAAGTGCCGCGCGGGACCGTGGAGACCTGGCTGCTGCGCAACTACCACACGAGCATGCCGCACGCGATGCACCTGCACGCGTTCGCCTTCGAGGTGCAAACGCGCGAAACCAGTCCGGACGCCGTCGCCGCGCTCGCCGTCGACGCGCAGGGGCGGCTGCCCACCGACCTCGGACGCAAGGACACGGTGCTGGTATGGCCCGGCGAGTCGGTGCGGATCGCCATCGATTTCACCCATCCCTTCCCTGGACCCCAGACCTACATGTTCCATTGCCACAACCTGGAACACGAAGACGCCGGCATGATGCTGGGCGTCTCCGTGACGTGAGACTCACCCGCTGCGACTCGTGCGTCGGTGGGCATTGCGGTGGAATGACCGCATCGGCCGCAATAGGCCGGTTCCGGCACCGATGGCGCTGCCGGCATCTTCCGACGCGTCGGGTAAAGACTAGAATGGCCGGCATGGCGAGCGAAATTCGATTCTCCGGGGAACGCGCATGAGCGCCGCCGACGATCCCATCCTGTCGGTCGCGATACAGGCGGCGCGCAGTGCCGCTGCGGTGATCACCGATGCGGCGCGCGATCTCGTCCGGCTACCCACGTTCTCCAAGGATCATGGCGACATCGTGTCCACGGCGGACGTCGAGGCCGAGGACGCGATCGTCGCGACGCTGCGCACGGCGTTTCCCGGCCACGCGATCCTGGGCGAGGAATCCGGTCACATCGCGGGCGCCCGCGAAGGCAGCGGCTACAAATGGATCGTCGATCCGATCGACGGGACCGTCAATTTCATCCATGGCTTTCCGTATTACGCGGTGTCCATCGCGCTGGTTCACGGAACGGAGGTCACGCACGCCGTCGTGTACGACCCCGTGCACGACGACTGCTTCACGGCGGTCAAGGGCAAGGGCGCATTTCGCAATGGCGCGCCCATGCGCGTCTCGACGTGCACCGACCTCGCTCACGCGCTGGTCGGTACCGTGTTTCCCACGCGCGAGAACCCGAAGCTTGCGGCTTACCTGCCCACGTTCAATCACCTGGTCGGCCGCTGCGCCGGATTGCGCCGCGCCGGATCATGCGCGCTCGACATGGCGAACCTGGCCGCGGGGCGACTCGATGGCTTCTGGGTGATGAGCCTGCAGTCGTGGGACGTCGCGGCGGGCGCGTTGCTGGTCCGGGAAGCCGGCGGGCGGGTCGGCGACTTCGCGGGCGGTGCCGACTTCCTGCGCAGCAACGAAGTGATCGCCGCCGCCCCGGGCCTTTTCAATTCGCTGCGTGAGGCGATCACCGCAGCGGGTACGCCGCGGCCGTCCATTCAGAATCCGGCCAAACCCGGATAGAATCGCGCTGTCATCTGGAGGATTCCATGAAGAATCGTTGGGCGCTATTTGATGCTGTTACTGGCGACGTTGCTGTGCCTTCCGATATCGGCGTCGGCGCAGCAGTTGTCCTGTGACAGCCGCGATTACCAGCAGGAGTTCTGTCCCGCCGGCGTGACGATCACGCGGGCATGGATACTGGTCCAGCGCTCGCGCTCGCCGTGCATCGAAGGGCAGACTTGGGGATACCAAAACAACGGCATCTGGGTCAACCAGGGTTGCCAGGGCGACTTCGGCTTCCAGGGCGTCGCCGGGCCGCCGCCGGGACGGCCCGGCGCCAATCGCGTCACCTGCGAAAGCCGCAACTACCAGCAGCAAATCTGTCCCACCGGGCAGCAAATAACCAACGCCTGGGTGATCGATCAGCGCTCGAGCGCGCCCTGCATCCAGGGCCGCACGTGGGGTTTCCAGAACGGAGAAATCTGGGTCGGCGACGGTTGCGCCGCCGATTTCGGCGTGCAGTGGCGTGGCGGACCTCCGGCGGTTGTGGCACCACCGCCAATCGCCACTGGCATGGTTTGCGAGAGCCGCAATTACCAGCAGCAATACTGCGCAACCGGTCGCCCGATCATGCGGGCATGGCTGGTAAACCAACGTTCGCAGGCGGCGTGCGTGCAGGGACGCAGCTGGGGTTATGACAATTCAGGAATCTGGGTCACGCAAGGCTGCGAGGGCGAATTCGCGTTCGAGTAGCGCGGACACCGCGCCAGGTGTTTTGCCGGTCGTTGCTCGGCGCTAGGGTGCCGCCAATCGGCTGAGCTCGTCGGCGAGGCCTTGGGCAAGTTCGACGCCGTCCCGGGCCGCGGCCGCCGCAAGCGCGTCGCGACGCGCGCCGGGAAGTCGAACGCCCGGATCTTCGAGCATGGCTGCGACCAGCGTTTCGACGCGCTCGACGTAAACGCCGCGGCCGGCGAGGGCATCGGGGTCGATCACCACGAATGCCTGCCCGAGCCTCGGCCGGTTGCCTTCATCGACGAAGAACGAGTCGGCTTCGAATCCGAACGCCGCGCCGGTGAGTGCGCACGCGAGCAGTTCGACCATCAGGGCCAGCATCGCGCCCTTGGTTCCTCCCACCGGCAGCATCGAGCCGTCGAGCGCCGCCTTCGCATCGGTCGTGGGTCGCCCGTCGCGATCGAGTGCCCACCCGAGCGGAATCGGCTCGCCCTTCCTCGCCGCGACCATCACTTTTCCCCGAGCCGCTTCCGACAGCGACAGATCGATGATCAATGGCGGCGCCGCGCCGCGCGGAAACACCGCGGCAATCGGATTGGTGCCGAACAACGGTCGCCGGCCACCCGCGGCGGGCATGGCCGCCGGCGAGTTGCCGAACGCAAGGCCCAGCATTCCCGCCTCAGCGACAGGCAACAGGTGATACGCGGCAATGCCGAAGTGATGGCTGTTGGTCACGCCCGCGAACGCGACGCCGTAGTCTCGGGCAAGCCGCACTGCCTCCGTCACCGCCAATGCGCACGCCGGAAAAGCCAGCCCCATCCTGGCGTCGACCAGAACGGTCGCGCCCTTGCTCCTGACGACCTCGGCCACGGCCTTTCCGTCGGCACGGCCATTGCGCAGATGCAGCGCGTACTGGGGAACGCGCCCCATGCCATGCGACGAGAGACCTTGCGCCTCGGCGGCGACGAGCGCCCGCGCAGTCGCGGCGGCCATCGCTTCTCCGGCACCGGCCCGCACGAGCGCGCGCTGCGCGATGTCGGTCAGCTGCGGCAGTGTGAATGTGGCTAGGCACTGAGTGTGGGCACTGAGCGTCGGCACCAGTGCGCTGGTGGCCGCGCGCGTTGTGCCTGGACTACTTCGCGAAAAGGCGATCGGGATCGGCAAACGCCTTGAACTCGAGCGCGTTGCCGAAAGGATCCAGGAAGAACATGGTGGCCTGCTCGCCCGGCTGGCCCCGGAATCGCACGTGCGGCTCGATGACGAACTCCTGCGCCGCGGCCTTGAATTTTTCCGCCAGCGCTTCCCATGCCGGAAGGGACAGGACCACGCCGAAATGCCGCACCGGCACGTTGTCGCCGTCGACCAGGCTGGTCGCATCGGACATCTGCGCCGAGGCCACCTTGTGGGCAACGATCTGGTGGCCGAAGAAGTCGAAGTCCACCCATGCATCCGAGCTGCGCCCTTCCGCGCAGCCCAAGTACCGGCCGTAGAAGTCCCGCGCGCGCGCCAGGTCCGTGACGGGGAACGCCAGATGGAACCGCGGATAGTCGGCGGCGGCAACGTGCTGGGTCATTTCTGTTTCTCCACAAGGCGGCGGGTCGACGGCAGGTACGCTACTGCCATGGCAGGCGATCGAGATCGACGTTGCCGCCGCTGACGATGATGCCGACCCGCTTGCCCGCGATCGGCAGCCCGGCCTCCAGCAGGCAGGCCAGCGGCACCGCGGACGACGGTTCGATGATGATTTTCATCCGCTCCCAGGTCATGCGCATGGCCGAGGCGATTGCGGCCTCGCTGGCGGTCGGAATTGCGCTCACGTAGCGCCGGATCGCGTGCAGCGTGCGCTCGGAAAGTGTCGCGCGCAGGCCGTCGGCGATCGTATCCGGGTGCGGCAGCGGTTCGACTTTGCCCGAAGCGAAGCCGCGCGCCGCGTCGTCGGCGCCCGCCGGTTCCGCGCCGTAGATCGTGATGCCGGGCCGCGTCGCCTTGGCCGCAATGGACGTGCCTGAGATCAGCCCGCCGCCGCCCACCGGCGCAATCACTACGTCGAGTTCCGGCACGTCGTCGAGAAATTCGAGCGTCGCCGTTCCCTGGCCAGCGATCACCCGCGACGTCGTCGTAGGGATGCACCAGCGTCGCGCCGGTCTCGCGCTGCACGTCGGCGCAGGCTCGTTCGCGCGCCGCCTGCGTCGGCGCGCAGAAGCGGATCGTCGCGCCATGGCGGGCGACATTCGCCTGCTTGACCTTGGCCGCGTTCTCCGGCATCACGACGAATGCCGGGATGCCCCGCCGCTGCGCCGCATAAGCGAGCGCCGCGCCGTGATTGCCCGACGAGTGCGTGACCACGCCCCTCGCCGCGACCTCGTCCGTCAGCGAGAACACGGCGTTGCACGCGCCGCGCGCCTTGAATGCGCCGACCTTCTGGAAGTTCTCGCACTTGAAGTAGAGCCGCGCGCCGACCAGCTCGTCCAGCGACGCACAGGTGAGCACCGGCGTGCGATGGACGTAGCGGGCGATGCGCGCGTGCGCGGCGCGAATGTCCGCGAGGTCCGGCAGGGCGATCGTGGTGCCGGCCGCTGAAGTCGCGATCGTCGCCATGCCCGCGGCCTACGCGCTCTCGTACAGACGCGTCAGCACGAACTCGCGGTGGCCGAGCGCCTCGGCGGCCGTGAGACGGCCATTGACCGTGCGGAACATCATGTCGAGGAGCTTGTCGCCGGCTTGCGCCATCGTGATTTCGCGCTGCAGCAGACCCGATGTATCGACGTCGATGTGTTCGCTCATCGTGCGCACCGTGCGCGGATTGGCGCAGATCTTGATGACCGGGAGAATCGGATTGCCGATCACGTTGCCCTGCCCGGTGGGGAAGAAGTGGACGACGAAGCCCGCCGCCGCGCACAGCGTGACCATTTCGGCTGCCGCGGACGACGAATCCATGAACCACAGGCCGGGCCCCGTCGGCATTTCCGCCTTGTCGAGCACGCCGTCGACGGTGCATTTCCGGCCGATCTTCTGGATGTTGCCCAGCGCCTTCTCCTCGATCGTGGTCAGGCCGCCGGCGATGTTGCCCTTGGTCGGCTGCGAGTCGGAAAGGTCGCTGGTCTTGTGCCGGTCGATGACCTGCTGGTAACGGTCGAACACGCGCATGAATTCCGCGCGAACGCGATCGTCCCTGCACCGGGCCGCGACGATACCCTCGCCGCCGGTCAGTTCGGTCGTCTCGCCGAACACCAGCGTGCATCCCGCGGCGTGCAGCTTGTCGAAGGCGTCGCCCACGGTGGGATTGGCGCCGCAACCCGACGTGGTATCCGATTCGCCGCACTTGGTCGACACCCACAGCTCGTTCAGGTCGCATTGGACGCGCTGCAGTTCGCTCGCCCACTGCACGTATTCCCGCGCCGCCTTCGACGCGCGCATGATCGTGTCGTGGTCGCCGTGCAACTCGATGCCGAACCCGGACACCGGCTTGCCGGTGGCCCGGATGCCGTCGACCACCTTGCGTGTCCACTGCTCCTCGATGCCGATCACCACGACCGCGGCGACATTCGGGTTGGCGCCCGTGCCGATCAGCGTGCGGAAATGCAGGTCGAGATCGGCGCCGAATTGCAGCCGTCCATAGGGATGCGGGAGCGCCAGCGTTCCCTTGATGTTATGGGCGACCGCCTCGCACGCGGCGTTGGAAAGGTCGTCGACCGGAAGGACGATCACGTGATTGCGCACGCCGACCCGCCCGTTTTCGCGGCGATAACCCTGAAAGCTGTTGATCATCGTCATGTCCAAATTGCGCGTTCTATTGGAGCAGCGAGTAGTCGGGCGTCAGGCGAGGCGTGAGTACCGCGAGCCGCGCAATGTATTGAAGCATACGTGAGCCGCGCAGCGTCGCGGACAACGAAGCATCACGCCCGAATCCGGAGCTGATCACCACCGCTTGGTCTTGATGTTGTGGACGTGCGCATGCTGCCCGCGCAGGATCGGCGCGACCACCTTGCCGATGTCGACGCCGTACTTGATGACCGTGTCGCCCACCGCCATGTCCTTCAGGGCCACCTTGTGTCCCAGCGGAATGTCCTGCACGCAATCGAACGTCAGCGTGCGGTCTTCATCCAGGACCAGCCCGGTCAGCTTCATGCCGGCCGCGACGCCCTCGACCACCACGACCGCCACGGAGTCGCGCGGATCATGCAGCACACAGTGGATCATCGCCCGTTCCCCGCCTGTCATGTGTCGAACTCCCATATATTCTTGCACAAGCCCATCTGGGCCACCGGCGCGAACGAGCGTCGATGTTCAGGGCACGGCCCGTGGCGCTCCAGCGCGGCCAGGTGCTCGGGCGTTCCATAGCCCTTGTTCCGGGCAAATCCATAGAGCGGGTACAGAACGCCCAGTTCCTCCAGCAACGCGTCGCGGGCCGTCTTGGCCAGGATGGACGCCGCGGAAATCGACGCGACGTCGCGATCGCCGTTGACGATGGTGTACGTCACACACGCCAAACGGGGAGCCCGGTTGCCGTCGATCAGAGCTTCCGTTGGCGCCAACGCCAGGCCCTCGATCGCGCGCCGCATGGCGACCAGCGTCGCCTGCAGGATGTTCAGTGCATCGATCTCCGCGACGTCGGCCGCGGCTACTGCCCAGGCGAGCGAACAGGCGCGAATTTCCACGGCCAGGCGTTCGCGCTGGGCGGCCGACAACACCTTCGAATCCCGCAAGCCGACGATGGGTCGGGCCGGATCGAGGATGACCGCTGCGGCGAAGACCGGACCGGCCAGCGGTCCGCGCCCGGCCTCGTCCACGCCGGCGATCAGCATGCCGCGCCCGCCAGTCGCAATTCGGCCAGCACTGCCGAGGCGGCCAGGGCGCCCGTGTCCGCGGACAACTGCGCCGCGAAGCCCGCGAAAAGTGCCTCCAGCCTGCGCCGCGTCACCGTGTCGTCGAACAGGTTGAGCGCCGCCTGCGCGAGGTTGTCGGGTGTCGCGTCGTCCTGCAGGAATTCGGGGACGACGAAACCGCCGGCGAGCACGTTCGGAAGTCCCACGTACGGCAGCAGCAGCCTGCGTCCGACGATGCGCCCCGTCAGTGCCGAGACCCGGTAGAAGATGACGTGCGGACAGCGCGCCAGCGCCGCTTCGAGAGTCGCCGTGCCCGAAGCGACGATGCCGACGTCGGCGGCGCGCAGCGCATCCTCGGCGTGGCCGTACAGCAGCGTGATCGGCAATTCGCCGTGGCCTTGGGCGTGCATCGCGGCCTCGAATGCGTCGCGCGTCGCCCGGGTGACGAAAGGGACGAGGAATCGCGCGTCGTCGCGCGCCTCGAAAATGCGCGCGGCGGTGGCCAGCACCAGTTCCGCGTGCATTTCGATTTCGGAAAGCCTGCTTCCCGGGAGCAACGCAAACACCGGCGTCGCGGCCTTCAGCTTGAGCAGGTCCCGCGTCTCGCGCCGCGTGGAATGCGTGGCGGAGTCGGCGGCCATCGGATGGCCAACGAAGGTGACCGGGATGCCTTCGGCTTCGTACAGCGCGGGTTCGAACGGGAACAGGGCCAGCATCCGGTTGACCGCGCGGCCGATCTTCTTCAGGCGCTCTCCCCGCCATGCCCACACCGACGGGCTGACGAAGTGAATTGTGCGCACGCCGCGACGCTTCAACTTCTTCTCGAGGCCGAAGTTGAAGTCCGGCGCATCGACGCCGATGAACAGCGAGACACGCGCGCGCAGCAAGCGCACGCGCAAGTGACGGCGCATGCAAAACAGGCGCGGCAGGTGCCGCAGGACCTCCACCACGCCGCGGACGGCAAGGCTTTCGACGGAATACCACGCCTCGCATCCGGCGGCTTCCATCTGCGGACCGGCAACGCCGACGAAGCGGATTCGCGGGTTCCCTGCGCGCACCGCCCGGATCAGCGCGGCCGCCAGCGCATCGCCCGACGCCTCCCCCGCGACGATGCCGATGGTGATGTCGGTCACGTTCAGCGCACGATTCCGCGGCCGGGAACCGCGAGAAACTCGACCAGCGGCGTCAATACCGGCGCCTTCGCGGCGGCCGCGGAAATCTTCACCCTTGCTTCGTCCAGCGTGAGGTTCTCCCGGTACAGCGCCTTGTAGGCCCGCCGCACCTCGAGGATATCGTCGCTGGTGAAGCCGCGCCGGCGCAGGCCCTTCGTTGTTGGTGCCGTGCGGCTTGGCCGGGAATCCGGAGACCGTGGTGAAAGGCGGCACGTCGCCCAGCACGGCCGCGAACGTTCCGACCATCGCGTGCGCGCCGACCCGCCCGAACTGGTGCACGCCGGAATACGCGCCCATGACGACCCAGTCGTCGATCCGGACATGCCCGGCGATCTGCGCATTGTTGGAGAACGTGGTGAAATTGCCGACGACGCAATCGTGCGCGACGTGCGTATAGGCCAGGAACAGGTTCCCGTTGCCGATCGCGGTGTCTCCCCTGTCCTGCGCCGTGCCGGCGTGGATCGATGTGTATTCGCGGAAGACGTTGTCGTCGCCGATCGTCGTGGTCGTCGGCTCGCCGCCGTATTTGCGATCCTGCGGCACGTCGCCGATCGAGGTGAACTGGAAAAAGCGGTTGCGCATGCCGACTGTCGTGCGGCCGGTCACGACCACGTGCGGGCCAACGACCGTTCCAGCGCCGATCACCACGTCGGGACCGATGATCGAAAAGGCGCCGATGGTCGCGTCGGCCGCGACGTGGGCGGCCGGGTCGACCAGCGCAGTGGGGTGGATGTCGGGCATGGGGCGCCCCGTCATCCCTTGCCGGGCGCGATAGGCGCGAATGTCACCAGCAGCTCTGCCTCGGCCGCCAGTTCGCCGCCCACGGAAGCCTGCACCGCGAAGCCGCCCTTGCCGTCGACGATGGCGTGCATCCGCGATTCGAGCAGCAGCTGGTCGCCCGGCGACACCTGACGCTTGAATCGCGCGCCGGAAATGCCCGCAAGGTCGAGGGTCAGTCCGTGATCGCGCGCAAGGACCGTGGACAGCTGGACCAATGCTTCGATCACCAGCACGCCGGGCAACACCGGATAGTCGGGGAAATGCCCCTGGAAGCACGTCTCGTTGACCGTGACGTTCTTGAGCGCGCGAACCAGCTTGCCCGGCTCGTGTTCCAGCATCCTGTCGACAAGGACGCGCGAATAGCGATGCGGCGAAGCCGCTAGTGCCGCCGCAAAATCCGCCGCGTCGTGTGTTCATGCGCCGTCCTCCCCTTCGTTCCCGTCCGCGTCCCCCGCCGACCGCTCGAGCGCGTTGATGCGTGCCTCCAGCGTCCGCAGGCGCCGCGTTCCCGACATCGCATGCTGCCATTCGCGATGCGGCAGTGCCGGCCAGGCGCCGGTGTAGACGCCCGCCTTGTCGATCGAGTGGAACACGCCGGTACTTCCGGAAACCACCGTATTGTCGACGATCTGCAGGTGACCGGAGATCATCGCCGCGCCGCCGATCTTGCAGTTGCGGCCGATGCGCGTGCTGCCGGCGATCCCCACGCAGCCGGCAATGGCCGTATGCGCGCCGATGACGCAGTTGTGCCCGATCTGGATCTGGTTGTCGAGTTTCACGTCATCCTCGATCACGGTGTCCTCGATGGCGCCGCGATCGATCGTGGTGTTGGCGCCGATCTCGCAGTCGGCGCCGATGACCACGCGCCCGACCTGCGGGATCTTGAGCCAGCGCCCGCCTTCCTCCGCCATGCCGAATCCGTCCGATCCGATCACCGCGCCGGCATGAATGATCGTGCGCGCGCCGACCACGCTGCGCGCGTAAAGCGTGACGTTGGGATGAAGCACGACGTCCTCGCCCAGGACCACGCCTTTCCCTATTGCACATCCGGCCCCGATATCCACGCGCGCCGCGATCTCGCGCGCCATCGCCGATCACCGCATGGGGTCCGACGGAAGCGCTCGGATCGACCTGCGCCGACGCGGCGACGATGGCCGACGAATGCACGCCGGCAGCAGCGCGCACGGCAGGATAGAGAAGCGTCGCCGCGGACGCGTAGGCCGCGTAAGGGTTGGCATGAACCAGTTTGGGAAGGCGCGTGGCGCCCGCCTGCGCCGGTGCCACGATCACCGCGCTGGCGCGCGTGGTCGCGAGCAGTCCGCGATAACGCACGCCGACCAGGAACGCCAGCGCGCCGGGACCGGCGTTCTCGAGCGTAGCCACGTGATCCACGCGCACATCGCCGTTTCCGTCGAGCGTCGCGCCGATGCGCGCCGCGAGGTCGGCCAGACGTATACCGGGAGACGCGGGATTCGACGGCATCGCGGGCGGGGTTGATTGCGGAATGGAACGTGCCTCCCACGCCACGGCGGGGTGGCGCTACTTGTCGGCGAGCGCCTTGATCACCTTTTCGGTGATGTCGATCTTCTGGCTGGCGAACACCACCGGGTCCTGCAGGATCAGGTCGAATTTCTCGGCCTCGGCGATCTGCATCAGGATCTTGTTGGCGCGTTCCTGAACCGCCGCAAGTTCCTCGGCGCGGCGCAGGTTGACGTCCTCCCGGAACTGGCGCTCCATGCGCTGCAGGTCGCGCGTCTGGTTGGCCAGGTCGCGCTCCTTGTTGCGGCGCTCGACCTCGCCCATCGTCGGGCCGTCCTTGTCCAGCACGGCCTGCAGATCGCGGACCGCCTTGCTCTGCTTCTGCAGGTCCGCCTCCCGCGGCGCGAATTCCTTCTCGAGCTTCTGCTGCGCGCGCTTGGCGGGCGCGGAGTCGCGCCACAACCGTTCGGCGTTGACGAAGCCGATCTTGTAATCGGCGGCATGCGCGGCGCCGGCCAGGGCACAGAACACCAAGGCGGCAAGGATGCGGTTGTGGTTCACGGTAATCTCCTGCAGCATGCGGCGGGCGCTAGAAGCCCTGCCCCACCTGGAACTGGAAGCGCTGGATGCGGTCCGACGAGATCGAATTGAGCGGAAAGGCATAGCTGAACTTGAGCGGTCCGATCGGCGAATTCCAGGCCACGGCAAGTCCAGCGGAGTAGCGGAAGTTCTCGAACTCGGGCTGCGTGCCGTTGACGTAGATCTGGCCCGCGTCGAAGAACCCGCCGACGCGCACCGACTTTTCGCCCTTGATGACCGGATACGCGACCTCGGCGGAGCCCACGATCTTGCGCTTGCCGCCCAGCGTGTTGCCGTAGATGTCGCGCGGGCCCAGCGTTCCCGCTTCGTAGCCGCGCACCGAGCCCACGCCCCCCGCATAGAACGCCTTGAAGAACGGGAACGGCTTGTCGTTGTATCCATCGCCGTAACCCAGGTCTGCTTTCAGCATCAATACCACTTCTCCATACACCGGCCAGTACGACTGATTCAGGTAATTGAGCTTGTAATAGGAAAGGTCGCCGAACGGCAGGCCGACTTCCGCCAGAAAGCTCTGCAGCCGGCCAAACGTAGGATAGAGGATGTCGTTCCGGGTGTCACGCGCCCAGCCCCCGGAAAAGATATAGCTGTTCGTGGCGTAGCCGAAGTCGCGGACGAATTCGTAATAGACCGGCGGGCTCTGCTGGAACAGCGTCAGGTTCGTATGCTCGGCCCGGAAGCCCAGGTTGATCGAGTCGATTTCCGAGACCGGGATCCCGAAGCTCATCGCGGCGCCGAATGTCGACGCCGAATACTGCGAGACCTGCAGCGAACTGGGATCCGTGTACTTGTCGTAGATCTCGATCACTCGCGAAACACCGTCGACCGTCCAGTACGGCTCGACGTAGGTCGCCGAGATCGTCCGGTTGATGCGGCTGGTGTTGAGCGCCAGCGACAGCGCGTTGCCGGAACCGAAGATGTTCTGCTGCGAAATCGACGCGTTGAACACAAATCCGTCGGAGCTCGAGTAGCCGATCCCCGCGAGGACGTTGCCGGTGTTCTTTTCGGCGACGGTGATGTCGATGTCCACCTGGTCCGACGTGCCCGGTACCGGCGGCGTTTCGAGGTTGACGCTGCCTTCCTCGAAATAGCCCAGGCGACGCACGCGAACCTTCGAGCGTTCGATCCGCGCGCCGTCGTACCAGCCGTCCTCGAGCTGGCGCAGTTCGCGCCGGATGACCTCGTCGCGGGTGCGCGAGTTGCCGGAGATGTTGATGCGGCGCACGTAGGCTCGGCGGCCCGGGTCCACGTAGAAAGCGAAGGCGACGGTCGACTTGGCGCGGTCGATCTCGGGGACGGCATTGACGTTGGCAAAGGCGTAGCCGTCGATGCCCATGCGCTCGCTGATGTCCTTGACCGACGCCTGCAGGTTGGACCGGGAGAAGCTGTCGCCGGGCTTGAGCTTGATCAGGCCGCGGATCTCCGACTCGGGGACCACGAGATCGCCGAGGACGTTGACCGCGGACACCGTGTAGCGCGGGCCCTCGACGATGTTCACCGTGATGAACACGTCCTCCTTGTCCGGCGAGATCGACACCTGCGTCGACTCGACGTTGAACTCGAGGTAGCCGCGATTCTGGTAGAAGCTGCGCAGCGCCTCCAGGTCGCCGGTCAGTTTCTGCTTCGAGTATTGGTCGTCCTTCGTGTACCACGACAGCCAGTTGGGCGTCGTCAGCTGCATTTCGGAGCGCAGCTGCTTCTCCGAGAACGTCTTGTTGCCGACGATGTTGATGCGCGCGATGCTGGCGGTGTCGCCTTCGACGATGTTGAAGTTGATCGCGACGCGATTGCGTTCCTGCGGCGTGACCGTGGTCTGCACGGTCGCCGCGTACTTGCCCTTCGTGATGTACTGGCGTTTCAGTTCCTGTTCCGAGCGCTCCAGCGCCGACCGGTCGAAGATGAGCGCTTCGCCGATGCCGACGTCCTTCAGCGCCTTCTTGATCGTGTCGCTGTCGAATTCCTTGTTGCCGACGAAGGTCAGCGACGAGATCGTCGGGCGCTCCTGCACGATGACAACGAGGACGTCGCCCTGGGCCTCGATGCGGACGTCGCGGAAGAAGCCTGTGGCATACAGCGCCTTGACGGCATCGGCGACCTTCTGATCGTCGATGCGCTCGCCGACCTTGATCGGCAGATACGAGAAGATGGTTCCGGCCTCGGTCCGCTGCACGCCTTCGACCTGGATGTCGCGCACGGTGAACGGATCGAAGGCCCACGCCGTGGCCGAGACCAGCGCCAGGAACGCGAAGCACAGCACGCGCGCGCCGAGCCCGTGACGATGCACGCGGCGCGCGATGCGCTTGCCGGATCGCGCCTTCGCGCAATCCTCACCTGGGCGGTCAGAACAGTCGGGAAAAATCATTGAAGAGTGCGAGGGCCATCAGTACGGCGAGCATCGCCATGCCGATGCGCTGGCCGACCTCGAAAACCCGGTCGGAGACGGGACTGCCTTTGACGACTTCGGCGAAATAATACAGCAAATGCCCCCCATCCAGAAGCGGAACCGGCAACAGATTGAGCACGCCGAGACTGATGCTGATCAAAGCGAGATAACCGACGAAGACGAGGACTCCCGCCTGGGCAGACTGGCCCGCAAAATCGGCGAGCGTCAATGGACCGCTGATGTTCTTCACCGACGCCTCGCCGACAACGATGCGCCCTAGCATTTTCAGCGTGAATACCGAGAGCTCCCACGTCTTGCGCGCGCCCTGCGCGAATGCGTCGAGAACGCCGAAGCGCACGGTCACCGCCAGCCTGCTTGGCCTCGGTCGGGTCCACGGACAGGCGCAATCCCGCCAGGCCGATCGTCTTGCCGCCCTGTTCGGCGGCCTCCGGCGTCAGCGCGATGTCGACGGTGGAGCCGCCGCGCTCGACACGAAACGTGAGCGGCGTGCCGGCGCTGGCATTGGTCGCCTGCGCGACATCGCCGGGCGAGTGCATCTGCACGCCGTCGATGGCCAGGATCCGGTCGCCCTTCTCCAGCCCGGCGGCCGCTGCGGGTTTGCCAGTAACCACCTCGCCAATCAGCGGCGCGCCGAGATCCGGGCGAAGCCCGAGCATCGAAATCGCGTTGCCTTCCCAGTCCGCCGCCTTGACGCCTTGCAGCGACAGTCGGCGCACCACCGGCGCATCATCCGCGCGGGCATCCTTCGGCAGCACCGCGACGTCCACGTTGCCGCGGTCCTGGGCGCGCAGCAGGCGCCAGCGCAGATCCTGCCAGCTGTGCACGGCGACGCCGTCGAGCGCCACGACCAGGTCGCCTCCGCGCAGACCGGCCGCGGCGGCGGCCGTGGCCGCGGAGGGTTCCGCCAGCAGCGCACGCTGCCCCGGGATGCCGGCCATGTACGTACCGGCGTAGAGAACGACCGCGAGCAGAAGGTTGGCGATCGGCCCGGCCGCGACGATCGCGATGCGCTTCCACACGTTCTGGCGGTTGAACGCGCGATCGAGGTCGGCCGGCGCGACGTCGCCCTCGCGCTCGTCGGCCATCTTCACGTAGCCGCCGAGCGGGATGGCCGACAGCGCCCATTCGGTCTGGTCCGGACCCACCCTGCGCGACGCGACAATGCGCCCGAATCCGACCGAGAAGCGCAGCACCTTGACCCCGCACCAGCGCGCGACCAGGTAGTGGCCGAGTTCGTGGAACACGACCAGCACGCCGAGCGTGACCAGAAACGCGACGATCTTGTAGGACAGGTCGATCATGAAGCCATTTTCGCATTTTCCTGCGCGCGGCCGAGCAGCGACGTGGCAAACCGACGCGCCTCGGCGTCGGCGTCGAGCGCATCGTCGAACGATGCCGACGGCCGCGCCGGCAGGCGGGCAAGCGTTTCCGCGCAGATTGCCGCGATATCGGTGAACCGGACCGCGCGATCGAGGAACGCGGCCACCGCGACCTCGTTGGCCGCATTCAGGATCGCCGGCGCCGTCCCGCCCGCTTCCAGAGCCGCGAACGCGAGAGGCAATGCCGGAAAGCGCGCGATATCCGGCTCCTCGAACGTCAATCCGGCCAGCTGCGCGAGTTCGAGCGGCGGCACGCCCGATTCGATGCGTTCAGGATGCGCCAGCGCCTGGGCGATCGGCGTGCGCATGTCCGGATGTCCCAATTCTGCCAGCACCGAACCATCAACGTATTCGACCAGCGAATGGATGACGCTTTGCGGATGGATCACCACCTTGATGGCGGCCGCAGGCACGCCGAACAGCCAGTGCGCCTCGATGACCTCGAGGCCCTTGTTCATCATCGTCGCCGAGTCGACCGAGATCTTGCGGCCCATCCGCCAGTTGGGATGCGCACATGCCTCGTCGGGCGACACGTGCGGCAACCCGGCAAGCGCGCACGTGCGAAACGGACCGCCCGAGGCCGTGAGCAACAGCCGCCGCACACCTGCGCGGCCAGGAACGCGGTCATACGTCGGCGGCAGGCACTGCTGAATGGCATTGTGTTCGCTGTCGATGGTAAGGAGCACGGCGCCGCCTTCCTCGATGGCGCGCATGAACAGCTGGCCGCCGATGACGAGCGCTTCCTTGTTCGCGAGCAGGATGCGCTTGCCGGCGCGCGCCGCGGCCAGCGTCGGAGGAAGTCCGGCAGCGCCGACGATCGCGGCCAGCACGGTGTCGACCTCGGGCAACGCGGCAACGAAGGCGAGTCCCGCGGGACCGTCGAGCACGCGAGTCGCCAGCCCGTCGCTCGCGAGCGCTTGCGCCAGGGCCCGGGCCGCCGCGACGTCCTGCATTGCCGCGAATTGCGGGCGGTGCGTCCGGCACAGCGCGGCGAGCTTCTTCCAGTCCCGGTTGGCGGCGAGAGCGGCGACCCGGAAGCGATCGGGATGACGGGCCACGACGTCGAGCGTGGAGTCACCGATCGAGCCCGTCGCGCCCAGGAGCGTAAGCGTGCGCATCAGGCCTTGGCCATGAACACGTGCGCCGCCAGCGCCGCCAGCGGCATCGCCGCGAGCAGCGCGTCGATGCGATCGAGCACGCCGCCGTGTCCCGGAAGCAGGTTGCCGCTGTCCTTGACGCCGGCGTGGCGCTTCATCAGCGATTCGAACAGGTCGCCGATGACCGAAATGCCCGTGATCAGCAGCGCACAGGCAACGGACGCCGCAATGACCGGCGCATCCAGCGAGCTCGCCACTCCCGCCGGCGTCGCAAGCATCAGCAGCAGGAAAGCATAGAGCGCAACGGCAGCCAGCGCGCCGTAGACGCCTTCCCACGTCTTGCCGGGACTGATCTCCGGCGCAAGTTTCCTGCGGCCGAACGCGCGGCCGGAAAAGTACGCCGCGGTGTCGGCAATCCACACGATCGCCATCGCCGCGAGCACGAGCCAGGGCGATCGCGCCTGCAATTCGACCAGCGCCATCCATGCGCCGAGAAGCACGATCCATCCGACGACGACCATCACCCAGCGGTTGCTCGTCGGCCAGCGCTGCGTGACCCATGCCGGCGCCACCAGCAGCCAGAACAATCCGCTCGGGCCGCATCCGGCAAGCACGACGGCCGTCGGCCACCCGCGGTCGAAACCGAACGCGGGCAGCGCCAGCAGACCGATGGCCTGCGGCAAGGATGCCGCCGATGAACAGCCGCTGCGTCGCGACGCGAAACGCGGCCAGTTGCGACCACTCGCGCGCCGCGATGAACATCACGACCAGCACCGCGACGCCGAAGCCGCGCGGCGGAAGCAGGAACAGCGCCGCGAGAACCAGCGGCGCCAGCACGAGCGCGGTCAGAACGCGCGTTTTCAGCATGGTGGGAGGAAACTGCCGCGGCGATGCGCAGTCATTGCCCCGCGGCCGCCTGAACCTGTTCGCTGGTGCGGCCGAAGCGGCGTTCGCGGGCGCGATACGAGGCGATCGCCGCGTCGAGTGCCGCGGCGTCGAAATCGGGCCACAGCATGTCGGTGAAATAGAGCTCGGAATAGGCCAGTTGCCACAGCAGGAAGTTGGAAATCCGCTGCTCGCCGCCGGTGCGGATGAACAGGTCGGGCTCGGGCGCATAGCTGAGCGACAGGAAGGGTTCCAGCGCGTCGGGCAGCATCGGCTCGCCCGTGGCGCGTTCCGGATGCGCCGCGAAGAACCGCTGCGCCGCCTGCACGATGTCCCAGCGCCCGCCGTAGTTGGCGGCGATCGTCAGCGTGAGGCGGGTGTTCCCTGCGGTCATCGCCTCGGCCGCGGCAACAAGATCGCGGATGCGCGGATTGAACGCGGACAGGTCGCCGATGGTCTTGAAGCGGATGCCGTTGTCGTGGAGCTTGGCCACTTCCTGCTCCAGCGAGCGCAGGAACAGGTCCATGAGGATCGACACTTCGTCCGCCGGGCGGCGCCAGTTCTCGCTGGAAAACGCGAACAGCGTCAGGTACTCGACGCCGCGCTCGATCGCCGCGCGCACGGTGTTGCGAACCGCCTCCACACCCCGGTGATGCCCGGCGACCCGCGGCAGCAACCGCTGCTTCGACCAGCGCCCGTTGCCATCCATGATGATCGCCACGTGCCGCGGCACGGCCAGCGGCTCGGGTATGTCGCGCGTGGAACTCTTGAACACGAGGTGGTGCCGGCGGGCCGGGAGGCGGGTCGTCAGACCGCCATCAGGTCCGCTTCCTTCGCGTGCATGATCTTGTCTATCTCCGCGATGAAGCGGTCCGTCAGCTTCTGCACGTCGACCTGCGCGTGACGCTCGTCGTCCTCCGAGCACTGCTTGTCCTTCAGCAGTTTCTTCAGGTGTTCGTTGGCGTCGCGGCGGATGTTGCGCACGGCGACGCGCGCATTCTCGGCGTCCTTGTGCACCACCTTGGTCAGCTCGCGCCGGCGCTCTTCGGTGAGCGCGGGCATCGGGATGCGGATCTGCTCTCCGCTCGTGGCCGGATTCAAGCCGAGGTCGGAATCGCGGATGGCCTTTTCCACCACCGGAATCATCTTCTTTTCCCAGGGCTGGACGGCGATCGTGCGAGCGTCCGCCAGCGTAACGTTGGCCACCTGCGCCAGCGGCATCATCGAGCCGTAGTAGTCGATGTGGATGTGGTCGAGCAGGCCGGTATGCGCACGTCCGGTGCGGACCTTGCCCAAGTCCGCCTTCAGCGCCTCGACCGACTTGCCCATCTTCTGTTCGGCGGATTTCTTGACGTCGTTGATCATGCATCCTCCATGCGCTTCCGAAGCTCCTAGCAATGCACCAGCGTGCCTTCGTCGGCGCCCATCACGACGCGCTTGAGCGCGCCGGGAACGAAGATCGAAAACACCTTGAGCAGCATGTTCTGGTCGCGGCACAGCGCCAGCGCGGTCGCGTCCATCACCCGGAGGTTGCGGATGATGGCCTCGTCGAAGGTCAGCGTCTGGTAACGCGTGGCGTTCGCGTCCTGCATGGGGTCGGCCGTGTACACGCCGTCCACCTTCGTCGCCTTCAGCACGATGTCGACGCTCATTTCGCGCCCGCGCAATGCCGCCGCCGTATCGGTGGTGAAGAACGGGTTGCCGGTGCCGGCGGCGAAGATGACGACCTTGCGTTCCTCGAGGTGGCGCAGCGCGCGGCCGCGGATGTACGGCTCGGCGACCTGGTCGATGCGCAGCGCCGACTGCACGCGCGACTCGACGCCCGCGCGGCGCAGCGCATCCTGCAGCGCAAGCGCGTTCATCAGCGTCGCGAGCATGCCCATGTAGTCGGCGGTGGCGCGGTCCATGCCGGCCGCGCCGGGAGCGACGCCGCGGAAGATGTTGCCGCCGCCGATGACGATGGCGATTTCCACGCCGAGCCGCTGCACTTCGGAGATCTCGGCGACGATGCGATCGATCGTCTCGCGCTTGATGCCGTAGGCGTCGTCGCCCATCAGCGCCTCGCCCGAGAGCTTGAGCAGGATCCGCTTGTACGCGGGCTTGGGCGAAGCCGCAGCGGCCGCGGCAGGACTGGCCGGAGAGGGAACCGAAGCGAGCGGTGCTGCGGCGGTCGGCGAGTTCATGCGATCTCCCTCTTCAATGCCAAGAATGGGTGCGGCGGGTGCGCTCGGTCGGGTGCGCTCAGTTGGGTGCACTCAGTTGGGTGCAATCAACTGCGAAACTGGTGCGACCCCGCAGGCGGCGTTCGCCGCGTGCGGGTTACCACAGACGTCAGGCCTTGGCCATCGCCGCCACTTCCGCGGCGAAATCGTCCTTCTTCTTCTCGATGCCTTCGCCCACCACGAACAACGCGAACGACTTGATCGACGTGCCGCTGGCCTTCAGGTGCTTTTCGACCGTCTCGTCGGGATTCTTGACGAACGGCTGGCCCAGCAGCGTGTTCTCCGCCAGGAACTTGTTGACCCGGCCCTCGACCATCTTGGCGACGATATCGGCGGGCTTGCCGCTGTCGGCCGCCTGCGCCGTGTAGATCGCGCGCTCCTTTTCGATCAGGTCCGCGGGAACCTGGTCCCGCGACACGCAGACCGGACGGATGTTGGCGATGGACGCGGCGATGTGCATCGCGACGTCCTTGCCGACCGCATCGTCGCCGCCGGCGAATTCCACCGTGACGCCGACACGCCCGCCGCCGTGCAGGTACTGGACGAGCCGCGCCGCCGTGGTGAAGCGCACGAAGCGGCGGATCGACATGTTCTCGCCGATCTTCTGCACCAGCGCCACGCGCGCCGATTCCACGGTGCCGCCGGCGAGCGGCAGCGCCGCGAGCGCCGCGACGTCGGCCGGATTCTTCTCGGCGACGAGCTGCGCCAGGGCCTTCGCGAACGCGACGAAGTCCTCGTTGCGCGAAACGAAGTCGGTTTCGCAGTTGAGCTCGACCATCGCCGCGAGCTTGCCGTCGTGCGCGAGATAGGCGCCGACGACGCCTTCAGCGGCGACGCGCCCGGCCGCCTTGGACGCTTTCGCGCCGCTCTTGATGCGCAGCAGGTCCTCGGCCTTGGCCAGGTCGCCGGCGGATTCCGCCAGCGCCTTCTTGCATTCCATCATGCCCAGCCCCGTGCGCTGGCGCAGTTCCATCACCATGCTTGCGGAGATTTCCGCCATTTCAAATGCTCCGTGTTCGTTGTTCGGGCGGTTCAGGCCGACGCTTCTTCCGCGACTTCGACGAATTCGTCGCCGCCTTGCACGATTTCCTGCATCACCGTGCTCTTGCCTTCCAGGATGGCGTCGGCTGCGCCGCGGGCGTAGAGCCGGATGGCGCGGCTGGAATCGTCATTGCCCGGAATCACGTGGGAAATGCCCAGCGGCGAGTGGTTCGTGTCGACGACGGCGACCAGCGGGATGCCGAGCTTCTTGGCTTCGGTGACCGCGATCTTGTGATACCCGACGTCGATGACGAAGATCGCGTCCGGCAACGCGTTCATGTCCTTGATCCCGCCCAGGCTCTTGTTGAGCTTGTCGAGTTCGCGCTTCAGCGACAGCGCCTCGCGCTTCGACATGCGGTCGAACGTGCCGTCCTCCGCCATCACCTCGAGGTCCTTCAGGCGCTTGATCGACACCTTGACCGTCTTGAAGTTGGTGAGCATGCCGCCCAGCCAGCGGTGGTCGACGAACGGCATGCCGCAGCGCTTCGCCTCGTCGGCGATGATTTCGCGCGCCTGGCGCTTGGTGCCGACGAACAGGACGGTGCCGCGGTTGGAAGCCAGCTGACGCACGTACTTCATGGCGTCCTGGTAGTTCTGCATCGTCTTTTCGAGATTGACGATGTGAATCTTGTTGCGCTGGCCGAAGATGTAGTCCGCCATCTTCGGATTCCAGTAACGGGTCTGGTGACCGAAGTGGACTCCGGCTTCCAGCATTTGACGCATCGTGACCGACATTGCCTTGCTCCTTCAGGGTTGGTGTGGCCTCGATCGACTCCTGTGGAATCAATCGGCGGTCACCCTCCACCCGCGGCAGTGATCCTTGACCTGCCCGGCGCTTGCTGACAGCCGCGGCGAGAAGGACACCCCAAAGTCCGCAGGTGTGTGGATTGGCCCGATGACCGCCGCACCGGACCAATTCCGGTAGTGACGCATCGAGTTAACTCGTTATTCTAGCACGGTTTCGGCTCCAGAAGCCACCCCGCTACGGTAACCTTGAGGGCTTGCGCCCCTCGGGGCCCGCCCCCAATCTCCGACCATGCTCCCGAGTTCCAGCGAACTTCCACGTCGCACCCCTCGCCGTGGACACGACCGCCGTGTCGTTTTGCGCGGACCTGCCCTTCGGCCTTCTGGCGTTTTCCGGGCCCGACGCGGAAGGATTCCTGCAGGGACAGTTGTCGAACGACCTGAAGGACCTGCCGACGGGGGTGCTCCAGCTTTCCAGCCACAATTCGCCCAAGGGGCGGATGCTCGCCACGCTGCTGATCTGGCGCGACGGCGAGTCGTCGTTCCGGGCGCTGGTTTCGGCAGACCTGGCCGAGACGCTGCGCAAGCGCCTCGCGATGTACGTGATGCGCTCCAAGGTGTCCGTGCTCGACCTTTCGGCATCGCACGCGCTGTTCGGCGTAGGCGGTGCCGCGGCCGGCGATGCCGTTCGCGCTGCGCTGGGCCAGGCGCCCGAGCCCGGCCGTGTCCTGATCGGGCGAATCCTCGACGCGGTCGCCTTGCCCGACGGCCGCATCGTGATCGCGGCGCCCGGCGAAATCGCGGAGTCGATGCGGAACAAGCTCGCGGCCGTCGCGACCGAGGCCCCGCCGGAGTATTGGCGCTGGCTCGGCATCCGCGCCGGCGTTCCGGTGATCGTCGCGGCAACACAGGATCAGTTCGTGCTGCAGGCGGCCAACTGGGACCTGCTGGGCGGCGTCAGTTTCCAGAAAGGCTGCTATACGGGCCAGGAGATCATCGCGCGCACCCAATACCTGGGGCGGCTGAAGGAGCGCATGCACCTGTTCCACGTGGACGGACCGCCGCCGCTTCCGGGCACCCGGCTTTTCGGCGCCGTGTTCGGCGACCAGGCCTGCGGGACCGTCGTCGACGCGGCTACCGGCCCCGGAGTCCGGCAGCGATCTCCTCGCCGTCGTGCAACTGTCCGCGCTCGACGGGCCGCTTCACGTCGGAACGCCGGACGGGGCGCTCCTGGCGCCGCGCGCGTTGCCGTATTCGCTCCCGTCGCCGGCCGCGCCCAATCGTCCCAAGCTGTAACGGCGCCGGTGGCCGCGAGTCCTCCATGCACGTCCACTACTTCGTCTGGTATGAGATCGCGGGTGACGCCGCGGCCGCGCGCGCGGCGATCGACGCGATGATGGCGGACGTCGCGCGTGCGACCGGCATCACCGGGCGGCTGCTCGTACGCCGTGACCGGAAAGCGACGTGGATGGAAATCTACGAAGACGTCGCCGATCCGGCCGGCTTCGAACGCGAAATCGCGGACGCGCTCGTCCGCCATGGCGTTGCGCGACTCGCTCGGCCGGAGGCGCCCGCCACGTCGAAGTCTTTGTCGCGGCGGACTAGGGTCCGTCAACGCCATGTGCCTCGTCGTCGTCGCGCTCGATGCCCATCCGCGTTATGCGCTGGTGGTCGCGGCCAATCGCGACGAATTCCACGCGCGGCAGGCAGTTCCCGCGCATTGGGGTGACCAGCCACCGTATGCGGGCGTGCTCGCGGGCCGCGACCTCATGGCCGGCGGCACCTGGATGGGCGTGCGGCGCGACGGGCGGTGGGCGCTGGTCACGAACGTACGTAAGGCAGGCGACAACAATCCGGCAGCGCCGTCGCGCGGCGAACTCGTGCCGGCGATCCTGAACGCCGACGTCGCGCCGGCGGCCGCGCTGGCCGCGCTCCATGCCAACGCGGCAACCTACAACGGGTTCAACATGCTGGCCGGGGAACGGAACAGCGCGACGTGGATGTCCAATCGCGCGCCGCGTACGCACGATCTTGCGCAGGGCGTGCACGGCCTGTCCAATGCGCGGCTCGACACGCCCTGGCCGAAACTGACGCGAACCAAGGCCGCACTCTCTTCATGGGCCGCGCGAGGCGACGATGCCTTGTCTCCGCTGTTCGCCGCGCTCGCGGATCGGACGCAGGCGCCCGATGCCGACCTGCCCGCGACCGGCGTGCCGCTGGCATGGGAGCGCCTGCTTTCCGCGCCCTTCATCGTCAGCGCCGACTATGGAACGCGCTGCTCGACGGTCCTGGCCATCGACCGCGGCGGCAGCGCCGTGCTGGTCGAGCGCTCGTTCGATGCGGCGTGGCAACGCAATCGGCGAAGCGCGGTTCGAATTCGACGTTGCGCGCCGGAGCGCCTGACCGGGCGTCCGCTACAGCGCCCGCGTCATCGTCCGGTGCGGAATGCCCGCTTCCAGATATTCATCGCCGTCGGCGACGAATCCATGACGCGCATAGAAGGGCATCGCGTGCGTCTGCGAATTCAGTATCGCGCGCGGAAGGCCGCGGGCGCGGGCGAGCTCCACCAGCTCACGCAGCAATGCCGCACCCACGCCACGGCCCCGCCACGCGGCCAACACGGCCATCCGGCCGATGTGGCCGTCGGGCAGCAGGCGCCCGCAACCGATCGCCGCTCCGGTGGCGTCCTCGGCAATCGCGTGCCGGTAGACAGCGTCGAGTTCGTCCCACTCCATGTCTTCCGGAATCGCCTGCTCGTCGATGAACACGGCGCGGCGCACCAAGCGAAGCCCTTCCGCGGCCTCGGACCAGTCGACCAGGCGCACGGTGAAGTCCGCGTCAGCGGCCATAGTTCGAGAACACGAGCCGCGCGTGGCCGCCCTTCACGTCGAGCGCGCAATTTCCGCCCACCGGCAACGTCAGCTTGTCGGCGACATGCCCGAATGGCAGGCCGGTGAAGACGGGCACGGTCACCAGCGAGCGCAGCTGCGCGACGACGCCGGCCAAGTCATAGCCGCCGTCGTTGCCGTTCAACTCGTACTCGCTGAACTGCCCGAGCAGGATCGCGCGCTGCCGCGAGAGCACGCCGGCGTGGTGCAGCTGGTACAGCATGCGCTCGACGCGATACGGATGCTCGCCCACGTCCTCCAGGAACAGGATGCCGTCGTCGATGCGAGGAAAGTACGGCGTGCCGACCAGGTGCGCGACCATGGCCAGGTTGCCGCCCCAGAGCGTGCCCGACGCGCTGAATTCGGCCGGTCCGTCGAGATCGCAGGTCACCTCGTAGGGATCAGCGCCAAGCAGCCCGAAGCAATGCTCCAGCGTGAACGCGGAAGGCGACTCCGCGCCGAAATCCCCGGTGGCCGACGGCCCGGCGTAGGTCGTCATTCCCGCGCACTGCAACGCCGCCAGTTGGAAGGCGGTGAAGTCGCTGTACCCGAGCCAGCGCTTTCCGGCGCCGGCCAGCGCGTGGAAGTCGAGGCGCGGCAGCAGGCGCGTCCAGCCGTAGCCGCCGCGCAGCGTGATCGCGAGCTCGACGCGCGGGTCCGCGGCCATTCGCAACACCGCCGCGAGCCGCTCGTCGTCAGGCGCGGCGAAGCGTTGCCAGCGCCCATGGCAGGTCGGATCGACGACGACGCGATGGCCCATCGCCTCGAGCCGCGCGACCGCGCGTGTCAATGCCGCCGGGTCCTGCGCAAAGCCGGCGGGCGCATACAAGCCGATGCCGTAGGTGCCGGACATGGTTCAGCGCCTCGCGGCGAAGAATTCCGACAGCAACCGGCCGCACTCGCCGGCGCGGACGCCGCGCGTCACGGCGGCGTGGTGATTGAGCCGCGGCTCGCCCATGAGGTCGACGACCGATCCGCACGCGCCGGTCTTGGGGTCGCCCGCGCCGAACACGACGCGGGCGATGCGCGCATGGATGATCGCGCCGGCGCACATCGGGCAGGGTTCCAGCGTCACGATACAGCTCGCAGCCCGGAAGTCGGTAGTTGCCCACGGCATGGGCGGCTTCGCGCAGCGCGGCGATTTCCGCGTGGGCTGTCGGATCGTTGGCGGCGATGGGCGCGTTGCCGCCGCGCCCGACGACGACGCCATCCTTGACGACGATGGCGCCGACCGGCACCTCGCCGCGCGCGCCCGCCTCACGTGCCAGCACCAGCGCCTCGTCCATCCACTCGTCGTCACTTGCCGGCACTGGCATCCTCGATATGGAACCGGTGCAGGATGCGATGGATCACCGGCGTGAACATGATGCCGGTCGCGCCCAGCAGGATGACGCCGCAGAACAGCGCATAGAAGCTGTCGAAGATCTTGCCCGCGATGGACGCGTTCTCCTTGACCGGCCCCATGCCCGACAGCAGCAATGCCGACTGGTGGAAGGCGTCGAGCCAGCCGAAATTGTCGACGAGGTGATAGCCGACGGTCCCGATCAGCAGCGTGCCGCCGATCAGCGATCCCGACAGCGCCATGGCACGCCGGACGCGTCCGTAGAACGTGTTGGTGTTGGACAACGGCGGCGGATGGGCGATCACGGTTTGCAGTGTCATTCAAGCGTCCTCCGGGATGACGGCATCGGCCTCGATCTCGACCAGCAGTTCCGGCGCGATCAGCCTTGCGACCTCCACCATCGTGCACGCCGGCCGGATCGTCCCGAACACTTCGCCGTGCGCGCGACCGACCGCTTCCCACTGCGAGATGTCGGTCACGAAGATCCGCGTGCGCACCACGTCGTCCAGCGATGCCCCGGCCCGTCGCAACGCGGCCGCGATATTGTCGAGGATCTGCCGCGTCTGCGCGTAGGCGTCGCCGACGCCGACGATCTTGCCTTCCCCATCCGTCGCCGTCGTTCCGGACAGGTAGACGTGATTGCCGATGCGCACGGCGCGCGAATAGCCGACGATGGGTTCCCATGGCGCGCCCGACGGGAAGTTGCGCCGCGTCATGCGGGCGCTCCGGGACCGTCGTTGCGCGCGTTCGCGTTCCACTTGCGCTTGCGCTCCTCGCGCGCCTTCGCGTCGCGGGCTCGCGCGTCGGCAGCGACCTGGGCGAGATCGGCGCCGGAAAGTGCCGCCGCGAGCGCTCGCGATTTCCGGCACAGGCTCGCCCAGCGCATAGGCGCGTCCGTAGTCGTCGCGAACCAGGACGCGGCAATCGACCAGCCAGCGCCGCAATTCGACGTGATCGACGGCGAGCATCGAGCCTTCGCGCGCAAGCCAGGCCCGGAGAATGTCGTTGACGTCGCCTTCGGAATAGCTGCGACCGGCGGCGAAGGCACGCGATGCGGCCGCGAGCACCAGGTGAAAATCGGCGATGCGCGCCGAATACAGGACGCCCAGCGACAGGCCGGTGCGAACCGCCAGCGCCGCGAATCGGTCGATCGGCGCAGTCTCGTTCATTGCCATGTGCACCTCCGTGGCCGCGTCGCTACTCCCACTCGATCGTCGCGGGCGGCTTGCCCGAGATATCGAAGACGACGCGATTGAACCCGCGCACTTCGTTGGTGATGCGGTTGCTGATCCTCGCGAGCAGCTCGTGCGGCAGCGGCGCCCAGTGCGCGGTCATGAAGTCGGTCGTCTGCACCGCGCGCAGCGCGACGGCGTTCTCGTAGGTGCGGCCGTCGCCCATGACGCCGACCGAGCGCACCGGCAGGAAGACCGCGAACGCCTGCGCCGTCATGTCGTACCACGACGCGCCGCCTTCGCCTCGCGCGGCGCGCAGTTCCTCGATGAAGATCGCGTCGGCGCGCCGCAAGAGGTCGGCGCGCTCGCGCGTGACTTCGCCCAGGATGCGCACGCCGAGCCCCGGCCCCGGGAACGGATGCCGGAACACCATGTCGCGCGGCAGCCCCAGTTCGAGCCCGAGCGCGCGCACTTCGTCCTTGAACAGCTCGCGCAGCGGCTCGAGCAGTTTCAGGTGCAGCGACTCCGGCAGGCCGCCGACGTTGTGATGCGACTTGATCGTGTGCGCCTTCTTGGTCTTGGCTCCGGCGGATTCGATCACGTCCGGATAGATGGTGCCCTGCGCCAGCCACTTCACGTTGGACAGCTTCGCGGCCTCCCGCTGGAACACGTCGACGAACAGCCTGCCGATGATCTTGCGCTTGGTCTCCGGGTCGGAAACGCCCGCCAGCGCGGCCAGGAACTCGGCGCTCGCGTCGACGTGGATCACCTTGACGCCGAGGTTCTGCGCGAACGTGTGCATGACCTGCTCGGCCTCGTTCAACCGCAACAGGCCGTGGTCGACGAAGACGCAGGTGAGGCGATCGCCGATGGCGCGATGGATGAGCGCGGCCGCCACCGAGGAGTCCACGCCGCCGGAGAGTCCCAGCAGCACGTCCTCGCCGCCGGTTTGCGCCTGCACGGCCGCGATCGCCTCTCCGGCGTAGTCGTGCATGTTCCAGTCGTGCCCGCAGCCGCAGATGTCGTGCGCGAAGCGCGCCAGTATCGCGGTTCCCTGCTTCGTATGCGTGACCTCGGGGTGGAACTGCACGGCGTAGAAGTGCCGCGTCTCGTCGGCCATCGCCGCGATGGCGCATGACTCCGATGATCCGATCAGCTTGAATCCGGCCGGCATCGCGGTGACCTTGTCGCCGTGGCTCATCCACACGTCGAGCAGGCCATGCCCTTCGGCGTTGGCGCGGTCCTGGATGTCGCGGAACAGCGCCGAGTGGCCGCGCGCGCGAACCTGCGCATACCCGAACTCGCGGACCTTGCCGGCCTCGACGGCGCCGCCCAACTGTTCGGCCATCGCCTGCATGCCGTAGCAGATGCCGAGCACCGGCACGCCCGCGCTCCACACGGCGCGCGGCGCCCGCGGCGTGTCGCCGTCGGTGACGCTGTTCGGTCCACCCGACAGGATGATGCCCTTGGCCGCGAACGCGTCGATGAAGGCGTCGTCGACGTCGAACGGATGAATCTCGCAATAGACGTTCAGCTCGCGCAGCCGGCGCGCGATCAGCTGCGTGTATTGCGCGCCGAAATCGAGAATCAGGATCTTCGAATGGGACGAAGCGGCCATCGGTGCGAAATTTCTCGGTTCAAATGCTCAGTTGGAAAACTCAGTTGGGAAAAAAACGGCCGGCGTCGGGCCGGCCGGTCGGACTGCCGGGTCACTGCACCCGGTAATTGGGAGCTTCCTTCACGATCTGCACGTCGTGGACATGGGACTCGCGGATGCCGGCCGACGTGATCTCCACGAATTCCGCGCGCGTGGACAATTCCTCGATGGTCGCGCAGCCGCAGTAGCCCATGGCGGCACGCAGCCCCCCCATCAGCTGGTGGATGACCGACGACAGCACGCCCTTGTAAGGCACGCGGCCCTCGATGCCTTCCGGAACGAGCTTTTCGGCGTCGCCCTCGCCTTCCGTGTCCTGGAAATAGCGGTCGGCGCTGCCCTCCTGCATCGCGCCGAGCGAGCCCATGCCGCGGTAGCTCTTGTACGAGCGCCCCTGGTACAACTCGATTTCGCCGGGAGCTTCCTCGGTGCCCGCGAACAGGCTGCCCATCATCACGCATGACGCGCCGGCGGCAATGGCCTTGGCGATGTCGCCCGAATAGCGAATGCCGCCGTCGGCGATCGCCGGTATGCCCGTATTGGCGACGCCTTCGATCGCGAACTGGATCGCGGAGATCTGCGGCACGCCGACGCCCGCGACGATGCGCGTCGTGCAGATCGAACCCGGACCGATGCCCACCTTCACCGCGTCGGCGCCATGGTCGGCGAGCGCCCGGGCGCCTACGGCCGTGGCGACGTTGCCCCCGATGATCTGCACTTGCGGGAATTTCTTGCGGATCGACGCGACGCGATCCAGCACGCCCTTCGAGTGTCCATGCGACGTGTCCACGACGAGCACATCGACGCCCGCGGCGACCAGCGCCTCGACGCGGCTATCGGTGTCCTCGCCCGTGCCTACCGCCGCGCCCGCGCGCAAGCGGCCGAGGTCATCCTTGCAGGCAAGCGGGTGCTCGGTCGACTTGAGGATGTCCTTGACCGTGATCAGTCCGCGCAATTCCATGTCGCCGTTGACGACGAGCACACGCTCCAGCCGATGCTGGTGCATCAGGCCCTTCGCGGTTTCGAGGTCTGTGCCTTCGGGAACGGTCACCAGCCGGTCGGGCTTGGTCATGATCGCGGACACGGGCTGGTCGAGATTGGTCTCGAAGCGCAGGTCGCGGTTGGTGACGATGCCGACCACTCGTTTGCCTTCGACCACCGGCAAGCCCGGAAATGCGGTGCCGCTGCGTGAGCGCGAGCACCTCGCGCACGGTCATCGTCGGCGGCACGGTGATCGGGTCCTTGACCACGCCGCTTTCGAAACGCTTGACCTTGGCCACCTCGGCCGCCTGTTTCGAAGGCGTCATGTTCTTGTGGATGATCCCGAGCCCGCCCTCCTGGGCAATGGCGATCGCCAGGCGGGCCTCCGTCACCGTGTCCATCGCCGCGGCGACGAGCGGAATGTTCAGCGATATTGACCCGGTCAGGCGGGTCTTCAGGGAGACATCGCGGGGAACCACGAGGGAATGCGCGGGAACCAGGAGGACGTCGTCGAACGTCAGCGCTTTCCGGACGACACGCATTGATTTCTCCTCTCCGCAAAAATGAATTATACCCGCGTCGAGCAGGTCTCCCAAGCGGCGGCGGCACGGCGCGTGCGGTCCGCCCCCCTGTGCCACAATGCGACACGGCAAAAGCGCCCCGCACACGGGTTTGATTGACGGTCGCCGACGCTTTCGCTACCTTGACAATGTCATGACCCACACCAGAGGCGGACAATGAACCGCTCCCCCGGCACTATCCGGCGCGAACGCGCCATGCAAGGCAGTCCCGGCCGTGCGCGGCTCTCGGTCGTGCCGCTGGCGCTTGCCCTCGTGCTCGGCACGTTCGCCGCGACCGCACCGGCGTGGGGGGCGTTGTACAAGTGGACCGACGCCAACGGCCGCGTCGTGTATTCCGACCAGCCGCCGCCCGGCGACGTGAAGGTCGACGTGATCGCCGGTCCACCCCCGCCATCGAATCCGAACGCCGCGAAGGACATGGCCAACAAGGAAGTCGAAAGCAAGAAGCAGCAGCAGGAAGCGGCCGCGAACAGCAAGAAGGCGCTGCAGCAGCGCGCGGATGCGGAAAAGCGCCTCGACGCGTGCAAATCCGCCCGGGCCGAAATCACCCGCCTGGCCGCGGACCAGATCATTCTCTACAGCGTGAACGAAAAGGGCGAGACCATCGTCATGAACGATGCCGACCGCCGTCGCCGGCGTGAAACGCTGGAGACCTTCATCAAGGCCAACTGCCCGCAAGGGTGACGCGCCGATCGCTCGCACGGGCCCGGCGATGTCGGTCCCGACAAATGCAACGGCGACCCGCGGGTCGCCGTTGTCACATCGTGAGTCCCGCCACGCCGGCTATTTCTTCTCCAGGTTGGCCTGGTTGATCTTCACGTCCGCCTTCGCCTTGAGCGACGCCAGATAGGCCGTCAGCATTTCCCGCCCGATCTGCTCGGACAGGCGCGCCGACGCGGCGTCGACCTTGGACTTGTCGGGATTCGCGGGCGTGGTGACGGACATCAGCCGGTAGATCGCAAAATCGCCGCGCTCGTTGGTTGCACCCATGTACGCCGGCAGCTTGTCCTGGCTCGCCTGGAAGATCTTGGCAACGGCGTCGGGCGGAATTTCGGGCGGAGCCTGGTTGCGCGAAAGCGTGACCGGCTTGCCGAAGGTTACCCCGGCGGCCTTGTCGCCCTTGCCTTCGCTCAACAGCGCAATCTTGGCGCGGCCCGCGTTCTGCGCGAGTTCGGAGGCGGCCTTCTGCGTGAGCTGGCGGCGCAACTCGTCCTTGACCTCGGCGAAGGGCCGCGGCGCCGCGGGCTTGTACTCGAGAATCCGCGCGGCGATGAGCGTATTGGGTCCGATCTCGATGGCCTCGGTGTTGCGCTTCCCCTGGATCGACTCCGGCGCGAACAGCGTCTGCACGAACTTGGCATTGCCCTTGCCGATGGCCTGCGCTTGCGCGCGCGAAATGAACGGCGTGACCTCGACCTTCAGGTTGAGCGCCTTCGCAGCGCCTGCCAGCGAGTCCGCCTGCTCGTACACGAGATTCTGGAACTGATCCGCCGCCGCCGCGAATTTCTGCGCTGCCTGCGCGCGCTTCATGTCGGTCTCGATCTGCGCCTTGACCTCGTCGAACGCCTGCACCTTGCCCGGCGTGATGCCGTTCACCTTGATGATGTGCCAGCCGAACTCCGTCGGCACGGGACCCACGATGTCGCCGACGTTCGCGGCGAAGGCGGCGTCCTCGAACGCCTTGACCATCGTGCCGCGCGGGAACGTGCCGAGATCGCCGCCCTGCTGCGCCGAACCCGGATCCTTCGAGAATTCCCGGGCCAGGTCGCCGAACTTCGCCGGCGCGGCCTTGGCCTTGGCGAGCAACTCGTCGGCCTGCTTCCTGGCCGCCGCACGATCGGCTTCGCTGGCGTCCGGTTTGACGGGGACGAGCACATGCGCGACCGTCCGCTGTTCGGGCGTCGAATACTGCGCCATGTTGCCCTCGTAATGCTTCTTCACTTCCGCGGCGTCGATCGTGCGCTCCCGCCAGCAGCGCATCGGCCGTCAGGATCAGGTATTCGACCCGGGCCAGTTCCGGCGTCTGGAATGCCGCCTGGTTCTTGTCGTAGAAGGCCTTGACCTCGGCCTCGTCGACCTTCACGTCCTTGACGAACGGCTCGGCATTGACCACGGCAATGGCGACCTCGCGCTGCTGCTCGAGCAATCCCAGGAATTTTTCGGTGGAGGGACGCGCGACGACATTGGCGGCGGCGATCGGCTCCTGCACGGCGGCGGCCAGCATGTCCCGGCGCAGCTTTGTCTTCGAACGCCAGCCTGTTCGTGCTCTGCCCGGCCAGGTACAACTCGTAGCGTTCCGGCGAGAACTTTCCCCCGTCCTGGAACGCCGGGATGGACGCGATGACCTCCCGCAACTGCGCGTCGGAGACGCGGAACTTCTCGTCCCTTGCCTTGCCCGTCAGCAGGTGATCGTTGACGACCTGGTCCAGCACCGCGAACCGCACCTCGGGATTGTCGAACATGGCGGGATCGAAATTGCGGCCCATCATCTGCCGCGCGCGCTGCTGCTGGTCGCGCAGCGCCTGGTCGAAATCCGCCTGCGTGATCTTGTCCTTGCCGACCGTCGCCACGGTGTCGGCCGTGCTGCCGCCGCGGAAGTAGTAGTCGACGCCGAAAAAGGCGAACGGGACCATCATCAGGAACAGGATGAGCTGCGCGGCATGCTTGTGCTTGTGGACTAGATCGAACATGGATCCCGCTCGCTTTTCGCGAAAGTGACGGATGCGCGGCCATGGTTCGGCCGCTAGAAGAAAGGGCGAACTCGCGTTCGCCCTCGTCTACAACTGAATCTGGCGGAGTGGACGGGACTCGAACCCGCGACCCCCGGCGTGACAGGCCGGTATTCTAACCAACTGAACTACCACTCCTCGCTTGCAACCAAGGCCTCGCTCGAAGCCACACAAATCTGCGCCCGCGCATGTCTGCAGGATGACCGGAGCGGCGCAACGCTGCTGGTGGGTGCTGAGAGGCTCGAACTCCCGACATTCGCCGTGTAAAGGCGACGCTCTACCAACTGAGCTAAGCACCCGGGAGCCGTCGACACGAAACAACCGCCGTGCTGCACCGCGCCGCAGGCGTTCCGCATGCGCGACTTCACGTGGGCGGGATCCTATGAGCTTGGACCCGATATTCGGATCCGGACCCGGCGAACACGAAGTCGACTAGTTTAACGCATCCTTGAGCGCTTTTCCAGCCCGGAACTTGGGCACTTTGGCGGCGCGGATCTTGATGGGCTCATTGGTGCGCGGATTGCGGCCCTGGCGCGCGGTTCGCTTGCCGACGTAGAACGAACCGAAGCCCACCAGCGTTACGATGTCGCCCTTTTTCAGCGAGCCACGGATGGCCCCCACGGTCGCGTCCAGCGCGCGGCCCGCGGCCGCCTTGGAAATGTCGGCGTGCCTGGCGATCGCATCGATCAATTCGGATTTGTTCACAGGACGTCCCCTTGAAGACTTGAATTGGAATGAGCGGCGATTGAAATGATCTGGCCGTTGCCGGGAATGGAATCGGTGAGCGCATCGGACGATGCGCAGGGAGGTCTATATAACGCCCGCGATTTCGCAGTGTCAAGGCCAAATTGCGCAGTTCCCGCGGCGGCGCGGCGCAGCATTCGCGTTGCGCGCGAAGTCCTGCACGCAGGCATTTGAAGCGGAGCGAATGACGGCAGGCGGTGACGATCAAATCTACTGCAAGCGGCG
>CAWIAK010000008.1:0-235817 GCA_963834045.1 uncultured beta proteobacterium | reverse complement strand
ATAATGCGAATCATTCCCATTCGCGGCGGTGGTCCCATGCCGATATTGCGCTCAATGCGTGCAGACAAGTACCTGAATTCCTCGCTGGCGGCTGAACATCGCATTCCGCTCAGCTGCATTGGCGTGGGCCAGACCGTCATCGTCCGCGAGGTCCGCACCGGAATGTCCGAGGTCGAGGGCGGCGACATCGGGCTGCGCTTGCTCGAGCTCGGATTCGTCGAAGGTGAACCGTTGCGCGTCATTGCACATGGCTATCCGGGTCGCGAGCCTATCGCGGTGCGCATCGGCAACACGACTTTTGCACTTCGCCGTTTCGAAGCCGACCATGTGCTGGTGGCAATGGCGCCGCAAAGCGGATCGAATCCATGAGTCATGCTTCGCAATCGGCGCTTCGCATCGCGCTGCTGGGCAACCCCAACTGCGGCAAGACCGCGCTGTTCAATCTGCTGACCGGCAGCCGGCAGAAAGTCGCGAACTACGCCGGGGTGACCGTGGAGCGCAAGGAAGGCCTGTTCGATACCCCGACGGGACAGCGCGTCCGCGTGCTGGACCTGCCCGGCGCCTACAGCCTGAACCCGCTGAGCCACGATGAAACCATTACGCGCGACGTCGTCCTCGGCAACAAGACGGACGAGGCGCGCCCGGACCTGCTGGTTTGCGTGACCGACGCGACCAATCTGCGCCTGAACCTGCGGCTGGTGGTCGAAGCGAAGCGGCTGGGCCTGCCGACGGTGCTGGCACTGAACATGACCGACGTCGCCAAGCATCGCGGCGTGGAGATCGACGTCGCCGCGCTCGAACGGGAACTCGGCATGCCGGTCGTGCAGACCGTGGCTGTGCGGCGTGGCGGCGCCGATGACCTCGTGCGCCTGATCCAGGAACATCTCGCCGATCGGCCGATGTCTGCCGCCGGATGGAAGGCACCGGATGTCGACCGATGTGGCGGCGACCCAACGCGAAGTCCGGCGCATTCTTGACCGCCGCGGTGCGTGAACCGCTGAACGAACTGCGCGTGGACGACGCGCTCGATCGCGTTGTGCATGCATCCGGTGTGGGGATTCGTGATCCTTGCCGCGACGCTGTTCCTGATGTTCCAGGCCGTGTTCAGCTGGGCCCAGTTGCCGATGGACTGCGATCAAGGCCGGCGTCGAGGCGACTCGGCGCATTGCTGCACCACATGGCTGCCGGCAGGGGTCCTGCAAAGCCTGCTGGTCGACGGCGTGGTCGCGGGCAGTCGGGAGCGTGCTGGTATTCCTGCCCCAGATCCTGATCCTGTTCATGTTCATCCTGGCGCTCGAAGATTCGGGCTATCTGCCGCGCGCCGCGTTCATGCTCGATCGCCTGATGGGTACCGTGGGCCTCTCGGGCCGCTCCTTCATTCCGCTGCTGTCGAGCTTCGCGTGCGCGATGCCCGGCATCATGGCCACGCGCCATATCAGCAGCTGGCGCGACCGGCTGACCACGATCATGATCGCGCCGCTGACGACATGCTCCGCGCGGCTGCCGGTCTATGCGTTGATCATCGGCGCGTTCATTCCGCAGCGGACCGTCCTGGGTTTCCTCAATCTGCAGGGGATCGTGCTGTTTGTCCTGTATCTGGCAGGAATCGTGAGCGCGATGGCGGTCGCGTGGGTGTTCAAGGTCGCCGCCGGGCGCGCAATGCTGCACCCGCTGCTGATGGAATTGCCGTCGTATCGCTGGCCCAACCTGCGCAACCTGTTCATCGGCCTCATCGAGCGGGCGAAGATTTTCCTCGTGCGCGTCGGCACCATCATCCTGTCGCTGTCGATCCTGCTCTGGTTCCTGTCGTCATTCCCGGCTCCGCCCGCCGACGCCACCGGCCCGGCCATCCAGTACAGTCTCGCCGGAATGCTCGGCCGGGCGCTGGAGACGGTGCTGGCGCCGATCGGATTCAACTGGCAGATCTCGATCGCCCTCATACCGGGGCTTGCGGCACGCGAAGTCGCGGTCAGCGCGCTCGGTACGGTCTACGCGCTATCCGCTACCGGCGACAACGTGGCGGACCAGCTGACGCCGATGATCGCGCAGGGCTGGTCGCTGGCGACGGCATTCTCGCTGCTCGCCTGGTACGTGTTCGCGCCGCAATGCATTTCGACGCTGTCGATCGTGAAGCGCGAAACCAACTCGATTCGCTATCCGCTGCTGATGGCCGGCTACCTGTTTGCGCTTGCGTACCTGGCGGCGTTCGTCACCTATCGCGTCACGCTTGCATTCAGTGGAGGCTGAGGCATGCAGGCCCTGACCGTTTCTCTCATTGTTGCTGCCGCCGCCGGCTATGCCGCATGGCTGCTGATGCCGCGGCGCATGCGCCGCTGGCTGATTGGCCGGCTGAGGGTCATCGCGCCATCGCGTCGAGCCTTGCTTGCTCGGCTGGAGGCGGATGCCGAAAATGGCGGATGCGGCAGTTGCAAGGGTTGCGCGGCCGATGGGCGGGCGCCTGCCCCGCCCGGACCGGCAAGGATCGAAGTGCACCGACCAGGGAGTAACTAGCCAGCCTTGCGGCCCCATTTCTCCTCACCTTCCGCGCACTGGTTGCGCCGCGTGCTTGGCGTCGCCGGGCTACTGGGCGTTGTGTTCGCCGCGTCGCCGCTGCAGGCGCAGGACGGAACTGCCGGCGTTCCGGAACTGCGGTTGTCGACTGCCTTGGCGCCGACCTATCCGCTGGGGCGCGCCGGCGAGCGCTGGGCGCAGCTGGTGAACGAGAAGGCCGGAGGCACTTTCGAGGTCAGGCAATATCCCGGCGCAACGCTCGCGTCGCGCGATCCCGGGCGCGAATTCGGCGCGCTCAAATCCGGTCTCGCCGAGCTTGCCGTCGGTTCGGCGCTCGCATGGTCGGCGCAATTCGCGCCGTTGGGCGTCTACGCGATTCCCTGGCTGACCGGCAGCGCGCGCGAGCAGGAAGCGCTGGCGGCGGATGCCCGCTTGCGCGACAGCGTATTCGCGCAGATGGCGACCGCGGGAGTCATCGGGCTGGCCATTGCGCCACTTGGCGAGCATGTCATTGCGACAACGAAAGCACCCATCACCGCCGCCCGAGGATCTCCGCGCGCTGCGCGTGCGGGTGGCTCCGCTGCGATCGCTCATCGACGTCTATATCGCGCTGGGCGCCTCGCCCCAGTCGATGAGTTTCGCGCAGGCGCAGGCGGCGCTCGCCGCGGGCACGCTCGATGGACAGGATGCGATGCCGACAACGCTGGTCGCCGCCCGCGCGTCCGTTTTCGGGCAGAAACTCGTCACGCGCTGGGGCGCGTTCACGGATGTCATGGTGTTCGCGGTGCGCAAAGCTTCGTGGGATGCCTGGCCCGAAGATCGCCGCGCTCTGGTGCGAGGCGCGGCGGAACAGGCGGCGCGCGAGGCGAATGCGCTGGCGCGGGAGGAGGCCGCGCTCGCACAGTTGACCAAGGACGGCGTGACCATTCTTCGGCTGTCGCCCGCTCAGCGCAATGCATTCCGCGACGCCGCGCAACCGGCGATTGGCGCGTGGACCAGTGCAGTTGGGGCGGAACTCGCCGGCGCCGCGGAGGCGGTGGTGGCGGCGGTGCGGAAGTAGCAAGGCGTCCGGGCGAATGGCCCGCGCGCCGCGGCGAATCGCTTGGCGGCGCGCGCTAGGGGCCTTTGGGCGGAGCGTATTCGGGAACGCGGTTCCTGATCGCCGGTATCGACTTCAGATACGCGAAGGCCGCCTTGAGGTCGGCCTCGGACAGGTGCCGGTACGACTCCCACGGCATGGGCGGCTGGATCGGACGGCCGACACCCATGTGCTTTCCGGTCTTGATCGCCTGCACGAAATCCTTTTCCCGCCATTTGCCGATGCCCGTTTCCGGATCGGGTGTCAGGTTGAACGCAAAGGTGATGCCCCACGGGCCGGCGAACGCCGTTCCCGACGCCGAGCCGACGTTGTTCCATGCGTCGGTGAGCGCAGGTGGCGGCGGCAGCACAACGGTCTCCGGATGGCCTGACAGCATTCGCGTCATGTCGGGTTCCGGACCGTTGGGACCCATACGCAGCGGCGTGTGGCAATCGTTGCAACCGCCGGACTGCACGATGAATTTGCCGCGCTCGGCCTGCGGCGACAACTCCGCCGCAAGCGTGGGCGCCGCGATTGCGACCAGCGCTAGAAGTGTCACTGCAAGGCGATCCATGGCAACCACTCCCTGTCGTCGGGTCCCAATTGATGCGGGGGAAAGCGAAATCGAACTAGTTTACGTATCGCCCGATGCGCACCGCCGTCTCGCCCTTCTTCGGGCGGCGCGTCGGCATGACCAGCACGCTGTTCGCGTAGGGAGTGCGCACCTCGGCGTCGCCGTCGCGCGCGAGCAGCGTCTCGGCCTTGGCGATGACGTCGAGTCCCTCGACGGGACGGGCGAACTCGAAGGCATCGGTGGCGATGGTCACCACGTGCGTGATCTCGATCGCCCGCTGCTGCGGAAGCTGCGCGGTGTCCAGATGCGCGTCGAGGAAGGCGCCGTCCGCCATGCCGAAGTGGCGCAGGAACCGCAGCGACGCCTGCTGCGCGACATGGGGCGCCGCCAGCTCCCAGTGCTGGCCGCATTCCAGCAGCAGCGCGATGCGCGGGCTGGCGGGGTCGTCGAAGGCGGCGTAATCGCGCAGCCGGCGCCCCGCCTTGTGGCCGCCGTCGATGATCACATGCTCGGGCATGCCGACCGCGAAGGCGAGTTCCAATCCTTTCTGCTGCTGTCCCGCGAGCGCGAGCGGAAGGCATGGATCGGTCATCGAATGCAGGTCGAGCAGGTATTCCGTTGCATCGTAGACGGGCCGCAGCTCGCGTGCCCTCGATAGATCGGCTGTCTGCCGCGCGCCGTCGAGGATGTCGAGCGTCCACAGCCGGTTGAAGTCCTCATCGACGCACCGCGACGTGTAGGGGTCCGCGGCGTTGAACGTCCGGTAGGCGGCAACGTTGGCGAAGGTCAGCGTCAGCGTCCCGCGCGTCGGGCGGAACGCCTCGCGCAGGAGCCAGTCGTTGCAGATCGCGCCGCAGACCTCGTTGCCGTGCGTCAGCGCCTGAATGGTGACGTGCGGACCCGGCCGCTCGGACGGGAATGTCCAGACGAACGGGACGCCGGTGTTGCCCGCATGCCAACGCTCGATGTCCGGGAACGCCACCTCGATCGCAGGCAGCGGGCTGCGCGCGTCCACGGTGTTCAGCTCGCGCAGACCTGGTCCGCCAGCCGGCGCATGAAATTCTCGCAGCGGGCGATCTGATCGAGCGCCACCCATTCGTTGGGCTGGTGCGCCTGCGCGATGTGGCCGGGTCCGCAGATGACCGTCGGCACGTTGGCGATGTGAAACAGCGAGGCCTCCGTGCCGAAGGACACCTTGCCGAATTCGTGCGTTCCGTTGCATGCGCCGCCGAGCGCGGTGATCTCGCTGCCCTCGTGCGTGTCGAACCCCGGCAGCGTCGACAGGATGTCGAAATCGATATGGGTGCCGGGCGCCACCGCGTGCATCGCAGGCAGGAACGTCTCGGCGTAGGCCTTCACTTCGGCAAAGAACGCGTCGGGAGCATCGAAGGGAAGATGCCGGATCTCGAAATCGAAGGTGCAGTCGCGCGGCACGATGTTGAGGGCCGTGCCGCCGTGGATCGTCCCGACGTGCACGGTGGTGAACGGCACATCGTACGCGGCGTCCTTGCGGCCGGCGTCGCGGAATTCGCGGGCGCGGCGCGCGATCCACGCGACGATTTCGCAGGCGATCTGCACGGCATTGACGCCAAGCGGCGTCAGCGAAGAATGCGCCTCGAAGCCGCGCACGCGGCAGCGCCAGGCTTTCTTTCCCTTGTGCGCGACGACCAGCTGCATGCCCGTCGGCTCGCCGACGATGCAGCCCGACGGGGCGATTCCCTTGGCGACGATGTCGGCGATGAGCCGGCGCACGCCGATGCAGCCGACCTCTTCGTCGTAGGACAACGCCAGGTGCACGGGCTTGCGCAATCCCCGCCGCATGAATTCGGGCGCGAAGGTCAGGCTGACCGCCAGGAAGCTCTTCATGTCGGTCACGCCGCGTCCAACCAGCCGGTCGCCTTGCTGCGTGACTTCGAAGGGAGGGGTATCCCACGGCTGGCCATCGACCGGGACGACATCGGTATGGCCCGAGAGGACGATGCCGCCCGTCGTCGCGTTGCCATCGCGCGCGGGAAGGGTGGCGAACAGGTTGGCCTTGCGTCCGTCGTCGGCGAACGTCAGCGACGACGCGATGCCGTGGCCGTCGAGATACGTCGCGGACCCATTCGATCAACGCAAGGTTGGAATCGCGGCTCGTGGTGTCGAAGCTCACGAGCTTCCTGATCAGTTCCAGCGAAGCCAGGTCTTCCGCGCGCACGAGATCGTGCTCGGGTCGGACCTGCGCCGGCGTGGCCGGAGCATTCATGGCGGAACTCCCGCTGCCTAAACGGGGAGGATAGCACCGTGCCCCGCCTGTCCCAAGTCCGCGCGGCAGGATGGGAACTCGGCGGGCGGCAACGCGTCGCGACGAATGCGCGGCAATCCGTCTAGCCAACCTCCGGGAATGCCAAAGACATCGTGGAGCGGCCGACGTCCTGGTCGCGCCGGCCGATTCGCTACCGGTCTCCGACGACACCGCCGGCGTCATCTAGCGCATTCGTTACCGCGGAGACCAGTAGGGCTCGGGCGCGTAGTACGGAATATGCGACCGGCGGCGCGACGTACGCGGGCTGCGGCACGACGACGACCGGACGGTAAACGTGCGGCGCGGTAATACGGGCGCCAGTACGGCCTGGCCACGGGAACAAACGGCGCGCGGTAGTAGCCGCGGCCGCCGTAATAAGCCGGCTGGCCGACAGCTACGCTGAATCCGGGCGCGCCGATGGACACACCCCAGGCGACATTGCCCGCGTGGGCGGTCGGAACGACGAATGCACTGGCGGCGAGAACGGTGGCGCACAGCGCGGTGGACATGGCGATGCGTCGATTCATTGTGTGCTCTCCTTCTGTTGCGGCGCCATCGCGGGAAATTTTCGGGAGCGAGGCGACCTGTGCCCTGAAAACGCTGCCGGCGGCGACCAGGTTGACTGCGCCCGGTAGTCGCGGGATGCCTGTTACAAATGGAAACGCTTTAGACTATCGCCTCCGGCGTCGGCGTGCGGCAACGGGCCGCGGCCACGACGACGGACCGCCGCGCGTTCCGCGGCCCAATACTGGAGAGTTCCCCGATGCGTTGTTTTCGCTATCCCGCGCTGGTTGTCTTCGCGCTCCTGGTTGCCACGCGCGCATTGGCGGCGGATTTGACGATCGGCCTTGCCACCGACGTCACGGCCCTCGATCCGCATTATCACAACGTCACGCCCAACAACAACGTCGCCGCGCACATCTTCGGCTTCCTGGTCCAGCGCAACGAGAAGTCGCAGCTCGAGCCGTCGCTGGCCACCGAATGGAAGACAGTCGATCCGCTGACGTGGGAATTCAAGCTGCGCAAGGGCGTGAAGTTCCACGACGGCAGCGATTTCACCGCCGCGGACGTCGTCGCGTCGATCGAACGCGTGCCGACCGTGCCCGAACAGTCCTTCGCCGTTCACCGCCTACAGCAAGCAGATCAAGGAAATGGTCGTCGTCGACCCGTACACGATCCGCTTCAAGACGGCGACGCCTTATCCGCTGATGCCGTCGGACATGACACAGGTCGCGATCATATCCAAGGCCGCCGCCAAGGCATCGACCGAGGATTTCAATTCCGGCAAGGCCGCGATCGGCACCGGACCGTACAAGCTCGTGCGCTACGCCAAGGGCGACCGGATCGAGCTCGCGCGCAACGACGCCTGGTGGGGCGGCAAGACGCCGTGGGAGAAGGTCACGCTGCGCCTGCTGCCGCAGGACGCGCCACGGGTCGCCGCGTTGCTGTCGGGCGACGTGCAGGTCATCGAGGGCGTGCCGCCGGCGGACGTCGTCAATCTGCGCAAGCGACAAGCGCGTCAACGTCTATCGCACCGTCGCCGACCGCCTCATCTATATCCATGTCGACAGCAACCGCGACGTTTCACCGTTCGTCACCGACAAGGCGGGCAAGCCGCTCGATCGCAATCCGCTGAAGGATCCGCGCGTGCGGCTGGCGATTTCGAAGGCGCTGAATCGTCCCGCCATTGTGGAGAAGGTGATGGAGGGCGAGGCCGTGATGTCCGGCCAGCTGGTGCCCGAGTTCCTGTTCGGATCGACGAAGAACCTCAAGGTCGAGGCCTTTGACCCGGCCGCAGCGAAGAAGCTGCTGGCCGAGGCGGGTTATCCGGATGGCTTTGGCCTGACCATTCACGCGCCCAACAACCGCTACGTCAACGATGCCAAGATCGCGCAGACCGTCGCGCAGATGCTGTCGCGCATCGGCATCGACACCAAGGTCGTCGCGATGCCGTCGGCGACCTACTTCGCGCAGGCGACCGACCTGAAGTTCAGCTTCATGCTGCTGGGCTGGAGCACCGGCACCGGCGAAGCGTCGTCGTCGCTCAAGGCGCTGCTGATGACCTACAACAAGGACAAGGGTTTCGGCACCGCCAATCGCGGCCGCTATTCGAACACCAAGGTGGATGCGCTCACCGAAGATGCGTTGCAGACCGTCGACGACGTGAAGCGCGAGGCCTACCTGCAGCGGGCCACCGAGCTGGCGATCGGCGAAACCGGCATCGTCCCGCTGCACTTCCAGGTCAACCTGTGGGCGACGCGCGACGGCATCACCTACGTGCCGCGTACCGACGAGAACACGCTGGCCTGGAAATTCATCCCGAAGAAATCATGAACGCTCCCCATACTGCCTGGCCGGCCATCACGACGCCGTCCCAGCATTTCATCGGCAACCGCTGGCACGCGCCGCAAGGTCGCGCCGAGCTGCCGATGATCGATCCCTCCGATGGCGCGCCGTTCGCGGCGATCGCGCGCGGCAATGCCGCCGACATCGACGCCGCCGTGCGCGCCGCGCAGGGCGCGCGCGCCGGTGCGTGGGGCAAGTTGTCGCCGGCGGAGCGCGGCCGGCTGCTGGGCAAGCTGTCGCGCGCGATCCTCGATCACGCGGAGGAATTGGCGCTGACCGAAGCGCGCGATTGCGGCAAGCCGCTCACGCAGGCGCGCGCCGACGTCACCGCGTGCGCGCGCTATTTCGAGTTCTATGGCGGCGCGTGCGACAAGCTGCACGGCGAGACCCTTCCTTATCCCGAAGGCTTCACCGTGTTGACGTGGCGGGAGCCGCACGGCGTCACCGGCCACATCATTCCGTGGAATTATCCGCTGCAGATCTTCGGACGCTCGGCAGGCGGCTCGCTCGCGGCGGGCAATGCGTGCGTGGTCAAGCCGGCGGAGGACGCGTGCCTGTCGGTGTTGCGCGTGGCCGAACTCGCTGCTGGCGCCGGACTGCCGGCCGGTGCGCTGAACATCGTCACCGGCTTGGGGCAGGAGGCCGGCGCCGCGCTGGTCGAGCACCCGGGCGTCGATCATGTCTCGTTCACCGGCTCGCCCGCCACGGGAACGTGGGTTGCCGCGGCGGCCGCCAAGCGACACTGTCCGGTAACGCTGGAACTTGGCGGCAAATCGCCGCAGATCGTCTTCGCGGACGCCGACCTCGACGCAGCGTTGCCGGCACTGGTCAACGCGATCGTTCAGAACGCCGGCCAGACATGCTCGGCCGGAAGCCGCGTGCTGGTCGAAGCGTCGCGGTACGAAGAATTGCTGTCGCGGCTCGGCGAGAAGTTTGCGGCGCTCAAGGCCGGACCGGCGTTGGCCGATCTCGATTGCGGGCCGCTGATTCGCGGCTCGCAGTTGCAGCGGGTGCGCGCGTTCCTGGCCGACGCAGCGAAGGACGGCATCGCGATCGTCGCTGCGGGCACCATCGTCGCCGACGCGCCGTCAGGCGGTTTCTATGCGGCGCCGACGCTGCTGCGCGACGTTCCGGCGGACAACCGTCTGGCCTGCGACGAGGTGTTCGGGCCGGTGCTGGCGGCCATGTCCTTCGTCGACGAGGCCGACGCGATTCGCCTGGCCAATGCGACGGACTTTGGACTGGTGGCCGGCGTGTGGACGCAGGATGGCGGCCGCCAGCTGCGCATGGCGCGCGCGGTCCAGAGCGGACAGGTGTTCGTCAACAACTACGGCGCCGGCGGCGGCGTGGAACTGCCATTCGGCGGCGTCAAGCATTCGGGCTACGGACGCGAAAAGGGTTTCGAGGCGCTGCACGGATTCACGACGCTCAAGACCGTCGTGATCAAGCACGGATAGGGGAGAGCACGATGCGCCTGCAGAACAAGATCGCCATCGTGACCGGCGCGGGCTCGGGATTCGGGCGCGGCATTGCCCAGCGCTTCGCCGCCGAGGGCGCCAAGGTCGTGGTCAACGACCTGAACGCCGAGAACGGCGAGCACACGGTACAGGACATCGTGGAGGCGGGCGGCCACGCGCGGTTCTGCGGCGGCGACGTGTCCCGGGACGCCGACGTGAAGCACCTGGTCGAATTCGCGCTGGCGGCGTATGGCGGCCTGCATGTCGTCGTCAACAATGCCGGGACGACGCACAAGAACCAGCCGATGCTCGACGTCAGCGAAGAGCAGTTCGACCGGATCTACCAGGTCAACGTGAAGAGCCTCTTCCTGAGCGCGCGGCACGTCGTTCCGCATTTTCGGGCGCAGAGGAACGGCGTGTTCATCACCATCGCGTCGACGGCGGGTGTGCGGCCGCGGCCGGGACTCACCTGGTACAACGGCAGCAAGGGCGCGGCGATCGTGACCAGCCGGTCGATGGCCGCGGAACTGGCGAAGGACAACATCCGCGTCAACGTCATCAATCCGGTCGCGGGCGAAACGGCGATGCTCGCCGACTTCATGGGTCAGGACACGCCCGAGCGCCGCGCGCAGTTCGTCGCGTCGATTCCGCTGGGACGATTGTCGCAGCCGTCCGACATCGCGACCGCGGCGGTTTTCTTCGCCTCCGACGAGGCGGCGTTCATCACCGGCGCCTGCCTCGAAGTCGACGGCGGACGCTGCGTCTGACGAGGGACCTTCAGGCCTTGCCGATCAACGCGGGCAGTTGGTCAGGTCGATTGTTAGTTCGTCATGTCACGCGACAGTGCCGGACTTGCGAAGGGTGGCGATGCGCTGGTCATCGTACCCGAGCGAGCGCAGCACGGCGTCGGTGTGTTCGCCCAACGCAGGTCCTCCCGCCGCGAATCCTCCCGGCGTGGCCGAGAGCTTGGGCACGACGCCTGGAACCTTCAGTCTGGAGCCGTCGACGAGCGCGATTTCGCGGATCATCTCGCGCGCCGCGAAATGCGGATCGGCGGCGATGTCGGCGACCGTGTAGATCTTCGACGCGGGCACTTGCGCCGCTTCCATCGCGGCGAGCACGGCGTCCGGCGTGCGGGTCGTCGTCCACGCCTCGATTTCCGCGTCCAGCCACGCCTGTCGCGCGGCGCGACCGTCGTTGTGCGCGAGCGTTGCATCGTCCGCCAGGTCGGCGCGGCCCATGGCAAGCGCGAGGCGCCTGAAAATCGAATCGCCGTTGCCCGCGATCAGCACGTAACTGCCGTCGCTGCAGCGGTAGGCCGACGTCGGCGCGATGCCCGGCAGGATCGAGCCGGTACGCTCGCGCACGACGCCCAGTGCATCGAATTCGGGCAGCATCGATTCCATGACCGAGAACACCGATTCGTACAGCGCGACGTCGACGACCTGCCCGAGTCCGGTCTTGCGCCGCTGCTCCAGCGCCATGAGCGCGCCGATGACGCCATACAGCGCCGACAGCGTGTCGCCGATCGAGATTCCGGTGCGCGACGGCGGGCGGTCCGGCGTGCCGGTCACGTGGCGCAATCCTCCCATCGCCTCGCCGATGACGCCGAACCCCGGGCGTTCGCGATAGGGCCCGGTTTGTCCGTACCCGGAAATGCGCACCATGACCAACCCGGGATTGATGGCCGCGAGGGATTCGTAGGACAGGCCCCAGCCCTCGAGCGTGCCCGGACGGAAGTTCTCGACCACGATGTCCGCGCGCTCCATCAGCGCGCGGGCGATGGCTTGGCCCTCAGGCTTGCGCAGGTCGACGGCAACCGACCGCTTGTTGCGCGATTGCACGTGCCACCACAGCGACGTGCCATCTTTCATGTAGCGCCATTTGCGCAACGGGTCGCCCGCTCCGGGCGGCTCGAGCTTCACGACATCGGCGCCGAATTCCGCCAGGACCTTGGCGCAAAACGGGCCCGCGATCAAGGCGCCCATCTCCACGACCGACAGACCCGCGAGCGGGCGCGGGACCGCTGCGGTCCCGGGCATCAGGCCTTGCGGACGATCATCTGTTCGAGCGCGGAGACGATCGGCGTGGCCGCTTCCATGCCCTTTCTCTTCACCAGCGCTTGCGCGAAGTCGGGAAGCATTTCGTGCAGGTCGCGCAGGTTCTCGGTCTTCTGCAGCCGCATCATGAGTCCGTAGCCGCGAAAGCCCAGGTGTTCGTTGATGGCGTTGCTTAACGCCTTTTGCGCGTCGAGGAAGTGCTGGACCTCGTCGGCGCTGCGCTCGGCGGGTCCGGATTCCGCCTGCGCGTTGGAGCGCGCGCCGAACCGGCGGGTGACCAGGCCCGCGCGCTCGAGGTCCTCGAAGGCGGCGGCATTCGCGTTGAATGCGCGGCCCCGCGCGAGGACTTGCGCCACCGTATGCTTGCCGTCGATCAGAATCAGCAGCCGCCGCACGTCGATGGCGAGGCCCATCCGCCGTTCGGCTAACTCCTTGGTGCCCAAGTCGGTCTTGACGTAGATTTCATCCAGATTCATTTTTTGCATTGCCCGTGATGCACAGCGACCGCCAATACCGCTGCGCGCATCGCGCATCATACCGCCAGCCGCCCGGCGCTGGCCATGGCGCCACGGCGTGCGGGCGACCTGTGATGGTGGGCTTGGGGCTCGCGTTGAAGCCGGGACCGAGCCCTTGCAGGCGCCTTTGTGAAATAATCGCACTCTGTCGCGGCCACCCCGGCCGCAGCCAGGCCCACGGGTCAAGGCGGGTACTGATTCCATGCTCGACGATTCTGTACACGCGCAATTCGCGGCGATCCTGCCGCCGGCTGCGTTGCTCACGACCGCGGAGGACACGCGACCCTACGAATGCGACGGCCTCACGCTCTTTCGCGAACGTCCCGCCGCGGTGCTGCTGCCCGAGAACGAGGCGCAGGTCGCCGCCATTCTCAAGGCGTGCTTCGACGCGCGCATTCCTGTGGTCGCGCGCGGTGCCGGAACGGGCCTTTCCGGCGGCGCGGTGCCCGATCCGCATGGCGTCGTGCTGTCGCTGGCGAAATTCCGGAAGATCCTCGCCATCGATCCGCTGACCCGCACGGCGACCGTGCAGCCGGGTGTTCGCAACCTCGCGATTTCGGAGGCCGCCGCCGTGCATGGCCTTTATTACGCGCCGGATCCGTCATCGCAGATTGCCTGCACGATCGGCGGCAATGTCGCCGAGAACGCCGGCGGCGTGCATTGCCTCAAGTACGGACTTACCGTGCACAACGTGCGCCGAGTACGGGGAGTCCTGATCACCGGCGAGGTCGTGGAATTCGGCAGCGAAGCCTACGACAGCGCCGGTTACGACCTGCTGGCGCTGATCAACGGCAGCGAGGGACTGCTCGCCGTGATCACCGAAGTCACCGTCAAGCTGTGCCCGAAGCCGCAGCTGGCGCAGGTCGCGCTGGCGGCTTTTGCCAACGTGGAACAGGCCGGCGCGGCGGTCGCCGCCATCATCGGTGCCGGCATCATCCCGGCCGGCCTGGAGATGATGGACCAGCCCGCGGTGCGCGCGGTCGAGCAGTTCGTGCACGCCGATTACCCGCTGGACGCCGCGGCGCTCCTGCTGGTCGAGTCGGACGGCACGCTCGAGGAAGTCGCGGCGGAGATGGCGGAAGTCAAGCGCCTGCTTTCGGAATCGGGCGCCACCGAAATCCGCGTGTCGAAAGACGAGGCGCAACGCCTGTTGTTATGGTCGGGGCGCAAATCGGCGTTTCCCGCGGTGGGGCGAATCTCGCCGGATTACTACTGCATCGACGGCACCATCCCGCGTTCCGCGCTGCCGCGCGTGCTGCGCGAAATCGCCGCGTGGTCCAAGGAATACGGACTTGTCTGCGCCAACGTGTTCCATGCCGGCGACGGCAACCTGCATCCGCTGATCCTCTTCGATGCCAACAAGCCGGGCGAGGCCGAGAAGACGATCGAATTCGGCGACCGCATTCTGTCGCTCTGCATCGAGACCGGCGGCACGATCACCGGCGAGCACGGCGTCGGTGTCGAGAAGCTGTCCTCGATGTGCATCCAGTTCACCTCCGCGGAACTTGAACGCTTTCACGCGATCAAGCATGCGTTCGACGCCGCGGTCCTGCTCAATCCCGGCAAGGCGGTCCCGACGCTCGCGCGCTGCGGCGAATTCGGCAAGAAGCACGTGCACGCCGGGCAGGTTCCGCATCCCGACATTCCACGCTATTGAAGCGAGATCCGGCATGAACGCTCCCACCGATTTGCGCGCGCGCCCGTCCGCGGACGATGTGGCGGCCATCGTCAAGAAGCTCGCGGAAGATTTCGCGGAACGCGCCGTGACCAGCAACGCGGTGCGCGAGCAGCACGGCCACGGCGAAGGCATGGCCGACGCGGCGCTGCCCGACATCGTCGTGTTCCCGCACACCAACGAGGAAGTGGCGGCGATCGTCCGGCTGTGCCACGCCGCGCGCATTCCGGTGATCGCGTTCGGCATCGGCACGTCGCTCGAAGGCCACGTGGCGGCGCTGTACGGCGGCGTCTGCGTCGACCTGTCGCGGATGGACCGCATGCTGGAAGTCAACGCGCAGGACTTGGACTGCCGCGTGCAGGCCGGCGTCACCCGCGAGCAGGTGAACGCGGAGCTCAAGGGCACGGGGCTGTTCTTCCCCATCGACCCGGGCGCCAACGCGACCATCGGCGGCATGGCCTCGACGCGAGCGTCGGGCACCAATGCCGTGCGCTACGGGACGATGCGCGAAAACGTCCTTGGCCTGACCGTGGTCACGCCGGACGGCCGCATCATCAGGACCGGCGGCCGCGCGCGCAAGTCGAGCGCCGGCTACGATCTCACCCGTCTTTTTGTCGGCGTCGGAAGGCACGCTCGGCATCATCACCGAGATCCAGCTGCGGCTTTATGGAATCCCGGAAGCCATCAGCGCGGCGGTATGCCAGTTCCCGGATCTCAAGTCGGCCGTCGACACGGTGATCGTGGCGATGCAGGTGGGAATCCCCGTCGCCAGAATCGAATTGCTGGACGATGTGCAGATGGACGTCTGCATCCGGTACTCGAAGCTCGAAGGGTACAAGTCCGCGCCGACGCTGTTCTTCGAGTTCCACGGCTCGAGCGCGGGCGTGCAGGAACAGGCGGAAACGATGCAGGCGATCGCGGCGGAACACGGCGGCAGCGCCTTCGAGTGGGCCACGCGCCCCGAGGATCGCAGCCGCCTGTGGAAGGCGCGCCACTCCGCTTATTACGCTTCGAAGGCGTGCTATCCGGGCAAGGAAGCGTTTGCCACCGATGCCTGCGTGCCGATCTCGCGCCTCGCCGATTGCGTGCTCGAGTCGAAGGCCGACGCCGACGCCACCGGTCTCATCTCGCCGATCGTGGGCCACGTCGGCGACGGGAATTTCCACCTGACCATTTTGTTCGATCCGAGCTCCGCCGCCGAACGCGCCAGCGCCGAGGGCCTGGCCAAGCGCGTCAGCCTGCGCGCGATCGCGCATGGGCGGTACGTGCACCGGCGAGCATGGCATCGGCGTGCACAAGCTGGAGGCCCTCGTCGCCGAACATGGTGAAGCGGTTGAACTCATGCAGGCGATCAAGCGCGCGCTCGATCCGCGCAACATCATGAATCCCGGCAAGACGGTGCCTCCGTAGGATACTGAAGATCCCCACGTGTATACGCTCTACATCGGCAACAAGAATTACTCGACGTGGTCGCTGCGTGGCTGGCTCGCGACCAAGCTGTCCGGCGCGCCGTTTCGCGAGGTGCACGTGGCGTTGCGTGGAACCTACAATCCCGACAACCGCGCGTTCTCGCCGACGGCACTGGTGCCGGCGCTGCACGACGGGCCGATTCATATCTGGGATTCGCTGGCGATCAGCGAATACCTGGCCGAGCGGCATCCGGGCATGTGGCCGGCCGATTCCGCGGCGCGCGCATGGGCGCGCTCGATCGCGGCGGAAATGCATTCGGGCTTCGCGACGCTGCGCAACGAAATGGCGATGTGCATCCGCGAGCGCGTCGACGTGCGGCCTTGGTCCGAAGCGCTGGTGGCCAACATCGCGCGCGTGGAGGAAATCTGGACCGAATCGCGGCGGCGCTTCGGCGCGGGCGGGGACTACCTGTGCGGCGGATTCTCGCTGGCCGATGCCTTCTACGGCCCGGTGGCCTTTCGCTTCCAGACCTACGGCGTGCAGCCGGCGGGCGACGCCGGGGCCTATCTGCGCGCGTTGCTGGCGCATCCGCTTCATGCGGGAGTGGGAAGGCGCGGCCGTTGCCGAAACCGACATCATCGAGGCCGACGAACCGCGGCTCCTCTATCGCGACAAGCTCCTCGCAACGGGTCGCGCGTGATGGCGGCCATGGACCCGGGACTCGAGGCGTTGCAGGCAAGGATCCGCAAGGCCGCGGAAGCGCGCACACCGCTGCGCATCCGCGGGGGCGGGACCAAGGATTTCTACGGCGGCCAGCCGCTGGGCGACATCCTTGAAACGCAGGTCTACGCGGGGATCGTCGACTACGATCCCACTGAACTGGTGCTCGTCGCGCGCGCCGGCACGTCGCTGGCGGCGATCGAGAGCGCGATGCGTGCGCGGGGCCAGATGCTCGCGTTCGAGCCGCCGCATTTCGGCGAAGGCGCAACACTCGGCGGCGCCGTCGCCAGCGGATTGTCCGGACCGCGCCGGCCCTATGCGGGCGCCGTGCGCGACGTCGTGCTCGGCGTGCGGGTTCTCGACGGAATCGGCGACGACCTTTCCTTCGGAGGCCGCGTCATGAAGAACGTCGCGGGGTTCGACGTATCGCGCCTGATGACGGGCGCGCTGGGTACGCTGGGCGTCATCACCGAGGTGTCGCTCAAGTGCCTGCCTTGCCCCAAGGCCGAAGCCACGCTCGAGTTCGAATGTTCCGCCGACGAAGCCGTCCGCATGGTCAACGAATGGGCCTCGCAGCCGTTGCCGCTGTCCGCCACGTGTTACCACGACGGGCGCATGCGGGTGAGGTTGTCCGGAGCGCTGCCCGCCGTCGCCACCGCGGCGGCAAAGTTGGGCGGCGCGCGGGTGGAGCGTGCCGAAGGCTACTGGGCGTCGCTGCGCGATCACACGCACCCGTTCTTTGCGGGCACGCGCACGTCCGACGTGGCACTGTGGCGCCTGTCCGTCAAGTCGACGGCGCCCTATACGGACCTGGGCGGCGAACAAGCTGGTGGAATGGGGTGGAGGCTTGCGCTGGCTCGCCGCGGGCGATCGCACCGATCCGCAACGTGTCCGGCTGTGGGCCACGGCGAATGGCGGCCACGCGACACTCTTCCGGGCGGGCGACAAGAGCGCGGGCGTGTTCCACCCGTTGACCGCCACGCTGCAGTCGTTGCATCAGCGGCTGAAGGCCGCGTTCGATCCGCACGGCATCCTCAATCGCGGCCGGCTCTACCCGGAATTTTGAAGACGCCGATGCGGATCGCCCATGCAAACTGATCTCTCCGCCGAATTCCGCGACACGCACGAGGGTCGCGAAGCCGACGCGATTCTCCGCTCGTGCGTGCATTGCGGATTTTGCACGGCAACCTGTCCCACGTACCAGTTGCTGGGCGACGAGCTCGACGGTCCGCGCGGCCGGATCTATCTCATCAAGCAGATGCTGGAAGGCGACGCGGTCACGCAGAAGACGCAGCTGCACCTCGACCGCTGCCTGACCTGCCGCAATTGCGAGACGACGTGCCCTTCCGGCGTGGAATACGGCCGCCTGCTCGACATCGGCCGCGCGATCGTCGAACGCAAGGTGGGCCGCACGCCGGCGGAAGCCGCCCAGCGCTGGGGCCTGCGCCGCGCGCTGCTGTCAGGCTCGCTGTTCACGGCCGCGATCTCGTCGGCCCGATTGATCAAGCGATTGCTGCCGCGCGAACTGGGCGATCGCATCCCCGGCGGCGAGCGCGCCGCCGATTGGCCCGCGCCGCGCCATGCGCGCAAGGTGCTGCTGGTCGAAGGCTGCGTGCAGCCCGCGTTGAAGCCGAACATCGACGCCGCGACTGCCAGGGTATTCGACCGCATCGGAATCTCGGCGCTGCGCGTCGAGGGTGGCGGATGCTGCGGCGCGCTGTCGCATCACCTGAACGCCGACGAAGAGGCGCGCAGCATCGTGCGCAAGAACATCGATGCCTGGTGGCCCCACCTGCTGCAGGGCGTGGAGGCCATCGTGGTGACGGCGACCGGCTGCGGCGTCATGGTCAAGGACTACGGACACTTCCTCGCCCGCGATCCCTCCTATGTGGCCAAGGCGCACAGGATCGCCGACATCGCGCGCGACCCGATCGAGATCGTCACCGCGGAATGGCGCAGGATCGCGCCGCTGGTGGCGATGGACCAGGGCCCGCAACGCGTCGCGTTCCATTCGCCGTGCACGCTGACGCACGGCATGAAGATTCGCGGCCAGGTGGAGGAAATCCTGCAGGCACTGGGGCATTCGCTGCTCCCGGTGGCCGACCCCCACACATGCTGCGGTTCGGCGGGAACCTATTCGATGTTGCAGCCGAAGCTCGCCGGCGAACTCAAGGCGAACAAGCTGCGCGCGCTCGAAGCGTCGCGTCCGAACGTGATCGCGACGGCGAACATCGGCTGCATGACGCATCTCGAATCCGGAACGCGCACGCCGGTCAAGCATTGGATCGAGCTGCTGGACAAGCGCATGATGAATCCGTCCCGTACCGCGTGACGCGCCGAACCGAGACCGCGGAGCGGCGCGACCGCCGCATCGACTATGCGTATTTCCTGGCGATTCCGACGCGCTGGATGGACAACGACACGTACGGGCACGTGAACAACGTCACCTACTATTCCTATTTCGATACCGTCGTGAACGAGCACCTGGTGCGCGCCGGCGGGCTCGACATCCTCGCGTCTCCCGCCATCGGCGTGGTGGTGGAGACGTGCTGCCGCTATCACCGGCCGCTCTCGTTCCCGGATTCCATCGATGCCGGATTGCGGGTGGCGTCCATCGGCAACTCGTCGGTACGTTACGAAATCGCGCTGTTCCGCAGCGGCGACGATGCCCCGGCCGCGACGGGACACTTCGTGCACGTGTGGGTCGAACGCGCGACGCAGCGCCCGGTCGCGGTGCCGGCAGCCATACGCGCGGCGCTGGAACCACTGGTGATGGTCAACTGAGTGACCAACGAGTGGCAACCGAAGACAACGCCGATCGGGTCCGCGTGATTGCGCCTGTCGCCTTGCGGTGCGGGCCGATGACCGCGGCGACTCGCGAGGATGCCACGGGCAATGCTTGGCGCATTCCTGGGCGAGGACGAGCACTATCGCGCGTCCGCCGCGGTGTACGGCGACGGCGGCGAGGCGGCGCTCGAGCGCGCGCTTGACCTGTTCCTCGCCCGTCCCGAAATCGGCTTCGTGTGGCTCGCGCAGGTGCAGGACGGCGCGTTGTTGCGGACCGTGGGCGCGTGCGTGGTCTGCCATGCCATATCCACGTCGTGCGGGGCGGTGGTCGCCAAGCTCGACGACGTCACCATCCACGCCGACTGGCGGGGCCGCGGCATCGGGCAGCAGATGCTCGCCGCGCTGATGCAACACCTGCGCGCGCAGGGCATCGCAAGAATCGACTGCGGCTGCCATCGCGACAATGCGGGCGCGTGGCGCTTCTACGAGCGGATGGGTTTTCGACCGCTCGATGAGGAGCGGATCGCGGTGCTGGTGTGACCGGCAAGCGCGCGGGCTCGCCTGTTCGCGCTGGTTCCGGCCGCGGGGGGCGGATCCCGCTTCGGCGCGGCGATGCCGAAGCAATATGCCGGATTGGGAGGGCGTCCGTTGCTCGCCTGCACGCTCGATCGCCTGCGCGATGCGCTGCCCCTCGATGGCATGGCCGTGGCCATCGCGCCCGACGACGCCCACTTCGATCGAGAGATCGGCGCGCGCGAAGGCCTGACGATCCTGCGCTGCGGTGGCGCTACGCGCAGCGATACCGTCCGCAACGCGCTGCAGGCGCTGGCAGGAACGTGCCGTGACGATGACTGGATCCTGGTTCATGACGCCGCGCGACCCTGTGCGCCGCCGGAAGCGCTGGCGAGGCTGGTCGCGCAACTCGGTGACGATGGCGTCGGCGGTCTGCTGGCGATTCCGGTGGCCGACACGCTGAAACGCGGCGACGCGGATGGGGCCGCGCCCCGCGTGGTGCGCACGGAGGATCGCGGGCAGTTGTGGCAGGCGCAAACTCCGCAGATGTTCCGCTATGGCGTATTGACGCGCGCATTGGACGCAGCCCGCGGCACGCGATTGCACGGACGAGGCCCAGGCGGTGGAGGCGCTTGGCATGTCGCCGCGGCTCGTTCGCGGCAGCGTGGCCAATCTCAAGGTCACCTTTCCCGACGACCTCGTGCTTGCCGCGGCAATCCTCGCAGCGCAGGCCAATCAAAAGAGTTCAATCATGACAATGCGCATAGGCAATGGGTTCGACGTTCATGCCCTGGTGGCAGGCCGTCCGCTGGTCCTGGGCGGCGTGACGATTCCCCATCCTCGGGGCCTGGCGGGTCATTCCGATGCAGACGTGCTTCTGCATGCCATCGCGGACGCCATCCTCGGCGCGCTGGCGTTGGGAGACATCGGCAAGCACTTTCCGGATACGGACCCGCGCTGGCGCGATGCCGACAGCCGCGCGTTGCTCCGCCACGTCTATGCGCTGGCTTTCGATGCGGGATGGGAAATCGGCAACGTCGACGCGACCGTCATTGCGCAGGCGCCCAGGATCGCGCCGCATGTGGCCGCGATGCGCGCGAACCTCGCGGGCGACCTGGGCTGCGACGAGACCCGCATATCGTCAAGGCCACGACCACCGAACACCTGGGCTTCACGGGACGGGAAGAGGGCATCGCCGCGCTGGCGACTGTCCTGCTGCAGCAGCGCGACCGCAACGCGGGTCCGTAAGGCTCAGGTCCGGTCCTTCAGGCTCGGCGCGGGCAGCGTCACGCGCGCGAGCGTGCCTCCGCCGTCGCGCGGCTTCAAATCGAATGATCCGCCATGGATGCGCGCGATGCGCTCGACGATCGCCAGGCCCAATCCGGCCCCGGCCGCGCCATCGTCGCGGGCGCGCGCCGCGGTTGCGCGCGTGAATGGCTGCTTCAGCCGTTCCACCTGGTCGGCAGGAATGCCGGCGCCGCGATCGGCCACGTCGAGCCACACTTCGCTGCCCGACATCGTGGTGGCGACCTCCACGGGAGGCGCGCCATACGCGAGCGCGTTGTCGACGAGATTGGCGACCAGGCGCGAGATCGCCGTGGCTTTGAGCGGCAACGGCGGAATCGCGCCGGGTGCGAATGTCACCGGCTGCCCGGCCTGCGTGTAACGCTCGACGCACGCGGCGACGATCGGCGTTCAAGTCCGCCGCCTGCATCGTTGTCGTGACATCGTCGCGGGCGAAGTCGAGGAATTGACCGATGATGCGGTCCATTTCCTCGATGTCCGCGACCATTCCCGCGCGAGTCGACTCGTCGCGCGTTCCCAGTTCGATGCCCAGCCGCAGCCGCGCCAGCGGCGTGCGCAAGTCGTGCGAGACGCCGGCAAGCAGCAGCGCGCGATCGCGCTCGATCTGGCGCAGGTTGCCGAGCATCGCGTTGAAACCGCGATTCACGGCGGCGATCTCCGAGGGTCCCGATTCCGGCAGCGGCGGTGGCGTCTCGCCCAGGCCGACGCGGCCGACCGCGCCAGCGAGTTCCCGCAGCGGGCGCGCCAGGACGCGCGCGAACGCGTAGGCGGCGGCGAGCAGCAGCGCAAGCACGACGAGCGTCCAGGTCAGCGCGCGCGACGGGATATCCGGCGCCTCCGGGCGCTCGGGCATCGGAAATCCCACCCAGTAGCCCTGGCCTCCCGCACTCACGCGCACGAGCAGCAGGCGCAAGCGCGGCGCCACGCGAATTTCCGTGTCGGGACCGAGGTTCGCGCGCAGGCGCTCTTCGAGATCGGAGAACGTCGGGCCCATCACGGGCTGGCCGATATTGGGGCGCTCGCTTTCCGGGACGATGCGCACGTCGTATTCGTGGTTCAGCCGCAGCAGCGTTTCCCTGCGGTGAGGGCCGTCGGCGCTTTCCAGCGCGGCGCGCAGCGCCTGCAATTGCGCGAGCTTGGTGTCGCTGAACTGGCGGACCAGCAGTTCCGCGCGGTCGTGCCGGAACATGAGGATGCTGGTGAGCACCGCCAGCCCGACCACGGCGACCAGCAGAAGCACGAGGCGTCCGAACAGCGAACGCGGGAGCAGCGTCACGGCGTCTCTTCGCCGCCCGCCGCGGGCGGTGCTGCGTCGTCGGGCGCGGCCAGGTCGGGCACGTACACGTAGCCGAAACCCCAGACCGTCTGGATGTAGCGTGGATTGGCGGGATCGGGCTCGATCAGCTTGCGCAGCCGCGACACCTGGACGTCGATGGCGCGGTCGAACACTTCGTGATCGCGGCCGCGCGCCAGCATCATCAGTTTTTCCCGCGCGAGCGGCTGGCGCGGGTGCTGCACGAACACCTTGAGCAGCGAGAATTCTCCCGTGGTCAGCGAAACGCTTCCGCCGTCGCGCAGCAGCGCGCGCGCGCTCAGGTCGAGCGCGTGCGGACCGAACGGCACGCGGCCCTCGTCGCCGGGCGCGCCCGGGGCCACGCGGTCCAACTGCCGGCGCAGCACGGCGTGGATGCGGGCGACGAGTTCGCGCGGATTGAACGGCTTGGGAAGGTAGTCGTCGGCGCCCATCTCGAGGCCGACGATGCGGTCGACCTCCTCGCCCTTGGCGGTGAGCATGATGATCGGGACGGTCTCTCCCGCGCCGCGAAGGCGCCGGCACACCGACAGCCCGTCTTCCCCGGGCAGCATCAGGTCGAGCACGAGCAGGTGCGGCGGGTCGCGCTGCAGCTTCTTGTCGATGTCGCGCGCGTCCGGCAGCGCCGCGACCTGGAAGCCCTGCTCGCCCAGATAGCGGGTCAGCAGGTCGCGCAGGCGGACGTCGTCATCGACGACCAGGATCTTGGAAGGTGCGGACTTGGTAACCATGTGTGCCATTAGAACGGCTGAGCTTGCGATACTGCGCGTCCATGCTGTAAGCAATTGTAACGGCAGCAGGGCGCGCGCAACGTCCGGTTGCAATATGCCTCTGCATGCGCGCGAACTCTGCGCGGACAATGGTGCTCGAATCATCGCACCGGACCGATTCGGAAGTGAAGCTCCGGCACGACGGTGCAATCCCGACAGGAAAACTCTGGAAGAGGAATCATCATGCAAGCAAGCAAATTGAAACGCCCCGCATTTCGTCTGGCCGCGCTTGCCGCGACGGCCGTCCTGGCGCTGACGGGCGCCGTAGCGATGGCGCAGCCGGCCTTTGGTCACGGCGCGGGCCACCCGCATGGAGGACCCGGCGGGATGGAAATCGAACACGTGCTCGGCTCCGTCAAGGGCCAGCTCAATCTCAATACATCGCAGCAGGTGATATGGGACAACGCCGTGGCGCAAACCAAGTCGGCGCATGAAACCGGTCGCGCCAACATGCAAAAGGTCCACGCGGCGATGACGGCCGAACTGGCCAAGCCGGAACCGGACCTGGCCGCGGTTGCCGCCGTTGCCGACAGCGTGCAGGCGGGCAACCAGGCATTGCGCCAGGACGTGCGCAAGCAATGGCTGCAGGTCTACGCCACGTTCTCGCCGGAGCAGAAGGCGGTCGTGCGTGATGCGCTTGCCAAGCAGATGGCGCGCATGGAGTCGATGGGCGCGAAGATGCGCGAGCACATGCAACGCGGCAGCTGAACCGGGCGCGCCAGGAATCGCGCGACGCACTTTCGCAAGGTATCGCGTAGCGATTGCTAGTGGTTTGGTGTGGATCGGGGCGTGCTTGTGCACGCCCCATTTTTTCGTCCGGCATCAGCGGGAGGCATGGATAATTAATTAAGTAAATACAATGGCTTGACCGTGCCGCCGATCGGCTGCTATGACATTGGCATTGTCGTGTTATGCTTCTGTCATGGAGCGCGCACGGCGTTCCGCCGCGAGGGGAAGGGGCCATGCGGTTCGGGCGAAACCGGCAGGGCGCGGACGGTCGGCGTACCGGCCGGGCGTGCGCCCAGGGCTGCGCCTTGGCGTTGCGCGGTGGCGCTGTTGCTCTTGTTCACGCTGGTGCAAATGGTCGGCGCGCAGGCGCCGGTCGATCCCGTTTACCGCTTCTTCAATCAGGCTACCGGCACGCACTTCTATACGATCGTCGCGGCCGAACGCGACCGGGTCATTGGCACCTACCCTCAGTTCGCCTACGAGGGCCCGGCATTCGCGGCCTTTGCGACCGCGGTTCCCGGGTCGCAGCCTGTCTTCCGATTCTTCAACACGGCGACAGGAACGCATTTCTATACCATCGATGTGGCCGAGCGCGACCACGTCCTCGCCACGTGGCCGCAGTTCGCCTTCGAAGGCGCGGCCTACTACGCGATGCCCGGTGCCGGCGCCGATGCGCGGACCGGACTGTTCCGCTTCTTCAACAGCACGACGGGCGCCCACTTCTACACGATTTCGGTGGACGAACGCGATCACGTGCGCGCGACGCTGCCGCAGTTCGCGTACGAGGGCGTGGCGTTCTACGTCTACAGCGCGGACGGCCTGCCGGTGCCGCCAGTCGCCGTGGCGGTGCCCGACGGCTTTCGCTTCCTGCAGCAGGCGTCCTTTGGCGCCACGCCCGCAACGCTCGCGCGCATCAAGGCGATTGGCGTGCCTGCATATCTCGACGAACAGTTCGGCGTACCGGCCAGCGGTTATCCGGACGCGGAGTACGGCTACCTGTCGCTCGACGAATCCGACGACTGTTCGTTCAGCGCGCCGCGCGAAGGCGCGGCCTATGCGTGCGCGATCAACCAGCTGACGCTGTTCAAGATACGCAACCAGTTCTTCGCCAACGCGCTGACCAAGCCCGACCAGTTGCGGCAGCGTGTCGCGTGGACGCTGTCGCAATTCTTCGTCATCTCGGCGATGAAGGATCCGGACATGGAAGCCGCGTACGTGCAGGCGCGCTACCACCAGATGCTGTTCAATGGCGCGTTCGGCAACTTCGAGGACCTGTTGCGCAACGTCGCGCTGTCGCCGCAGATGGGCCACTACCTCGACATGGTGGACAACGCCAAGGCGAATACGGCCGCCGGCACCGAGCCCAACCAGAACTTCGCGCGCGAACTGCTGCAGCTGTTCTCGATCGGCACCCAGGAACTGCAGCCCGACGGCACGCCGTTGCGGGACGCCGCGAACCAGCCGATCCCGAGCTACGGACAGAACGAGATCAAGGCGTTCGCGCGCGTGTTCACGGGCTGGACCTATCCGCCATTCGACGCGGCGCAGCCGAAAGGCCCGGACGACTCCCGCTACTTCGCGAAGCCGATGGTCACCGTGGCAGCGGACCACGATGTCGCTCCCAAGACGCTGCTCAAGGGCGCCACGCTTCCCGCCGGCCTTGTCGGCCGACGTCGAGTTGCGCCTCGCCATCCACAACGTGTTCATGCACCCGAACACCGGCCCGTTCTTCGCGAAGCACATGGTCCGGCAGCTGGTGACCGGCAATCCTTCACCTGCATATATCGGACGCGTCGCCGCGGCATTCAACGACAACGGCAGCGGAGTGCGCGGCGACATGAAGGCCGTGTTACGCGCGGTCCTCCTCGATCCGGAAGCGCGGGGCGACGTGAAGACCGACCCGGCCTACGGAATGCTGAAGGAGCCCGTCCTCTACATCACGTCGATGCTGCGTCAGTTGGATGCGCAGAGCGACGGCGCGGGACTGGAGCGGGCAGCCAGGGCCATGGGCCAGGACGTCTACTACGCGCCGACGGTCTTCAATTATTACCCTGCCGAATACGTCATTCCCGGAACCGCGCTGGTGGCGCCCCAATTCGGCATCCACAACACGAACACCGTGCTGCACCGGATGAACTTCGCCTACGACATGATCTACAACGACGGCTATGGACCCGACGGCGACGTGCCGAATGCCATCGGAACGCGCGTGGACCTGCGTGCGTTCTCCGCTGTCGCGGCCGATCCGGCGAAGCTCGTCGCCATGGTCAACGATCGCCTGTTCGGCGGCGGCATGCCCGTCGGCATCAAGGCGGAGATCCTCGCAGCGGTCGGCGCGCTGCCGGCCGATGATCCGGATGAGCGCGCGCGCACCGCGGTGTTCCTCGCGGCGTCGTCCTTCCAGTTCCAGGTGGCCCGATGACCGGCGAACCTGGCCGCCGGCGTTTCCTGCGCGCCGCCGGCGCCTTTTCGGCGGGCGCGTTGTTCCCGACGCTGTCGGCGTGGGCGCCGTCGACGCTGGCGCAGGCGTCCGACTATCGCGCGCTCGTGTGCGTCTTTCTGTACGGCGGCAACGACGGCAACAACATGGTCGTGCCGTACGACGATTACGCGAGCTACGCCGCGGGTCGCAGCGGCGCGACGGGCGCCGCCATCGATCGCGGAGAACTCGTGCCCATCGCGCCGGCGGGCCTTGCGCGCTATGGATTGCATCCCGATCTCTCGTCGCTTGCGCCGCTGTTCGAACAGGGCAAGCTGGCCGTGGTGGCCAATGTCGGCGCGCTGACCGCGCCGATCACCCGTGCCGACTACCTGTCCGGCAAGCCGCGCCCGCGCAATCTCTTTTCGCATAGCGACCAGCAATCCACGTGGCAAGGTCTGGTCCCCGGACAGGCGACGCCCAGCGGATGGGGCGGCCGTATCGTCGACGTCACAGGCGCCGGCAATTCCGGACTCGCCATTCCGGGAATGGTGTCGCTCGCCGGCGATGCGATCTACACGATCGGCGCGACGTCGCTGCCCGTGGCGCTGGCGCAGAACGGGGCGCTTGGCCTGGCGGGCGATCGCTACAGCGACTCCGGCAGGATCCGCTACAACGCGCTGAACAGGATTCTCGCGCCGCGACCGCGAGCATCAGCTCATCGCCAGCGCCGCGGATGTGATGTCGCTCGCGGTGAAGAGCAGCGAAGCACTGTCCGACGCGCTGAACGCCGCGTACAGCGCGATCGATACGGCATTCCAGGGGACCAACGGTGGCCTTGCGGACCAGCTCTACCAATGCGCGAAGCTGGTGGCCGCGCGGTCGCAGCTCGGCGTCTCGCGCCACGCGTTCTTCACGTCCATGGGCGGATTCGACACGCACAACGCGCAACGCGGCGAGCAGGCATCGCGCTTCCGCGAACTCGGGCCCGCGCTGGCAGCGTTCCAGAAGGCGATGGACGCGCTGGGTGTTCCGGACAAAGTCACGACGTTCACGTTTCGGATTTCGGCCGGACATTCCGCATCAACGCCAATGCCGGCAGCGACCATGCGTGGGGCAACCACCATTTCGTCCTGGGTGGCGGCGTGCGCGGCCGCGCGTTCTACGGGCAAATTCCCGAATCTCGCCATGGGCGGACCGGATGACGCCGGTGACGACGGCCAGTGGATTCCGACGACGTCGATCGAACAATACGGCGCGACGCTCGCGAAATGGTTCGGCGTTCAGCCGACCGCGCTTGCCCAAGTGTTTCCCAATCTGCCCGCATTCGCCGTGAAGGACCTGGGATTCCTCGGCTGAAACTGCCGCTGCGGGCGTGGGACACGCCATTCCTACGGCATAAAACTAGCTGTGATTGGACGGCAACCGCCCGTTGGTCGGAAAGTGCCCGACGAACATCAGCCGCCTTTGCCGCATTTCGGCAAGTTTGGCCTGTAGGAGCGGTCATACTGATGTCATTAAGCTCTATCGTACACAACAATACAATGTCATGGCAGCTTGAAGTAATTATTGTAAATCATGTTGTTACAGCACATACTTGCCATGGCATCTGCATAAAATAGATCATAGAATTGCCGTTTGTCGCCAAATCCATAAATTACTTGAAATATATATATTGTCCGTGAATAATCGCCGCCAGGGGAGCGTTCTGGAGTCTTCACAGCCTTGCAACCGGGGCCGTTGAGCACCCAAGAACGAGCCAACCACGACATCCGTCGTCCCAAGTCCGGAGGCTGGCGATGCAGGGCGTAATCAGCAAATCCAAGAATGTGGTGTCGCGCACGCGCGGCTGGCTCAAGAGTGTCGCGGTGGTGCTCGCGCTTGGCTTCGGCCTCGGCGCCGGTCTCGCGACACAGAACGCGGTTGCCGCGGACCAAGCCTACCCGGTCGTGCGCTTCTACAACGAGCGGACCGGCACGCACTTCTACACGATCGATACCGCAGAGCGCGACCAGGTCCTGCGCCTGTATCCGTGGTTCGACTACGAAGGCGTCCAGTTCTACGCATACAAGACGCAGGTGGCCGGCAGCCAGCCGGTCTACCGCTTCTTCAACACGTCGACGGGTACGCATTTCTACACGATCGTCCCTGAGGAAAAGGACTACGTGCTGCAGCGTTACCCGGTGTTCGCGTTCGAAGGCCCGGTGTATTACGCGATGAGCACGCCGATGGCCGGCAGCGAGGACCTCTACCGGTTCTTCAATACGCGCACGGGGGCCCATTTCTACACGACCAGCGCGCCCGAGCGCGATCACGTCAAGGCGACGTGGCCGTGGTTCACGTTCGAAGGCGTCGCCTATCAGGTCTTCGCCGACGTGGCGCCCGGTGGCGGCGGCGGCGGCGCGGGTGTCACCACGACCGTCCTGTTCAGCTCGGCCAATCCGGCGGCGGTCGGCGCCAGCGTGACGTTCGTGGCCACCGTGACGGGGACTGCGCCTACGGGCACTGTCGCATTCACCGATGGCGGCGTGGCTCTTTCCGGCTGCGCGGCTGTTGCCGCCGGCACTGCCGGCAACACCGCAACGGCGGTCTGCACGACCAACACTCTGGCGGCGGGCAGCCACATGATCATGGCGAGCTACGCCGGCGACGCCGCCAATGCGTCGTCCAGCAACACGCTCACGCAGAACATTACCGGCGGCGGCGGCGCCGCAGCCTCGACGACCTCGGTTGCCAGTTCGGCCAATCCCGCGACCGTCGGCGCAATGGTGACGTTCACGGCCACCGTGACAGGGAACGCGCCCACCGGAAGCGTGAGCTTCACCGACGGCGGCAACCCGATGGGCTGCGCTGCGGTTTCCCTGGGAGCCGGCGGAACCGCCACGTGCTCGACCAACGCGCTGGGCGCAGGCACGCACACGATCATCGCGAGCTACGGCGGCGACGCGGGCAACATGGTGTCCAGCGGCATGGTCTCCCAGGTCATCAATGCGGGCGGCGGCGGCGGCGGAGCGGCAACGACGATGACCACATTGGTCAGCTCCACCAACCCGGCGGCCAGCGGCGCGAGCGTCATGTTTACCGCCACGGTGACCGGCGCGGCGCCGACGGGCAGCGTCAACTTCACGGACGGCGCGGGTTCCATCGCCAATTGCGCCGTCGTCAACCTGGCCGCCGGCAGCGGCAACTCGCGCACCGCCACCTGCACGACCACGACGCTGGCGGTGGGCACGCACAGCATCGCCGCGAAATATTCTGGCGATGCCAACAACAAGACGTCGACGAGCGCGACGATCAGCGAGACGATCACCGGCGCCCCGGCGGCATTGGTGCCGAAGGTCGCGTTCTCGCTGTCCAGCACGCTTCTGATCGCTCCGCAACCGGTGACGATCACGGCGACGGCCACGGAAACCGGCGGCACGATCACCAAGGTCTCGCTGTACCTGGACGGCGTGAAACTCACGGACCTCGCCACGGCGCCGTACACGTTCACCACGCCGGCGCTGGCGACCGGCACGCACCAGATCTACGCGACCGCCACCGACCTGTTAGGTACGGTGACGTCGACGTTGACGCAGAACGTCGTGGCGATTTCCGCTCCGCCGCCTGTGGCATCCACGGACGCCAACATCTGGCGCCTGCTCAACCAGGCCACGTTCGGCGCCTCGCAGGAGGAGGCGGCGAAGGTCAAGGCCATGGGAATCCCGGGCTGGATCGACAACCAGTTCCTGCAGCCGATGTCGGGGTATCCGGACACCAAGTACAACGTGATCGCGTTGAACACGATTCCTTCCGTGTGCGCGACGCAGGATCCGCAGAACAAGAACTACCCGGCGGACTCGCCGCAGGCGATCTGCGCCCGCGATCACCTGACGCTTGCGGGCATCCAGCGCGACTTCTTCACCAATGCGATCACGGCGCCGGACCAATTGCGCCAGCGCGTGGCGTGGGCCTTGTCGCAGATCACCGTGACGTCGGGCAATGAACGGGACTTGTCGTACGCCTACGTGATGTCGCGGTACCAGAACATCATGTTCCAGGAGGCGTTCGGCAATTACCAGACGCTGCTGCAGAAGATCACGCTGAGTCCCGCCATGGGCAACTACCTCGACATGGTCAATAACGACCGTGCCAGCGGCGCCCGCGTGGCGAACGAGAACTACGCCCGGGAAATCATGCAGCTCTTCTCGGTCGGACTCGAGGAGCTGAACGACGACGGCTCCGATGATCATGGATAACCAGACGCCGAAGCAGCCAATCCCGACGTACGACCAGAACACCATCAAGGAATTCGCGAAGGTGTTCACCGGCTACACGTACGCCGATCCGGCCAATCCCACCGCGCCCGCGACCAAGAAGAACGGCGCGTTCTACGCGGCGAACATGGTCACCTACCCGACCACCGCGAACGCCGGCCACGAGACCTCGGCCAAGACGCTGCTGAACGGTGTCCTGGTGCCGGCCAACCAGACGCCGCAGCAGGACCTCGACGCGGCGGTGCAGAACGTGTTCATGCATCCGAACACGCCGCCCTACGTTAGCCGCCAGCTGATCCAGCGCCTGGTCACCGGTGACCCGTCGCCCGCCTACATCGCGCGGATCTCCGCCGTGTTCAAGAACAACGGTCAAGGTGTGCGTGGCGACCTGAAGGCCGTGGTGAGGGCGATCCTGCTGGATCCGGAAGCGCGCAACGTCGCCAACCCGCCGGCCACGTTCGGCAGCCTGCGCGAACCGGTGATTTCGGTGACCGCGGCGATCCGTGCGCTGAACGGCATCACCGACGGCAACCGCATCGCGGGTGCGACGAGCAACCTTGGCCAGAACCCGTACTTCTCGCCGACGGTGTTCAACTACTTCCCGCCGGACGCGACGATTCCGGGTACGTCAACCCTTGCGCCGGAATTCGCGATACACACGACCAACTCGGCGGTCGCGCGTTCGAACCTGGTTTACACGATGGTCTACCAACCGTATGCGCCGGACCCGACGATCCCCAACGCGGTCGGAACACGCCTCGACTTGTCGCAGTTCGCGGCGCTCGCGGCCAACCCGGCGGCGATGGTGACCCGATACAGCGAAGTGCTGATGGGCGGCCAGCTCGACCCGGCGGCCCAGGCCATCGTGGTGAACGCAGTGAACCAGGTCGCGATCAGTGCCACGCCCACGGCGGCGCAATTGATGGCCCGCGCCCAGATGGGGGCCTACTTGATTCTTTCCTCCTTCCACTTCCAGGTGCAGCGCTGATGAATACCAATCGCCGGAAATTCCTGACGTCGACCACCGCGCTCACTGCGAGCGCGGCCGCGGGCAGCATGCTCCGCTGGGGTGTCGAGAGCGCCGAGGCGCAAGCGGTGGGCGGATACAAGGCCATCGTGTGCGTGTTCCTGTTCGGCGGCAACGACTCGAACAACATGATCGTCCCGGTCACGGACTACGCGCAGTACGCGGCCACGCGCACGGTGGCGTCGAACGTGGGCCTCACGCAGGCGCAGTTGCTTTCGTTCAACGCGCCGAGCGCGGGCAAGTCCTACGGCTTCCACCCGTCCTTTGCGCCACTGGCACCGACGTATACCTCGGGCAAGCTCGCCGTGATCGCCAACGCGGGAACGCTGGTCACGCCGTTGACCCAGGCGCAATACAAGAATCCGCCGGTGGGCTATGTCCGGCCGTCGAACCTGTTCTCGCATTCGGACCAGCAGAACGCGTGGATGGGCCAGATATCGGGGCAGGCGGTGGCCACGGGTTGGGCTGGCCGGGCAGGGGATACGCCGAGCATCACCGCGGCCAGCGCACTGTCGGCGATTCCCGTGACGATCTCGGTCTCCGGCAAGCAGGTGTTCACCATCGGCAACAAGACGGCGCCGCTGGTCATCCCGGGCAACGGCGGTGTGTCGGTGTCGGCGCAAGGGGGCGCGGATGCAACCGCGCGATTCGCCGCGATGCAGGCGCTGCTCGCTACGGGCCAGTCGAATGTCGTGGTCGCCGGTGGATCGAACATCCTGAGCCAGGCTCTGTCTGCCAATGCCACGGCCAATCCGATCCTGCAGGCCACGCTGCCGCCGGTGATTCAGACGGCCTTCACGGTCGGTGGAAACCTGCTCAACACCGGCATTGCGCAGCAGCTGCGGCAGGTGGCGCGGCTCATCAATTCGCGGGCGGCCACCGGCAACACGACCGGGCGCCAGTTCTTCTTCGTCAGCATGGGCGGATACGACACGCACTCGAACACGGTCAACAACCAGACCAACCTGTTCAACCAGCTCGCGCCCGCGATGAAGGCGTTCTACGACTACACGGTTGCCGACGGCGTGGACAGCATGGTCACGCAGTTCACCGCCTCGGACTTCAACCGCACGTTCATCGGCAACGGTAATGCCGGCGTCGACCACGCGTGGGGCGGCCATGCCCTCGTCCTCGGCGGCGCGGTGAAGGGCGGCAACATGTATGGCCAGTTCCCGGACCTTACGGTCAAGGGTCCGGACGATTCGGGCAGCAATGGTGCGTGGATTCCGACGACCGCGGTCGACCAGGTCGGCGGGACGCTCGCCAAATGGTTCGGCATGCCAGCCGGCGACATCGCGCAGGTATTCCCGAACCTGAAGAATTTCGCGCCCGACTTGGGCTTCATGTCCTGATTCACGCGGAGGCCGCAGATAAGCAGCCCAGCTTGACTACGACGGTCCTGCGTTAGACGATTCCGGCGTTGCATCCCCCCGCGGCGCCGGCGCGGGACCGCCACCTTTCTCCTCCGACCGCCGGTCGGATCGCACGCGCCGCGATCCGATCGGCGTCTCTTTTTTGTCGTCTCTCAATCTCGCTGACCGTTGCTCAATGCACCGTACCCGTCGTGCGCCGCTACGCCGCCCGCGGCACGGCGCGCGCGACCAGAGCGGTCGCCACCGCTTCGAGCACATTGGCGACGACCGGCTTGGGAAGCAAGGTCAGTCCTGCGGACCGGGCTGCGCGTTCCGCGGCCGCGCTGGTATCGCCGGATACGATAAGCGCAGGCACCGCAAAGCCCAGCTCCGCGCGCAGCGCGCGCACGGTAGTGACGCCACTGGCGCCGTCGCCCAGCCGCAGGTCCGCGACGATGAGGTCGGGATAGCGCGCCGATCGGCCCAGTACATCGAGCAGCGACCGGGCGTCGCGCGCGCCAACGACCTGGGCTCCCCAGATCGCGAACAACTCGGACATGGCGTCGATCGCCGCGGGGTCGTCGTCCACCACCGCCACCAGCGTCCCGTCGAGCGAAACGCGGCCGATGCAAGCGGCGCCCGGAACCGCGGCGGTGAACGCGTGTGCGGCGTCGGTCGCCCTTGGCATGTCGATGCGAAAGCTGGAACCGGTACCCAGGCGTGAAACGACCGTGACCTCGTGGCCGAGCAACTGCGCCAGTCTGCGAACGATGGCAAGGCCTAAGCCCATGCCGGTCGGCGCCAGCGCGCTTCCGCCGCCGCGCCGCACCTGGTAGAACTCTTCGAAGATCTTCTCGCAGTGTTCCGGGGCGATTCCGGGGCCGCTATCGACGACGAGCACAGATACCTGATCGCCACGCCGCCGCGCGCCGAGGACGATACCGCCCTGCGTCGTGTAGCGCACCGCATTCGCGACGAGGTTGCGCACCATGCGCTCGAGAAGCGCGGCGTCGCTTTCGACGGCGAGGCGCGTCGGGGCGCAGCGCAATTCCAGGCCCTTGTTCTCCGCCTGCGGCCTGAACTCGGATGCCACGCGGGCGAGCATTGGCGCCAGGGCGACGCGGGAGCGTTCGGGCGTGTGCGCGCCGGCCTCGAGTTGCGACAGGTCGAGCAATTGCGCGAATTGAGCCTCCAATACGTTGACGGCGCTCTGGACATTGCCGACCAGCGCTTGCCATGGCGCTTCGCGCGCCCGCGCCGCCAGTACCGCTGTATAGAGCCCCAGCGCATGCAGTGGCTGCCGCAGGTCGTGGCTCGCCGCCGCGAGCAGCTGGCTCTTCGCCCGGTTCGCGGCTTCGGCCGCGGCGCGCGCTTCGTGCGCCGCGCGCGTCTGACGCTTGAGCCCGTCGATCAGGTCGATGTTCTCGTAACGGATGGCCAGTGACCGGGTCAGCACGTCATTGAGGTGATGCCCGAACGCCAGCACGAATCCCAGCACGACGCTCATGACCAGCGCAGTGAACGTGTGGACATGGTCTGCGACCAGCGCCTCGCGAAGGATCAGCGGCACCAGCGCGGGGATGACGAAGCCGTAGAACGATGGCTTGTACACGGCCGTGAGATTGAGGCCGCCCAGCACGACGCCGAACAGGCACACGATCAGCAGCGCCTGGTGCGACGGCGAGTGCGGATACATCGCGACGGAGGCGATGCCCCACAACGCACCGCCCAGCGACGAGCCGACGGCCCAGTACCGGCCCCAGCGCGGCGCCGCGGCGAGCCCCGGCTGCACGCGGTGCCAGGCGCGGACCAGCGCGCCGCGCCACAACTGGTTGGCGGCGATGAGCGTCACCCACGACGCCATCAGCCACGTCGGCGCCTGCCCCCACATGGCCGAACACAGCAGCGCCGCGCCGAGCAGCATCGACAGCGAGGTGCGGTGCCATCCGGCATACAACTCTCCGACCTGATCGGCGCGGGCGCGCGCGATCAGTGCGGGGGCGATGCCGGCGAGCGGCGACACCATCGACGCGCCTCGTGCGTCGTATGCGCGTCAGTAATTCGTCGACGAGTTTTCGACGCTGATTCCGCGCCGGGCGAGCTCGACGATCGCCTGCGAGCGCGAATGCACGTTCAGGGCCTTGAGGATGGCGCTCACGTGCACCTTCACCGTGCCTTCGGAGAGCCGCAGGTCGCGGCAGATGAGCTTGTTGGGTTTTCCCTGCAGCAGAAGCTGGAGGACGTCCGACTGTCGCTGCGTGAGTCCGAGCGTGTCGACCGGGACGCCGTTGATGGTGCGCGGCGCCGAGCGCAGGTCGGTGGTGACGTGACGGCCGCCCGAGAGGATGGTCTGGATGGCGTCGAGCAGCGCCATTGGACTTGCGGTCTTGGCAATGAAGCCGCGCGCGCCGGCGGCGATGGCCGCGCTGACCGTCGCGGAGTCGTGCGTCGCCGACAGCACGACGATCGGCAGCAGCGGACGATCGCGGCGCAATTCCGCCAGGAGGTCCAGCCCGCGCGCGCCGGGCAGCGTGAGGTCGAGCAGGACCAGCGCGCAGTCGGGATGGCGGGCGAGAAGCGTCAGCGTTTGCGCCCGATCCGGCGCGCACAGCACCTCGAGACGGCGATCCAGTTGCGGCAGCACCTGTTCCAGCGCGTGCAGGATCAGCGGATGATCGTCGACGATCAGTATCTTCATGGCGCCCCCCTTGGCAGCGCGCGTACGGACTCCCCCATTCGCGCGAAGGCCAACTCTATTCGCGGCGGGTGGGCGAAGAAACTGTCATTTACGACAGTATCGCCGAGACCAATCGCCGGTGTGGCTGACCGACTCTGTGCGCGACGCCGGACTATCCCGCGCGGCTGAATCCCAGGCGCTGCTGCTCCGCCATTTCCTGGCGCAATGCACGCAGGCGGGTCTCCACGACGGATAGCTGGTAGAAGTCGCCATCGCCCGACTTCGTCGCCAGTTCGAACTGCGTCACGGCCAGCGGCAGGTTGCCGATCCATGCGTAGAACTCGCCCTGGTGCTCGTGCTGCTTCAGGCGCTTGTCCTGCGCCGCGTAGGCGCGCGCGGCGATTTCGTGCAGCGGGCCCTTCCCCCGGGAAGCGAACCAGTTCCTTTTCCGCGAATGCGGACGCGTCGGCCGGACGCCCGGCCTTGATCAACGCCTCCGGATAATCGTGGATCAGCTGCATCTTGTTCGGATAGCGGGCCAGCGCGGTTTCGAAGCGCGCGACGGCGGCCGGATACTCCGCCGCCGCCAGCAGCACGTTGCCGGCCATCGCCTCGACCATCGGATGCGGCGGCGCGATTCTTTCGAGCTGCACCAGTTCTTCCTTTGCCCGCGGAATGTCCTTCGCTCTCAGCAACGAGGCCACCAGTCCGTAGTGTTCGGCGATCTCGTTGTTGTATTTCTTCTCGGCAATGTTGCGCGCGAAGTTGGCCGCCTGTTCGCGCGCGTCGCCCTGGTAGCTTTGCAGCAGCGCGCGCACGAGGTGGAAGTCCAGCGAATCGCGCACCTGCTTGTACGGCAGGTCCTGCGCGCGGCTCTTGGCCTCCGCGATGCGCTCGTAGGTGACCGGGTGATCGCGCAGATACGATGGCAGGTTGCCTTCGACGAAACGGCTGGAACGCTGCAGGCGGTCGAAGAATTCGCCCATGGCGTTCGGGTCGAATCCTGCGGCGACGAGACGCGAAAAGCCGACGCGGTCCGCCTCGAATTCGTTCTCGCGCGTGAAATTGATCTGCTGTTGCGCGGCCAGCGCCTGCGTGCCGGCAATGGCCGCCGACGTCGCCTGGTTGCTGCTCGAGCCGCCCGCCTTGGAGGCGAGGATGGCCAAGGCGAGGCCCGCCAGCGTGGTCAGCAGGACGTTCTGCTGGCTCGCCATCCCCCGCGTGATGTGGTGCTGCGTGACGTGCGAGATCTCGTGCGCCAGCACGCTGGCCAATTGCGATTCGTTCTGCGCGAGCAGGACAAGCCCGGTATTCACGCCGACGAATCCTCCGGGCAATGCGAATGCGTTGATCGCCGGATCGGGAACCGCGAAGAACACGAAGTCCTGCTTGACATCCCGCGTGGCGGTGACCAGCCGGTTGCCGAGTTCGTTCAGGTAGTCGTTGACTTCCGCATCCTCGAGGTAGCCGCCGCCGGCGCGAATCTGGCGCATGATCGCCTCGCCCAGCTTTCGTTCCTGTATCGGAGACATGATGGACTGCGAGGAGTCGCCCAGGTCGGGGAGCTTCTGGCTGGGCGACAGCGGCACCGCGGGTCCCCCGATCGAGCCATATTTCTGGATGTCGGCGGAATCGGGAAGCGCGGGAACCGGTGGGGGAACCGCAGGAATCGAACCGTACTTGCGCAGTTCGCCGGAGTCCGTCGCGCTCTGCGCCGACGCCATCGACACGAGCGGCGGGCGCGCCACGGGTGCCACCGCCAGCGCGACGGCGACGAGCGCCGCGATCCCCGAGCGGGCGCGATGCCCGGCGCGCCGTTTGGCGCGGACGGATGGCGATGCCGAGGAGGATTGGAGCGTCATGGGATGGTGCTAAGATTCCCGCCGATCGATCAAGTTCAACACGAAGGGCAATTTCGGTGGCACGTTCACGCACGGCGGGGACCGGGGCGAAATCCGCGGCGGCGAAGACCGCGAGGACCCAGGGACCGTCGCGCACGGCGTCGGACAAGGCGCCAAGCCGCTCATTTTACCCACTTCGACGCTCGCGGTCAGGCGCACATGGTCGACGTCGCCGCCAAGGATGTAACGAGGCGTGTCGCCCGTGCCGGGGGCCGGATCGTCATGCTTCCTGCGACGCTGGCGCTGATCGAGAGCGGCGGCGGCGAAGAAAGGAGACGTGCTGGGCGTCGCGCGAATCGCGGCGATTCAGGCGGCCAAGCGCACCGCCGATCTCATTCCGCTGTGCCATCCGTTGCCGTTGACGCGGGTGACCGTCGATTTTTCCTTCGTCGCCGAGGCGTCGGCCGTGGACATCGAGGTCGTGGCGGAAACGCTGGCGCGGACGGGCGTGGAGATGGAGGCGCTGACCGCGGCGGCGGTGGGTCTGCTCACGATCTACGACATGTGCAAGGCGGCCGACCGCGCGATGCGGATCGAGCAGGTCCGGCTGCTCGAAAAATCCGGCGGCAAATCCGGCCATTTCGTCGCCGATAATTAGGGACCTTCCGCCTGCAATTCGGCGCCCGGTTCTCTGGCGACATGATCTGACGCCGCCTGCATGGCGGCATCTTCGTATTTCGGCTTCTCGTATGCTGCCTCGGCGCCGGATTCCAAGACGCCGCAGGCGTCTTCGCACTTCGGTGTTTGCGTGCTTTGCTCTACCAATTCCACATGCGTGCCGTCCTCCAGACGGTTCACCGGAAGCGCGCTGGGCTTGTAGGGATATCGCGCGGCCAGCTCCTCGTCGATGGTCGACGCCGTGCCCGGGCGTTTCCCCGGCGTGCAGGTAGCCGTCGCGGAAGACATAGTCGTGCGGAAACACCGCGTCGGTCTCGGCCGTGTGCCGCATGTATTCCTGGATGCCGAAGTTGGGCACCCACGTGTCGAAATGCAGCGCCGCGCCCATGCACACCGGCGACAGGTCGGTGGCGCCGTGGCAGCCGGTGCGCACCTGATGCAGCTCGGCGAGATGCGCGATGCGGCGCAGGTGCGTGATGCCGCCGGCGTGGACGACCGTGGTGCGGATGTAGTCGATCAGCTGTTCGCTGATCAGCTGCTGGCAGTCGTAGATCGTGTTGAAGATCTCGCCGACCGCGATCGGCGTGACGGTGTGCTGGCGGATCAGCCGGAACGCGGCCTGGTTCTCCGCGGGCGTCGGGTCCTCCATCCAGAACAGGCGGTAGGGCTCCAGCGACTTGCCGAGCCGGCCGGCCTCGATCGGCGTCAGGCGATGATGCACGTCGTGCAGGAGGTGGTGATCGAAGCCGAAGCGCGCGCGGATCGCTTCGAACAGCTTCGGCGCGTGGTCGAGATAGCGCGGCGTCGACCAGACGTTCTCGGTGGGCAGCGCCGAGTCGGCCGGCTCGTAGTAGAGCTTGTCGCTTGGCCACGCCGTAGGTCGACGGCAAGTCCCGGCACGCCGCACTGCGCGCGGATCGCCTTGTAGCCCATGTCGACGTAGCGCGCGACCTCGTCCAGCGTCTCCGCGATGTCGTTGCCGTTGGCGTGGCCGTAGACCATCACGCCGTCGCGGCTGCGGCCGCCGAGCAGCTGGTAGAGCGGCAGGTTGGCGGCCTTGGCCTTGATGTCCCACAGCGCGGTGTCGACGGCGGCGATCGCCGTCATCGTCACCGGCCCGCGCCGCCAGTAGGCGCCGCGATAGAGGTACTGCCAGGTGTCCTCGATCCGGTGCGGCGTCGCGGCCGATCAGCGTCGGGATCACGTGGTCGGTCAGGTAGGACGCCACGGCCAGTTCGCGGCCGTTGAGCGTCGCGTCGCCGATGCCGGTGAGCCCCGCGTCGGTTTCGATCTTCAGCGTGACGAAGTTGCGTCCGGGACAGGTGACGATGACGCGTGCGGAGGTGATCTTCATGCGCGTGTTCCCGGGTGGAAGAAGGGTCCCGGCGAACGGCGACGGAACTGGCCATTTGGCCCGGTGGTTGGACCACTTGACCAGATTGTAGACGCGGGGCTACCATGCTGTATATAGGTTCCGGCGCGCGGCTTCGACATGCCGCGTCGACCGGAGCTATTCGCGCCGGGATTCAACCTGGCCGTCCGAGGAGAGTCCTTCTTGCCGCTGCAGACCGTCGAACCGCGCCGGCTCTACCGCCAGATCGCCGACCAGATCGCCGGACTCATCGGCAATGGCGAATTCGCGCACGGCACGCGGCTGCCCGCGGAGCGCGAGCTGGCCACGCTGCTCGGCGTCTCGCGCACCTCGGTGCGCGAGGCGCTCATCTCGCTGGAAATCGGCGGCCTGGTGGAAGTGCGGGTCGGCTCCGGCGTGTTCGTCACCGCGGGGCCGTCGTCGCATGCGTCAGGCGGGCGACAAGGGACCCGGACCCTTCGAATTGCTGAGCGCCCGCACGCTGGTCGAAGGCGAAGTCGCGGCGCTGGCGGCCGTCCACGCGACCGGCGAAGACCTCGAGGCGCTCCGGCAGGCGATCGCGCGCATGACCACCCACGTCGACGATTTCGTCATTCGCGAGGAATCGCGACCGCGAGTTTCACCTGGGCATCGCCAAGGCCACCGGCAACGGCTCGCTGGAACTGGTGGTCGAGGGCCTGTGGAACCAGCGCGCCGAGCTGTGGGGCCGGATGCAGCAGCACTTCCACACCGAGGCGCTGGCGCGCCGCACCATTCACGATCATGCGGCGATCCTGGCGGCGATCGCCGCCCGCAATCCGGACGCCGCCCGTACGGCCATGCATCGTCATCTCGCGCGCGTCGTGCGCGAATTCCAGCGTGGCGTGAACAGCAAGGGCAAGGCAACAACCAAGGCGGGCAGCCGCGAAGCGCGGCAACCGCATTTCAACGGCAAAGGAGGAGTGGCATGAGTACAGGCAGCAGCAAGCAGCAGGTGAACAGTGGGCGGTCGGCGCTGGATTCTGACGGCGGTGGTCGCCGCGCTGGGCGCGGTCGCGTCGGATCCCGGCGAGCGTCACGCCCGCCGCTCGCGGCGCCGGTGACGCTCAATATCGTCGACGTCGCCGGCAACCTCGCGCTGACGCAGGACGCCATCGACGCGTACGTGAAGAAGCACCCGGACAAGATCTCGAAGGTCACCTACACCAAGGCGCCGGCGCCGGAACTGCCCGGCAAGCTGAAGGCGATGCAGGGCGCGGGTCGCAGCGACATCGACATGGTGCTGACCGGCACCGACTTCCTCGCCGCCGGCATCGAACAGGGCGTGCTGATGAAGATCCTGCCGGACCAGGCGGCGAAGTTCCCCGGCCTCACGGCGAACTACCAGCCGGCCGCCGCGAAGATGCAGGAACTGGCGCAGGACTATGGCGTGGCCGTGGTCGTTCATGCCGGCCGGCCCGCTGGTCGAATACAACCCGGCCAAGGTCAAGCAGCCGCCGACGACGCCGGCCGAACTGCTGGCGTGGTGCAAGGCCAATCCGAATCGGCTGATCTACGCACGGCCGGCCAATTCGGGTCCGGGCCGCACGTTCATCATGGGCCTGCCGTACATCCTGGGCGACAGCAATCCCAAGGATCCGGTGAAGGGCTGGGACAAGACGTGGGCCTACCTGAAGGACCTCAACAGCTGCATCGAGTACTACCCGACCGGCACCGGCGCGGTGATGAAGGAACTGGGCGAAGGCTCGCGCGACATCACGCTGACGATGACGGGCTGGGACATCAACCCGCGCGTGCTGGGCATCGTGCCCAAGGACTACAAGGTCGTGCCGTTCAAGGGCATGACGTGGGTCAACGACGCGCATTACATGACGATCCCGAAGGGCGTTCCGCCGGAGAAGGTCGCCGCGGTCGTGGACCTGATGGCGTACCTGCTCACGCCGGAAGCGCAGGCGTACACGTATGACAAGGGCTACTTCTATCCGGGCCCGGCGGTGAAGAACGTGCCGCTGTCGATGGCGCCGAAGGAGTCGCAGGACGCGATCAAGGAATTCGGCCGTCCCGAGTACGAAGGATGGCTTGCCCAGTTCCCGCACACGCAGTCGCTGCCGCCGTCGGCGCAAGTCGAGGCATTCAAGATCTGGGATCAGCAGGTCGGCGCGCAGAAGACCAAGTGAGGTCATTCCGTCACGCGGTGCGCGACGGAATAACTCGCCACCGTTGAACCGGCGGCCGGCCGTCGTCCGGTTACACGTGGCGATTCACCGTCGAAACTCCGCGAACGCGTCGACCCGGATGCCCATGAATCACGACTTCAATGAACTGAGGCTGGACGGCGTTACGCGCCGCTTTGCCGGTGCGGGCGGGCAGGCGTTCGCGGCGTTGAACGAACTGACGCTGACCATCAAGCGCGGCGAATTCATCGCGCTGCTCGGGCCGTCGGGCTGCGGCAAGTCCACGGCGCTGAACTGCATCGCCGGGCTGATGCAGCTGTCCGGCGGCAGCATCTGGCTCGATGCGACGCGCATCGACACGCTGCCCCCGGAAAAGCGCGGCTTCGGCATGGTGTTCCAGAACTACGCGCTGTTTCCGCACATGACCGTGGCCAAGAACATCGGCTTCGGCCTCAGGATGCGCGGCCTTTCCGACGCGGAAATCGCGCCGCGCGTCGCGCATGCGCTGACGCTGGTGCAGCTGACCGGGCAGGAGCACAAGCTTCCCGGCCAGCTTTCGGGCGGGCAGCAGCAGCGGGTCGCGATCGCCCGGGCCATCGTCATCGAGCCGCCGCTGGTGCTGATGGACGAGCCGCTGTCGAATCTCGATGCGAAGCTGCGCATCGAAACGCGCGCCGAGATCCGGCGCATCCACAAGGAACTCGGCCGCTCGACGATCTACGTGACGCACGACCAGGACGAGGCGCTGTCGCTCGCCGACCGCATCGTCGTGATGAAGGACGGCGTGGTGCAGATGATTGCGGCGCCCCACGACGTCTACGGCCAGCCGTCCAACCTGCACGTCGCGCGTTTCATGGGTTATCGCAACGTGCTGGAGCTGAACGTCGAATCGGAGCAGGGCGATCGCGTCGCGCTGTCCGGTCCCGATGTGCGCTTGACCGGCGTGCGCAAGCAGCCTTTGGCGGGCGGTCGCGCCTGCGTGGCCATGCGCCCCGAGGAGTTCGTGCTTGGTGTTGCTTCCGGCGGCGCCAATACCATTGCCGGGCGGGTCGCCAACGTCGAATACTGCGGGCGCGATTCGCTGGTCGACGTCGTCACCGCGTCGGGGACGCTGCTGCACGTGCGCTCGCCGGGCACGCCGGCGCTGGGCGACACCGTTCACGTGCAGGTTCCGGTCGAGCGCGTGCTGGTTTATCCGAGCGAGGCATCCGCGTGAGTAGCGCGGCGCGCTGGCGCGCCGCCGAACGCGGCGTTCGACCGCGCGCTGCTGCTGGTCGTGCCGGCCGCGGCCTTCATGCTGCTGCTGTTCGTGTATCCGTTTCTCTACGGCCTCGCGCTGTCCTTCAATCCGAAGGAAGGCGGGGCGCTCGCCAACTACTCGCACTTCTTCACGACCGACAATCTGTGGCCGACGATCTGGACCACGCTCAGGCTGGCGCTTCCCGCCACGCTGATCAACGTCGGCCTGGCGCTGCCGATCGCCTTCAAGATGCGCGTGAAGTCGCCGTATCAACGCTGGGCGACGACCATCCTGGTCATTCCGATCACGCTGGGCACCGTGCTGATCGCGCAGGGCATGCTGACCTATTTCGGGCCGAAGGGATGGCTGTCGCAGTTCCTGCAGTTCTTCCATCTGTACGAGGGTTCGATCCGCCTCACGCACAACTACTGGGGCGTGCTGATTTCGCTGGTGATCTCGGGGTTTCCCTTCGCGTTCCTGCTGATCCTGTCCTACATCACCGGCATCGACCCCGTGCTGGCGCGCGCGGCGTCCACGCTCGGCGCCAGCCCGCGCGCGCAGTTCCGCACCATCTACCTGCCGCTGCTCGCGCCGGGACTCGCGATGTGCTTCTGCCTGGCCTTCGTGCAGGCATTCTCGGTGTTTCCTTCGGCGGTGCTGCTCGGTTCGCCCGCAGGGCCGACGCGGGTGATCTCGATCGCCGCATACGAGGCGGCGTTCGAGCAATACGACTACTCGCTGGCGTCGGCGATCGCGATGATCATGGGCTTCGTGCAGCTCATCGTGGTCGCGGCGGTGCTGGGCTTGCGCAATCTCATGTACCGGGGCCCGGTGAGCGGGGGCAAGGGATGAGCGCTCGGGGCAGCGAACGCAGTGAGCGTGGGGGTCGTTCATGAGCGCGTCGCCACCTCCCGCGACTTCAAGTGGCTCGATCGCGCGTGGACGGGCCTGCTGTGGGGCCTGATGACGCTGTTCCTGGTCAACATCGGACTCATGATCGCGGCGGTGGCGACCAATTCCTTCGCCAAGCGCTGGCTCGGCACGTGGCTGCCCGACGGCTGGACTACCCAGTGGTACGTATCCGCGTGGAAGGAATTCCAGCTCGACGCGATCCTCATCGTCACGGTGGAGGTCGTGTTCGCGGTCGTGTTCCTGGCGCTGCTGATCGGCGTGCCTGCCGCGTACACGCTGGCGCGCCGCAACTTCCCCGGCAAGCGGCTGCTGATGCTGCTCTTCCTGCTGCCGCTGATGGTGCCGCCGATCACCTACGGCATTCCGCTGGCGACGGTGCTGTACAAGGCGCAACTGGCCGGAACGATCTACGGCGTGATCCTGGCCAACCTCATCCCCGCGGCGCCGTTCGTCATCCTGGTCATGACGCCGTTCATCGAGCAGATCGATCCCAACCTCGAATCCGCCGCGCGTGTCTTCGGGGCGAGCACGGGCCGCATGTTCTGGCACGTCCTGGTGCCGCTGCTGGGCCCGGGAATCCTGGCCGCGTCGCTGCTCGTGCTGGTGCGCACGATCGCGCTGTTCGAGCTGACCTTCCTGACCGCGGGCCCGGACTCGCAGACGCTGGTCGTCGCGCTGTACTACGCCGTGTTCGCCGCCGGCGTGCGCGCGCCGCAGTCGGTGGACGCCATGGCCATGGTGTACATGATGGTGACGCTGGCGTGGCTGCTGATCGCGCTGCGTTTCGTCAATCCGACGCAGCTGGTGAGCCGGGTCAAGGAGCATCCGCAGCCCGCGTGAAATTCAATGGAGCAGAATCTGTCCCGGGCAGCGCCACACCCGGGGCAGCCGTACCGAAGCCGCAAACATAATTCGATCAGGAGGAAATGGATGAACAGCAAATTGAGGTTGATCGTCGCCGGCATGGTGGCGGCGGGAATCGCGACGACGGTCGCGGCCAAGGAATACCGCTCCGTCGGACGTGCATCCGGAGGATTACCCGACGGTGATGGCGGTGAAGTTCATGAGCGACCAGATCAAGGCCAAGACCGGCGGCAAGGACTCGATCAAGGTCTACACCGGCAAGCCAGCTGGGCGGCGAGAAGGACACCATCGAGCAGACCAAGATCGGCGCGCTCGATCTCGTCCGGATCAACGTGGCGCCGATGAACAACATCTGTCCGGAGACGATGGTCCCGACGATGCCGTTCCTGTTCCGGTCCAAGGAACACATGCGCAAGGTGCTGGACGGCCCGATCGGCGACCAGATCCTGAAGGCCTGCGAAGCCGCAGGGCTACATCGGCCTCGCGTTCTACGACTCGGGCTCGCGCTCGCTGTACACGACCAAGAAGCCGATCAAGACGCTGGCCGACGTCAAGGGCATGAAGATCCGCGTCCAGCAGTCGGACCTGTGGGTGGCGCTGCTGCAGGCGATGGGCGCCAACGCGACGCCGATGCCGTATGGCGAGGTCTACACGGCGCTGAAGACCGGCGTCGTCGACGGCGCGGAGAACAACTGGCCGTCGTACGACACGGCGCGCCATTTCGAAGTCGCCAAGTACTACTCGCTGACCGACCATTCGATGGCGCCCGGAAATGCTGCTGATGTCGAAGAAGGTCTGGGACACGCTGACGCCCGCAGGAGCAGCAGATATGCCGCGACGCGGCCAAGGCGTCGGTGCCCTACATGCGCAAGCTGTGGGACGAGAAGGAACTCGCGTCGCGCAAGGTGGTCGAGGCGGGCGGCGCGCAGGTCGATCGAGGTCGACAAGAAGTCGTTCCAGGACGCGATGAAGCCCGTCTACGACAAGTTCATCACCGATCCCGAAGCTGAAGGACATGGTCAGCAAGATCCAGGCGATCGCACTGATCGCCGAATCCGGCGGCGCCGCCGTGGCGCCGCCGCAGTCGGCCCGGCCGCCTTGCATGCGCGGCCGTCACGACCGTTCTTCCGGTCCCTCCCGAGGTGCCACGATGCTCACCCGCTTCAATGCGCTTCGCTTGCGAAATACCTGCTGATGCTCGCCGTGGTCGGGTCTCATGCGCGATCGTGGCCGCGTCGCCGTTCCAGGTGTTCGGCCGCTACATCATGAACGACACGCCGACGTGGGCGGAAGCGCTGGCGCTGGTGCTGGTGATCTACGTGCCTTGTTCGGCGCCGCGGTCGGCGTGCGCGACGCCGGGCACATCGGCATGGAGTCGCTGCTGGTGCTGGTGCCCGAGCGAATGGCGCGTGAGGCTCGAGATCGTCATCCACGTGCTGGTGGGCGCGTTCGGCGCCGCTGATGGCCTGGAACGGCGCGCTGCGCGCCATTTCGGTCATGTGACGTACAAGATCCCGACGCTCGGGCATTTCCGAAGGGCTGCACTACGTGCCGCTGGTCGATCGCCGGCGCGCTGATCTTCCTGTTCTCGATCGAGCACATCGTCGCGCTACGTGCAGCGGCAAGGAGGTGGAGCCCGCATGGCACTGACCATCCTCTGCGTCTCGTTCCTGCTGTTCCTGATTCTCGGCGTCCCGGTCGCGTTTGCGATCGGGCTGTCCGCCGTCTGCACGATCCTGTACGAGGGCCTGCCGGTCATCGTCGTGTTCCAGCGGATGATGTCGGGGCATGAACGTGTTCTCGTTCCTGGCGATCCCGTTCTTCATCTTTGCCGGCGAACTGATGCTCTACGGCGGCATCGCCGACCGGATCGTCACGTTCGCCAAGAGCCTGGTCGGCCACGTCCGCGGCGGGCTCGGGATGTCCAACGTCGTCGCGTGCACGCTGTTCGGCGGCGTCTCGGGCTCGCCGGTCGCCGACGTTTCCGCGATGGGCGCCGTGATGATCCCGATGATGAAGAAGGAGGGCTACGACGCCGACTACGCGGTGAACGTGACCACGCACGCGTCGCTGGTCGGCGCGCTGATGCCGACGTCGCACAACATGATCATCTATTCGCTGGCGGCGGGCGGCAAGGTGTCGATCGGCGGCGCTGATCCTGGCCGGCGTCATCCCCGCGCTGATCCTGACGCTGTGCATACCTCGCGGCCGCCTACGGCGTCGCCGTGCAAGCGCGGCTATCCCGCCGGCATGTTTCCCGGCTGGGGCATGGTGTGGTGGTCGTTCGTCGGCGTCGATCCCGGGACTGTTCGTGGTCGGTGATCATCATCGCCGGCATCCTTTCCGGCGTGTTCACGGCCACCGAGTCGGCGTCGGTCGCGGTCATCTACGCGTTGCTGATGACGTCGTTCATCTACCGCAGCTGTCGTGGGAGAATTTCCTCAAGGCGGCGGCCAAGGCGGTGAAGACCACCGGCGATCGTGCTGCTGCTGATCGGCATTTCCGCAACGCTTCGGCTACCTGATCAGCCTGTACAGGTGGCCGAGCTGACCGGCGAGATGATGGCGACGATCTCCACCAATCCGTGGATGATCTTCTTCCTGATCAACGTGATCCTGTTCGTGCTCGGCACGTTCATGGACATGGCGAGCGACCATCCTGATCTGCACGCCGATCTTCCTGCCGATCTGCCAGTCAGTTCGGCATGGACCCGGTGCAGTTCGGCATGGTCATGCTGATCAACTGCGCGCTGGGACTCAATACGCCGCCCGTCGGCACGACGCAGTTCGTCGGCTGCGCCATCGGCGGCGTGTCGATCGGCTACGTCATGCGCACGATCTGGCCGTTCTATGGCGCGCTGATCGCGGCGCTGATGCTGGTCACCTACGTGCCGGCGTTCTCGCTGTGGCTGCCGAAGTGCGTTCGGCTATCTAGGTGATTGAGCAGGCACCGTGACGGGTCGCCTGAACCTTGCCGGATTGCCTGCGCTGCCCGCGGGCGTCGCCCGGCCCGCTTTCGACCCGGCGCGCGTCGCGGTCGGGATCATCCATCTGGGACTCGGCGCGTTCCATCGCGCGCATCAGGCGGTGTACACCGACGACGTGCTCGCGCGCGATCCGCGCTGGGGCATATGCGGCGTGTCGCTGAAGACGCCGCGCGCCATTGCGCCGCTGGCGGCGCAGGACGGCCTGTATACGCTGCTGACCAAGGGCAGCGACGGCACGGCCGCGCGCGTGATCGGAAGCCTGCGCGAAACGCTGTTTGCCGGCGCCGGCCGCGCCGCGCTCGTCGATCGCTTCGCCGATCCGCGCATCGCGATCGTCACGGCGACGGTCACCGAAAAGGGCTACTGCCACGATCCGGCGACCGGCGCGCTCAACCTCGCGCATCCGGACATCGTGCACGACTTGGCGCACCCCGATTCGCCGGAATCGGCGGTGGGCATCCTGGTCGCCGGGCCTGGCGTCGCGGCGGCGTGCCGGCGCGGGGCCGCTCACGTTCGTCTGCTGCGACAACCTGCCGCACAACGGACGCATGGTGGAAGGGCTGGTGACGGCATTCGCCTCGCGCGCGCGACGCATCGCTGGCGGAATGGATACGCGCGAATGTCGCGTTCCCGTGCTCGATGGTCGACCGCATCGTGCCCGCGACCACCGACGCCGACTTCGCGGAAGCCGAACGCATGCTCGGCGTGCGCGACGCAGCCCCCGTCGCGGCGGAAGCGTTCGGCCAGTGGGTGATCGAGGATCGCTTCGCCGGTCCGCGGCCGGCTTGGGAGGACGCCGGCGCGCAATTCGTGACGGATGTCGCGCCGTTCGAGATGATGAAGCTGCGCCTGCTCAACGGCAGCCATTCCACGCTCGCCTACCTGGGCTTCCTCAAGGGGCACGACTACATCTGGCAGGCGTCCGCCGATCCGCTGCTGGCGTTGCTGGCCGAACGGCAGATGGCCGACGAAATTGCGCCGACGCTCGCCAGGCCGGCCGGCATCGACCTGGCAACGTATTGCGCGCAACTGATGCAACGGTTCCGCAACTCCGCGCTTGCCGCACCGGACGCGACAGATCGCGATGGATGGCTCGCAGAAATTGCCGCAACGCCTGCTCGGCACGGTGCGCGACCGGATCGCGACGGGGACGTCCTACGCGCACCTGGCGCTCGCGGTGGCCGGATGGATCCGGTATGCGAGCGGTACCGATGAGCAGGGACGCGCCATTGAAGTTGCCGATCCGCTGGCAGCGACATTCGCGCAGATCGCCCGCGACGCGCGCGGCGACCCGGGCGTGATCGCCGACGGCTTTCTCGATCTCAAGCCGGTGTTCGGCGCCGACCTGGTCGCCCACTACGCATTTCGCGAGGCGGTGCGCGGCGACGTCATCGCGCTGTTTCGCGATGGAACGCAGGCAACCCTTGCGCGGCATCTGGGAGTCGGCTGACTTCCGCCGCCGCGAAATCCACCACCAGGAATCGACATGGCCATACCGATGAACCTGCACCCGGACCGGTTGTTCCCCGCCGACGCCGCCACGCGCGGCCTTGCCCGCCGGCTGTATGCGACGGTGAAGGACCTGCCCATCGTGAGCCCGCACGGGCACACCGACCCGCAATGGTTCGCCGACGACACGCCGTTCGCCAACGCGTCCGCGCTGCTGATCACGCCGGACCACTACGTGTTCCGCATGCTGTACAGCCAGGGCCTGAAGCTCGAGGACCTGGGCATTCCCCGCCGCGACGGCAGCGCCGGCGAACAGGACGCGCGCAAGATCTGGCATGCGTTCGCCGCGCACTATCACCTGTTCCGCGGCACGCCGACGCGCATCTGGCTCGACCACGCGTTCAACACGGTGTTCGGCATCGACGAGCGGCTGACCGCGGAATCCGCCGACCGCTATTTCGACCGCATCAACGAGTGCCTGGCGCAACCCGCGTTCCGGCCGCGCGCATTGTTCGAACGCTTCAACATCGAAGTCATCGCCACCACCGAGTCGCCGCTCGATCCGCTGGTCCATCACCAGAAGATCCGCAAGTCCGGATGGAAAGGCCGCGTGGTCACGGCTTACCGGCCGGACCCGGTCGTAGATCCCGAGTTCGAGGGCTTCGCGGCCAACCTCGCGCAATTCGCGGCACTCACCGGCGAGGACACGGCGACGTGGAACGGTTATCTCGCGGCACACCGCAATCGCCGCGCGTTCTTCAAGTCCATGGGCGCCACGTCCACCGACCACGGACACCCGACCGCGCGCACGTCGGACTTAGGCGCGCCGGAATGCCAGCGGCTGCTCGACCGCGCGCTGTCCGGCGCCATCACGGCGGAGGAGGCGGAAGCCTTTCGCGGCCAGATGCTGACCGAGATGGCGAAGATGAGCCTGGATGACGGCCTGGTGATGCAGATCCATCCGGGCAGCTTCCGCAACCACAATCCGCTCGTGTTCCGGGACTACGGCCGCGACAAGGGCGCCGACATCCCGACGCGCACCGACTACGTGCGCGCATTGAAGCCGCTGCTCGACAAGTTCGGCAACGAGCGCGACCTGACCATCATCCTGTTCACGCTCGACGAGACGACCTATTCGCGCGAACTGGCTCCGTTGGCCGGCCACTATCCGGTGCTGAAGCTCGGGCCCTCGTGGTGGTTCTACGACAGTCCCGAAGGCATGCAGCGGTTTCGCGAGCAGGTCACCGAGACCGCCGGCTTCTACAACACGGTCGGATTCAACGACGACACGCGCGCGTTCCTGTCCATTCCGGCGCGGCACGATGTCGCCCGGCGCATGGATTGCCGCTTTCTCGCGACGCTCGCGGTGGAACACAAGATCGGCGAGGACGAGGCTTTCGAAATGGCGCCGCTGCTCGCGTACGGGCTGGCCAAGGCCGCGTACAAGCTTTAGCTGCCGGTCAGCGCTGCCGCGTTCAGGACTTGGCTCGGCGCCGTGATGTCGGCTTCACGCTGATGCGTGCCGGGTCCGGGCTCGGTCCCAGCGCCAGGAAACGCCAGTCGGTGCGCGTCACTGCGGCGATCCACCACGCGAGCGCCCGGCCCGGCCGGGCTTCCCGCCATGCGGCATGCAGGCGCACGGTCGCGCGCGGCGGTTCGACGGCCTTGATGACGAGGCGGCCCGCGGCGACCTCCGGACCCGCCATGAATGCCGGCAGGAATCCGCATCCAAGCCCCGCCACCTGCGCCGCGAGCTTGGTGCCGATATCGGGGACGGTCAGCGTGTCCTGTCCCGCGAGCAGTCCCGCCGAGCGCGGCGCCAATCGGCGCGACGAGTCGGCTGCCGCCACTGCGCGATATCCGGCAATTTGCGCCTCGACCAGCGGTTCCGTCGCCGCGGCCAATGGGTGCCCGGGCGCGACGGCAAATATCATCGTCGCCTCGGCCATGATGCGAAGCCGATAGCCGCCTCCCGGCGGCGGATCGCCGGGCGCGCCCAGCACCAGGTCGGCGCGGCCTTCGGCCAGTGCGTCCCACGCGCCACCCAGCACTTCGTGCGAGAACTTGAGGCGCGTGTGCGCGGCGTTTTGCGCGCTGCATTCCGCGAAGAACGCCGAGGCGAGCGGAAATACGCGGGCGAACGGGACCAGCGTGTCCACGGCGATGCGCAACTCGGTTTCCCATCCAGTAGCGACGCGCTGCACGCGCCGCTCGACTTCGTTGACGGCAACCAGCAGGCGGCGGCCGTCGTCGAGCAGCAGCCGGCCGGCCGGAGTGAGCCGGGCGCGGTGGCCGCGGCGATCGAACAGCAGCACGTCGAGATCGTCCTCGAGCTTGCGCACCGTGTAGGTGATGGCCGACGGCACGCGGTCGAGTTCCACGGCGGCGGCGGCGAAGCTGCCGCGGCGGTCGATGGCGTCGAGGACGGAGAGTGCTTCGAGCGTGAGCGCCATATAAGGCCAAACGTTCAATAAATTTGAATGAATGGGTCAGTATAGGCCCCTTTTGCGCACGGCGGCACGCGCCTAACATTGCATAAGCGATAGGCCGGCCGCCAGCGGCGCGCCTACAACAGGAGAATCGAATGATGACGCTGAGACTGTCCGGGGAACGGGGCCACGCGAACCATGGCTGGCTGGATTCCTTCCACAGCTTTTCGTTCGCCGACTATTACGACGCCGAGCACATGGGCTTCGGACCGCTGCGCGTGATCAACGAGGATCGCGTGCGGCCGGGCATGGGGTTCGGCACGCACGGACACCGCGACATGGAAATCATTTCCTATGTGCTGGAAGGGCAGCTGTCGCACAAGGACAACATCGGCAACGGCTCGGTCATCACGCCGGGCGACGTGCAGCGGATGAGCGCGGGCCGCGGCGTGATGCACAGCGAGTTCAACCCGTCGCAGACGGATGGCGTCCACTTCCTGCAGATATGGATCGAGCCTTCGGTGCGCGGCATTCCGGCCTCGTACGAGCAGAGCCGCGTGGAAGCCGACGCCAAGCGCGGCCGGCTGGCGCTGATCGCGGGACCGGAAGGATCGGGCGCCGCCGTGACGATTCACCAGGACGCGCGGATCTACTCGACGCTGCTGGATGGCGCCGAATCGGTCACGCATGCGCTTGCGCCGGGCCGCCGCGCCTATGTCCACGTCGCGCGCGGCAGCGCGAAGCTGAACGGAGTGGCCCTGTCGGCCGGCGATGCCGCCAGGATCGAAGACGTCGCGCAGATCACGCTTGGCGAAGGCGCGGGCGCCGAAGTTCTTGTGTTCGACCTCAACTGACTTTCAACCGAAAGGAATGACATGGATTCCAATAAAGACTTCGCGGCGCTGGTGGGCCGTGTGCTGCTCGCCGTGATGTTCGTGTGGGCCGGCTTTGGCAAGATCACGGGTTACGCGGGCACCGCCGGATTCATGGCGAGCGCGGGAATGCCCATGGTGGGCCTGCTGCTTCCGGCGACAATTCTGGTGGAATTGGGTGGAGGCATTGCGCTCATCGTCGGCTGGAAGGCTCGCTTCGTCGCGCTGGCGCTGGCCGCGTTCACGCTGGTCGCTACGCTGGTGTTCCACCGTTTCTGGAGCATGCAGCCTGACGCCGTCATGGCGAACACGCTGTTCTTCTACAAGAACGTTGGCGTCATCGGCGGCATGCTGATGGTGTTCGCGTTCGGCCCGGGCAGGTTCAGCGCCGACCGCGGGCGCTCGAGGAGCGCCGCGGCGGTCTTCGCTCATCGCGCCGTCGGGCGCCGCGCGCAGCCAGTATCGGCATCATCACGTTCTCGAGCGCGGTGAATGCGGGCAGCAGATGGTGATATTGGAAGATGAAGCCGATGGTCCGACCGCGCAGCCGGGTCGCTTCCCCTTCATCCAACGCGCCCGCATCCTGATCCGCGAGAACAATTCTTCCGGCGCTCGGGGGGTCGAGCAGGCCGATGACGTTGAGCAGCGTGGACTTGCCGGAACCGGATGGACCGATCAGCGCGGCAAACTCGCCGCGCTGCAGCGTGAGGTCGATGCCGTGCAGAACCTCCACCTCCAGCGGCGTACCTAGCCCGTACGACTTACGGACGCCTTCGAGACGCAGCGTCGCCTCGCGCGGCGTGCTGCGTCAGCCACGGATGGCCACCGCCGGGTCGAGTTGCGCCGCGCGCCGGGCCGGAATCACCGCGGCCAATATGCCCACCAGTGTCGCACCGGCGCAGGCGATCACGAACAGCGAAGGTTCGATGACCACGATGAACATCGGCGTGCCGTCGGCGTTGGTCGCGACACCGCGCCACAGCAGCAGAAAGCCCCAGGCCAGTAGCGCGCCGGCAAGCGCGCCGACAAGGCCCATGAACGCGCCCTCGATCAGGAACACGCGCAGCACTTGCGCCCGCGCGGTGCCCATGGCGCGCAGGATGCCGATCTCCTTCGATTTCTGGACCACCGACACGACGAGCACGCTGGCGATGCCGAGCGCGACGGTCAGGCCGACGAAGAAGCGGATCAGCGTGTTGGCGAGAATTTGCGCAGCCATTGCGCTGAAGAACTGCGCATTGGTCCGTATCCAGCTGTCCACCTCGAGATCGGAATCGGCACGGATGGACTGTGCGATCGTTTCGGCGGCGAACGGATCCCGCACTCTCACCTCGATGCTTGTCGCGCCGCCGACCAGGTCCAGCAGGTTCTGCGCGGTGCGCAGCGTCACGTAGACGTTGCGCTCGTTCACCCCCTTGTTGCCGAAGTCGAAGATGCCGGTCACGGTGAGAACGACGCGACACCGGTCGCTGACGTGAGGGTCATCTTGTCGCCGACCGCCGTGCCCAGGTCCTTGGCGAGCTCGATCCCGATGATGATGTCGAGCGGTCCCAACTCGTGGCGGCCGGCGACAATCTTCTCGGGGAGCGCGATCACGTCGAAATAGCTCGCGGAATCGATGCCGGTGATGCTCACCGACTTGCGCGCTTCGCCACGGCCCGCAAAGCCTGGACCGGTGACCACCGGTGTGACGCCGATGACCCCGCGGATCCCGGCAACGGTGGCCTGCACCTTCTGCCACTGGTCCACCGAGCTCAGCTGTTGCGACCGCGGCTGGATCTGCGCCGTTATGCTCCCGGCTGTCATCGCGCAGCGGACGCGCGACCTGGTCCGGCGCCATGATCTCGATGGGAGCCTGGAAGCTCAGCGTGCGGCGGACGACGTTGGCCTGCAATCCCGCCGAGCAGCGCCGACATGAAGATGATCACGCCGCAGCCGAGCGCGACGCCGAAGACGATGAGCAGCGTCTGCGTCAGGCCCTCGCGCATGAAGCGGAACGCGACGATCGTCTCGAAGCGCGTGAACGGATTCATCGCGCGCCGCTGGCGGCCACCTTGGCCCCGCGCACGCGTTGTCCCGGCGCGATCCCCGCGCCGGCGGCGGCACCACATGGTCACCCGCGGCCAGGCCGGCCACGATCTCGGTGCGGCCCTCGCCCCGCAACCCCAGCTTTACCGGCTCGCTTCACCGCGTGGCTGCCGTCGACGACGAGCACCCACGGCGCGCGCACTGGCGGAATCGAAGACCGCGGCGGAAGGAATCGTCACCGCGTCCGCGCGCCGTCCGACCTCGATGTCGACCGAAACCGTCATGTCCTGGCGCAGGTAATCGGGCGGCTGGGAACGCGCAGCTTCACTTCGACCGCCCCGCGCAGCGCGTCGATTCCTGGATTGATGTAGAAGAGTTCCGCCGTGAACCTGGCTTGCGGGAATGCATCGGCCGAGGCGAGCGCTTTCTGACCGAGGCGCAGCTGCGCCAGGTTCTTTTCGTCGACCGAGACGACGATCTGCGTTTCGCCGGCCGGCGCCAGCACCATCAGTTCCTTGCCCGGCTGCACGACGTCACCTGGCTCGACGCTGCGCGCGATCAGTGTGCCGTCGACGGACGCGCGGATGACGGTCTGGTCGAGCCGCGCGCGCGCCGCGTCGAGCGTCGCGCGTGCCTGCTGCAGCGCGGCCTGTGCCAGAACGAAGTCGCTACCCGTCGGACGGTTGTCTGCGACCTGGAGTCGAGACGCCTCGAGTTGGCTTTGCGCGACGTCGAGGTTGCGCTTCGCGTCGTCCAGCGCCGCCTGGCTCAGGAATCCTTTCGCCTTGAGGTCCTTGGCACGGGCGAACTGCTGCTCGGCCTGGACTCTGATTGGCTTGCGCCTGAGCCAGTGTCTGCTGCGCGCCCGCAGGCCGACCTCGCGCAACTGCCGGACCTTGGCCTCCGCCTGCGCGATGGCGGCCTGCGCCTGCGCCATCGCCGCTCGCTCGTCGCGTCGTCCAGCAGCATCAGCACGTCGCCGCGCCTGACGTCGTCTGCCCTCGGCCACGTGACCGGGCGCTCGGCGCGGCGCGGGTCACTCCCGCGCGCGCGAATCGAGCCAGACCGTGACGGGGCCGTCGTTGACCAGCGCGACCTGCATGTTTGCGCCGAAGACGCCGGTGGGCACGGGACTTCCCAGTTCCTGCGCCAGCGCTTGCACGAAGGCGTCGAAGGCCGGTTGCGCGAGCGGCGGTGGCGCCGCGCTCGACCACGACGGGCGGTTGCCCTTGCGCGTCGATGCGTACAGCGTGAACTGGCTGACGGCGAGAATGCCGCCGCCGGCCTGCGTGACAGACAAGTTCATCACGCCGGCGGCGTCGTCGAAGATGCGCATCTGCACGATCTTGCGCGCGAGCCATTCGCGGTCTTCCGGCGCGTCGTCGCCACCGACGCCGGCCAGCACCAGCAATCCGTGGCCGATGGCGCCGGTGACGCGTCCGTCGACGCTGACGCTCGCGTCGCGCACCCGCTGGACCAGCGCCCTCATTTGACGGTCTTGCGCTCGACCTGGGTCACGATCCCGTAGTCGAAGACCAGGCTGGTGATGGTTTGCGGATCGCCCGGCGCCGGCAGGTAGCTCCACCGCGACGACTTGCTGCCCTTGCCGCCGCGCGTGATGTCGGGCGCGCCGATGCGCGCGACCACTTCGCCTTCGCTCATCCCGGCCACGATGAACTTGCGCTGCGCGACGTCGACGGTGGGCGCGACGCCATTCTTCTTGTCGGACCTGGCGGCGGCCGGCGCCTTCGCCGACTTGGGCGCGGCTTGGGCTGGCGGAACGTCCGGCACGGCGCGGAACGGAATGACCGAGACTTCCGCCGGGTCGGTGTCGAAATTGCGCAATTCCCGGCCCGCGGGGCATGGGCTGTCCTGGTAGATGGGCTGCTTGCCGTCGACGTCGACGCACTTGTAGACGGCCGCAGCCGCGCTGCCGGTGACGACGACCGTCGCTGCGGCGACTGCCGCGGCGAAAGTGGCAAGAAAGTGGGGATGGCGCATGGCGTTGGGTCAATGTGCACGCAAGCGTACGATAGCGCTTTCCCTCCCGTCCCGGTTTACGACTTTCGATGGATGCACGCATTGCGACGGCCGCCCGCGTGGCCGAGATCGAGCCGTTTCACGTCATGGAGGTGCAGACCGCGGCGCGCGCGCTGGAAGCGGCGGGGCGCACGGTCGTCCACATGGAGATCGGCGAGCCGGACTTCCCGACGCCGCAGCCGGTCATTGCCGCGGCGCAGCTTGCCATCGCCGGCGGCGGAATCTTCTACACGTCGGCGCTGGGTCTGCCGGCGCTGCGCGCGGCGATCGCGCGCCACTATGCGGACCACTACGGCGTGGACGTCGCGCCCGAACGCGTGATTGTCACGGCCGGCTCGTCGGCGGCGCTGCTGCTGGTGCTCGCGTTGATCGTCGACCGCGACGACCGCATCCTGCTTCCCGATCCCGCCTATCCGTGCAACCGCCATTTCGTCCGCGTGCTCGAAGGGGAGCCGGTCGCCATTCCGGTCGGTCCCGAGACGAACTACCAGCTGACGGCGAGCCTGGTCGAGCAGAATTGGAACGCGAGGACTCGCGGCGTCATCATCGCCTCGCCGTCGAATCCCACGGGAACGGCGGTGCCGCGCGACGAGATGCAGCGGATCGCTGCCGCCGTCGCGGCACGCGCCGGCCGGCTCATCGTCGACGAGATCTACCTTGGACTGACCTATGACCTCGATTCGCGCAACCGGCCGCGGAGCGCGCTGGACCTCACGGACGACGCATTCGTCATCTCCAGCTTTTCCAAGTACTTCAGCATGACGGGGTGGCGGCTCGGGTGGGTCGTGGCGCCCGAACGGCACGTGCGCGACCTTGAGAAGCTCGCGCAGAATCTCTACATATCTCCGGCGGCGCCGTCGCAGTATGCGGCGCTGGCGTGCTTCGAGCCGGCCGCGCTCGAAATCGCTCGAATCGCGCCGGCGCGCGTTCGAGGCGCGGCGCGATTATCTTGTCCCGGCGCTGCGTGCGCTGGGCTTCAAGATTCCGGTCATGCCCACGGGCGGTTTCTTCGTGTATGCGGATTGTTCCGCGTTCTCGCGCGACAGCGAGCAGTTCTGCCGCGACGTGCTGCAGCAGGCGGGCGTCGCGATCACGCCCGGCCTCGACTTCGGCCACCACCGGGCGAACGAACATGTGCGCTTCGCCTACACTATCGCGCAGGACAAGCTGGAAGACGGCGTAGCCCGGCTGTCCCGTTACCTCGGACACTGAATGAAGAAGACCACGCTTGCCGGATTGGCGGGGCTGCTGCTGGCGGGTTGCGCTGCCTACGAGACCACCGGCTACTACTGGCAGGGCGCCACGGGCCAGCTCGACATCCTGGCGCGCGCCAAGCCGATCGACGAGGTGATCGCGCAGGGCGACGACAAGGCGCTGGCGCAGCGTCTCGCGCGCGCGCAGGCGATCCGCGCGTATGCGAGCCGCGAGCTCGGCCTGCCCGACAACAAGAGCTTCACGCGGTACAGTGACCTGGGCCGTCCCTACGTCGTCTGGAACGTGTTCGCCGCGCCTCCACTGTCGCTCGCCGCCCGGCAGTGGTGCTTCCCGGTCGCCGGATGCGTCAGCTATCGCGGGTACTTCCGTGAAGACGAAGCACGCGAGGAAGCCGCGCGCCTCGCCGCGGCCGGCGACGATGTCCACGTGAGCGGCGTGCCCGCCTATTCGACGCTGGGCTACTTCGACGACCCCATCCTGTCCACGTTTGTTCGCTGGCCCGAGTCCGAACTCGCGCGGCTGGTCTTCCATGAACTCGCGCACCAGATCGTCTACGTGAAGGACGACTCGGTGTTCAACGAGTCATTCGCCGTGGCGGTCGAGGAGGCGGGCGTGGAGCGCTGGCTGCGCGACCAGGGCAACCCGCAGCTCGATGCGCAGTTCGCGCGGGCGCAGCGCCAGCGCATCATCTTCCGCGATCTCGTGCATGACGCGCGCGAGCGCCTGCAGGCGGTCTATGCGGGCGGGGCGAGCGAGGACGCGAAGCGCGCGGCAAAGAAGGCGGCGTTCGTGGCGATGACGGAGGCCTATGCAGGCGCCAAGAACGGGGAGGCCGGCATGGCCGGCTACGACCGTTGGTTCGCAGGCTATGCCAACCAGGGGCCGAACAACGCCAGCCTGGCGTCGGTGGCCCTGTACACGGCGCAGGTGCCGGCGTTCCGGGAACTGCTCGCGCAGGAGGGCGACAGCCTTCCCCGGTTCTACGCACGCGTGAAGGAAATCGCCGGGCTCCCGAAGGTGTCCCGCGACGAGGTCCTGGCCCAGGCCGCGCGCGGGCGCGCCGCGCCGACCGCCTCCCTAGGTAATTGAACGGGAAGGCATTTCTGCGCCGGCCGGGGTGGCCAGGCGAAGCATGCCGAATCGCCCTCCATCTGCGGCAACGCGCTCCAGCTCATTGATCGATAAGGCGAAATGCGCTATCATTAGCGGTTCCCTTGCCTCACCCGCCGCAGACGGGGAGGCCGTCGGTGGCCCGCACTCAGTTACCAATGAGGTAAATAACAGCGAGCCGCCACTTAACCGACCGAAAGGAGTGCTCTGCATATGCGTCATTACGAAATCGTATTCATCGTGCACCCCGATCAAAGCGAGCAGGTGCCCGCGATGATCGAGCGGTACCGCACGATGGTGACTGGCCACAAAGGCCAGATCCACCGTCTCGAGGATTGGGGCCGCCGCCAGCTGGCCTATCCGATCCAGAAGGTTCACAAGGCGCACTACGTCCTGATGAACATCGAGTGCAACCAGGAAACGCTGGGTGAGCTCGAGCATGCGTTCAAGTTCAACGACGCGGTGCTGCGCCACCTCATCGTCGCCACGACGGAAGCGAAGGTCGCGCCGTCGCCGATGATGAAGGAAGAAAAGGCGCGGTCGTTGTCGCGGGATGCGGAAGTGAAAACGAGTGCGAACCGAGCCGAGGACCGAAGCGCGCGCAGAGCCCGTGCTCAGTTGGCAAATGAGCCCGTGGCGGAGGCCGCGCCGGTCGCCGACGCCGCAGCGGCCAGCTAGAGGCCATTGAGAACGGGCAGCGGACGTGCCGGCAAATAACCGGCTGGCGTTCGATGCCCTGCTGACAGAACGCGGCGACCTGCGCTACACGCCCGCCGGCATCCCGGCGATCGACTGCAGCCTGCACCATGAGTCGGTGCAGGCGGAAGCCGGAGGCGAACGCAAGGTGGAGTGCGAACTGTTTGCAGTGGCTTTCGGAGACGTCGCCCGGAAACTGGCCGCCAAGCCTGTCGGAAGCGCCCTGTGCTGCGAGGGATTCCTCGCCCGGCGCTACCGGACCGGCGTGACCGTCGCGCTGCACATCACGCATCTGGATTGAATCGAAAGAAAACTGAGGAAACGACATGCCCCGTCCCATCGGAAGAGGTAAAGGCAAGAACAAGAAGGACCTGAAGAAGCGCGACCGCGGCAATGCGCTGTTCAAGCGCCGCAAGTTCTGCCGGTTCACGGCCGAGAAGGTCGTCGAGATCGACTACAAGGACATCGACGTCCTGAAGGATTTCGTGCAGGAAAACGGCAAGATCATGCCGGCGCGCGTCACGGGCACCAAGGCCCGCTACCAGCGCCAGCTCGGCACGGCGATCAAGCGCGCGCAGTTCCTGGCGCTGCTTCCGTTCACCGACCGCCACTAAGGCAGGAGAGACAACATGCAGATCATTCTCCTGGAAAAAATCGCCAACGTCGGCAACCTGGGCGACATCGTCAAGGTCAAGGACGGCTTCGCGCGCAATTTCCTGATCCCGCAGGGCAAGGCCAAGCGGGCGACGGAAGCGAACGTCAAGATGCTCGAGGGCAAGCGCGCGGAGCTGGAAGCCGCCGCCAACGCCAAGCTGGAAGCGGCGCAGGCGCTGGCCGCCAAGCTGGAAGGCCTGACCATCAAGATCACGCAGAAGGCCGGCGTGGATGGCCGGCTGTTCGGTTCCGTGACCAACGTCGACATCGTCGAGGCGCTGCAGAAGCAGGACCTCGCGGTGGAAAAGGCGATGATCCGCATGCCGGCGGGACCGCTGAAGCTGGTCGGCGATTACCCGCTGGTGGTGGCGCCCCATCACGACGTCGTGGCCAACATCACGGTGTCCGTGCTGGGCGACACGGCCCAGGGCTGATTCCTTAGCCGCATCGCAACTCCCGCAAGAGGCCGCGCCGAAATTCGGCGCGGCCTCTTGCTTTTGGCGGTGCCGCGAAAACGGCTGTCCGGCCAGCAAAGCATGAGGCCGAACCCGCAAACCATGGCCGGCGAGTAAAATCGCCTATTGCCCGTTGCTTCCCATGCCCGACGATCCCCCCAGTGCCTGATGATCCACAACTCGAAGCACTGAAGCTGCCGCCGCATTCGCTGGAGGCGGAGCAGTCCATCCTCGGCGGGCTGCTGCTCGACAACGAGGCCGCCGACCGCGTGGGCGACGTCGTCGCCGAAGACGATTTCTACAGCGAAGCGCACCGCCTGATCTTCCGCCACGTCAATCAGCTTGGCGGCGAGGGCAAGCCCGTCGACGTGGTGACGCTGTCGGAGTCGCTCGCGTCCGTGCAGAAGCTCGACTATGTCGGCGGGCTCGCCTACCTGGGCGCGCTGGTGCAGAACGTGCCGACGGCGGCGAACATCCGGCACTACGCGACGATCGTCCGCGAACGCTCGATCCTGCGCCAGCTGGCGGCGACGGCCGGGGAGATCGCCGACACCGCGTACAACCCGCTTGGCCGCAGCGCCAAGGCGGTCCTCGACGAAGCCGAGGCCAAGGTGCTGCACATCGCCGAGCAGGGCTCGCGCGGCGCGCAGAATTTCCAGCGGCTGGGTACGCTGCTGACCAATGTGGTCGACCGCATCGAGACGCTGTACAACCGCGACGACCCGTCCGACGTCACCGGCGTGGCCACCGGTTACAGCGATTTGGACCGGATGACGTCCGGCCTGCAGGAAGGCGACCTCGTCGTCGTGGCGGGCCGGCCGTCGATGGGCAAGACCGCGCTGGCGCTCAACATCGGCGAGCACGTCGCACTGAGCCTGAAGCTGCCCGTCGCGGTGTTCTCGATGGAAATGGGCGCGTCGCAACTGGCGCTGCGCATGATCGGATCGGTAGGCAAGCTCGACCAGCACAAGCTGCGCACCGGACGCCTGGGGCCCGACGACTGGGAAAAACTGTCCAGCGCGCTCGGCCGCCTCAACGAAGCGCCCATGCTCATCGACGAGACGCCGGCGCTGAACGCCATCGAAGTGCGTTCGCGCGCGCGGCGCCTGGCCAAGCAGTACGGGAAACTGGGCCTCGTCATCGTCGACTACATCCAGCTGATGCAGGCGGCTTCGTCGGGCGAAAACCGCGCGACGGAGATCTCGGAAATCTCGCGCGCGCTGAAGTCGCTGGCCAAGGAGCTGAAAGTGCCGGTGATGGCGCTGTCGCAGCTCAATCGTTCGCTCGAGCAGCGGCCGAACAAGCGGCCGGTGATGTCGGACCTGCGCGAAAGCGGCGCCATCGAGCAGGATGCGGACGTCATCCTGTTCATCTACCGCGACGAGGTCTACAACCCGGAGACGCAGGAGAAGGGCGTGGCCGAGATCATCATCGGCAAGCAGCGCAACGGGCCGATCGGCACGGTGCGCCTCACCTTCCTGGGCGAGCACACCCGGTTCGAGAATTTCGCGACGGCGGGAAGCTACTGAATCCCGCCGCACGCTCGTTGCCAGCAACCGCCCGAAATGCCCCATGCCCTTGCGGTAGCGGCAAACGCTACAAGCAGTGCTGCGGCTCGGTAGCGGCCGCCGCGCAACTCCCCGCGAATCGCGCACGCGCCCTGATGGAGGAGGCGCTGGCGGCGCAACTGCGCGCCAGCCTTCCTGATGCGGAGCGGCTCTATCGCGCGGCCCTGGCGATCGACCCGCATGCCGCTGACGCGCTCCACATGCTCGGTGCGATCTGCTACCAGACGGGTCGCCTGCTGGAAGGCTACGACCTGATCCGCAAGGCGCTGGAGGAGACCGGCTGGCAGATTCCGATGTTTCGCCACAACTTCGCGCTGGTGCTCTCTTCCATGCTCGCGACCGACGATGCGGTCGAGGCGATGCTGTCCGGCGAGGAGGAGCTCGGCGCCCGGATCGAAGCGGATAGCCGCGCTCTGCGCGAATGCGCTCGGCGTGGCGTACGTTGGACCGCTCGCGGACAACGGCCGATTCCGGGCGGGTCAATGTCCTCGTCATCGACGACAGCGTCCCCGCGCCCGACCGCGATTCGGGATCGGTCCGCCTCACGGCCATCATCGAGATTCTGCGCGCGCTCGGGTGCAACCTGACGTTCGTCGCCCGCGGCGTCGAGTTTGGCGGCCCCTATGTGCAGCGACTCAGGGCCATGGGCGTCGAAGTGCTTTGCCAGCCCGACGTATGGCACGTCCGACAGCTGTTGGCGGCCCGGGGCCCGGAATTCGACCTGGTGTGGGCGTGCAAATATCGAAGCGCGCAGGAATGCGTCGACCGCGGTCCGGCGCTGCGCGCCCCGGGCGCTGTTCGTCCTCGACACGGTCGACGTGCACTACCTTCGCGAAGCACGCGAGGCGGACGTAACCGGCGACCCTGCGGTGCGACGCCGTTCCGCGGTGACCCGCGAGCTGGAACTGGCGATGGTCCGCGACGCGGACGTCACGCTGGTCGTCAGCGAAAGCGAACGCAACGCGCTGCTGGCGGAGGTTCCCGATGCGGATGTTCGCATCGTGTCGAACGTGCTGCCGACCGCGTCATCGGCTCCGGGATTTGGGGAGCGGCGCGACATGCTCTTCGTCGGCGCGTTCAGTCACAGCCCCAATGTCGATGCGATCCATTGGTATGCACGGGAGGTCTGGCCGCGGGTTCGCCGCCGGCTGCCCGATGCCCGAACCCTGGTGATCGGCAGCGACATGCCGGAGGCCGTGCGCAATCTCGCGGGCGACGGAATGGAGGCGGTGGGTCATGTCCCTGACCTGGCTCCCTACCTGCAACGCAGCCGGCTGTCGATCGCGCCGTTGCGCTTCGGCGCGGGCGTGAAGGGGAAGATCAGCGCGGCACAGGCTGTCGGGCCTTCCCGTGGTCGCCACGTCGATTGCCGTCGAAGGCATGAATCTCGAATCCGGACGGGACGTGCTGGTCGCCGATACGGCCGAGGCGTTCGCCGACGCGATCCTGCGCCTGCACGAAGATGAAACGCTGTGGGCTCGCGTGGCATCCGGCGGTCGGGAAAACGTCGCACGGCATTTCTCCGCCGACGTCGCGCGTCCGGTCCTCGCGGGGCTGGTCGAAGCAGCCTCGTCGCCGCGAGCGACCCGTGACGTCGAGCCCGCGGATGTCCGCTACCTCGTTCTCGTGCCTGCCGCCTATGGCAGCCTGGGAGACAGCGCGATGGTGCATGGGGCGATCGAAGGCATCCGGAACAGGTTTCCGAATGCGCGGATCGATCTCCTGTCGATCTACAGTGGCGAGCGCTGGCCGAGGATTCCCGGCATAGGCAAGGTCATCGTCGCCCTTCCACTGGCATGCACGCGGTTGCAGTGGGAAGCGCGCTTCCGTCGCCTGGTGGCGGAATACGACTGCTTCGCGCTGCTCGGCGCGGACGTCCTCGACGGCCACTACGGCACTGACGAAAGCGTTGCGCGACTCGAGCTGCTGCGCCTGGCTCACGCCGTTGGACTGGAAACGCGCGTGCTCGGCTTCAGCATGAATGAACATCCCGCCGATGCCGCGTGCGCCGCCTTGAGCGAGATCGGCGCGTTCGCGCCGCTGTTCGCGCGGGATCCAATCTCGCTGTCGCGCCTCGAAGCCCGCGGCGTGCCTGGCCTGGTTCCCGCTGCCGACGTGGCCTTTCTGATGCGACCCGATGGCGCTTCACCCTCCGGCCGGAATGCGCGCGCATGGGTCGAGGAGCAACGGGCGGCGGGACGACCCGTGATCGCATTGAGTTTGTCGAGCCCCGTTGTGGCCGAGGCAAGGCGATCAGGCAATGCGGACGTGGTGCAAAGCTGCGTTGCGCTCATCGTCGCGCTCGAACGTTCGCATCGCGCAAGCGTCCTGATTCTGCCGCACGACCTGCGCTCCGGTCCCCCGGGCCGCGACGACGACGTCGCAATCGCCTACCGGATTTCCGCATTGCTCGAATCGGCGGAGAGCGCCGTCCCCCATCATGTCCACGTCACCTGCAATGCGCCGGAGGTGAAGGGGCTGGTGGGACTGGTCGACCTCGCGGTGACCGGCCGCATGCACCTCGCAATCGCCGCGCTGGGCATGGCCGTGCCGGTGATCGCGCTGGCGTACCAGGGCAAGTTCGACGGGATGATGCAGCGCTTCGATCTCGGGCAAATGGTTTTCGACCCGCGATCTTTCGATCAGGCCGCCGTGTATGCGGGCTGCGTTCGATTGCTCGAGAACGCCGCCAGCGTCAAGGCGGCGTTGCGCCGACGCCTTCCGGACGTGGTTGCGCTGGCGCACGCGAATTTCGCCGCGATTCAGCCGCGGCAGCACGCCGGGGCGAACCGCGATTCCGCGGCCGATTGACCTGCGAACGCCTGACCGAGAAGCCCGCCGCCGCTACAGTACTTCCGCCGCGTGGTCCGCCAGCCGCGAGCGCTCGCCGCGTTGCAGCGTGACGTGGCCCGAGTGCCCCCAGCCCTTGAAGCGGTCGACGACATACGTCAGGCCCGAGCTGCCTTCGGTGAGGTAGGGCGTGTCGATCTGCGCGATGTTGCCCAGGCACACGACCTTGGTGCCCGGACCCGGCGCGCGTGATCAGCGTCTTCATCTGCTTGGGCGTCAGGTTCTGCGCCTCGTCGATGATGAGGAACTTGTTGATGAACGTGCGGCCGCGCATGAAGTTCAGGCTCTTCACCTTGATGCGCGAGCGGATGAGATCGCGCGTGGCGGCGCGGCCCCATTCGCCGGCCTCGTCGTCGGTCTTGTTCAGCACGTCGAGGTTGTCCTCCAGCGCGCCCATCCACGGATTCATCTTTTCCTCTTCCGTTCCCGGGAGGAAGCCGATGTCCTCGCCGACAGGAACAGTGACCCGGGTCATGATGATTTCCGTATACACCTTGAACTCGAGCGTCAGCATGAGGCCGGCCGCGAGCGTGAGCAGCGTCTTGCCGGTGCCGGCCTGGCCCAGCAGCGTGACGAAGTCGATCTCCGGATTCATGAGCAGGTTCAGCGCGAAGTTCTGCTCGCGGTTGCGGGCCGTGATGCCCCACACGTTGTTCTTCTGGTGCGTGTAGTCCTTGAGCGTCGACAGGAGCGCCGTCTTGCCGGTGATTTCCTTGACGATCGCGTAGAACGGCGTCTCGTCCTTCTTCTCCTGGTACAGGAATTCGTTCTGCAGCAGCGAAGTGACGATCGGGCCGGTGACGCGGTAGTACGTATGCCCGCCCTGTTGCCACGACTCCATGCCCTTGCCGTGCTTGTCCCAGAAGTCCGCGGGCAGCTCGGTCGTGCCGGAATAGAGGAGCTCGGTGTCCTCCAGCACCTTGTCGTTGAAGTAGTCCTCGGCCGCGATGCCCAGCGCGCGCGCCTTGATCCTCATGTTGATGTCCTTCGACACCAGGATCACGTTGCGCTTCGGATGCGTCTGCGACAGGTGCATGACCACCGCGATGATCTGGTTGTCCGCCTTGCCGCCGGCCAGCGACGCCGGCAGGACCGTCGAGATGCTCTCGGTCTGCAGGAACAGCCGTCCCGTGGCCGCTCCGTTGGACTTGGTCGCCAGCGGAATGCCTTTGGCGATGGTGTCGGTGGTCTCGCCCAGCGCCGTCACCAGTTCGTCGAGGAAGCGGCTTACCTGGCGCGCGTTGCGCGCCACCTCGGTCATCCCCTTCTTGTTGTTGTCGAGTTCCTCGAGCGTGAGAATCGGCAGGTAGATGTCGTGCTCCTCGAACCTGAACAGGCTCGTCGGGTCATGCATCAGCACATTCGTGTCGAGTACGAAGAGCTTCGTCGCGGACGCAGAGCCGGTCTTGGCGGGCTTGCGGGAAGGGAGGAGTTGCAGCGTGGAAGGTGCGGGGCGCAGCTTGCGTTCGACCATGGGCCTCCAACGGAAAGGTCGTCAATCGGGCGAGTCGTCCTTATGCTGCCTCAAGGAAAGCCATGGACACAAGCCCTAGTGGTCGCCGGCCGACCGGACGGCGACGGGTTGTGGTGGAAAGAGAACACTGGCACGGGTCCCTGGCAGCGTCGGACGCCTCCGTGAGACGCCGCCCAGCGCGACCAGGCCCGCAAGCAGCAATGCGACCGGGCGCGGGTTCGGCGATCGCCGTCGTCGTTACCAGAAGTTGCGATGCGATGGCCGTAGTTGAACTCCAGGGAACTGAACACGTCGGTGTCGGTGGTGCGCAGGTTGAATGCAAGAAACGGCGCGTTCGTGGCGGCGACGAACGTCGTCACGTCGAAGTACACGTCTTCGCCATAGCCAAGGTTGGCCGGCAGGATGAGAATTCCGAGCAATGTCCCGGCGTCGGCGTCGCTATCGTCGAGTGCGCCGATAGCGGTGCCGTAGCCGTAAATGGACACCTCGTTCCCGACGAGGGGGAGCCCGTACGGATTGAGCGACAACAGCGCCTGAGTGACCGCCCCTGAAATTGAATTCGACGCGAACTTGATGTCGCCTTGTATGTAGCCCGAAACGAGAACGTAAGTCGCCTTCGGATACGATATTGCAGCCAGGGCAAACGTAGAGCGAACCGTCGCTGGTCGGGTCGATGACGAGCACGCCGCCATGCGAAATTGCAGGGCTCGTCATGGCAAACGCTGCGAGCACCATGCTGACAATTGCGACTTTCATCGAAGCTCCTTTCGGCGGGGTTGTGCGACAACCGCAAGCGGCGGGTTCCACTCCAAATCATCTGCCGGACGTCGGACCGGCGCAAGCCCTTCGGGCAGTCCATGGCACGAAGGTGTCAGACGCGGCGAGCTGCTACGCCAGGGCCTTGACCGCCTCAAGCACCGCGTCCACGTGACCGGGCACTTTGACCCCTCGCCATTCGTTGACGAGTTTGCCGGCGCCGTCGATCAAAAACGTCGACCGCTCGATGCCGCGCACCTTCTTGCCGTACATGTTCTTCATCTTGATCACGTCGAACTGCGTGCACAGCTTTTCGTCGGCGTCGGCGATGAGCTCGAACGGAAATTCCATTTTCGCCTTGAAATTCTCGTGCGACTTGAGCGAATCGCGCGAACAGCCGACGACGATCGCGCCCGCCTTGCGGAACTTCTTGTAGGCATCCCGGAATTGCTCGCCCTCGGTCGTGCAGCCGGGCGTGTTGTCCTTGGGATAGAAGTAGAGGACGACGGTCTCGCCCTTGTGGTCGGACAACGTGAAATCGCCGCCGGTGGCGGGCGCGGTGAAGTCGGCAACCTTCTTTCCGATCATGGTCATCTCCGTCATTTTCTCGTCTAGGCGGCCTGCGCCAGGTCGACGTCGGCCAGAAATTCCGGACCTTGCACCAGCAGCGTGCCCGTGCGGCCGGCAACAACGCCGGGCCCCGTCGCGCAGCGCGGCAGCGCCATGGGCTCGACGGATTCGAACAGCGTGCGCACCGGGCCCAATGTCCACCCTTGCGCCTTCCAGCCGGCGATCAGTTGCTCGAACGCGGGCGCCAGGCGCATCCCTTCAAGTTCCGCGTGCAGCGTGAAGACGTGGCCGGCGGGGGCGGCAACCCGCGTGCGCTCCAGCAGGTGCGCGGCGACGTTGTCCTCGGTAATGTCGCCGGTCCCGATCAGTTCGTCCAGCGTCGGCAGCGTCGTCGGGAACTGCGGGCAGCGGACAGGCTCCGCATTCCAGACCGGAAGATAGCGGGTGCGTCCCGCGTCCGTCGGAGCAATAGTCGAAGCCCAGCCGCTGGGTGAGCCGCAGCGCATGCCGGTTCATCTGCCAGCCCGCGGCGCCGTGCGTCGTCGGCGGCGCCTTGAAGATGTCGACGTAGCGCGAACAGGCGCGTTGCATTTCGTCGTACGTCCACTGCGCGTCGGCGCCGCCCACGCCGTCCTGCCAGCGGATGTGGTCCCAGCAGTGGATGCCGGTTTCGTGGCCGGCGTCGCGCACGCCCAGCATGACGTCGGCGGCGCGGCGTCCGATGTCCGGGCCGGGAAGCAGCGTGCCGTAGAGCAGCGTCTTCACGCCATAGTGCTTGACGACCGACGTGCGGCGCACCTTGCCCACGAAGCCCGGACGGAAGACGCGCTTGATCGCGCGCCCCGTGTGGTCCGGTCCCAGCGAGAACAGGAACGTCGCGGTCACGCCGTGCCGGCGCAGGATCTCGACCAGGTTCGGGACGCCTTCGCGCGTGCCGCGCAGCGTGTCGACGTCGATCTTGAGGGCGAGGAACATCGAGTGGTCCTAGTCGACCAGGCGCCGCGCTTCCGCGACCTGCCCGCGATACGCGTCGAAGATGCGCGTCAGCGCGTCCTCCATGCCGACCTTGGGACTCCAGTCGAGGTCGGCGCACGTATTGGCGATCTTCGGCACGCGGTTCTGCACGTCCTGGTAGCCGGCACCATAGTATTCCGCCGCGGTGGTCTCGATGATCGTCACCTTGGCTGCGTTTTCCGCGTACTCCGGGTATCGCTTCGCGAGCGCCAGCATCTTCTCGGCCAGTTCGCGCACCGACCAGTTGTTGGCAGGGTTGCCGATGTTGTAGATCTTGCCGGTGGCGATGCCGTCGGGGTTGGCGATGATCTTCATCAGTGCCGCGATGCCGTCGTCGATGTACGTGAACGCGCGCTTCTGCGTGCCGCCGTCGACGAGCTTGATGGGTTCGCCGCGCACGATGTGCCCCAGGAACTGCGTGATGACGCGCGAGCTGCCTTCCTTGGCCGTGTTGATGGAGTCGAGGCCGGCGCCGATCCAGTTGAACGGCCGGAACAGCGTGTAATCGAGGCCCTCCTGCATGCCGTAGGCGTGGATCACCCGGTCCATCAGCTGCTTCGCGCACGAGTAGATCCAGCGCGGCTTGTTGATCGGGCCCAGCACCAGCTCGGACGCTTCGGGGTCGAATTCGGCATCGCGCGACATGCCGTAGACCTCCGACGTCGACGGAAACACGACGCGCTTCCGGTAGCGGACGGCCGCGCGCACGATCGGCAGGTTGGCCTCGAAGTCGAGCTCGAATACGCGCAGCGGTTCGCGCACGTAGGTGGCGGGCGTGGCGATCGCCACCAGCGGCAGCACCACGTCGCACTTCTTGACGTGGTATTCGATCCACTCGCGGTTGATCGTGATGTCGCCTTCGAACCAGTGGAAGCGCGGCTCGGAGAGCAGGTCCGCGATGCGGTCGTTCTGCATGTCCATGCCGAAGATCTCCCAGTCGGTGGACCGGATGATCGCCTGCGACAGGTGGTGGCCGATGAAGCCGTTGACGCCCAGGATGAGGACTTTTTTCATGAGCTTTCGCGTGAGGAATCGACGCGCGGACCCGCGCCGGGAAAGATGATTCGATCGAGCCGGCTGGGCGCGAAGGTGGGAATCGCGAGCAGCAGGTACATGTACATGCCGGCGCGCGGGCTGACCATCGAAACCGCCATCGATGCCAGCGGCACGGCTGCGTAGAGGCGCAGATCGCCCCACATCTGCGTCACGACGAACGGCGTCAGGTCGGCGGTGGCCAGCGGCGGATGCGCGATGAGATAGCGCAACTGCAATGCCAGCAGCGAACCCAGCGCGAGGAGATTTACGCCATAGACCAGGACCGGCAGCAGCAGGTGCCCTTGGTCGCCGAGCAGGTCCGTCGAGAACGGCACGAACGTCACCAGCAGCAGGAAGGCGATGTTGTGCCAGAGCAGGCGGCGATCGGCGTGGCGCACGAAATGAAACAGCAGGTGGTGCGCGATCCAGAAGATGGCCAGCACGAAGAAACTGATCGCGTACATGGCGAAGCTGTGCTCGAGCGTGACGAGATAGGCGACCAGGTCCGTCGCGGTCTCGAACTTCTCGGTTCGTCGGCGACTTGATGTCGAGCACGAGCAGCGTCATCGCGACGGCGAAGATGCCGTCGGCGAGCGCCTCGATCCGGCCCTTGGTCAGCCCGCGCCTTTCGATGCCCGGAACGTCGTCGTCGTGGCTCATGCAACGCTTCCCGCGCCCAGGCGAAGCGGGGCGCTGCCGAAGCGAGCGGCAAGTGCTCCCGGCGCGACGACACTGCCGTCGATTTCGAGGGCAAGCACTTCGAGCGCGCCGCCGCCGCCGCAGCGCGCGACGATGCGCTCGCGGTCGACTTCGAGTATGGGCGTGTCCCTGCGCGTTGCGCCGGCATCGGCGATGCGGGTGCGCAGGATGCGCGCGGCGACGCCATTGACGGTGGTGAAAGCCCCCGGAAACGGTGGCGCGACCGCGCGGACGAGATTGTGGATCGCGGCGGCGTCGCGGCTCCAGTCGATGATCCCGTCTTCCGGCCGCCGGCCGCCAAAGTAGCTGCCGCTTGCCGGGTCCTGCGGTACGCGCGGCGCGGTGCCCGACAACAGCGCGGGCAGCACGCGGGAGAGCGTGACTTCCGCTGCGACGGTCACCTTGTCGAAGACCTCCTGCGCGGTGTCGTCGGGAAGGATCGGAACGGCGGTCTGCGCGACGATGTCGCCGTCGTCCGGCTTGAGCGTCATGTAGTGGAGCGTGGCGCCCGTCTCGCGCTCGCCGGCCAGCACCGCCCAGTTCACCGGCGCGCGACCGCGGAATTTGGGCAGCAGCGAACCGTGCATGTTGAGGGCGCCCCGTGGCGGAATCGCGAGCAGCGCCGCGCCCAGCATGCGCCGGTAATAGAACGAGAACAGGAAGTCCGGCGCCAGCGCCGCGACCCGCGCGACGACGTCGGGCGCGTTCGGGTCGGGGGGCGCAATGGCCGGGATGCCGTAGTCCGCGGCGGTCGCGGCAACGGAGCCGAACCACTGCGCCTCGGCAGGATCGTCGGCATGGGTCACGACCAGCGGCACGTCGATGCCCTGGGCCAGCAGCACCTTGAGGCAGCGCACGCCGACGTTGTGGTACGCGAAGACGACCGCGCGAGTCATTGCATCACCTTGTCCGCGCTTGCCACGGGGCCTTCCTGCGCTTCCAGCACCGCGCGGATCGTATAGCGCGGGCGCTCGCGCACCTGCTGGTAGATGCGCCCGACGTACTCGCCGATGAGTCCCAGGCCGAACAGCAGCATGCCGATCAGGAAGAACGCCAGGATGTCCCGGTCCCACAACACGCGCAGCGTCGCGAAGCCCTCCCATTCGGAAATGACCAGCCGGTAGGCGATCACGATGACGTAGGCGACAAGCGACACCGCCGACACCAGCATGCCGAACATCGAGAACAGCTGCAGCGGCAGCAGCGAGAAGCCGGTGACGAGGTCGAAGTTGAGCCGGATGAGCTTGTACAGCGAGTACTTGGACTCGCCCGCGGCGCGCTCCTCGTGCGCGACGTCGATCTCCGTCGGGCTGTGCGCAAACGTGTACGCCAGCGCCGGAATGTAGGTGCTGACCTCGCGGCTTGCCGCGACCGCGTCGGCGATGTCGCGGCTGTAGGCGCGCAGCATGCAGCCCTGGTCGGTCATCCGGATGCGCGTGATCTTCTCGCGCAGCCCGTTCATCGCGCGCGAGGCGACGCGCCGCCACCAGGCATCCTCGCGCGTGCGCCGTACGCCACCGACGTAGTCGTGGCCGGCGTCCATCGCCTCGAGCAGCCTGCCGATTTCCTCCGGCGGATTCTGCAGGTCCGCGTCCAGCGTCACCACGCGCTCGCCGCGCACGCGCTCGAAGCCGGCGATGATCGCCATGTGCTGGCCGTAGTTGGCGTTGAACAGGACGACCCGCGTCACGTCCGGCCGCGCCAGGAACTGGTCCTTCAGCAGCGCGGCCGAGCGGTCGCGGCTGCCGTCGTTGACGAAGATGACCTCGTAGCCGACGCCCAGCGCATCGAGCGCCGGATAGAGGCGCGCGAAAAGGGCGGAGAGGCCGGCCTCTTCGTTGAAGACCGGAATGACGACGGATAGCAGCGGTGTTGCCATCGGCACGGGCGACGGGTCAGCGCCGATGGGCGGCCAGGACCTCCGCGCACGCGGCGCACACGCGGTCGACGTCGGCCTGCGTCATCGAGGGATGCAACGGCAGCGTCACGGTCGTGTCGGCGATGTGCTCGGTATGGGGCAGGCTGCCGCGATGATAGCCGAAGCGGCGATAGAGCGTGGCCAGATGCGCCGCCTCGTAGGACATGCCGGTGCCGATGCCGCGCGCCTCGAGCGCGTCGCGGAACTCGCGCCGGGAAATGGTCAGCTGCGCGAGCGGCAGCAGCGGCGCGAACATGTTCCAGCTATGGCCGTCCGCGTCGCCGGTATAGCCGGGATGCGGCAGCTCGCAAGCCGGGTCGGTGCGGAACCGCTCGAAGTAGCGGGCGACGAGCGCGCGGCGCCGTGCATTGAATTCCGGCAGTTGCGCGAGTTGGCGCAAGCCGACCGCCGCGTTGACGTCGGGCAGATTGAACTTGCCGCCGGCTTCCGCGACGTCGCGCGTGCGGTCGGGAAGGTAGGAGATGCCGTGGAAGCGCAGCACCTCGATTTCGCGCGCTTCGTGCTCGTTGCCCATGACCAGCGCGCCGCCCTCGATCGACGTGATGTTCTTGTTCGGGTGAAAGCTGAAGATGCAGATGTCGCCGAAGCTGCCGATGCGCTTGCCGCGCCAGGACGAGCCGATGGCCAGCGCCGCATCCTCGATCACGCGCAGCTTGTGCTGGGCCGCCAGCGCATAGAGGCCGTCCATGTCGCACGGCAGGCCGGCGAAATGCGTGGGCAGGATGGCGCGCGTGCGCGGACCGATGCGCGCGGCGACCGCGGCGAGGTCGAGATTGCGCGTGCCGGGCTCGACGTCGACGAACACCGGCGTCGCGCCGACCTTGACGATCATGTTCGGCGCGGCGAAGAACGTCATCGCCGGCGTGATCACCTCGTCGCCCGGCCCGATGCCGCACACGCGCAGCGCCAGTTCCAGCGCGGCGGTCGCGGACGACACGCAGCGCACGGGACGGCCGCCGACATACTCGGACAGCGCGGCCTCGAAGGCCTTGAGCTTCGGGCCGCTGGTGATCCAGCCGGAGCGCAGCACGTCGGCGACGCTCGCGATAGTCGCCTCGTCGAGAGTGGGCCGGGCAAACGGCAGGTACGGTTGTGTGCTCACGTTGTGCGGGAAGCGATTGCCAGGGCGGCGATCAGGTCTTGGCGACGAGCCAGACGCCCACGATGATGAAGCCGATGCCGAGCCAGCGCGTGATCGTGACCGATTCGCCGAACAGGTAGTACGCGGCGACCGCATTGATCACGTAGCCCAGCGACAGCATCGGATACGCGACGGACACGGGCACGCGCGACAGTCCGATGATCCAGACCAGCAGGCTGATCATGTAGCAGACGACGCCGGCGACGAAGTGCCCCTGCGTCCCCATCTTCCACAGCATGTCCCACCAGTTGTCGCGGGTCAGCGTGATGACGCCCAGCGTGTTGGTGCCGGCCTTGAGCAGCAGCTGCGCGCCGGCATTGAGCACTACGCCGGCGAAGAGGAAGGCGAAGGCGGAGGAGGTCATGGTCAGTTCCTGGCGACGAAGACGCGGCGCGGATCGCGCGCGATCACGCGCATCGGGACGGACTGGGCGACCAGCGCGGCATAGTCGTCCAGCCGGATCAGCGCATAGCCCTGCGGCAACGCGTTCCAGTGCGGAATCCAGGACTCCTCGGTTGCGAAGCCCCGTTCCGGCTCGATGTCCAGGCCCAGCCCCATTTCGTCCCGGTAGGCGACGAGCGTGGTGGTCCGTCCAAGGTAGAAGGGCAACGTCTGGTCGTAGGTGCGAACCTGAAAGACCGGAATGCGCGGATCGAGCGGGCCGCCGCCATGCTGTCTTCCGCGGCCCGCGCCTCCTGGACGAGATCGTAGGCGGAACGCGTCGCGCGAAACGCGTCGTAGCCGATGAATCCCAGTTGCATTCCGGCCACGGAACCAAGCGTCATCACGACGATGCCCAGCGATTTCGCCGCGCGCCGTCGCGGCGAAGCAGCAGAAACGCGGCCACGCCGCTCGCCGCCATCACCGCGGCCGCCGCGACGATCCACGGACCGAAGGCGTGGAATACCTCCGCCGGCGTGTTGCCGTCGGCAAGGTCCGGAACGTACGCGCCCAGCACCACGCCCAATGCGGCCAGCAGCACCATGGACAACAGTGCGAGCGGCAGCACCAGCAGGGCCAGCGTCCGCGCCGGCAGTTGCTTCAGCTGCCAGCCGAGGACGAGCGCCAGCGCCGGAAACATCGGCAGGATGTACGACGGAAGCTTGGAGCCGGAAAAGCTGAAGAACACGAACACGAAGAGCGCCCAGACCAGGCAGAACCGCGGCCAGCAGAAGCCGTTGGCGGCGATCGGCGCGTTGCGCCAGCTGCGCGCGAGTGTCCATAGCCAGACGAGCAGCCAGGGCAGGATTCCCGCCACGAACAGCGGCACGAAGTAGTACCAGCTGCCCTCGCGCCGGTGTCCGGTCGTCAGGAAGCGCTGGAAATGCTCGTGGATGAAGAAGAACTGCGCGAACTCCGGATTGTCGCGCGACACGAGCAGGAACCACGGCGCGGTCAACAGCAGGTACAGGGCCAGGCCGGGCACCGCGTGCAGGCGCTTCCATGGGCCGGTGTCGCGCGTCGCCAGCGTGTAGAGCACCAGCGTCGCGCCGGGAATCACCAGCGCGACCAGGCCCTTGGTCAGCGTGGCGCCCGCCGCCGCGGCGTAGGCCGCGAGCATCCAGTTGCGCCGGGCCGCCGACGCGAGCCCGTCGCGCTGCGCGAGCAGGAACGCGCACAGCGCCGCCGCGAGCCACGCGCCAAGCACGCTGTCGAGCGTCAGCAGTTGCGACAGCGCGAAATGCCAGAAGCTTGCCGCCAGCACCAGCGCCGCGTAAACGCCGGTCGCGGAACCGTCGAGCCGCGCCGCGGTCATCCCGACGATCGCCACGGCGAGCAGTCCCGCCAGCGCGGGCACCAGCCGCGCCGTCCATTCGTGCACGCCGAACGCGTTGAACGCCGCGGCGGTCGCCCAATACTGGAAGGGCGGCTTCTCGAAATACTTGAGGCCGTTGAGGCGCGGCGTCACCCAGTCGCCCGACGCGGCCATCTCGCGCGCGATCTCCGCGTACCGGCCCTCGTCGGGATGCTGCAGCTTGCGCACGGCGATCCCCGAGAACCAGGCAGCCAGCAGCGACCGCGGCAACGAGCCACCAGGCGTAACGGGGAAGGGAAGCGAGCATCTCGGGCGCGGGATGGGGGGCGGGCTGCCCGACGGCAAAGGGCCCCGCATTCTACCTTGCGGCATCGCGCGGACCGGGTGCGACGCTGTCGCCGCCGTGGTGCCCGATTGCCAGCCCCGGGGTTCTCGCATACCATCGAACGCACGCATCGGGAAAGCCGCCAGCGGTATCACCGGCGGCTTTTTTGTGCGACTCAACCCTCGATCGCCGCATGCCCGCTCCCCTGCAGTTCTACGACAACTACACGCGCTCGCTGCGCCCCTTCGAGCCGCTCGCGCCGGGACCCGTCGGCCTGTATACCTGCGGACCGACGGTCTACGACTACCAGCACATCGGCAACTACCGCACGTTCCTGTTCGAGGACGTGCTGAAGCGCGTGCTGGAATGGAACGGCTATGCGGTCCGGCATGTGATGAACATCACCGACGTCGGCCACCTCACGTCCGACGCCGACACCGGCGAAGACAAGATGGAGAAGGGCGCGCGGCGCACCGGCAAGACGGCGTGGGAAATCGCGCGGCTCTACACCGACGCGTTCCTTGCCGATCTCGCGCTTCTCGACATCGAGGACCCGACGATCCTGTGCCGCGCGACCGACCATATCCGCGAGCAGATCGAATTCATCGCCGATATCGAGAAGAACGGCTTCGCGTACGTGACGGCCGACGGCGTGTACTTCGACACGTCGAGGCAAAAGGACTACGGCTACCTGGCGCGGCTCAACGTCGAGGGCCAGGAAGCCGGCAAGCGCGTGGACCTGGGCGACAAGCGCCATCCCACCGACTTCGCGCTGTGGAAATTCACGGCGCCGGGAGAGAAGCGCCAGATGGAGTGGGACAGCCCGTGGGGCCGCGGCTATCCGGGCTGGCACATCGAGTGCTCGGCGATGGCGCAGAAGTACCTCGGCGACTACTTCGACATCCACTGCGGCGGCGAGGACCACATTCCGGTCCACCACACCAACGAAATCGCGCAGACCGAGGCGCGCGTCGGCACGCGGCTCGCCAATTTCTGGATGCACGGCTATTTCCTGACGACCAACGACGCCAAGATGGCGAAGTCGTCCGGCGATTTCCTGCGGATCGCGCTGCTGCAGGAGCGCGGCTACGATCCGCTCGCCTACCGCTACCTGTGCCTCACCGCGCACTACCGGACGCAGATGAGCTTCTCGTGGGAGGCGCTGGACGCGGCGACGACCGCGCTCGACCGCATGCGGCAGGGGATCCACGCGCTGCCCGACGAATCCTCCGCGCAGCCGGACGCGGCCTATGTCGCGCGGTTCACCGACGATATCAACGACGACCTCAATGTGCCGCGCGCGCTCGCCGTGGCGTGGGAAGTGCTGCGCGGCGACCTCCCGCCGGCGATCCGGCGGGCCACGCTTGTCAAGTTCGATGACGTGCTGGGCTTGCGGCTCGCGGCGTGGCGGCCGACCGAGGAAATCGTTCCTCCCGATGTGCAGGCGCTGGCCGAAGCGCGCGCCGCTGCGCGCCGCAGCAAGGCGTGGGCCGAGGCGGACCGGCTGCGCGCCGCGCTTGTCGCCGCGGGCTGGGAGATGGAAGACCTGGCCCAGGGCTTCAAGCTGAAACGGGTCAAGGCCGGATCGGGAGCGAAGGCATGAAACTCGCGACGCAGAACGACCACACGCGCGACGGCCGCCTGGTGGTGGTGTCGCGCGACCTCGCGCGCTGCGTCGCGGTGCCGGAGATCGCGCGCACGCTGCAGGCGGCCCTCGACCATTGGGCTGCCGCCGAACCGGGGCTGAACGCGATCTACGCCGAGCTCAACGCGGGCCGGATGCCGGACGCGGAGCCGTTCGATCCGGCGCACGCGATGGCGCCGTTGCCGCGCGCCTATCAGTGGGCCGACGGTTCGGCCTACGTCAATCACGTCGAACTGGTGCGCCGCGCGCGCGGCGCCACGATGCCGCCGGAGTTCTGGACCGATCCGCTGATGTACCAGGGCGCGTCCGACCACATGCTGGGCGCGTGCGAGGACATCGTGCTGATGGACGAGGCGTGGGGCATCGATTTCGAGGCCGAGATCGCGGTGATCACCGGCGACGTGCCCATGGGCACTGCCGCGGCCGACGCGCGCCGGCATATTCGCCTGCTGATGCTCGTCAACGACGTCAGCCTGCGCAACCTGATTCCGCAGGAACTGGCCAAGGGCTTCGGTTTCTTCCAGTCGAAGCCCGCGTCGGCGTTTTCGCCCGTGGCGGTGACGCCGGATGAGCTGGGAGAGGCGTGGCGCGACGGCAAGGTGCACCTTCCTCTCGTCACGCATCTCAACGGCGAGCTCTTCGGGCGGCCCGACGCCGGCACCGACATGACGTTCAATTTCGACACGCTGGTTGCGCATGTCGCCAAGACGCGCGATCTGGAGGCGGGAAGCATCGTCGGATCGGGCACGGTCTCCAACAAGGAGGACGGCGGGCCGGGGCGGCCGGCAGCGGCCGGAGGACGCGGCTACGCGTGCATCGCCGAACAGCGCACCGTCGAGACGATCCTCGCCGGCAAGCCGTCCACGTCGTTCATGCGCTTCGGCGACCGCGTGCGCATCGAGATGGTCGATGCGCATGGTCACACGATCTTCGGCGCCATCGACCAGGTCGTCCGCAAGGGGGCCTGAATCACATCACCACTTCATCTCGCCCTTGTTGACCTTGGCGCCGATCTCGAGTGCCACCATCAGGCCCGCTGTGGGATAGGCCAACTTCATCGCCTCAATCAGCGCGGCCGAGTTCGGCGCCTTGGCCAGTTCTGATTCAAAGCGAGTCAGATAGGACTGGGTGTAGCCAAGCTGCGAAGCGTCCTGCTTCTGTCCCGGCAGCATGTGGCCAGGAACGACGGTGGTTGGCTGAAGCGCTGCCATCGCGCCCAGCTTCGTGCTCCAGTCGGACCGTTCTTGCGCGATCTGCGTGTCGGCAGTCCAGACATGTAGACCGGCGAAAACATTGACCCCGCCCACAATGGCCTTCAAAGAAGGAATCCAAACGTAGCTGCGGTGGGGGAGCGAATCATCCAGACCCCTGATTTCGAGCGTCTGGCCTTCCAGCATGATCGTGTTCCCGGTCATGACTTCAGGCAGCGGAACATCGGTCGGCGCATTCGCGCCCAATCGCGGCCCCCACACCTGCAGCTTCGTGGGTAGCGTCGCCTGGATCTTGTTCACGGTAGGCGCACTCGCGATCAGAGTCGCTTGGGGAAACAACTTCTTTAGTACACCCGCGCCGAAGTAGAAGTCCGGGTCGGCCTGGCTGATGTAGATCGTCTTCAGCGTCTTGCGGCTGTCGAGAACCATCGCAGCAATCCGGTGCGCATCTGCCTGAGTGAACCCGGTATCGATGAGTACGGCGTCCGTCTTGCCGGATACCAGGACCGCGTTGACGTGGAAGCTGCCGGCGTCGGCGTTGTAGACCTGAAGGGACGAGCGCCGGTCGGACTCGCCTGGGCGGCGGCCCCGTTGGCGACGACGCCGAGGGTCAGGCCGGCAAACAGCGGAAGGAAGGGCTTGATCATGGAATCGCTCGCGTGGTTGGGGGATGGCGCCACTCTATTTGATACCAAACAGTATATAAACAGTAAAATGATAGACACTTTGTCTACTGGATCGATCTAATTGATGGACCGAATCACCGCCATGCAGGTGTTCACCGAAGTGGCTGACCGCGGCAGCCTGACAGAGGCGGCCGAGGCGCTGGACATGTCGCGGGCCATGGTCTCGCGCTACCTAGAAAGCTTCGAGCGTTGGCTCGGGGTACGGGTACTGCACCGAACGACAAGGCGAGTAAGCCTCACCGATGCCGGGGAAGAAGCGTTGCAGCGCTGCCGCCAGATGCTCGAACTGTCGCGTGACGTACAAAGCGTGGCAGGTGCAAGGCGCGATGCGCCCGGGGGCAAGCTACGGATCACCACCAGCACTTCCTTCGCCACTGCCTACCTGGCTGACGTTGTGACGGAGTTCCTTACTCGGTATCCGCAAACGCAGGTGGAACTGATCGCACTGGAGCGAGCCGTCAACCTTGTGGAGGAACGCATTGACCTGGCAGTGCGGATCGGCAACGTGCTCGACGACTCGCTGGTAGCGCGGAAGCTGGGCGTGTGCCGGTCCGTTGTTTGTGCGTCGCCGGCATACATCAAGGCCAGCGGTACCCCCAGCACTCCGGACGATCTTCGAAACCACCGTTGCATCACCCACACCTACGTTGGCCGCACCGAGTTTCGCCTCCAACGAAACGGCCAGACCCTCCGGATTCCCGTGAGAGGACCACTGCAGAGCAACGAGGCAGCCGTCACGCGCCGCGCTGCCCTCGCCGGCGCCGGGATTGCGATGTTGCCTACCTACCTTGTCAGCGCGGACCTGGCGTCAGGGGAACTCCTTCGTCTACTACCCGACTGCGAGCCAGAGCCCCGTGGCATCCACGCGGTGTACTTGTCTCGTCAGCATCAGCCACAACTGCTGAGGATGATGGTCGACTTTCTGGCAGATCGCATGAGAGGAGAAGTGGCGCCATGGGATGGGGCAATCGCCTCGGCAACGAAGCAGGCGGCCTCAAGCGCCAAGTCCCGAGGCCGCGCCAGTGGAATAGTGCGGCGCCATACCCAAAGCGCGTTGACCACGGATCGCACGCACTGCTTCCAACGATTCGTGGTCGCGTCGTCTGGTTTCCCCCATTCCGGCACGGCTGGTCGCGTTCCTCTCACTTTCGCGCCGCAATTCTGCCGCTTCGTCGCCTGGTTCTTGAGGGTGTCATGTTCGCCGCCTAGGATTCAGCCTGTCAGCAACGGCCCCTTGGGACCCCCGGTGAATCCGAATCCGCCGGTGGCCGCATCAAAGGGCCATAAGCACCAGAAAGCCGGCACGAACTACAGCCAGGCACCAGGGAAACCCGGGCCCGCCCGATGCGGGAGCAGGACTGTATTCGGACTGAAGCGAGGGACACCATGACGACAGCAACGACGCATCCTGAATTCAACCCCGGCCGATCCCCGCTGTTCGCGGTGGCTGCGGTGTTCGCCACCGCCCTGACGATAGGCGTCGCGGTGCTGCTGCCGGGCAACCCGCGATCCCGGAGGGCGTGGCCGCCATCGCCGCGGCACAACCCGCGATCGATGCGATCCAGCCCGTCGCGGCCCAGGTCGTGGAGGTTCAAGCTGACGCAACTGGTCACGCTGCCCCCGGTGGAAGTCGTGGGAACGCGTCCGACCAAGTCTGCCGCCAATCGGTGGAGCGTTCCGGCGGTCTACAAGCAGAAGAGCTGAACGCCGGATCGGAAAGGACGATCGGGGCCGGGCACCGCAGGGTATCCGGCCGCTCTGCGGGCTGGCCGGCCTAGCCCGGCTGGCCGAGGTTCACCGCGAATACTTCCACCGGCGCGGACTTGCCCTTGATGTCGACGGGGCCGAGCGGCTCGACTGACACGCCGGACTTCAGTGCGTTGCGGGTCGCGCCGTCGATCAGGATGGAGCGTCCGGCGACCTTCGTGTGCGACTCCAGTCGCGACGCCACGTTGACGGTGTCGCCGATGCACGTATAGGACGCGCGCTTGCTGGTGCCGGCGTAACCGGCCACCATCTCGCCGGACGCGATGCCGATGCCGATGCGGATTTCCGTCTTGGCGGACGCTTTGCGCTCCTGGTTGAACATGCCGACCATCTCGATCATTTCCAGCGCCGCGCGCACGGTGCGCGCTTCGTGGTCCGGCAGCGGCAGCGGCGCGCCGAAGATGGCCATCAGGCCGTCGCCGATCATCTGGCTGACGATGCCGCCGTGGCTGCTGATCGCGTCGAACATCAGCGTGTAATACGTGTTGAGCAGTTCGATGGTCTCCTCGGGCGACTGCGATTCCGCCAGCGGAGTGAAGTCGCGGATGTCCGAGAACATCACGGACGCATAGACCCGCTTGCCGCCCAGCGCAAAGCCTGACAGCTGCATGTCCTGCGCCACCTCCGGCGTGGCGAACCTTCGCACCATCTCCTTCAATTGGTCCTGCAGCCGCTTCTTGTCGAGGCTGGCGTCGATGCGCGCCTTGAGCAGCACCGGATTCACCGGCTTGGACAGGTAGTCCGCGGCGCCCAGCTCGATGCAGCGCACGACGCTGGCGACACCTTCGAGCGACGACGTGACGATGACCGGCAGGTCGCGCAGCTGCAGGTCGTTCATCAACTGCTCGAGCACCTGGAAGCCGTCCATTTCCGGCATTTCCATGTCGAGCAGCAGCAGGTCGAACGCCTCGCGCCGCAACATGTCCAGCGCCACCCGGCCGTTTTCCGCCATCGCCACGCGATGGCCCTGCAGTTCCAGGCTGCGCGTCAGCAGCAGCCGGTTGACCTTGTTGTCGTCCACCACCAGCAGGCGGGCGGCCTCCGTGCGCCGCTCAGGCATTGCGCAGTTCCGTCAATGCGGCGGCGACCTGCATGTATTCGCGCGCCAGCGCATCCAGCGGCTGCGCGTTGGCCTCGCGAACGCGGTCGAGTCCGCCCAATTCCAGGTCCCGCGCCATGGCGCCGAGCCGGGTGGCGCCGAACGTGAGGCTGTTGGACTTGAGCGAATGCGCGGCGCGGCGGAACCGGTCGGCGTCACCGGCGGCAAGCGCTGCGCGCAGGTCCTGCTGCATCAGCGGCGCTTCGCTGAGGAAGGTATCCACCAGTTCGCCCACGAATTCCGCGCCGGCGGTCTGCTGCAGCGCCTCGAAGGTGGCGCGATCGATCGTCGTTTCACTCATGTCATCGGTCCTTGCGTGCTTGCACCTGGTACAGCGCCTCGACCAGCCGGTCCACGCGGATCGGCTTGGTCAGGTAGTCGTCCATCCCGGCGTCCATGCACATCTCGCGATCGCCCTGCATCGCGTTGGCGGTCATGGCGACGATGCGCGGCCGCTGTCCGGGAGTCGCCATCGCGCAGATCCGGCGCGACGCTTCGAGGCCGTCCATCTCCGGCATCTGCACGTCCATCAATACCACGTCGTAGGCCTGCCGCTGCACCGATTCGACGGCTTCGATGCCGTTCGACGCCAGATCGGCGCGGTAACCCATCTGCTGCAGGATGCGCATCGCCAGCTTCTGGTTCACGACGTTGTCCTCGGCCAGCAGGATGCGCAGCGGGTGACGCGCGGCCATTCCCGGGTCGAGCTGCGACTTGGCCTGCGCCGGCGCGGCGCGGGGCGCCGCGTCGCTGCACGAGCAGGCCCACCAGCGTGTCGAACAGGTGCGACTGGCGGACCGGCTTGGCGAGGTAGGCGGCTGAACAGGCCGTCGGTGTCGCCGGCCTCGCGGCGGCCGAGCGAACTGAACAGCACCAGCGGCAGCGTCGGCTGGCGCGTCGCGGATCTTCCGTGCCAGCGTCAGGCCGTCCATCTCCGGCATGTGCATGTCGAGGATCGCGAGGTCGAACGCCTCGCCGGCCTCGAGCCAGCGCAGCGCCTCGCTGCGGCGATTCGGTCGCGCGCGACTGCATGCCCCACTTGCCGGTCTGCAGCACCAGCACGCGGCGGTTGGTGGCGTTGTCGTCGACGACCAGCACGCGCTTGCCCTGGATCTCGGGCTGCAGGCCGACGAAGTCGCGCGTGCGCGAAGGCGAAGCTTCCGCCGTCGGCGCCTCGATGGTGAACGTGGAACGTCGCGCCCTTGCCGAGGCCATCGCTCTGCGCCCACATCCGGCCACCCATCAATTCGGCCAAACGGCGGCTGATGGCGAGTCCGAGTCCCGTGCCGCCGTACTTGCGGGTGGTGGACGAGTCGGCCTGCGAGAACGACTGGAAGAGGCGCCCCATCGCCTCCTCGGACAGGCCGATGCCGGTGTCGCGCACGGCGAACGCCAGCGAGGCCCGTCCAGGCGAGGCGTTCTCCGCCGTCACGGTCAGCACGACTTCGCCGCTGTTCGGTGAACTTCACCGCATTGGACAGCAGGTTCAGCATGATCTGCCGCAGCCGCGTCACGTCGCCGACGATGGCGGGCGGCACGTCGCCTTCGTAGACGTACGCGATGTCGAGGTGCTTCTCCGTCGCGCGCGTGCTGACGAGGTCGAGCGCGGACTCCACGCATTCGCGCAGGTCGAACGGGTGCGCCTCGATGTCCATCCGCCCGGCTTCGATCTTGGAGAAATCGAGGATGTCGTTGATGATGGTGAGCAGCGCGTCGCCGGAATCGCGGATCGTCGCGACGTAGTCGTGCTGCTCGACGTCGAGCTTGGTGTCCAGCAGCAGGCCGCTCATGCCGATGACCGCGTTCATCGGCGTGCGGATCTCGTGGCTCATCGTGGCCAGGAACGAGCTCTTGGCCTCGTTGGCGGCCTCGGCCGCGGCGCGCGCCTCCTGCGTCTGCCTGAACAAACGCGCGTTCTGGATGGCGATGACCGCCTGGTCGGAGAAGGTGCGCAGCAAAGCCTCTTCCTTGTCGCTGAACGGGCGCGGTGGCTGTCGGAATACGCACAGCGAGCCGATGCCGTCGCCTTCCCAGATCAGCGGGCTGTACATCGCCGTATACGGGCCGATCTCGTCGGCGAGCTTGCGCGCGGCGGGCAGGCGGGCATGGGCCATCACGGACTCGTCCACCTGGATGGTGCGCCGTTCGCTTATCGCCTGCTCGGTCAACGTTCCTTCCAGCGGCATGGAACCCACGTCGCGGACGAGCTTGTCGAACGCCGGGCCACGCCACGCCGTCGGATAGACACGTCCGTCGCGCAGCAGCATCACCGCGAGTTGCTCGCTCGCGAACAGGCGCTGGCAACTGTCGAGGATCTTGTCGAACACCGGCGACGCGTCCGACACCGAACCGCTGATGACCTGCAGCACTTCCGCGGTTGCGGTCTGCTGCTCGAGCGCTTCCCGCGTCTCGTTGAACAGCCGCGCATTCTGGATGGCGATCACCGCCTGGTCCGCGAACGTCTTGAGCAGCGCATTCTCCCGTTCGCGAAGACCGTCGGTTTCCCTGCGCATCATCGTGAGGGATCCGATGCCGCGGCCCTCCCACATGAGCGGAGCGACGACCACCGCGGTCCCCAGCTTCATTTGTGCAGCAGCCCTCACGGCCGGCTGCGTCGCATCGGCGCCTTCTGTTACGTCACGGATCTCGACCAGCCTTCCGGAACGAATCGCCTGCTCCGTCAGCGTGCCGGCCAGGGGTCGAGGGAAGGACGCCGAGGTTTCCGCCTCGATCCTCGTGGCCACGGTGTCGCCCAGCGACGCCCGCGCGGCCGCCGTGAGGCGATAGACCGGGAGAGCGAGCCGTCCGTCGTCGCCGACGATGCCCAGCGCGAACGCTTCTGCCGAGAAGAGCCGCTCGCAGCACTCGATGATTTTCTCGAAGACCGGCGACGCATCGGCCATCGAATGGCTGATGACGTCGAGCACCTCGGCCGTCGCGGTCTGGTGCTCCAGCGCCTCCTGCGTTTCGTTGAACAGCCGCACGTTCTCGATGGCGATGACCGCCTGGCTGGCGAAAGTCTGGAGCAGGGCCACCTCTTTCTCGGCAAAGAGTCCCGGTTCGGCGCGGTTGACCGCGATCGCGCCGACGACCTGCTGGTCCCGCATCATCGGCACGCTCAGGCCGCTGCGAAAGCCGGCCGCGCGGACAATCTGCTTCATGACGGGCGCGTAGTCCGCGTCGGACTCCGCCAGCAAATCTGCCACATTGACGACGCCCTGCGCGCGGATAGCCTGCGCGGCGATGGACGTGCTGTCCGTCCTGACCGGATAGACGTTGCCGAACGCCGCCGCGCTGTCGGGATGGATGCCGAACAGGCTCGCGATATGAATCAGTTCGCCGTCGAAGCGGAATACCAGTCCGTAGTTCGCTCCGGTGAGCGTCGCCGCGCGCTCGGCGATGACGTCGAACACCGGCTGCACGTCGGTGGGAGACTGGCTGATGACCTTCAGCACGTCTGCCGTCGCGGTCTGGCGTTCGAGCGCCTCCTTCGTCTCGTTGAACAGGCGCGCGTTCTGGATCGCGATCACCGCCTGGTCTGCGAAGGTCTTGAGCAGCGCGAGCTCGGTCTCGGTGAACGGCCGCGGTGGCCGGCAGGCAATGTCGATCGTGCCGATACCGCGGCCTTCCCAGCTCATCGGCGCGTTGGCGATGGAATAATCGCCGACGCGGCGCGCCATCTCATGCATGTACCCGGGCAGGTCTTCGGCGGCCGCGACGCTGTCGCGGTGCAGTACCGATCCCTTGCGCATCGCCATGTCGCTCATCGTGCCCGCGAGGGGCCGCGGGAAGGTGCGCAACACCTCGTCGTTGAAACCGCCACGGTAAGCGCCGATCAGCAACTGGTCGCCGTCGGCCAGGCATACGGACATATCCGTCGCACCGAACAGGCGCTCGCAGCTGTCCAGTATCTTGTCGAAGACAGGCTTGGGATCGGCCATCGAACCGCTGATCACCTGCAATATCTCTGACATGGCCGTCTGCCGCTCGAGCGCCTCCTTCGTCTCGTTGAACAGGCGCACGTTCTCGATGGCGATCACGGCCTGGTCAACGAACGACTTGGCGAGCGCGATTTCCTTGTCGCTGAACGCGCCGGCCTTGTCGCGCGCCAAACACCAGCACGCCGATGCACTCGTCCTTGCGCATCAAGGGCAGCATCAGCGACGAATTGACGCCGGTCAATTCGCGCACCTCCCGCTCATGCGGCGGTACGTCGATCGCGCTCCAGTCAGGAATGTGCAGCATCGCCTTGCTAAGCATCACGCGCGACGGGAAATTCCTGGCGGGATCGACGGGAACGATCGGTCCCGTCAACGTCAGTGCCGCAAGCCGCCCGGCGTGGCCGCAGCGACGGGCGTGAACGTGCTCGCCGTCGCACCGAAGCAATGCGGTGAAGTCGCACGCCAGCAGCCTGATCGCCGTGCCGACGATCGCGTCGAACACCGGCTGCACGTCGGTCGGCGAGCTGCTGATCACGCGCAGGATGTCGGCCGATGCCGTCTGGTGGGAGAGTGCTTCCTGCGTTTCGTTGAACAGGCGCGCGTTCTGCAGTGCGACGCCGACGTTGGCGGCGATCGTCGACAGCAGGCGCTCGTCATCGGCGCCGTAGACGCCTTCCTTGTGCGTGCTCTGCACGCTGATCACGCCCAGGCTCGCGCCGCCCACCGGAATGGGCACGCCAAGGTACGACAACGCCTGCTTGCCGACGACCTTGGCGCCCAGCTCGAGCCCGCGCCGGTCGGCTTCGTGGTTGATGATGAGCGCCTTGCCCGACTGGATGATCCGGCTGGTGAGGCCCTCGCCGAACTTGATCGGCTTGATGTCGTCGCCGTACTGGTAGGGGAAGTCGATGATGCCGGTATCGGGGTTGTACAGCGCGACGTAGGCGACGTCGGCGTTGAACACCGTGCGGATCTGCTCGCCGACCAGGTCGAGCAGGGGGGCCAGTTCGAGTTTGCCGCCGAGCTGCTGCGACACCGTATTGATGGTGGCGAGTTCCGTCGCGCGCTTCTCGGACTCCGCGAACAGCCGCGCGTTCTCGATGGCCACCGTGGCTTGCAGCGACAGGCCGACCAGGAAGTCCAGGTCGCTGTCGCTGAACGGCACGCCGCCCGTCCGCCACACCGCCATCACGCCCTTGACCTTGCTGCCGGCGAGCAGCGGCGCGACCATCAGGCGTTCGTTCTCCTCCTTGTCCGTGCCGGTTATCTGGATACCGCGCGGATCGGCGTTGGTGTCGTTGATGTATTCGGCGCGTCCGCTCTCGACCAGGCCGCCGATGATGCCCACGCCGAATTCGATCTCGGTCTCCCGCAGCGCCTCGGCAATGTCGCCGACCGCCACGATCGCGCGGTAGTTCGCGCCGTCGCCGCTGGGCAGGAATATCGCGCTGGTGTCGACGTTCAGCAGGTCCTTGGCGTGCTGCGCGATGCGGTCCATGACCTTGGCGACATCGAGCGTCGACGAAATGTCGCGGCCGACTTCGGCAAGCGCGGCCGATTCGCGCGTGCGGCGCTGCGTCTCGTCGAAGAGACGCGCGTTCTCCAGCGCGACGCTCATGCTGTTGGCCAGCGTTTGCAGCAGGCGCACGTCCGATTCGCTGAACGCGTGCTCGCGCTCCATGTCGAGCAGGGTGATCAACCCCGCGCGCCTGGTCGCCGGCGATCGAGCGGCACAAAGACCGCGGACTTCTCCAGCTCCGTAGCCGGGAAGTGTGGCAGCTGCCGTATTTCTCGGACTCGCCTGCTCCATGTTCTCGTTGATGACCAGTGTCTCGCGCGTGCGCAGGACGTGCGCGGCCGAATCCGCGCCTCGCGGAAGCGGGTATGGGCGCGATGTTGATCGCGCTTGCCCTCTTCGTACGCATACGGGAAATGGATCATTCCCGTCTTGCGGGTCGAAGATGCGGATGCCCACGTCGGCTTGGCGGAAGATCTCGCGGATCTTGTCGCCGACCGCGTCGTAGATGCCTTGCATGTTCAGTTCGGCGGCGAGCGCCTGCTGCACGCTGTTGATGATCGCGAGTTCCGCCGCGCGTTGCTCGCTCTCCTTGAACAGCCGCTGAGTCTCGTCAAGCAGGCGCGCGTTCTCCAGCGCGACGCCCATGCTGGCGCCGACCGTGCAGAGCAGCCGTACCTCGGAATCGGTGTAGGCATTCTCCTTTTCGTAGTTGTAGAGCGCGATCTGGCCACACACTCGGTCGCTGCCGACGATCGGGGCGTACACGGATGACAGACTCGGGTCGGTGCCCGAAATGGATTCGAATCCGGAGGCTTTCCGTTCCGCCACGGTGCGAAGCAGCACGGGCTGACGGTTTTCCACCATCTTCGAGAACGTGCCCCCTGGCTGAGGGGGTTCCGGCGGATAAGTGCGGCGCACGCCGCGCTCGAACTCGTAGAGATAGTGGGCGAGGCCGGTCATCGGATCAACCCAGCGGATTCCGAGGTCGCTGTTCTTGAACACCTCGCGCAGCTTGTCGCCGACCAGGTCGACGATCGCCTGGAAGTCGAGCTCGGCCGCCATTCCCTCCTGGATGCTGTTGATCACCGCGAGTTCGGCCGCGCGCTGCTCGGTTTCCTTCAGCAGCCGCTGCGTCTCGTCGAACAGTCGCGCATTCTCCAGCGCCACGCCCATGCTTGCGGCGACGGTGCTGCAGCAGGCGCACTTCCGTCTCGCCGAACGCGCTCTCGCGCTCATAGTCTTCCAGCATGATCTCGCCCAGAACGCGGTCGCCGCCCAGGATCGGGATGTTCACTAGCGAGAGCGTGCCGGCGTCGGTTCCTGGATGGACCACGAATCCTGCGCCCCTGATTTCCGCGGGATTGTTGAAGACCTGCGCCCGCCGGGCGCGCAACATTCGCTCGAAGGGACCGTCCGGCTTCGGGGTGCGTCGGTTCGCTCGATGGAAGGCGCACGCCATGCTCCACGCTGTAGAGGTCTTGGAGGAGATTGGCCTTGGCGTCGTACCAGGTGATGCTGAGGTTCTCGCTCTTCAGAACGATCACGCAGCTTGTCGCCCACCAGGTCGACGATCGCCTGGAAGTCCAGCTCGGCCGCCATGCCCTCCTGGATGCTGTTGATTACCGCCAGTTCGGCGTTGCGCTGCTCGGTCTCCTTCAGCAGGCGCTGCGTCTCGTCGAAGAGGCGCGCATTCTCCAGCGCGATGCTCATGCTGTTGGCGAGCGTCTGCAGCAACCGAACGTCCGACACGGAAAAGGCGTTTTCCTTTTCCATGTCGAACAGGTTGATGAGGCCGCGCGCCTGGTCGCCGGAGACCAGCGGAACGAACAGCGCCGATTTTTCGTCCAGCGTACCGGGTATCGTGAAGCTGCCGTACTTCTTCGTTGCCTCCTCGATGCCTTCGTTGATGACCAGCGTCTCCCGGGTGCGCAGGACATGCGCGGCGAAGCCCATTTCAGGAAGCGGCGCCGAATCGATCGTCAGTCGCTTGCCGTTCTCGTATGTGTACGGATAGTGAAGGAGTTGCAGCTTGGGATCGAAGATGCGGATGTTCATGTCCGCGTTGTGGAAGATCTCCCGGATCTTGTCGCCGACCGCGTCGTAGATACCCTGGATGTTGAGCTCTGCCGCCAGCGCCGCCTGCACGCTGTTGATGATCGCAAGCTCGGCATTGCGCTGTTCGGTTTCCTTGAGCAGCCGCTGCGTCTCGTCGAAGAGCCGGGCGTTTTCGAGCGCCACGCCCATGCTGGACGCGACGGTCGACAGCAGGCGCACGTCCGAATCGCTGAACGCGTACTCCCGCTCGTAATTCTCGACGATGATGCCGCCGATCACCCGGTCGCTACCCACGATCGGGAACCTGCATGCTCGACTTGCTTGGATCCGTGCCGGGAACGATGCCCAGCTTTGCAACCTCGGCCGCCGTGTGCACCACGAGCGGTTCCCGACGCGACGCCAGGACCCTCCAGCGTTCCGCCGAGGGCGTCATCGACGGCATCGTCAGCCGTACACCGTGCTCGTATTCATAGAGGTAATGGACGACATGCTGTTTTTCGTCGAACCAGCGAATGCCGATGTCGCCGGTATGGAGTACTTCGCGCAGCTTGTCGCCGGTCAGGTCGACAATGGCCTGGAAGTCCAGTTCGGCCGCGACGCCCTGCTGAATGGAGTTGATGACCGCCAGTTCGGCGGCACGTTGCTCCGTTTCCTTCAGCAGGCGCTGCGTCTCGTCGAACAGGCGCGCATTCTCGAGAGCCACACCCATGCTCGCGGTGACGGTGGTCAGCAGCCGCACCTCGGATTCGCCGAAGGCATGTTCACGCTCGTAGTTTTCGATGACGACCGTTCCCAGCGCGCGATCGCTGCCCAAGATGGGGACCCCGATGGAGGAAAGGCTTTGCTCCGTGCCCGGCGTGACCTGGAAGCCGAGCGCAACAAACTCGGCAACCGTGTTGACGACCATCGGCTAGACGCGATTGGAGCAGCTTTAGTGCGCCCGGCGACGGTGCCCTTGGAGGATTGGTCGTTCGCACACCGCGCTCGTACTGATACAGGAAGTGATTGAGGTTCGTCTTGGCGTCGTACCAGCGGATTCCGATGTCGCCGGTCTTGAACACGTCGCGCAGCTTGTCGCCGACCAGGTCGACGATGGCCTGGAAGTCGAGCTCGGCCGCCATGCCCTCCTGAATGCTGTTGATCACCGCAAGCTCGGCGTTGCGCTGCTCAGTTTCCTTGAGCAGCCGCTGCGTCTCGTCGAATAGGCGCGCATTCTCCAGCGCCACGCCCATGCTCGCAGCGACCGTGCTCAGGAGTCGCACCTCGGACTCGCCGAAAGCATTGTCGCGCTCGTAGTCCTCCAGGACGATGACGCCGAGCACGCGATCGCTCCCGACGATGGGAACGTACGACCTGGGAATAGCGATGTGTCGGCGCCGGGCAGCCGAGCGGTAATCGTCCGGCAGCGTCGCGAGCGACTGTTGACGACCAGCGGTTGGCGCGTTCCCGAACTCTTGACCAGATGCCGCCTTCGACGGGTGGCGACGATCGGATGGTGATTGCGTACGCCGTGCTCGTAGTCATAGACATAGTGAATCATGTTCGCCTTCGGGTCGTGCCAGCGAATACCGATGTCACCCGTCTTGAACACTTCGCGCAGCTTGTCGCCGACCAGGTCGACGATCGCCTGGAAGTCGAGTTCGGCTGCCATGCCCTCCTGGATGCTGTTGATGACCGCAAGCTCCGTTGCGCGCTGTTCGGTCTCCTTCAGCAGGCTCTGCGTCTCGTCGAACAGGCGCGCGTTCTGCAGCGCCACGCTCATGCTGCTCGCAAGCGTCGTCAGCAGTTTGACGCTTGGTTCGTCGAAGGCATTCTCATCATGGCTGTACAGTTCGCGATCACGCCGCGTGCTTCGTCGCCCGACACGATCGGCACGCCCAGGTAGCTCTTACCGATGTCGGCGGCGTTCGCATCGCCGATGAGCTGCGCGCCATATTGTCGCGCGCGCTCCATGAAGTCGTCGTTGATGACCAGCGGCTCGCGCGTCTTGATGACGTGTCCGGTCAGGCCGACGCCGAGCGGAAACGGCGACACCGGGAAGCGCTCGCCGTGCTCGACGTAATACGGCATGGCGACGACGTTGGTGCGCCGGTCGAGCAGCGCGATCGACATGTCGGCAGTGCCGAAAATTTCGCGGATCTTGTCGCCGACGAGGTCGATGATGGCCTGGAAGTCGAGCTGCGCTGCCAGGCCCGCCTGCACGCTGTTGATGATCGCCAGTTCGCCGGCCCGTTGCGCGATCAGCGCATTGGACGCCTGCAGTTCCTCGGTGCGTGCCGCGACCTTCTGCTCGAGTCCCTGCGACCACTGCGCGTTGTCCAGCGCGACGGCGGCCTGGCTGGCCAGCATGCCCATCATGTCGCGATCGGTCTCGTGGAAGCGGCCGAAGGCGCCGTCGATGTCGGCGTATAGGTAACCCAGCAACTCCTTCTGCGCGATCAGCGGCGCGACGATGCGCGAACGCTGCTTCAGCTGGTCCGCCTTTTCGGGACTGAAGGTGAGGCTGACCGCGCGCGTGCGGCGCACGTCCAGCAATTCCGGAGTGATATCGCGCAACAACGCATCCGCATCCTCGCCCTTGGGAACCAGCGAGCCCGCGAGCAGCAGTCCCTGCGGCGACTCGAGCACCAGCAGGACGCGCTCGGCGCCGGATAATTCGGTCGCCTCGTCGATCAGGAATTCGTGCAGCTCGGCAGCGCTGCGCAGCTCGTTCAGGCGCAAACCCGTGTCCACAAGACGCTCGAACGGCTCCCGCAGGCTGGTCTTGCCGGTCAGGTGCGCGATGCGCCGCTTCGGCCCCGATCCGCGCTTGCCGGCGTCCGCCAGCCAGGCCGCGACGATCTCGCGATGCGTGTCGGCCTTGTTCAGATAGTTGCGCCGCAGTCCCTCGTCGCTCAATCCGGCGATGGGCTCGACCAGGAAGCGATAGGCCTTGGCCAGCGCGTCGCGCGCGGCGGTGGCCTTGCCGTTGGCCGCCAGCGCCTGGCTGTGGCGCCACCACAACGACGGTCGGTCCAGATCCTCCATCTCGACCAGGCCATGCGCGCGGTGGATTGCCGTCGCTCGCTCGCTGGCGGCGAGCGATGCCTGCACATCGCCCGCATCCAGATGCGCTCGCGCAAGGAGGGCCAGCGTGCTGGTCTCGAGCGACTCCTCATCCATGTCGCGAAGAGCTTCCGCCGCCTCGCTCAAGTGGCGCACCGCGTCGCGGGCATGGCCCTCCGACAATGCCGTCCGTCCCTCTCCCAGCGGCCGGTACAGGCCGCGGCGGGCGTCGCGCTGCGCTTCATGCAAGGCGATTGACTGCTGCATGTAGTCGCGCGCCGCCTCCCCGTTCCCGATCTCATATTCCGCCAGCGACAGCATGAACCGCGTGTTGCCGCTGCCGCCCCGTTCACTGGTGACCTGAGCAATCGCGTCGGCCTTGAGCAGCAGGCGGCGGGCACGCCGGTAAAGTCCTAGCTTGAAATAGGTGAGCCCCAGGTTGTGCGTTATGACGCTCTGTCGCTCCGCGTAACCCGCGGCCTCGAACGCGACCAGCGATTGCTGAAGCAGTTGCAATGCCTTGGCCAGGTCGGGCTCGTTGAAAGTCTGCATGTTGAGCGCGTTGCCCAGCCCGTGGAGATCACCGGATTGCCGCGCCAACGCCACCGCTTCATCCAGCAGGCGAGCGGCCTCCTGCGCCTGTCCCTGGCCACTGCGCGCGGCCGCCATGGCCCACAGCGCACGGCCCTGGCCGGCAACGTCGCCCTGCGCCTTGAACAGCTTCGCGGCCTGCGCGGCCGACTTTGCTGCCTTTTCGTTCAGGCGAAGTCGGAACTGCGTTTCGGCGAGGCGATACAGGCCGACCGCTTCCAACGCGGGTTGCCGGGCCTCGCGCGCCGCCTTCACTGCGTCGGCCGCGGTGACTGCCCCGTCCCGCGAATTCCCGTAGCGAATCTCGACCATGGCGCGACGGTTCAGCGCCTGCGCAAGAAGCGCCGGCTTGCGCGCGCGCCCAGCCAGTTCGAACATTGCCCTTGCATCCGCGCCTGGCCGCAGCGAAGTTGCCTTGCGCAAGGAAAGACTCCGCGCGGAGGTCCAGCAGGTCGAGCCGCTCGGAAATCGTCAGGTCGGCCTTGGCCAGCGACGCAGTGGCCAGCTCGATGGCGGCGGCATGCTGGCCGGTCCACGCCAGGTCGGCGACGCGCTGGGAGACTGCCGGCGGCGTCCTGGACGCCGCACGATTCGCGGGCCGCGCCGCTTTCTTCTTGTTGTTGTTCGATGGCGATGCGGGCATCAGGCGCTCGGGCATTCCGTTTCGCGGCACGATTCTTCCGGCCGAAAGGAACGGCCGAAGAGGAGTCCGGATATTAGACTACAGTCGCCCGCGCGCGAAACGCCAGGCGACTGAAGGTTCAGTAGAAGCGCTCGACCTTGCCTGAGTAGAGGACCGGGCCGGTGGGCGCGCCGGTGGGCGATCCGCCCGCGGGCTCCAGGCTGACCGCGAGCGCCGGGACGTTGGCCAGCGCACGTCCGGCGCGGCGGGGAGGGCGACGCGGCCCACGCCGCTGTCAGGAATCACGCCCAGCGACTTCGGCGGCGAACCGTCGGGCAGCATCCACAATTCCAGCGACTTGCCGGCCGGTACGGGCGCCGCCCCGACCACCTTGATCGTCATCGTGCGCTCGCCCCGCATCGCCGTGGCGATCAGCGCGGGCTTGGCGTCCGGACCCGCCAGCACGGCGACGATGGGTTGCTCCGGCACCTTGGGCGCGGGCGTGAACAGCGTGACGCCGAACGCCATGGCGACGGCGAAGCTCGCCAACGCGAAACTCCGCCAGAACGCCAGGCGTGCCCACCACGGGACGCTCGCGCCGGCCACTGGCGCATCGGCGAGGCCAAGCCGGGAGACGATTCCGGTCCACACGCGCGGCGGCGGCGTGACGGGCGCGACGCCCTCGGTCAGCGACGCCAGACGCATTTCCCAGTCACGGATCGCTGCGGCGACCGCGCCATCGCTGCGCGCGGCGCGCGCAAGCCGCAGCGCGCGCACGCGCCGGCAGCGTGCCGAGCGCGTATTCGGCGGCCAGCGCATCCAGGCGTTGCGGGCGGTCGGGTCGGGACAGGTTCATCGCATTCTTCTAATGCCGCGCCTCATTTGTGTTGCTCATTGTGTAGCTCACGTACGCGTATAACCCGACGCGGTCGAGGCAGCCCTTCAGCCGTTCCAGCGCGCGGCGCACCCAGGACTTGACCGTGCCCAGCGGCTGGCGCAGGTGATCGGCCAGTTCGGCGTGCGACAGTCCCTGGTAGAACGCCAGCGCGATCGCCTGTTTCGGGCCGGCGTCGAGCGCATCCACGCAATCGCGCACCGACTGCGCGTCGGCGCCCGCCAACAGCATTTCCACGGGCGTCGGATCGCCGGAGGGCAGGTCGAACTCCCTGCCGTCGTCGTCATCGGCCGTCATCGTGACCGTGTCGATTTCGCGCCGGCGCAGCTGAGATCCAGGCACCGGTTGCGGACGATGGCGGCAAGCCACGTCGAGCGGCTGGCTCTTCGCCGCCTCGTAGGACCCGGCGTGGTGCCACACGCTCACGAACGCCTCCTGCAGGATCTCCTCGGCCAGCGCGCCGTCCCTCAGGATACGCACGGCGACCCCGTATAGATGCGCACGACGTCTGCGCGTAGAGTTCGGCGAAGGCGGCCTGGTCGCCCAGCGCGACCCGGGCCATCAGCGCCGCCAGGCGGACGTTTCGCTCCTGGGACTTGCCGGGATCAGCCACTTTGCGCGCGGCCCTTCCGCCACAGCACGTCCGGGCGTCCGTCGGCGCGGTTGATGGCGCGGGCGAGCACGAACAGCAGGTCCGACAGGCGGTTGAGATAGATGCGCGAACGCTCGCTGACCGCCTCCGCCGCGGCGAGCCGGATCAGCGTCCGTTCGGCGCGCCGGCACACCGTGCGCGCGACGTGGGCGAGGGCGGCCGCCCGCGTGCCGCCCGGCAGGATGAATTCCTTGAGCGGCGGCAGGTCGGCATTGAACGTCTCGACCGCCGCCTCGACGCGCGCGACGTGCGCGTCCGTCACCGCGGCGTAGCCGGGAATCGACAGCTCGCCGCCCAGGTCGAACAGATCGTGCTGCACATCGATGAGGCAGGCCGCGATGGCTTCGGGCAGCGTCTCGGCCAGCAGCACGCCGACAGTCGAATTGAGTTCGTCGACGGCGCCGATCGCCTCGATGCGCGGCGAATCCTTGGCTACGCGCGAGCCGTCGCCCAGGCCGGTCTCGCCGGCATCGCCGGTGCGCGTCACGATCTTCGACAGGCGATGTCCCATGGCTGCTGCAGACAGGAAGTGGCGGGAAGGATCGATCGAGGGTAGCGAAATCGGCACATCGGGGCAAGCGGACATCGCGCGGGACCGCGCATTTGCTAGCATGGACATCCGGCAACGCACCGGTGGAGGAACGCCGTGAATCCCTACGAACAGCATCTCGACCGCAACGCCGCCAATCTATGCGCCGTTGACGCCGCTGTCGTTCATCGCGCGCACGGCGTACATCTGGCCGCATCGCGTGTCCGTCATCCACGGCGAGCGCCGTTACACGTGGGCAGCAGACCTATGCGCGTTCGCGGCGGCTCGCCTCCGCGCTTGCCAGGCGCGGGTTCGGCAAGGGCGACACCATCGCCGTGATGCTCGCCAACACGCCGGAGATGATCGAGGCGAACTTCGGCGTGCCGATGATGGGCGGCGTGCTCAACACGCTCAACACGCGGCTCGACGCGGAGGCGATCGCGTTCATGCTCGAGCACGGCGAGGCCAAGGTGCTGCTGACCGACACCGAGTTCGCGCCGACGGTGGCGAAGGCGCTTGTCACTGCTGCCGGTCGACGCCGCTGGTCATCGACATCGCCGACTTCGAAGGACCCGGCGGCGAACTGCTCGGGCGACACCGATTACGAGGCGCTGCTGGCCGAAGGCGATCCGGAATTCGCGTGGCCGCCGCCGGCCGACGAATGGGACGCGATCTCGCTCAACTACACGTCGGGCACCACCGGCAACCCGAAGGGCGTCGTCTACCACCATCGCGGCGCCTATCTCAATGCGCTGTCCAACATCATCGACTGGGGCATGCCGCGGCACGCGGTCTACCTGTGGACGCTGCCGCTGTTCCACTGCAACGGCTGGTGCTTCGCGTGGACGGTGGCGGCCAACGCCGGCACCAACGTGTGCCTGCGCCGCGTCGAGGCCAAGGCGATCTTCGACGCCATCCGCGAGCACACGGTCACGCACTATTGCGGCGCGCCGATCGTGCACTCGCTGCTGATCAACGCGCCGGAGGAAATGAAGCGCGGCATCACGCACAAGGTGCACGGACTGGTCGCGGCCGCCGCGCCGCCGGCCGCGATGATCGAGGGCGCCGAGCGCATGGGCTTCGACATCACGCACGTCTACGGGCTGACCGAGGTGTACGGACCGGCCTCGGTGTGCGCCAAGCATCCGGAATGGGACGACGCTCGACATCGGCGCGCGCACCGAACGCAACGGCCGGCAGGGCGTCCGCTACACGTGCCAGGAAGGCATGACCGTGATGGATCCGGAAACGATGCAGCCGGTGCCGTGGGATGGCGAGACGATGGGCGAGATCATGTTCCGCGGCAACATCACGATGAAGGGCTACCTCAAGAATCCGCAGACGACGGACGAAGCGTTCGCCGGCGGCTGGTACCACACCGGCGACCTGGCCGTGATGCAGCCGGACGGCTACGTGAAGATCAAGGACCGCTCCAAGGACATCATCATCTCCGGCGGCGAGAACATCAGCTCGATCGAAGTCGAGGACGTGCTCTATCGCCATCCCGGCCGTGCTGACGGCCGCGGTCGTGGCGCAGCCCGATCCCAAGTGGGGCGAGACGCCGTGCGCCTTCGTCGAATTGAAGCCCGGCGCCGCGACGACCGAGGCGGAACTCATCGCGCATTGCCAGGAGCATCTGGCGCGATTCAAGGCGCCGAACCGGATCGTGTTCGGCGAAGTCCCGAAGACGTCCACCGGCAAGATCCAGAAATTCCTGTTGCGCGAACAGGTCAGGTCGACGTCGGCGATCCAGTAGCCGGCGGCATCAGGTTGCCGCCACCACGGCTTCGGCCGCCGCCAGGTCCTCGAGCGCGAAGCCGACGGACTTGAACACCGTGACCTGGTCGTCGCGCGTGCGTCCGGGATGCGTGCCGCGCGCGAAGTCCCGCAAGTTCCGCCGCGACCTTGGTTTCGGCGAATCGCGCCGCTCGCGATCGCCTGCACGACGTCGCCGCCCTCGGCGAGCGCGGCCTGCCGGTCGTCGACGACGATCAGGTCGGCGCGCTGCATCGCCGCGTCGTCGGTCTCGCGCATGTGCCGCTTGAACGCGCCGACCAGGTCGACGTGCGTGCCGGGGGCGAGCCAGCGGCCGAGCACGAGCGGCGACGTCGACAGCGTCGCGCACGACACGATGTCCGCCGTCGCGACCGCGCCTTCGAGATCCTCCGTGGCGCGTGCCGGTATGCCGGCGCGGACGCAGTCCTCGGCCGTCCGTTCCGCGTGCGCAACGGTGCGGCTCCAGATGGTCACGTGATCGATGGGCCGCACGTGCCGGTGCGCGTCGATGAGTTCCGGGCACAGGCGGCCGGCGCCGACCATCGCGAGGCGGCGCGCGTCGCGGCGGGCGAGCCTGCTTGCGGCGTAGGCCGATGCGCCGGCGGTCCTGCGCGCGGTGAGTTCCTCGCCGTCCAGCGTCGCCACCGGCACGCCGTTCTGCGCGTCGAACAGCACGTAGACGGCCGACACCGATCGTTCGCCGCGCGTCGCATTGCCGGGAAACACCGTGACCAGCTTGACGCCGACGTGGCGCCCGGTGCGCCAGGCGGGCATCAGCAGCAGCGACGCCGCCGGCAAGCCAGGCACGTCGACGGCATGATTGACGCGCAGCGGCGCATGCACTTCGGAGCGCAGCGCCTCGTCGAGCGCGGCCAGCATGCGCGGCCAGGGCAGGCGCGCGCGAATCGTCGCCGCGTCGAGGAACTGCATCAACCCGGCGTTTCGGTCAACGACAGCAACGACGCGTTGCCTCCCGAAGCGGTCGTGTTGATCGTGATCGTGCGTTCGCTGACCAGGCGCGTCCAGTCGTAGCCGCCGACGCCGGCGACGATGAGCGGAACGATGGGTCCGGGAAGCGCCGCCAGACGCCTGCGCAATGCCTTGCGCGTCCGCGGCGGCGCCGGCGAACAGCACGGCTTCCGGTTCGGCGGCCAGCGGATCGGCGACGAGTTCGCAGGCGCCGCCGACGGCATCGCGCACGCGCTCGCTCACCGCCGACGCGGGCAGCAAGGCGACGTTGCCGGTCGCCGTCGCAACACGGACCTGGTCGGCCAACGCGCTTTCGGTGTCGGCGACACACGCGACGCGGCCGCGCGGACGCAGGTACAGCGTGTTGGTTTCCCCGGTCGGGCCGGGCAGCGACTCGCCGGCATTCACGTCGGCGGGAAGCGGCGGCGGCGGTCCGCTGACGAGCCGGCCGAGGTAATGCGGTCCGCCGGCCTTGGGGCCGGTGCCCGACAGGCGGTCGCCGCCGAACGGCTGCACGCCGACGACGGCGCCGACGATGTTGCGGTTGACGTAGATGTTGCCGGCGCGAATGCGCGCGCAGACGGCCTCGACCGTCTCGTCGATCCGCGTCTGCACGCCGTGGGTCAGGCCGTAGCCGGTGGCATTGATCGCGTCGAGCAGCTGCGCGAGCTCGCCTTGCCGAAGCGCACGACGTGGAGCACCGGACCGAACACCTCGCGACGTCAGCGCGCGAATGTCCGGAAGGGCGATCAGCGTCGGCGGAAAATAGGTTCCGTGAGCGCATTCGGCGGGCAGCGGCAACTGGAACACGTCGGCGCCGGCGGCGCGCATCCGCGCCACGTGCGCCGTCGAGCAGCGCCTGCGCCTCCGCGTCGATGACCGGACCGACGTCGGTGGCGAGGCGCGCGCTGTCGCCGACGCGCAGTTCCCGCATCGCGCCTTTCAGCATCGCCATCACGCGGTCGGCGATGTCTTCCTGCAGGCACAGGATGCGCAACGCCGAACAGCGCTGGCCCGCGCTGTCGAACGCCGACGTGATCGCATCCGCGACGACCTGCTCGGACAGCGCCGAGCTGTCGACGATCATCGCGTTCTGGCCGCCGGTCTCGGCGACCAGCACCGCATCGTCGGCGCGCTGCGCGAGCGTGCGATTGATGAGCTGCGCCACGGCGGTGGAGCCGGTGAACAGGACGCCGGCGATGCGCGGATCGGCGACCAGCGCGGCGCCGACTGTTTCGCCGCGCCCGGGAAGCAATTGCAGCGCGGCGCGCGGCACGCCGGCGCGATGGAACAGCCGCACCGCGGCCGCGGCGATCAGCGGCGTCTGCTCGGCGGGTTTGGCGAGCACCGGATTGCCGGCGGCGAGCGCCGCGCTGACCTGCCCGACGAAGATGGCCAGCGGGAAATTCCACGGCGCAATGCAGACGATCGGTCCCAGCGCACCGGCGCCCTCCAGCGTTTGCCGCGCCTGCTGCGCGTAATAGCGGCAGAAATCGGCGGCTTCGCGCACTTCGCCCACCGCATTGGCCAGCGTCTTGCCCGCCTCGCGTGTGGCCAGCGAGATCAGCATCGCGCGTTCGCCTTCGATGAGGTCGGCCGCGCGCTCGAGGCACGCGGCGCGCTCGGACGCGGAAACGCCGGACCACGCGGCTGCGGCGGCAACGGCCAGATCGACCGCGCGCGAGACATCCGTCGTGGTGGCTTCGACGACGGTGCCGACCACGTCGCGGCGGTCGCAGGGATTGGTGATCGTCACCTCTCCAGCCGGCGACGCCGGCGACGCATCGCCCAGCATCGGTGCCGCGGCGAACCGCGCGGGCACTGCGGCCTAAGTCGGCGTCGAGCGCGCGCAGCGCGGTCTCGTCGGAAAAGTCGATGCCCTGCGAATTCCGGCGATCCGGGAACAGCGCGGTCGGCAGCGGTATGCGCGGATGCGGAAGGCCGCCGGTGGCAAGCGCGCGGGCGACCGGATCGGCGACGAGGTCGGCGATCGCCACGGAAGGATCGACGATGCGATTCACGAACGACGTGTTGGAGCCGTTCTCGAGCAGCCGGCGCACCAGGTAGGCCAGCAGTGTTTCGTGCGAGCCCACCGGCGCGTAGATGCGGCAGGCGCTGCCCCAGTTCGTCCTGGCCGACGACCTGGTCGAACAGGCTCTCGCCCATGCCGTGCAGGCACTGGAACTCGAAGTCGCGATCGCCGCGCGAGCGCGTGGACGGCCGCGATCGTGAACGCGTTGTGGCTTGCGAACTGCGGATAGATCGCGTCCGGCGCGGCCAGCATCGCCTTGGCGCACGCCAGATACGCGACGTCCGTATGCACCTTGCGCGTGAACACGGGGTAACCGGCCAGGCCGTCGACCTGGGCGCGCTTGATCTCGGCGTCCCAGTAGGCGCCCTTGACCAGCCGCACCATGAGGCGCCGCTGGTGCCGGCGGCCGAGATCGACCAGCCAGTCGATCACCGCGCGGGCGCGCTTCTGGTAGCACTGCACGACGAAGCCCAGGCCGTTCCATCCGGCGAGCGCGGGATCGCCGGCCAGCGCTTCCAGGATGTCGAGCGTCAGGTCCAGGCGGTCCGCTTCCTCCGCGTCGATATTGAAGCCGATGTCGTAGCCGCGTGCGAGCAGCGCAAGCCGCGCGACCGTCGGCACCAGTTCCGCGAGCGTCGCGGTCGCGCTGCGCGCGGGAAAAGCGCGGATGCAGCGCCGACAGCTTGATCGAGATGCCCGGTCCGGCATAGATGCCCGCGCCCGCGCTGGCCTTGCCGATCGCGTGGATCGCGGTTTCGTAGGCGGTGAAATAGTGCCGCGCATCGTCCGCGGTCAGCGCGGCCTCGCCCAGCATGTCGAACGAGTAGCAGTAGCCGCGCGCGACGCGCGGACGCGCGTTGACCAGCGCCTCGTCGATGGTGCGGCCGGTGACGAACTGCTTGCCGAGCAGCCGCATCGCGAGGTCCACGCCCTTGCGGATCAGCGGCTCGCCGCCCTTGCGCAGCAGCGAAGACAGCGCCTGTTCCATCGCCGAGTCGCTGCGCGAGTCGACGAGCTTGCCGGTGACCAGAAGTCCCCACGCCGCGGCGTTGACGAACAGCGACGGGCTGCGCCCGATGTGCGAGCGCCAGTCGCCCTGCGCGATCTTGTCGCGGATCAGGCGGTCGCGCGTGGCGGCGTCGGGAATGCGCAGCAGCGCTTCCGCCAGGCACATCAACGCGATGCCTTCGCGCGACTCGAGCGAGAATTCGAGCATCAGCGCGTCGACGCCGCCGGCCGTCGTGCGCGATGCGCGCACGCCTTCGGCCAGCGTCGTGGCGAGCTGCTGCGTCGTCGCGAGTTCGGTCGGCGAAAGACGGGCCTCGCCGGCCAATGCGAGGACCGCGCCGGCCTCGTCGCAGCGGTAGTCCGCCGTGATGCGTTCGCGCAACGCCGCGGCCGAAGCGTAGGGAACCGCGAGAAGAGGGGCCTTGTCGTTCATATGTCGCTCACGACGGTCGCGCGTTGACGTCAGGAATGGGAGCCTGGCCCGGCGTCAAAAGTGGGCAAGCCGGCGGCGTATCATACCGACTCGCGCGGCGGCGGTCCGGCCCCGCAGGCCCGGCGAACGCCGAAATTCCAGTGGGAGCTCACAATGGAAGCAACAGTCGAAGCCGGCGTGCAACCCTATGTGCTGGTGGACATCCCGCGACGGCGTGGCGACGCTGACGCTGAACCGGGGCGAACGCTTCAATGCGCTGTCGCTGGCCGATGATCGCCGCGCTCGAGGCGGCGCTCGATGCGATTGCGGACGATGGCAACGTTCGCGCCGTCGTCATCGCGGCCAAGGGCAGGGGATTCTGCGCCGGGCACGACCTGAAGGAAATGCGCGCGCACCCGGATCTCGACTGGCAGCGCGAGCTCTTCGCCGCCTGCGGCCGGATGATGCTGAAGCTCACCCGCCTGCCGCAGCCGGTCATCGCCCGGGTCCATGGCATCGCCACCGCCGCGGGCTGCCAGCTCGTGTCGATGTGCGACCTCGCGGTGGCCGCCGATACCGCGAAGTTCGCGCTGCCCGGCGTGAATGTCGGCGTCTTCTGCTCGACGCCGGCCGTCGGCGTGGCGCGCAACATCGCGCGCAAGCGGGTGATGGAAATGCTGCTGACCGGCGAGATGATCGACGCGCCGACGGCGCTGGCCTGGGGACTGGTCAACCGCGTGGTGCCCGAGGCGGAGCTCGATGCCGCAGTGAAGCGATTCACCGACGTGATCGTGGCCAGGAGCCCGGCCGTGGTCGCGCTGGGCAAGCGCGCGTTCTACCAGCAGATCGACCGCGGGCTGGCGGGCGCCTATGAATCCGCCGGCGAAGCGATGGCCTGCAACCTGCTGGAACCCGACGCCGCCGAGGGCATCGACGCGTTTCTCGGCAAGCGCCCGCCCACTTGGCAGCGACAGTGACCGCGGTGTCATGGCACCGTCCGGCCGCCGTGCCGCCGCGACGCTCATCATACGAGCACCGCGACGGACGTATCTGGGCCGCGGGTTGACCTGTGTCAACGTGGATGCGGCGGAATCGTGCGCCAATGCACCGGAACCGAGCGGCGGGCGCGCAGGCTGCCGATCGTATAACCGAACGAAGGAGGGGACGATGGCCGACATGACCCAAGTGAACTGGAAGGCGATCGACGCGGATCCGAGATTCCAGCAGCTGCATCGCAAGAAGACGCTGTTCCTGTGGGGACTGATGGTCTTCTCGATGGTCTATTATTTCCTGCTGCCCATCGGCGCGGCCTATTTCCAGGATCTCTTCATGATCAAGGTATGGGGGCCGGTCAACGTCGGCATCCTCTTCGCGCTGTCCGAGTTCATCGTCGCGTGGGGTCTCGCCTGGTATCTACGCGCATCACGCCAACGCCGTATTCGATGCCGAGGCCGCCGCCATCGTCCAGGACGTCGAGAAGAAGCTGGGAGGCCGCAAATGAATACCGCGTCGCTTCGCAGCACTCGCTGGCCTCCTCGCCGCTGCGCGACCGCCACACCGGCGCTGGCCCAGCCAGGGCGCCGTGCCCGACAAGTTCCGCTGGCTCACGTTCCTTGTGTTCGGCGTCATCATTTCGGTGACGATGTTCGTCACGTATGTCGCGGCCAAGCGCGTCAAGACGGCCGCCGACTTCTACGTCGCGGGCGGCGGTGTTTCCGGGCCTGCAGAACGGCTGGGCGATCGCCGGCGACTACCTTTCCGCGGCGTCGTTCCTGGGCATCGCCGGCCTGATCTCGCTCTATGGCTACGACGGCTTCATGTACTCGGTGGGCTGGCTCGTCGCCTACATCACCGTGCTGCTCGTGATTGCCGAGCCCTGCCGCAACATCGGCAAGTACACGCTGTCCGACATCCTCGCCTATCGGAACGACCCCAAGAAGGCGCGGGTCGTCGGCGCGCTGTCGACGATCACCGTGTCGACGTTCTACCTGACCGCGCAGATGGTCGGCGGCGGCGTGCTGGTGAAGACGCTGATCGGCATCGACTATGAAATCTCGGTGATCGTCGTCGGCATCCTGATGCTGGGCTACGTGCTGTTCGGCGGCATGGTCGCGACGACCTGGGTGCAGATCATCAAGGCGATCCTGCTCGTGACCGCGTCGATCCTGCTGGTGATGTTCGTCTGGACGCCGTACGGATTCAGCCTGCCCGGCTTCCTGACCGCGGTCGTCGGCGACGCCAAGGTGCAGGCGCAGGTGGCGGCACTCCTCGGCGACGCTGCGAAGAACATGACGCCGGAACAGCTCGGCCAGCGCTTCCTCGAGCCGGGCCTGTATCTCAAGACCCGATCGACCAGATCTCGCTCGGCATGGCGCTGGTGCTGGGAACGGCAGGCATGCCGCACATCCTGATGCGCTTCTTCACGGTGCCGACCGCGCAGGACGCGCGCAAGTCCGTGATCTGGGCGATGGCGATCATCGGCGGCTTCTACGTGCTGACGCTGTTCCTCGGCATGGGCTGCGGCGATGAACGTCGGACCCGCGAACATCCGCGCGGTGGACCCGGGCGGCAACATGGCCGGCACCGCTGCTCGCGCAGTGCGGTGGGCGGCGGCGCCGATTCGATGCTCGGCAACCTGTTCCTCGCGTTCGTTGCGGCCGTGGCCTTTGCCACGATCGTCGCGGTGGTGGCGGGGCTGGTGCTGGCTGCGGCGTCGGCGATGGCGCATGACCTCTACGTCGGCGTGATCCGTTCCGAACACGTGACGCCGCAGGAGCAGGTCAAGGCGGCGCGGATCGCGACGGTGATCGTCGGCGCGCTGGCCATCACGATCGGCATCGCGGCCAAGGGACAGAACGTCGCGCACCTCGTGGCGCTCGCATTCGCGGTCGCGTCGTCGGCGAACTTCCCCTGCGTGCTGCTGACGCTGTTCTGGAAGAAATGCAACACCGGCGGCATCGTGCTCGGCATGATCGTCGGCACGCGTGGCGGCGATCGGCCTGGTGCTGGTCTCGCCGAACATGACCTACCCGCTGGCGATCAAGGCGGCGGCGCAGAAGGTGGTCGACGGCGCGGCGGCGAGCAAGCCGAAGCTCGAGGCCGACCTCGCGGCCGCGGCGGACGACGCCGCGAAGGCGAAGGTCGCGAAGGCGATCGCGGCGCTGGACAAGAACGTCGCGGCGGCGCAGGCGAACCTCACGAAGTTCAAGGACGACAACACGAGCCTGGTCGGACTCGAGACGCCATGGTTCTCGCTGCGCAACCCGGGCCTGTATTCGATCCCGCTGGGGTTCCTGGCGGTGATCATCGGCTCGCTCCTGTACCGCGACAAGCGGGCGGAGGACATGTGGGACGAGTTGTACGTGCGCCAGAACACCGGCATCCTCGATGGCGAAGGCCGCAGCGCACTGACGTACGCGCGCTGAAGTACGGCAAGGACCCCCGCCGCCGCGCGGGGGTTTTTGCCTGCGCCGCGCAATTCCCGGGCTCATGCGGCCTCGATGACGATGACGACGAATCCCCACTGCGGCAACCGCCGTGCCTCGACGCTTCCGACACGGCCAGCGAATTCCTGCGGCGCTTCGCGCCTTTCAACCGGATGGACGACGAGACGCTGCGCGCTCTCATTCCCAAGCTGACGCTCGTGCATTACGCGAAGGACGCGACGATCCTGACGACGCAAAGCGGGCCCGTCGCGCATCTGTACATCGTCCAGCGCGGGCTGGTCGGCAGCCGCCCGAACAACGTGCAGGCCGATCCGGACCGCACGCTCGGCCCGGGCGACCTGTTCCCCGTCGGCGCGCTGTCCGCGGGAGGGGCGACGACGCGGATCTTCCATGCGCTGCAGGACACGGACTGCTATGTGCTGCGTCGCGACGACTTCCTGGAACTGCGTCGCGCGTCGCCGGAATTCGAGCGCTATTGCACGCAGGCGATCACCGAGAAGCTGAAGCAGTCGCTGGAGAGCCTCTACAGCCAGTACAGCCAGCGCGCGGCCGAACAGCAAACGCTGACGCGCACGCTCGGGGAGCTGGTGCGGGGCCAGCCGATCGCGTGCGCGGCGACCATGCCGCTGGCCGACGCGCTGAAGCTGATGGCCGACGCGAAAGTCCGCACGATCGTCGCGCTCGACGCCCACGGCGCGCCGATCGGGATGTTCACGCTCGTCGATCTGCTGCGTCGCGTCGTGCTGCCGCGAGCGACCGCTCGAGACGCCGCTGGCGGAGGTGATGTCGACGCCCATCGTGACGCTGCCCGCGTCGGTGACGGCGTACGAGGCGCTGCATGTGATGGCCGAGCGCGGGATTCGCCAGATCGTCGTCGTCGAGGGCGGCAAGATCCGCGGCGTGATCAACGAGCGCGACCTGTTCGCGCTGCAGCGCGTTTCGATGCGCCAGGTCATCGAAGGTCTGCACTCGTCCGATTCCATCGACAAGCTGAAGCGGGCAGGCGAGGATATCCGGCAACTCACGCAGAATCTGCTCGCGCAGGGGGTGGGCGCCGAGCCGCTCACCCGCACCATTGCCGTCGCTGAACGACGCGCTGTCGCGGCGCGCCATCGAACTGGTGCTCGCGCGCCACCAGCTGGACGGATATCGACTGGTGCTGGCTGGCGCTGGGCAGCGAGGGCCGCGGCGAGCAGACCTTTGCGACCGACCAGGACAACGCGCTGCTCTTTTCCGCGGCCGACGCAGACGAAGCGGCGAGACTGCGCGAGCGGCTGCTGGCGTTCGCGCGCGATGTCAACACCAGCCTCGACGCCCTCGGATTCCCGCTGTGCACGGGGAACGTCATGGCGAGCAATCCGGAACTCTGCCTGTCGACGGAGGAGTGGAAGGCCAAGTTTCTCGCGTGGATCCGCGCGCCGACGCCGCAGGCGCTGCTCAACGCTAACATCGTCTTCGACTTCCGCACGCTGTATGGCGATACGACGTTGTGCGACGCGCTGCGCGAGTGGCTCTTCGCCTACACGCAGGCCAATCCGATGTTCCTGCGACTCATGGTGCAGAACGCGCTCGCGGCCGAGCCGCCGCTCGGCCTGATCCGCACGTTCATCGTCGACGACGAGGCGGAAGCGAAGGGCACTCTCGATCTCAAGGCGCGCGGGACGCGGATCTTCGTCGACTGCGCACGCGTCTTCGCGTTGGCGCACGGCATCCCGGAAACCGGCACCGCGGCCAGAATCCGCCTGGCCGGCGCGCGGCTGCACGTCGCGCAAAAGCATGTCGACGCGACCGTCGAAGCGTTCCATTTCCTGCAGTTCCTGCGGCTGCGGCAGCAGGACGCGACCGCGCGCGGCGGCCCGAACCGGATCGACCCGTATGCGCTGCACGACGTCGATCAGAGAATGCTGAAGGAGGCGTTTCGGCAGGCGAAGCAGCTGCAGGAGCGGCTGCGCCTGACCTACCGGCTGTAGTCGCCGCGGGTCGCAAGAGTCTCTGCCCGCAGGCAGAGCCGCGCCGCCGGACCGCGATGTCGCTAGTATTGAACCGGCCGTCAACGTGCCGGAAGGAGGGGACAAGGATGCGTGCGACGATGAAGGGCGAGCGCCTCGTGGCGATATTCCTGCTGGGCCTCCTGCTGTTCAACTATCCGGTGCTCGCGCTGTTCAACCGTCCTACCGAGGCGCTCGGCATCCCGCTTCTGTACGCCTATGTCTTCCTGGCGTGGCTGCTGCTCATCGGCCTGCTCGCGCTCGTCATCGAGCGCTCGCGGTAGCAGGCAAGCCCAGGCGAGGGAACGCGATGCTCCAGAGCTGGGTGATCATTCCGGTCGCGCTCGCGTACCTCGGGACGCTGTTCGCGATCGCGTATTACGGCGACCAGCGGGCGGACCAGGGGCGCTCGATCATCGCCAATCCGTACATCTACGCGCTGTCGCTCGGCGTCTATGCGACGGCCTGGACGTTCTACGGGAGCGTCGGGCGCGCGGCTGCCGACGGGATCGGCTTCCTTCCCATCTACATCGGTCCGACGCTGATGATGGCGCTGTGGTGGGTGGTGATGCGCAAGATCATCCGGATCAGCAAGGCGAACCGCATCACGTCGCTGGCCGACTTCGTCTCGTCGCGCTATGGCAAGAGCGCCGCGCTCGCCGGACTCGTCACGATCATCGCGGTGATCGGGGTCGTGCCGTACATCGCGCTGCAGCTGAAGGCGGTGTCGCACAGCTTCACCATCCTGGTCCGGTATCCGGAGGTCGCGATGGCGGCGCAGCGCGACGCGGTCCCGATCCTCGCCGACACGGCGTTCTGGGTGGCGCTCGTGCTGGCGACGTTCACCATCCTGTTCGGCACGCGCCACCTGGACGCTTCCGAGCGCCACGAGGGCCTGGTCGCGGCGATCGCGTTCGAGTCGATCGTAAAGCTGGTCGCGTTCCTTGCCGTCGGGTTATTCATCACCTACGGCATCTACGACGGGCTCGCCGATCTTTTCGCGCGAGCCGCCACGCACGAGAGGCTCGCGGCGCTGTTCGCCCCGCTGAACGGGGCAGCCGGAAGTTACGCGAGCTGGGCATCGCTGACCCTGTTGTCGATGTGCGCCATCATGTTCCTGCCGCGGCAGTTCCAGATTGCCGTCGTCGAGAACGTCAACGAGAATCACCTCGGCAAGGCGATCTGGCTGTTCCCGCTGTACATGCTGGCGATGAACGTGTTCGTGATCCCCGCCGCCTTTGGCGGTCTCATGCACTTTTCCGGAGCGGCCGTGGACCCGGACACGTTCGTGCTGACGCTGCCGATGAGCGAGAAGCAGGAGGCGCTGGCGCTGCTGGTGTTCATCGGCGGACTTTCCGCCGCCACGGGCATGGTGATCGTGGAGACCATCGCGCTGTCGACCATGGTGTGCAACGACCTGGTGATGCCGGTGCTGTTGCGCATTCCGTCGATGCGGCTCGCCGAGCGGCAGCAACCTTACCGGACTGCTGCTCGGAATACGAAGAGGGCGCGATCGTCGCGGTCGTGCTGCTCGGGTATTTCTACTTCCGGCTCGCCGGCGAAGCCTATGCGCTGGTGGCCATCGGCCTCATTTCCTTCGCCGCGGTAGCGCAGTTCGCGCCGGCGGTCATCGGCGGCATCTATTGGAAAGGAGCGACCCGTGCCGGCGCGCTTGCCGGCCTTTCCGCCGGATTCATCGTCTGGCTCCATACGTTGCTGCTGCCTTCGTTCGCGAAATCGGGATGGCTGCCGATCGGGTTCGTGGAGCATGGCCCGTTCGGTATTGCGCTGCTGAAACCCTATGCGCTGTTCGGGCTGGAGGGCCTGAACGACATCACCCATGCGATGCTGTGGAGCGCGCTGGCCAATGTGGGCGCCTTCGTTCTCGGTCTCGGTACTGACACGGCAGAGCGTGTCCGAGCAGGCGCAGGCGGCACGCTTCGTCGACGTGTTCCGGCACGGGGGCGAGGGTCCGGACGTGCACGTTTGGAAGGGCTCGGCATCGCTCCCCGAGCTCCGGGCATTGCTGTCGCGTTTCCTGGGTCCCGAGCGTGCCGATGCGGCGCTCGCCGAGCACGCGCAGCGGCGCGGCGTGGCATCGCCGGAGCACATAGTCGCGGACGCGGCGCTGGTCCGGTTCGCGGAAACCGTGCTCGCCGGCGCCATTGGCGGGGCCTCCGCGCGCATCATGGTGGCCTCGACGGTCAAGGAGGACGCGCTGTCGCCGGGACGAGGTCCGGACGATGCTGGACGAGGCGTCGCAGGTCATCGCGTACAGCCACGAACTTGAAGCACAAGTCGCGGAACTGATGGCGGCGACGGCCGAGCTGCGCGCCGCCAACGAGCGGCTGCAGGAACTCGACCGGCTGAAGGACGATTTCGTCTCGACGGTCACCCACGAGTTGCGCACGCCGCTGACGTCGATCCGCGCGTTTTCCGAAATCCTGCACGACAACCCGGAACTCGACGCGGACGAGCGGCAGAAATTCCTCAACATCATCATCCAGGAAAGCGAGCGGCTGACCCGTCTCATCAACCAGGTGCTGGATCTCGCCAAGCTGGAGTCGGGCCGCGCCGAATGGCAGGTCGGCGAGTCGACCTGAAGGCGGTCATCGAGGACTCGATCAACGCCACCGGACAGCTGTTCCGCGCGAAGAACGTCGGCGCTCGAGACACGCCTGCCCGGAAGCCGACGCGTTCGTCCATGCGGACCGCGATCGCCTGGTGCAGGTGCTGATCAATCTGCTGTCCAATGCGGTCAAATTCGTCCGGCCCGGACGAAGGACGCGTCGAGCGTACGGTGTCGACCGACGGCCGGACTGCTGCGGGTGAGGTCGCGGACAACGGGCCCGGCATCGGCGTCGAAGACCAGCGGATCATCTTCGAGAAGTTCCGCCAGGCCGGCGACACGCATGACCGAGAAGCCCCACGGCACCGGGCCTCGGGCTGCCGATCAGCCGCCAGATCATCGAGCACTTCGGCGGCCGACTCTGGGTGGAGAGCGTGCCGGGCGAAGGCGCGACGTTCATCTTCGAGCTGCCGGTCACGAAGCCCGCGGCCGGACAGCATCCATCGTCCGGAATGGCGCCTGGTCCGGACATGCTCGTTCCCGCGCCGCAGGAGTGACGCATGGGCAAGAAGATTCTGATCGCCGACGACGAGCCCAACATCGTGGTCTCGCTCGAGTTCCTGATGAAGCAGAGAGGCTACGACGTGAAGGTCGTCACCAACGGCGAGGACGGCTCTGCGCGCGGTGGGCGAATTCGGGCCGGACCTGATCCTGCTCGACGTGATGATGCCGCGCATGAGCGGCTACGACGTCTGCCAGAAGGTGCGCGAGAATCCCGCATGGGCCGGCATCAGGATCATCATGCTCTCCGCCAAGGGACGCGACGTCGAGGTGAACAAGGGGATGGCCGTCGGCGCCGACGCCTACGTGACCAAGCCCTTTTCGACCAAGGACCTGATCGCGACAGGTTGCGGGAGATGCTCGGCGAATAGGCGATGCCGCGACAAGGTCCGCTTCCTGCTGGCGCTCGGCCGCGCGTGGGGTTTCGTGCTGCTCTCGCTGGCCGCCACTGCGCTGCTGCTGGGCGCGGACCTTGAGCGCCGCGGAACTCGCGCTGGCTGTCGACCGATCCTGCGCGAACGCGCCGCCCATGTCGTCGTCGCCGCGCTGCTGCTGCTCGCGCCGCTCGCGTTCGTGCTGTGGTCGCTGTTTCGCCGGTATGTCAGACGCGCCGCGACGGCTCGCCGAGGACGCGCGCGTGATGCTCAGCCGCCAATCCGGCGCATCGCGCCGCAGCTGCGCGGGTCGGCGGAAATGCAGCGGCTGGCGCGCCGAACTCAATCGCTTCGCCGAGGCGCATTCGCTGCTGAAGCAGGACGTCGAGCGGCAGGTGCGCGAGGCGAATGCGCGCATCGAGCAGGAACGGAACCGTCTCGCGGCGCTGATGTCGGAGCTCGCGCAGAGCGTCATCGTGTGCAATGTCGAGGGGCGCATCCTGCTCTACAACGCGCGGGCCATGCAGCTGCTGCGCAAGCCTCTCGACGGGGTGGCCGCGCGGGAAAGGCGCACAGCCTGGTCGGATTGGGACGCTCGATCTTTGCCACCTTCGATCGCAACCTCATCATCCATGCGCTGGAGAGCATTCGCGACCGCATGCGCCAGGAGGCGCGCAGTCCCGTCGCGAGCTTCGTCACGACGGCTCCCGCGGGTCAGCTCGTGCGCGTGCAGATGGCGCCGGTGTTGGGTGCCGCTGCGGACGTGACGATGGAAGCGGCCCCCGACGGTATTACCGGGTTCGTGCTGATCCTCGACAACATCACGCGCCGCATCGAGACGGGCAGCCGCCGCGATACGTTGCTCCAGACGCTGACCCAGGGCACGCGTGCGTCGCTTGCCAGCGTGCGCGCGGCGGTGGAGACGATCGCTTCGTTTCCCGAAATGGACAACGAGGCGCGCAGCCGTTTCATCGGCATCATCGGCGAGGAAGCACAGCGGATGAGCGCCGGACTCGACCGGGCCGCCGTCGAATTCGCCGATTCGCTGCGCACCGAATGGCCGCTCGAGGACATGCGCGGCGCCGACCTGATCAGCGCCGCGCGTCGCCGCATCGAAGGCAGGCTTGGGCTGCCGACGAAGCTCGAAGCCGTCGACGAGTCGATCTGGATGAAGGTGGACAGCTATTCGCTGATGCAGGCCATCACCTATCTCGTGAGCCGGCTGCAGGGCGAATTCGGCATCAGGGAGATCCGCTTCGCGCTCGCAGGCGCCGGGCAGATCGCGCACCTCGACCTGATCTGGACCGGCGCGCCGCTGGGGTCGGAGACCACGATGGCGTGGCAGACCGATTCGCTGGAGTTGGGAGGGGAGGCGTGTCCGCTCACGCTGAAGCAGATCGTCGAGCGGCACAGCGCGGAGATCTGGTACCAGATCCACAAGCCGTCGCAACGCGAATACTTCCGCTTTGCGATGCCGGTCACCCGGCCGGAGGAGACTGCGCTGGGCGCTTCGCCGGTCGTCGAGAGCCGTCCGGAGTACTACGATTTCGACCTCTTCCACCAGCCCGGGCAGACGCCCGAACTGGACAACCGGCCGCTCGCCAGTCTCGACTACACGGTCTTCGACACGGAAACGACCGGGCTCAAGCCTTCCGAGGGTGACGAGATCGTCTCCATCGGCGCCGTGCGCATCGTCAACGGGCGGCTGCTCGAGCACGAGGTGTTCGAGCAGCTCGTCGATCCGCGCCGTGGCATGTCCCCGGAGGCCAGCAGGATAACCGGCATCGACGCGGCGATGCTCGAGAGCCAGCCGACGATCGATCGCGTGCTTCCCGCGTTCGGGCAGTTCTGCGAGGACACCGTGCTGGTTGCCCACAACGCGGCATTCGACATGCGCTTCCTGCGCCTGAAGGAGGAGACAACGGGCGTCCGCTTCGCGCAGCCGGTCCTCGACACGCTGCTTCTTTCAGCGGTCATTCATCCGGATCTCGAATCGCACCGCCTGGAGGCGATCGCCGAGCGGATGGGCGTGAATCCCATCGGAAGGCACACGGCGCTGGGCGACGCCATCATGACCGGAGAAGTCTTCCTGCGCATGATTCCCCTGCTTGCCCAACAGGGGATACGGACGCTCGGAGAAGCCCGCGAAGCATCGCAAAAGACCTATTTCGCCCGCATCGAGTACTGAGGCGGACGTCCAAGGTGCACCGGCGACCGTCGGGCGGGACGACTTCGGCCCCATCTATTGGTTGCACGACACATGACGAAACACGCATAATCCGCCGCACTGGAGGAAAAGCGGCGCCTTGCCTCGGGCGCCCGCGCCGTGAATGGCCGACGACACGATTCTCGAAACCAAGGGCCTGACCAAGGAGTTCAAGGGATTCGTCGCGGTCAAGGACGTAAGCCTGTCCATTCGCCGCGGAAGCATCCATGCGCTCATCGGCCCCAACGGCGCCGGCAAGACGACGTGTTTCAACCTCCTCACGCATTTCCTCACGCCCACGCGCGGCCAGATACTGTTCAACGGCAAGGAAATCACCGGATCGCGGCCGGCCGCCATCGCGCGCACGGGCCTGGTGCGCTCGTTCCAGATTTCCGCGGTGTTCCCGAACCTCACCGTGCATGAAAACGTCCGCATCGCGCTGCAGCGCAAACAAGGGCATTCGCTGGATTTCTGGCGCTCCGAGGCCACGCTCATGCGGCTGGACGGCCGAGCTGCGGAGTTGATCGATGCCGTCGGCCTGTCGGACTTCACGCATACGCGGGCCGGGGAATTGCCCTACGGGCGCAAGCGGGCGCTGGAAATCGCGACGACGCTGGCGCTCGATCCGGAAATGATGCTTCTGGACGAGCCGACGGCGGGAATGACACACGAGGACGTCGAACGGATTGCTGCGCTGATCCGAAAGGTGGCGGCGAATCGAACGGTGCTGATGGTCGAGCACAACCTATCCGTGGTGTCGACGCTGGCGGACAGGATCACCGTACTGGCGCGCGGCGAGATATTGGCCGAAGGCGACTACGCGACGGTTTCGAAGCATCCCGAGGTCATCACGGCCTATCTTGGCGCCGGTCATGCCTGAAGCAATGAGCGCGCAGCCAACGCCAGCGATGGGTGCCGCGCGCCGCTTCTCGTCGCGCGCGGGCTGAACGCGTGGTACGGCGAGTCGCACATCCTGCATGGCGTCGACTTCGAGGTCGCTGCCGGCGAAGTGGTTACGCTGCTCGGCCGCAATGGTGCAGGAAAGACGACCACGCTCAAGTCGATCATGGGCGCGGTGCCCCGGCGCGAAGGTTCGATCGCGTTCGAGTCCACGGAGACGATCGCGCTCACGTCCAACCGCATCGCCAGGCTTGGCATCGCCTGGTGTCCGGAGGAGCGGGGGATCTTTGCCAGTCTCGATGTCGAGGAAAACCTGCTGCTGCCGCCCATCGTGCGCGAGGGCGGCCTGCCGCTGGCCGAAATCTACGAACTCTTCCCCAATCTGAAGGAGCGCCTGCACAGCCAGGGCACCAAGCTCTCGGGCGGCGAACAGCAGATGCTCGCGATCGGCCGCATACTGCGCACCGGCGCGCGACTGCTGCTGCTGGACGAGCCCACGGAAGGCCTGGCGCCGGTGATCGTGCAGCACATCGGGCGCACGATCGCCCAGCTGAAGCAGCGGGGATTCACGATCCTGCTGGTCGAACAGAATTTCCGGTTCGCGGCTACCGTCGCCGACCGGCATTACGTGATGGAGCACGGCCGCGTCGTGGACATGATCCCTAACGCGGATCTCGACGCGAACATGGCCAAGCTTCACGAATATCTCGGCGTGTAGCCGGGGGCAATTTCATTTTTTCATTGAGGAGCATCATGAATACTTTCAAACGCACGCTCGTCGGCATGGCAGTCGCCGCAGCCCTTTCACTCGGCACGGCGCACGCGCAGGTTTCCGACAACCTGATCAAGCTCGGCGTGCTTTCGGACATGTCGAGTCTGTACACCGATCTGGCGGGCGCGGGTTCGGTGGTCGCGGCCAAGATGGCGGTCGAGGATTCCGGCATCGAGAAGCGCGGCTACAAGGTCGAAGTCATTTCCGCCGATCACCAGAACAAGCCCGACGTGGGCTCGGCCATCGCCAGGCAGTGGTACGACACGGACAAGGTCGACGTCATTCTCGACACGCCCAACTCCGGCGTCGCGCTGGCAGTGAACCAGATCACCAAGGAAAAGGGCAAGGCGTTCCTGGTGTCCGGCGCCGCGTCGTCCGACCTGACCGGCAAGGCCTGCACCCCGAACACGATCCACTGGACTTACGACACGTGGATGCTGGCCAACGGTACCGGCGGCGCCATCGTCAAGACGGGCGGCGACACGTGGTTCTTCCTGACCGCCGACTACGCGTTCGGCCACGCGCTCGAGCGCGATACCGAGGCGGTCGTCCTGAAGAACGGTGGCAAGGTTCTGGGCAAAGTGCGCGCGCCGCTCAACACGCAGGACTTCAGTTCGTTCCTGTTGCAGGCGCAGGCGTCCAAGGCAAAGATCATCGGCCTCGCCAATGCGGGCGGCGATACGACGAACTCGATCAAGCAGGCGGCCGAATTCGGCATCGTCAAGGGCGGGCAGAACCTGGCCGGCCTGCTGGTGTTCCTCACCGACATCCACTCGCTCGGACTGCCGACCGCGCAGGGCCTGATCGTCACCAACACGTTCTACTGGGACACGAACGACCAGACGCGCGCGTTCGCCAAGCGCTTCGCCGCGCTGGACAAGGGTATCCATCCGACGATGGTTCATGCCGGCGTCTACTCGGCGACGCTGCATTACCTGAAGGCGGTCGAGGCGCTGAAGAGCGACGACGGCACCAAGGTGATCGCCAAGATGAAGGAAACGCCGACCGACGATCCGCTGTTCGGCAAGGGCTCGGTCCGCGCCGACGGCCGCAAGATCCATCCGGCGTACCTGGTCGAAGTGAAGAAGCCGTCGGAGTCGAAAGGCCCGTGGGACTACTACAAGGTCCGGGCGACGATTCCGGCCGACCAGGCGTTCCGTCCGCTGAAGGACGGCGACTGCCCGCTGGTGAAATAACAAAAAGTCGGCCCACCCTCCGTCCTCTCGCGCGCGCGAGAGAACAGGGGCGAGGGACGGGTCCACTAGAAGTCTTCCCCCATGGAAATTTTCGGCATCCCCACGCAGGCCCTCTTCGGGCAACTGCTGATCGGGCTCATCAATGGCGCGTTCTACGCCATGCTGAGCCTTGGGCTTGCCGTCATCTTCGGTCTGCTCAACGTCATCAACTTCACGCACGGCGCGCAATACATGATGGGCGCGTTCTGCGCGTGGTTTCTGCTGGAGAAGTGGGGCGTCGGCTACTGGTGGTCGCTGCTCATCGCACCGCTGGTCATCGGCCTCACCGGCGTGGTGATCGAGCGCACGATGCTGTCCCGGCTGTACAAGCTCGACCATCTCTACGGGCTGCTGCTGACGTTCGGATTGGCGCTCATCTTCCAGGGCGTCTTCACCAATTACTACGGCAGTTCGGGACAGCCGTACCGGTTGCCGGAGGAATTCGCCGGCGCGTTCAACCTGGGCTTCATGTTCCTTCCCAAATACCGCGCGTGGGTGATCGTGGCATCGCTGCTGGTGTGCCTCGCGACGTGGTATCGTCATCGAGCGCACCAAGCTCGGTTCCTACCTGCGCGCCGCGACGGAGAATCCGACGCTGGTGCAGGCGTTCGGCATCAACGTGCCGCGGATGATCACGCTGACCTACGGCTTCGGCGTCGCGCTGGCGGCGCTGGCGGGCGTGATGGCTGCGCCGATCTACCAGGTCAACCCGCAAATGGGCGCCAATCTCATCATCGTTGTGTTCGCCGTGGTGGTGATCGGCGGCATGGGATCGATCCTGGGCGCCATCCTCACCGGCTTCGGATTGGGAATCGTCGAAGGCCTGACCAAGGTGTTCTATCCGGAAGCGTCGAATACCGTGATCTTCGTGATCATGGTCATCGTGCTGCTCATCAAGCCCGCCGGGCTGTTCGGCAAGGAAAAGTAGGCGCGCCATGGCCATAGCGTCAACCACTCCCGCGTTGCCGGCCTCGCGGACCATGCTGGTCGCGACGGCGGTCATGACGGTGGCGCTGGTGCTGGCGCCCGTATTGGGTGTCTATCCGGTCTTCCTCATGAAGGCGCTGTGCTTTGCGCTGTTTGCCTGCGCGTTCAACCTGCTGATCGGCTTTGGCGGATTGCTCTCCTTCGGCCACGCGATGTTCCTCGGAACTGCGGGGTACGTCTGCGCCCACGCCGCCAAGGAGTGGGGCTGGCCCCCGGAAGCCGCGATATTCATGGGCACGCTCAGCGCGGCGGCGATGGGCGTCGTCGTGGGGTTGCTGGCCATACGCCGGCAGGGCATCTACTTCGCGATGATCACGCTGGCGCTGGCACAGATGGTGTATTTCTTCTATCTGCAGACGCCGTTCACGCACGGCGAGGACGGCATCCAGGCGGTGCCCCGAGGCAAGCTGTTCGGGCTGCTCGATCTGTCCAACACGCTTGTCATGTACTACGTGGTGCTCGCCATTTTCCTGGCGGCATTCCTGCTCATCTACCGGATCGTCAACTCGCCGTTCGGGCAGGTACTGAAGGCCATCCGCGAGAACGAGCCGCGCGCCGTCTCGCTTGGTTATGACGCGGAAAAGTACAAGCTGCTCGCATTCATCCTGTCGGCAACGCTCGCGGGACTTGCCGGCGCCACCAAGGCCATCGTGTTCCAGCTGGCCTCGCTCACCGATGTCCACTGGACGATGTCGGGCGAGGTCGTGCTGATGACGCTGCTGGGCGGCATGGGCACGATATTCGGCCCCGTGGTGGGCGCATTCACGATCATCGGCCTGGAAAGCTATCTGGCGGGCTTCGGGCAATGGGTGACGGTGATCACCGGCGTCATCTTCGTGATCTGCGTTCTCGCGTTCCGGCGCGGAATCGTCGGCGAACTTTCGGCATGGTGGGCGCGTCGCCAGGGCTGATCCGGCTCGCAATCGTCATTGCGCTTGCCGCGGCACCCTTCGGCACGTTCGCCGCGACGGAGGCGTATGTCGTCACGGGTAACTGTCGCGACGGCCAGCCGCACGGCGCCTACGAGCTGCGCATGCCTGACGGCACGTTGCGCGTCGCCGGCGCGTTCACGCGCGGCAAGCGCACCGGCAGCTTCCTGTATTGGTCGTCCGCCGGCGTGCGCATCGCGCACCTGCCGTACGACGACGACGCGCTGAGCGGCACCGTCGCGCTGTGGTACTCCGAAGGGAACGCCAGGTCCGAACCCAAACCCAAGCTCGAGGCGGTCTATGCCCACGGACGGCGGGCCGGCGGCGTGCGCTCGTGGTATCCCAATGGCCGCCCGCGGGCCGAGTTCCGTTACGAGCAAGGGGTCCTCGCGGAGGCTCGCGGCTGGAACGCCAAAGGTGCCAGGTTGACGGACGCGGAGGCGCGCGCGATGGCGGCGCGCGACGTGGCGACGGACGATCAGTTCTACAATACGCTCGAGGCTATCGTGCGCGAACATCCGCCGCCGTGCGACGCCAACGGGAGAGCCACATGAAATCGACCAGACGCCGCCACTTGCTGCAGACCGCATTGTTGGTGACGGCGGGGATGAGCGCCCACGAGCCAGCGTCGGCGCAGGTCGCGCGAACACCGTTCGCGGTCGCTCCCACGTACATCCCGATCAGCGGTTCCGGCGACCTGTTCCCCGTTCGCCGGATCTATTGCATCGGCCGCAACTATGCCGCCCACGCGCGGGAAATGGGCTCGGACCCGAACCGCGAGCCGCCGTTCTTCTTCCAGAAGCCGACGGATGCGGTGCAGATCGTTCCGCCCGGCGTGACCGTCGATCATCCCTATCCGACGCTGACGAAGAACTACCATTACGAGATCGAGCTGGTCGCGGCGCTCGAGCGGGGCGGGCGCGACATTCCCGTCGAGCAGGCGCTGGGCTGCGTGTTCGGCTACACGGTGGGACTCGACATGACGCGGCGCGACCTGCAACGCGCCATGGGCGACGAGAAGAAACCGTGGGAGATCGGCAAGAGCTTCGACAAATCGGCGCCGTTGGGCCCGCTGCAGCCCGCCGCGAAGACCGGACCCTTCACCGAGGGTGCCATCTGGCTCAAGGTCAACGGCCAGGTCAAGCAGTCCGCCAACCTGAACCAGATGATCTGGACGGTGGCCGAGCAGATCAGCAAGCTGTCGCAGGCCTTCGAGTTGATGCCCGGCGACATCATCTACTCGGGAACGCCGGAAAACGTCGGCCCGGTGGTGAAGGGCGACGTGATGACCGGTCACATCGACAGGCTGCCGGACATCAGCGTGAAGGTTGTTTGACCCAGGGTTGTCTGAAGCGCGTTCGGCGGGCTCCCTTCCCGGAGCATGCCGCGGCTGCGGCTTTTTGACGGTGGAAGGGCTTTCGCGCTAGATTGCAGCCAACCCGCGATGCCGTCGTCGTCGCCATCCCAACCGGACTTCCATTCGAAGGTGATTTCCATGCGCATTTCCACGCTTCGCCGCGGTTTCGGCGTCCTGGCCGCTGCGGCGGCGTTCCTCGTTGCGCCGCAATTTGCGCAGCCGGCAAATGCGGCCGATCTCAAGATCGCGGTCGCCGCGGACGTCACGTCGATCGACCCGCACTTCTTCAACCTGTTTCCCAACAACAACGTCGCCGAGCACATCTTCGACAAGCTCGTGCAGATGGACCCGGACTCGAAGATGATCCCGGGCCTCGCGACGTCGTGGAAGACGATCGACGACACGACGTGGGAGTTCAAGCTGCGCAAGGGGGTCAAGTTCCACGACGGATCCGAACTGACCGCCGAGGACGTCGTGTTCTCGATCGATCGCGTGCCGCTGGTGCCGAACAGTCCCGGCCGCTTCACCGCCTACACCAAGGCCATCGTCAGCAAGCAGATCGTCGACCCGTACACGCTGCGCCTCAAGTACGCGGCGCCGTATCCGTTGGCGCCGAACGACCTGTCCACGATCTACATCGTGTCGAAGAAGGCCGCAGCCAACGCCACCACCGACGACTTCAACAGCGGCAAGGCGGCCGTCGGCAGCGGCCGCTTCAAGTTCGTCCGGTACGTGAACGGCGACCGCGTCGAACTGGCGCGAAACGACAACTATTGGGGTGACAAGCCCGTCTGGGACAAGGTCACTTTCAGGATCATCAAGAGCGAGCCGGCGCGCGTGGCGGCGCTGCTCTCGGGCGACGTCGACGCCATGGAAGGCGTGCCGACGGCGGACCTGGCGCGCCTGAAGGCCGACCCCAAGTTCAATGTCACGTCCAAGATTTCCCACCGCGTGATCTATTTCAACTTCGACTTCCTCGACCGCTCGAGCCCGTTCATCACCGGCAAGGACGGCAAGCCGCTGGCCAAGAATCCGCTGCTGGACGTCCGCGTGCGCCGCGCGATCTCCAAGGCGATCAACCGGCCGGCGATTGCGGAGCGCGTGATGGAGGGCCAGGCCATTCCGTCGGGCCAACTGGTGTCGGCAACGCTGTTCGGCAACGTGCCGAGCCTGAAGGCCGACGCGTTCGATCCGGAAGGCGCCAAGAAGCTCCTCGCCGAAGCCGGCTATCCCGACGGCTTCAACGTCACGATCCACGGACCTTCGGGGCGCTACGTCAACGACGAGAAGATCGTGCAGGCCGTGGCGCAGATGCTGGCGCGCGTCGGCATCGCCGCCAAGGTCGAGACGGCGCCGATGGGACCGTACTCTTCGCGGGCGTCGAAGCAGGAGTTCAGCTTCTACATGGTGGGCTGGGGCGCGTCGACGGGCGAGGCTTCGTCCCCGCTGCGCTCGCTGCTCGCGACCTACAATACCGACAAGGGCTTGGGCGCCGTCAACTGGGGACGCTACAGCAACCCCAAGGTCGACTACCTGATCGAGCAGGCGATGCAGCAGGTCGACGACGAAAACCGCCGGATCATGCTGCAGCGGGCGACCGAGCTGTCGATGTCGGACTTGGGGCTCCTGCCGATCCACTTCCAGTTCACGATGTGGGCGACGGCCAAGGGCGTGACTTACGTCCCGCGTACCGACGAATACACGCTGGCGTTCCAGTTCAAGCCGGTGAAAGGTTGAACCCCACGGTCAAAGGCGAGCCATTGCCTTTGTCCGGATAACGCGATGCTTGTCTTCGTCATCCGCCGCAGCATGCAGAGCGTGGTGGTGCTGCTCGTCATGTCGCTGCTGGTGTTCGTCGGCGTCTATGCGATCGGCAACCCGATCGACATCCTGATCAACCCGCAGGCCGACCAGGCCGAGCGCGAGCAGGCGATCGCGGCGCTCGGGCTCGACAAGCCGCTGTACGCGCAGTACTTCACGTTCCTGAGCGGCGCGTTCCACGGCGATCTCGGCAAGTCCTTCGTCCACGCCACGTCGGCGCTCGGGCTCATCCTCGAGCGGATGCCGGCGACGATGGAACTCGCGATCTCGGCCACGCTGATCGCCGTCGTGCTCGGCATTCCGCTGGGCCTTCTGGCGGGCCTGAAGCCCAATGGCGTGGCGGGGCGCTCCATCATGGCAGGCTCGATCCTCGGCTTCTCGCTGCCGACATTCTGGGTTGGCCTGATGCTGATCATGGTATTCGCGGTCGAACTGCACTGGCTGCCGTCGAACGGCCGCGGGCCGACGACGCTGCTGTTCGGCCTCATCCCGGTGTCGTTCATGTCGTGGGACGGCCTGAAGCACCTGATACTGCCGGCCACCAACCTTGCGCTGTTCAACCTGGCGTTGCTCATACGCCTCACGCGCGCCGGTACCCACGAGGCGCTGCTGCAGGACTACGTGAAGTTCGCCCGCGCGAAGGGGCTCACCAACTCGCGCGTGATCGGCGTGCACGTGCTGCGCAACATCCTGATCCCGATCGTCACGGTGATCGGGCTGCAGTTCGGCGCGCTGATCGGGTTCGCCATCGTCACCGAGAGCGTCTTCGCGTGGCCCGGCATGGGCAAGCTCCTCATCGATTCCATCAACTTCCTCGACCGGCCGGTGATCGTCGCCTACCTGCTGGTCATCGTGTCGTTGTTCATCGTGATCAACCTGGTCGTCGACATCCTGTATTCCGCGCTCGATCCGCGCGTCCGGATCACCGAGAGCAAGGGATGAGGCCGCGCTGATGGCGTCCCCGCTGCCTGCGACCAGCGCATCCGCCAGGACGGTGCAGACGCCGTTGCAGCGCGTCGTCGGCGACTTCCTCGCCAATCCGGTCGCCGTGTTCGGGCTGGGGCTCTTGTCGCTGGTTGTGCTCGCGGCGCTGTTCGCCCCGATGATCTCGCCGCAGAATCCGTACGACCTGGCGCAGCTCGACGTGATGGACAGCCGGCTGCCGCCGGGTTCGCCCGCGCCCAATGGCGGCCGCTTCTGGCTGGGCACCGACGACCAGGGGCGCGACATGCTGTCCGCCATCTTCTACGGCCTGCGCATTTCGCTCGCCGTGGGCGTGATCAGCACCGTCTTTGCGCTGATCATCGGCCTGACGATGGGATTGACCGCGGCCTACTTCGGCGGGAAATTCGAAACGCTGGTCATGCGCATCGTCGACATCCAGCTTTCGTTTCCTGCCATCCTGATCGCGCTGATCCTGATCGCCGTGCTGGGGCAGGGCACCGGCAAGGTCATCACCGCGCTGGTCACGGTCCAATGGGCGTACTACGCGCGCACCGTGCGCAGCGCGGCGCTGGTGGAGAAGCGCCGCGAATACATGGAGGCGGCGCGATGCCTCGCGTTGTCGCCGTCGCGCATCGTGTTCCGGCACCTGCTGCCCAATTGCCTGCCGCCGATGATCGTGGTCGCCACCGTGCAGGTGGCCGCGGCCATCGCGCTGGAAGCCACGCTGTCGTTCCTGGGACTGGGGCTGCCGATCACCGAGCCATCGCTGGGCCTGCTGATCGCCAATGGCTACCAGTACCTGCTGTCCGGCAAGTACTGGATCAGTTTCTTTCCCGGCATCGCATTGCTGCTGACGATCGTCAGCATCAACCTCGTCGCCGATCAGCTCCGCGACGTGCTGAATCCGAGGCTTCAGCGATGAGGGGGCCGAGGAGATGATCGAATCGGCCGAAGCGATCACCGAACCCGTCCTCGAGGTCGAGGGCTTGCGCACGCATTTCTTCACCAAGGCCGGCGTGGTCAAGGCGGTCGACGACGTTTCCTTCAGCGTGGGGCGCGGCGAAGTGCTCGGATTGGTCGGCGAGTCCGGCTCGGGAAAGTCGATGACCGGCTACTCGCTGATGGGGCTCATCGATCCGCCCGGAAAGATCGTCGCCGGCAGCATCGTGCTTGACGGCGTCGAGCAGCGCACGCTGAACGCGGAACAGCAGCGCCGCATGCGCGGGAACCGGATCGCGATGATCTTCCAGGATCCGATGATGACGCTCAATCCGGTCCTGCGCATCGACGTGCAGATGGTCGAGGCCATTCTCGCGCACAAGCGCGTGAGCAGGGAGGTCGCCCGGCTGCGGGCGCGCGAGGCGCTGGGAAAGGTCGGCATTCCGTCGCCGGACGAGCGGCTGCTCGCTTATCCGCACCAGTTCTCGGGCGGCATGCGCCAGCGCGTGGCCATCGCGATCGCGATGCTCAATCGTCCCGACCTCATCATTGCCGACGAGCCGACGACGGCGCTTGACAACACCATCCAGGGCCAGATCCTCTACGAAATCCAGAACCTGACGCGTGAAACCGGCACGGCGCTGATCTGGATCACGCACGACCTGTCGGTGATCGCCGGCCTCGCCGATCGTGTGTGCGTGATGTATGCGGGGCGCATCGTCGAGCAGGGCTCGTGCGACGAGGTGCTGGCGCACCCGGCGCATCCGTATACGCGGGGCTTGCTCGATTCGGTGCCCGCCAACAACGAGCGCGGGCAGCGCTTGAAGCAGATTCCCGGCATGACGCCGTCACTGCTCGACCTGCCGCCCGGCTGTCCGTTTCGCGAGCGCTGCTCGCGCGCGGACGCCGAATGCGAAGTCTCGCCCGAAATGCGGCCGGTCGGCGGCGCCGGACAGTCCGTGCGCTGTTTTCATCCTCTCGTCCCGGTGCGGATATGAGCGCCGCAGGGCAGCCCCAAGGCGCGAATCGCTCCCCCTCCGGGGGCAGCGAACGCAGTGAGCGTGGGGGTCGTTACCGCGCCGCAGGGCAGCCCCAAGGCGCGAATTGCTCCCCCTCCGGGGGCAGCGAACGCAGTGAGTGTTGGGGTAGTTACCGCGCCGCCAGCGTGGGGGTCCAATGACCGCGGACGTGACGGCGCTCGTCGAACTCAAAGGCGTGTCGAAGCGGTTCGTGAAGTCGCTCGACCTCGCCGCGAAGATCGGCAACCGGTTCGGCGCCGGGATGAAGGAAGAGGTCGTGCATGCGGTGGACAACGTCGATCTCGTCGTCGCGCCGGGCGAGGTGGTCGGCCTGGTAGGCGAGTCCGGGTGCGGCAAGTCCACGCTCGGGCGCATGACCGTGGGCCTGCTGCCGCTCTCCGCCGGCGAACGTTTCTGGCAGGGCGCGTCGCTCGCGGGCCTGGACGCCGCCGCGGCGCGCAGGCAGCAGCTCAAGATGCAGATGATCTTCCAGGATCCGTACGCGTCGCTGAACCCGCGCATGCGCGTGCTGGACATCGTGGGAGAGGCGCCGGTCGCGCACAACATGATCCGCGGCACCCAGCAGGTCGAGTATGTCGGCCTGATGCTGAATCGCGTCGGGCTCGATCCCACGCTCATGCGCCGCTATCCGCACCAATTCTCGGGCGGCCAGCGTGCGCGCATCGGCATTGCGCGCGCGCTCGCGGTCAAGCCGCTGTTCCTGGTCTGCGACGAATCCGTGGCGGCGCTCGACGTTTCCATCCAGGCCCAGGTGCTGAACCTGTTCATGGAACTGAAGGGCGCGCTCAACCTCACGTACCTGTTCATCAGCCATGACCTGGGCGTGGTCAAGTACATCTCGGATCGGGTCGTGGTGATGTACCTCGGCCGCGTCGTCGAGAGCGCGCCGTCGGCGGAACTCTTCGCGCACTGCAATCACCCGTACACGCAGGCGCTGCTGGCCGAGGTGGGCAAGGTCACGCCGGGCAAACGCACGTTCGTGCCGATCAAGGGCGAGATACCTTCGCCGCTCGATCCGCCGTCGGGTTGCCACTTTCATCCCCGCTGCCCGCACGCGATGGCAAAATGCCGGGAAGCGGCGCCGCCGCTCGTCGAGATCGCGCCGGGACACAAGTCGGCGTGCTACCTGAACGAGCAATGACCAACACGGAAGTCTTCATCCGCCACGATCCCGCGGGCGACACGATCCCGCTGGTGCTCGATTCGCCGCACTCGGGCACCGCCTATCCGCAGGCGTTCGACCACGCGCCGGCGCGCTCGCTCGTGAGGCAGGCGGAAGACACGCACGTCGCCACGCTTTGGCGCGCGGCGCCGTCGTTTGGCGCGACGCTGCTCGAAGCGCGTTTCCCGCGCGCGTTCATCGATCCGAACCGCGGACTCGACGACATCGACCCCGATCTGCTCGCCGACCCGTGGCCGCACCCGATAGCGCCGAGCCGCAAGACGCTGCAGGGAATCGGGCTGGTCTGGCGGATGGCCGGCGACGGCGTCCCGATGTACGCGCGCAAGCTCACCAGCGCGGAAGTCATGGCCCGCATCGACCACTATTGGCGGCCGTATCACGCCGAACTCGATGCGTTGCTCGACGGGCGCTTTCAACGCTTCGGCGCCGTGTGGCACATCAACTGCCACTCGATGCCGGCGGTCGGCGATGCGCGCGCCGACGATCCCGGTCGCGAACGCGCGGACTTCGTGCTGGGCGACCGCGACGGATCGACGTGCGAACCCGGGTTCACGCAGCTGGTCGCCGAAACGCTGCGGCACATGGGCTATGCCGTCGCCATCAACGATCCCTACAAGGGCGTGGAAATCGTGCGCAAGCACGGGCGGCCCGGCGAACGCCGGCACAGCCTGCAACTGGAAATCAAGCGCACGCTGTACATGGACGAGCAGACGTTCGAACCCAGCACCGGATTCCTGCGCCTCGAGGCGGACCTGGCTCGCCTGACCGCGACGATCGCGACTCACATCCGGGAACGCGTGGGAATCGCGCCGTCGCGCGACACGGACGCCGCATCCGGCCGGTGACCCATTGCCGCTGCCGGTGATTGGTCTGACCACTTGACCGGTTGCATGAGCGCTGTTAACGTCGCCGCCACATCGCCGGATGCGCGCAGCCTCAAGCTGCCACGAAGACGCACCGTCGCCTTTTGCAGTCCCGTCCTGAAGGAGGATCCATGAAACTGATGCAGCGCGCACTCGTTGCGCTGGCCGCCGCGCTCTATGTGTCGGCAGCCTTCGCCGCCTATCCCGAACGACCGATTACGCTCATCGTCCCGTGGGGCGCCGGCGGCGGCACCGATGCGACGGCGCGGATCATCGGCACGTTGATGGAAAAGGAGCTCGGGCAGCCCGTCAACGTCGTCAATCGCACCGGGGGCAGCGGCGTCGTCGGTCACAGCGCCATCGCGCAAGGCGCGCCGGACGGGTACACGATCGGCCTGATCACCGTCGAGATCGGCATGATGCATTGGCAGGGACTCACCGAGCTGACCGGCGCGTCGTATACGCCGATCGGATTGGTCAACGCCGATCCGGCCGGGTTGCAGGTGGCCGCCGATTCGCCCTACAAGAACGTCAACGAACTGGTCGCCGCCATCAAGGCGAGTCCGGGCAAGTTCAAGGCGTCCGGCACCGGGCAGGGCGGCATCTGGCACCTGGCGATCGCCGGCATGCTGCAGGACCTGAAGGTCGATCCGGCCAGCGTGCCGTGGGTTCCTTCCAACGGCGCGGCGCCCGGCCTGCAGGACCTGGTTGCCGGCGGCGTGCAGATCGCGCCGGTGTCGTTGCCCGAGGCGCGCTCGCTCATCGACGCCGGAAAGGTCAAGAGCCTCGCGGTCATGGCCGACGCGCCGTCCGCGCTGTACCCGGCGGTGCCGACGTTGAAGTCGGCGACCGGCAGCAGCTGGACGATGGCCGCCTGGCGCGGGATCGCGGCGCCGAAGAACCTGCCTCCCGAAGCGCGCGACAAGCTGGTCGCCGCGATCAGGAAGATCGTCGCCAGCAAGGACTACACGGACTTCATGGCGCAGCGCGGCTTCGGCGTCATCTATGCGCCGCCGGAGGAATTTGCGCTGTTCATGGCCAAGTCCGACAAGGATCTGGGCGCGACGATGAAGGCGGTCGGGATCGTCAAGTGACACGGATTTCCGGGGACCGGGGCGCGCGCCCCGGCACCGGAGTCGCATAGAAGGGCAGCGCGCATGAGACTCAACGATGCCGTCTGGGGCGCGTTGCTGCTGTTGTTCAGCGTGGTGATCCTCGTCCACGTGCAGAGCTTTCCCAAGATTCCGGGACAGCAGGTCGGGCCCGCGCTGTTTCCCGGCCTGCTGGCGGTCGGCCTTGCCGTCTGCGGCGCGCTGCTGGTACTGAAAGGCCTCGCCACGCGCCGCGCGTGGGGCGAGCGCGCCGAATGGATCGCGTTCGCCGACTGGACGCAGTTCGCGCAGGCACGTGATCGCGTTTGCGCTGACCATCGGCGTCAACATCCTGTACATCCTGGCCGTCGACAAGCTGGGCTTCATCCCGCTCGGCGTGATCTATCTCTCGCTGCTGTTCTGGGTGTATGGCGTTGGCGCGAAATGGATCGTGCCGCTGTCCATCGTCATGACGCTGGGCATCCATTACGCGTTCTACAAGCTGCTGAAAGTTCCGCTGCCGTGGGGCTTGTTGCAGGGCGTCGCGTGGTGATGCCGGCGAGTCCCGCTGCCGTGAGGCCTGTTGCAGGGCGTTGCGTGGTGACGACGGAGTCTTCCGCGCGGGGGCCGTGGTGAGTCCGGCCTGGTCCCAGGCATTCGTCCTGGTCTTCGATCCGTACAACATCTGGGTGATGCTCGCGGCATCGCTGTTCGGGCTGTTTGTCGGCGCGGTCCCCGGACTCACGGCGACGATGGCCACCGCACTGCTTGTGCCGGTGACATTCTTCATGGCGCCGATCCCGGCCATCGCGGCGATCGTCACCGCGACGGCAATGGCCATATTTTCCGGCGACATTCCCGGCTGCCTGATGCGCATGCCCGGCACGCCGGCGTCCGCGGCCTATACGGACGAAGCCTATGCGATGACCAAGAAGGGCCAGGCCGAAACCGCGCTGGGGGCGGGACTCGTCTTTTCCGCCATCGGCGGGCTGTTCGGCACGGCGGTGCTGATCATGGCCGCACCGACGCTCGCCGAGTTCGCGCTGAAATTCAGTTCCTTCGAGTACTTCTGGCTGGTGCTGCTGGGACTGACCTGCGCCGTGTTCATGACGTCGGACCGCCCGCTGAAGGGCTTCGTGTCGCTGCTGCTGGGATTGCTCGTCGCCTGCGTTGGCTTGGGCAATCCGGCGGGATTCCCGCGCTTCACGTTCGGCAACATCGAGATGCTGGGCGGCATCGGCATGATCCCGTTGATGATCGGCATGTTCGCGATTTCGGAAATCATCCGCTTTGCCGTCGACACCAACCCGCCGCTCAAGATCGTCGACCAGCCGATGGGCAACGTCTTCAAGGGCATGTGGGGCCTCGCGAAGAAATATCCGGTGCAGATACTGCGCGGCAGCGCGCTGGGCACGCTGGTCGGCGCGCTGCCCGGCGCCGGCGCGGACATCGCGGCGTGGATGTCCTACGCGATCAGCAAGAAATTCTCCAAGGAGCCGGAGAAATTCGGCACCGGGCACGTCGAGGGCATCGTCGAATCGGGGTCGGCGAACAACAGCGCGCTGGCCGGCGCCTGGATTCCGGCGCTCGTCTTCGGCATTCCCGGCGACTCGATCACCGCGATCGTGATCGGCGTGCTGTACATGAAGAACATGAATCCCGGGCCGTCGCTGTTCACCAACAATCCGCAGAACATATACGCCGTCTACCTGCTGTTCATCATCGCCAACATCATCATGATTCCGCTGGGCTGGTGGTGCATCAAGGTCTCCAAGCAGATCCTCAAGGTGCCGCGGACGGTGCTGATGCCCGTCATCATGCTGTTCTGCGTCGTCGGATCCTTCGCGATCAACAATACGGCTTTCGACGTGACCGTGATGCTGGTCGCGGGGGTGATCGCGTACGTGCTGGAAGAGAATGGGTTCCCGGTCGCGCCGGCCATCCTGGGCGTCGTGCTGGGAGGGATGCTCGAGGAGAACTTCATCACGTCGATGATCAAGTCCGATGGCAGCCTGGCGGCCTTCTTCGCCCGTCCGGTCGCGGCGACGCTCGCCGCGCTCACATTGGCTGTCTGGTTCCTGCCGTTGCTGATTCGCCGCCTGAGGCTCCTGGCTGGCGTCTGAAGCCGCGTCTTTCCCGCCCGCGCCAGCCCTCGCGTTGACCCGCTGTGGTGCGGTGCGGTAAAATCGAAGGGTTTTGGCGCCCGAATATCCATAGGCGCCATTCGCTGCGTCCGCCCCAAATGGGGGCAAACCCCCGTCCGGCGCAAAGCAGCGCCGGAAAGTGGCGGGTAGAACCTGAAAAGATCGGTCGCAATGCGCGGGAAGCTCATCGTCGGCAACTGGAAAATGAACGGCGGGTTGGCGACGAATTCCGCGTTGTTGGTAGCATTGCTGGCGGGCTGGAAGGCGCCTGCCGGCCGCACGATGGGCGTGTGCGTGCCATTTCCCTATCTTGGACAGGCGCGCGACGCGTTGCAGGATTCCGCCATTGCGTGGGGCGCGCAGGACGTCAGCGCGCACGCGGCCGGCGCGTATACCGGCGAAGTCTCCGCCGGCATGCTGGCGGAATTCGGATGCGGAATGGTTTTGGTGGGCCACTCGGAGCGGCGCCAGTTGCACGGCGAAACGGATGGCATGGTCGCCGCGAAGGCCGTGGCGGCGTTGAATGGCGGATTGACGCCGGTTGTCTGTCTCGGCGAAACCCTTGCCGAGCGCGACGCCGGGCAGACGCTGGACGTGGTGGGCCGGCAATTCGACGCGGTGGCGGCAACGTTGGGCGACGCGCCTGACGCTGGTTGCGCTGGCTTACGAGCCGGTCTGGGCGATCGGCACGGGGCGCACGGCAACGCCGGCCGAAGCACAGGCAGTGCATGGATTCTTGCGGCAGCGGCTCGAGGCGGCGGGTGCCGGGGACGTGAAAGTGCTGTACGGGGGCAGCGTCAAGGCCGCGAATGCCGCGGAACTTTTCGCCATGCCCGACATCGATGGCGGACTCGTCGGCGGAGCATCGCTGGACGCGAATGAATTTTTGGCGATTGCAGCGGCCTAACATCAGGCGGGCGGCAAGGCCGGAGTGGACACAATGGCACTGTTGGAAACAATACTTTTCGTCGTGCAGATCCTGGTGGCGATCGCGCTGTGCGGACTCATCCTGTTGCAACATGGGAAGGGGGCCGACATGGGCGCCGCATTCGGGAGCGGTTCCTCGGGGAGCCTCTTCGGCGCCGCGGGTTCGGCCAATTTCCTTTCGCGCACGACGGCAATCCTGGCGGCGGTGTTTTTCCTGTCCAGCCTCGGATTGACCTATCTGGGCACGACGCATGCGCGGAGCGGAGCCACGCAGCAAGGCGTGATGCAGGACGTCCCGGCGCCGAAAGCAGGCGACAGCGCGGCGCCCGCGCCGGCCGCCCCGGCGCCCGGCGCCCGCGACGCCTGCCGCGCCGCCGGCTTCGCCATCAAAGGCGGGAGACGTACCGAAATAGCGGGGACGACGCGGCGCGACGCATTTGACGCCGCCGCCGAATCCTTTGTTTGATACCAGAACTGCCGACGTGGTGAAATTGGTAGACACGCTGTCTTGAGGGGGCAGTGGCGAAAGCCGTGGGAGTTCGAGTCTCCCCGTCGGCACCAGAGCACGAAGGCCATCCCGGCCCGGCGGGTGGCAGCAGCAGTCGCGGCGACGAAGTACGAATCGGAAGCGCTTTCGATGCAGGCGCGCCATGCGCGGTAAAATGCGGTGAAGCGGGTGCTTTCTCGCCACGGGGCCATTGATGCTGGAACAGTATTTCCCGATCCTTCTCTTCATCATCGTCGGTCTGGGACTCGGCGTTCTGCTGCTCTCCCTTGGCGCACTGCTCGCGCCGAACCGTCCCGATGCCGCCAAGCTCTCGCCGTACGAATGCGGATTCGAGGCGTTCGAGGACGCGCGGATGAAGTTCGACGTCCGCTATTACCTGATCGCCATCCTCTTCATCCTGTTCGACCTGGAAATCGCGTTCCTGTTTCCGTGGGCCGTCGTGCTGCCGGAAATCGGCTTCGAGGGCTTCGTGGCCATGATGGTGTTCCTGCTGATCCTCGTGGTGGGCTTCGCGTACGAGTGGAAGAAGGGTGCACTCGAATGGGAGTGAGAGCAAACCATGGCCATTGAAGGCGTGCTGGAGAAGGGCTTCGTCACCACGTCGCTCGACAGCGTCATCAACTGGGCGCGCAATGGCTCGATGTGGCCGATGTCCTTCGGTCTCGCCTGCTGCGCGGTGGAAATGATGCATGCGGGCGCCGCGCGCTATGACCTCGACCGCTTCGGCGTCGTGTTCCGCCCGAGTCCGCGCCAGTCCGACGTGATGATCGTCGCCGGAACGCTGTGCAACAAGATGGCGCCGGCGCTGCGCAAGGTGTACGACCAGATGGCCGAGCCGCGCTGGGTGATCTCGATGGGTTCGTGCGCGAACGGCGGCGGCTACTACCACTACTCGTATTCGGTCGTTCGCGGCTGCGATCGCATCGTCCCCGTCGACATCTACGTCCCGGGCTGCCCGCCGACGTCCGAAGCCCTGCTCTACGGCATCCTGCAGCTCCAGAACAAGATCTGGCGCACCAACACTATCGCGCGCTGATGGCCTCGAAAACCGAAGATCTGGCCGCGGCGCTGCACGCCGGGTTGGGCGACGCCCTGACCGGCGTGACCGTCGCGCTGGGCGAAGTGACGGCGGTCGTGCCCGCTACGCGCCTTGCCGAAACGATGCGCGCACTGCGCGACCGGCCGGAACTGCGCTTCGAATCGCTGATCGACGCCTGCGGCGTGGACTACTCGACCTACGGCGACGGCGCATGGACCGGCGCCCGCTTCGCCGTCGTCTATCACCTGCTGTCGCTGTCGCACAACCACCGGCTGCGCGTGCGCGCGTTTGCCGCCGATGACGAATTTCCGATCCTGCCGAGTGTGGTCGACACGTGGCCCGCGGCCAACTGGTTCGAGCGCGAGGCGTTCGACCTTTATGGCATCGTGTTCGACGGCCACCCGGACCTGCGGCGCCTGCTCACCGACTACGGCTTCGTCGGGCATCCGTTCCGCAAGGATTTTCCGCTGTCCGGCCACGTCGAGATGCGCTACGACCCCGAGCAGAAGCGCGTGATCTACCAGCCGGTGACGATCGAGCCGCGCGAAATCACGCCGCGGATCATCCGCGAAGAACACTACGCCGGAACGAAATAGGCGCATGGCTGAAATCCGCAACTACACGATGAACTTCGGGCCGCAGCATCCGGCGGCTCACGGCGTGCTGCGCCTCGTGCTGGAACTCGACGGCGAAGTCATCGAGCGCGCCGATCCGCACATCGGCCTGCTGCACCGCGCCACCGAGAAGCTCGCGGAGAACAAGACCTACATCCAGTCGCTGCCGTACATGGACCGGCTCGACTACGTCTCGATGATGTGCAACGAGCACGCCTATTGCCTGGCGATCGAACGGCTGCTCGGCCTGGAAGTTCCGCTGCGCGCGCAATACATCCGGGTGATGTTCGACGAGATCACGCGCATCCTCAATCACCTGCTGTGGCTCGGCTGCCACGCGCTGGACATCGGCGCCATGACGCCGTTCCTGTACGCGTTCCGCGAGCGCGAGGACCTGTTCGACGCCTACGAGGCCGTGTCGGGCGCGCGCATGCACGCCGCCTATTACCGGCCGGGCGGCGTGTATCGCGACCTGCCGGAGCGGATGCCGCAGTACCAGCCGTCGAAACTCAAGAATGCCAAGGCGATGGCGCGCCTGAACGAGAACCGCCAGGGATCGCTGCTCGACTTCATCGCCGACTTCGTGCGCCGCTTCCCGAAGTGCGTGGACGAGTACGAGGAGCTTCTCACCGAGAACCGGATCTGGAAGCAGCGCACCGTCGGCATCGGCGTCGTCACGCCGGAGCGGGCAATGGCGCTGGGCTTCACCGGCGCCGATGCTGCGCGGTTCCGGCGTGCCGTGGGACCTGCGCCGCAAGCAGCCGTACGAGGTCTACGATCGCATGCAGTTCGACATTCCGGTCGGCGTCACCGGCGACTGCTACGACCGGTACCTGGTGCGCGTCGAGGAAATGCGGCAGTCCAACCGGATCATCGGCCAGTGCGTCGAGTGGCTGCGCGCCAATCCGGGACCGGTGATCGTGGACAACCACAAGGTGGCGCCGCCCGACCGCGAGTCGATGAAGTCGAACATGGAAGAGCTGATCCACCACTTCAAGCTCTTCACCGAGGGCATGCACGTGCCGCCGGGCGAGGCCTACGCGGCGGTCGAGCATCCGAAGGGCGAGTTCGGCGTCTACATCATCTCCGACGGCGCGAACAAGCCCTATCGCGTGAAATTGCGTCCTCCCGATTTCGTGCACCTGGCGGCGCTGGACGAGATGTCGCGCGGGCACATGATCGCCGACGTGGTCGCGATCATCGGCACGCAGGACATCGTGTTCGGATCGATCGACCGATGAACATTCGCGCGCTCCTCGTTCTCGCAGTGGTGGCCGTCTGGGCTGCCGCAGGTTGCCGCGCAGACTGCCGCGCCGACGCCTCCGCCGGCTGCCGCTGCGCCTGGCGCGCCGCCGACCGAGCCCGCGCCCAGCCGACGAACGCGACGACCGGGAGACGATCGAGGCGTCCACGAAGTGGCTGGCGCTGCTCGATGCCGGCAAGACGGGCGCCGCGTGGGACGCCGGTTCGCCCTATCTCAAGTCGGTGGTGACGCGGCAGAAATGGATCGACGGAATCGGCAGCGCGCGCAAGCCGTTCGGCAAGTTCGTCAAGCGGACGCCCGACCAAGTTCGCGCGCAGTCACTCGATGCCCGGGGCGCCGGATGGCGACTATTCGATCATCGAGTTCGATACCGAGTTCGAGAACGGCAAGCGGGCGTCGGAACAGATCATCTGGATGCTGGGGGAGCGCGAAGTCTGGAGCGTCTCCGGCTACTTCATTCGTTAGCGGCAAGAACAGCATGCTGTCGTCAGAAACCCGGAAGCAGATCGATCGCGAGATCGCCAAGTATCCCGCCGACCAGAAGCAGTCGGCGGTGATGTCGGCGCTCGCGCTCGCGCAGGCGGAGCACGGCTGGCTGTCCACCGAGACGATGGACGCCGTCGCGAGCTACCTCGGGATGCCGCCGGTCGCCGTCTACGAAGTCGCGTCGTTCTACACGATGTACAACCTGCGTCCGGTCGGCCGGTTCAAGGTGAGCATCTGCACCAACCTGCCGTGCGCGCTGCAGGGAGCCGCGATCGCCGCGGAGCATCTCAAGAAGACGCTGGGCATCGGGTTCAACGAGACGACCGCGGACGGCACGTTCACGCTGAAGGAGGGCGAGTGCATGGGCGCGTGCGGCGACGCGCCGGTGCTCGTCGTCAACGACCGCCGCATGTGCAGCTGGATGAACCCGGCGCAGCTGGACGAACTGGTGGGCGAGCTCAAGGCGGCGGCGGAGCGCGGCGAAGGCAATCCGGTCCACAAAGGAGACGGCGAATGAACGCGCCCTCCGAATTCCTGGACTACGGCCCCGACGCCATCCTGATGGCCGGGCTCACCGGCAAGAACTGGCGCCTCGCCGACTATGTCGCGCGCGGCGGCTACGACGCGCTGAAGAAGATCCTCGGCGAAAAGATGCCGCCCGAGCAGGTGATCGCCGAGGTCAAGCGCTCCGCGCTTCGCGGCCGCGGCGGCGCGGGCTTCCCGACGGGACTCAAGTGGAGCTTCATGCCGCGCCAGTTTCCCGGCGACAAATATGTCGTCTGCAATTCGGACGAGGGCGAGCCCGGGACGTTCAAGGATCGCGACCTGCTGCGCTACAACCCGCACGCGGTCATCGAGGGCATGGCCATCGGCGCCTACGCGATGGGCGCGTCGCGCGGCTACAACTACATCCACGGCGAGATCTGGGACACGTACCTGCGCAACGAGGAGGCCGTCGCGGAGGCGTATGCCGCCGGTTTCCTGGGCGCGAACATCCTGGGCTCCGACTTCACGTTCCACCTGCACAACCACCACGGCTTCGGCGCCTACATCTGCGGCGAGGAAACGGCGCTGCTCGAGTCGCTGGAAGGCAAGAAGGGGCAGCCCCGCTTCAAGCCGCCGTTCCCGGCTTCCTTCGGCGTCTACGGCAAGCCGACGACGATCAACAACACGGAGACCTTTGCCGCGGTGCCGTGGATCATGAAGCATGGCGGAGAGGCGTTCCTGGAACTGGGCAAGCCCAACAACGGCGGCACCAAGATCTTCTCCGTGTCCGGCGACGTGGAGCGCCCGGGCAATTTCGAAGTGAAGCTCGGCACGCCGTTCGCGACGCTGCTGCAAATGGCCGGCGGCATGCGCGGCGGCCGCAAGCTCAAGGCGTGCATCCCGGGCGGATCGTCGATGCCGGTGCTGCCCGGCGACGTGATGATGGCCACCGACATGGACTACGACTCCATCGCCAAGGCCGGCTCCATGCTGGGTTCGGGCGCCGTCATCATCATGGACGAGACGCGCTGCATGGTGAAGTCGCTGCTGCGCCTGTCGTACTTCTATTACGAGGAGTCGTGCGGCCAATGCACGCCGTGTCGCGAAGGCACCGGCTGGCTGTGGCGCATGGTCGACAGGATCGAGCGGGGCGAAGGCCGCAACGAGGATCTCGACAAGCTCAACTCCGTGGCCGACAACATCGCGGGCCGCACCATCTGCGCGCTGGGCGACGCCGCGGCGCTGCCGGTGAAGAGCTTCATCAAGCATTTCCGCGACGAATTCCAGTACCACATCGACCACAAGCACTGCCTGGTCTATCCCTAACGTCTAGGCCTTCGCAAATCCTGAATTCGCCGATGCTGAAAATCGAAGTCGACGGCAGGCAGGTTGAGGTCGCGCACGGCGCCACGGTGATGGATGCCGCGAACCTGCTCGGCATCTACGTGCCGCATTTCTGTTACCACAAGAAGCTGTCGATCGCCGCCAACTGCCGCATGTGCCTGGTCCAGGTCGAGAAGGCGCCCAAGCCGCTGCCGGCGTGCGCCACGCCCGTCAGCGACGGGATGAAGGTGTGGACCCATTCGGAGCCGGCGGTGAAGGCGCAGCAGGGCGTGATGGAATTCCTGCTCATCAACCATCCGCTCGACTGCCCGATCTGCGACCAGGGCGGCGAATGCCAGCTGCAGGACTTGGCCGTGGGCTACGGCGGTTCGGCGTCGCGCTACAGCGAGGCCAAGCGCGTCGTGTTCCACAAGGACCTGGGGCCGCTCATTTCCGCCGAGGAGATGACCCGCTGCATCCAGTGCACGCGCTGCGTCCGCTTTGGCCAGGAAATCGCCGGCGTGATGGAACTGGGCATGGTCGGGCGCGGCGAACACGCGGAAATCGTCGCGTTCATGGGCAGGAGCGTCGACTCGGAACTGTCCGGCAACTCCATCGACGTGTGCCCGGTCGGTGCGCTGACGTCCAAGCCGTTCCGTTATTCCGCGCGGACGTGGGAGCTGGCGCGGCGCAAATCGGTTTCGCCGCACGATTCGCTCGGCAGCAACCTGGTCGTCCAGGTCAAGGCGAACCGCGTGATGCGCGTTCTGCCGCTCGAGAACGAGGCGATCAACGAGTGCTGGCTGTCCGACAAGGACCGCTTTTCCTACGAGGGACTCAATTCCGAGGAGCGGCTGACCGCGCCGATGGTGAAGCAAGGTGGCGACTGGAAGGTCGTCGATTGGCAGACCGCGCTCGAATTCGTCGCCAACGGCCTGGCCGACGTCGTGGCCAAGCACGGCGCGCACTCGCTGGGAGCGCTGGTTTCGCCTCACGCCACGCTGGAGGAGCTGGCGCTGGCCGCGCGCCTGGTGCGCGGACTGAAGAGCGACAACATCGATTTCCGGCTGCGGCAAAGCGATTTCCGCGGCGATGCGGTGCCCGGGCACCGCGCCCTGGCTGGGGATGCCCGTCGCGGAACTCAATGCCCTCGACCGCGCGCTGGTCGTAGGCAGCTTCCTGCGCAAGGACCATCCGCTGGTCGCGCAGCGGCTGCGGCAGGCGGCGAAGAAGGGCACGCAGGTCTCGATGCTGCACTCGGTCGACGACGACTGGCTGCTGCGCGTCGAGCACAAGGCGATTGTCGCGCCATCGCAGCTTCCGGCGGAGCTCGCGGGCATCGTGGTCGCGGCGGCGCAGGCGTCGGGCAAGTCGGTGCCCGCGGCGCTCACGGGCATCGAACCGACCGCACCCGCCAAGGCGATCGCCGCGAGCCTCCTGTCGGGCAAGAAGTCGGCGATCCTGCTCGGCAACTATGCGGTGCAGCACGCGGCGGCTTCGCAAATCCACGCGCTCGCGCAATTGCTTGCGGAATTGACGGGCGCGACGCTGGGCTTCCTGACCGACGCGGCCAATACCGTCGGCGCGCATCTCGCGCAGGCACGGCCGCAGGCAGGTGGCATGAACGCCCGCGCGATGCTCGAGGACCCTCGCCAGGCGTACCTCGTGCTGCACGCCGAACCCGAATTCGATTTCGCCAATGCCGTCGCGGCTCGCGCCGCGCTGGAAAAGGCCGAGCTGGTCGTCGTGATGAGTCCGTTCCGGCACGGTACCGCGTACGCCGACGTCCTGCTGCCCATTGCGCCGTTCACGGAAACGGCCGGCACGTTCGTGAGCAGCGAAGGGCGCGTGCAGAGTTTCCATGGCGTCGTGCCGCCGCTGGGCGAAACGCGGCCGGGCTGGAAGGTGCTGCGGGTCCTGGGCACGTTGCTCAAGCTGCCGGGATTCGACGCCGACACCGCGGACGAAGTGCGTGCATCGGTATTGCCCGCGGGCGGTGACGTTGGCAGCAGCCTGTCCAACGCGGCGCATGCGGCGATCGCGAAGCCTGCCGCCGCGGCGTCCCCGGTCGAGCGCGTGGCGGACGTTCCCATCTATTCCGCCGACGCGCTGGTGCGGCGCGCGCCCTCGCTGCAGCGCACTGCCGATGCCAAGGCGCCGAAGGCCCGGATGCATCGCTCGCTGTTCGAAACGCTGGGACTCGCTGCCGGCGCGCAGGTCAAGGTGACGCAGGGGCACGGCGAAGCGGTCCTCACGGCCATGATCGATGGCGCGGTTCCGCCGGGCGTCGTGCGCATTGCCGCCGCGCATGCGTCGACGTGCGGCCTCGCGGGCTTGTCCGGCCCGGTCAGCGTGAAAGGGCATGATGGACGTTCTGGCGCCCATGCAGCAACTGTTCGGCTCCGCGTGGATCGCGGTGTGGACGCTGCTGAAGATCGTCGCCATCGCGGTGCCGCTGATCCTGGGCGTGGCCTACATGACGTACGCCGAGCGCAAGGTGATCGGCTACATGCAGGTGCGCATCGGCCCCAACCGCGTCGGCCCGTTCGGGCTGTTGCAGCCGTTCGCCGACGTGGCCAAGCTGCTGTTCAAGGAAATCGTCGTGCCGTCGGGCGCGAACAGGTACCTGTTCTTCATTGCCCCGATGCTCGCGATCGGCCCCGCGCTGGCGGCCTGGGCGGTCATTCCGTTCACCGATACGATGGTGCTGGCCAACATCAACGCGGGCCTGCTCTACATCCTCGCGATGACGTCGATGGGCGTGTACGGCATCATCCTCGCCGGCTGGGCATCGAATTCGAAGTACGCGTTCCTCGGCGCGCTGCGCTCCGCGGCGCAGATCGTTTCCTATGAAATCGCGATGGGCTTCGCGCTGGTCGGCGTGCTGATGGCGGCGAGCAGCCTCAACCTCACTGAAATCGTGCGCGGGCAGCAGGGCGGCGCAGCGTACTGGTACGTGTGGCCGCTGTTCCCGCTCTTCATCGTCTACTTCGTCTCCGGCCTGGCCGAGACCAACCGCCATCCGTTCGACATGGCCGAAGGCGAATCCGAGATCGTGGCCGGATTCCACGTCGAGTACTCGGGCGTGGCCTTCGCGGTGTTCTTCCTGGCCGAATACATGAACATGATCATGATCGCGGCGCTGACGTCGCTCATGTTCCTGGGTGGCTGGCTCGCGCCGTGGCCGCTGCTCAACGAGTTGCGCATCGGCGGCATGACCCCGTTCGGCGACGGCTTTGTGTGGCTCGCCGCCAAGATGTCCTTCGTCCTGCTGTTCTTCCTGTGGGTCCGCGCTTCGTTTCCGCGCTATCGGTACGACCAGGTCATGCGCCTGGGCTGGAAGGTGTTCATACCGGTCACGCTGGTCTGGATCGTATTCCTCGGCGCGATGATGCAGACGCGCTGGGCCCCTCTCTTCCACTGACGGGACGAAAGACTGATCATGTTCGCTCGCGTCAAGGGATTGCTGAACACCTGGCTCCTGGTGGAGCTGCTGAAAGGCCTGTGGCTGACCGGCGGCTATTTCTTCGCGCGCAAGATCACCGTCCAGTTCCCGGAAGAGAAGACGCCGCAGGGCCCGCGCTTCCGCGGCCTGCATGCGCTTCGCCGGTATCCGAACGGCGAGGAGCGCTGCATCGCCTGCAAGCTGTGCGAGGCGGTCTGCCCGGCGCTGGCCATCACCATCGAATCCGAGCAGCGCGACGACGGCACGCGGCGCACGACGCGCTACGACATCGACCTGACCAAGTGCATCTTCTGCGGCTTCTGCGAGGAGAGCTGCCCGGTGGATTCGATCGTCGAGACGCGCATCCTCGAGTACCACGGCGAACGTCGCGGCGATCTCTATTACACGAAGGAGATGCTGCTGGCCGTCGGCGACAGGTACGAGGCGCAAATCGCCGCGGACCGGCAAGCAGACGCAAAGTTCAGGTAACGCATGACATTTGCCACAGTCATCTTTTACGTTTTCGCGGCGATCCTCATCTTCGCGGCGCTGCGCGTCATCACCACGCGCAATCCCGTGCATGCCGTGCTTTGGCTGGTGCTGTGCTTCTTCACGGCAGCGGACGTCTGGATACTGCTGGGGGCGGAATTCCTGGGCATCGCGCTGGTGCTGGTCTATGTCGGTGCAGTGATGGTCCTGTTCCTGTTCGTCGTGATGATGCTCGACGTCAATTTCGACAGCCTGCGCACGAATTTCCGCAGCTATGTCCCGGTCGCCGCGACGGTGGGCGTGCTGGTGCTGCTGGAGATGGCGCTGGTCCTCGTCGGCGCACGCGTTGGCGGCGGCGCACCGCCGCCGCCCATGCCGGGCAGCAACACGAGCGCGCTCGGCCGCCTGATCTACGTCGATTACGTCTATCCGTTCGAAATCGCCGCCGTGGTACTGCTCGTCGCCATCGTCGCGGCCATCGCATTGACGCACCGGAAGCGGAAGGAATCCAAGCACCAGGATCCCGGCGCGCAGGTGAAGGTCCGCCGCGAGGACCGGGTGCGGCTCGTCAACCTGCCGTCGGAAACCAGCGAATGACGGCGCGGGCAAAACTGCCGTCGGGGAGCATCGGGGAAACATGCTGTCACTGCTGACCGCGCCGACACTGGCGCACTACCTCGTGCTGGGCGCGATCCTGTTCGCGATCAGCATGGCCGGCATCTTCCTCAACCGGAAGAACGTCATCATCATCCTGATGGCGATCGAGTTGATGCTGCTGGCCGTCAACCTCAATTTCATCGCCTTCTCCACCTACCTGGGCGACATGAGCGGCCAGGTGTTCGTGTTCTTCATTCTCACCGTCGCCGCGGCGGAGTCGGCCATCGGCCTGGCCATCCTCGTGCTGCTGTTCCGCAATGCCGGCTCGATCGACGTCGAGGACCTGGGCAAGCTCAAGGGATGACGGCGCGCATATGACGATGCAGCAACTCTACCTGCTGGTGCCGCTGGCGCCGCTCGCCGCGGCGATCATCGTGGGGCTCTTCGGCGCCAGGATGCCGCGGTCGATGTCGCACTGGCTGACCATCATCGGCGTCGCGGCGTCGATGGTGGCGTCGTACGTGATCTGGCGCGACGTCGCGGCCGGGCACACGTTCAATGGCGACGTCTACACGTGGCTCGCGGTGGGATCGCTCAAGATGTCGATCGGCTTCCTCATCGACCCGCTGACCGCGATGATGATGCTGGTCGTGACCTTCGTGTCGCTGATGGTCCACGTGTACACGATCGGCTACATGGCGGACGATCCCGGGTACTCGCGCTTCTTCTCCTATATCTCGCTGTTCACGTTCTCGATGCTCATGCTGGTGATGAGCAACAACTTCCTGCAGCTGTTCTTCGGCTGGGAAGCGGTGGGCCTGGTGTCGTACCTGCTGATCGGGTTCTGGTTCACGCGGCCGACGGCGATCTACGCCAACCTCAAGGCGTTCCTGGCCAATCGCGTCGGCGACTTCGGCTTCATCCTGGGCATCGGCCTCGTGCTCACGCATTTCGGTTCGATGGACTATGCGGCCGTGTTCGCCAAGGCGCCGTCGCTGGCGTCGGCCACGATCAACATCTGGGGCACGGCCGAGTGGTCGCTGTTGTCCGTCACCTGCATCTGCCTGTTCATCGGCGCCATGGGCAAGAGCGCGCAGGTCCCGTTGCACGTGTGGCTGCCGGATTCGATGGAAGGCCCCACGCCGATCTCCGCGCTGATCCATGCCGCGACGATGGTCACCGCCGGCATCTTCCTGGTCGCGCGGATGAGCCCGCTGTTCGAACTGTCCGACACCGCGCTGTCGTTCGTGACCATCATCGGCGCCATCGGCGCGCTGTTCATGGGCTTCCTCGGCATGATCCAGTTCGACATCAAGCGCGTCGTCGCCTACTCGACGCTGTCGCAGCTGGGCTACATGACCGTCGCGCTCGGCGTGTCGGCCTACGCCGGCGGGATCTTCCACCTGATGACGCACGCGTTCTTCAAGGCGCTGCTGTTCCTTGGCGCGGGGTCGGCGATCATCGCCATGCACCACGAGCAGGACATGCGCCGGATGGGCGGGCTGCGCAAGTACATGCCGATCACCTGGCTGACGATGCTGATCGGCAGCCTGGCGCTGTGCGGCATTCCGCCGTTCGCCGGCTTCTTCTCCAAGGACGCGATCATCGAGGCCGTGCACCTGTCGACGATTCCCGGACACGCGTTCGCCTATTTCGCGGTCGTGGCGGGCGTGTTCGTCACCGCGTTCTACACGTTCCGGATGATGTTCATGACGTTCCACGGCGCGCCGCGCTTCGAGACGGCGCCGGTTCGCACGACGACGCGCACGATGTGGCGCACGCGCACGACGAGCATGACCATCACGGCGGTCCGCCGCGGGAAAGCCCGTGGGTCGTCACGGTGCCGCTGATCCTGCTGGCGATTCCGTCGATCACCGCCGGCTGGATGGGCATCGAGCCGATGCTGTTCGGGGACTTCTTCGGCAATTCGATCTTCGTCGCCGAATCGCACGCCGTGCTCGCCGAATTGAAGAACGAGTGGCATGGCGTCGGGGCGTTCATGGCGCATGGCGTGCAGAGCCTGCCGTTCTGGCTGGCCGTCGCGGGCATCGTCAGCGCGTGGTACCTGTACGTCGCCAGGCCGGCGCTGCCGGAGCGGATCAAGTCGATGCTCGGCCCCGTCTATACGCTGCTCGACAACAAGTACTACTTCGACATCTTCAACGACTGGTTCTTCGCGGGCGGCGCGCGCAAAGTCGGCAATCTCTTTTCCGGCGTCGGCGACCGGATGCTGATCGAAGGCATCGTCAACGGCTCGGCGCACCTCGTCAACCGCTGCTCGTTCCTGTTGCGCAGGATCCAGTCGGGCTTCGTCTATCACTACGCGTTCACGATGATCATCGGGCTCTTTGCGCTGCTGATCTGGTGGGTGCCGCGCTGAAGCCTCCTGCGCCATGACGTCCTATCTTTCCCTGTCCATCTGGGTGCCGATCGTCGCGGGCATCGCGGTGCTCGCCATCGGCCGCGACCGCGACGCGACGACGGCGCGCTGGATCGCCCTGGCCGGCGCGCTGGCCGGCTTCCTCGTCACGATCCCGCTGTACACGCTGTTCGACCTGACCACCTCCGCGCTGCAGTTCGTCGAGCACCGCGACTGGATCCCGTACTTCGACATCTACTATTACGTCGGCGTCGACGGCATCTCGGTGCTGTTCATCCTGCTCAATTCGTTCATCACGCTGCTGGTGGTGTGGGCGGGATGGCGGGTGATCACGGTGCGCGTCGCGCAGTACATGGCGGCGTTCCTGATCATGTCGGGATTCATCAACGGCGCGTTCGCCGCCCAGGACGCGATCCTGTTCTACGTGTTCTTCGAGGCGATGCTGATCCCGATGTACCTGATCATCGGCATCTGGGGCGGCCCCAACCGCGTCTACGCCGCCATCAAGTTCTTCCTGTACACGCTGCTGGGCTCGCTGCTGATGCTGGTGGCATTCATCTACCTGTACCAGAAGTCCGGCAGCTTCGCGCTGCAGGACTGGTACGAACTGCCGCTGTCGATGAAGACGCAGATGCTGATCTTCATCGCGTTCTTCGCCGCCTTCGCCGTCAAGGTGCCGATGTGGCCGGTCCACACGTGGCTGCCGGATGCGCATCCGGAAGCGCCGACGGGCGGCTCCGTCGTCCTGGCCGCCGTCACGCTCAAGATCGGCGCGTACGGCTTCGTGCGCTTCATCCTGCCCATATTGCCGGACGCCAGCCGCAGCCCGCAGGTGGTCGGCTTCATCGTCACGCTGTCGCTGATCGCCGTCGTCTACATCGGCTTCGTCGCGCTGGTGCAGGCGGACATGAAGCGGCTGATCGCCTATTCGTCGATCTCGCACATGGGCATCGTCACGCTCGGCTTCTTCCTGTTCAGCGCGCAGGGCATGGAAGGCGGCCTGGCGCAGATGATCTCGCACGGCTTCGTTTCCGCCGCGATGTTCCTCTGCGTCGGCGTGCTGTACGACCGCATGCACACGCACCTCATCGCCGATTTCGGCGGCGTGGCCAACACGATGCCCAAGTTCGCGGCGTTCATGATGCTGTTCTCGATGGCCAATGCGGGGCTGCCCGCGACGTCGGGTTTCGTCGGCGAATTCCTGGTCATCCTGGCGGCGGTCAAGGTCAACTTCTGGATCGCGTTCCTCGCGGCCACGTCGCTGATCCTGGGCGCCGCCTACACGCTGTGGATGTACAAGCGCGTGATCTACGGCGCCGTGGCCAATGCCCACGTCGCGGCGCTGCAGGACCTCGACCGGCGCGAGTTCTGGCTGCTCGGCGCGCTGGCGGCGGCCGTGCTGGTGATGGGCGTGTGGCCCAAGCCGTTCGTCGACGTGATGCATGTCTCGGTGACCGATCTCCTGGCGCACGTGGCCAAAAGCAAACTGTAGAAGCGCGCCAACGCCATGACCGTCGACTTCCTTCCCGTTCTCCCCGAGATCGTCATCCTGACCGCGGGGTCGCTGATCCTGCTGGTCGACCTCTGGCTGCCGGACAGCCGGCGTCATGTCAGCTACTGGCTGACCCAGTTCGCGCTGCTGATTGCCGCGTGCGTGACCGTGCGCGGCATTCACGACGAGATCGTCCGTGCCTTCCACGGCGTCGTGGTCGCCGACATGGTCGCGGACATGCTGCGCCTGTTCAGCTTCGTCGCGCTTTCCCTGGTCCTTTTCTACTCGCGCACCTACCTTGCGGCGCGCGGCCTGTTCCGCGGCGAGACCTTCGTGCTGATGCTGTTCGCGCTGCTCGGGATGCAGGTGCTGATCACGGCGAACAACTTCCTGACGCTGTACCTGGGGCTGGAACTGATGTCGCTGTCGCTGTACGCGCTGGTGGCGCTGCAGCGCGACGAAGCCGCGCCGTCCGAGGCCGCGATGAAGTATTTCGTCCTGGGCGCGCTGGCCTCCGGCATCCTGCTCTACGGCATGTCGATGATCTACGGCGCCACCGGAACGCTGCAGATCGACCTGGTGGCGCAGGCGCTGGCGGTCAACACCGACAACCGCGCGCTGCTGATCTTCGGGCTGGTGTTCGTGGTCTCGGCGATCGCGTTCAAGCTGGGCGCCGTCCCGTATCACATGTGGGTGCCCGACGTGTACCAGGGGGCGCCGACCGCCATTACGCTGCTGATCGGCACGGTCCCCGAATTCGCGGCCTTTGCGATGATGCTGCGGCTGCTCGCGGGTGCGCTCGGCGCGCCGGAAATGCAGATTCAGTGGCAGGGCATGCTGGCCATCCTGGCGTTGCTCTCGGTCACGCTGGGGCACGTGGTCGCCATCGCGCAGACCAACCTCAAGCGGATGCTGGCGTACTCGACGATCGCCAACATGGGGTATGTATTGATGGGCTTCCTGGGCGCCGACGCGTCGGGCTACACGGCGGCGATGTTCTACATGCTGGCCTACGTGCTGACGAGCCTCGTCTCGTTCGGCATGATCCTGCTCCTGTCGCGCGCGGGATTCGAGGCGGACCGCATCGACGATCTCAAGGGGCTCAACCAGCGGTCGCCGTGGTGGGCGTTCATCATGCTGCTGGCGATGTTCTCGCTCGCGGGCATGCCGCCGACGATCGGCTTCTACGGCAAGTTGCTGGTGCTGCAATCGGCGGTCAAGGCCGGGTTTGTCTGGCTCGCCGTGGTCGGCGTGCTGGCCGCGCTGGTCGGGGCGTTCTATTACCTGCGCATCGTCAAGCTGATGTATTTCGACGAGCCCGTCGATCGCTCGCCCATCGAGGCGCGCGGCGATGCCCGCTGGCTGCTGTCGGGCAACGGGTTGGCGCTGCTGCTGTTCGGCGTCCTGCCGCAATTGCCGATGGGCCTTTGCTACGTTGCCCTCGTGCAGTCCCGCTATTTCTGAACGCGTCGGGGCTCCCCGTTCCGCGTCGGTCGCATGCTAAGATGACCGTCGCTCCCGGCTGACGGTACTAGGCCCTTTCCGGACTCCCATGCGCGTCGGATTCTTCGTAACCTGTCTGGTCGACCTGATGCGGCCGTCGATCGGATTCGCGGCGCTGAAGCTGCTGGAAGCGGGCGGCGCCGACGTCTATGTCCCGGCCGCGCAGACCTGCTGCGGCCAGCCGGCGTACAACTCCGGCGATCGCGCGCGATGCCATCGCCCTCGCGCGCAAGGTCGTCGCCGAATTCGAGGACTGCGACTACCTGGTCGCCCCGTCCGGATCCTGCAGCGGCATGATCAAGACGCATTACGCCGAACTGTTCAGCGACGATCCCGCCATGCAGGCGCGTGTCGCCAAGCTGGCCGCGAAGACGTTCGAACTCACCGACTTCCTGGTCAACGTCCTGAAGTCCGCCACGTTTCCGGGAACGTTCGCGGGCACGACGACCTATCACGACTGCTGTGCCGGATTGCGCGAAATGGGCGTCAAGTCGCAGCCGCGCGCATTGCTGGCGAAGCTGCCCGGCGTGCAATTGTCGGAAATGGCCGAGTGCGAGACCTGCTGCGGTTTCGGCGGCACGTTCTCGATCAAGTTCGGCGAGATATCGGCACGGCTGGCCGATAACAAGTGCCAGCGCATCGCGGAATCGGGCGCCGGCGCGGTGATCCTGGGCGACCTGGGCTGCATGCTGAACATCGAGGGACGCCTGCGCCGCCGGGGCGACACGACGACGAAGGTCCTGCATATTGCCGAGGTCCTGGCAGGGGAAGCGGGGTAGCGATGCAAGTCGCGTCGATGCACTTCAAGGCCAATGCCCACGTCAAGCTGAATGACGCGGACCTGCAGCGCAATCTCAAGAAGATCAAGACCAAGTTCGTCGAAAAGCGCAGGCTGTCGCTGTTCGAACTCGACGACTTCGAGGGCACGCGCGACGCGGCGCGGGCGATCCGCCAGCGCGCGCTCGACAATCTCGACACGTGGCTCACGATCTTCGAGCACAATGCCACGGCGAGAGGCGCCACCGTGCTCTTCGCGGAGACGCCGGCCGACGTCAATGCGCTTCTCCTCGAAATCGCGGCCAAGCACTCGGTCAAGAAGATCATCAAGTCGAAGTCGATGGTCTCCGAGGAGTCCGGCGCTGGACCACGCCATCGAGGCGGCCGGCCTGACGGTCGTCGAGACCGATCTCGGCGAGTACATCCTCCAGATCAACGACTACGAGCCGCCGTCGCACCTGATCGGCCCGGCGCTGCACAAGAGCAAGGAGGAGGTCGCCCAGCTCTTCCACAAGAAGCACGGCACGCCATTGAAATCGGGCATCGACGAACTCTGCCTCGAAGCGCGCGGCGTACTGCGCGGCCACTACCTGACGGCGGACATGGGCATTTCCGGCGGCAACTTCTTCGTCGCCGAGACGGGCTCGGTGGTGCTGGTGACCAACGAAGGCAACGCCACGCTGACGACGACATTGCCGAAGGTCCACGTCGCCATTTCCGGCATCGAGAAGATCGTCCCGACGCTGGAAGACGTCGCGACGCTGATGCGCCTGCTGCCGCGCTCGGCGACGGGCCAGTCGATATCGAACTACGTGGACGTGCTGACCGGCACCCGGGGCAGCGGCGAGTTCCACGGCGCGGAACACATGTACTTCATCATCGTCGACAGCGGCCGGTCCGCGGTGCTGGGGAGCGACGTGCGCGAGGCGCTGCGTTGCATCCGCTGCGGCGCGTGCATGAATCATTGTCCGGTCTACCAGAACATCGGCGGCCATTCCTACGGCTGGGTCTATCCGGGCCCGATCGGGCAGATCCTCACGCCCATGTACGTCGGCCTCGAGAATGCGCTCGAACTGCCGCACGCGTCCACGTCTGTGCAACCAGTGCGGCGTCGTTTGCCCGGTGCGCATTCCGCTGCCCGACCTGCAGCGCAAGCTGCGCGAAATGGAATTCAAGCGCGATTTGCGCCCGTGGACCGAGAGCGCGGCGCTCAAGGTATGGAGCTGGCTCGCGCTGCGCCCGGCGCTCTATGGCGCGCTTTCCGGTTTCGGCGTCAGGCTGCTGCGCGGCATGGCCGGCGCCGATGGCATGATCCGCAAGCTGCCGCTGGCAGGCGGCTGGACCGACGGGCGCGACATGCCGGCACCGGCGGGCCGCACGTTTCGCTCCTTGTACCGGCAACGCCAGAAAGGGGCGACCCGATGAGCCCGCCGCATGCCAACGCGTCAAGCGCGCCCCATCACGCGTCGCTGGCGCTGCCGCGATTCTCGCGCCGCGCGGAATCGCTGGGCACCGAGAACGCGTTCGTCGTCCTGGCCGAAGTCAATGCGCTGATCCGCCAGGGCAAGGACATCGTTTCCTTCTGCATCGGCCAGCCCGACTTTCCGACGCCGGACAACGTGCAGGAGGCGGCCATCGCGGCGATCCGCGGCGGCAAGCACGGCTATACGCCGAGCGCCGGCATCGACGAGCTGCGCGCTGCCGCGGCGCACGACCTGGGCCAGAGGCGCGGCCTCGACATCCGGCCCGACGACGTCGTCGTGGGCGCCGGCGCCAAGCCTTTCATCGCGTACACGATCGCCTCGGTGACCGACTACGGCGTCGGCGACGAAGTGATCTACCCGGTTCCCGGGTTCCCCATCTACGAATCGCAGATCCACGCCAACGGCGCCGTTCCGGTTCCCATCTATCTGCGCGAATCGCGCGGGTTTGCCTTCGACCCCGCCGAGCTCGAGGCGAAGATCACGCCGAACACGCGCCTGCTGATCCTCAATACGCCGCAGAACCCGACCGGCGGCATCCTCGACCGCGAGAATCTCGACGCCATCGCGGAGATCCTTGCGCGGCATCCGCAGGTATGGGTGTTCGCCGACGAAATCTATTCCCGCCTGGTGTACGACGGGCGCTTCGATTCGCTCGCCACGCGACCGGACATGCTCGAGCGCACGATCATCAGCGACGGCGCGTCCAAGACGTGGGCGATGACCGGATGGCGCATCGGCTATGTCGCCAACCGCGCGCTGGCGCCGGTGTTCACGCGCTGGATCACCAACACCGAGTCGTGCGCGTCGCAGATCTCGCAATGGGCAGCGGTTGCCGCGATCACCGGACCGCAGGACGCCGCCAACGCAATGCGAGCGCGCTTTCTCGAGCGCCGCGACCTCATCGTGAAGCTGCTCAACGACGTCCCGGGCATTACCTGCGCCACGCCCGGCGGCGCTTTCTATGCGTGGCCCAACGTGACCGAGGCGTGCAAGATGACCGGATGCGCGGATTCGGAGGCGTTCCGCAAGCGCCTGCTGCACGACGCGGGAATCGCGGTGCTGGCCGACATCCACTTCGGCCGCCGCGTGCCGGGCGATGGCCAGCACATACGCTTTTCCTACGCGGCGTCCAACGCGGCCATCGAAAGCGGCATTTCGCGGCTGGCCGACTTCGTGCGCAAGGGCGGCAAGACATGACCGCGCGTGCGTCCGCAAGCGTGGTGGCCCGTTGACTTCGATTGCCGGACAATCGCGCCGCCCGCGACGCCATCCTGGGGCGCGTGCGCAAGGCGCTGGGCAAGTCCGGCGCGGACACGGCGCAGCGCGCGCAGGCGGACGCCTATATCGCCGCGCATGCACAGGGACCGCGTCCGGCGATGCCCGCCGACCTCGTTGCCCGCTTCATGCAGCGCGCGACCGACATGGCGAGCACGGTCGAGCGGGTTGACTCGCGGTCGGCCATTCCCGCTGCCGTGGCGCGATACCTGGACGCGCTCGACCTGCCGCCTGAACTGGCGGCGCAAAAGTCGCACGCCGGCGTGTGCTGGCCCGAATTCGCCGACCTCGACTGGCGCGGGGCGGGGCTCGCGATCGAGGCGCGTCCCACGTTGGGACATGATCGCCTGGCCATCACCGGAGCGTTCTGCGCCATCGCCGAAACCGGCACGCTGGTGCTCACCACCGGCGCGGACACGCCGACCGCGTCGGCACTGCTGCCGGACACGCACATCGCCGTGGTCCGCGCCGAAAGCGTGGTCTCGGGTATGGAAGAAGCATTCGCGCTGGTCCGCTCGGCAAATGGCGGCATGCCGCGTGCGATGAACATGATTTCCGGTCCGTCGCGCACCGGAGACATCGAACAGACCATCGTGCTCGGCGCGCATGGGCCGTTTCGCGTCCATCTGCTGCTGCTTGGCTGAACCGCGGCGCCGCGCCGGGCGCGCCGAATCGCTGCACCCGCGCCGGGCGTACCGCGCGACGTGTGCCGGCTCGTCGCCATGATTCCCGCCGGCAGCGGCGCGTGCGGCTGCCGCCATGATTCCCGTCGCGCTGGTCCTGTTGCCCTGCCTGGCCGCCATCGTCGTCGCGGGGCTGCCCAACACCTCGCGCAATGCCACCGCCTGGCTGGCCGGGCTGACCACGCTGGCCGGCTGCGCGCTGCTCGGCATCGCCGCGCCGGCCGTATTCGGTGGCGAAATCCTGCGCGTGTCGCTGCCGTGGTTCGCCGATGTGGCCTTCGGCTTTCGCATGGATGGTCTTGCGTGGGCGTTCGCGCTGGTGATCGTCGGGATCGGCGCATTGGTTGTGCTGTATGCACGCTACTACCTGTCGGCCGACGATCCTCCCGCGCGGTTCTATGCGTTCCTGCTCGCCTTCATGGGGGCCATGCTCGGCATCGTGCTGGCCGACAACCTGATCCTGATGGTCGTGTTCTGGGAACTGACGAGCGTGTCGTCGTTCCTGCTGATCGGATTCTGGAACCAGCGCGCGGATGCGAGGGCCGGGGCGCGCATGGCGCTCACCGTGACCGGCATGGGGGGATTGTGCCTGTTGGGCGGCGTCATCCTGCTCGGCCAGATCGTCGGCAGCTATTCCCTCGACGTCGTGCTGGGTGCCGGCGAGCAGGTTCGCGCCGACCCGCGGTATCCGCTTACGCTGGTGCTGATCCTGCTGGGCGCCTTCACCAAATCGGCGCAGTTCCCGTTTCACTTCTGGCTGCCGCACGCGATGGCGGCGCCCACGCCGGTTTCCGCGTACCTGCATTCCGCGACGATGGTGAAGGCGGGTGTGTTCCTGCTGGCGCGCTTCTATCCGACCCTGGGCGGCAGCGATCTCTGGTTCTATGCGGTCGGTGGCACCGGCCTGTTGACGATGACGTTCGGCGCGGCCGTGGCCATCTTCCAGCAGGACCTGAAGGGACTCCTTGCGTATTCGACGATCAGCCACCTGGGCCTCATCACGCTGCTGTTCGGATTGAACTCGCCGCTCGCCGTGGTGGCGGGCCTGTTCCATATCCTCAATCACGCCGTGTTCAAGGCATCGCTGTTCATGGCGGCGGGCATCATCGACCACGAGACGGGGTCGCGCGACATGCGGCAGTTGAACGGTCTCTGGCAGTTCATGCCGATCACCGGAACGCTGGCGATGGTCGCTTCGGCCGCGATGGCCGGCGTGCCGCTGCTGAACGGCTTCCTGTCCAAGGAAATGTTCTTCGCCGAGACGATCGACCTCGATGCGTCGCACCTGATCGAGTGGTCCGTTCCCGTCGTAGCGACGGTCGCGGCCGCGTTGGCCGTGGCTTACAGCATGCGCTTCATCCACGACGTGTTCTTCAACGGCCAGCCGGTCGGGCTCACGCGGACGCCGCACGAGCCGCCGCGCTGGCTGCGCGTGCCCGTGGAGGTCCTGGTCGTCGTCTGCCTCGCCGTGGGCATCGCTCCCAACTGGACCATCGGACCCGTGCTGGCGGCGATGGTGGACGGCACGCTGGGCATGCGGCCGGAATACAGCCTGGCGCTCTGGCACGGTTTCAATGCGCCCCTGCTGATGAGCTGCATCGCGCTCGCCGCGGGCGTGGCCGTGTACTTCGGGTTGCAGCGCTACATCAACCTGCATTCGGTGACGCGCCTGCCGGTCTCCGGCAAGCATGTGTTCGATGCGGCGGTCGGCGCGCTCGAGACGCTGGCGCACCAGGCTGTCACGCGGCTGCCGTCGACGAGCCTGCGCGGCCACCTCGCCTGGATCGTGGCGGCGTCGGTTGCCGCCATGGCGTGGCCGCTCTCGCATTTCGGGTTCGGACAGTCGCCGACGGTGATCTCCGCCGGCGCCGGATCGTACTCGGTGATCGGAGGACTGTTGTGGCTTCTGGCTGTCGTGGCGGCGTTCGCGGCGACGTTCAACTATCGTCGCCGGCTGACCGCGCTGGTGCTGCTGGGCGCGGCCGGGCTCGCGGTGAGCCTCATGTTCGTGCTGTTCTCCGCGCCGGACTTGGCGCTCACGCAGCTGCTGGTCGAGGTCGCGACCATTGCGCTGATGATGATCGTGCTGCACTTCCTTCCGCAGGAGTCGCCCGCGGAGCCCGGCAGGAGCCGGCAATGGCGCGACGCGGGCCTGGCCGGGGTCGCGGGTGTGGGCATCGCCTGCGTCGCGCATGCGGTACTCACGCGACCCTTCGCATCGATCTCGCCGTTCTACCTGGCGAAGGCGGTGCCCGAGGGCGGCGGTACCAACGTCGTCAATGTGATCCTGGTCGACTTTCGCGGTTTCGACACGATAGGCGAAGTCACCGTGCTTGGCGCGTCCGCACTCCTGGTGTATGCGTTGCTTGCCGGTTTTCATGTGCACCACGATCATCGCGCCGCCGACATCATGGACGACTGGAATCCGCTGCTCGTGCGTACGGTGACGCGGCTCGTGCTGCCGCTGGCGGCGCTCGTAACGGCGTTTCTCTTCCTGCGCGGCCACAATCTTCCCGGCGGCGGATTCATCGCGGGGCTGGTGCTGGCGTGCGCGATCCTCGTCCTTCGCATTGGGGGAGGGGGCAGGCCGATCCTCGATCCTGTCCATCTGCCGTATCAGCCGTGGGTCGCCGCGGGACTGCTGATCGCGGCCCTGACCGGCGTGGGAAGCATGGCGCTGGGCTATCCGTTCCTGACCAGCGCTTCTCTACATCCGGTGCTGCCGGTCCTGGGCGAAATTCCCGTCGCCAGCGCGGCGCTCTTCGATCTCGGCGTCTTCATCACCGTGGTCGCCGCGACGATGCTGGCGACGATTTCGCCCGGAATATTGCCGGAACACTTCGACGCGGAGCCCGCAACATGACGGAATGGGTGTTCGCCTCCGCCATCGGCGTATTCACCGCCTGCGGCATCTGGCTGGTGCTGCGCGCGCGTACCTTCGACGTGGTGCTGGGCCTCGCGCTGTTTTCCTACGCGGTCAACATGTTCATCTTTGCGATGGGCCGCCTGACCCTTCGCGCGCCAGTCATCGTTGACCAGGGCGTCCCGGCCGCGCTCGCGCGGTATGCCGATCCTCTGCCGCAGGCGCTGGTGCTCACCGCGATCGTGATCGCGTTCGCGATGACGGCGCTGGTGCTGACCCTTGCGCTGAAGGGGCGCTTCGTGAACCGCGGCGACGCATGCGATGCCGACGACGACACGGTGGTCGAGGAGATGCCGCGGTGATGCCCGCGCCCGACCACTGGCTCGTCGTGCCCATCGTGCTGCCGCTGATGATGGGCGCGCTGCTGCTCGTCGTCGAGCGCGTCCGGCCCGCATGGCAGGCGCCCATGTCGCTGGCGGCTACGCTGGCCCTCGCCGTGCTGGCCTTCCGGCTGGTGGCGTTCGCCGACGCGGACCGGATCGGCGTGTACCTGCTCGGCAACTGGCAGGCGCCGTTCGGCATTGTCCTGGTGCTCGACCGGCTCGCGGCGATGATGCTGGCGCTAACGTCCGTCATTGCACTCGCGAGCCTCGCCGCGTCGTTGCGGCTCGCGGAGCAGGGTCCGCATTTCCATGCATTCTTCCAGCTGCAGCTGGCGGGCCTGAACGGCGCGTTCCTCACGGGTGATGTGTTCAACCTGTTCGTGTTCTTCGAGGTTCTGTTGATCGCCTCCTATGCGCTGCTGCTGCACGGCGCGGGCGGCCGCGCGCTGCGCTCGGGGCTCCACTACGTCGTGATCAACCTCATCGGCGCGTCGCTGTTCCTGGTCGCGGCCAGCCTGCTCTATGGCGTGGCAGGCACGCTGAATTTCGCCGACCTTGCCGTCAAGCTGCCGGCGCTGCCGGAATGGGACGCGGGGCTCGCGCGTGCCGCGGCGTTGCTGCTGCTCGCCGTGTTCGGCGTGAAGGCCGCCGTGCTCCCGCTGGGCTTCTGGCTGCCGGAAACGTACGGCGTGGCTCCGGGTCCGGTCGCGGCGCTGTTCGCGATCATGACCAAGGTCGGCATCTACGCGATCATTCGTGTCTCCTTCACCGTGTTCGGCGGCGACGGATGGATGGCCGACTGGGGCGAGCCCGCGCTGTTCGCGTTGGGCGTGGCGACCATCATCTTCGGCACGCTGGGTGCGTTGGCCACGCGGCGCCTGGTGACGCTGGTTGCTTACCTCGTGCTGATCTCGTCCGGCATGCTGATCGCCGCGATGCGCACTGGGCAGGGAGGCGCTGGGCGGCGCGCTGTACTATCTGGTGCACACGACGCTGACAGTGGCCGCGCTGTTCCTCGTCGCGCACGCCATCGCCGACCAGCGCGGATTGCGCGCCGACCGCTTCGGCAATGGGCCGCAGCTGCGGCAGCCGGCCTTGCTGGGCGTCTTGTTCCTTGTCGGCGCGGTCGCCGCCGCCGGCTTGCCGCCGTTTTCCGGATTCATCGGCAAAGTGCTCATGCTGCAAGCGTCCGCCAACGCGCCGCTCGCGGTGTGGTTCTGGGCCTCGGTGCTCGGCAGCGGACTGATCGCGACGTTCGCGCTTGCGCGAGCGGGGAGCAGTGTCTTCTGGAAGACGCGCGGCGAGGCCGTCGGACCGCCGTTGCCCGGCGGCGACCGGATGGCGCTCGCAGTGCTGGCCGTCGCGGGTGCATTCTGGATGGTCGGCGCCGGAAGCGCCGCGCGGTTCACGGCCGCGACGGCACGGCAATTGACGCAGCCGGGGGTATACGTCGACGCCGTGATGCGCGAACTGCCGGTGCCGCCGCACGCGGCGCGGAGGGCACCATGAAGCGACTGTTGCCGCATCCGCTGCTGTCGTTGGTCCTGTGGCTTGGTTGGCTTGCGCTCAACAACTCCATCGCACCCGCGCATATTCTGCTTGGCGCGATGCTGGGCTAGGCGCTGCCGTTGACCGGCCTGCGCCTGACGGACGGCACCTGGCCGCGGCCGCATCGATTCCTCGTCGCGGCCAGGCTCGCCGTGCGCGTCCTGGGTGACATCGTGGTGTCCAGCGCCGAAGTCACGCGGCGTGTCCTTGGACCGGAGTCCGCCATCCGGCCCGGATTCGTGCGCGTTCCGATCGACCTCCGGGACGAGTGGGCGATCACGACGCTAGCCGGCATCATCACGCTGACTCCGGGCACGCTGACCGCCGACGTCGCGGAAGACCGATCCTACCTGCTGGTCCACGCCCTTCACGTCGACGATGCCGCGGCGATCGTTGCGGCGATCAAGACGCGCTACGAGGCGCCGCTCAAGGAGATCTACGAATGACCGCTGCCATCTTTCCCTGGATCGAAGCCGCATTCGCGCTGGCGCTGCTGTGCAGCGCGTATCGGCTGCTGCGCGGGCCGTCGCTTCCCGATCGCATCCTCGCCCTGGATACGCTGTACGTGAACGCGCTTGCGCTGGTCGTTCTCTTCGGCATCAAGTACGACACGCAGGTGTTGTTCGAAGCGGCGCTGGTCCTGGCGCTGCTGGGCTTCATCGGCACCGTGGCGCTGTCCAAGTACGTGACTCGCGGCGACATCATCGGATGAACGCGCTCGACGATCTGCCGGTGTGGGCCGACGCATTGATCGCGGCGATGCTGCTGGTGAGCGCCTTCACCGCACTGACGGGCTCGTTCGCGCTGGTCAAGTTCTCCGATTTCTACAAGCGCCTGCACGGCCCCACCAAGGCGACGACGCTCGGCGTGGGCGGCGTCCTGATCGCGTCGGCGGTCTATTTCAGCGTGCGCGGCCCCGGCCTTTCGGTGCACGAAGTCCTGATCGCGCTGTTCCTGTTCCTCACGGCGCCGATCTCCGCGCACCTGCTGGTGAAGGCGGCGATGCATCTGGCGCGCGTCGATCCGGATTCTCCCCGCTAGCGCGACTTCCCGCACCGGCGGCGGCCTCCGCGATGCACTGGAGCGCGAAATCGACGGCCTGCTGCAACGTCCAGGACGACCCCTGACGACGGGCGTCGGCCATCGCAGCGTCGTCCAGCGAGGCGGCAGCGTCGCTTTCGTCTCGCTCGTGCACCGCGCGATCCAGTGGCGGCCAGTGGAAATTGAACCGGTTGCGCGCGGCATTGCAGGCGGCGCGAACGCGCGTTGCCGCCGCGACGTCGCCACGCATCTGCAGCGCCTCGGCCGCCATGTCCAGCGCGAGCAGCGTTTCCTCCTTTTGCGCCAGCCGCTGCAATCGCTCGAGGCCCTGCGCCAGGCGCTCCCATCCCGTGCCGCCGTCCGCGAGCGCGAGATCGGTGCGCCCCAGCAGCATCGTGGTCTTGGCCTGCTGCATCACGTCGCCGGTGCGCAACGCGAGCGCGTGCGCGGTCACGAAGCGTTCCCGTGCCGCGGCCAACGCACCTTCGCGCAAGTCGAGTTGTCCCAGCATTTCGTGGGCATAGACACTGGCCGTTCCCTCGCCGCTGTCGGCCAGGACGTCCAGCGCCGTGAGCAGGCCGGCACGCGCCGCGGCTGCGTCGCCTCGCAGCATGTCGACGTTGGCGAGATTGACGAGGCAGATTGCCTGCGGCGCCTTGGCACCCCGGGTGCGGGCGATGGCCAGTGCCTGTTCGTGGCAGGCGCGGGCCTCGGCAAACGCGCCGCTCGACTGCAGCACCACGCCCAGCATGATCAGGACCGACGATTCTTCGCTCGCGCGGCCCAGTGACCGGTACAGCGCGAGGCTCGCTTCGCCCATGAGCGCGCGCCTCGTCGTTATCCCCCTGGAAACTCGCGAGGATGCCGGCCTCCAGCATGGCGCCGGCATGGCCGCGCGGAAAGTTGGCTGCATCCGGGCGCGCCAGCGCCTCGCGCAGGTAGGCGCGGCCTTCCGTCGCATGGCCCTGGAAGCGCCAGAACGCAGCGAGCTTGACGCCAAATCGCAGCGCGCCATCGGTGTCGTTCCCCGGTCCGTTCAGCCACGCCATCGCCGCGCGCAGGTTGTCGTGCTCCGCCGTCAGCCGCGCGCACCAATAGGGCTTCCTGTCGTCCGCGGATTTCCTCGTCGGCACGCTCGGCGAGACCGAGAAAATAGGCGGCGTGGCGGCGCGTGATCTCCGCAGCCAAGCCTGAGTTGGCCAGCTTGTCGAACGCGAACGCACGGATGGTCTCGAGCATTCGATAGCGGCCGGGCAGTTGCGTCGCTTCGCCGGTCGTGGCAGATGGGCTTCCGTCGGCGACGACGTCGGCGCGATCGGAATCGGCCAGCGCCATGACCAGCGACTTGTCGACCAGGCTCATCAGCGTGCCGACGACGTCGTCGCCATTGGCCGATGCCGCGCCGCAAACCGCTTGCGCACCGTCGAGGTCGAAGCCGCCGGCGAAGATGGCCAGGCGCTCGAACAATGTCCGCTCGCCATCGTTCAGCAGCTGGTGTGACCAGTCGACCATCGCCGCCAGCGTCTGGTGCCGCGGCAGCGCCGTGCGGGTTCCGCTGCCTAGGAGCCGGAAGCGGTCGCTCAAGCGTTGTGCGATGTGCTCGATGGACAGCGAGCGGACGCGCGCGGCGGCGAGTTCCAGCGCCAGCGGGATCCCGTCGAGCTCACGGCAGATCGTGATGACGCCGGCCAGGTTGCGCGCATTGAGCTCGAACGACGGCTGCTGTTCGCGCGCGCGATCGACGAAGAGCGCGACGCCCGGGTAGTGGTACACGGCGTCGAGACCGCGTTCGTCGTCGGGTGGAACGGGCAGGGGCTGGAGCTGGTACAGGCATTCGCCGGCGACGCGCAGCACTTCGCGGCTGGTGGCGAGGATGCGCAACTCGGCCGCGCCACGCAGCAGCGTGTCCGCCAGCGTCGCGCAGGCATCGGCGACGTGTTCGCAGTTGTCGAGGATCAGCAGGGCGCGGCGCGGCGCAAGGAACTCGGCGATGGCGGTGGCGATGGGAACGCCGGGCCGCTCGGCCACGCCGAGCACCTGCGCCACGGTGCGCGCGACCAGCGCCACGCCGGACAGCGGCGCCAGTTCGACGAACCACACGCCGTCCGGGTACTCGTCGAGCACATCGGCGGCGAGCTGCAGCGCAAGACGGGTCTTGCCGATGCCGCCCGGACCGGCCAGCGTCAGCAATCTATGGCGATGCAGCAGTTCGCGCAGCTCGGCAATGGCCGCATGCCTTCCGACGAACGAGCTCGCCTGCTGCGGAAGATTGTTCGGTGTCGAATCGAGCGAGCGCAGCGGAGGAAACTGCTCGTCCAGTCCCGGGTGCAGCAGCTGGTAGACACCTTCGGGCTGCGCGAGATCGCGCAAGCGCACGCGCCCCAATTCGCGCAGGCGGATTTCCGCGGGCAGCCGCCCGCGGACCAGCACGGCGACGGCCTCCGAGAGCAGGACCTGGCCACCGTGCGCGGCGCCCATGATTCTCGCTGCGCGGTTGACTGCGCCGCCGTAGTAGTCGCCGTCGCGTGCCTGTGCGCCGCCGACATGGATGCCGCAGCGCGCGCGCAACGGCAGCGCCACCTCCTGCGCGAGCGCCGCCAGTTCCAGCATGAATCGCCCGCCGGCAGCCACCGCGTCGACCGGATCGTCGAACACGGCGTGGACACCGTCGCCGGTCGTCTTCACCACCTGTCCTCCGGACCCGGCGATGACCCGGCGCGCCAACGCGTCGTGACGGTCCAGCGCGCCCTGCATGCGCAACGGCTCGCATTCCCACAGCCGCGTGCTTCCCTCGAGATCGGTGAACAGGTGCGTAACGGGCCGCTGGGTGGCTGCCATCCGCTGTCCCGGTTCGACTCCCTGCGGCCGGACCGGCCCGCTACTTCGGTGGTTTCGGCGGCACGTGCTCGTCGTACGCCGCCTGCATCTTCTTCAATTTGAGCATGCCGTACGCGAACGTGATCCCCATGGCGATGACCAGGACACCCGTCAGCGCCCGTTCCACGTGATACGACGCTTCCCGGTTCGCGACATAGGCGGCCACGATCAGGCCAAGGATGGCGAGATTGATGATCCAGTTCACGCTCCGCGACAGGACGTAATGCAGCGTGCCGAAGCCGCATAGCTGATACAACATGAACGGGAGGATCGCCACCATCGGCAGCAGTTCGGAAGCGCCCAGCGATATGTCGACGGCGCCGGGCGCCTTGGCGTGGAGCAGCGTGCTGTTGGCAAGTTCATGGAACAGCGACGGCACTGCCGCCAGGAAGGGGACGACGGCGAGCAGCTCCAGCACCAGCGCGCCGCTCCACGTGCCGATTTGCGATGAAGTGTCTGCGCCGGCGCCGGTGGACTGCGTGCCGATATAGAGTCCGCCTACGATGGCCGCCGCACTGGCCAGCATCAGCAATTCGACCGTGATGCCGAAGCTCGCCGGTTCACCGGTTTTGATCAGCAGCAGGGCCAAAAATCCGGGTGTGTAGAACATCACGCGCACCAGGCGCGCCCAGACCCGCGCGTCGCGTTCCGGCGGCAGGATGGGCAGTGCGAGTCCGTCCGATCCGATCTTGGGTCTGTCTTTGGACATCTGAAGCTCCGTCAGTCAGGAAAAGGTCGCATTATCATCCACCGTCACTGCCGCGCGAGGGAGGGCCCGCAGTAGAACGGCAGCTTGGCCGTTGCCGGCAAGCCGGGTCACTTCAATGCCGTAAGCACCCTTTCCCGCGTGAATGGAACGGTCGTCAGGCGGGCGCCGACGGCGTCGAAGACCGCGTTGGCGAGCGCCGCCGGCACGGGCGTGGCCGATGCCTCTCCGGCGCCGAGTGGCGGATCGTTGGGCCGGCTCACGATGTCGATCGCAATCTCCGGCGCGTCCGGGAAGCGCAGGATCGGATAGCTCGCCCAATCGACGCTCGTCACGCGCGCGCGGTCGAACGCGACCTCCTCGTACAGCGTCCGCGACAGCGTCTGCAGGATGTTGCCTTCGATCTGCGCCTTCAGCGCGTCCGGATTGATGACCAGCCCGCAGTCGTGCGCGCAGGCGACGCGGCGCACCTTGATCGCGCCCGACGCGCGGTCGACATCGACCTCCATCGCCATCGCGACATAGCTCTCGTTGTGCTTGTAATGCATATAGGCGAATCCGCGCCCGCTCGCGGTGGCGGGCGACGAGGGCGACGGCCGCGGCTGCCAGCCGATCAGCGCCGCCGCGCGCCGGATCACCTCGACGCCGCGCGGATCGGACAGCGCCTGCAGCCGGAATTCGACCGCGTCGCGCTTTGCCGCGGCCGCGAGCATGTCGGTAAAGCTCTCGACGGCGAAGCAGTTGGCCACCTTGCCTGGCGCGCGGAAGTTCGACGGACGCAGCGGCGACGTGGCGAGCCAATGAACGACGACCTCCTGGTGCGGCACCGCGTAGGGCGGGTCGCCGTTCTGGCTGATGAGGCCCGTGGTGATTCCCGGCGTTTGCTCGATGCCGGCGGCGTCGAGCGCCAGCAGCGGCATGTTGGGCAGGCTGGCCGTGGCCTTGGGGATCCACATGTCGGTGCGCCACGCCGAGATCTTGCCGGCATCGTCCACGGCGCCTTCCAGCGCCAGCAGCTGCGGCGGTCCCTTCGGGTCCCAGCCGAGCTCGTCCTCGCGCGACCACTGCACGCGCACCGGCCGGCCGACCGCTTTCGACAACAGCGCCGCGTCCGCCGCCGCGTCGTCGTGGCCGTTCATTCCGTAGCAGCCGGAGCCGTCGAGATAGATGACGCGCACCGATTCCTTGGGCAACGCCAGCGCGCGCGAAATCGTTTCGCGGAAGCGGTGCGTGGCCTGCGATGCCGACCATATCGTCGCCTTGCCGCCGCGCACGTCGGCCACCGCGCAGGACGGCCCCATCGAGCCGTGCGATTGCATCGGCCAGTAGAACTCCGCCGTGACTTTCGCGACGCCGGCGAGCGCGGCGGTGGCATCGCCTTTCTTCACCAGCGTCTCGTCCGACGCGAACGGGCCCGCGCGCAACCAGCCGCGAACGGCGGCGGTACCCATCAGCGGCGTCGAATCGGACCAGCGCGCCTTCAGCAGCTTCGCCGCCGCCATGGCGTCCCATTCGCTCGCGGCGACGACGCCGACGAAGTCGTTGACGCGCACGACTCTGCGCTCCGGGAATCGCCTTGACCGATGCTTCGTCCACGGCGAGAAGCTTGGCGCCGACGGCCGGCGGACGCACGACGCGTCCGTGCAGCATGCCGTCGACCTTGACGTCGTGGACGTAGACGTGGCGACCGGTGACCTTGCCGGGAATGTCGGGCCGCGCGACGGACTTGCCGACGACCGTGTACGACGCGGGATCGCGCAGCTTCGCCTTGGGGTCGACCTTGACGTCGAAACGCTTGTCGCCGACGAGCTGGCCGAAGCGGATGCCGGCCCCGCCGGATTTCAGCCGCACCTCGCCGTCGACGGTGTCGAATTCGGCGGCCGGCGTGTTCGCGCGCGCCGCCACCATCGCGATCAGCGTCTCGCGCGCCGTCGCGGCAGCCTGCCGGATCTGGATGCCGCCGCGCATGATGCCGCTGCTGCCCGCAGTGGGGCCCTGGTCGGGCGTCAGCGCGGTGTCGCCTTCGATCATGACGATGCGCTCGACGCCGATGCCGAGTTCCTCCGCCGCCATCTGCGGGATGGCGATGCGCAATCCCTGACCCAGGTCGACTTTGCCCGACCAGATCGTCACCGTGCCGTCGGCGTTGATCGAAATGAACCCGTCGACCGCGTTCGTGTCGAGCGACTTGCCCAGCGCGGCGTCGGCGCCCGGCTGCCGCTGCGCCAATGCGGGCGCGGGAAGGGAAAAGCCCACGACGAGCGCGCCGCCGGCCTGCAGGAATTCGCGGCGGGGCAGGGAGGGGAGCTGTGCTGGCGCGGGACTTGTTCATGCCGCGGACTTCCGCGACGCGCGCAGCATCGCGCGCAGGATCCGGTCGTGCGTGCCGCAGCGGCACAGGTTGCCGGCCAGCGCCTGTTGCGCGTCCTCGCGCGTGATTGCGGGCTTGCGCGCGAGCAGCGCGGCGCCGGTCATCACCATGCCGGTGACGCAATAGCCGCATTGCGCCGCCTGCTCGGCGACGAAGGCCGCCTGCAGCGGATGCGGCTTGGCCGGCGTGCCCAGGCCCTCGATCGTCGTCACTTTCTTGCCGGACAGCCGGGAGACGGGCAACAGGCACGAGCGGACCGCCTCGCCGTCGACGATGACCGTGCACGACCCGCATTGCCCCAGGCCGCACCCGTATTTGGCGCCGGTCAGCCCCAGCTGGTTGCGCAGCACGTAGAGCAGCGGTTCGCTGGAGTCGCGGACGACGACGGTCCGGGTCTCGCCGTTGACATTGAGTTTGAGCGTGGGCATGGGCCTTCCCGCATCGGGCATGGTCAGGGAAAATCATCGCACCGGCCTCCGCGCTTGTCCACCTGCGCGACAAGTGCCGCCGATCCGGCGACCTTGCGACTCGCCTGACGTGCAGTAGGCAATTTGCTATTCTGGAACCTCGGTGTGGCGCGAAGCGGCCGGGGGAGCAAACATGATGAGTTCACTGACGCATTGCCGGATTGCCGTTGTGTTGACCCTTCTCTGCGGTTGGGCCGCCGCGGCAAGCGCCGCCGATATCGGCCAGGTCAAGGTCGCGAAAGGCCAGGTCACGATCGAGCGGCAGGGAACGACGATACCCGCGACGGTCGGTGCGCGGCTGCAAGTTGCCGACACGGTCAAGACAGGCGCCGACGGTTCGGTCGGCATCACGATGGACGATGATTCGCTGCTGTCCGCGGGACCCAACAGCGCGCTGTCGCTCGATCGCTATGCGTTCGATTCCACGACCAACCAGGGGCGCCTCGACACGTCGCTCAACAAGGGCACGCTCTCCGTGATCTCGGGCCGCATCGCCAAGCAATCCCCGGACGCGATGACCGTGCGCACGCCCAACGCGATTCTCGGCGTTCGCGGCACCGAATTCGTGGTGAGCGCCGAATGACCGGTTCGCTCCGGTGGCTGCGCGCCGCGGCTGCCATGGCGGGGCTGTGCGTCGTCCTTGGCGGCTGCGCCAGCAGCGGCACCGTCGTCCTGCTGCCGCAGAAGGATGGCCGCCCGACGGCCGTGTCGGTCAGGCAGGGCGACAAGGAAGTGGTCCTGGATCAACCCTACGCCGCGGCGAAGACGTCGCAGCTCGGACCGCGCGCCTACGTGGCGAGTCCGCAGGATGTCGACACGCAGTTCGGTCCCGCGCTCGCCGCGCAGCCGGCGCGCGCGGTATCGTTCACGCTCTACTTCGTCGAAGGCAAGGACGAATTCACCGATCAGTCCAAGCAGGTCGTGTACGGCATCCTGACCGAGATTGCGAAGCGTCCCGTTCCGGACATCCTGGTCGTCGGGCACACCGATACGGTCGGCAGCGACCAGGCCAACGACGTGCTCGGCCAGCAGCGCGCCGAAATCGTGCGCGTGGCGTTGATCAGGCTTGGCATTGCGCCCGACGACATTCGTGCGTTGTCGCGCGGCAAGCGCAGTCTCGCCGTGCAGACGCCCAACGGCGTGGCCGAGCCGCTCAATCGCCGCGTCGAGATCATCGTTCGATAGCGATCCGCGCCTTGGCGCGAACTGCTAGACAGCGGTTCCCGGTCCCACCCATCGCAGCGCCAGCACCGTGACATCGTCGGCGGGATCGGCGTTGCCGACGAACTCGCGAACATCGGCGCCGATGGCGTCGACCACCGCGCGGGCCGTCAAGCCGCGGGTCCGCAGCTGCGCGAGCAGGCTGCGCAAGCGTTCGCTGCCATAGTGTTCGCCTGCCGGGTTCTGCGCGTCGGCGACGCCGTCGGTCACGACGCAGAGCAACTCGCCGGGTTGCATGCGATGGTTGCCGGCAACATAGGCGAACCCTTCGACCGTGCACAGCGGCGGACCGGCGCCCTGATCCAGGCGCGCGCAGGGCCGGCTGCGATGCGGCGAGCACATAAGGATTGTCGTGACCCGCGTTGCAGTACGAGAGTTCGCCGGAGGCCAGGTTGATGATCCCGGCGAACGCGGTGACGAAGTACATTTCCGGATTGTCGCGGGAGATTTCCGCATTGGCCGCGCGCATCAGTTCGCCGACCGATGCGTCCGGCCGCATCAGCGTCGCGCTCTTGTACAGCGACTTGCTGATCGCCATGAAGAGGCTCGCCGACAGGCCTTTGCCTGCGACATCGCCAACCAGGAAGAACACGCGATCCGCATCCAGCCGGAAGAAATCGTAGAGATCGCCGCCGACTTCCTTCGCCGGCAGCATCGTCGCCGCCAGGTCGATGCGCCGCTCGTCGTCCAGCGACTCCGGCCGTGGCAGGATGCCCGTCTGGATGCGCTGCGCGGCCTCGAGCTCGCCGGAGATGTAGGCCGCCTCGACTCGCTGCGCCTGCACGACGAGTTCGAGCGACTTTCTGCGCCGGGCTGCGTCGGCGAGCGTCAGCACCAGCAGCACGCTGAACAGGATCAGCAGTCCCAGGCCGCTGGACGCAGCGTCGTACAGTTGGCGGCGGGATGAAACATGAAGTACGCCGCCAACGCCGGCAGCACGACGCACGCCGTGGCGAGCAGCGCGGCATTGCGCGGCTTCCAGCGCGGCGTGGCCCAGATCAGCAGTAATCCGAGCAGCACGAATCCCGCGAGCTCGAACTTCGGCGCCCAGGCCGGTCGTGTGAGCCAGGTCTGGTCGAACAGATTTTCCAGCAGCTGCGCGTGAATTTCGCTGCCGGGCATCGCTCGCCGAGCGGCGTGTTCTGATAGTCGGTCAGCGCCAGGCCGGTCATGCCGACCAGGACGAGCTTGCCTTCGAGCCGCTGCGGGTCCACCTTGCCCTCGCAGCACGTCGAGCGCCGAAACGTAACGTCGCGCGTCACGCGGCGAGTAGTAGATGCGGACGGATCCATCCTCCTCGGTCGGCGCGGTGAAGTTACCGATGGAAACCGCACGCACCGAAGGTCCCGTCACCTGCAGGCGAAGCGCTGGCGCTTGCAATGCCACGCGCAGCATTTCGACGGACAGCGCGGGCGCCAGTGTGCCATCGATGCTGGCGACAAGCGGAATGCGCCGGATCACGCCCTTCGCCGGATCGTTGACGGACACGAGCCCGTGACCTGCCGCCGCGCGGTCGAGTTCCTCGATGCTGGGGAGTGCGCCGCGGAATTGCCCGACGTTGGGCGTAGCTCCCGTGATTCCCTCGCGCCTGTCCTCATCGGCGACCGGGAACGGCGGCGCGCGCAGCGTCCTGCCCGTGGTTTCGGGCGTACCGATGAGCCCAAGGACGACCGGCCCGGCGCCGATGGCCGCAGCCAGCTCCGCATCGTTCGACGGCAGCGCAGCCAACCGTTCCGCGAGCACCGGATCCTGCTGGCGGGCGCGCTGCAGCAACTGGTGCGGCGACAGCCGGTCCGCTTCCGGCATCAGGATGTCGACGCCGATGGCCGATGGCCGGTACTTCTCGATGTCGCGGATCAATTGCGCCAGCATGGTCCGCGGCCACGGCCACTGGCCCAGTGCCTCGAGGCTCGTCTTCGTCGATCTCCACGACCATCGCGGGCGTGGACTCGATCGTGCGCGGCGCGATCGCTGGAAGCGTGTCGAACCAGATACGACTGCAGCCGCGGCATTCCAGTCCTGCGCTCGATGCCGACGCAGCGCGGTCAGCAGCGCCAGCGTCAGCAGTCCGACGAGCCAGATTCGGCGAAACGCGGGCGTTCGCGGTTCGGCCGCTGCCGCCTCGCTCACAACGCGATTTCCATCCCGTCGTACGCCGCGGTGACGAGCAGCGGCTTGCCCGAGCGCGTGATCTCCTCGTAGCGCCGCGTTTCCGCCAACAGGCGATCGATGGCGGCGTCGCCGTGGATCGGCTCATGATGGAAGAGGCACAGTTGCCGGGCGCCCGCCAGCTGGCACAGTTCGACGCCGACGATGTTGCTGGAGTGGCCCCAGTCGGCCTTGATCGAGATTGCGTCGGCCAGCGAATACATCGCGTCGAAGACCACCAGGTCGGCATCGCGAAAGAAGTTGACGTAGATGCTCGTCTCCTTCGCATCCTCCAGCGCGTGCTCGGAATCGGTCGTGTAGATGACGGTCCGGCCGTCCGACGTGAAGCGGTATCCATAGGAGTCGCCGGAATGCCGCTGCAGCATGAGGCTCACCTGCATGCCGGCAATGTCGTATTGCCGGCCCGGCTGAAGGCGAACGAATTCGAAGTCCGCTGCCAGCGTCCCGAAATCCACGGGGAACGACGGCGCGGCCTGCTGGCGACGGAACGCCACCTCCAGTTCTTCGTGACCGCCATAGATCCGTATCCGGTTGCCCGGTATGTACGCCGGCGTGAAAAAGGGAAAACCCATGATGTGGTCCCAGTGCACGTGGGACATGAAGAAGTGATACGTCTGCGGAGACTTGGGGCCATGGCGCTTGAGCGCCGTCTGGCCGAACGGACGCACGCCCGTGCCGAGGTCGCACAGCACGTACTCGGCGCCGCCGGTCTCGATCTCGACGCAGGAGGTGTGCCCGCCATAGGTTCCGGAAACCGGCAAGCCGAGACCGTCGACGAAGGCGTTCAGGTCGTCGTCCGAAGCAAAGGTCCGTCCGGAAGCCGCGCGCACAGCCTGGATCACCTTGTCGCGGACCCCCGAGGCGGTCAGCGCAACCGGCAGGGAACCGCGCGTGCCCCAGAACCGGATGCGCTTCAACGGGCCGCCGCGTCGTACGCCGCAAGCGCGGGCGCGGACAGCTGTCCGAGGGCCGCGCGCACGTCCGGAAATATTTCCAGCACGTGATTGAAGCGGGCGATTCCGAAGATCTCCGTGACGACCGGCTGCAGCGCCGCAATCGCCATCCTGCCGTCGACGGCGCGCAGCTGCTTGGCCGCGAGCAGCAGCACGCGCAGGCCCATGCTGCTGATGTAGGTGACACGCGAAAAGTCGAGGACGATCGAGCCCTTGGCCAGGACGGCGGCGTCCAGCGTCGGCGCGAGCGCCAGCCGCAGCGCGTCGGCATTCGGATGGTCGATCTGTCCGACCGGCGCGGCCACGAAGACGTCGACAAGCCGCTGGCTGGAGAATTCCACGGCGTCTCCGCGCTGTTTCGCTGTTGATCGGGAATGCCGACTTCTGCTGGCGTTGCGGAGAGGGAACAGACCCCTTCGAACGTTTGCCCGCCAAGCGATTGCGGGGCGGGGCGCCGACAAGGCGAGACGGTCTCCGTGCGCGGGCGCAAGTATAGCCCAGCGGGAAGTCGCTGCTCAAAGGCGCCCTGCGACCTCCCGGCCCTCGATCCTCTCAGGAATGGGGGTAGCCTGGCATGTCGAATTGCGCCGCGCGCAGGGAATCGAGCAGGGTCGTGGCGGTCCTGTCGTCGAGCGCGGTCAGCGGCGGGCGCACGACTCGCCAATCCGGCGCGTGGGCGAATTCCGAAACCACGCGCTTCATGGCGGGAATCATCGGCAGCGCCTGGAAGATGGCGCGGATGACGTCGGCGTAAGCCTGCAGCAGTTCGCCTTGCGCGTTGTTCCAGTTCGCATACACCGCGTGGATGCCGGCCGGATTCATGTTCACGGTCGCGCTGATGCAGCCCGCTCCGCCGATCGCCAGCGATTTCGACAGCAGCGACTCGCTGGCGGGAAACACGTCGAAGCCGCCGCGCGCAAACATGTCGATCATCGCCTTCGAGTTGTTCCAGTCCCCCGACGAGTCCTTGGCGCCGGCAACGGCTTTCGGGTAGCGCTTCAGCAGCCGCTCGATCAATCCGAGCGTGATGGGGACCTGCGTGAGTTGGGGAATGTGATACAGATAGACTGACAGCCGCTCGTCGCCGACGCGCTCGATCACCTCCGAGTAGTACGCGAACACGCCGTCGTCGGAGACGCTCTTGTAATAGAACGGCGGCACCATCAGCACGCCCGCCGCGCCGTTTTGCACGGCGTGCCGCGTCAAGGTCACCGCGTCGCTCAGCGAACAGGCGCCGGTGCCGGGCATCAGTTTCGCGGCGGGGATGCCCGCTTCCAGAAGCTCGTCGGTCAGCGCCAGGCGTTCGTCGACGGACAGCGAAACCGCTTCCGAATTGGTGCCGAAGATGGCCAGCGCGGCACGGTTGTCGACGAGCCAGCGACAGTGCGCGATGAAGCGTCCGACGTCGGGCTCGAGGCTCGCGTTGAAGGGAGTGAGCACGGGCGCCAGGACGCCCTTGATTCGCTCGGTCATGGTGCCTCCAGTCTGCGTGTTGTCCGGCACTCGACCGATCAACGTTCCGGGAACCTTGCCGACGATGACGGGCGCGCGCAAGAAGTCGAAGTCGACTCCCTGGTCGGCCTGCGTCACGGTGTCGAGGAACAGCTTGAGGAAGCCGCGATCGGCCGCCGGCGGCGTCACGGGATTTTCGCAGCGCGCGTCGTGACAGCTCGTCGTCGGAGACTCGCAACGATATCTCGCGCCTGGCGACGCTCAACGCAATGATGTCGCCGTTGCGCACGTGCGCCAGCGGCCCGCCGACCGCCGCTTCCGGCGTGACGTGCAGCACGATCGTGCCGAAGGCCGTGCCGCTCATGCGGCCGTCGGAAATGCGCACGATGTCCTTGACGCCTCGCTGCGCCAGTTTGCGCGGGATGGGGATGTAGCCGGCTTCCGGCATGCCGGGCGCGCCCTTGGGGCCGATGTTCTTCAGCACGAGGATGTCGTCGGCGGTGACGTCGAGATCATCGCGGTCGATGCGTTCGGCCAGGTCCTCCAAGTTCTCGAAGACCACCGCGCGCCCCTCGTGTTCCATGAGTCTCGCATCCGCGGCGGATTGCTTGATGATCGCTCCCCCGGGCGCAAGATTGCCGCGCAGCACGGCGATGCTGCCCTCGCGGAATATCGGGTCGGCAATGCTGCGCACGACGTCCTGCGCGAAGCCCGGCCCGGCGCGCTCGATTTCCTCGCCGAGCGTGCGCCCGGTGACCGTCAACGCCTCCAGGCGCAGCAGCGGCTTCAATTCGCGCAGCAGCGTCGCCATGCCGCCGGCCCTGTGGAAGTCCTCCATGTAGTGCCGGCCCGACGGCTTGAGATCCAGCAGCACGGGCGTTTCGCGTCCCATGCGGTCCAGCGCGTCCAGGTCGACCTCCAGTCCCATGCGGCCCGCGATCGCGGTCAGGTGGACGATGCCGTTGGTCGAGCCGCCGATCGCGAGGAGGACCCGCATCGCGTTCTCGAAGGCGGCGGGCGTGAGGATCCTGTCGATGGTCAGCTTGTCGCGCGCGATCTGCACGGCTTGCGCGCCGGTCTGTTCGGCGATGCGGATGCGATCGGCGGTGACGGCGGGTGGCGACGCGCCCCCGGGCATCGTCATGCCGAGCGCTTCGGCGATGCACGCCATCGTGCTCGCCGTGCCCATCACCGAGCACGTGCCCACGCTCGCGACGAGCTGGTCGTTCACCGCTGCGGTTTCCTCTGCGTCTATTTCGCCGGCGCGGAACCTGCCCCAGTAGCGGCGGCAATCGGTGCATGCGCCCACGCGCTCGCCGCGATGCGCGCCGGTCAGCATGGACCCCGTGACCAGCTGGATGGAGGGAATGCCCGCCGATGCGGCGCCCATCAGTTGCGCCGGCACGGTCTTGTCGCAGCCGCCGATCAGCACCACGGCGTCCATGGGCTGCGCGCGGATCATCTCCTCCGTGTCGATGGACATGAGGTTGCGCAGGTACATGCTGGTCGGCGCCGCGAAGCTCTCGTGAAGCGAGATCGTGGGAAACGTCATCGGCAATCCGCCGGCGAGCATGACGCCGCGCTTCACTGCCTCGACGAGCTGAGGGGAATTGCCGTGGCACGGGTTGTAGGCGCTGCCGGTATCGGCGATGCCGATCACCGGCCGATCCAGCGCCGCGTCGCTGTAGCCGGCGCCCTTGATGAACGCCTTGCGCAGGAACAGCGAGAATTCCTGGTCGCCGTAGCTGGTGAGACCCTTGCGCATGCCCCGCGGTCCGGCAGCGCGCGGGCGGGAGCGAATTGTCGTTGGATCGTTTCGGCATGGACGTGATTCGCGAAGGATGAGGCGGATATTACGCGTCCGCGCGGGTATCGGTTTTGGCGCGTCCCCGGAGCGGGCATATAATTTTCGCCCGCATCACTTCACGTGAATGAGAGGCATCGCGATGGAACGACTGAAGGCGAGCGATTTTCCTCCGGAAGTGCTCAAGCTCTTCGATGGCTACGTACATGGCGCGATCAGCCGCCGTGACTTTCCTGGACCGTGCGTCGAAGTACGCGATCGGCGGCTTTACCGCTGCGGCCATGCTGGAGAGCCTGCGGCCCGAACTATGCGTTCGCCCAGCAGGTTGCCAAGGACGACGCGCGGATCAAGACGGAGTACCTGAACTATCCTTCGCCGCAGGGCTCGGGGACGATGCGCGGCTATTTCGCCCGGCCCGCGAATCCCGCCGGCAAATTGCCCGGCGTCGTCGTCATCCACGAGAACCGCGGCCTCAATCCCTACATCGAGGACGTTGCGCGGCGGTTGGCGGTGGCGAATTTCCTCGCGTTCGCGCCGGACGCGCTCACGCCGCTCGGCGGCTATCCGGGCGACGAAGAAAAGGGCGTGCAGCTTTTCGGCCGGCTCGATCCGGCCAAGCGCGCGGAAGACCTGCTCGCCGCCTACGCTTTCCTGAAGTCACGCCCGGAATGCACCGGCAAGGTCGGCGCCGTGGGTTTCTGCTTTGGCGGCAGCACCGTCAACATGTTTGCCGTGCGCCTGCCCGATCTCGCGGCGGCGGTGCCGTTCTACGGCGGCCAGCCCAACGCTGCCGACGTCGCCAACATCAAGGCGCCGCTGCTGATCCATTACGCCGGGCTCGACGAACGGATCAACGCCGGCTGGCCCGCCTATGAGGCGGCGCTCAAGGCCAATGGGGTCAAGTACGAGATGTTCATGTACGCCAACACGAATCATGGCTTCCACAACGACACCACGCCGCGCTACGACGAGGCCGCGGCCAAACTCGCGTGGTCGCGCACGATCGCGTTCTTCGACAAGCACCTGAGGAGCTGAACCACCACGCTTTCAGCGCGCGCGAAAGAGCGCGTTGAGTTCCTGACCGGACGCCGCATCGCCAAAGCCGTCGAAGCGGCCTTCCTTGGCGATGAGCGTGGCGGCGCGCATGAACCCGCCCCAGGCCGATCGCGCAAGCGCGCCGCCGACGCTGACCCGCCGCACGCCCAGCGCGGCGATGTCCTGCAGCGTCAGCTCGACTGCCGATCCGACCAGCAGGTTCACCGGCTTGGGAGCGACGGCCGCGACAACCGCCGCGATGTCCTCGCGCGTACGGATGCCGGGCGCGTACAGGCAGTCGGCGCCGGCGTTCGCGTAGGCCTGCAAGCGCGCGATCGTCTCCGTGAGATCCGGCCGGCCGACCAGAAAGCATTCGGCGCGGCCCACCAGCAGCGTGTCGCCGCCCGCCTGATCGATCGCATGGCGCGCCGCGCGGATTCGTTCGACCGCCGTGCCGACGTCGAAGAGGGGATCTTCGGCGACGCCGGTCGAGTCCTCGATGGAGAGTCCGGCGACCCCGGCCCGCACGGCCAATGCAACGCTTTCCGCGACCTCGCCTGCGGAACGCGCGAAGCCATTCTCGAAGTCCGCGTTCACCGGCACATCCGTGGCCGCGACCATGCCCGTCAAATGCGCCAGGACCTGGTCGCGCGACATGCCGTTGTCGGGACGACCCTGGGACCAGGCGAATCCCGAACTCGTGGTGGCGAGCGCCTTGAACCCCAGACCCTGCAGGTACAACGCGCTCCCTACGTCCCACGGATTGGGAATGGCGAAGCAGCCGGACTCATGCATCTGGTGGAAGGCGCGCCGCTTGTCGGCGATGGTGGGACGGGGGTTGTGCATGGCATCGATCACCTGACGAACATCGCGGACGGCCATTGTGAATCATGTCGCGGCGGGCCGGTGGACATGCCGTTGACTACAACCCATTGCCTTGGCTTCGCGCCGTCTGGCATGGCTTGTGCTGTCGTTGCTTGCACCCTATACAAAACCATACCAAGGGACGCTGCCCATGCATTCGCCGGAATCGCTTTCGCCGGGGACAACGCCAAGAGTGGATTTTCCGGGCGTCGAGGCGGCCGCCAACGCGCGGTTCCCGCTCACGCAGCCCGGCGACCGCATCGAGGCGCAGAAAGCGACGTTTTTTGCGGTCCTGCAGCTGATGCGGGACGGCCCGCCGGAGATCGGCAACCTCGACAAGCTTTTCGCGCTGGAGCGCCACGCGCAATCGGTGACCGAGCTGTTGCTGATCCGGTACGTGCAGGGCGACGACCAGCTGCGCCCGTTCGACTGGAATGCATGGCGCGGGGCGTTGCAGATCAGCCAGTCGTTTTCCCAGACCTGCGAACGGTTCCTCGACCACGCCCGGAACTCGTCCGATCCCGCGTGGAACGCGCACGCCCCGAGGCTGCTCGCGCAACTGTTCCAGCACCGGAAGGTCGAGCTGCTGCTGCGTTTTTTTCGCTACAAGAAGCGCAGTTCGGGACTGTGGCAACAACTGAACCTCATGTATCGCGAGGCCCTCGATCGGCCATTGCCCGATGCCGCGGAATCCACGCGGCAGGCGGCGAACGAACTGGAACAACATTACCTGCAGGCCCTGCTGCTGGATGTCATGAACACCGGCCAGTTCTCGCCGCGGGAAGCGCTGTGGGCGTACCGCTGGTTCGCGCGCTGGTGCGGCGAATCCGGGTTGCGCCTGACTCGCGTGCGCGCCGACGATGCGCCCGACACGCGAGGTTTCGTGGTCGACCTCGACGGCGCGGAAGGACTGCAGCGGCCGGCGGGTTCGGGTCGCAATCTGCTGCATTTTGATTCTTCGCCGATCCGCGCGCTGATCGACGCCGAAATGGCCGCGCTGGCCAAGGACACCGCGCTGTCGCATCGTACGGCGCCCGCGGAGCGCGCCGGGCAACGGGCGCTGCTGACCCGCCTGGCGACGCTCCTTGCCCCGGTTCACGTCGAGATTCCGCGCCGCGCCGAACGCGCGCCCGTCGCGTTCACGGTGCAGGCGACCGCGGGATTTGCATTCATCGTGGAAGAACTGCGCAGGAGCGGGCAGGCGCGCGGCGTCGGCAATGCCGGTTCCGCGGCGGATGGCGAAAACACCATCTCACCGTTCGGAAGTTCCACCTTCTCGCCGCTGTTCGCCGCCGGCGGCCAGGAAGGCCAGGCCATCTTCTCGATAGCGGACCAGCTGAGCGCGCTCCCGCAGATCTGGCAGGTGAAAGACCGCAGCGACACCGGCTGCCGAATGCGCGGGCAGATCGACAACATGAATCGGGTGATCCCGGGCTCGCTTATCGCGCTCCGCGATAGCGAAGGAGCGTCCTGGACGGTCTCGGTGGTGCGCTGGTTCCGGCGCCTCATGGTCGACCATGTGGAGATCGGCGTGGAATACCTGGGACGCAAGCCGCGCTTCATCAAGCTCGTGGCGGACGGCGATGCCGACCCCGGCCTCGATTTCGGGCAGAAACCGGCGCCGCGGTGTTTCGCGGCGCTGTATCTGCCGCCGAGCGCACAGTATCCGACCCTTCCCATCAAGACGATCCTGCTTCCCGCCAGCGAGTTCAGGCGCGGCGGCGAATTCACGCTGCTCTCGTCCAGTGCCACCTACCATATGCGCTTGAACGAGGCGATCCAGCAGCAGTTCGAATACGTGCTGACGTCGTTTTCGATCATCGGCAAGGCCGCCTTGCCGAACCACCTGATGCAGTAAGCTCTCGTGCCGGCACCGTCGCTGGCCGCCGGCGGCAACGCAGCATCGCGGTGCAATTGCTTTCGACATAGCGCCGCATCCCCCAATGGGTTGACCACGCCACCCGTGACCGGGATACTCCGCCGGGTTGCGCCGACTCACGCGGCGACAAGGAAATCACGATGACGCAGTCTGCGATCGTCCAGTCCATTGCGTCGACAAGGGAGGCGATCGGCGCACGCGCCGCGCAGCATATCGACCTCTGTTTCCGCCGCATGATGAGCGGGCAGGGGGCCGAACTGGGCGACGGCTACCTGCGCATGGTGACCGGAGAGCCACATCCGCTCGGCAACGTGGCCATCGTTTCCGATCCGGCCGAACTCCAGACCACGACGACGGCCATCGCGCCGTTGCTCGCATGCCGTGTCCCGACATCGGTGCTGTTTCCCAACGGGCTTTCCGGCGCGGTGAATCAATCGCTGGCTGGCTCCGGATACGAGAGCGTCGGCGCAATCCCTGCCATGGCCGTGGACCTCGATCGGCTGGCGGCGACGGCGCTGCCACCGGGCTATGACTGGACGAGGATCGGCGATGGCGACGAGGGCCGCGCCTGGACCGACGCGTTCGCTGCCGGTTACGATCTTCCGCGGGGGCTGGCGCGGCTCTTCTCGCCTGAATGCATGGGTGCTGACATGGCGCCCGACGCGCCAATCCAGTTCTTCGCGATCCACCACAATGGCCGGTTTGTGGCCGTGTCGCTCATGTACCTGGCCGACGGCCTGGCGGGCATCTATTGCGTGGCGACGCTGGCCGACGAGCGCGGCAAGGGACTCGGCGCCCATGTGACGGCCGAGCCGTTGCGCATCGCGCAGCGGCTGGGCTATCGCGTCGGCATCCTGCAATCGTCCACCGCCGGCCACCCGGTCTACCTGCGGCTGGGCTTCGCGGACTTCGCCAGCGTGCCGATGTTCGTGAGGATGCCTGCCTGATACGACGTCCGCGATCCGGCCGGCATTAAGTCTCCGTCCCGCCCGCTTGTTGCCTTGCGCCAGCCGCGGCCGGTGGAGTAGCATCGGTTCAGGGGACTGCTTCGAAGCGTTCAGTTGAGTTCTTCGAAAGTGCTATTCGATCAACCGCCAATGGGCGGCTGACACGTTCACGAAAGGCGAGCTATGTCCTCACGTCTTCGTACCTTCAGCGGCTTCGCATTGTTGCTGGTTTGGAGTGGCATCTCGCTCGCCGCACCCTTCGCATACATTACCAACCTCGATTCCAACTCGGTCTCGGTGATCGACATCTTCGGCAACAACGTCGTTGCGACAATTCCGGTGGGTTCGCAACCGGCGGGCGTTGCCGTCAACAACACAGGTTCGCGGATCTACGTCGCTAATTTGGACAGCGTCTCGGTAATCGACGGCGCCAGTAATTCCGTCATTGCGACCGTACCGGTGGGAATGGCGCTCTACGGGGTCGCGGTGAATCCGGCGGGGACACGCGTCTACGTTGCTGACCAGGGTAGCGACAGTGTCAGGTGATCGACGCCTCCAGCAACACGATTATCGCGAGCGTGCCGGTGGGCGCGGCGCCGGGCGGAATCGTGGTCAACCCCCAGGGCACCCGCGTCTATGTAACCAACTCTGGGGGCGCCAGCGTCTCGGTGATCGATACGGCCACCAACAAAGAAATCAAGAAAATACAAGTTGCGGACGATCCGGCGTTCGCCGCGATCAATCCGGCGGGCACACGCCTCTACGTCACCCACTACGTAGACAATCCGAACGATCCTCTCGCCGTCGGGCTCAGCGTAATCGACACCGAGTCGAATACGAAAATTGCCGGCATTCCGCTTGGACTCAACGCCGGTGAAGGTGTCGCGGTCAACCCGGCCGGCACGCTGGTGTACGTGGCGTCGGTTCGGGCGGCGTCGCCGTCGTCGACGCCAACACGAATGCGGTCATTGATGTGCTGCCGGCCGCGGGACGCTTGGCCGGGATCGCCCTCGAATCCTGCGGGCACGCGAATTTACGCCGTGGACACGGTTGGCAATCAGGTTGTCGCGATCGACATTCAATAGCCGAACGGTCATCAAACGCGTGGATGTTGGATTATTTCCGACAGCATTCGGACAATTCATCGCGCCGACGCCGCCTTCAGCCGGGGCGACGACGGTGGTCGAGTATCGCCATGCAGTCTTCGATCACTACTTCATAACGCCGGTGGCTGCGGAGATCGCGTTGCTCGATGCGCACGCGCCGCCGTTCCAGGATTGGTCGCGGACCGGCTTCTCGTTCAATGTCTATCCGCCGGCCGGCGCACCTGCCGGGTCGGTCGCCATTTGCCGGTTCTTCAACGACCACTTTGCGCCCAAGAGTTCGCACTTCTACGCGCCGCATGGCTTCGGATGCGAAGCGACGCTGGCACAGTTCCCGGACTGGGCTCTGGAAGACGACAAACTCTTCAATGCCATGCTGCCCGACGCAGCGACGGAGCTTGCCCGGCGGGGACCATTCCGGTCTATCGCCTCTACAACAACGGCATGGGCAATGCGCCGAACCATCGCTTCGTCACCAGTTCCACGGAGCGGCAGACCATGATCAACCAAGGCTGGACGCCGGAAGGTGCCGGCATCGGCGTGGGGATGTGCGTGCCGGAGTAGGCGAACCGCGCCATTCGAACTGCTGTAGGCGCGAGCAGGCGCTGGCCGCCGACGGCAGTCGGAGACTTGATGCGCGTGAGCCGCTAGTCTCCCGACTTGATGTTGTTGTCCTTGATGACCTTGGCCCAGCGCGGAATTTCCTTGCGCACCAGCGCATCGAGATCGGCGGGCGTCCCGCCGCTCACTTCCATGCCCTGCGCCGACAGTTTCTCGATCACGGCGGGGGCCTTCGCCGCCTTGGCCAGTTCATCCGCGACGCGCTTGGCGAGCGCCGGCGGCATGTTGGCGGGACCGAACACGCCCCACCACGTGTAGGCCGCGAAGCCGGGCACGCCCTGGCTGGCGATGGTCTCCACGCCGGGCAGCTTGGGATCGGGCTTGGCCGACGTCACGGCAATGGCGCGCAGCCGTCCCGACGTCACGTGCGGGCTCACCAGGAACACCGAGCCGATCGCGAGCGGGACCTGATTGCCGATGGCGTCGTTCATCAGCGGACCGCCGCCGCGATACGGAATGTGATTGAACTCCACGCCGAGCTGGTTGCCGAGCTGCGTCATCGTCAGGTGGCCCAGGCTGCCGGCGCCGATGGTGCCGTACGAGACGCCGCCCGGATTGGCCTTGGCCGCGGTGACGACATCGCGGAACGACTTGTATGGCTGCGCGGCCGGCGTCACCAGCGCCATCGCGCCGGTGCCCACCAGCATCAGCGGCGTCAGGTCGCGCAGCGTGTCGAAGGGCATGTTCGGAATCAGCGACGGATTCACCGCGTGCGTGTCGAAGACGACGCCGATCGTGTAGCCATCCGGATCGGCCTTGGCCAGCAGCGCCGTGCCGATGGACCCCGACGCGCCGCCCTTGTTGTCGACGATGAACGACTGCCCGGTCTGCTCGGACAGTTGCTGCGCGAGGATGCGCGCCACCTGGTCCACCGAACCGCCCGCCGGAAACACGGCGATCACCTTGACCGGCTTGGTCGGCCAGGTCTGCGCGACGGCGACGGGCGCCATGCACAGGCTGAGCAGCAGCGCGAGCACCAGGCTCAAACGAAACGTCTTCATGCGAGTCTCCGGGAACGGGGGTAGGGAAGGGCGCCGTCACTCCGGCTCGACACCCAACGCCACGAGAAAGCGCGACACCATATTGTAGGTGGCAATGACGGCCACGATTTCCACGACGTGCCGATCTTCTGGGAGCGCGGCGCGGACCGAGGCCATGGTCGCGGCGCTCACTTCCACGTTCTGCGTCATCTCGACCGCGAGGGCCAGCACCGCGCGTTCCGCGGCGTCGAACACGGCCGGGTCGATGTCTGCGTTGGTCAGGTTGCGCAGTGCATCGAGTTGCCTGGCGGTCCCGCCCTCGCGCAGGAACTCCGGCGCGTGGTGGTGATACTCGTAGTCGGCATGATTGAGCAGCGCGACGACGCAGATCGCGAGTTCCCGCAGCTTGGGCGAAACCGTAAGCTCGGTCCTGACCGCGCGCAAGTAGCCGTTCCAGCCTTGCGCCAGCGGCGGACTGTGGAGCAACATCCGGTCGAGGTTCAGCAGCGTGCCGCCGCGGCGCGCGCGGATGGCGGCGACGAGGTCGCGCGGTTCGGCGAGGTCTTTCGGCTGGTAGGGGATGGCGGGCATCAGTGGGTTCCTTCCATTGGGCGTGCGGCGAAGCCGGGAGATCGATCTTGGGCGAGTTGTTGCGGTACGACCACAAACGATGCCTAAGGGCAAGTCATCCGAACGGACGAGTGTCCAATCCTAGGGAATCGTTCATGCTGCTTTCTAGGTTGGCGTTACTCCGCCCGTTATGCCGGGACGCCGTAACTATATCGCCAACAGCAAGGATCCTGACATGAGTGGGCTTCTCATTCTGATCGTGGCGGCCCTGTGGGCGGCAATAGGCTATGCGCTGTGGAAGCGGCTCGTTCGACCGCACATTCACTCCTCCGGAAGGCTAATCATAGTCACGTTAGTCTTGGCGGTGATTTGGTTTGTAGGACCAGTCCTCGACGAAATACTTGGCGCGAAATCTTTTGAGCGAGCGTGCGCCGAAATGCCGGAAGTGAAGTTTCATGGGCCGCTTGCGATCGGCCCCGGAGCATTTTTTCGACGAACAAGGCACGCCGCGATGGACGGATGCGGAGGAGTTTTCCGCAATCAAGCGCATTAGCAAAGCCGGGTATGACTTGTTCGACGTTCGCGAGGAAGCGACCAAGGTGCAATCTTGGCCCATTCCCATAATTCAAAGTCACTCCATTTATTTTTCACGGGCGTCTGGCGGGACCATCGTCGAGTCCTATTTTCGGATATCGCCAGGCGGATGTATCAAGCGCGCACTTGCGTGGGGCAATCAAGGGCCACATCAATGCTCTAGGAGAGGCCGATTTCCCAGTGATCAGGAATTTCTCGTGTTCAAGGCGCGATAGGTCGCCCTAACGGTTGATAGCGAATTATGACCTCGATCGACCAAGCATTCCTTGACGCCGGGCATTACGCCCCGCCAGGAAGGATAAGTGTCGTAATGTACCAGACCGCGCATCGTGTGCAAATCTGGCGTTCCTTTCGTTGCGCGCGAGCCGCATCGTAGCTCGCGGTCGGACTGCCAACCAAACAGCGCGTGGAGTCGAATGAATGGCCCAACCAAGCCCCGAAAGTCTTTCGGCATCGTTCGCCGCAAGGCGCAGACGTCCTAGGTGGCCACAATGACCACACTTAAGTCCCGGGGCCCCGGAAGAGAGCAACGAAGCCTAGCTGCATGGATGGTTGGCTGTTGGTCTGTTGATTGCCGGCTGCGAGAAGTATGAGCTGGATCGCCACATGCAAGAACTATGTAAGAAAGACGGAGGGGTAAGGATTTACGAGACCATTGTTCTGCCGGCCGAATCGTTCGATAAATGGGGTGACCCATTTCCCGGATGGCGCGGACGTAGGTCGGAGGAGCGCCTCGGATCGCAATATCGGTATGAATGGAAGATCTTTGACATCAAAAAGGGGGATGCGCTCAAAGGTGAGGGAGAACTGAAGCGCTTCGAGGTACGGATATTCCGTCGCTCGGATGGCAAGCTTTTGGGAGAGGCGGTCTCATTCGCGAGGTCTGGTGGCGACCTGTTTGCATTTGCACACCCGACATCTAGGTCATGTCCCGAGAATCAAAGTGAGAGCGATGTAATTCGCCGCGTATTCGTCCGGTAGGAGATGACCATGCCAGCAATTGGGGAGTACCTTAAATTTGCTGAAACTGCGTTTGCCGCTTATGCGACAAACCTGGGAATAGGCGTGGGGAACACAAACAGTATGTCGCCGCCGAGATGACGCCCTCTCAGGCGCAGCGATTTGACGCAAACTGGCGAGTGCTGGGCCAGCAGGATTTGTGGGATGGCTTCTCTGCAGTTTTGCTTCAGCCGGTGGATAGTGCAGGACAAGCAAGCGGCCAAAAAGTGTTAGCCATTCGAGGTTCTGAATCAAGCCACCTTTTCGTAGATTACTTGGCCAACACGATCAACATTGCGTTGCTTGGCACAAACGCTGCGATGAGGCAGTACCAGTCCCTAGAGGATTTCTATCAACTGCTAATTGGGCAGGGAAAGGTGGAAGCTGGAGAAAGCATTGTTGTGACTGGTCATAGTTTAGGAGGATTCTTGGCGCAAGCCTTTGCCGCAAAGCATGACAATAGGGTGAGCGCCGCATATACATTCAATTCGCCAGGATTTTCCGTCGCACCCGGATTCATACCGAATACTGGTACACAGCTTCTTGAGTTTTTCGGAATTGTCGATGCGACGATCCCAAATAATAAGATATTTAACCTTCGTGCGCTGGATGGACTATCCGCCACCGCGGGCTTGGGACAGATGGTTGGATCTGTCGAGGGAGTTCGAATCGAACCCGGCGGAGTCATCCACGATCACTCAATTGCGACGTTGACGGACGCCCTGGCAATTCAAGAAGCGGTCAGCGCGCTTGATCCCACTCAGACATTGCTCACGGTCTCACCCATATTCACCGCAGCGGGGCCGGCAAGCTCAAGGATTGAAGGCTTGCTCGATGGCCTGCGCCGTCAGCTAGTTGGAATTTCCTCGGTACCTACCCCCATTGACGATCGGTTGGCTCTTTATAAGAACTTATACGCACTCGCTGAAGAGCAGTTAGGTGGTGGGGCATTTCGAAAGCTCGCTGGAAACGTGAATGTTAGTGACGTTAGCGCTTTGGGTGCGGAGCGTCGCATTGCGCTTGCTAAGATGGACTTTGGCGATTTCATGGCGCTTGCCACACTTAGTCCATTTTCATTGCACGCAGCGGCCAATGTGGCCAGCGCTCAACGCACCTTGGACACTACTTGGCAGTCTGTGCAGGCGAATGAACTTGAGCGGTGGACAGCGGACAAGAATATTCGTCTCAATGGGGACACGAGCAAGGAGCTTGAATTTAGCGATCAATGGTATTCCGATCGGGCGGCGATGCTGGACTGGGATATCAAACGAAATCTGGCGAACATGGTCACCGCTCGAGGGTACAGCGCCAGAGAGCTATCGATTCGAGGACATCGGCACTGGGCAAATCGTTTAATGTTATTGGCGCTCTTCAGGCCGGCGGCAATGTATCGGCCGGAAATAATCCTGTTCAGGTCGTGTTTGGTAGCGATGTCGGAGATGCTCTCGGCGGCGGAGATGCGGCCATAGGCGATCACCTCTACGGCATGGCGGGCGCGGACACGATCTCCGGCAACGGCGGCAACGACTACCTCGAAGGCAATGCCGACGGCGACACGCTTAACGGCAATGATGGCAACGACACATTGCTCGGCGGAGAGGGCGCCGATTTCCTCTATGGTGACGACGGCAACGACCAACTCCTCGGCGGCCAAGGTATCGATACGTTGGAAGGCGGCGATGGCCGCGACCAGCTAACAGGTGGTTCAGAGCTCGACTACCTGCGAGGCGGCGAAGGAATCGACACGCTGGATGGAGGCGCGGGCGATGACCTCCTGACCGGAGGCACCGGCAACGACACCTTGAAGGGTGGCGCGGGTAGTGACAGTTACATTCTCTCGACCGGCGATGGCGACGACATCGTCGACGACAGCGACGGCGCCGGAGAAATTCGCATCGGCGCAACCAAGTTGATCGGCGGGAATTCGCTTGCCCCGGGCTTATGGCAGCAGTCGATCAACGGCAAGGGCGTGCTGTATTCGTTCGCCCCCGGCCCTGATGGACGCGGCGACCTGCTGATCCAGTCGACTGTCGGCGCAACAACGGTTCGGCATTTCAAGTCGGGCGAACTCGGCATCGTGCTGAATGCGCCGGGCCCGCTACTCATTCCGATGCCATTGGCGAGCAACGCCGTTTCTGGCACCACCATCGACGACAATCGCTTGGGCAATGTCAGCCACAAAGCCGTTGTGGGTGGCGGCGGTAACGATCGCGTCCAGGGCCTGGCCGGTCGTGACGAGGTTTTGGGCGCCAATGGGGATGACATTGTCGAAGGCGGAAGTGGCATCGATGTAGTCGCGGGCAATAGCGGCAAGGATGCGGTCTTTGCCGACATCCAGCTGACGGAGGCGCAACTCGTCGCCTATATCGCCACGTCGGCGACAGCGCCCACTGTGGGGGCCATGCCGGCGCAGTTGCTCGGTCGCTTCGAGCGAATGGCTTCAAGGCGGACTTGGCGACGACACGGTAGCGGGCGCCAATGGCAACGACGTCATCTTCGGTGGCGGCGGGAAAGACCTGCTCGTAGGCGGAGCGGGTCACGATCTGATCAATGGCGACGATGATTACGAGCCGGCGGATCTGACCAGTCTCTATGTGGAGCTGGGTACGGGCCACGTCGGACCATTCAATGCCTGGTATTCGTCCGTGCTGGTGCACGACTCTGCGCTGGACGTCGGCGCCGCCGACGAGATTCACGCAGGGTCGGGCGGCGATGCGGTGTTCGGGGAACTGGGCGACGACAGGATCTGGGGCGACGACGGCGACGACATGATGTCCGGCGGTGAGGACAACGACGTGCTATTCGGCGGCAATGGCGACGATCGCCTCGCCGGCGATGATTACGGACAAATCGTTGGAAGTTCGACCGCGACGCCCAACGGCAACGACTACCTCGATGGAGGCAGCGGCAACGATCAGATGTATGGCGACGGAGGCGACGACACGCTTTTGGGCGGAGCGGGCAATGACATCCTTTACGGCAACAACAACATTGCGCTGAACGGCGTTAGTCCGACGGCCGCAGATGACGGGCACGACTACCTGAGTGGCGGCGACGGCGACGACACGCTGGTTGGCGACTCCCTGGATGACACGCTACTGGGCGGCGACGGCAATGACCTCCTTTTCGGAGACGCCAACGCGACGCCTGTTGCCTATCAAGGGGCCGACTATCTCGAAGGAGGCGCCGGCGCCGACACGCTGCGTGGCTATGGCGGGAACGACACATTGTTGGGCGGCGCGGACGGCGACACCGTCTATGGCGAGGAAGGTGACGACTACATTGATGTGGGTACCGGCGACAATCTTGGCGCTAGGTGGAGATGGAGCCGACGTCATCATCGCGGCGTCGAGCACAGTCGCCTCCCTAAATGGCTTCAACAGGCTGTCCGGAGGCGCCGGAGACGATGTGATTTCCGGCGAAGGCTACCTGTGGGGAGAAGACGGCAACGACACGCTGACAACCCACGGCTCTTATGGCCAATGGGCGGAACAATCCATCCTGATGGGCGGCAACGGCAACGACACGTTGATCTCGCTCTCGGGCGGCGCCTCGATGTACGGCGAGGCCGGGGACGACATGTTGAGCGGAGGAGACGGTGGTTCCATTGCGTCCGGCGGCGAAGGGAATGACGTATTCGCCGGCGGCAGCGGCAGCGATTATGGCTGGGGCGAAGTTGGTAACGACGCCATGTCCGGCGGCGGCGGCAGCGACCAGTTTGACGGTGGCGCTGGCACCGATCAATTGTACGGCGATGCTGGTGACGATATTTTGTTCGGCAAGGATGGCGACGACGTTCTCGCGGGCGGGGCCGGTCGGGACTACCTGGCTGGGGGCTCCGGCAACGACACCTATCTCGTGGATGGCGCAGGGGGCGACGACATCATTGTCGATTCGGAGGGGGTCAATACTCGTCGAATTCGCGGAAGGCATTTCAGCCGAGCAGTTGACCTTCCGCACGGGGTTCGACGACGAAGGAAATGCCAACTACCTCGTTGTCGAGGGCGCCGGTGGAAATGGCCACCTGATAATCGCCGCCGGCCTTGACGGAGCAATTTCTAGGCTTAAGTTTTCCGACGCTTCGACGTTGACGTCGGCACAAGCACGGGATCTCGCTCTGTCCAATACCGACCAAATTGCGCGCCAGGTGGGATCGACGGCGCTTACGCTGCTTGGCAGCAGCGGAAACGATACGATCGACGCCACGTCAGCGTCGCAAACAGTCACCGCCGGATTGGGCAACGACGTACTGGTCGGGGGCACGTTCGATGACAACCTGCAAGGCGAATCGGGCAATGATCGACTGATCGGCGGCGGCGGCAAGAACGAATTGACTGGCGGCGAAGGCACGGATACCTATGCGATTGGGCTGGGAGACGCCGGCACGGTCATTTTTGACAGGCATGCGGGTGCGCAAAGCGAGATCGACACTATCGAATTCGGAGCCGGCGTGCTTCCCGCGGAAATGCGCCTGGTCCAAGATGGAGGCAACTTGGCCGTCCTCATGAAGAACGGAACTGCGCAAGTGAGCCTCAAGGGGTATTTCAGGACGAGCATTATTGGCGTGCCACACGACATTGCCGTCGACCAGAAGATCGAACGCTTTCAATTCGCTGACGGAACCGTCTGGAATTCGGCTCAGATCGCATCGCATATCGAGACCGGCACCGCCAACGCAATGACCGGCACAGCCGGCGACGACACATTCGTCGTCGACTTCGACCTTGATACGGTCGCGGAGTCCGCCAATGCAGGAAACGACACCGTCCGGAGCTCCGTGAGTTACTCATTGCCGAACAACGTGGAAAGGCTGGTCCTCACCGGCAGTGCCAATGCGAATGCCTGGGCAAACCCATCGAACGCAGTGAGCTATCTGATCGGCAATGACGGTGACAACACATTCAACGGCCCCGGCGGTGCGCAAAATTCATTAAGTGGCGGCGGTACCGGTGCATTTTCAGTGATGTCCGGCGGAAAGGGCAACGACACCTACTACTATGACTACCTGTTCTGGGGTGAGGTCCATGAGAATCCCGACTGAGGGCATCGACACTGTATTCCTGACGCATGGCGTGGGCAATTTCGCGTTGCCCGATAACGTCGAGATCGCCCTGGACGTTGGCGGGTCGAGCAATCTGTTTGGCTCCGGCCCAAGTTCTATGGTAGGCAACAATCTCGACAATGTTTTGGGCTATGGAGGCGGCGCCGACACTACTCGGGCCTATTACCTCGATGGTGGCGTAGGCGCCGACACGATGCGCGGGTCAAGCGGAAACGACACCTACATTGTCGACAATCGGGCGGACCGCGTCCTCGAGCCAACCTTTGGAAGGCATTCAGAAATCCGTTGACGAGGTGCGGAGCTCCATTTCAATTGAGGCACCTGAAAACATCGAAGGACTGACGCTGACCGGGAGCGCGGCCATCAATGCCTGGGGTAATGAACTCGGGAATGTCATGGATGGTTCGCAAAATCCGTCGGCGAATCGGCTCTATGGTGGCTTGGGCAACGATTGGTATCGGTTCGGACCGAACGACGTCGTCGTGGAGAACTATGACGAAGGTTTCGATACTGTCGAATTTCACGGGACCGGCACGCGGACCTATTCGACGGCCGATCTGCCTGTCAACGTCGAGGGCCTGGCACTTGGCGACGACGTCGGCGAGTCCGGCTTGCAGGGCGATTCGGGTGACGACATCCTGACGGGCAATTCGTCCGGCAATGTCATCGTGGGTGGGCTGGGCGACGACCAGCTTTGGGGAAAGGAAGGCGAGGACACGCTCAACGGCGGCGCTGGCGACGATTTGCTGCTTGGCGGCGAAGGGGTGGACACCTATCTGTTTGGAAAGGGATTCGGCCACGACTCCGTCAGCGACATCTCTCCCACCTACGGAGCGGCTGGTCCGGCTAACCACATCGTGTTCGACGCCACGATAGCGTCCTCGGACGTGTATTTTGACGGGTGGAAGTTGCTGGTGCGCGGAACTGATGACGCGCTGAGCATCAATGTGTATGCCGACGTGCAGTTCTCCGACGGGTCGAGTATTTCTGCGACGCAACTTACACAGTTGATGATAGCAAGCGCCTCGACGCATCCCTCCGCGGGCAACGATCTCCTGTACGGAACCGCTGCTGGCGATACTTTCGACGCGCTTGCGGGTAACGATTTTGTTTACGGGTATGCCGGGAATGACACGCTGGCCGGAAGCGCGGGCGACGACCAGGTATTCGGTGGGTCGGGCAACGATGCGATCGCTGGAGGCGCCGACAACGATCTGCTTCAAGGCGATGCCGGAAACGATGCAATTGTGGGTGAGGCGGGGCGCGACACGGTTCATGGCGGCGACGGTGACGACATCATCGACGGTGGCGCGGATGTTGACACCCTGTTCGGTGATGCGGGCGACGATCGTCTGGTGGCAGGGGATCCTTCTGATCCGACCGACTATGGCAACACGCTGGATGGCGGTGTTGGCGACGACACGCTGATGGCGGGTGCCGGTGGGGACAAGCTTTACGGTGGCGATGGCACCGACACGCTTCTGGGCGGGGACGGTGATGACACGCTCAACGGCGACTTGGGCAACGATACGCTGAACGGCGGAGCCGGCAATGACTGGCTGGCAGATACCGCTGGCGACGACTCGCTAAATGGTGGCAACGGCGACGATTCCCTGATGGGAAACGACGGCGATGATGTCCTGGATGGCGGATCAGGCACCGACTACCTGTCAGGCGGCATTGGCGATGATCGATATGTCCTCAAGAGTGGGGATGGCATCGACGCTGTCAGCGAGCAATGGATTGGTGGGGGTAACACGATCATTCTTGTCGACGCGCCGCTGCTTCCGGGGGATGTCTCGATCACTCGCGATGATCAGGACGACGGATCATACCTGGTAGTTTCGACCAACGCCGGAGCAGACGCCCTGAGGTTGCGCGATATACCGGCGCAACTTCCCGTCGAAGTCCGGTTTGCCGACGGCACGACTTGGGACCACGCGACAATCTTCGATATGTTGTACGTGCGCCGAGGCACAGCGGGCAATGACACTTTGACCGCCGGCGATTACGGTTCGCAACTCTTCGGGATGGCCGGGAACGACTACCTTGATCGGTGGCCTTGGGTACGACCTGCTCGACGGCGGCACCGGCGCGGATTTCATGTCAGGCGGAGGCGGATTGGACACATATATTGTCGACGATCCGGGTGACATGGTCGTCGGCGCGAGTCCCGGGATTGACGTGGTTCAATCCTCGATCAGCTACATCCTGCCTACCAATGTCGATTCGCTTTCGCTAAGTGGTACCGCGTCACTCAATGGCACGGGAAACGCTTTGGCGAATACGCTCACGGGGAACCCCGGAAACAATGTTCTCGACGGCAAGGCCGGTGCGGACACCATGATTGGCGGTGCCGGCAACGATACGTACTTCGTAGACAATGCGGGTGACGTTGTTACGGAGACTCTCCGGCGAAGGCGTGGACCTGATCCAGTCGAGCGTGACGTTCACGCTAGCCGCGCCCATTGAGAATCTTGTACTCATCGGCGCGTCCGCGATCAATGGAACCGGCAATGCGCTGGCCAATACGCTGACCGGCAACTCGGGCGTCAACACCTTGACCGGCGGCCTGGGCAATGACCAGCTGGACGGCGGTGCCGCTGCCGATGTGCTCAAGGGCGGCGCCGGCGACGACACCTACGTAATCGACAATGCGGGCGACATCATCACCGAGCTGGCGGGGGAAGGTATTGATACCGCAAAGTCATCCGTGACCTACACGATCGGAGGTAACGTCGAGACGCTTGTGCTTACAGGTGTCGGCGCGATCAATGGCACGGGCAACACGCTGAACAATCTCCTGACGGGCAACGCCGGAAACAACACATTGTCCGGTGGTGCGGGCGCTGACACGATGATCGGCGGTCTGGGCAACGACACGTATGTGGTGGACACCGCCGGTGACGTGGTGAACGAGAACGTGGGTGAAGGTGCCGACGGGGTGCAAAGCAGCATCACCTATGTGCTGCCGGCCAACGTGGAGAACCTTACGCTTACAGGAACCGCCGCCATCAACGGCACCGGAAATGGGCTCAACAATGCGCTTACCGGGAACACCGGCAACAATGTGCTGGACGGTGGCGTGGGCAGCGACACGCTGGTGGGTGGCGCCGGTAACGATACCTATGTGGTGGATATCGCCAGCGACGTGGTGACCGAGGGCGTAGGCGCCGGAACCGATGTGGTGCAAAGCGCGGTGACGCTGGGGCTGGCAGCCAATGTGGAAAACCTCACGCTGGTCGGAGCCGCAGCGATCAACGGCACGGGCAACGTACTGGCCAACATCGTCACGGGGAATGCTGCCGACAATCTGCTCGACGGGGGAGCGGGTGCGGATACGCTGGCGGGCGGTGCAGGTAATGACACCTACATCGTCGACAACGTGGGCGACATCGTGACTGAGGCGGCGAGCGCCGGGACGGACCGAGTAAACGCCAGCGTCACATACGTACTGGCAGCCAACGTCGAGAGTCTGACGCTGACCGGAGCTGTGGCGATCAACGGTACCGGCAACACCCTGGCCAACACGCTGACCGGAAACGGCGCCGACAACGTGCTGGACGGAAGCAGCGGCGCCGACACGCTCGTGGGCGGCGCGGGGAATGACACCTACGTGGTCGACAACGTGGGCGACGCGATCACGGAAGGCGCGAGCGCAGGAACGGACAGCGTGAACTCCAGTGTGACCTATGTGCTCGCGGCTAACGTCGAGAACCTGACGCTTACCGGGACTTCAGCGATCAATGCCACTGGAAACACTATCAGCAACATGCTGAGCGGTAACGGCGGCAACAATACTCTCGACGGTGGCGCCGGGATCGATACGATGCGCGGCGGCCTCGGCAACGATACCTACGTACTCGACGTTGCCACGGACGTGGTTATCGAGAACGCCGGTGAAGGCACGGACACCGTGCAGACAGCCCTGACTTACACGCTGGGCGCCAACCTGGAGAATCTGACGCTGACGGGAGTGACGGCGATCAATGGCACGGGTAACGCGCTGGCCAACACTTTGTCGGGAAATGCTGGCGACAACGTGCTCGACGGTGGCGCTGGGGCTGACATTTTGGCCGGCGGCGCCGGCAACGATTCCTACGTGGTCGACAACGCCGCGGACGTGGTGACGGAGGCCGCCGGCGCTGGGTCGGACACGGTGCAATCGAGCCTTGCCTATGCCGTGGGCGCCAATGTCGAGAATCTGACGTTGACCGGGGCGGCTGCGGTCACGTGGCACCGGCAACACGCTGGACAACTGGGTGCAGGGCAACGCTGCGGTGAACACGCTGGATGGCGGCGGCGGCAACGACATGTTGTGGGGTGCGGCGGGGGATGACGTGTTGCTGGGCAACGCCGGCAACGACCTGGTGCAAGGCGGGCTTGGCAACGACACTCTGACTGACACCGTCGGGCAACAACCTGCTGGATGGGGGTGCCGGGGCGGACGCGCTGACCGGCGGTGCCGCACACGAGATGCTGATTGGGGGCACGGGCAACGATACGCTGAACACGGGCGGCGGCGCTGATGTGATCGGCTTCAACAAGGGAGATGGCGCGGACGTCGTGAACGCCAGCGTGGGCAGCGACGACACGCTGACGCTGGGTGGGGGGCTCGCGTACAGCGACCTGAAGCTGTACAAAGACCGGGCTGGACCTGATCCTCGATGCCGGTAACGGCGATCAAATCACGTTCAAGAACTGGTATCAGACGGGGGTGAATAACAAGAGCGTGCTGAACCTGCAGGTGATCGCGGACGCGATGGCGGGGTTCAACCCGGCAGGTGTTGACCCATTGCTGAACAAGAAGGTGGTGAATTTCAACTTTGGCGGGCTGGTGAGCCGGTTCGACGCCGCGCTGCTGGCCAATCCGACGCTGACCAGCTGGAACCTGACCAATGCGCTGACCAGCTATCTACTGTCGGGGAGCGATACGGCGGCGATAGGCGGAGATTTCGGCTACGACTATGGACACCGCAATGCGCTGGCCAACATCGGGGCGACGCCGGGGCAGGCGGTGCTGGCGGGGGCGGCGTTCGGGAGTGGCGCGCAGACGCTGCAGTCGGCGGCGATGCTGTACGCAGGAGCGGTGCGCCTGCAGTAGACCAGCATGACCGGTGGCGCTGAGCGCGCATGGCACCACTGGCCTGAGCAATCTGCTCGCCGCCGGCGAGTGCTGGAAATCCGCACCCAGCCCTAGCGTTTCGGCCGACCACCACATCGCAATGTTCTAGTACGCGGTAACCGATGGCAGGACGATCGCCAATCATCCAAACGGATGAATGCCAAACTTTGGTTAAACATTCATGCTGATCGCCACGCCGGCGTTTTCCCGCGCGCCGGATGGCGTGTAGTCGCGGGGAGTTTGCCGATGGGAGCGCAGCCATGGTCGAGAGCGACGAACTGGTATTCGAAGGCAATCCCAATTCACCCCCGAGGCCCTTTGCCGTAGCCGCCTGGCTGGACATGTCGCCAGAGGCAATTCGAGCGGGACTCGCCGATGGATCCATCGCGCCACCTCCGGGCGCCCTTCCGGGATGGGAACCTCCGCGTTCCATAACGCTGCTCGGCCATGAAGCCAGCGTCCCGACGCTGGCGAGCAACGGAGCCGTCGATGACGTCCGCCTGGTTCTTGACCGTTCCCAGGTCTCCGGCCTGTTTCGAGCGCTCGACCCCGCAGCTGACGGATGCTGCCTTCGACGCGATCTGGAATCGCGCGGGCGACAGTGACGCTGCGCGTGGCACAACCTTGACGGCATATCTCTCGCGCACGCTGTTTACGGCGTCCTCGGCGCAGCAAGATGGCGAAACCGTGCCCACGACGAACAATCCAAGTCCAGTGCCGAACTGACGGCATTCACCGCGGACCCGTCCCACCGCGCGCAGGTCGTGGATTTGGCGGGTATGGACGGCGCGACGCTGGCTGATCTTGCGCGCACCGATGTCGGATACCGTTACGCGCTGGCGCAGCTCGACTCGGTTGCCCTCACCGGCAATCGCGCCCTGTTCGCTGGCGCCAACGTCGACGGCGTCCTGGACCGCTTCGATCCGGACTCCGGCGAAGTGCAGCTAAGTGACGCCTGGCTTGCTGACCGCGGCAAGTTCCTCGCCTGGAAGATGGCTGGCGATGCGGGCCAATCGCTGGGCATTGACGGTGACCAGAACTGGACCTTTATCGATCGCAGCAAGCTCGGCTGACGATGGACAGCCGATGACGATGAGGCTGACGGCCACTTCCAGTGACGCGAAAGAGAACCAGGTCATCTTCTGCGCCGAAATCGCGGAGTCGATCAAGGGTGGAACAGGGACGGATCGTATCTACGGCGGTGGGGGCGATGACGTGTTGCGCGGTGTCGGAGGCGCCGACCGTCTCGAAGGGGGGCAGGGCGATGACGTCGTTTCCGGTGGATCGGGCAACGACGAAATCTTCGGCAATCAGGGAGACGACGACCTCGATGGTGGCCGCGGCACAGATGCGCTCGACGGCGGCAGTGGCGACGACACCCTTACCGGCGGCCGCGGCAATGACGTCCTGACCGGTGGCAGCGGCGCAGACACTTACGTCGTCGACGCCGGGGACGGCACCGATACGATCGCCGACAGCGACGGGCATGGCACCATTTCCCTGGATGACGAAACGCTCACGGGCGCTACGTTGAACCAGGACGGCACGTGGACATCGGCGGACGGTCGGCTCGAGTATTCGTTTGACGGCGACCTGGCCGGAGCGGGCACGCTGAGCATCCGCGCTTTCGGGACCGATGCCGACCACTCCGGCACCCCGGACAACGTCATCAATGTCAACAACTGGCACAACGGCGATCTGGGAATCACGTTGGGCAACGGCGAGTCGACCGACCCGGGCTCTGACACGCCAACCCCCAATACGCCGGATCCCGGTCCGCAGATAATTGCGGACGACATCCCTGTCGACACCACCGATCTGCCGATGACCGCCGATTCGGGATCGCAAATCATGGCCGATAGCATCCCACTCGGCGGTATCGACCTGCCAACGCCGGCGGCGGACCCGGGGTCGCCGGCTCTCGGCGCCGATGCCGGATCGTCCGGGATCGGTGCGTCGGTCGGAAACGAGGCTGGAGCGACCATCACGTCGTCGCCGGCGGCGATCGAGCCAGTCGTCGACGATGCGGCTGCAGCAACCGCGTCCGACATGGAAGACGCGATCAGCCAGCTGCTGGCGCCGCCCGACAACAACTTCGACGCACTCGATCCTACCCGCGTGCAGAATGCGGTCGCGGCATTCAGCGGCGTGCTGGCGCCACCAGACATTCCCTTCGCGGGAGCCTCCAACAGCGATTACATTGGTAGCGCGGTCAGTATCGCCGACGTCGCCAGCGCGCTTGCAGACGACGTGTGCGGACATGAATGCAGTGGCGAAGTCGCTGCGGGACTGGTGCCAATGTCACCAGATTGGCGTCATGTCGACGGCATCACACCGCCGCGTGATCCGAATTTGCGCTCCCCTAGGGGCACGGATTGGCGCTAGGGCGAACCTGCAAGAGTACGCACAGTTGTCTGAGATGCCGACGCAGGGAAATTCGCTAACCAGACGGTACGCCCACAATAGATCCACATCACCGGTGGCGCTGAGCGCGCGTCGCACCGCCGGCCACACACACTGCGTCAGGGGTCATACGCCGTAAACCAAGTCGAACTCGCCGCCAATCATCCAAATGGATGAATGCCGATGGCTGACCAAACGTTCATGCTCGGTGTCCATGGAGCATTGACGAATGTTCGGGTTCATCCGCGAGGCGCGAAAGGAACATCCAGAAGGCCGCTCCAAGGGCGATTTCCTTCCGGGGCCGTTGCGCCTGCTCGAGCAGCCTCCATCCCCCATTCCACGCCGGTTGTTGTATTGGCTGCTTGCGCTGCTGGTGCTGTCGTCGCTGTGGCTGGTGTTCGGGCGCCTGGACATCGTCGCCGTTGCCGACGGCAAGCTGGTGCCGCGCACAAGTCTCAAGATCGTCCAGCCCACGGATGCTGGCACGGTCGTCGAAATTGCCGTGACTGAGGGGGAGATGGTGTTGCCCGGCCAGGTGTTGCTTCGTCTCGATTCTGGCGTGCACGAGGCGGAGACGCGGGCGCTGCAGGGTGAGCTGGCGCAGCGCGCTCTGCAGTTGCGGCGCATCGACGCCGAGCTCGCGGACCGGCCGTTGCTGAAACAGCCCGGCGACATGACGGAGGGATTCGCCCGCGCGGATGCACAGTACCGGGCCAACCGAACCGCCTATCTGGACGCGCTGGCGCAGGAGACGGCGGCCGTCTCACGCACGACGCAGGACCTGCGCGCCGCGCTGGCGGTGCTGAACAAGCTGCAGCGGACGGTCCCGATCTACCAGACGATGGCGGAGCGCTATGCAACGCTCCAATCCGAGGGCTATGTCAGCGAGCTCTTCGCGCTGGAGCGCAAGCGCGACCGAATCGAGAAGGAGCAGGACCTCGCCGCTCAGGAACACACGGTGGAAAGCCTCCGTGCCAACCTCGCGCAGGCGCAGCGGCGGCTCGTCCAGGTCGGGTCTACGTATCGCCAGCAGCTACATGCCGAACGCGCGCAGGCCGCCGGGCAGCGCGGACGCACGGAGGAGGAACTCGCCAAGCAGCTGCATCGCGCCAATGCTGTGGAGCTGCGCGCACCGCAGTCCGGCGTGGTCAAGGACCTGGCGACGCATACTATCGGTACCGTCGTTTCTCCCGGCACGGTTCTCCTGACGCTGGTGCCGGTCGGAGAAGGCTTGCAGGCGGATGTGCTGGTGCGCCACATCGACGCCGGCTTCGTGCGGGTGGGACAACGGGCGAAGATCAAGCTCGCATCGTATCCGTTCCAGAAATACGGGCTGATCGAGGGCACCGTCGTGCATCTCAGCGCCGACGCGAGCGAAAGCGCTCCTGCGAGGCGCGACGGCACCGAAGAAGACTCGATGCACGCGGCGCCGAGCGGATATCGCGCGCGAATTGATTTTCCGTCGCAAAGCATCGCCTTCGATGGGCACGCACTGCCGTTGACATCCGGGATGCAGGCAGTGGCGGAAATCCGCCTGGGCGATCGCACGCTGCTCGAATACCTGCTCGCCCCTGTGCAGAAAGCTTGGCACGAAGCGGCGCGCGAACGGTGAAACCGAGACCATGCGCGACGAACCGCTAGACATTCCCGACCTTCGGATAACGCCCCGCGACTTTCTATGGGCCGTGGGCAGCCTGTGCAACATGCAACGACGCATGTTCGACGCGACACTGGTGCAGCGCGAATTTCCGCCACCGCACTCGGCATTGACACTGGTGGACGCACTACGTTCGCTCGAAATGTCGGCATGCGTCGTCCAACGCGACTACAACAGAATCGTGCAAGGGAAGTTGCCATGCCTCGTTTTCTTGAAACCAGTTGTGGTTTCCGCTGCAGTGGAAGTTCGGCAGAATCCGGCTGATGCGACCACGCACGAAGAATTGCTCCCCACTACATGCGGCATCGCGCTTCTCGTCAAGGCTGAGGGCGACCGCCTGCTGATGTTTCCGGCCGGAACCAACGAGGCCAAGGTCATATCCTCGGTGGAATTCGACGCCCAATATGCGGGCTTCGCATTGGAAGCCGTAAATGCGCCGGAGTCCCCGACTGACGACATCGGCTCCGGCAAGGCACCAGAATTTGGTTTTCGCTGGTTCTATTCCGAGCTCGCCCGGCATCGCAAGGTGTGGCGCGACGTGCTGCTCGCGTCGCTGTTCATCCAGATTATTGCGTTGGCGACGCCGCTGTGCAGCCAGGTCATCATCGACAAGGTCATCGTCCACCAGACGACCAGCACACTGCTAGTGATCGCGTCGGCACTTGCCATCTTCGTGATCTTCGGCGGCGCACTGAGCTGGATCCGTCAGTACCTTGTGTCGCACACAGGCAATCGGGTCGATGCGGTGCTTGGAGCGGCGGTCTTCCGGCACATGTTGCGATTGCCACTGCGCTACTTCGAACACCGGCCCACAGGCGTGCTCGCGGCCCGCCTCAACGGCGTGGAAACGATCCGCGAATTCCTGTCCGGTGCCGCGATCACTTTGTTGCTGGACTTGCCGTTTCTGCTCCTTTTCCTCGCACTGATGTTCTTCTACAGCGTCTGGCTTTCGCTGGCTACGCTGGGCATCCTCGCTCTGGTCGTCGGATTGAGCGTCGCAGTTGCCCCGCTGTTTCGCGCGCGCCTCAACGAGCAATTCCTGCTGGGCGCGCGCAATCAGGCCTTTGTCACCGAGTACGTGGCGGGAGTGGAAACGGTCAAGTCGCTGCAGATGGAGCCGCAACTGGAGCGGCGCTATGAGACCTTTCTCGGCACGTACCTCGAGGCCAATTTCGCCACACGGCAGCTTGGGAATACCTACAACACGCTGGCGTCTGGCCTCGAGCAGCTGTTGAACATGACTATTCTTTGCCTTGGGGCGTGGCTGGTCATGCGTAGCCCGGACTTCACCGTCGGCATGCTGGTCGCCTATCAAATGTTCGCCTCGCGCGTCTCGCAGCCGATGTTGAAGCTGGTCGGATTGTGGCAACAGTTCCAGCAGGCGACGATCGCCGTGCGTCGCCTGGGCGACATCATGAACGTTCCCACGGAGCCCTGGACCGTCGCTCCGGCCAGAGAGGCCGGAGGCGCCGGCGCCATCAAGTTCCGGGGTGTCGGATATCGGTACGCAACGGACCGTCCCTACGTTCTGCGCGACTTCAATCTCGACGTTGCCCCCGGCGAATGCGTCGTCGTCATGGGACCTTCAGGCTCGGGCAAGAGCACGCTGACCAAGTTGCTCCAGGGTTTCCTTTGGCCGGGCGAGGGCCAAGTGTTGCTCGATGGTCATGACACGCGGCACCTGTCAGCGAATGAACTGCGCGCGCATTTCGGTGTGGTACCGCAGGAAACGATCCTCTTCTCGGGAACGATCCTTGAAAATCTGCTTCTCGCCAATCCATTGGCCACATTCGAAATGGCGGTCCAGGCGGCAAAGGTCGCGGAGATTCACGAGACCATCGAAGCACTTCCGGCGGGCTACAAGACAGATGTTGGAGAGCGTGGCGCAGGCCTTTCAGGCGGGCAAAAGCAGCGCATTGCGATCGCGCGTGCAGTGCTCAAGCGCCCGAGAGTCCTGATCTTCGACGAGGCAACCAGCGGGCTCGATGTGGAAGTCGCCGATCATTTCGCCGCCACCATTGCGCGGTTCAAGGGCAAGGTGACCATTCTCTTCGTCACGCATCGAGCGCCGGAACGGCTGGTACCCGATCGCATCGTCAGGCTGACGCCCGCCGAAGCCCGGGACGCAGGTTGAACGGACAAGGCGCGCAAGACGTGGACGATGGCCCATTGTTGCGACGGATCCGCGCCGGCGAATTGATGTGGGATTCGTGCCAAAATATCGGCTTGCAACCAGACACGAGACTTGCATCGTGAACCGCATCGATCGCCTCGCCACGGTCTTGACTGGGCTGCTGCTCCCCGCGGCCGCGCTGGCGACGGACGTCACCGTCTCCGGCCTCTTCGCCAACAAGGCCGTGGTGCAGATCGACGGCGGGCCGCTGCAGACGCTGTCCGTCGGGCAGAAGACGAAACAGGGGGTCCAGCTCGTCGCGGTTGACCGCGAATCGGCGACATTCGACATCGATGGACGACGGGTGACGCTTGGCCTCGGTAGCGCGCGGATGGCGGCCAACGACTCCCGCAGTTGAATCGGTGGCGATCACCGCCGACGTCCGGGGCCATTTCACGGCCGACGGCCAGGTGAACGGCATGCCGGTCCGCTTCATGGTGGATACCGGCGCGTCGCTGGTTTCGCTGCCGGCCAGCGAGGCGCAGCGCCTGTCGCTGGATTACAAGAAGGGCCAGAAGGCGCTGATGGGCACGGCCAACGGCACCGTGCCCGGCTACCTGATCACGCTCGATACGCTGAAGGTCGGCAATGTCACGCTGCACGGCATCGATGCCGTGGTGCTGGATGGCCCAGGTTTTGGCTCCCCGCTGCTCGGCATGAGCGCGCTCAACCGCCTGAACATGAAGCGCGAGGGCGACATCATGACGCTGACCCGGCGCTACTGATCGAGCGCAATCGGCGAATCCGCGATGCAGCGCTCGCGGGCGACGCTCAGTTCGTGACAAACACGACGCGCGGCGCGCTCTCGTCCCCGGTCGTCGCCTCGAACGGCTTTGGCATCGCCACGCCGAATCCCTGCGCGTAGTCGACGCCGATCTCGCGCAGGCGCTCGAGGATGCCCTCGTGCTCGACGTATTCGGCGATCGTGCGCTTGCCCATCACGTGGCCGATCTGGTTGATGGCCTCGACCATCGCATTGTCGATCGGGTCGGACAGCATGTCGCGCACGAAGCTGCCGTCGATCTTGAGGAAGTCGACCGGCAGGTGCTTGAGGTAACCGAACGACGACATGCCGGAGCCGAAGTCGTCGAGCGAGAACAGGCACCCCAGCGCCTTCAATTCGGTGATGAAGCGCGTCGCCTTGGAGAGGTTGGCGATGGCCGCGGTTTCCGTCACCTCGAAGCACACGCTGCCCACGGGGGCGTTCGTCCGCAGCAGCTCGGCGCGAATGAAATCGAGGAAGCGCTCGTCGCCGATCGAGGCGCCGGACAGGTTGATGATGCAGGTCTCGGCCTCGCGCGAAGGGTGCCGCCGCGCGGCCATCGTCGTGAGCGCGGTGCGCGTGACCCAGCGGTCGATCTGCGGCATCAGGTTGTAGCGCTCCGCGGCCGGAATGAACGCCATCGGCGGGACGATTTCCCCGCGCTCGTCGACCATGCGCACGAGCAGTTCGAACATCCGCGTCGCCTTCTGGCCTACGCCGACCGGCGTCACGCGCTGCGTGTAGAGCACGAAGCGGCCGGCGGTGAGCGCATCCTGGATGCGGCCCACCCATTCCATTTCACCGTGGCGGAGCGCCAACTCGGTGTCCTTGGGATGGTAGAGCTGCACGCGATTGCGGCCTTTTTCCTTGGCCATGTAGCATGCGGCATCGCCGGCGGACAGGACTTCGGTGAGCGTCAGCGAGCCGTCGGCCATGTTGACGAGGCCGATGGAAACACCGACGGTGAACGTGCGCTGATTCACGATGAAGTGGAACTCCGCCACCGTCTGGCGCAGCGTTTCGGCGATGCGCACCGCGTGTTCGATGGGGCAGTTCTCCACCAGCACGCCGAACTCGTCGCCGCCCAGCCGCGCCAGCGTGTCGCCTTCGCGCAGCCGCTCCTGCAGCACGACGCTGATCTGGCGCATGAACTCGTCGCCCGCCGAGTGCCCGCACGTGTCGTTGACGACCTTGAACTGGTCGAGATCGAGATACATCATCGCGTGATGGCGGCCCTGTTCGCGCGCGCTGGCCAGCGCGCGGTCCAGCCGGTTCTCGAACTCGCGCCGGTTGACGAGGCCGGTCAGCGTGTCGTGAGAGGCCTGGTAGGAGAGCTGCGTCGCGAACTCGCGCTCGCGCCGCACGTCATGCAGCACGAGGACGACGCCGGTGATCGTGCCCGCGCGGTCGCGGATCGGCGCCGCCGACTGGTCGATCGCGATCTCCACGCCGTCGCGGCGGAGCAGCACGACATTGGATGTCACGCGCACCGTGGCGTCGTCGCGCAGCACGCGCGCCACCGGATCGGCGATCGGCTGGCGCGTCGCCTCGTCCATCATCGAGCACACGGTCGACAACGGCAGGCCGCGCGCCTCGCGCAGTTTCCATCCGGTCAGCGCCTCGGCGATCGGATTGACGTATTCCACCCGGCCTTCGACATTGGTCGTGATCACCGAGTCGGCAATGGAAGCCAGCGTGACTTGCGCGCGCTCCTTCTCGGCGTAGACCTGCGCCTCGGTCTGCTTGCGGTCGGTGATGTCGGTGACCGATCCCGCCATGCGCACGGCCCAGCCGGCGGGATTGCGCACCGAGCGGCCGCGCGCCCGGAACCAGCGATACTCGCCGGACTTGCAGCGACAGCGGAACTCCACGTCGAACGGGGCGTTGTAGCGCAGGTGGGCGATCGTCGCCGCGTGCGTCGGGTCGCGATCGTCCGGATGCAGCAGCGCGATGAAGCCCATCGCCGTGTTCTCCATCTCCTGCTCGGAGTAGCCGACCAACTCGTAGCAGCGCGGAGAAAAATAGAAGTTGCCGGTGAGCACGTTCCAGTCCCACAGCCCGTCGTTGCTGCCGTTCACCGCCAGGTTGTAGCGCTCCTCGCTGACCCGCAGTGCGTTCTCCAGATCGGTGCTGCGTTCCAGGAGCCGGCGCGACAGAAAGATGCCGAGCAGGATCAGCAGCGTCGCGACGAAAAGGGTGACGGCTCCGAGCAGCAGCTGGGTCTTGCGCGATGCCTCGCCCAGCGTGGCCGAGAACGCGTCTTCCAGCGGCGTCAGCCGGGCGTTGATCGCATTGATCTCGTCGAGCGCCGCCTGCACCGCTGCCGGGTCGCGCGCACCCGTCTGGATCAGCGCGTGCAGGCGCAGCGCCGACTCGTTCAGCCGTTCGATTTCGTGGTCGGCCTTGGTCCAGATTCCGATCGCGCGCTCGATGTAGTTGACGTGACGGAAGCGCCGGAACAGGGAAATCATGCCGTCGATGTCGTCGGGATTGTTGCCGCCGTCGAGGAATCCCTGGCGGGCGAGCGCGTAGTTGGGCTCGGGCCGGTCCAATTCCTCGCGCGCGCGGCGGTCGCCCAGCGGAACGGCGATGGCGGCCACGTAACGCTCGAACTCCACCGGGACATGCGTCGTCGCATAGCGATTGAGCGCGACGACCGATTCCTTCTGCGCCTTCGACCACAGGCTTTCCCCGCCGACGTAGGCGCGCACGGACGACATGATGCCGGTGCTGACCGAGCTCAGGATGACCAGCAGCACGACGACAGCCAGGAACGGCCAGACGATCTGCAGCAGGCGCCGGCTGATGGGGACTAGATTGAGGATCTGGCGCACGGGAGTTGGATTGGGCCGTGGGCCTCGGTTGGTGGCCTAGAGCGTCGTGGCCGGAAACCAGGGACGTCAGTCCCCGAATTCCTCGATGATGCCCTCGATCTTGGTGCGATCGGCGAGGAACGCGTCGACACACGTGGGATCGAAATGCTTGCCGCGCTGCGCCTTGACGAAGTCGATGCTCTCGTCGATCGGCCAGGCGTGCTTGTACGGCCGTTGGCTCACCAGCGCGTCGAACACGTCCGCCACGGCGACAACGCGCGCGACCAGTGGAATGTCCTCGCCATGCAATCCGTTCGGATAGCCGTTGCCGTCGAATTTCTCATGATGGCCGAGCGCGATGATCGCGCCCATGGACAGGTACTTCGACGGACTGCCTTTCAGGATGTCGTAGCCGATGCGCGGATGCGCCTTCATGACCTCGATCTCTTCCTTGGTCAATGGGCCTTCCTTCAGCAGCACCGAGTCGGGGATGCCGATCTTGCCGATGTCGTGCATCGGCGCGGCCACCTCGAGCACGTGCACCGTCTCGTTGCCCAGTCCCAGGTGCTGCGCCGATCAGCGCCGAATACTTGGCCATCCGCATCAGGTGATTGCCGGTGGTCTTGTCGCGGAACTCGCCGGCCTTGGCCAGCTTGGACAGCGTTTCCAGTTCGCGCTCGTGAATTTCCGCGACCGATTTGTCGACCTGGTATTGCAGCACGCGGGCCTGGTCGGACAGCACGATCTTGTGGCGGCGCAGTTCCAGCAGGTTGGCGCAGCGCGCGCGGGTTTCATGCTCGTCGAGCGGCTTGATCAGGAAGTCGGTTGCGCCGGCCTCCAGCGCGTCGTAGCGGATCTTGCGGTCGTCGACGACGGTGATCACGACGATCGGCACGTCCACGCAATGGGGCAGGGCGCGCAGCTGCTTGACGAGTTCGATGCCGTCGAATTCCGGCAGCTTGTAGTCGGTGAGGACGATGTCGACGCGGTTGTTGCGGGCGAACTCGAGCGCGCGCGACGGCGTATCGAAGAGTTCCAGGTTCAGCTTGCCGTCGATCTGGCGCACGATTTCCGCCAGCAGCAGGCGGCTCGAGAACAGGTCGTCGACGATCAGGACGGTGTTGCGCTGGGCGCGCGCGAACGCGAGCTCCGAAACGACTCCGGACCCGGGCATCGAACTCTTGGGCTGGGCGCTCATAGGCTCCCCCCTTCCGTTAATTGACGGCACCATGGCAAGACCTGTAAGCAAGAAGAATGCCGACAGGCTTCCGCGCGAGTCACCCGCCGAAGGCAGTATGAGCCGGGCCGATAAAAAAACCGGCCCAAACCTGCAGGACCGGCTGACATCGACTTGGTGGTCGGGGCGAGAAGATTCGAACTTCCGACCCCCTGCACCCCATGCAGGTGCGCTACCAGGCTGCGCTACGCCCCGACCGAACCGGGAATTATACGCGAGCATTGGGCATCCTTCGCGCCTGGCGGTTCGGCTCATGGGGCATCACTGCTCCCGGGGTGGCCCGACGCGTTCATGGCCGGTCAGGACGAGCCCAGGAGATGACGGATTTCCGCAAGTTCCTGCCGCAGGTCGTTCAGGCCGAGATCGGCCTCCGGCGGAGCGGCCACGACGGTCGCTGAACTGGTCAGGGCACGTGCGGCAGCCCGGGGTTCATTGGCCTCGGATTCCAGCCGATGGCGCGCGCCATTGATGGTGAAGCCTTGTTCGTACAGCAGATCGCGGATGCGCCGGATCAGCAGGACCTCGTGATGCTGGTAGTAGCGCCGGTTCCCGCGCCGCTTGACGGGCTTGAGCTGGGCGAATTCCTGTTCCCAATACCGCAGCACGTGCGGCTTGACCGCACACAGGTCGCTCACCTCGCCAATGGTGAAGTAGCGCTTGGCGGGGATGGGCGGAAGGTCGGCGTTAACTCGGCTGGGATCCGGCATGGTTCGCGGCTTCGACCATGGCCTTCAGTTTCTGGCTTGCATGGAATGTCACTACGCGGCGCGCGGTGATCGGGATCTCTTCGCCGGTCTTCGGATTGCGGCCCGGACGCTGCGGCTTCTCGCGCAGCTGGAAATTGCCGAAGCCGGAAAGCTTGACCGATTCGCCGGCTTCGAGCGCGATGCGCACTTCCTCGAAGAAGCGTTCGACCATGTCCTTGGCTTCGCGCTTGTTGAGGCCCAGTTGTTCGAAGAGCAGGTCGGCGAGTTCGGCTTTTGTTAGCGTCATTTTCAACTCGGATAACGTGATGCGGTCTGACAGCGGCGACCAACGCTACTGACGTTGCGTTGCGCCGAATTTCTCGCGCGCTGCAGCCAGCAAACAAGCCTCCGTGGCCGCGATGTCAGCGTCCGTCAAAGTGCGGGAAGTATCCTGCATAAGCACAAGAATCGCAAGGCTTTTTTTACCTTCCGTCAGCCCGGAACCCTTGTAGACGTCAAAGAGCCGGAGCGCGTCCACGTGCGCAGGCTTGACAGCATTGAGCGCGTCCAGCAGGCCTGCGCGGGAACGGATTCGTCGACTACAAGCCCCAGGTCACGGCGCACGACCGGGAGACGGGAAACAGGTTTGCCCGCCGGCATCGGCTGCGCCCCCAGGATGTCGGCGGCCAGTTCGAACACGACCGGCGCCTTGGGCAATCCGAAGTGGCGGACCAGTCGCGGGTGCAGTTCGCCCAGCCACCCTGCAGCGACCCCGTCGATGGCGAGCGACGCCGAACGTCCCGGGTGAAGCGCCGGATGCTCCGCGGTCTGCGTCGTGACGCGCCGGGGCGATGCCAGCGCCTCGAGATCGCCCTTGACGTCGTAGAAGTCGACGTCGCGAGCAGGCAGTCCCCATTGTTCCGGCGTCGCGCCGCCGTAGGCCAGGCCGCCAAGCCGGGTCGGCTGCGCATAGCCCGCCGCAGCGTGGTGGAACGTGCGGCCCAGTTCGAAGATGCGGATCCGGGACTCCTTGCGGTTGAGATTCGTCTGCAGCGTCTCGATCAGTCCCGGCAGCAGCGACGTGCGCATGACGTCACGCTGGCTGGCAATGGGATTCAGCACGCGCACCGGCTTGAGCGGTTGGCGCAGATGGCCGCTTCCACGCCGGAGTCGACGAAACTGAACGTGACGATCTCCTGCCAGTCGAGGTTCGCCAGCGCATGCTTGAGCGCGCTCGGCGAGCGCCGCGCCTCGGGATCCGGCAGCATGTGCTGCACGTGCGCGGCAGGCTTGGCGGGAATCGCGTCGTAACCGTGCATGCGCGCGACTTCCTCGATGAAGTCCTCCTCGATGGCCAGGTCGAAGCGGAAGGAAGGAGGCGTCACGGCGAAATCGGCGCCATCGCGCGCGAACGCAAAACCGAGGCGCGTGAACACGGCGGCGATGGTTTCCGCGGACAGGTCCACGCCGAGGATCTTCGCCACCCGCGCCGTGCGCACGCGCACCGGATCGCGGCGGGGCAGGTAGTCGCGGGCCACCACGTCGGTGAGCGGACCGGCGCGGCCGCCGCAGATTTCCAGGATCAACTGCGTGGCGCGCTCGACCGCGCGCGCGCAGCCGGCGAAATCCACGCCACGTTCGAAACGGTAGCCGGCGTCGCTGGAAAAACCCAGCCGGCGCATCTTGCCCTGGATCACCGCGGGGTTCCAGAACGCACCCTCGAGATAGACGCGCGTGGTGTCGTCGGCAATGCCCGAATGCTCGCCGCCCATGATGCCGGCGAGGCCCAGCGGCTTCTTCTCATCGGCGACGAGCAGCAACCCGGGTTCCAGTTCCAGCACCTGGCCGTTGAGCAGCGTCAGCGTCTCGCCGTCGCGCGCGAAGCGCACGACGACGTCGCCATCGAGCAGCCTGTCGTCGTACGCGTGCAGCGGCTGGCCGAGTTCGAGCATGACGTAGTTGGTGATGTCGACGATCGCCGAGATCGAGCGCAGGCCGGAGCGCTCGATGCGCTGCTTCATCCACGAAGGCGTGGGCGCCTTCGGATCGATGCCGTCGATCAGGCGCGCCACGAAGCGGGGACAGGCCTGTCCGTCCATGACGCGCACCTCCCGCGTCGCGTCGAACGTGACCGGCGTCGGGTGCGCGTCCGGCAGCGTCAGCGGCGCGCCGGTGAGCGCCGCAACCTCGCGCGCGATGCCGGCGAGGGACAGGCAGTCCGCGCGGTTGGGCGTGAGCTTCAGCGTGATCAGCGTGTCGTCGAGCGCGAGCGCATCGCGCAGCGGAGTGCCGGGGACGAGCGATGCATCGAGCGCGAGCAGGCCGCTCGCATCGTCGTCGATCCCGAGTTCCTTGGCCGAGCACAGCATGCCGCGCGATTCGACGCCGCGCACCGTCGCGCGCTTGATCGCGAGTCCGCCGGGCAGCGTCGCGCCTTCCAGCGCGCACGGAACCGTCATGCCTGCGGCCGCATTCGGCGCCCCGCAGACGATCTGCAATTTCCCGTCGCCCCCCGCGTCGACCGTGCACACGCGCAGGCGGTCGGCGTCGGGATGCGGCGCGACGGCGTCGATCCTGCGCCACGACGACGTGCGAGAAGGGCGGCGCGGCCGGCGCGGTTTCCTCGACCTCGAGGCCGGCCATCGTCAGCTTGTCGCACAGGCCATCCGTCGACAGCGGCGGATTGCACAGCGCGCGCAGCCAGAGTTCGGAGAATTTCATCGTCGCCGCCGATCAGTTGAACTGGCGCAGGAAGCGCAGGTCGTTTTCGTAGAAGAGGCGCAGGTCGTTGACGCCGTAGCGCAGCATCGCCAGGCGATCGGGGCCCATGCCGAACGCGAAGCCCTGGTAATTCCTCGGGATCGATGTTGACGGCGCGCAGCACGTTCGGATGCACCTGCCCGGCGCCGCCGATTTCGAGCCAGCCGTCGTCGCCGAAGGCCATGTCGATCTCCGCGGACGGCTCGGTGAACGGGAAGAACGACGGACGGAAGCGGACGCGCATGTCGTCGCGCTCGAAGAAGTTGCGCAGGAACTCGGTGAGCGTGCCCTTCAGGTCGGCGAACGTGACGTCGCGGTCGATCCACAGGCCTTCGACCTGGTGGAACATCGGCGAGTGCGTGGCGTCGCTGTCGACGCGATACACGCGGCCCGGCGCGATGATCTTGATCGGCGGCTCGTGCGTTTCCATGTAGCGCACCTGGATCGGCGATGTGTGCGTGCGCAGCACCATGCCGCCCTCGACGTAGAACGTGTCCTGCATCGAGCGGGCAGGGTGGTTCTCCGGCGTGTTGAGCGCGGTGAAGTTGTGGAAGTCGTCCTCGATTTCCGGGCCGTCGGCGACGGTGAAGCCGAGCGAGTGAAACAGCATCTCGACGCGCTCCAGCGCGCGCGTAGTCGGATGCAGGCCGCCGCGGCCGCGACCGCGTCCGGGCAGCGACACGTCGATCGCGTCGGCGGCGAGCTGCTCGTTCAGCTTCGCTTCGGCGAGTGCATCGCGACGCTTGGCGAGCGCTTCCTCGACGAGCGTCTTGATGTGGTTGATGCGAGCGCCGGCCGCGGGCCGATCGGACGCGCCCAATTTCGCAAGCGCCTTCATGTGCTCGGTGATCTCGCCGGTCTTGCCGAGATACTTCGCCTTCGCGTTCTCGAGCGACGCGGGATCGCGGGCCGCTTCGAAGTCCGCGGTCGCGGTGGGGACGATGTCTTTCAGGTCGATCATCGGTGCAGGGTTCAGTTTCGTCTGCGATTGTTCAAAAAAAAAGGGAGGCGGTTCGCGCCTCCCTCTGTTTTGGCGGATTCGATCAGGCCAGAGAGGCTTTGGCCTGCTCCGCGATTTTCGTAAACGCCGCCTTGTCGAATACGGCCAGATCGGCCAGCACCTTGCGGTCGATGTCGATGTTGGCCTTGGTCAGCCCGTTGATGAACGTGCTGTAGGTCATGCCGAGCTCGCGCACGGCCGCGTTGATCCGGGCGATCCACAGCCGGCGGAACTCGCGCTTCTTCTGCCGGCGATCGCGGTACTGGTACTGCCCCGCCTTCATCACCGCTTCCTTGGCGATGCGGAAGACGCTGTTCCGGCGGCCGCGGAAACCCTTGGCCTGGTCCAGGACCTTCTTGTGACGCGCGCGAGCGGTTACACCACGTTTGACTCTTGGCATGGTTCGCTCCTTACGCGTACGGCATCATGGCTTTGACCGAATCCAGGTTGGTGCTGTGGATTTCGGCGCTGCCACGAAGCTGACGTTTGGTTTTGGTCGACTTCTTGGTGAGGATGTGGCGCTTGAACGCCTGCGAGCGCTTGATCGAACCGCTTCCGCGCACGCGGAAGCGCTTCTTCGCGCCCGACTTGGTCTTCATTTTCGGCATGATTCAGTTACCTTTCTGTTTCTCTATTTGCTGCCTTCGGTGGTGCTCTCCGCAGGTTGCGCGGGAGAGGCTTTCGCGGGCTTGGCCGCACCGGCTTCAGGCTTGGTTGCGGGATGCTTTGCAGCACGACTACGGTCTTCTTCGGGGCCAGCAGCATCACCATTTGCCGGCCCTCCAGCCTCGGCCACGACTCGACGATGCTGTGCGGCTCGAGGTCGTTCCGAATGCGTTCCAGCAGGCGCACACCGAATTCCTGGTGCGCCATTTCGCGCCCGCGGAAGCGCAGCGTGATCTTGGCCTTGTCGCCTTCCCCCAGGAACCGGATCAGGTTCCGCAGCTTGATGTGGTAATCGCCTTCGTCAGTTCCCGGCCGGAATTTGACTTCCTTGACCTGGATCTGCTTGAGCTTGAGCTTGGCTTCGTGCTGCTTCTTCGCTTCCCGGTACTTGAATTTGCCGTAATCCATGATCCGGCAAACCGGGGGCTTGGCCGTCGGCGCGATCTCGACCAGATCGAGTTCCGCCGTTTCGGCCCTTGCCCGTGCATCGGCAAGAGAAACAATTCCGAGCTGCTCACCTTCTTCACCCACCAAGCGGATTTCGGGAGAGGTGATTTCCGCGTTGATCCGCTGTTGCTTATCGAGGGCTATTGTGTATTCTCCAATGACGACAAAAAACGGCCATGCCCCGGGGAGCGCATCGGCCCGGATTCTACAATAACATCAGTAGAATCAAGGCTTTATCGACGCGCCGCGACCTCGTTTCGGAGGCGCTCGAGCAAGGCATCCAAGGGCATATGCCCCCAGATCCTCGCCGCCGCGGGTACGCACGGCCACCGTTTCGGCTTGCATGCTCCTTATCGCCGACGATCAGCTGGTAAGGCAGCTTTTGCAAGCTATGTTCTCGAATTTTATAGGTTATTTTCTCATTACGCAAATCGGCCGAAGCCCGGAAACCGGCGGCCTTCAGCGCCCCGACGACCCGCTCGGCGTAGGCGGCGGCGCGGTCCGTGATGTTGAGCACGACCGCCTGCTGCGGCGCCAGCCACAGCGGCAGCGCGCCGGCGTAGTTCTCGATCAGGATGCCGATGAAGCGCTCCAGCGAACCGACGATCGCGCGGTGCAGCATCACCGGCACCTGGCGCGTGTCGTCCGCGGCGACGTATTCGGCGCCCAGCCGGCCGGGCATCTGGAAGTCGACCTGCATCGTCCCGCATTGCCACGAGCGGCCGATCGAGTCCTTCAGGTGATATTCGATCTTCGGGCCGTAGAACGCGCCTTCGCCCGGAAGCTCGGTCCATTCCACGCCGCATTCGCGCAGCGCGTCGCGCAGCGCGTTCTCGGCGCGTTCCCACGTCGCGTCGTCGCCCAGGCGCGGCTCCGGCCGCAGCGCGATCTTGATCGCGACGTCGGTGAAGCCGAAGTCGCGATAGACGTCGAGCGCCAGCTTGTTGAACGCGACGCATTCGCCGCGGATCTGTTCTTCCGTGCAGAAGATGTGGCCGTCGTCCTGCGTGAAGGCGCGCACGCGCATGATGCCGTGCAGCGCGCCGGAGGGCTCGTTGCGGTGGCACGCGCCGAACTCGCCGTAGCGCAGCGGCAGGTCGCGGTAGCTGCGCATGTCCGAGTTGAAGATCAGGATGTGGCCCGGACAGTTCATCGGCTTCACGGCGAAGTCGTGCTTCTCGGACTCCGTCGTGAACATGTTCTCCTTGAAGTTCTCCCAGTGCCCGGAGCGCTCCCACAGCGAACGGTCGAGGATCTGCGGCGCCTTGCACTTCCTGGTAGCCGTTGTCCTGGTAGACGCGGCGCATGTACTGCTCGACCTGCTGCCAGATCGACCAGCCCTTCGGATGCCAGAACACCATGCCCGGCGCCTCGTCCTGCTGGTGGAAGAGGTCGAGCGCGCGCCCCAGCTTGCGGTGGTCGCGCTTTTCCGCTTCCTCGATGCGCGTGATGTAGGCCTCGAGGTCCTCCTTCTTCGTCCATGCGGTGCCGTAGATCCGCTGCAGCATCTCGTTGCGCGAATCGCCGCGCCAGTACGCGCCGGCGAGCTTCATCAGCTTGAACACCTTGAGCTTGCCGGTCGACGGCACGTGCGGGCCGCGGCAGAGATCCGTGAAGCGCGCCTTCCGCATACAGCGAAATGGGCTCGTTGCGACGGAATCGACGCGATGATCTCCGCCTTGTAGTGCTCGCCCATCGCTTCGAAGATACTTGACCGCGTCGTCGCGCGGCATTTCCGAGCGCACGACCGGCTCGTCCTTCTTCGCGAGTTCCGCCATGCGCGCCTCGATCGCCGCGAGGTCCTCGGGCGTGAACGGGCGCTTGTACGAGAAGTCGTAGTAGAAGCCGTCCTCGATGACCGGGCCGATCGTCACCTGCGCGTCGGGAAACAGCTCCTTGACCGCGTAGGCGAGCAGGTGCGCCGTCGAGTGCCGGATGACGTCGAGGCCTTCCGGATCCTTGTCGGTGACGATGGCGAGGGCGGCATCGCGGTCGATCACGTACGACGTGTCGACGACCTTGCCGTCGACCTTGCCGGCGAGCGCGGCCTTGGCCAGGCCGGGACCGATGGATGCGGCGACGGCGGCGACGGACACCGGGCCCTCGAATTGACGGACGGAGCCGTCGGGAAGTCGGATTGCGGGCATTCTGGGAGCTCCAAAAACAAAAAAGTGCGGACGAGCCGCACTTTTTCACTGGGTCAGACGACGACGATCAGGCGTGCGCGCTCGCTGGGGCGTTACGGGGTCTCCCTGCACGTCAGCGGTGTCATAACCATGGCGTCTGATCCTGCTTGAAATTTCCGGACGACTGATGCCGGATTCGATTGAGCGGCCCGTGCTCCGCGTTAAATCGTCCTCGGCCTAGCTGCAACCGCTCAAATTCTACCTCGGCTTCGGCCCAGCGCATAGGAGACGGCTCCAGCCGAAGGGTTCCCGGCATGGGGTCGTCCGGCAGGGCTCCGGTTGGACTGGCGAGGTTCCCATTGTCGACCCGCTTTACAGTTCCCCAAGGACACCAAAAAAATAATGAATAAAATCATATAATTAGCGACTTGCACGGATATTGCATATACATGCGCGTGGGGAACGGATTTGTCTATTTCACTTAGGAACAATGAAATGAAACGACTTCTTGCAGTTGCATTCCTGGCGTTGGGGCTTTCGGCGACCGGCGCAAAGGCCGATCCGATCGGACCCGAAATTGCGTTAACGATTCGTGCTTCGGAGGCATCTACACGTTGGAGTATGCCGTGGTAACTCCGACGGAGTACCTGGTGCGTCTGCTCGTCGACTCATCCGGTTACACCGGCGGTCCAATGACGGATTACATCCAGGGCGTCGCGCCCAAGGCTGCATCGTCGATTCTTGCCACTTCATCGCTGGTCAGCACGACGGCACCGGGCACATGGGTGTTTCCAGGCAACAGTCGGTCTCGCCAACGGTTGCAGCGGTGGCGGTAGCGGTTTCGCTTGCGCGGACGACGCTGACGCCTTGGCCATAGTTGGCTCGACGTACGAATGGATCTTCGACATCAAGGTCGCCAACGCAGGGGATTGGCTGCTTGCCGCCGGCGCCGCGAGCATCAAGGTCAACTACGATCCTCATCAGGGGATCATCGTGTCCGAACCCATCACGCTGCAGCACAATCCGAACTGCTGCATCCATGATGTGCCGGAGCCGCAGCCGCTCTTATTGCTCGGTTTGGGGCTGTTCGCACTGGTTGCGATTCGCCGGAAGTTCAATACCTAACAGCATCACGTACGCAAACGAAGGGGCGGCTGCGGCCGCCCCTTTTCATTATTGCATCGCCCACTGCAGCAGCAGCACCACGTCTCCTGCCCACGCCGCACGCACATCGAGTCGGCGGTCCCTGATCCTTGCTCGTCAGCAAAGCGAGCCGATTCCGAATCGACGCACATCGGGTCGGCCATACCTAAGCCGTGCACGCTTCGTCAGCAAGCGAGCCGATTTTGAGTCCTGCAAGTGTGCTCAAGGCCCGGAAATCTGCTTCCGGGCCCTGAGCGTTGCTGAGTCCTGCTACACAACCGTCGCGACATTTCGTCGCTGCGCTTAGAGTCGCACGATGCGCAAGGACTCTCCGATTACTTTCCGGTCCCCGTCATGGTCAAAGTGACCGTGCCGGCATTCGTGCCGATTGCCAGCGTAGCCGACCGCGCGCCTTTTGCAGTGGGTACGAGCGCGTAGTAGATGGTGCAGTTCTGACCGGCGGTCAATGCCGTCGCCACCGCACAAGTGCCGAGGGTGCGTTTGAAGTCGCCCGGATTGGCACCACCCGCGATCAGCGAGCCAATCGTGAGTGTTCCGCCTCCGGAATTGGTCAGCGTCACGCCCTTCGACCTGCTCGTCTTGCCTACCTGGACACTGCCCAGCTGAAGTTGCGTTGAACTGAGTGCCGCTGTGGCCGGCGACGAAGTCCCGCCCGCCGCCTGCGTAGCCACGAACGTTTTGCCGCCAATGGTCAGGTTGGCGGTCCGCGTCGTTCCTGGGTTGGCGGCAGCTGCAAACGATATCGTTGCGCCGCCGGTGCCGCTGGCGGCTGACGAGACCGTGAGCCACGAAGCGCTGCTCGCCGCGGTCCACGTGCAAGCGGATCCAGTGCTGAGTACCGTCGTGCCAGTGCCGCCTGCTGCCGCGAAGCTCGCGCTCGGCGAACTCAGCGTGAACGTGCATCCCGTCGCCTGATTGACCGTGAATGCGTGGCCACCGACGGTGATCGTGCCCGTGCGTGCCGGACCCACGTTGGCGGCGGCCGAGTAGTTCAGCGTCCCGCTGGCCGTGCTGCCCGAACCGGCGCCGATCGTCAGCCAGGAGGCGCCGACAGCGGTATTCCAGGCGCACCCGGCACCAGCGGTCACGCTGAACGATCCGTTGCCGCCGACGTAGCCGATGCTGGCATTGCCGGGTGACATCGCGTAGCGTGCAGCCGCCCGTCGAGGCCAGCCGGAAATTCGCCACGCTCACGGCGTTGCTGTTATGGACCCGGACGTTATCCGCCGTGGCGGCGGTCCCGAGCGGACTTGCCGGGCTTCCATACGTCAGGAGCGGAGTCGAGAGATAGGCGATTCGCGTCCCGCCGCACTGCGTCGGGTAAGCCATCACATCGCGGAACCCCTGAGTGCAGTTCACAAAGCCATGGCCGTAGGCATACGGGGTCGTGCTGGCGTCGACGAACGCATCGTGGCGCGCGCCGAAGAGATGCCCGACTTCGTGTGGAAAGCTGTAGTTGCTGGAAGCGCAGCCGCGATTGACCACGGCAAATGCGTAGCTGGAGCTGGGGCCGAGATAGCTGGACCCGCAATACCCGCCACCTTCGGTAAGCATGACCACCAGATCCGCGCCATACGTGTTGCGCAACGACACGACTGTCGCGTTCGATGGAAGCCGTTGCAGGTCCGTGTCGATGTTGCCGCTTTCGGTGTAGTTCAACTGTTCGGCGTGGACGAGCCGCAGGCGCGTCGTGATGCCGCTGTTCGCATAGACAAGATTGGCCGTATCGACCGCCTGCTGGATTTGCGCGCCGATGGCCGTACCCGCTGCGGCAGCCGATTGATTGCTGTAGAGGACCATCACGTCGATGGTTGAGCCACTATCCGCGGCAGTGGCGCCGATCGAGGTGCCACTGGCATTGGCCGGATCGGCGGAAGCGTCGAGCGACAATGCCTTGGGTGCTGCCGGCGGCAGCATTACTTCCGCGCCTGGCGGGTGGTCGACCGGAAATGTATTCGGATCAACCTGACGCAGCACCGTCAATCCGTCGGCAAGCGTCTGGATCTGATACTTTGCCGCGCGACCCTTGGCAATTTCCCCGAGGTCGATGGTCGCGGCGATGGTGCCGTCGACCACAGTCAGGATCGCGTGCCCGCGCGGATATCCCTGGATCTTCCCATACCACGTGAAATTGCCGACGCCGCGCGTCTCGCTACGGTTCAGGTCGAGCGTGACGGTCTGACCATCGAAAATCTCGACCTCGGCTTGCGTCGGACCTGAGCCGGCGGCCGGATCCAGATTCTGCAAATAGACGCGGACGGGCTTCTGGCGCAGCACACCGGCTTCGGGCGCCGGGTTCTTGTGGCTGAATTGCGCATTTTCCGAGCGCGATGCAGGACCGAGCAGAGGGGCAGACCCTGCGGCTTGAGCGTCAAAGTGAACGCCGGCCAACATCAGCGCAAATACTGGCGCGAACCATATCGAAGCGATAGGCGGCCGGCGCACTCCGTGGCGTGGGGTGCCTTCCGGGGACATACTGGACGAGAACTGGAATATCTTCATGGCGCTGCTCCGTGGCCCAAAAAACAACAAGCCCAAAGGCCCACGCAGCAATACGGATCGGCGCCGAGAACCGCCGGTCGTCCAAGGGGAACGGACGCTATCGGCGCTTCATGACACGTACACGAGCAAATGCGAGGCAGATGCGCTGTGGCGTGCCGATCCGGCAATCCCGCTGTCGTAGGACCTAAGGCCCCTTAGACCGGTGACTTTGCGACCCTGACTTTCGCCAGGTGTGCCTTGATCAGACCGGAATTCCTTTATGACGATAGCATTATAGCGCCAAATGCTGGGTTGAGTGCAAGCGTCGTGCACGACAAGATTTGCGTTGGATCATGCGACTTGCTCGGGCGTTGCGCTCGCCGGGTCTCAGTTGCGACCGATGCAGAGTGCTATGACGTTGAAGTTACATATGGAATTTCAACGCGCTAGCATGTGTCGAGGCCAATATTTGCGCGTGTGTGCAATTTGTGTTGCACAAGCAGGATTGACCTTGTTGCGGTCAAGCGCTGGCGACGGGCGAGTTGCCAAGGCGGTGCGCGGCAACGGGTGATGGCTGCAACAAGCCTCCCGCCGGCGGGTCGCAGGGTCGGAGGTCGAAGGAGACCGGATCGTGCCGACGCGGCCGCAAGGCCGCTGTGTGATCGCGCTGGAGGGTCCGGATCGTGCCGGAATATCTTCCAACGCAGAAAATCGCTGGTAGGCGCGATTGGACTCGAACCAACGACCCCCACCATGTCAAGGTGGTGCTCTAACCAGCTGAGCTACGCGCCTGTAAGCGTTGAATTGTATCGCCTTTCCGGTTTCCTGTCACATGGGTTTCATCGGCCCGCGACAACGTAGAGGAAGCCGAAGAGCAGCGGCTGGTGAAGCATGTAGGCGGCAAGGCTGTGCCGCCCGAGCCACGCTAGCCAGCGCGGCAACGTCGCCGCCCAACCAATGGCCCGGAAATCCGTTCGCATGAGTGCATGGCCGGAGGCAATTCCCAGCAACAGCACGCCCGTCCAGGGAAACAACGGGACGTAGTCTTCGGTGCGGGGTTTCGTGGTCATGAAACCAATCCAGCCCCACGCACGGTTGTCGAAGAGCGGGTTCGACCAAAGGTTACCCAGCGCAATCACCACCACTCCTGCGACCAGCGCAAGGACAGGACGGCGCGCCAGCGGACGCGCGAGCAGCAACGAAATGGTGATCGCATGCAACACGCCGAACCAAATCCACGATGCCGGAAACATCGCGTAGCTCGCGGCGCTGACGATGAGCGCGCACGCGGCGATAGTGCCGACGTGGCGCCAGAATCGCGCGGGAGCCGGACGGTTGCGACTCCGCGAGCACCACGCTCACGCCGGCGATCAGAAGGAACGATGACAGGATCATCGTCCGCGCGTTGAGCCAAAACGGATCGCGATAGAAATCCCATTGCAGTCAGGCCGAAATGGCGCAGGTCGAAGCTGAAGTGATAGCAGATCATGGCCACGATCGCGACGCCGCGCAGCGCGTCGAGCGCGCCCACGCGCACTGCAACTGCCGGTTGTGCGTCCAGCGCGGCGCCAGCGTCGCCCGCTTCGCGGCGTCGTTCCCGTTTGCGGCTCACGTCAGCGGGGTCCGCTGCGCCAACGCACGCGAACGGCGCCGGAGGCGTCCGGCGTTCCAAGCGTGCTCAGCGCCCGCGCCATCGCCGGCGGTGTCGACGGCAGTGCCGACAGCGCAGCGTTGACGTCGATGCCCGCGCTGCTCCACGAGAACTCGCCGTCGACGCGAACGTCGCCGCCACTATTCTCGACCTTGCACTGGACGCGTCCGTCGCGCGGCGTGCAATTCGCCGTGACGGTTCCCAGCGAGATGGTTCCAGCATTGCCGGCCATGCGGGCGCCGCTCCATCGCACCATCGCGGCACCGTCGCCGCCGCTGCCGCTCCAGCCGAAGTGCGACGCGTCGAGAAGCAGGGTTCCGCCCAGGGCCACCATGTTGTCGGCCGCCATCGCGCCACTGACTGCCGACGAGGGCACGCTGAGTGCGACGCCTTCGGCGGTCAGGGTCCCGTCACGCCACACGAAATTGCCGCGGGAATCGCCACCGTGTCCCGTGTCGCGCAGCGCGACCGCGATCCCGCCGCGCGCGAATTCCAGCGGCGCGACCTTCCAGGCAATCGGAAGCGACCACGTGCGTTGCGCATTCGTCACCCGGCCCTTGCCGTTCCAGACGCTCCCTTCCGCATTCGTCAGCCGCAGTTGGCCCTGCGTCGCCGCATCGAGCCGCATGTCGAGCAGGGTTGCGGGCGCGAATGCTGCCGCCGCAGCCACGACGAGCACCGCAAACGCAACCAGAACCGCGATCAACTTCATTGAATGCGTCAGCGCGCGAGCGTGACTTCGGCGCGCAACGCGCCGGGTTCGACGCGCGAAGTCAGCCTCGCGTCGACTGCGCGCAGTCCCTCGGTCTTCCCGAGCGAATCGAGCAAGCCGACCAGCGCATCGAAGCCGATCGCGGCGAAGGTGACGTTCGCGCGAGTGTCCTTGACGTCGAGCGACGTCACGGCGCCCTGCAATCCGCGCTCACCGATGACTCGCTCGATCGCCGCGCGTGGAGCTGCCGCTGAACTGTGGGTGCGCGCTTCGCTCCAGGCCGGCGATTTCCGTCGCCTGGGCGCGGGCGGCCGCCAGCACGGCCCGATCGCGCTGCAGTTCCGCGCGTGCGCGCGGCACGTCTTCCTGCAATGGCAACCAGACCAAGGTCCATGCGGCGACCAGCAGAATCACTGCGCCGGTGCCAACGGCAAGACGGCGCTCGCGCAACGACATGCGGTCCCAGCCGCGCACGAATGCCGGCGGAACCGGAATGCGGTCGCGCATTCGCAACGCGGTCATTGCACGCCTGGCGCGAGAGAGACACGCATGCGCGCGCCCGCGGCGTTGGCGGCCTGCACGGTGGCGAGTCCGGCGCCGGCCAATTGCAGTTCCAGCCGCCCCGCGGCGTCCGCATCCAGCTTGGCGAATTCGAATGTCCAATGGCCTTCGCCGTAGGTCGCGGACTTGAGCGTGCCGGTGGGCAACGCGGCCAGTGCGGGCGCGGCGCGGGCGAGGAGCGGCAATGCGTCGGCCGGCGCGGCGAGGCCCGCGCGATGCCGCGCTTCGGCGTGACGGCGGGTGATGGCGCCGGCGGGGTCGTCGGCGCCGGAGACGCCAAGTTCGTTTGCAAGCGTGGCCAGCGCCGACCGCACCCGCCAGCCCTCGACGCGCAGCGACGTCCATTCACCGATCGTTGCGAGCACGTGCACGACGATCGCCACGGCGGCCAACGCCGCCGCCCAACGAAACAGCCGCGCCGCGCCGTTTGCCGTTGTGGACACGCTTGGCGCGAATTCGCCCTGGCGCAGGTCCGTGGCCTGCGCGTACGCCGCGCGCTCGCAGCGGTCCCACCGCCACGCGGCGATCGGCACGAGCGAAGTGCCTGTGCGCCGGCCAAAGTCCGCCTGCGTCCGCTCATCCGGGACGAAAGCCGCTTCGACGGCGAGCGGAGCGCTGTCATGGCTCGATACGTGGTCGAGTGCGAGCATCAACTCCGGAGAAACGCCGTCGTGTTCGCCGGTCGCGAACGTCGAACCGTCCGGTCTGCGCACGAAGCGGCCACCTGCGCCCGACGCATACCATCGCCAATGCCGTGGCGACGGGCGCGGCGCAAGCGCCGGCTCGGCAAGGATGCGATCGAACTGGGGAGCGAGGTCGGCGACCAGGCCGCGGCTTGCGACGATCGCCTCGACCGTACCGTCGGCGCGCTGAGGCGATACGGCGACGTGCTGCTCTTCGGCGGGGCCGGCCAGTTGATCCTCGAGCGCAAATGCAGCCGCGGCCCGCACGCGATCCGGCGGCAGCGGCGGCAGCTGCAGCGCCACGATGCGCACGCAGGCCGCCGCCAGAACCGCCTCCTTGCGTTGCGCGGCGGGCCAGGCGTCCGGCGTACCGCGTGCCGGACTGCACGACGGTATCGTTGTCGTCGAAGAGCGCCCACGGGTCCGCTCGGCCGGTGTGCGGCGCGGCATCGAGCAGGACACGTAGTGTGGACATCGGCGTTGAAGGTTGCGCTGTGGACCGGCGTAGTTTACGCGACCGCTCGGCGCGGCAGCACGCGGCGGTCGCGAGCCTATTCGATCGTCTGCCAGACCACGATCGGCCATTCGCGGCCGTCGCGGCGGAGCAGCGCGCGCGCCTGCGCGCGCGTCTCGCCCTGGCGCGCGCGGACGCTGACGAGAAAGAAGCTGCTGCTGGTCCCCAGCGTCGTTTCATCGGGAATGTTCACGCCGGCGGGCATCCGCGATCGCAGGTCGGACAGCGTGGCGAAAGGCTTGCGTGCGCGTTCGGCCACGAGCGCCGCCAGCGCATCGGTCGAAATGCCGGGAAAGGCCGCCGCAAGGATTTCGGGAGACGCGGTGTTGACGTTGAGCACGGTGGCCGTCGGCAGCGCCACGACGAAAGGCAGCATTCGCGTGATGTCGCGCGGTGCGACGCCGGGTAATGCCGCAACTTCCGCGGCGCGGACGGGCCACAGGTTCGCGGGCAGTGGCTGCGCGCGCGGCGCGGTGCCAGCTTCTGTCCCCGATTTCGCTCGCGCTGATCGGCATCAACGAACCGGCGATCGCGGCCAACGCGCCCGGTGCGATTCCACGCAGCGCGAATAGCCGCGAGAACCGAGCGCGCTCCTCCTTGCCCAGCGCGTCGTCCTTGGCGAGGTTGTTGATGTTGAGCCGCGCCTGGGCATCCTCGATGCCTCCCTCGATCGAGCCGTTCTCCAGCGGCGTGCGCGGCAGCGGAAACGCCCACGGCTCGCCCAGGTGGTCGAGGGTGCCGGCGCGCGCGTCGTCCTGCATGATCTGCCGCGCCCATTGCACGCCGGCCAGCGCGAGCGCCTGCGCCTGGACCTGGTCGCGGCGATTCGCGACGTCGGCAAACCAGCGCTGCTGTTCCGCCGCCACGGCGACGGCGACGACGGCGGCGAGCGCCGCGATCAACATGGCCAGCAGCAGCGCGGCGCCGCGCGACAGTGGATTTCAGCGCAGGACGAACCATCGCTCTATCGCCTCGCCGCTATCGAGCTTCAGATCAACGCGCACCGCGCGCGGGAGTGCCGCTTCGTCCTGGACCGGCCAGGTGTCGCGCCAGCTGCCCGCGCGGGTGAGATACGCGATGCGGAACCCCGCGACGCCATCGGCCAGCGTGTAGACGGCCGGCTGCGACGTTCGCCGCATTGTCCAGTTGCGGCCAGTAGGCGATTTCCACCGCGTGCCCGCGCAGCCGGTATCCGATGCGCTGTCCGGCGATCCCGGGATCATCGGTGAATTCCGTGCCGGCGCGCGAGAACACCAGCGAGGCGTTGCCCGCGCTGTCGGCCGGTTGCGCGAGCCACGCGGGTTCGACGCGCGGTCCCGCGCGCGCGCTGCGCGGAACGGCCTGCCGGATGTCCGCCTCGAGTCGCGTGAACAGCGCTTCGAGCGTTCTCCAGCGCTGCGGCTTCCGCCGAGAGTTGCGCCTCTCCTTCGGTCAGCGCCGACGTGGCGCGGTACGCAAGGACGCTGATGACGCCGAAGATCGCCAGCGCCAGCAGGACCTCGACCAGCGTGAAGCCGGCGCTGCGCACTCGCGTGACGGGAAATTGTCATTGCGGCTGCGAATTGCCGATGAAACCGACGAGGCGCGCGATCATGTAGTCCGGGCGGTCCGGCTCCATGACGCTGATCTCGATCCTGCGAAATGCGGGATTGGGCGTGGTCGTGATCACCTCGCGCCACAGGAACTGCGCGCCTGCCTGCGTGGCGTTGCCGCGATAGTTGCCCGGAGCGGGCCACGGCGTCGCGATCTGCGCGGCGGCCAGCCGGTTTTGCGCCACCCACAGTCCGAGCGTGCGCGCCTTCAACGCCGTGGCGCTGTCCGCGGACTGGGCGAGCGCGCGCATGCCGGCCGCCAGCGCCACCGCGATGATCGCGAGGGCGACGAGTATCTCGATCAGCGTGAAGCCGCGGCTTCGGGTCATGGCTGGCCGGACGCCGTTTCCGCGCTGACCGTCACGCGGTTGAGCGGGTCCGCGGACAGGACCGCGCGCGCGTCCTTGCCGGTGATGACGAATGCGAACGGCTCGTTGCGGCCGGACGCGCGCAACGGCACGATCGCATCCGCGGCCAGAGCGCTGGCCGGCGAACGACAGCGGCGTGACGATGATTCCGGAGGGCAGCCGGTGCGCGCCGAGCACGTCGTCCTCGGCCAACGGCTGCCAGCGGTTGAGTTCGGCGGGACGCCGCCAGAACCGCCAGCCGTCGCCGTCCGCGGAAACGCCGAGCGTCTCGCCGCGCGCACTGGGCGCGGGCGCTGGCATGCTCGAGCGCGCCGGCAAAGCGCCTCGCCTCGCGCGCGACGCTTCCGCGGTCGTCGGCATCGATACGCGAGCGAGGCCAGGCCCGCGGTGATGGCGATGATCGCGACGACCACCAGGATTTCGATCAGCGTGAAACCACGTGCGCGCCGTCGGCGCGGCGCCGCGAGGCGTCCAGGCGCCGATCCGTGCGACGGCGTCAGAGATCCCACGAGCCGATGTCGGCGTCTTTGCCCGTGCCGCCGGGTTGACCGTCGGCGCCGAAACTGAACACGTCGATTTCGCCCTTCAATCCCGGATTGAGGTACTGATAGGGGCTCTGCCAGGGATCCTTGGGCAGCCGCTCGAGATAACCGCCCGGCTTCCAGTTGGGTGGAACGGGCGCGGTTTCGGGCTTGGCGACCAGCGCGTTCAAGCCCTGCTCGCCGGTCGGATAGCGCTGATTGTCCAGCCGATACAGCTTCAGCGCCTGCATGATCGTCGCGATGTCGCTCTTGGCGGCGATGGCGCGCGCGTCGTCGGGCCGCTCCAGCACCTTGGGAACCACCAGCGCGGCGAGCACGCCGAGGATCACGATCACGACCATGATCTCGATCAGCGTGAAGCCGCGATGCTGTCGATGCGGCGCGAACGACGGGCGACAGAGTTCATCGGGCGATTATAATGCGCCGCTCCCTGTGCCGCGTAACGCAGGGCGCTGCCGGCCGCCGCCGCAGCGCCGTCGCCGAAAGCCGTTGCCCATTCCGTCATGACGCTTGCCCGCGCTGCCCGCACCATCGCGGTCGCCATTCTCCTTTGCGCGATCGGCGCCGCTGGCTTCGCCTGGTGGACGCTGCACGAAGCCGCTGGCGCTGCCGCAGTCGCCGTTCGAATTCGAAGTGAGACCGGGCATGTCGCTTTCGGCCGTCGCGCACGAACTGCAGGCGGCCAACGTGCTGCCGCAGTCGTGGCCGATGATCGCGCTGGCCCGCTTGCAGGGCGTGGACCGCGCGATCAAGGCCGGAAGCTACGAGATCGAGACCGGAATCACGTTGCGCCAGCTGCTCGGCCGGCTGACGCAAGGCGACGCGACGCAGACGTCGTTTGCGATCATCGAAGGCTCGACGTTCGCCGAGGTGCGGCGGGCGTTGCGCGACGGAGGCCAGGTCAGGAACACGGTCCTCGACCTTCCGGACGCCGAACTGATGGCGCGGCTGGGCGCGCCGGGGCAGGGCGCGGAGGGCCGGTTCTTCCCGGACACCTATTTTTTCGCCGCCGGCAGCAACGACCTGGCCGTGCTGCGGCGTGCCCACGACGCCATGACCGCGCGCCTCGCCGCCGCGTGGGAGAAACGCGCCGACGGCCTGCCGCTCGCGTCGCCGGACGAGGCGCTGATCCTCGCGTCGATCGTGGAAAAGGAAACCGGCCGGCCGGTCGACCGTCCGCTGATCGCGTCGGTGTTCATCAATCGCCTGAAACAGGGCATGCGCCTGCAGACCGACCCCACGGTCATCTACGGCATGGGCGACAAGTTCGACGGCAACCTGCGCCGCCGCGACCTCGAGACCGACACGCCGTGGAACACCTATACGCGCGACGGATTGCCGCCGACGCCGATCGCGCTGCCCTCGCAGGCGTCGCTCGACGCGGTGCTGCATCCGCCGCCGACCGACTATCTCTATTTCGTCGCGCGCGGCGACGGCATCGTCGCAATTCTCGAGCAATCTCGCCGACCACAACCGCGCCGTGGCAAAATTCCAGAAGGGCGGGCACTGATGCGTTGGTCCCCTGCATCGATCGAACAGGAATCCAACCCGTGACTACGCGCGGCCGCTTCATTTCGCTCGAAGGCATCGACGGCGCCGGCAAGAGCACGCACGCGGCGTGGCTGAAAGATGCGCTGATCGCGCGCGGACGGCACGGTCGTCGCCACGCGCGAGCCCGGCGGCACGCCGCTGGGCGAGCAGCTGCGCGGGTCTGCTGCTCGGGCATCCGATGACGCACGACACCGAGGCGCTGCTCATGTTCGCGGCGCGGCGCGAGCACGTGGCGCAGGTGATCGAGCCGGCGCTGGCGCGCGGCGACTGGGTGCTGTGCGACCGCTTCACCGACGCCACGTTCGCGTACCAGGGCGGAGGCCACGGCGTGCCGCGCGAGCGCATCTGCGAACTCGAACGCTTCATTCCCGCGAGCTGCCGGCCGGACCTCACGATCCTGTTCGACGTGCCGATCGAGGTGTCGCGCGAGCGGCTCGAGCGAGGCGCGGCCAAGGGCCGCGATCTCGACAAGTTCGAACGCGAGGAGCGTGCGTTCTTCGAGCGCGTGCGCAATGTCTACCTTGAACGCGCCGCGCGCGAGCCCGCGCGCTTTCGCGTCGTGGACGCGGCGCGGCCCGTGGCCGACGTGCGCGCGGACCTGACGCGCGTGCTCGAGGCGCTCTGACCATGGCGGAAACCGCAGGTGACGACGCGGTCGCCCGCTGGCCGGACCTGCTGCCGTGGCAAACGGCCGTCGCGGGCGAGGCGCTCGCCGCGCGCGCGACGTGGCCGCATGCGCTGCTGATCGACGGCCCGCGCGGGCATCGGCAAGCGCACGCTGGCGCATCAATCTTGCGCGCGCGCTGTTGTGCGAGTCGCCCGCGGCGGACGGATTCGCCTGCGGCGCGTGTGCCAGTTGCCGCTACGTCGCCGCCGGCCAGCATCCGGACCTGCAGATGGTCGAGCCGTTCGTCGTCGAGACGACGGCGAGGTGAAGGTGCAGGATCCGATACCCGTCGACCGCATCCGCGCGCTGATCGAGTGGGCGCAGCTGACCAGCCACCGCGGGCGCGCCAAGGTGGCGATCATCGCGCCGGCGGAAAGCGATGAACCTCGCCGCCGCGAACGCGCTGCTGAAGACGCTCGAGGAGCCGCCGCCGGCGACGTACCTGCATCCTCGTGTCGCATCAGCCCGGGCGCGTGCCGGCGACGCTGCGCAGCCGCTGCCGGCGCATGGCGGCGCCGCGACCCGAGACCGAACGTCGCCGAACGTTGGCTGGCGCAGCAGGGTGTCGCTGAACCCGCAGTCCGTGTCTGGCGCAAGCCGGCGGCGCGCCACTGCTGGCGCTGGCCATGGCCGATCCCGCAGTGGCAGGCGGAACGCGCGGTGTGGCTGCAGGCGCTGGCGAAGCCGAAGACGCTGTCGCCGGTCGCGCTCGCCGCGCGCATCGAAGCGGCGCCGAAGGACCAGCGCACGCGAGCGGCTTGGGCAGTGCATCGACTGGATGCGTCGCGTGGACGGCCGATCTGTGCTCGCGTCGCGGCCGGCGGCGCGCCGGCGCGCAATACCGATTTCGCCGCGGCGCTCGCGGCCGCTGGCCGCGGCGGTGGCGCCGATCCCGCTGTTTCGCTATCATCGGACACTGCTGCGGCAGCGCGCGCTGGTCGCGCATCCGCTGCAACCCCGCCTCGTCGCCGAGGCGCTGCTCATCGGTTACCGCGAATTGTTTCGCTAGAAGACGTCCAGCATGGCGGATCGCAAGGCACCTCCGGCTGCACCCGGCGCAGGCGTCGCGCGCCCCGGCGTGCTGTCGCTCAACATTCGCGAAAAGGCGGCGCTCTACGCGGCGTACATGCCGTTCCTCAAGGGCGGCGGCATCTTCATTCCGACGTCGCGCCAATACGCGCTCGGCGAGGAAGTGTTCATGCTGCTGTCGCTGATGGACGATCCCAACCGCCTCGCGGTGCAGGGCAAGGTGGTCTGGATCACGCCCGAAGGCGTGCAGGGCAACCGCACGCAGGGCATCGGCGTGCAGTTCACGCAGGACGACACCGGCGCCGCTGCGCGCGCCACCATCGAGAGGATCCTGGGCGAGACGCTGGCGTCCACGCGGCCGACGCACACGATGTAGTTTTCAGTGCTCGGAATGGCCGGCACCGGCAGCGACACATCGCCCCGGGACGCTGCGATGACGTCTGGTGGCCGCTTCCGAGCCCTGTTTCCCGACCGCTGAAATAGCCCCTCCCGTGTTCGTCGACTCCCACTGTCATCTGGACTTTCCCGGAGCTCGCGGCCGAGCTGCCGCAACTGCTCGCGGCGATGCGCGAGAACGCCGTCACGCACGCGCTGTGCATCGGCGTCGACCTGCCGGCGTGGCCCGCCGTGCTGGCCATCGCGCAGGCGCACGCCAACCTGTTTGCGACCGTGGGCGTGCATCCGGACTACGTCGACACGCCGGAACCGTCGGTCGGCGACCTGGTCGCCATGGCCGCAGGCGGACAAGGTCGTCGCCATCGGCGAGACGGGACTCGACTACTACCGGCTGGAAGGCGACCTCGAGTGGCAGCGCGAGCGCTTTCGCGCGCACATCCGCGCCGCGCGGGAAGCCGGCAAGCCGCTGGTCATCCACACGCGCGCGGCCGCGGCGGACACGCTGGCCATCATGCGCGAGGAACGGGCGGGCGAGGTCGGCGGCGTCATGCACTGCTTCACCGAAACGTGGGACGTGGCGCAGGCGCGCGCTCGACCTGGGCTTCCACATCTCGTTTTCGGGCATCGTCACGTTCAAGAACGCGGTCGAGCTTGAAGGAGGTGGCGCGGCGCGTTCCGCTCGACCGCATGCTGATCGAGACCGACAGTCCCTATCTCGCGCCGGTCCCGTACCGCGGCAAGCGCAACCAGCCGGCGTGGGTGCGCCACGTCGGCGAAGAGATCGCGCAGCTGCGCGACGTGCCGGTGGAAGCCATCGCCGCGTGCCACGTCCGACAACTTCTTCAACCTGTTCAGGATTGCCCAGACGATGCCCCTGCGCCCGCGCATTGATCCCGTACTCCGTTTGCTCGCAGCTGCTATGCGCGGCGGCAGTCTTCGCGCACGCCGGCGCGGCTGCGGTCGACGACGACTTCGCGATCGCCGTCGCCAACGACCGCGTCGCGCCAGGTCAAGGAACTGCTTGCGCGAGGCGCGCGATCCGAACGCCGTCGACGCGATGGGCGAGCCCGCGCTGGTGGCCGCCGCGCGCGCCGGCAATGCCGCCACCGTCGACGTGCTGCTCGCGGCCAAGGCCGATGTCAACGCGCGCAGCAAGTTCGGCGACACGGCGATCATGGCGGCGGCGCTCGCAGGCAATCTCGCCATCGTGAGCACGCTGCGCGCGCGCGGCGCGAGCCTCGAGAGCCCCGGCTGGAACGCGCTCATCTACGCGGCCACCGGCGGCCTCGACCCTGTCGTCGCCTATCTGCTGGCCGAGGGCGCCAACATCAATGCGGCATCGCCCAACGGCACGACGGCGCTGATGATGGCGGTGCGCGAGCGCAAGGGGTCCACGGTGGAGTTGCTCATCGCGAAGGGCGCGGACGTCAATCGCCGCAACCAGAACGGCGCGTCGGCGCTGGACTGGGCGCTGCGCGGCAACGAGAAGAAGATGGCCGAGCAATTGCGCCGTGCCGGCGCGAAGGACTGACGCCGGCTACCTGCTGCGCCGTCGGCCAGTCAACAGCGTCACTCCTTGCCGTCGGCGGCAGGCAGCGGCGCCCACATCGAGGCCGCATCACCCGCCAGCGCCGGGGGCAGCGGCGCGGCGACCGCCGAGGGAACCAGCGACGGCATGACGCCGACGAGCCGGCGCGCGCCGTTGAAATGCTTCTGCCAGTAGGATTCGGAGAGTTGCGAAATTTCCACTTCGCTGCCGGTGGACGGCGCGTGGATGAAGCGGTTGTCGCCCAGGTAGATGCCCACGTGCGAGAACGGCAAGCGGCGGGTATTGAAGAACACGAGATCGCCGGGGACCAAGTCGGCGCTGGCCACCTTGTTGCCGAGGCGGCTCAATTCCTTCGACGTGCGCGGCAACGTGACACCCGGTCACCTGCTGGAAGACATAGCGCACCAGGCCGCTGCAATCGACGCCCGATTCCGGCGTCTCGCCGCCATAGCGATAGTCGACGCCGATGAGTCCCAGCGCGTAGATCGCGACGTCCTGCGCGCCGTTCCAGGCGACGGTCGCGGCGTCCTTCGCGGAACGGGCCAGCGCATTTTGGGCTGGCGCGGATTGCGCGCCGACGGCGCCGGGCAACGCGAAGGCCAGCGTCAATGCGACGGCCAGCGCGCTCCGGAGGGGGCGTGTACGATAGGCAAACATCTCTCAATTATCGTTGATTCGGCGAGTTTTGGCAAAGCGCATCGTCGCGCCTCCGCATCCGGAAGCACATTTCGGGCCACGCAATCTTCAACGCTTGAGCGTTTCTGACGGGTGGGCCTTCGCTTTTCATTGCTCGCCGCGCGCTTGCGCCGGACCCGTTTCGGATCGGCAACGAGCGGCCGCGTCAACTCGACCCGGTCGCCATTCGCGAGCGGCGTCGCGCCCTTGGCGCGCTGCCCGAAAATCGCGAACTCGAACTGCGACAGGTCGAGCTGCGAATCGCGCGACGATGCCCGACTGCGTCACAGCGTCGTCGACAGTGGCGCCGGCGGGCAGCTCAAGCACTACCAGCACCTCCACCCCGGGCGCGGCGTAGGCGACCGTGACGGCAAGCTTGGCCGCGGTGGACACGGTCACGCGGGCGCCGGATAGACCGCCTCGGCGCGGCGGACGAACGCGTCGATGAACGTGTTCGCGATGTGGCTGAACACCGGACCGACCGCCATCTCCAGGACGTGCGTGGCGAACTCGTAGGCGAGTTCGAATTCGACCTTGCACGCATCGTCGGAGAGCGGATGGAAGCGCCATTCGCCGTGCAGGTGGCGGAACGGACCGTGGCGCAACGTGACGATGATCGACTCGGGCGCGCGATTGACGTTGTCGGTCGTGAAGTGCGCCTTGATATGGTGATAGTCGATGTCGATGCGCGCGGTCTTGCCGCCGGCGTGCTCCTCGATCACCTGCGATCCGCCGCACCACGGCAGGAATTCCGGATAGCGCTCGACGCGGTCGACCAGGTCGAACATCCGCGCTGCGCTATAGGGAACGAGGACGGATTTCAGGACGCGCTGCATCGATTGCTAGAATGTGGGCCGAGTAACGAGTGGAGCGGGCGCAACGGCCCAAAGGCATGAGCATCGTCGAAAATCGCAAGGCCTTCCACGATTATTTCATCGAGGAGCGCGTCGAGGCCGGGCTTTCCCTGACCGGCTGGGAGGTGAAGGCCATCCGCGCGGGACGCGCGCACCTCAAGGAAGCCTACGTCGTCATCAAGAACGGCGAACTGGTGCTCATCGGCGCCCACATCACGCCGCTCGTCACGGCGTCGACGCACGTCAACGCCGACCCGACCCGCACGCGCAAGCTCCTCATGCACCGCGAGGAGATCAACCGCCTCGTCGGCAAGGTGGAACGCGCCGGATACACGCTGGCCCCGCTGGACCTGCATTACAAGAATGGCCGCGTCAAGATCGAGGTCGGGCTCGCGAAGGGCAAGAAGCAGCACGACAAGCGCGACACGATCAAGGACCGCGAATGGGCACGCGAGCAGCAGCGCCTGCTGCGCAATCGCCCCGGCAGCGCGCGGATGTGACAACGCGCGTCGTCGCCGTGACGCGCGTGCGTCACGGCGCGGCGCGCCCCATGTCGTTCGCTACCGCTCGAGCGGCCGCGAGTCCGCTGCGCACCGCAGCTTCCAGCGTCGCCGGATATTCGGCATCGACGTAGTCCCCGGCCAGGTAGACCCCTTCGACGAGCCGCACCGGGCCGGGCCGCGCGCGCCCCGGCGTGCATGCGTAGGTCGCGCGCCGCTCGGCAATGACCTGGAACCACTCGCACGCAGCCCGCTCGGGCTGCAGCCGTCGCAGCTGGGCGTCGATGTCCACGGCCAGCATGCCGTGGTCGAGCGCTTCGTGCGGGCCGTGCGCGCTCAGGATGACCGCCAGCAGCTGCTGCAGCGGCGGACGCTCGGGATCGTCTACCGCGTGCGCCAGGATGTCGGGCCGGTCGACGACCCACTGACCGGGCGCGTCGTCGAGCCTGGCAATCATCGCGGGCAGCGGGAGTGCATCGCCATACCCCAGCCACACGGTGTAGATCGGTTCGTAGGCGAGGGGCGTCAGCGATTTGAGGCCGGCGCGCAATGCCGGCAACGCCGCCAGCGCTTCGGGCGCGAAGGCACCGGTTAACTGGTGCGGACCGACCGCGACGATGGCGGCACGGAAATCGTGCAGCTGCGTACCGACCAGCAACGTCGCTTGGTGGCGTGCCGTGCGGATCACGCGCGCCGGCGCCGAGGTGCGCACGGTTCCTCCCCGGTTCTCGACGAAGCGCGCGGCGGCTTCGGGAAACATCGCCGACAGGTCGGTCGCCGGCAGCAGGAAGTCGGAGGCGTCGGGCCGGCCCGCAAACGCGGCCTTCAGCACGTTGGCGAAGATCTGTGCGGACGCTTCGGCCGGCGGCGTGTTGAGCGCCGCCAGGCACAGCGGTTCCCACAAGCCCTGCGCGACTCGCGGCGGCAGCGGGGCCAGCATGTGCGCGACGGTTTCGTACGGCGCGCGGACGAATTGGGTTCGCTTGAGCTTGCGCATCCAGGCGACGTTGGCGATGCGTTCGCGCCAGCTCAAGCCGCGCGCCGCCAGAAGACCTGTCAGCAGTCCCAGCGTGCCTTCCGTGCGGCCGCGGGTCAGCGTCAGCGCGCCGGCCTGCAGCGGCGACAGCGGCATGATCGTCAGCGGATGCCGTGTGAAGACATCCCGCGCAGCGGCTTCACCATGCACGAGGTCGAGCAGCGCGCACGTTTGCGCGTAGGCGCCGAGCAGCAGGTGCTGCCCGTTGTCCAGTGGCAGGCCGGCGCGCAGCACGCGGCGCGCGCGGCCGCCCAAGATCGGCGCCGTCTCGAACAACGTGACCGGAATGCCGGCACGCGCGAGTTCGACCGCCGCGGCACACCCGGCCCATCCGCCGCCGATGACCGCGACCGCATCGGCGCTCATTGGACCACCTTCGCGCTGCGCGCTCCGGCGCATTGGCCACTGAGGCCCTCGGGGCGGCCCTTCGGGCTCATGCCGTCCTCCACGTGCGCCAGGCCAGCCAGAGCTTGCGCAACGGTGTCAGCGACGTGCGGCGATCGAGGACCTTGTAGCCGTCGCGCGCTATCTCGTCCAACAGCGTGCGATAGATCGCGGCCATGACCAGTCCGGTGCGCTGCGCTTTCCGGTCCTGTGCGGGCAGTTGCGCGAACGCGCGCTCGTACCAGGTCTGCGCGCGCGCGGCCTGAAACCGCATCAAGTGCCGGAACTCCGAGCTGTATTCCCCGCGCAACAGCGCCGACGGAGCCACGCCGAAGCGCTGCAGTTCGTCCTGCGGCAGGTAGATGCGGCCGCGCCGCGCATCTTCGCCGACATCGCGGATGATGTTGGTGAGTTGAAAGGCGACGCCCAGATCGCGCGCATAGCCCTTGGTCGCCGGATCGACGTAGCCGAAGATTTCCGCGGACATGAGGCCGACGACGCCCGCCACGCGATGACAGTAGAGTTCGAGGTCCGTGAAATCGAGGTACCGATGCTGGGCCAGGTCCATGGCCATCCCGTCGATGACCGTCTGGAAGTGGGCTTCGGGAAGGGCGAATTCGCGGACGATGCTCTGCAGCGCCACGGCGACCGGGTGCGTCGGCTGGCCGGCGAAGACGAGCGCGGTTTCGCGCCGCCACCATGCAAGCTTGGCGTTGGCCACCTCTGGATCGCGAACTTCGTCGACGACGTCGTCCACTTCGCGGCAGAAAGCGTACAGCGCCGTGATGGCGCGGCGCCGCGGCGGCGGCAGGAACATGAAGCTGTAGTAGAAGCTCGACCCGCTGGCCGCCGCCTTCTGCTGGCAATACTCGGCGGGGGTCATGCGGCGGACACCCTGGCGGGGACGAGCGCCCGCCACGCGACGACGATCCAGTCGCCGGTCGCCAATACCGGACGGCGGGCAAAGACGTCGCCGCCGACGCGATCGATGCGGTCGAGGATGCGCAATCCGCCGCTGATGATCGCCGACAGTTCCAACCCCAGGCGCCACGGCAATGCGCGGGTGAGCGGACGGCCGGCTTCGAGCATGCGACGCGCCCGCGCCACTTCGAATTCCACCAACGCACGCCACGCGTCGTCCACGCGACCGTCCGCGATCTGCGCCTCGCTGACGCCGAAGCGGCGCAGGTCGTCCTGCGGCAGATAGACGCGGTTCTTTTGCCAGTCGACGGCGATGTCCTGCCAGAAATTGGTGAGCTGCAGCCCGGTGCAGATGGCGTCGCTCGCCTCGAGATTGGACGACGATTGCGCGTCGTAGAGCGCCAGCAGCAGGCGACCCACCGGGTTGGCGGAACGGCGACAGTAATCGAGGACCGCGTCGAAATTCGCGTAGCGCGTCACGGTGACGTCCTGGCGAAATGCCGACACGAGGTCGTGAAAGGGCGCCAGCGGCAGGCCATGTTCGCGGATGGCGGCAGCGAGCGCAGGGAACGGCGGCGCATCGGGGACCTCGCCGCGCGCAATGCGGTCGAGTTCCGCGTCGAACGCGTCGAGCGCCGTCACGCGCGCGTCGGGCGCGGCGTCGCCTTCGTCGGCCAGGTCGTCGGCGGCGCGCGCAAAGCGATAGATCGCGACGACCGCGGGCCGCAGCCGCGCCGGCATGAGGATCGACGCGACGGGAAAATTTTCGTAATGGCCGACGGACACGCGAAGGAGGCGAATCAGTTCCAAAAAGGCAAACTTGCGCGTCGCGCCGGCACGCGCCCTCGCGGCATTCGTGACTCGGAAGGCCGCTTTGCGCTATACTTGCCCGTTCGGCGAAAGAGGCTGCCGGGAGTTATTGAACCTGCGTAGCAAGCTGCCAGCTAAGCACCAACTTGCGAGAGTGGCGGAATTGGTAGACGCACCAGCCTTAGGAGCTGGCGGGGCAGCCCGTGGGGGTTCGAGTCCCCCCTTTCGCACCACCGGGACAACATAGCAAGGATTCAGGGCGCATGCAAACCGCGTTGCAAACCACCATCGAGACATTGGGTCAGCTCGAACGCCGGCTCAATGTCGCCGTTCCGCGCGCGCAGATCGAAAGCGAGGTCGAGAAGCGCCTGGCGCGGCTGGCCAAGACCGTCAAGTTGCCCGGGTTTCGTCCCGGCAAGGTGCCGCTCAAGATGGTCGTGCAGCAATATGGTCCTTCCGTTCGCTCCGACGTCATTTCCGACGCCGTGCAGACAAGCTTCAACGAGGCCGTGCGCGAGCAGAATCTCAAGGTCGCCGGCTATCCGCGCATCGAACCCCGGCAAGGGGACAAGACTGGAAACGACGCGGCGGACGCGGCGTTCGAATTCTCCGCGGTGTTCGAGGTCTATCCCGAGATCAAGCTGGGCGACCTCGCGTCCATCGCGATCGAGCGCCCGCAGGTCGAAGTGACGCAGGCCGACATCGACCGCACGCTCGACGTGCTGCGCAAGCAGCGGGCCGTGTTCGAACCCGTCACGCGCGGCGCGCAGACGGGCGATCGGGCACTGGTGGATTTCACGGGCACGATCGACGGCGCCGAATTTCCGGGTGGCCAGGCCAAGGACTTTGCGATCACGCTCGGCGAGTCGCGCATGCTGCCGGAATTCGAAGCGGCGCTGCAGGGCGCTGCCGCGGGCGACACCCGCACCTTCCCGCTGACTTTTCCGGCCGACTACCACGGCAAGGAAGTCGCCGGAAAGAACGCGCAGTTTGCGTTGACCGTGAAGCAGGTCACGGCGCCCGTGATTCCGCCGCTGGACAGCGCGTTCGCCACGGCATTCGGCATCAAGAGCGGCAACGTCGATGACTTGCGCGCGGAGGTCGAGGCGAACCTGAAGCTGGAACTGAAGCGCAAGCTCGACGCAACACTCAAGGAGCAGGCGCTGAAAGGATTGCGCCAGACCTCGGAGTTGACGCTGCCCAAGTCGCTGGTGGAACAGGAAGCGCTGCAGCTTGCGCGGCGCATGGCGGCCAATCTGCAGCAGCAGGGCATGAAGCCGGAAGACATCAAGCTCTCGCCTGAAATGTTCCGCGCCGCAGGCCGAAGAGCGCGTCGCGCTGGGGCTGATCCTGGCCGAGATCGTCCGCGACAAGCATCTCGAAGCAAGGCCGGAACAGGTTCGCGCGATGGTCCAGGATGTCGCGCAGACCTATGAACAGCCGGACGCGGTGGTGCGGTGGCACTTCGAGAAGCCGGAACGCCTGAGCGAATTCGAGGCGCTCGCGGTCGAGCACAACGTGGTGGAGTGGGTGATCGGGCAGGCCAAGGTCACGGACACGCCCACGACGTTCGAAGCGCTGATGGGTCCCGCGCAGTCTTGATCGCCGCCGGTCGCCGATCGATCGCCGTCGTCTGTCGGGGCGGCTTGACGTCGGCACTCTTCGGTCCCATCTTGGTCGAAGGATCGATGCGGCGGAGACCGGAGCGTCGAGATGGTCGCCCCGATCTGTACCCCACAACAATCGCAGCACCGTCGAGGAATACCCACGTGATGTATGAAGCAGCTGGAACACAGACTGATGACCGGGCCCCGCGACTTGGGCCTGGTGCCGATGGTCATCGAGCAAAGCGGCCGCGGCGAGCGTGCCTACGACATCTATTCGCGGCTGCTCAAGGAGCGCATCGTGTTCCTGGTCGGGCCGGTGAACGACAACACGGCGAACCTGATCGTCGCGCAGATGCTGTTCCTGGAGTCCGAGAACCCGGACAAGGACATCAGCTTCTACATCAACTCCCCGGGCGGGTCCGTCTCCGCGGGCATGGCCATCTACGACACGATGCAGTTCATCAAGCCGGACGTGTCCACGATGTGCGTCGGCATGGCCGCCAGCATGGGCGCGTTCCTGCTGGCCGCCGGCGCCAAGGGCAAGCGTTTCGCGCTGCCCAATTCGACGATCATGATCCACCAGCCCTCGGGCGGCTTCCAGGGCCAGGTATCCGACATCGAGCGGCACGCGCAGTACGTGATCGACCTGAAGCGCCGCTTCATCACGATGATGGCGCAGTTCACCGGGCGCACGGTCGAGCAGGTCGAGCGCGACCACGACCGCGACAACTTCCTGTGGGCGGACGCCGCCAAGGAATACGGCATCGTGGACAAGGTCTTGCAGAACCGGGCCGAAGGCGCGTAGAGTTGACCGAGATTTCCCCGCAGGTAACCGACACAGGTCATTGAATGGCCGACAAATCCTCCGGCGACAAGCTTCTGTACTGTTCCTTTTGCGGCAAAAGCCAGCACGAGGTGCGCAAGCTCATCGCGGGCCCGTCGGTGTTCATCTGCGACGAGTGCATCGAGCTTTGCAACGACATCATCCGCGAGGAAGGTGCCGGCAGCGAAGCCGCGCGCGCCGATCGCAACAAGCTGCCCACGCCGCATGAAATCCGGCAGAGCCTCGACCAGTACGTGATCGGCCAGGAGCCGGCGAAGAAGATCCTCTCCGTCGCCGTCTACAACCACTACAAGCGGCTGGAGTCGGTGGGCAAGGAAGACGACGTCGAACTCACCAAGTCCAACATCCTGCTGATCGGCCCGACGGGCTCGGGCAAGACGCTGCTCGCGCAGACGCTGGCGCGCCTGCTCGACGTGCCGTTCGTCATCGCCGACGCGACGACGCTGACCGAGGCCGGCTATGTCGGCGAGGACGTCGAGAACATCATCCAGAAGCTGCTGCAGAAGTGCGACTACGACATCGAGAAGGCGCAGCGCGGCATCGTCTACATCGATGAAATCGACAAGATCTCGCGCAAGAGCGACAACCCGTCGATCACCCGCGACGTGTCCGGCGAGGGCGTGCAGCAGGCGCTGCTGAAGCTGATCGAAGGCACGATCGCGTCGGTCCCGCCGCAGGGCGGCCGCAAGCATCCGAACCAGGAATTCGTGCAGGTCGACACCACCAACATCCTGTTCATCTGCGGCGGCGCGTTCGACGGCCTGGAAAAGATCATCCGCCAGCGCTCGACCAAGACCGGCATCGGCTTCGGCGCCGAGGTCGCGAGTCCGGACGACCGCAAGAACATCACGATGCTGCTGCGCGGCACCGAGCCCGAGGACCTCATCAAGTTCGGCCTCATCCCGGAATTCGTCGGCCGGCTGCCGGTGGCGGCGACGCTGGACGAACTCGACGAGGACGCGCTGATCCAGATCCTGGTCGAGCCCAAGAACGCGCTGATCAAGCAATACCAGAAGATGTTCCGGCTGGAAGGCGTCGAACTCGAGGTGCGCGAGCCCGCGCTGCGCGCCATCGCCAAGAAGGCGCTCGCGCGCAAGACCGGCGCGCGCGGCTTGCGCTCGATCCTGGAGCAAGTGCTGCTCGACGTGATGTACGATCTGCCGTCGTTGAGCAACCTGGCCCGGGTGGTCGTCGACGAGTCGACGATCGCCAATGACGGGAAGCCCCTGCTGATGTTCGCGGACCCGCCCAAGATGGCGGCGGCGCATTCCTGATATTCGCCAAGTTTCAGATTCCAAAGGAAAATGCTGGTTTGACGGGATCGGCGGCTTGACACGCCGGCCCCGCGACCCCATTTTCTGTTCAGAACTCCATTCCCCGAGGCACGCATGGCCAACGAAACGACCCTTCCCGCCGACCTGAACGCACTCCCGCTCCTTCCGCTGCGCGACGTCGTCGTCTTTCCGCACATGGTCATCCCGCTCTTCGTCGGGCGGCCCAAGTCCATCAAGGCGCTCGACCTGGCGATGGAGGCGGGCAAGCACATCCTGCTCGTCGCGCAGAAGCAGGCGGCCAAGGACGACCCGAGCGCGGAAGACTTGAACGAGATCGGCACCATTGCCACGGTGCTGCAGATGCTGAAGCTGCCCGATGGCACCGTGAAGGTCCTGGTCGAGGGCACGCAGCGCGCGCAGATCGACGCGGTGGAAGACCGCGGCGAGTACCTGGTCGCGCGGGCGGTTCCGATGGCCGGCGATCCGGGCAGCGCCAACGAGGTCGAGGCGATGCGCCGCGCATTGCTCGCGCAATTCGACCAGTACGTGAAGCTCAACAAGAAGATTCCGCCGGAAATCCTCACGTCGATGTCGGGGATCGACGAGGGCGGCCGCCTCGCGGACGCGATCGCGGCGCACCTGCCGCTCAAGCTCGAGCAGAAGCAGCACATCCTCGAGATGGGCGAGGTCGGCAAGCGGCTGGAGCATCTGCTCGGCGTGCTCGAAGGCGAAGTGGACATCCTGCAGGTGGAGAAGCGCATCCGCGGCCGCGTCAAGCGCCAGATGGAGAAGAGCCAGCGCGAGTACTACCTGAACGAACAGGTCAAGGCCATCCAGAAGGAACTGGGCGAGGGCGACGAGAACGCCGACCTCGAGGAGATGGAAAAGAAGATCAAGGCCGCCAAGATGTCGAAGGAGGCCGAAGGCAAGGTCATGGGCGAGCTGAAGAAGCTCAAGATGATGTCGCCCATGTCGGCCGAAGCCACCGTCGTGCGCAACTACATCGACACGCTGCTGGCGCTGCCCTGGCGCAAGAAGAGCAAGATCAGCAAGGACCTGGCCAACGCGGTCAAGATCCTCGACGCCGATCACTACGGCCTGGAGAAGGTGAAGGAGCGCATCGTCGAGTACCTGGCGGTCCAGCAGCGCGTGGACAAGCTGAAGGCGCCCATCCTCTGTCTCGTCGGCCCGCCCGGCGTGGGCAAGACGTCGCTCGGCCAGTCGGTCGCCAAGGCCACCGGCCGCAAGTTCGTGCGCATGTCGTTGGGCGGCGTGCGCGACGAGGCCGAGATCCGCGGCCATCGCCGCACGTACATCGGTTCGATGCCCGGCAAGATCCTGCAGAACATGACCAAGGTCGGCGTGCGCAATCCGCTGTTCCTGCTGGACGAAGTCGACAAGATGGGCCAGGACTTCCGCGGCGACCCGAGCTCGGCGCTGCTCGAGGTGCTCGATCCGGAGCAGAACGACACGTTCGTCGATCATTACATCGAGGTCGAGTACGACCTGTCGGACGTGATGTTCGTGGCCACGGCCAATTCGATGAACATCCCGGCGCCGCTGCTGGACCGCATGGAAGTCATCCGCCTGTCGGGCTACACCGAGGACGAGAAGATCGCCATCGCCAAGCAATACCTGATGCCCAAGCAGATGAAGAACAACGGCATCAAGCCCGACGAGCTGCACGTGGCCGACAGCGCGCTGCGCGACATCGTGCGCTACTACACGCGCGAGGCCGGCGTGCGCAGCCTCGAACGCGACATCAGCAAGATCTGCCGCAAGGTGGTGAAGACGCTGCTGCTGAAGCAAAGCGAGGGCAAGGCGCGCACGGCGAAGAGCCCGGTCGACGTCAATTCCAAGAACCTGGACAAGTACCTGGGCGTGCGCCGCTTCACGTACGGCATCGCCGAAAAGAAGAACCAGGTGGGCCAGGTCACCGGTCTCGCGTGGACGGAAGTCGGCGGCGACCTGCTGACGATCGAAGCGGTCGCGCTGCCCGGCAAGGGCAAGACGACCACGACCGGCAAGCTGGGCGACGTGATGAACGAATCGATCGCCGCGGCGCTGTCCGTCGTCCGCCACCGCTCCAAGGCGCTCGGCATCCAGGCGGATTTCTACACCAAGACCGATCTGCACATCCATCTTCCGGAGGGCGCGACGCCCAAGGACGGCCCGTCGGCCGGCGGCGCGATCGTCACCGCGATCGTGTCGATCCTGACCGGCATTCCGGTGCGTTGCGACGTCGCGATGACCGGCGAGATCACGCTGCGCGGCGAAGTCCTGCCGATCGGCGGCTTGAAGGAAAAGCTGCTCGCCGCCGGCCGCGGAGGCATCAAGACGGTCCTCATCCCCGAGGAGAACGTCAAGGACCTGGCGGAGATTCCCGACGAGATCAAGAATCGCCTGGATATCCATCCGGTGCGCTGGATCGAACAGGTTCTCGAGCAGGCGCTGGAACGGCACCCGACGCCGCTGGCCGAGGACAAGGACAAGGGCGACGTGCCCGCCGTGCCGCCGGTGCCCGCGGCCGATGACAAGACGCCGGCGCTGAAGCACTGACGGCAGCATTCGCCGATGCGCGCGTGGGCACGGAACATGCCCACGCGCGTTTTT
>CAWIAK010000007.1:0-682663 GCA_963834045.1 uncultured beta proteobacterium | reverse complement strand
TGGGATCGGGCATCGTGGCGGAGTTCCAGTGCCGCGCCGCAACGGCAATCGGCGATATATTGCAGTGGTACGCCCGACAGGATTCGAACCTGTTACCCCCGGCTTAGAAGGCCGGTGCTCTATCCAAATGAGCTACGGGCGCGGAATGCGAAATAGTAGCCGAGTTTCCCGCCGGCCGGGCCGGCGACGCTGACATCGGGGAGGACGCCATGCACGCGATGCTGCTGCGAGAACCTGGCACCGCCCTGGAATGGACGGAGCTGCCGGATCGCCTGCCCGGACCCGGAGAGATCCGCGTCACGGTGGGCGCATGCGGCGTCTGCCGCACCGACCTGCATGTGGTCGACGGCGAGTTGCCGGAAGCCAAGCTGCCCATCATTCCCGGCCACGAAATCGTCGGGCGCATCGATGCGCTCGGTTCCGGTGTCGACGCGCTGCGCATCGGCCAGCGCGTCGGCATTCCATGGCTTGCCCGCACTTGCGGCGTTTGCCCCTATTGCTTCGCACATCGGGAAAATCTTTGCGATCAGCCGTTGTTCACCGGGTACACGCGCGACGGCGGCTACGCGACGGCCACGATCGCTGACGCGCGTTATGCGTTTCCGCTGGGCGAGACCGGCAGCGATGCGGAACTTGCGCCTTTGCTTTGCGCCGGCCTCATCGGCTGGCGTTCGCTGGTGATCGCGGGCGACGCAACCAACGTTGGGCTCTATGGCTTTGGCGCATCGGCTCATATCGTGGCGCAGGTCGCGAAGTGGCAGGGCCGATCGGTGTTTGCCTTCACGCGGCCGGGTGACGAGATCATCGCAGGCCTTCGCGCGTCGGCTCGGCGCGCGCTGGGCGGGTGGATCCGACGAGATGCCGCCGGAACCGCTCGACGCCGCGATCATCTTTGCCGCCGTCGGCAGGCTCGTGCCGCAGGCGCTCAAGGCGGTGCGCAAGGGCGGCCGCGTGGTTTGCGCCGGCATTCACATGAGCGACATCCCGAGCTTCCCCTACAGCCTGCTGTGGGAAGAGCGCCAGCTGGTGTCCGTCGCCAACCTGACGCGGGCTGATGGCGTCGATTTCCTGGCGCTGGCGCCGCGCATCGGCATCGTCACGCAGACCACGTGCTACCCGCTCGACCAGGCCAACCGGGCGCTGGCCGACGTGCGCGCCGGGCGCATCGACGGCGCGGCTGTGCTCGTGCCCTGAATGCCGGCAGCGACCGGTACTCCGGCGTCGCGCGTTGCGATCGCTTCGCGCCGAGGTAGACTTGCGCGACGGCGCATCGAACTGTCTGCGCCATTGCCAAGGGGACAAGTATGAAGCCAGCCGTTCTGCCTGCAGCGGCCATCATTGCGTGCGGCATCGCTTTCTGCCCGCGTGCGTTCGCCGACGTGACCATTCCCTACAACGAATACAGCGACTCCCCGACCATCGGACGCGGGGCAGGCACGTCGACGGATCCCGCAAATCCCGGCTACGGCGCCATGAGGATCTTCATCGAGAAGGTCATGGACTACACCGATGACAAGGGTCCGGACGCGTTGCCCGCCGGGCAGAAGGTCATTTTCCAGCGCAGCCCGGGCACTGCGCGCACGGTGAGCGCGCTGCGGGCGGGCGTCCAGTTCGCCAACGCCAACGCCACACCCAATCCTGTCTTTTCGGAACCCACGTGGGGCTTCATCTACAACTCGGTTCCGTTCGGCATGAATTTCGGGCAGATGCTCGGCTTCATCTACACCGCGAAAATCGACGGATTCGCGGGCAACGGTCTCGATCTCGCGCAGTCGATTCTGGACAGCCGCGGCGGAACGCAGATCGTCTTTCCGGTGGTGGGAAGCACGATGCAGGGCTCGGGCTACTTTCCCAAGCCGATCGGCAAGCCTGACTGCAACGCAGGGGATGCCGACTGCCTGAGCCAAGGCAATGGCATCGGCCTGGCTGGCCTTTGCACGTCGGGCTGGCGGATTCGTTACCTTGCGCCGCCGCAGGACATCGTGGACCGCGCCTGCGACCTGCTGGTGAAGCGAGGCGTCATCCCCGCGAAGACGCTTGCGTTCTATCCGCCCGTGGGAGGTCAATCCGTGCTGATGCCCATGCAGCGAAGGACGATCCAGGGCTTCGAATACGTGAACCCCTATGACGACCTTGCCGATTTCTTCCCGGTGAAGGAGGCAACGCCCGCCAATCCTCTCGGCAATCCGGACGCCGGCAACCTGGATTGCAGCCCGGCGATCGCGTTCCCGATTCCGCCGGGAACGCCGTCCAACTGCTCGCAGAACATCGGCCAGATCGGCGCGCGATATGCGCACCATCCGGCATGGCATCAACCGTTCCTGCTGTCGTGGATGCACGTCGACAAGACCGTCTGGAACGGCCTGAACGCCGCCCAGAAAGCGGCCGTGCTGAGAGCGGCCAGGGATTCGGTCATGGAATCGTTCAATGCCGCCGAGTCGGTCGAGTGCACGAAACTGAAAGCGATACTCGATTTCAACAAGGGCATCGATCAACGCAACCTGGATGGCACGCGCCGCCTGGTCGACGGCAAGCCGGTGAGTGCGACGATGACGCTCGCCCGGTGGCCGGAGGATGCGCTGAAGGTTCTCCTCGAAGCCCGCGACGAATATCTCGCATCGCTGGCGGGGCCCGACAATCCGGGCAGCAAAACGGATCCGCAAAAGGACTTTTCCACCGTCCTCGGCGCGTTGAACAAGTATGCCGCGGCTACCGGCGCGACGAAATTCGATCCGGGCAGGTTTCCGGCGAAAACCGGGCTGGCCGCAGGCATGGAATGCAGCCTGGTGGCCGGCAACTGACGGCCGGCTGCCTCAGCGCATCTTTGCCTGCGCCGCCAGTCGCCGCCGCTGGATCAGCAGGTAAGCCGCCGGCACCACCAGCATCGACAACAGCGGCGCGGTGATCATGCCGCCGATCATCGGCGCGGCGATGCGCTGGATCACCTCGGCGCCGGTGCCGCTGCTCAGCATGATCGGTATCAGGCCGGCGAGAATCACCGCGACCGTCATCGCCTTCGGCCGCACGCGCTGCACGGCGCCCTCCTCGATGGCGGCGTCGAGCGTCGCCAGCCGACGCCGGTTCTCCGCGCGCGAGCCGCGCGTCCCAGGCCTGGCCCAGGTAGAGCAGCATCACGACGCCGAATTCGGCCGCCACGCCCGCCAACGCGATGAAGCCCACCGCGGAGGCGATCGACATGTTGTAGCCGAGCACGTACATCAGCCAGAATCCGCCGACCAGCGCGAACGGCAGCGTGGCCATGATCAGCGCCGCTTCCGCCACGCGGCGGAACGTGAGGTAGAGCAGCACGAAGATGATCGCGAGCGTCGCCGGCACGACGATCTCGAGCCGCGCCATCGCGCGCTCGAGAAACTCGAACTGGCCTGACCACGCCACCGAATAGCCGGCCGGCAGCTTCACGTCCTTCTGCACCGCCTGCTGCATGTCGCGAACGGCGGAACGCAGGTCGCGGCCGTGGATGTCGACGTAGACCCATCCGGAAAGCCGCGCGTTCTCGCTCTTCAGCATCGGCGGACCGTCGCGATACGCGGATGGTCGCCACGTCGCCCAAGCGGATCTGCGCGCCGCGTTCGGTGAGGACCGGCAGGTTGCGCAATTTCTCGACCGAGTCGCGCACCTCGCGCGGATAGCGGACGTTGATCGGGAAGCGCTGCAGTCCTTCGACGGTCTCGCCGATGTTGTCGCCGCCGATCGCCGCGCCGACGATGCTCTGCACGTCGGATACGTTCATGCCGTAGCGCGATGCGACGTCGCGATCGATGTCCACGTCGATGTAGCGGCCGCCGGTCAGGCGCTCCGCGAACACCGATGTCACGCCCGCCACCGGCTTCACCGCGCGTTCGATGTCGGCGGTGATGCGGTCGATCTCCGCGAGGCTCGTTCCCGCCACCTTCACGCCGACCGGGCTCTTGATGCCGGTGGCCAGCATGTCGATGCGGTTGCGGATCGGCGGCACCCAGATGTTGGACAGGCCCGGCACCTTGACGATCCGGTCGAGTTCCTCGATCAGCTTCTCGGTCGTCATGCCGGGCCGCCACTCTTCCTTCGGCTTGAACTGGATCGTCGTCTCGAACATCTCCAGCGGCGCCGGATCGGTCGCGGTCTCCGCGCGCCCGGCCTTGCCGAAGACGCGCGCGACCTCGGGAACGGTCCTGATCATCCGGTCCGTCTGCTGCAGCAGTTCGCTGGCCTTGCCCGACGAAATGCCCGGCAGCGCCGACGGCATGTACAGGAGATCGCCTTCATCGAGCGGCGGCATGAATTCGCCGCCGAGCTGGCTGGCCGGCCATACCGTCACCGCGGCGATGAGCACCGCCACGGCCAGCACCGTCTTCGGCGCGCGCAACGCGCGTTCCAGCAGCGGCCGGTACAGCGCGATCAGGAAGCGGATGAGCGGATTCTTCTGCTCCTCCGGAATGCGGCCGCGGATCAGGTAGCCCATCAGCACCGGCACCAGCGTCACGGCGAGCCCGGCCGCGGCGGCCATCGCGTAGGTCTTGGTGAACGCGAGCGGCGAGAACATCCGCCCTTCCTGCGCTTCGAGCGTGAACACCGGCACGAACGACAGCGTGATGATCAGCAGCGAGAAGAACAGCGCCGGCCCGACCTGCGCCGCCGCGTCGCCGATCACGCGCCAATGCTCGGCGCCCGCGAGCTTCTCGCCGGGATGCTCCGCATTCCACGCCTCGATGTGCTTGTGCGCGTTCTCGATCATCACGACGGCCGCGTCGACCATCGCGCCGATGGCGATCGCGATGCCGCCCAGCGACATGATGTTGGCGTTCACGCCCTGGTAGTACATGACGATGAACGCCGTCAGGATGCCCAGCGGCAGCGACACGATGGCGACGAGCGACGAGCGGAGGTGGAACAGGAACACGAGGCACACCAGCGCGACGACGATGAACTCCTCGACCAGCTTCTGGCCAAGATTGGCGACGGCGCGCTTGATGAGGCTGGACCGGTCGTAGGTCGTGACGATCTCCACGCCGGGCGGCAGGCTGGCCTTGAGGCTGTCGAGCTTGGCCTTGACCGCGTCGATCGTCGCCAGCGCGTTCTTGCCGGAGCGCATGACGATGATGCCGCCCGCGACTTCGCCTTCGCCGTCCAGCTCGGCGATGCCCCGGCGCATTTCCGGGCCCACCTGCACGCGCGCGACGTCGGACAGGCGCACCGCGACGCCGGCCTCGGTGGTCGTCAGCGGAATCTTGCGGAAATCGTCGAGCGACCGCAGGTAGCCCGACGCGCGCACCATGTACTCGGCCTCGCCCAGTTCGAGCACCGAGCCGCCCGTTTCCTGGTTGGCCTTCTGCACCGCGTCGATGACCTTGGCGTGCGGAATGTTGAACGCGCGCAGCCGTTCCGGGTCGAGCACGATCTGGTACTGGCGCACCATGCCGCCGACGCTCGCCACCTCCGCGACATTGGCGACCGCCTTCAGCTCGTACTTGAGGAACCAGTCCTGCAGCGCGCGCAGTTGCGACAGGTCCATCTTTCCGCTGCGGTCGACGAGCGCGTATTCGTAGACCCAGCCCACGCCCGTCGCGTCGGGCCCGAGCGAGGTCTTGGCCTGCGCGGGCAGGCGCGACTGCACCTGGTTCAGGTATTCGAGCACGCGCGAGCGCGCCCAGTATTGATCGGTGCCGTCCTCGAACAGGATGTAGACGAACGAGTCGCCGAACATCGAATAGCCGCGCACCGCCTTGGCGCCCGGCACCGACAGCATCGTGGTGGCCAGCGGATAGGTCACCTGGTTCTCGACGATCTGCGGCGCCTGGCCCGGCAACGTGGTGCGGATGATCACCTGCACGTCGGACAGATCGGGAATGGCGTCGAGCGGCGTTCTCGACATCGCCCACACCCCCCACGCCGTGAGCATCAGCGTGGCCAGCAGCACCAGGAAGCGGTTGACGATCGACCAGCGGATGAGCCGGGCGATCATGGCTTCGCACTTTCCATCTTGCTGTGATCGTGCGCGACAGGTGCCGGCGGCGGCGCAGGCGGTGCCGTGTCCATCTTGCTGTGGTCGTGCGCGACGGGAGGCGCCGGCGCCGCGGGTGCGGCCTTGTCCATCTTGCTGTGGTCATGTGCGGCGGGAACCGCGGCGGGCGCCGCGGGAGTCGCGGAGGGCGCCGTGCCCATGCGCGAAGCCACGCCTTTCAGGCTCGCCTCCGAGTCGATCAGGAACTGCCCGGAGATCACGACCTGTTGCCCGGCCGCGAGACCCTTGCGGATCTCCGTCTGCCCGTTGGACTCCATGCCGATCTCCACGTCGGCCGGCGCGAACTTGCCTTCGCCCTGGGCGACGATCACGACGTTGCGCTTGCCGGTGGTGATCACGGCTTCGCTCGGAACCTGAAGGATTTCCGTGCGCGCCACCGGCTTGAACGTGACGTTGGCGAACATGCCCGGCACCAGCGCGCCCGCGGGATTGGCGAGTTCGACGCGCACCTTGAGCGTGCGCGTGGCGGGATTGACTTCGGGCAGGATGGCGGTGACCTTGCCCTTGAACGTGGTGCCGGCCAGCGCCGGCGCGCGCGCCTCCACCGCACTTCCCGGGCGCACCTGCGCGGCCAGGCTCTCCGGCACTTCGGCGTTCACCCAGACCGTCGAGAGACCGTTGATGCGAAACAGCGGCGTGCCGGCCGCGACCGTCATGCCTTCGCGCGCGCCGAGTTCGGCCACCACGCCGCCGATCGGCGCCGTCACCGTGAATCGCGCCTGCACCTTGCCGCTGGTTGCCACGGATTGGATCTGCGCGTCGGTCATGCCGACGAGGCGCATGCGCTGGCGCGCGCCATCGACGAGGGCATCCGCGCCGGGCATGCGCGCGACGGACAGGTATTCCTCCTGCGCCGCCACCCAGTCGGGAACGTACAGCTCCGCGAGCGGCTGGCCCTGTCGCACCGGGTCCAGCGGCGCGCGCACGAACAGGCGCTCGATGAAGCCGCCGTTGCGGGCCTGGACGACCGCCACGTCGCGTTCGTTGTACGCGACGGTGCCCACCGCTTCCACGGTCGCCGCCAAGACGCTGCGCGTGACCTCCGCCGTGCGCACGCCGAGGTTCTGCTGCATGCGCGCGCTGATGGCGACGTTCCCTTCGTCGGCGCCCGCTTCGGCATAGACCGGCACCAGGTCCATGTCCATGAACGGCGACTTTCCGGGCTTGTCGAATTTCTGGCCCGGCACCATCGGGTCGTGCCAGTAGAGAACCTTCCTGCCCGTCGCAGCGTCGGTGCCGCCGGGCGCCGGCGCGCCGATAGGCGTCGGCGCTGCCGACGTTGCCGCGTGGGTCGCGGCGCTCGATTGCATGCCCCGGTCGAGGCCGAGCCGATACAGTCCGTAGCCGCCGCCGGCGATGGCCAGCGCGACCGCGGCCGCGATGGCAAGTCTGTTCGTGTTCATTGGGGATCCTTCGTATGCGAAACGGCCCCGTGCAGCGCGGCGCCGCGCTCGGGATACAGGAAGTTCAGTTGCGCCCACAGCCGGGCGGTTTCCATTTCGATTTGCAGCGCTGCCACCCGCACGTCGATCTCGCCGCGTCGCGCCAGGAGCACGTCCATCAGGCTCGATTTCGCGCCGCGATAGGCGGCGAGCGTGGCTTCGGTCCTCTGCGTCGCCAGCGGAAGCAGTTCTCGCTCGTACCGCGCCTGCCGCTCGCGTCCGTTTTCCCATTCGGCGATCATCTGGCGGACCTCCGCGGCATGCATGCGGACGCGGTCTTCGCGCTCGGCACGCGCCTGGTCCAGCAGCGCCAGCTTCGCCGCGACCTCGCGATCCTGGCGATTCGCCTGGTCCCACTGCAGCGGCACCGACACGTTGAGCGAAATCATGTTCGAGTAGGCGGACCCGCGCTGCTGGTACATCAGCGCGACGCTCCAGTCGGGCTCGCGGTTGGCCTGCGCCACCCGGACTTCCGCGGCCGCCAGATCCTCCTGCCGCGTGAGCATGGCCAGTTCCGGGTGGTGCAGGAGTTCCGCGTCGAGTGCCTTGGCGTCGATCGCGAGGGAATCGATCGCGGGCCGGCCCGCCAGCGGCGCGTCCGCGCGGTCGCCCACCCAGCGCGCCAGCGCGATGCGCGCCGCGCGCACCTTGCGCCCGAATTCGCTGGCGCGATCGTCGAGCATGACCAGCGCGCTGCGCGCGGCCAGGATGTCCGCCAGGTTGCCGCGACCGGCGCGATACGCGGCCTCGGCCCCTTCCACCTCCACGCGCGCCTGCCGGCTCTGCTCGCCGACCACCGCGAGCATGGCTTCGGCGTAATAGCGGTCGAGCCACGCTGTCGCGGCGTTGCGCTGCAGCGTGGCCACACTCGCGGCCCGTTCCGCGACCGCCTTGTCGGCCTCCCGCCGGAAACGTTCGGCGCGCGCCTCGCGTTTGTCCTTGCGCGTGAATTCCTGCATCACGCCGACGCTCGCCATCGTCATGAAGTCGCGCGTCAGACTCCACGCATCCGGGCCGTTGACCGGCAGGTTGCTGATGCCCATCGTCGCGACCGGATCGGGCAACTGCGCCGCCGCCACGGCCATTTCCCTGGACGCCTGGGCCGCATAGTCGGCGCCGGTCAACGCCGACGATCGCGTCTCGGCGAGCGACAGCGCCTCCGCGAATGACAATGCGCCGTTCGCGTGCGCTCCCGTTGCGACCACACAGAGTGCAGCCGCGGCGGCTATCCGCCGGAGCTCGCCGAAACGGAAACACGCTCCGCGCGACGCGCCAAGACGACTTGAATTGAATGAATGCAAACACGTTGACCTCCGTTGCCGATGGGCAAAGCAGACACACGCGCGGTCCTGAGCGGACACGCGCGATGCAACGGAGGGAGTCAGATCCTGAGACGCGAGCTCAGGAGCAATGGCGGTGGAGAGTTGTTGCGGGACTGCAGCTGCGGAGGCGACCAGCTGTTCGCGATTTGCGCGAACGCGGCGGGTTCGACGGCGAGCGCGGCGACAGGCATGGGTGCCGGCGCATCGGTCGTGACAAGGGATCCGGTGACCTCCTTGCCTTTGGTGCAGTGCTCAAGGCACGGGCCGGGCTGCTGCGGATTGGCTTTCCCGGCCATCGTCGAGCAATGGCTCGACGCCGGCTGGGCAACCGGATCTGGCGTCAGCCTGCCGCTCGGGTCCAGCGCCAACGCGCACGCATGCGCGGCCAATGCCCACTGCATCCCGAAAATTCCGAGCAGGGTCATGGCGGCCACCCAACGGCGTGAAGTTCGACGCATGGCGAAATTAAAGCACATCCCGGGGCCAGTCGGGCCGCGCCGATCATGCCAAATGCGACCGCACTGGGCCCATCTTGAGCCAGATCAAGCGTTTAGGCTCCGACGAAACCCCACGACGTGGATGGGACCGCGGGTTGAGGCAACCGGCCTCTGCAGTGCCCGCCCCCGGTCCATTTCGTATCTGTGTGACCTGAGTCACGGAAGCGCGTGCGCCTTACGCGAATAATTCACCTATGCCTCTACGAAAAAACGCCATGTCCAAATTCCTTGCCGCGGCACTCCTCGCGCTGGCTTCCGGTGCGAGCCTAGGCCAGATGATGGGCGGTCCGATGTCCACCGCACAGTATTTTCCGCTGGTCGACGGAGCCCGCTACGACTATGCATTCGTCAGCGGACCACGGATGACGGCCACTGCCGTGATGCACGCCGGCCAAACATGGGGCGGCGCGACAAACCTCACCGGCATCCATATGACGTTTGCCTGCAAGCCGGCGACCCCTGCGCCGACGATGCCACCGACTTCTACCGGATGGATCGGACGGCATGCATTACTTTGGCGGCGACGGCAACACGCCTGTCGACGACCATTTCATGATGACGTATTCGAGCCCGGAATGGATGCTCAAGAACCCGGTGATGCCCGGCACGATGATGGGTCCAGGCAGCTATCAGGGCGCCGAGATGTGGCAGATGAATGTTCAAGGCATGAATAGCATGACGGGCGCACAGAACCACATGAGCAGCTACCAGGCGCTTGCCCTCGAAACGGTTTCGACGCCAATGGGGACGTTCGCGAACGCTTTGCATGTGCGCGAGCAGCGTGGGTCCGGCTACTCGCGCGATGTCTGGTATGCGCAAGGCGTCGGCATGGTGCGCTGGATGGACGGGACAGAAGAGGCGGTGCTTGCCAAGGTCACGATGCCGACGGGACCGGTGCCCGGCGTAAAGCGGGCGGTCGAATACATCAATCCTGGACTGGGCCACTACTTCATGACCGCGGACGCCGCCGAAATCGACGTGCTGGACAGCGGGCAGTTGCCGGGATGGCAGCGGACCGGAATGAGCTTCAATGTCGTCGACGCAGCAGCCAATACCCTGGGTATGGCGATCCGCCGTGTGTCGCTACTATGGCAGCCCGGCCCATGGACTGGATACGCACTTCTATTCGGGGTCGCCGGACCAGTGTGCAGCGGTGCCGCGCTTATGGCCGAATGAGTGGACTCTCGAATCAAGCAATGTGTTCCAGATCTACATGCCCGATGCGGCGACCGGTGCCTGTCGCTGCCGGCACGTTGCCGATCTACCGCGCATGGAATCAGCGCTCCGACACCAATCATCGCTACACGATGGACGCCCGGGTGCAGACAATGATGATGGGCAGCGGCTTCGTTGCGGAAGGCTACGGCAATCCACCGGTCGCGATGTGCTCGCCGCAATGACGCGCGGACGCGTTCGTCCAGCCGGACCCGAATGGTGCGGTCCGCCGATGTGGAAGTCGGTCTCGCGGCACTCGGATTGAGCCAGATCAAGCGTTTTCCGCCGCCATCCTCACGAAATTCGGCCTTTGGCCCTAAACTGGCGGGTCCCAAAGACAATCGGGGCAGTCCATGAAGATCCTTGTCGCGACCGACGGTTCAAGGCATGCGCTCCACGCGGTCGAGTACGCCATCAAGTTCGTCCGCCTCCTCCGTTCGGCGACGAACCCCATCACCCTCATCAGCGTTCACGACGATATCGGCCTGCGTTCCGCGAAGTCGTTCGTCGGCAGCGCGAAGGTGGCCGACTACCTGCGTGAAATGAGCGAAAAGGAACTCAAGCCGGCGCGAAAACTGCTCGATGCGGCAGGCGTCAAGCACAACATGGTCATTCGCACCGGACGCGTCGCTCAGGAGATCGTCGCCTGCGCGAACGAGGGCAAGTTCGATCTCATCGTCCTGGGTTCCAAGGGCCGCAGCGCGATCGCCGACCTGTTGATAGGTTCGGTGGCGCAGCGCGTCCTCGCCACCGCGAAGCAGCCGGTGGTGCTCGTCAAGTAGCGACGTTCCGGTCGCGCAACCGCACTGCGCGTTGTGCCCACGATGAATCCCGATTTCGCCGACGACGCCGAAGACACGCTGCACACACCGGCGGAGCGGGCGGCCGCGGCGTCCAGATGCACGTGGGTCAGCGTAGCAGTCAACATCGCGCTGACGGCCGTGCAGATCGTCGTGGGCGTGTTCGCCAAGTCGCAGGGGCTGATCGCGGATGGCATCCATACGCTGTCGGATCTCGTCGCCGATTTCGTCGTCCTGTTCGCGAGCCACCACAGCAAGAAGGACGCCGACGAAGACCACCCCTACGGCCACCAGCGCTTCGAGACTGCCGCATCGCTCGTGCTCGGCGCGCTGCTGATGGCCGTCGGCGCCGGCATGCTGTGGTCCGCGGCGCACAAGCTGGAAGACCCCAGCACCGTGCAGACCGTGCACGTCGTCGCGCTATGGGTGGCCTGCGGGGCGCTGGTCGCGAAGGAACTCCTGTTCCGCTACATGCTGGCGACGGCAAAGCGCGTCAAGTCGAGCATGCTGGTCGCCAACGCCTGGCATGCGCGATCGGATGCGGCCAGCTCGCTGGTGGTGGGCATAGGCATCGTCGGCAACCTGGCCGGCTATCCGATCCTCGACCCGATCGCCGCGCTGATCGTGGGGTTCATCGTCGCCAAGATGGGCTGGGGATTCGGCTGGGACGCGCTGCACGACCTGATGGACCGCGCCGTGGACGAGGAGGATGTCCAGGCGATTCGCCGCACGCTGCTCGATACACCGGGCGTCCATGGCGTCCACGACCTTCGCACGCGCAAGATGGGCGACATGATCGTCGTCGACGCACACCTCGAGGTCGACGCCACGATCAGCGTCGAGTCCGGCCACGACATCGCGGTCGAGGCGCGACAGCGCGTACTGCAGCGCCATCGCGTGCTCAACCTGATGACGCATCTGGACCCGTGGCGGCGACCAGACCTGGACCACGTCGTTCACAGCGCGGCCACGCGCTGACCGGCATCGTCAGTCGCTGCTTGCGCCCCGGCTGACAAGCAAGCCAAGCACGAGCCCCGAGAGGGCGCCGATCGCCACGGCCTGCCATGGGTTGGCTCGGACGTAGGCATCGGTTGCCTGGCCGGCCGCCCGTGCTTTCGCCACCGCCTGGGCCTGGAGCTCGGCGATGCGGACCTTTGCCACCTTCAGCGATTCCTCGGCCTTCGCGCGGACCTGCGCGACGCGCTCGCCCGTCTGGCTGGCGGTGAGCTTCAGAAGTTGCTCCACGTCGATCACCAGGATTCGAAGATCCGCTACCAACTTGTCGGTCGTGACCGGAGTGACTGCGGCGCTTGCCACCGATTCATTCGCATTCATCATTTCTTTCCTCGCGTGTCGCAATGCCGCCTGCCGACGCGACACGGAACCCTCGGATGCGCTGGCGTGCGCGCCGATTGGCGTCACGAAATCAAGCGGGAAGGACATGGCCGGCGCGATGGTACGAACCGCACCAGCTCAGTTTGCCTTCCGACAACTATTGCCTGCCCGCCCTTGATGTTGCCGGCAACGCCACCGGCGATGCCGCCGATGGCGGCACCGGTCCAGCCGCTTCCGCCGGAAATCGCGGCAATGCCCGCGCCGGCGGCGGCGCCGATGGCAGCGCCGCTCATGGTTCCCTGTTGCTGCGCGGACATGTTCGTGCAGCCGATCACAATCGCTCCGGCCGCGATGGCCGCAATCATTCCAAGTCGTTTCATGTTCTGGGTCTCCGCTATTTGTTCTTGGCCAGGCCGGGCACGACCATCTCGAACCAGATCGTCTCGATGACCGGCCGCTGCAGCTTGTCCGGATTGGCGGCGTACCACTTGTCGAGCCCTTCGCGCACGCCGTCGAGCGTCTGCCCCTTCATTCCCCTCGTGACGCGCGGCACGATGCTCTGGCCGTCGGGCGGCGGATTCGTCCCTTCATAGGCGGCCTCGACCTGGATGGTGTTGGCGATGCCCACAAGGTATGCCTTCTTCACCTCTGCCGACGACGCCGTCCATGTGGCGCCTGTGACCAGCGGAATTTCCTGGGCGCGGACGCTGTTGCATGCCACGGTCAGCGCGACGCCCGTCACGAACAACAGCGCGCGCAATTGCAGTCTCATTGCCATCATCTTCTCCATTGATAGGACACATCCCAACAGCTATCCCACTCATCCGGGACACAGTCCAACCGCGATTGGTCCGCATGAGCAACCACGCCAAGAGTCGGGAGTACTCGCATGCCATCGACTCAACGGCACCCAACCGCCCGAGGTCAAACTGCACCATTGTAGAGCGATTCCAATTTCCCATTTCCGCCGCGGCGAATCCCTTGGCGGTGAAAGTCGTTTGCCTTGTGTCATGATTGTACTGCAACAGAATCGCTATGCTGTCGGAGGCGATTTGCCCGCAGCGCCGACGCGTGGCAGCGCGGGAAATGCGATAGACCCGGACCATGGACAAACACTACCTGACCTCCCTGTTGGCGCCGGAATCGATCGTGGTCTTCGCCGGCCGCTCCGGCGACGCCGCAAGCCAGACCGCGCATGCCAGCGCATTGCACGCGGCCCTGCGCGCCCAGCGCTATTCCGGCAAGCTCTATTTCCTGGACATCCACACCAGCGGCACGCTGGCCGACCTGGCGCAGTCACGCGCCGATCTCGCCATCATCGCGACTGCCGCCCGACGACGTGGCGGCGGCGCTCGAGCTTGCGGGACGCATGGCGTGCCGCTCGGCGCTCATCCTGGGCAGCGGCATCGGGCCGGAAAAGGCCGCCGAGCTGAAGCACGTCGCGCATCGCGAAGGCATCAACCTGCTCGGCCCGAACAGCCTGGGCTTCCAGCGCCCGTCAATGCAGCTCAATGCCAGCGTGATCGGCCCGCTGGCCAAGGCGGGGCCATTGGCGCTTGTCTCGCAATCCGGCGCGCTGACTTCGTCGATGCTCGACTGGGCGGCGGCCAATGCGGTGGGGTTTTCGCTGGTTGCATCCGTCGGACGCAGCACGGCGGTCGACATCGCGCAGGTCCTCGACTTCCTCGCCCACGATGGCGAGACGCAGAGCATCATCGTCTACCTCGAGGGTATCTCGAGTGCGCGCCGTTTCATGAGCGCGCTGCGTTCGGCCGCCATCGCCAAGCCCGTGGTGGTGCTCAAGTCGGGCCGCAAGCCGGCCGGCAACGAGGCGGCCAAGACGCACAGCGGCGCCATCGTCGGCAGCGACGAAGTATTCGACGCCGCGTTGCGCCGCGCAGGCGCGGTGCGCGTGCGTTCGTTCGTCGAGCTGTTCTCGGCGGCCAAGTGCCTCGCGTCGCGCTACCGTCCAGTCGGAAGGCGGCTGGCGATCGTCACCAATGGCGGCGGACCGGGCGTGCTGGCGGCCGACTGGGTCAGCGAGATCGACCTGCAGCTCGGCAAGCTGTCGCCCGAATCCGTGAACGCGCTGCGTCCGCTGGTCCCCGAGAACGCGTCGCTGTCGGACCTGATCGACCTGTCCGAGGAAGCCAGCCCGGACCAATACCGGGCCGCGATCGAGACGGCCGGCAGGGACAGCGGAATCGATGGCGTTCTCGCCATTCACTCGCCCAAGGTACGCGGCGATGTCGAGCAGGTGGCGCGCACGCTGGTCGAAGCCAAGCATGCCATGGGCAAGCCTCTGCTGACCTGCATGATGGGCGACGCCTCGGTCGGCGCATCCCGCAGCATCCTCAACGATGCCGGGATCCCCAGCTTTCGCACGCCGGAGGCCGCCGTCGGCGCATTCAGCAACATCGCGTCGTATTACCGCAACCAATTGCTGCTGCAGCAGACTCCGGCGCCGCTGTCCACGCTGGCCAAGCCCGACATCGAGGCGGCGCGCCTGATCATCGAAAGCGTGCTCGCGGAGCGGCGCAAGACGCTGACGGAAATGGAGTCCAAGGCGCTGCTGTCGGCGTTCAACATTCCGGTGACCAACACCATCCTCGCGCGCAATGCCAACGAGGCGATGATCATCGCCACGCAGGTGGGGTTTCCGGTGGCGCTCAAGATCGATTCGCCCGACATCAGCCACAAGTCGGACGCGCAGGGCGTGGCGCTCAATATTCTCAACGGCACGGGCGCGCGCGACACCTACAGCGACATGGTGGAACGCGTGAAGCGCCTGCATCCCGAGGCGCGCATCAACGGCGTGACGGTGCAGAAAATGGCGGACGCCCCGCGCGGACGCGAGATCAACATCGGTCTCGTGACCGACAGGCCGTTCGGACCGATCATCGTGTTCGGCGCAGGCGGCACGATGATCGAGCTCCTGAACGATCGCGCGATGGAGTTGCCGCCGCTCAACCAGTTCCTGGCGCGCCGCCTGATCGAGCGTTCCCGCGTCGCCGAGACGCTGGGCGAATGGCACGGCGCCAGCGGCGTCGACATGGTTGCGCTCGAGCAGATGCTGCTGCGCGTCTCGGAAATGGTGTGCGAGCTGCCGCAGTTGCGCGAGATGGACATCAATCCGGTGATCGTGGACGAGCACGGTGCCGTGGCCGTCGACGCGCGCATCGTCATCGAGAGCGCGCCGCAGACGGTCAGCGGCAGTTCCAACAACTACCAGCACCTGGCCATCCTGCCCTACCCCGCGCGGCACGAACAGGTCTGGCCGTTGCGCGGTGGCGGCCAGTACATCGTGCGGCGCCATCCATCCGAACGACGCCCAGATGCTGCAGGGACTGGTCAAGCACCTTTCACCGGAGAGCCGCTACTCCCGGTTCGTGTCGTCGATGCCCGAGCTGCCCCCGTCGATGCTCGCGCGCTTCACGCTGATCGACTACGACCGCGAGATGGCGCTCGTGGCGGTGACCAAGGAAAGAATTGCGGCCGCCGACGGCGGGATCGTGGAGACCGAGCGCATCGTTGGCGTCTCGCAGTATGTGACCAACCTCGACCAATCCAGCTGCGAGTTCTCGCTGGTGGTCGCCGACGACTTCAGCGGCAAGGGCCTGGGCTCGCGGCTGATGGAAAGCATCATGGACGTCGCGCGGGAGAAGGGGCTCGCCGAAATCGAGGGCCTGGTGCTGGCGAAGAATCCCGACATGCTGAAGCTCATGAAGAACCTGGGATTCACGGTCAAGCCGTTTGCCGAGGACCGCGACTTCATGCTGGTGACGCACGCGCTGTGAAGCGCCGCTACGTTCAGCCGCCGGCACGGACCTCGTGCGCGAGCGGCCGACCTGCCGCGTAATCCGAGATGCTGGCGACTGTTGTCGCACAGATCGTGCCGATCGCTTCCTGCGTGAAAAAAGCCTGGTGCCCGGTGACTATCACGTTCGGAAACGACACCAGCCGCTGGATCACGTCGTCGGGAATGATCGAGCTCGACCGATCCTGGAAGAACAGGTCGCTCTCCTGCTCGTAGACATCGATGCCGAGCGCACCGAGCTGTCCGGACTTGAGCGCCGCTATCACGGCCTCGGTGTCGACGAGGCCGCCGCGGCTGGTGTTGATCAGCATCGCCCCGGGCTTCGCCAGCGCCAGCGCGTTCGCATCGACCAGATAGTGCGTGTCGCGCGTCAGCGGGCAATGCAACGACACGATGTCGGAGAGTGCGGCGAGTTCCCGCAGCGGCACGTAGCGGCCACCCATCCGTTCGAAATCCGGGCTGGGGAATTTGTCGTAGCCGATCAGCTCGCAGCCGAAGCCGCTCATGATGCGCGCGAACACGCGGCCGATCTTGCCGGTGCCGATGACGCCTACGGTGCATCCGTGCAGGTCGGCCCCGAGCAGTCCGTCGAGTTCGAAATTGCCGTCCCGCGTGCGGTTGTAGGCGCGATGGATCTTGCGCCGCAGCGCCAGGATGAGCGCGACGGCGTGCTCGGCGACCGAGTACGGTGAATAGTCGGTGACGCGGACGACCTTGACGCCGTGCATCGCCGCCGCCTTCAGGTCGACGTTGTTGAAGCCGGTGCAGCGCATTGCGACGAGTCCTGTCCCGCCGGCCGCAAGCGCGGCCAGCACCTCCGCGTCGAGAATGTCGTTGACGAACACGCAGACGGCGCCGCAGCCGGCTGCCAGCACCACCGTCGACGGCTCGAGCAGGTCGTCGAAGAAGTGGAGTTCGTGGCCCGCCTCGGCGTTGGCCGCAGCCAGCAGCTCGCGGTCGTAGCGCTTGGCGCTGAAGACGGCAACCTTCATGAAGCGTTCGCCGCGGCCGCCTGCTCGTCCGGAATGTCGTCCGGCAGGAAGCCGCCGGACTGGTGCCTCCACAGCATCGCGTAGTGGCCGTCGAGGCGCAGCAGTTCGTCGTGCGTGCCCTGCTCGACGATGCGGCCCTGCTCGAGCACGATCAGGCGATCCATGCGCGCGATGGTCGACAGGCGGTGCGCGATCGCGATCACCGTCTTGCCTTCCATGAGGCCGAGCAGCTGGTCCTGGATCGCGAGCTCGACCTCGCTGTCGAGCGCCGACGTCGCTTCGTCGAGCACCAGGATCGGCGCGTTCTTCAGGATCACGCGCGCGATGGCGATGCGCTGGCGCTGCCCGCCCGAGAGCTTCACGCCGCGCTCGCCGACGTGCGCGTCGTAGCCGGTGCGGTCCTTCCAGTCCTGCAGGTCGAGGATGAACTCGTGCGCCTGCGCCTTGCGCGCCGCGGCCTCGATCTCGGCGGCGGTCGCGCCGGGCCGGCCGTAGCCGATGTTGGCGGCGATCGAGCGATGCAGCAGCGACGTGTCCTGCGTGACCATGCCGATCGCCGCGCGCAGGCTTTCCTGCGTCACGTGGCTGATGTCCTGGCCGTCGATGCGGATGCTGCCGCTGCTCGATTTCGTGGAAGCGCAGCAGCAGGTTCACGAGCGTGGACTTGCCCGCGCCCGAGCGGCCGACCAGGCCGACGCGCTCGCCCGGGCCGCACGACGAGGTTCGAGGTCGTCGAGCACGCGCTTGCCGTCGGTGCGGCCGTAGGTGAACGTCAGGTGCTCGAAGCGGATCTCGCCGTGCGGCACCTCGAGCTCGCGCGCGTCGGGCCGGTCGACCAGCGTGTGCGGCACGGCGATCGTCTCCATGCCTTCCTGCACGACGCCGATGTTCTCGAAGATGCCGGTCACTTCCCAGCTCACCCAGCCGGCGACGTTGGCGATCTGCCAGGCCAGCGGCAGCGCGGTCGCGACCACGCCGGCGCTGACGTAGCCCTGCCCCCAGAGCGTGATGCCGATGCCGGCCGTGCCGACCAGCAGCAGCGCGTTCATCGTCGACAGCACGAACATGAAGCGCGTGATCAGCCGCATGTGCGCGGCGATCGCGCCGGTGTGGTCGTCGATCACCTCGCGCACGTAGGCGTCCTCGTCGCGGGCGCGCGCGAACAGCTTGACCGTGAGGATGTTGGTGTAGCTGTCGACGACGCGGCCCATCACCAGCGAGCGCAGCTCCGAGCTGGTCCTGCGCGAGGTCGCGCATGCGCGGCACGAAGTGGCGCAGGAAGAAGATGTAGCCGGCGAACCACAGCACCGTCGGGATCGCCAGGCGCCAGTCGGCGATGGCCATCAGCACCAGCGCGCTGACGCCGTAGATCGCGATGTACCAGACGGCGCGGATGCTCGACACGACGCGACTCGCGCAGCGCGTTGCTCGGTCTGCATCACGCGGTTGGCGATGCGGCCGGCGAAGTCGTTCTGGAAGAACGGCCAGCTCTGGCGCACGACGTGCCAGTGGCTCTGCCAGCGGATCAGGCTGGTGACGCCCGGCACGACGGCGTTGTTGCGCATCGAGGCTGTCGGCGAGCAGCGCCAGCGGGCGGCCGATCAGCACGAGCAGCGCCATGCCGACCAGCATCGGCATGGCGCGCGCTGAACGCGGCGGCGCGGTCGGCTCGCCTGCATCAGCGTCACCAGCTTGCCGATGAACACCGGGATCGAGCGTGTCGATCAGCGCCACCGCCAGGCCGGTGCGAACATCGCGGCGTACAGGCCGCTGGTCTGCCGGACGAAGTGCCAGTAGAAGGCGAGCAGGCCGGCCGGCGGCGAGGAATGCGGCAGCTCGGTGGGTCGCACCCGGGATTCGAAGAACGCGAACATGGCCGCTGCCAATGCGCCGCTCCACGCACCTGGCAGGCGCGCGTCCGCGACATCGATGAAGGGCTGCTATCTTAGCAAACCGGTGTCCGCGCCGCGCACGCCGGTGTCGCAGCGGCGCGCTGCGCGTCAGACCGCCGGTCGTAATCAGTCGGCGATCGCGTCGCCGGCAGGAAGCGCGCGCAGCATCGACCTCAACTTGCGCGCGACCGCCGCTTCGGTTTCGCGCTCCAGCGCGCGATAGCGGCGCACGAGTTCGACGCCCAGTGGCGTCAGGACCGTGCCGCCGCCCTTGTCGCCGCCGGCAACCGTGGCCACCGCCGGACGGACGAGGCAGCGATTCGTTGCGTCGACCAGAAGCCACGCGCGGCGATACGACATGCCGAGCTGTTTCGCCGCCGACGTAATCGACCCCGTCCGCGCGATCGCCTCCAGCAGCGCGATCTTTCCCGGACCGATCGCCAGCTCGGTCTCGCTGCCGCGATCGCGAATGTGAAACCGGACACCGGCTTTCATGATTCCTCCCGCGCCTACGCGTAGCCGACGTCCGCGCCGATCGAAGGAGACCGCCTTGATCAACGCGTAGACGTCCTGGCCCACGCCGAGCCGAGCTGCTGGAACGAGCGGCGCGTGATGCGGGCATTGAGCGTGGCGCTGCCGACGGCGAGCTGCACGTCGACGATGGGTCCGGACAGCGCGTCCAATCCGTGACGCGCCCCGGCAGGACATTGAGGATGCTGATTCCCGCCGGCCGCTGCGTCGCGAGCGAGACGTCGCGCGCACGGATGCGCGCGCGCACGCGCTCCCCGATCGCGGCATCGAGATGCGGCACGATGAGTTCGCCGCCGTCGAAGGCGAGCGTCGTCAGCTGGTCGTCGACGTCGTGCGCCGCGACCTGCGTTTCGATCAGCGATCCCGCCTCGTAGCGTCCGGTCGCGGGCCTGAGATCGAGACGCCCCATGACGTCGTCCACATCGCCGACGGCGAGGCACTTTCCGTCGGACAGAACGCACCACCGTGTCGGCCAGGCGGGAGATCTCGGCGACCGAGTGGCTGACATAGACGATCGGAATGTGGAGTTCGTCGCGCAGGCGTTCGATGTAGTCGAGGATCTCGGCCTTGCGCGGAACGTCGAGCGCCGCCAGCGGCTCGTCGAGAGCAGGATGCGCGGCTGGGCGAGCAGCGCGCGGCCGATGGCGACGCGTTGCTTCTCTCCGCCCGAAAGCGTCTTGGGCTTGCGCCGCAGCAGTGCGCCGAGGCCCAGCAGTTCGACGACCCGCGCTTCGTCGATGACGCGATCCGCCGCGGGCGCGCAGCCGCTGTCCGTAGAGCAGGTTCGCCTCCACGTCCATGTGCGGAAACAGCAGCGCGTCCTGGAACACGTAGCCGATCCGGCGCTGCTCGGGCGGCAGGTCGATGCCCTTCGCCGAATCGAACAGCGACGACGTCGTTGATGCGGATGTGGCCGCGCGCCGGCGTGGTGATTCCGGCAATGGCGTTGATCACGCTGGTCTTGCCCGCGCCCGAGCGGCCGAAGAGGCCGACGATCGGCGCTTCGGCGGCGAACGTCGACGGCGAGGTGAAATGCGCCGAGCTGCTGCTCGATGTCAACGTCGATCATCGCCGTGCATCCGCTCGGAGCGGCGCGTGAGCCATTCGGAAGTCGCCAGCGCGACGATCGACAGGATCACCGCGATGATGGACAGCCGCAGCGCCTGCGCATCGCCGCCGGGAACCTGCGTGAACGTGTAGATCGCCAGCGGCAGTGTCTGCGTCTCGCCGGGAATGTTGGATACGAACGTGATCGTCGCGCCGAACTCGCCCAATCCCCGCGCGAACGACAGCAGCGTGCCGGTGATGATCCCCGGCAGCGCGAGCGGCAGCGTGATCGACGCGAACACCCACGAGCCGCGAGCCGCCCAGCGTCCGCGCGGCGACTTCGAGGCGCTGATCGATGGCCTCGATCGACAGCCGGATCGCGCGCACCATCAGCGGGAACCCCATCACGGCGGAGGCCAGAGCCGCGCCGGTCCAGCGGAACGCGAACACGATGCCGAACCAATCGTCGAGCACAGCTTCCGATCGGACCGTTCCTGCCGAGCAGCACCAGCAACGCAAAGCCGACCACGACCGGCGGCAGCACGAGCGGCAGATGCACGATCGCATCGACCAGCGTCTTTCCGGGAAACGCGAAGCGCGCCAGGCCATAGGCCACGAGGATCGCCAGCGGCAGGCTGCAGACGACGCTGACCAGCGCCACGCGCAGGCTGAGCGCCAGGATTCCAATCTCGTCCGGACTGAGCCCGTCCATCGCCTACTGCGCCAATCCGAAGCCGTATTTCTCCCAGACGCCCGCGCCGCGGGAGAGCGCAGATAGTCGAGCAGGCGCCTCGCGGCGGTGCGACTTGCTGCCGGCAATCACCGCCGCCGGATAAATGATGGGGGGATGGCTGCCCGGCGGAAACGCATCCACGACCCGCACGCCTTTGTCGGCGAGCGCATCCGTCGCATACACGATGCCGAACGGCGCCTCACCGCGGGACACCAGCGCCAGCGCTGCGCGAACGTTTTCCGCGCGGGCGACCTGCTTCTCGACGCCGGACCAGACGCCCAGCTATTCGAGCGCGGCCTTGCCGTACTTGCCCGCCGGCACGCTGTCCGGATTGGCCATGGCGAGCCTTTCCTTGCCGAGCGCGGCGGCGAGCGCGAAGTCCGGGGCCGATCTTGCAGCGCCACCGTTGACGACGCCGGGGCGATCAGCACCAGCGTATTGCGCAGCAGGTTGATTCGCGTATTCGGCGCAAGCAGGCGGAGCTTATCCAGGTAATCCATCCAGTCGAGGTCGGCCGAGATGAACACATCGGCCGGCGCCGCCGCCTCGATCTGCCTTGCCAACGCGTTGCTGGCGCCGTATGAAACGATCACCTTGTTACCCGTGGTTGCCTCGAACTGCCCGCGCCTGCTCATCCATCGCTTCCTTGAGGCTGGCCGCGGCAAAGACCGTCACATCGGCGGCGGCAACCGGCGAGTTCAATCCCAAGAGCCAGCAGGACGACCAGCAGCGACGCGCTGCAGCCGAAAACGTGAGCGCATGAGAATTCATCCCGACGACGTCGTTCGGTAATATACCAGCAAATATAGCGCCTATGAGGTTTGCCGGCAGTCCGACACCAGCGTCTTCGCATCGGCGGCGACTCGATTTGCCATCAACCGCCTTGCCGCGCCACGAATGACCTAAAATCGCACTGATGTCCGACAAAGTTCCTCGCGCGCACGACGTGCGCATGCACGGCTTCGCAAAGCGCAGCGAAGTTCCCGACGTGCTCGCGTGGATCGACGCGCACGCGGCGCGCCTTCCCGCCGAGATCATCGCACTGGAAGAGGCGGTCGGCCGCACGCTGGCGGCCGAAGTCATTGCGCCGTTGAACGTGCCCGGATTCGATCGGGCCGCGATGGACGGTTACGCGCTGCGCGGAGCGGCGACGGCAGGAGCGGGCGAGTACAACCCGCTCTCCTTTCCCGTGCAGGGTCAGGCGATGCCCGGGCAGCCTTTCGATGGCGCCATCCCGGCCGATGCGGCGGTGCGCATCATGACCGGTGCGCCGATGCCGGACGGCGTCGACGCCGTCGTGCCCGCCGAATATGCGCAGGAAGACGATGGGAAGATCGTGATCACGCGGCCCGTCGCTCCGGGTCAGTACGTCGGTCACACGGGAGAGGACATCCGCGAAGGCGCGCCGGCGTTGAGCGCAGGACGGCGATTGCGCGCGCAGGATGTCGGACTCGTGGCGTCGCTGGGACTGGCCGAACTCACCGTGGTGCGGCAACCGCGCGTGCGCATCCTGGTCACCGGCAACGAGGTGAAGACGCCCGGCACGCCGAAGGACACGTATCAGGTGTACGACGCCAATTCGTACATGCTGCGCGGGCTCGTCGCCCGCGACGGCGGCGTGCTCGAAGCCACGCGCCGGCTCGGCGACTTTCCCGACCAGATCCGCGACGCGCTGCTCGTTCCCGGCGCCGACGTGATCCTGGTGTCCGGCGGTTCCAGCGTCGGACGCGAGGACTATGCGCCGCAGCTCTTGGCCGAGCTGGGAGAACTGGCCGTTCATGGCGTCGCGATGCGGCCATCGAGTCCCGCGGGGTTGGGACGCATCGGAGACACGCTCGTCTTCCTGTTGCCCGGCAATCCCGTGGCCTGCCTGTGCGCGTACGATTTCTTCGCCGGCCGCGCCATTCGACTGCGCGGCGGGCGACCGCCCGACTGGCCGCACCGCGTCCGGCAATGCGTCGTCGCGCGCAAGATCGCTTCCGCCGTGGGTCGGGTGGACTATTGCCGCGTCCGCCTGGTGGATGACAAGGTCGAACCCATTGCGCTCAGCGGCGCGTCCATTCTCTCGTCGACGACGCGCGCCGACGGCTTCGTGCTCGTGCCCGCCGAAAGCGAGGGTTACGGCCCCGGAACCGAAGTCACCGTCTACCTGTACGAATAGACTCGACGCCACATGTCCAATCCCAATCGACCTGCCGGCAAGAGCGCGGAAGCGAATTCCGGCCAGACCCAGTTCCTGAACGTCGTCACGCGAGACGAGGCCACCGCGCGGTTTCGCGAACACTTGCGGCTCGCGCCGCTGGGCAAGGAAGTCGTACCCATCGCGGACGCGTTGCGCCGAGTCCTGGCCGACGATGTGCTCGCGGAAGTGGACGTTCCCGGCTTCGACCGTTCCAATGTCGACGGCTTCGCGGTGCAGGCGCGGGACACGTTCGGCGCCATGGAGGAGACACCGCGCAGCGTGCGCACGAACGCGGAAGTTCTCGCGCCGGGCATCGTGCCGGGCATCGATGTGGTCGAGGGCTTCGCGACGCCCATCGCCACCGGCGGCATGTTGCCGCGCGGCGCCGACGCGGTGCTGATGGTCGAGCACTCGGAGCTCGTCGAAACGGAATCCGGCCAGCGCATGCAGATCGGGCGCCCGCTCACGTCCGGCGAGAACGTGAGTTACGCGGGCACCGACATCGCGCGCGGCGAAACGGTGCTGCGCGCCGGGCAGCAGCTGACGTCGCGCGAAATCGGCGTGCTGGCGGCACTCGGCATTGCCGCGATCAGCGTGTACAGGCGACCGCGCGTGGCCATCTTCTCCACCGGCAACGAGATCGTCGCACCCGGCAATCCGTTGCGGTCCGGCGCGGTCTACGATTCCAATGCCGCGATCATCGGCGCGGCCGTCGAGGAATTGGGCGGAACGCCCGTGCACCTTGGCGTCATTCCCGACGACGAAGAAGCGCTGGCCCGCGCGCTCGCGCAGGGATTGCAGTCGGACATGGTCGTGTTCTCGGGGGGCACGTCCAAGGGTGCCGGCGATCTCTCCTACCGCGCCGTGCACGGGCTGCGCAATCCCGGCGTCGTCGCGCACGGCGTGGCGCTCAAGCCCGGCAAGCCCATCTGCCTCGCGGTCACCGGCGGCAAGCCCGTCGTCGTGCTGCCGGGGTTTCCCACGTCGGCCATTTTCACGTTCCACGAATTCGTGGCGCCGGTCCTGCGCGCGTACGCGGGCCTGCCCGCTGAACGGCGGCAAACCGTTGCCGCCACGCTGCCGATGCGCGTGAATTCCGAACGCGGGCGAACCGAATACCTGCTGGTCGGGCTGGTGCAGGGACAGCACGGGCTCGCGGCCTATCCGATGGGCAAGGGCTCGGGCTCCGTGACCACGTTCAGCGGCGCCGACGGCTTCATCACGATCGACCAGCACACGGAGATCCTGGATTCGGGAAGCGCCGTGTCGGTGCAGCTGCTGGGACAGGGACTGGAGCCCGCCGACCTCGTCATCATCGGCAGTCACTGCGTGGGCATCGACCTGCTGATCGGCAAGCTGATGCGCGAGGGCATCCGCGTCAAGTCGCTGTACGTCGGAAGCATGGGCGGCCTGGCCGCGGCCAAGCGCGAAGAGTGCGACATTGCCGGCGTCCACCTCATGGATCCCGCGACGGGCGACTACAACCGTCCGTTGCTGACCCCCACGCTGTCGCTGGTGCCGGGTTATGGCCGCATGCAGGGCATCGTGTACAGGCGCAACGACGCACGCTTCGAGGGCAAGTCGCTGGACGAAGTCGTCGCGCGCGTGCAGCAGGACGCGGATTGCGTGATGGTCAATCGCAACGCGGGCAGCGGCACGCGGGTGCTCATCGACAAGCTGCTGGGCGAGCTGCGACCCGCGGGCCATGGAACGCAGACGAAGTCGCACAACGCGGTCGCGGTGGCCGTGGCGCAAGGGCGCGCGGACTGGGGCGTGGCGATAGACACCGTCGCCGCGCGTTACGGGCTGGGCTTCATCCCGTTGCAGGAAGAGCAGTACGACTTCATCGTTCCCACGGCGCGGCTCGAGCGTCCGGCGGTCCGCGCGTTCCGCGCATTGCTGGACGACAGCCAGGTGCGCGCCGAACTGGCCGCGCTGGGCTTCCGACTATAGGACCGCCGTGAGAACGCCTCGCCGGATCAATCGGCCTTTGCTTTCTCCTGCATCGCCGCCTGCAGCTTCTTGATGTCCGCGGGCGACAACTGCGGGCGATCGAGCTTGATCGTCAGCTTGTTGAGCTTGGCGGTCAACGCGAACGGCGGCTTGTAATCGGCATCGTTCACGCCGGTGAGCGTGTCGGAGCCGATGTCGAAGCTTTCGTCCCACTGCAGGATCATCGGCAGCGTCCGCGCCATCTGTTTGGTGTCCACCACCTTGCCGTCGACCTTGAGCGTACCGACGCCGGGGCGGCCGACTCCGCTGAAGTTGTTGAACGCGAGCGTGCCGGCGCCCAACCCGTCGTACTTGAAGTCGAACTCGATCGAGTGCCGGCCCGGCGACAGCGCGTCGGGACCTTCCCACTTGATGCGCTCGAGGTCGACCATGTTCCACAACCACACCGGCCTGCCCTTCAGCAGGTAAAAGCCATAACCGCCGAAGCGCCCGCCCGAGGTGAGGATCATGCCCTCGGCGCCGCCTTGCGGCACGTCGACGTCGGCAGTGACGGTGTAGGAGGTGTTGAGCAGCAGCGGCGAGTCGCCCTGCGGCAGGCCGACCATCGGCCGCGTGTAAGTGAACTCGCTGCGACCGGCGGTGATGTTCGGGCGAGGCGCGACGATCCGCGCCGCGACCGAAGCATCCATCGGGAACACCTGATACTTCTTCGCCTCGGCGACGAACATCTGCTTCAGATCCTTGACCTTCTGCGGATTCTTCGCCGCGACGTCGGTGGTCTGGTTGAAGTCGGTGTTCAGGTTGAAGAGTTCGAGCACCTGGTTGTCGAGCGGGTTGGGGTTGGCCGGACCGAAGGCCTCCCATGGCGCGCGGTTCACCTTGGTGCTCAAGAACCAGCCGTCGTGGTACAGCGCCCACTGTCCCATCATCTCGAAGTACTGCGTCCTGTGGCGCGAAGGCGCCTTGGCGTTCGTCGCGTCGAACGTGTACGCGAAGCTGGTGCCCTCGATCGGCGCCTGCTTGATGCCGTCGACCACGTCGGGCGCGTGGATGCCGGCTGCTTCGAGGATCGTCGGCACGACGTCGATGACGTGCACGAACTGCTCGCGCAGGGCCCCCTTGTCCTTGATGCGCGCGGGCCACGACACCACCATGTTCTGGTTGACGCCGCCCAGCTGCGAGGCGTTCTGCTTGAACCAGGAAAACGGCGTGTCGAACGCCCACGACCAGCCGGCCGACATGTGGTTGTAGGTGAGCTCGGTGCCCCAGACGTCGTAGAACTTCATCTGCACGTCGATGGGCAGCTGATTGAGGCCGTTGAAGAAGGCGACTTCGTTCGGCGTCCCCTGCGGACCGCCTTCGGCGCTGGTGCCGTTGTCGCCGTTGATGTAGATGATCAGCGTGTTGTCGAGCTTGCCCATGTCCTCGAAAGCCTGGACCACGCGGCCGATCTCGGAATCGCTGTAGGCGGCGTAGGCGGCGAAGACCTCGACCTGCCGGATGTACAGCTTCTTCTCCTCGGCCGACAGCGCGTCCCACTCCTTCAGCACGTCCTTCGGCCAAGGCGGCAGCTTGGCGTCCTTCGGGATCACGCCGAGCCGCTTCTGGTTTTCGAAGATGCGCTCGCGCACCTTGTTCCAGCCGTCGTCGAAAAGGTGCATCGCGCTGATCTTGTTCACCCACTCCTTGGTCGGATGGTGCGGCGCATGCGTGGCGCCAGGCGCGTACTTGATGAAGATCGGCTTGGACGGATCGATCTGGTGCACCCGGGTCATATAGTCGATGGCGTCGTCGGCCATTCCGGTCACGAGATTCCAGCCCGGCTTGCCTTCGAAGGGATAGATCTGCGTCGTGTTGCGGAACAGGTTCGGCTGCCACTGGTTCGCGTCGCCGCCGACGAATCCGTAGAAATATTCGAAGCCCATGCCGGTCGGCCACTGGTCGAAGGGACCGACTTGGCTGGCCGCGAATGCGGGCACGTTGTGGTCCTTGCCGAACCACGACGTCGCATAGCCGTTGTCGAGCAGGATGCGCCCGATGGTCGCCTTGTCCTTGCCGATGATGCTGTTGTAGCCGGGAAACCCGGTCGACTGCTCGGAGATCACGCCAAAGCCGGCGGAGTGATGATTGCGGCCGGTGATCAACGCGGCGCGCGTCGGCGAGCACAGCGCGGTCGAGAACATCCGGTTGTAGCGCAGGCCTTCCTTGGCGATGCGATCCATCGTCGGCGTCGGGATCAACCCGCCGAACGTGCTGGGCACGCCGAAGCCGGCGTCGTCGGTGATGATCAGCAGGACATTGGGTGCGCCTTTGGGCGGCACGACGCGCGGCGCCCACCAGGGCTTCGACTGCAGCGCGTCATTCTTGATGACGCCGCCGAACGCCGGATCGGGCGGTGGCAGCTGCTTGCCGCTGATGCTCGTGGTGGCGCTGGGCGAGCCCAGCGTCCCGGTAACCTGTTGCGCGCTGACCTGCATCGTGGCGAAGAACGCCGCAACGACGGTCGTCACCAACGCGATCTTTCGAAACATCATCCAGACCTCCAGAAATGAGGACCGCGCCGGCTGGGCGCGGTCCGTTTGCCTTGCATGAGCAGTGGAGCAATAGGGAGGCAATGCCCTCCCAATAACCCCTCAATCGTGAGGGAAATAATATCACGGTGCAACGGGTCCGGATATGGAGGCCCTTGCGCCAACCCGCCGCGAGGAAGCCCGCTGCATGCGGGATGGCCGCAGCCCGAACGGCATGCAATCCGCATGACGTCGCTCCTACACGAGGATCAGGCGCTGTCCGATGCGTGTGGTCTTACGCGCGGTGATATTAGTGAAGGGCCGTCGGCAGGCGACGGGTCTGCGTCCGTGCGACCCCCCGGCCAAATATTCATAAGGAGTTTCTCATGCGATCGAAAATTGCCATCCTCACACTGTTGGTTGCCGGTTGCGCATCTCTCGCTGGCGTCGATTACCAGCCCTACGCGGGGAAGACGAACGTGTATCAAGGGGAAGGCGGAACGAAAGTGATCGTCGACAACGTTGATCTCTGGGCCGATGGCACCCCGCCCAGCAAGTTCTCGATCCTGGGGGTTGCGACCATCGCAGTTGGCGCCGGCTCGACCAACGAAGAAGCCGTTCGTTCGGCGGTCGCAGGAAAGGTCAAGGAGATGGGTGGGAACGCAGCCATCCAGATCAACAACAACACCTCGTTCTCAGGAGTCGTTCGCTCCTCGCCCAGCGTGCTCTTGACCAACGAAGCGCGGCAACTGAAGTTCGCAGTCGTCAGGTACGCCTGAGGAACCGGCAATGTGTTGGGCCGGCGCCCGCAGCGCCGGCCGCTCGCTTTCGCCCGACAAAGACGTTCCCGTCCGCGGCCGGGCGAGGATGGGCGCGAATCGCATGTGCGCAAATCGCTAGGCCCCGGTTCATGACGGTCTTGGCTCCGCCGATGCCGCCGCCTTCGCAATTACGGCGCGATGTACGAGATCGATGTGCTCGCGCAACGTATAAGCCTCGCTGGCGAGGCTGGCCGGTGTAGTTACGCGCTCCGCAGATCGCTGGATTCGTTCCAAGTCTGAAAGCCAGCGTTCGATCGGCGGGGTGCCGGTGCGCGAGCGAACGTCGCGCTCGAGCAGCGCAAGTTCGCCGTACCACCGGTAGATGCGGGAGCGCACCCGCCAGCGCAAGAGTTGCGGCAGGTAGCGGACGAGCGGGATGAGCACTACGAGCAGAGGCAAGACGACGACGATGAATCGCTCGACGAAGGTCGCGACCCAGAAGGGCAGGTAGCGATAGAGCAGGCTGGGGCCGAACCGCCGGTGGCGTATCGCATCCGGCGACACCGGAAGGTCGACCTGTTCGACGTTCGGGAATTCGCCGGGTGATTCGAAAAATCCCTGATCGTCGTGTTGGTCGCGAATCACCTCGAGCAGCAGGTTGACGATCGCGGGGTGGATGTCGTGCCGCGCCGCGAGCATGGCCTCGGTGCTGACCAGCGCAATGTCCTTCGCCGGCAGCAGCGGCACGAAGGCGACCGCGCCCGCGTGCAACGTGCGCCGGGTCAGGTACGGGTAGCGCTGCGCGAACGCGTCCGCGTGGACCAGGCTTACGAGCTCGAGCGCCGGATCGGCGAGCGCAGCCTGTATGACCGACGTGCGAATGCCGCCCACCATCAATGCCGCGTCGATTTCACGCGCTGTCAGAGCCCCTTGCGCGCGGTCGGTCGGCACCGGCAGGAGTTTCGCGTTGTCCGCCGTCACGCCGCTCGTGGCCAGGAGCGGCTCACCGAGCGCGCGGCTGCCGCTACCGGGCATGCCGGTGGAGATCCGCCTGCCGGCCAGTGCTGTGAGCGTGTCGACACCCTCGCCGCGGCGCACGAAGACCCACAGCGGCTGGTAGTAGAGGCTCGCGAGCATGACCACGCCCTTCGCCTCCGGCGTGTCCGCCTGGCCGCCCTGCACGAAGCCAATGTCGACGCCCGACGACGGATTACCCAGGAGGCGGAGATTGTCGCCGGCGCCCTCGGTCATTCGCTCGACGAGCGTCACGCCTTCGCGCGCGAGCGCCGCCTTGTACTGCAACGCATGGCGGTGGTAGAGGCTGCTCTCCGGGCCCGACGCGATGACGATCTGCCGCGGCGGGATCGGCTCGAGGAACTGGAAGGAGACCCATAGGCAGGCGACTGCCGCCAACGCTATCAGCGCGCCCATCCGCCAGGTGTCGCGCCGGCCCAGAGGAGAGCGATCGGTCGGGGTCATCGAGCTTGCGAGCCGCCGGGGCAACGAGGCGAAGGCGGCATAGCGGCGAATGATGCTGTACTGGCACCGTTACGGCAACTGCCGACGGGAACCGCCTGCCGCACATGACCTCGAGTTCTGGTCGGGGTGAGAGGATTTGAACCTCCGACATCTTGCTCCCAAAGCAAGCGCGCTACCGGGCTGCGCTACACCCCGACTTGGGACGGATTATGCCATTTCGGGCGTCGATCCTACAGAAAGAAGGGATAGCCTGCGACTTGAGCGCCTCCGACGGCGGGCGATAGATTGAACTGCGTTCCGCCGTCAGGACTCCGAGGCCCATAATCGGCGTCTTCGGCCGCAAGGCGAACTCTTCGCGCGTCGGCAACGAAAGGACACTCATGAGCACGACTCGCAACGTCGCCGTCGTCGTCGGCAGCCTCCGCAAGGAGTCCTTCAACCGCAAGATGGCCAACGCGCTGATCGCAATGGCGCCGCAGCCGCTTGCGTTGACCATCGTCGACATCGGCCAGCTTCCCCTCTTCAACCAGGACCTCGAGAACGATCCCATTCCCGCGGTCATCGCGTTCAAGGAAAGCATTGCGGCATCGGACGCGCTGCTGTTCGTCACCCCGGAGTACAACCGCTCGATGCCGGGCGTGCTGAAGAATGCGATCGACATCGGATCGCGGCCGCGCGGAAAGAACTCGTGGGGCGGCAAGCCGGGCGCCATCGTCAGCGTTTCTCCAGGAAAGCTCGCGGCGTTCGGCGCGAATCACGCGCTGCGGCAGTCGCTGATGGCCGTCGATGTTTCGACCATGCCGCAGCCCGAAGCCTACGTCGGCGATGCCGCGAAACTGTTCGACGACAAAGGCGCGCTGGTCGACGAATCGACGCGCGCATTCATGCAGAAATTCCTGGCCGCATTCGCGCAATGGATCGAGCGCTTCGCCGCGCACTGAAGGCAGCGCCGGCGCGCGGCGATTCAGCGCGCGAACTTGCGGATCACCGTCAACGCCTCGTCGATAGCGCGATCGCCGTCGCCCGACCTGACGGCATGCTGCACGCAGCCGTGCAGATGATGCTCGAGCAGCTGCAATGCCAGCGCGTCCAGCGCCGCCTGCACGGCGCTGACCTGGGTCAGGACGTCGATGCAGTAGCGGTCCTCGGCGATCATCTTGCCGATGCCGCGGACCTGGCCCTCGATGCGGTTGATGCGCTTTGTGAGCGCGCTTCCGTCCTTGCGCGCCACCACCGGATGCGCGTGCGCCGCCCCGGCCTCAGTTGTCACCCCAGTTGTCACCTCATCGACACTCTGGCCGACAACTTGGTTGACGCCTTAGTTGACAACTTAGGCGACGACGTCATAGCCCGCCATCTTCGATCGCCGCGCGCAGCGCCGGGACCTGGGTGCGCGCAGGATCGAACGTCACGCTGGCCACACCCGGCTGCAGCGTCACGGCGACGTCGCTGACACCGGGAACGGCTTTCAGCACCCTTGTCACGCTCGCCACGCATCCTCCGCACGTCATGCCTTTCACGTTCAATGTGATGCTTTCCATCGTTGTCTCCTTCGAGAGATTCATGGACCAGGCCGCCACCGCCTGAGCAACAACGCGTTGCCGACGACGGAGACCGAACTCGCCGCCATCGCCGCACCGGCGATGACCGGACTCAACAGGCCCGCCGCCGCCAACGGAATGCCGAGGACGTTGTAGGCAAAGGCGAAGAACAGGTTCTGGCGGATCTTGGAGAGCGTCGCGCGCGACAGCAGGATCGCGTCGACCACCGCGCCGAGATCGTTGCGCACGAGCGTGATGTCGGCGGCTTCGATGGCGATATCCGATCCCGCGCCGATCGCGAAGCTCACGTCCGCCGCCGCCAGCGCCGGCGCATCGTTCACGCCGTCGCCGACCATGCCCGTGACCACGCCTCGCGACTTCAGTTCGCGCACGGCTTCGGCCTTGTCGGCGGGGAGCACGCCCGCACGGAAATCGGTGATGCCGACCGCCCGCGCCACCGCCTGCGCCGTCGCGGCGTTGTCGCCGGTGAGCATCACCACGTCGATGCCGGCGGCCTTCAATCGCGCGACGGCACTCGACGACGACGGACGCACCGCGTCGGCAAGCGCCAGCATGCCGAGCGCACGGCCACCCGATGCGACGCCGATCAGCGTCTTGCCGTCCGCTTGCATCGCCGCGTATTCCGCCTGCGCAACGACGACGCCATTGTCAGCCAGGTAATCGAAGCGAACCCAGCAAGGAAATCTCGGCGCCGGTGCCGACCGCTCCCTGCACGCCCTTGCCCGGAACCGACGCGAACCGCGTCAACGGCGCCGGAACGATCCCCTCCGCGCTCGCCGCGGCGAGGACCGCCTTCGCGAGCGGGTGCGCCGATCCCTGCTCCAGCGATGCCGCGGTGCGCAGCAATTCCGCGCGCGACGCGCCGCCGAATGCCACGATGTCGGTCACCACCGGCCGCCCTTCGGTCAGCGTGCCCGTCTTGTCGACGATCAACGTCTGCAGCCGCCCCGCTTGTTCCAGCGCGGACGCGTTGCGGATCAGGATGCCCGTCTGCGCGCCGCGGCCGGTGCCCACCATGATTGCCGTCGGCGTCGCGAGACCCAGCGCGCACGGGCAGGCGATGACGAGCACCGCAACCGCATTGACCAGCGCGCGGGCCGCATCGCCGGCGACCCACCAGGTCAGCGCAAACGTCAGCGCGGCGATCACCACGACCACCGGCACGAAGATGCCGCTGACCTGGTCCGCGAGGCGCTGGATGGGCGCCTTCGACCCCTGCGCTTCCGCCACCAGACGGACGATGCCGGCCAGCAGCGTTGAGTTGCCGACGCCCGTGGCTTCGCACGTCAGCATGCCCTCCTGGTTGAGCGTGCCCGCGAACACCTTGGCGCCGGCTGTTTTCGCCGAGGCGAGACTCTCGCCGGTCAGCATGCTCTCGTCGACGCTCGAACTGCCTTCGCGGACGACGCCGTCGACCGGAATGCTTTCCCCGGCGCGGACGACGAGCCGATCGCCGGTAACGACCTGCGACAGCGGCACGTCGATCGTGGCGCCATCGCGCAGCAGATGGGCAATCTTGGGCTGCAGGCGCACGAGGCCCTCGAGCGCCGCCGACGTGCCGGCCTTGGCGCGCGCTTCGAGCAGCTTGCCCAGCAGGACCAGCGTGATCACCGCCGCGCCCGCCTCGAAATAGACGTGCTGGTTCAGCCCGAACACGGTGACCACCGCGCTGAATGCCCATGCCATGGTCGTGCCGAGAACCACCAGCACGTCCATGTTCGCGCCGCCGCCGCGCAGCGCGTGCCACGCGCTGACATAGAATCGGCGGCCGATCCAGAATTGCACCGGCGTTGCGAGCGCCAATTGCCAGCCGCGCGGAATGACGTCGGCGTGCGCCGGATGGAACAAGCCGCCCGACGCCAGCATCGGCACCATCTGCGCCAGCAGCGGCAACGTCAGGATCGCCGAGACGATGAAGTCCCGCTTCAGCGCCTGGTAGTCGCGCTCTTTGCGCGCCTTGTCGCCGGCCCGCTGCGCTTCGGAATCGCGCCGGACACTGGCGCCATAGCCTGCGCGCGCGACCGCCTCGATCAACTGCGCGGGCGTCGCCGTTGCCGGGTCGAAGCCGACGGTCGCGACCTCCGTGGCGAAATTGACCGCCGCATGCACGCCGGGGACGCGATTGAGCACCTTTTCGATGCGCGCCGCGCAGGCCGCGCAGGTCATGCCCGTCAGGCCGAGTTCGATACGATCCTCGGCCGCAGGCGGGCCTTCCGCGGGAAGGGGCCGTACAGGGACGGCGGCTTGCGCATCCATGGGTTCCATATATACCCACCAGGGGTATAAGTCAAGGCTACCGCCGATCCATCGGCGCGGCCCGGATCAGAACGGAATCCGGCCGGTGAGGATGTCCCTGAACATGACGAAATCGCCGCGGAGGCTGTACAGCGGATGAGCGAAGGTCGCCGGCCGGTTGTGTTCGAAGAACAGGTGGCCGATCCACGCGAACCCGTACCCGGCCAGCAACGCGCCGGCGACCCACCAGAGGTTGCCCGTTGCGAACGCGGCCACGATGCAGCCGAGCGCCAGTGAAGTACCGACGAAATGCAGGCGCCGGCACGTCCGGTTCGCGTGTTCGGACAGGTAGAACGGATAGAACTCGGCGAACGTGGCGAAACGACGCTCCATGACGCGCCCGGTCAGGACTCCCGCTTCAGCTGCGGAAAGAGGATGACGTCGCGGATCGACGGTGAGTTGGTCAGCAGCATCACGAGGCGATCGATGCCGATGCCCTCGCCCGCTGTGGGCGGCAATCCGAATTCCATCGCGCGCAGGTAGTCCGCGTCCAGGTACATCGCCTCCTCGTCGCCTGCCTCGCGCGCGTCGACCTGCGCCTGCAGGCGCGCGGCCTGGTCTTCCGGATCGTTCAGTTCCGAAAACCCGTTGGCCAGTTCGCGGCCGGTGACGAAGAGCTCGAACCGGTCGGTAACGGATGGATCGGCGTCGTTCGCGCGCGCAAGCGGCGACACGTCGGTCAGGTACTGGACGATGAACGTCGGCTGGATGAGCTTGGCTTCGGTCGTTTCCTCGAAGAGCTTCAGCTGCAACAGGCCGACGCCATCCGTGGCGAAGACCTCGACCTTGAACGGCGCCAACGCCGACGCAAGGAACTCGCGCCGGTCGAGATCCGCCAGCGGATACTGCGGGTTGTACTTGTGGATCGCCTGCGCCATCGTCAGCCGATCGAAGGGCTTGCCCAGTTCGATCGTCGCGCCCTGGTAATCGACCGTCGTCGTGCCCAGCACCTTCTGCGCGAGTTCGCGCAGCAGTTCCTCGGTCAGGTCCATCAGGTAGTTGTAGTCCTGGTAGGCCTCGTAGAACTCGAGCATCGTGAACTCGGGATTGTGCCGGGTCGAGATGCCCTCGTTGCGGAAATTGCGGTTGATCTCGAACACGCGCTCGAGGCCGCCGACGACGAGCCGCTTCAGGTACAGCTCCGGCGCGATGCGCAGGAACAGCTGCATGTCCAGCGCGTTGTGGTGCGTGACGAACGGCCGCGCCGTGGCGCCGCCCGGGATCGGATGCATCATCGGCGTCTCGACTTCGAGATAGCCGCGGCGCACGAAGAACTCGCGCATGCCCTGCACGATCTGCGAACGCTTGACGAACACGTCGCGCGCCGCCGCGTTGGTGATGAGGTCCACGTACCGCTGGCGGTAGCGCTGTTCCTGGTCGGTCATGCCGTGGAACTTCTCCGGCAGCGGGCGCAGCGCCTTCGCGAGCAGGCGGACCGAGGAAACCTTGATGGAAAGTTCGCCGGTCTTGGTCTTGAAGAGATTCCCCGTCGCGCCGACGATGTCGCCCAAGTCCCAGTGCTTGAAATCGTCGAGCGCCTCCGCGCCCAGCGCGTCGAGCGTCACGTAGAGCTGGATGCGGCCGGACATGTCCTGGACCGTCGCGAAGCATGCCTTGCCCATCACGCGCTTCAGCATCATGCGGCCGGCGACGGTGACCGTCCTGGCGAGCGGACTCCAGCTCTTCGTTCGACTTCGCGTCGTGCGCCGCGTGCAGGTCCGCGGCGAGCGCATCGCGCCGGAAGTCGTTCGGATAGGCCTGACCCTTCGCGCGCAGCGCGGCCAGCTTGCCGCGGCGCTCGGCGATGATCTGGTTCTCGTCGGAAGGAGGTGCCGTCGAATCGGTCATCATGGTCTTTCTCGAATCAAGGAATTGTCCAGCTGCCAGTCCACGCGGTGCCTGTCCAGGCAAATGCTGCGCGGCGCATGTCGTCGGCGCCGACCCAAAGCCAGTCGAGGTTGTCGACATGCACTTCGATGACGACGAAATTCTCGCGGCCGCCGTGCTCCGCATCCAGGGGCAGATCGTCAAAGCGCGTCGGATTGGAGAGTTTCGCACCCGGGGCTTCCGCGCTGCGCGAGGCAAGGCGGCGCAGCGGCGACACGTTCTCCCATGCACCGTCGGCGACCGCATTCCCGCGGTGCAGGAGTTCCGCCCGCCCGGTGAAGCGCGCTTCGATGCCGTCCGCCGGGTCCCAGAACACGACGCACACGCGCGGATCCGCGGCGATTTCGCGCGTCTTTTGCGATCGCGCGTCGGCGTGGAACGTGAACGTGCGCGCTGCCGCATTCGCCGCGCGCAACGCCAGGATGCGCGCGCGCGGGCCGTCCGCAGCGACCGTGGCGAGCGTCGGCAGGCTCCATGGCGGCCACCGTCCGTCGAGGCCGCGCGCGATGCGCTGCCATACGTCGTCGACGAGCGCGTCCAGTTGGCCCGACGCGGGTGGCGACGATTCGGCGAGCGGCGTGAGGCGCATGGACGCTATACGCCCTGCTTCAGGCTCGCGGCGATGAAGTCGTCGAGGTCGCCGTCGAGGATGGCCTGCGTGTTCCCGACTTCGTAGTTGGTGCGCAGGTCCTTGATGCGCGACTGGTCGAGCACATAGGACCGGATCTGGTGGCCCCAGCCGATGTCGGTCTTGGAGTCCTCCAGCTTCTGCTGCTCGGCCTGGCGCTTGCGCAGTTCGTGCTCGTAGAGCTTCGACTTCAGCATCGCCATCGCCTCGGCGCGGTTGCGGTGCTGCGAGCGGTCGTTCTGGCACTGCACGACGATGTTCGTGGGCAGGTGCGTGATGCGCACCGCGGAATCGGTCTTGTTGACGTGCTGGCCGCCGGCGCCCGACGCGCGATACGTGTCGATGCGCAGGTCGGCGGGATTGATGTCGACGACGATCGAGTCGTCGACTTCCGGGTACACGAACACGCTGGCGAACGACGTGTGCCGCCGCGCGTTGGAGTCGAACGGGCTCTTGCGGACGAGCCGATGGACGCCGACCTCGGTGCGCAGGAAGCCGTACGCGTAGTCGCCCTCGACCTTGATCGACGCGCTCTTGATGCCCGCGACTTCGCCGTCGGACTCTTCCAGCACGTCGGTGCGGTAGCCCTTGCGCTCGCAGTAGCGCAGGTACATGCGCATCAGCATCGACGCCCAGTCCTGCGCCTCGGTGCCGCCGCTGCCCGCCTGGATGTCGATGAAGCAGTTGGCCGGGTCCAGCGGCTGGTTGAACATCCGCCGGAATTCGAGGTCGTCGACGACCTTGGCGATCTTCGCCGACATCGCCCTGGATGGAGCGTACCGTGGCGTCGTCGCCTTCGGCCCGCGCGAGGCCGAACAACTCGGTGCTGTCGGACAGGTCGGAGGCCAGCTGCGTCAGCGAGTGGACCACGCCCTCGAGCTGCTTCTTTTCCCGGCCCAGTTCCTGCGCGCGCGCCGGGTCGTCCCAGATCTTCGGGTCTTCCAGTTCCTTCGAAACTGCGCCCTAGCCGCTCCGCCTTGACGTCGAAGTCAAAGATACCTCCGCAGTTCACGCGTGCGCGTGGACAGGTCGGCCAGCGTGTTGGCGAGGGCATTGAGCTGCTCGGCTTCCATGGCGAAATCCTTTGGCGAAACAGGGAATTATACGCGAGCCACGCGGGTCGGTCCCGCCCCGGACCCTGGTCCGGGCGAATTCGGGCGTCCAGGGCAATTCTCGCGCACGATATTTGCATGCCGGTTCTCAGGGCGCATGATGTCGCTGCCAAGCCAGGCAGACTGACGCCGGCGCGGAAGTTTGTGCGGATTCTGGGGAGAACAACGGATGAAATCAGTGCTCAACGGCTTGGCCATTTTCGCGCTGGCCACGGCCGCCGCGGTCGCGCAGGCGGAAACCGGGGTTACCCCCACGACGATCGTCATCGGGCAGTCGGCGGCATTTTCCGGCCCGGCGCAGGCGCTCGGCAACGAAATGCGCGCCGGGGCGCTGGCCTACTTCCAGGCGGTCAACGCGGCCGGCGGCGTCAACGGCCGCAAGATCGAGCTGCGCACGCTCGACGACGGCTACGAGCCCGACCGCGCCGCGGCCAACACCAAGAAGCTGATCGACGAAGGCGTGTTCCTGCTGTTCGGTTACGTCGGCACGCCGACGTCCAATGCCTCCAAGCCGATCTTCACCGCCGCGCGCGTGCCCTTCGTCGGGTCCCTTCACCGGCGCCGAATCGCTGCGCAACCCCGTCAATCGCTACATCTTCAACGTTCGCGCCAGCTATTTCGACGAGACCGAGAAGATCGTCAACCAGCTGGGAGGGCAAACGCTCGACCGCATCGCGGTGTTCTACCAGAACGACGACTACGGCAAGGCGGGACTGGCGGGCGTGGAGCGCGCGATGCAGAAGCGCAACCTGAAGATCGTCGCGACCGGCACCGTCGAGCGCAACACGGTCGACGTCGCCGCCGCGGTGGCGGCGATCAGCAAGGCCGACCCGCAGGCCGTCGTGATGATCTCGGCGTACAAATCGGTGGCCGCGTTCATCAAGGCGATGCGCGCGGCCGGCCAGAATCCGCAATTCATGAACGTCTCGTTCGTCGGCAGCAAGGCGTTGGCGGCGGAAGCCGGCCCCGCGGGTCGCGGCGTGGGCATCACGCAAGTCGTGCCGTTTCCGTGGAACGTCGCCACGCCGGTCGTCAAGGATTACCAGGCGCTGTACACGGCGTCGACCAAGAAGGAAGACTACTCGTTCACCAGCCTCGAAGGATTCATTTCGGCCAAGGTGCTGGTGGAGGGCCTGCGCCGCGCCGGACCGGACCTCACGCGCGAAAAATTCATCACGGCGATGGAGAACATGCGCGACGTCGACGTCGGCGGCTACCTGATCACGTTCACGCCGACCAGCCACAGCGGGTCGCGCTTCGTGGAACTCACGGTGATCGGCAAGGACGAGCGCTTCCTGCGCTGACGATGCACACGCCGGCCGGCTTCACGCCGCTCCACGTCATGCCCGCGGCGATCGGGGCCGCGTCGCACGCCTTCGCCTATCGCGACGGGAAGATCCTCGTCGGCGGCACGGACGACGCGCCGTTGATTCCGTCGCTCGCGACGCTGGACGCGGCGGGCGTGGCCGGGACGCCGCATTTCCTGGGCAACCTGGGCGACGCCGCGTGCATCGCGATCGCGCTGCCGGACGACGCGCCGGAACCCGCCGGAATGCGCTACGTCGGGCTGCGCTCGCTGTTCCTGCGCATTCCCGAACCCCTGCTGGCCCTGGCCGGTCGCGCATTCCAGGTGGTCGAGTGGGACCGCACGCATCGCTTCTGCGGCCGCTGCGGCACGCCCACGCGCAACAAGGCCGATGAACGCGCCAAGGAGTGTCCCGCCTGCGGCTACGTCGCCTACCCGCGCGTGTCGCCGGCGATGATGGCGCTGGTCACGCGCGGCCGCGAGACTGCTGCTGGCGCGCTCGCATCGCTTCGTCAACGGCGTCTACAGCGCGCTCGCCGGCTTCGTCGAACCCGGCGAGACCATCGAGGACTGCGTGCGCCGCGAAGTGCGCGAGGAGGTCGGCGTCGAGGTCGATCGCATCACGTACTTCGCCAGCCAGTCGTGGGCATTCCCGCATTCGCTGATGATCGCGTATACCGCCGAGCACGCCGGAGGCGAAATCCGGCTCGAGGACGCCGAGATCGCCGACGCGCGCTGGTTTGCGCTCGACGCGCTGCCGCCGCTGCCGCCCAACGTCTCGATCGCCCGGCGGCTGATCGACGCCACGGTGGCCCGCCTGCGCGGTTGAGCCTCGCCCAAGGCCGCCCCGGGGCGGGGCTGCTAGAATCCACGTTTGACCGCGCGGTCGCGCGACACTCGTCCGGATCCCCATTTGCTGCGCATGCGCCCTGCTTCCCTACTGTTCGCCATCGTCGTGGCGTCGTGCTCGCAATGGGTGACGGCGCAATCGCCTCCGCTCTCCGATCCGCGCGAGATGTCCGACGCAGCGCGCAAGGCCTACTCGAAGGGGCTGAAGGATGCGCGGGGCCTCATCGCCGAGAAGAACTACGACGGAGGCCATCGCGATTCTCGACACGCTGTCCGCCGAGCGGCCGCGCGAACCGCAGGCGCGGTTCATGAAGGGCGTGGCACTCGCGGACTCGGGCAAGACCGACGCCGCGATCAGCCTGTACCTGGCGCTGCTTGCCGACTTTCCGGAATTGCCCGAAGTGCGCAACAATCTCGCCGTCCTCTACGCGCAGAAGGGCAACTACGCCGGCGCGCGTGACGAGCTGGAAGCGGCTCTGCTGGCGGCGCCGGATTACACCATCGCCTACGAGAACCTGGGCGACGTGTATGCGCGGCTCGCCGGCGTGAATTACGAAAAGGCCATCGCGCGCGACGCGAAGAACAAGACCGCGCCGCCGAAGCTGAAGCTCGTGCGCGAGGTGCTGGGAATGCGGGCGCCGCCTGCCGCCCGTGGCGGCCAGCGCACCCCAGCCTGCGGCCGCTGCCGTTGCGCCCGCTGCTGCCGACGCGCCTGCCGCAACCGCCGGACGCGCCCAAATAGACTTCCCGTTCTATTCAATCCACGTTCAGGAGCCACATCCATGTTGCATCGTCTTGTCCTCGCCACTCGCCGCGTTCGCCTTCGCCGCGACGACCGCCTTCGCCGCCAAATCCCGCAGGTCGAGCTCGACACCACCGCCGGCGTCATCAAGATCGAGCTGTATCCGGACGCCGCGCCCAAGACCGTCGCCAACTTCATCCAGTACGTGAAGGACAAGTTCTACGACGGCACGCAGTTCCACCGCGTCATCGACGGCTTCATGATCCAGGGCGGCGGCTTCACGCCGGAGTTTTCGCAGAAGCCGACCCGCCCGCCGGTGCCCATCGAAGCCGAGTCGTCGAGCAAGGCGGGACTGCTGAACGTGCCCGGCACGGTCTCGATGGCGCGCACCAGCGATCCCAACTCCGCGACGTCGCAGTTCTTCATCAACGTCAACGACAACAAGTCCCTCAACTATTCGCCGACCAATCCCGGCTACACGGTGTTCGGCAAGGTCGTCGCCGGCATGGACGTCGTGAACAAGATCGCCAAGTCCGCGACCGGAAGCGGCGGCCCGTTCCCGAAGGACGTGCCGGTCGAGAAAGTCATCATCAAGTCGGCCAAACTGATCATGCCCTAAGTCCCGGAGCCAGACCATGTCCGTAGTCCTGCACACCAATCACGGCGACATCACGCTGGAACTCGACGCCGAGAACGCGCCGGCTTCCACCGCCAACTTCCTGCAATACGTCCGCGACGGCCACTACGACAACACGCTGTTCCATCGCGTGATCCCCGGATTCATGATCCAGGGCGGCGGCATGGAGCCGGGGATGAAGCAGAAGCCGACGCGCAAGCCGGTCGCCAACGAGGCCACCAACGGCGTGAAGAACAAGAACTACACGGTGGCGATGGCGCGCACGTCGGAGCCGCATTCGGCCACGGCGCAGTTCTTCATCAATGTCGCCGACAACGATTTCCTCGACTACACGGCGCCCAGCGCCAATGGCTGGGGCTATTGCGTGTTCGGCAAGGTCATCGCGGGACGCGACGTCGTCGACAAGATCAAGGCGGTGCCGACGGCCACCAGCGGCTTTCACCAGAACGTGCCGCAGCAGGATGTCGTGATCCTGAAAGCCGAGGAAGTCGCCGGCTAAGGGCATGGCGGAATCGGGGTCCCCGCGGCCGACGCTGTTCCTCTCGGACCTTCACCTGTCGCCCGACCGGCCAGCGGCGGTCGCGGCGTTTCACGCGTTCGCGGCCGGTCCGGCGCGCGCGGCCGCGGCGGTCTACATCCTGGGCGACCTCTTCGACTGGTGGATCGGCGACGACCAGATGCGCGAGCCGTTCATAGCGCCCATCGTGAAATCGATGCGCGCGCTGGCCGACGCCGGCGTGCCGCTGTTCGTGGCCCGCGGCAACCGCGATTTCATGCTGGGCGCCGCGTTCGAACGCGCATCGGGCGCGACGTTGCTGCCCGAGCAGCTGCGCCTCGACCTTCATGGCGTGCCGACGCTGCTGTCCCACGGCGACGAACTGTGCACCGACGATGCCGAATACCAGGCCTATCGCGCGCGCGTGCGCACGCCGGAGGCGATGCGGCGGCTGCTGCGCCTGCCCTACTTCGTGCGCCGGCTCATGGCCGCGTGGCTGCGCCGCAAGAGCAGCAGCGACAAGTCGCTCAAGCCCGAATACATCATGGACGTGAATGCCGACGCGGTCGCGGACGCGTTTCGCCGGCATGGCGCGCAGCGCATGATCCACGGCCACACGCACCGGCCCAATCGCCACCGGCACGAGGTCGACGGCACGTCGCGCGAGCGCTGGGTGATGGCGGACTGGCACGACCGCGGCCACTATCTCGAGGTCGACGCGCGCGGCGTCCACGAACGCGAGATCGCCGGATGACCCCCGAACTCTTCACGCCCGCCTGGTTTTCCGCGCTGGGGGCGATCATCCTCATCGACCTCGTGCTGGCCGGCGACAACGCCCTCGTGATCGGCCTGGCCGCGCGCAACGTGCCGCCGGAAATGCAACGCAAGGTCGTGCTGTGGGGGACGTTCGGCGCCATCGCGATTCGCGCCGTGCTCACCGCGGTCGTCGTCTACCTGCTCAAGATCCCGGGCTTCCTCGTCATCGGCGGCATCGCGCTGATCTACATCGGCTGGAGGCTGACGCAGGACAATTCCGGCAGCCACGAAATCGCGCCGGCCACGTCGGTCCGCGGCGCGGTGCAGACGATCATCATTGCCGACGCGGTGATGGGCGTCGACAACGTGCTGGCCGTCGGCGGCGCCGCGCAAGGGTCGATGCTGCTCGTCCTGGTCGGGCTGGCCGTGTCCGTTCCCATCGTGGTCTGGGGATCGACGCTGGTATTGCGCTGGGTCGAGCGCTTTCCCGCCATCATCTGGCTCGGCGCGGGCGTGCTGGGCTGGACCGCGGTGAAGATGATCGTGACCGAGCCGCTGCTGGCGCCGTGGCTGTCCGCAAATCCCTCGATGCGTCCGTTGCTGCAGATCGTCATCGTGGGCGGGCTCGTCGCCGTTCCGCTCTGGCGATCGCTGTCGCCGCAGCACCGCGCGTTCGTCGTGCTGCCGATCGTCGCGGTGCCGTGGATCGTGGCCTTCGGCTGGGTCGAGCAGCGCTACGGCATGCATTTCGACCTCATCGAGGTCTGGCACTGGGACGACGATCTCATCGACCTCGTGCGCTGGGCGGGGTGGATTCCGCCCGCGCTGTGGTTGCGCCGTCGCGTGCTTGCGCGCTTTGCGGCCGCGGCGCCACCCGACAACGGCCCCGGCTAGCAACCACGCAGGCGTTGCCGATCAGGGCAGCGCCTGCCGGAAGTCGGCGATGAGGTCGTTGCCGTCCTCGATGCCGACCGAGATGCGGATCAGCGAATCCGCGATGCCCATGGCGGCCCGGCGCTCGGCACCCATTTCGTAGAAGATCGTGTGCGCCACGGGAATCGCGAGCGTGCGGTTGTCGCCCAGGTTCGACGACAGCACGACGACCTTCAGGCGATTGAGGAAATCGAACGTGTCGATGCCGTCGGCCAGTTCGAACGACAGCAGGCCGCCGTAGGCGCGGAACAGTTCGCCGGCCAGTTCGTGCTGCGGATGGCCGACGAGCCCGGGATAGTGGACGGCGTGCACCTGCGGCTGGTCCAGCAGCCATTCGGCCAGCGCCTGCGCGTTGGCGCAGATCCGCTCCATGCGCAGCGCGAGCGTTTCCGCGCCGACCGCGATGTGATGCGCCTGTTCCGCCGCCAGCGTGCCTCCCCAGTCGCGCAGCCCCTTCTTGCGCAGCTGCTGCAGTCCCCACATTGGCGGCGGCTGCGTCTTGTAGGCGTCCGCGATATTCGGAAACGTCGTCCAGTCGAACAGACCGGTGTCGGTGACGCTGCCCGCGAGCGCATTGCCGTGGCCGCCGATGTATTTGGTCAGCGCATTGACGATGAGTCCCGCGCCGACGTGCTTCGGCTGGAACAGCCACGGCGACGTCATCGTGTTGTCGACGATGTAGAGGATGCCACGCTCGCGGCACAGGTCCCCGATCTTCTTCAGGTCCGCCACCTGCGTGCGCGGATTGGCGATCGTCTCGACGAACACGGCGCGCGTGGCGGGCGTCAGCGCGGCCTCGACGTGGCGCACGTCCGTCGCATCGACGAACGTCACCGGATGTCCGTGCGCTTCCAGCGTCAGCAGCGCGCTGGTCGTGTTGCCGAACACGAACTGGCTGGCGACGATGTGGTCGTCGCGCTTCAGCAGCGCCAGGAAGATCGCGCCGATGGCCGCCATGCCGGTGGCGAACGTGATGGTGCCCACGCCGCCTTCCATCGCGTTGACCTTGGCTTCCAGCGCCGTCGACGTCGGGTTGCCCTGGCGGCCGTAGACGTAGCCCTTGGCGCGTCCCTGGAACACGGCGGCGAGTTCGCGCGAATCCTTGTAGCCGTAGGCCACGGAGAGATGCAGCGGCTTGTGCAGCGCGCCGTGCTCGATCGCGTCGTCGCGGTCGGAATGGAGGATCGCGGTCGTGAATCCGCGGTGGATGTTTGTCGTGGCTCATGGTGTGGTCGTCGGTTTCGGTCGTGCAAACAAAAAACCCGTCAGGCGGGCCGCCGAACGGGTTTTGTGTGCCCCGCCAGAGTATCATCTCCTGGCTGAGGCTAACCTCGCTTTAGCGGAATTTATTATGCGCCCGCAAGCTGAAGCTTCAAATCGGCGCAATGGAAAGGTAACTCGCGGCGGTCCCGCTGTCAAATCGTGGGCCTACCCCGCCTGCTTTTCCTCTTCCAGCAGGTCCGCGTCGGCCTGGCCGCGCTGCTCGTCGCGCTCGACAGCCAGTTGCGACAGGTAATCGGCGGTGATGTCGCCGGTGATGTACTTGCCGTCGAAGCACGAGGCCTCGAAATTCCTCAGCGCCGGATTGGCCGCGCGCACCGCGCGCTTCAGCGCTTCGAGGTCCTGGTAGACGAGAAGGTCCGCGCCGATTTCGCGCGCGATCTCGGCATCGGTGCGGCCGGTCGCGACGAGTTCGCTCTGGTTCGGCATGTCGATGCCGTAGACGTTCGGAAAGCGCACCGGCGGGCTGGCCGACGCGAAGTAGACCTTCCGGGCGCCGGCCTCGCGCGCCATCATCACGATCTCGCGCGACGTGGTGCCGCGCACGATGGAATCGTCCACCAGCAGCACGACCTTGTCCTTGAACTCGATGCCGACGGGATTCAGCTTCTGGCGCACGCTCTTCTTGCGCATGGCCTGGCCGGGCATGATGAACGTGCGGCCGATGTAGCGGTTCTTGACGAAGCCTTCGCGGTACTTGATGCCCAGCTGGTTGGCGAGCTCCAGCGCCGACGGCCGGCTCGAATCGGGGATCGGGATCACCACGTCGATGTCCTGCGCCTCCGGCATGCCGCGGATCTTCCTGGCGAGCTCGCCCCCCATGTTGAGGCGGGTTTCGTACACCGACGTGCCGTCGATCACCGAATCCGGCCGCGCCAGGTAGACGAACTCGAAGATGCACGGATTGAGCGTCGGATTTTCCGCGCACTGCCGCGAATGGAATACGCCCGCGTTGTCGACGAAGATCGCCTCGCCGGGGGCCACGTCGCGCAGCACGTGAAAGCCCAGCGGCTCGATCGCCACCGACTCCGAAGCGGCGATGTATTCGGTGCCGCCCATCGCCTCGTTCTTGCCGACGATGAGCGGGCGGATGCCGAAGGGATCGCGAAACGCCAGCATGCCGTAGCCCGCGATCATCGCCACCACCGCGTACGCGCCTTTGCAGCGCTTGTGCACGCCGGCGACGGCGCGAAAGATCGCGTCGGGATCCAGTCGATGATGCTGCGCCGCGCGCTCGAGTTCGAGCGCCAGCACGTTGAGCAGCACCTCGCTGTCCGAGTTGGTATTGACGTGGCGGAAGTCCAGCTGGAACAGCTCGCGCTTCAGTTCCTCGCTGTTGGTGAGGTTGCCGTTGTGACCCAGCGTCACGCCGAACGGCGAATTCACGTAGAACGGCTGGGACTCGAGGTCCGAGAACGCGGAGCCGGCGGTCGGATAGCGGCAGTGCCCGATTCCCGCATAACCCATCAGGTCGCGCATGTTGCGCGTGCGGAACACGTTCTGCACCAGGCCCGGACCCTTGTACATGTGGAAGATCGGGCCCTCGCTGGTGACGATGCCTGCCGCGTCCTGCCCGCGATGCTGCAGCAGCAGCAGGCTGTCGTACAGCATCTGGTTCACGGCGGTATGAGCGACGACGCCGACGATTCCGCACATGGGAGGTCCTAAGCCTTTCGTTCCACCGGGTGCCACCGGCGCCGCGCGGCCCGCGCGGGAGTAATCGAGACGCCCGGCCCACTCCGGCGGCAGCCACGGCTTGAGCGACATGGCAGCGACAACCAGCGGCGGGGCAAGGGCGGCATTCTGCCACCAATCGAGGCGCGGCAGGGTGGTCAGTCCGGCGACCAGCACGAATGCCACCACCAGCACCACGCCGCGCGCGGCGCCAAATACGGCGCCCAGGAAGCGGTCGACAAATCCCAGTCCGGCCTTGTGGATGACGCTCGCGAGGGGCCACGCGATCAGCGAGCCCAGCACCAGGCAGCCGATGAACACGATGCAGAACGCAAGCAGGTAGCGGAATACGGGATTGCCGCCGAATTCCGGCAGCATCCCGCCAAGAAGGGGCGTCAACGCGACCGCAGCGACGAATCCCAGAACCCAGGCGACCAGCGCGATCAATTCCCGCGTCACGCCGCGAAAGAATGCGAACAGCATCGACAGTCCGACCACCGCAATCAGTATCCAGTCGAAGGCGTTCATCGTGACGACCGTCCGCTACTTCGGCGCCGCGACGATGCCGCTGTAGCCCTCGGTCTTGAGTTTGTCGCGAACGTCCACTGCCGACTCGCGCGAGGGATAGGGACCGACGCGCACGCGCCACAGCGTCCCCTTGCTTGTCGTCAATGGCTCCGTATATGCGGGGTACGCGGCCTTTTTCAACTTGTTGGCCAGCGCGTTGGCGCCCTTGTCGTCGGCGAATGCGGCGAGCTGCACCGAATATCCATCCACCGTCGCGGGCTTCACGGCGTCAACCGGTGCCGGAGGCGCAGCGCTTCCTGCCGACGCCGGAGGCGCGGCAGGCGCCGCCGCGGCCGCCGGGCCGGCGCTCGGCGCGGCAGCAGGGACGCTGCCTGCAGGCTTGGACGACCCGCCCAGCATCTTCTGTTCCGCCGTCGCGATGGATTTCTTCGGCGGCGGCAGGTTGGAGACAGTTGCCTTCGGCTCGGGCGCAGCATCCTGCGCCGGCGCGGCCTCCGATTTGGAGGGCGGCGCGGCATCCGGCTTGGAGGGCGCGGCCTCCGGCTTGGAGGGCGGCGCGGCATCCGGCTTGGACGCCTTCACCGGTTCGCTTGTTCCCGCGGGCGCGGCCGTGCCGGTCTTGGCGCCCTTGTCCGACAGGCGATTGACGAATTTGTCGTTGTCCTGCTGCGGGATCTTCACCGACACGTCTTCGCCGAGCGGCTTGGGATCGCTTTCCAGCAGCATGGGCACGATCACCGCGGCGGCAAGCGCCAGGACGATGGCGCCGATGAGGCGCCGCCGCGCGCGGCGCCGCAACTCGTCGACGTTGATATCGGGGGCTTCGGCCATGGAGATATTCCGTGGATTCGTCAGCGTTTCGTTGCCGCGAGCACCGCGGCGACCGTGAGGAACGAGCCGAAAACCACGATTCTATCAGCCTCGCCGGCATTGTCCCGCGCAGCGCGCGTACGCGGAGGCGATATCGGGAAAGACGCGGACGGCGCTCGCCGCGACGCCGGACGCCAAAAGCATTTCGCGCAGCGCCTCGGCGCCGGCGCCGCGCGGGCCGGGAAGCGACGCCACGAACCAGCGGTCGACGCGCGGATTCATCGCCGCCACGACGCCGGCGATATCCTTGTCGGCGAACATGCCGAACACGGCGGTCGTGCTGGCGGAGAAGCCCATTGCCCCGAGTTCGTCCGCCAGCACACCCGCCGCATGCGGATTGTGGGCGACGTCGAGCACGACCGTCGGTCGGCCCGGGCAGCACCTGGAAGCGCCCCGGCAGTTCGACGGTCAGCAGGCCTTCGCGCAATGCGCCGGCACGCACCGGCAGCACGTCCCGCAGCAGATCGATCACCGCGAGCACCGTCGCGGCATTGTTCAGCTGGTAGGCGCCGCGCAGCGCAGGGAATGGCAGCCCGAAGCGTTCTCCTCCCGGCCCCCAGTACTTCCATTGCGTGCCTTCGTTGACGAACCCGTAATCGCGGCCGATGCGCAGCAGCCGGGCCCCGATCTCCTCGGCGCGGGCGACGACGCTCGCGGGTGGTTGCGCATCGGCGCAGACCGCGGCGCGCCCGGCGCGGAAGATGCCGGCCTTTTCGCGGCCGATGTCCTCGCGCGTCGACCCCAGGTAGTCCGTGTGGTCGATGGCGACGCTCGTCAGCACCGCAACCGTCGGGTCGACGATGTTCACCGCGTCGAGCCGTCCGCCCAGGCCGACCTCGAGTACCAGCGCGTCGAGTCCGGCGCGCGCGAACAGCCACAATGCGGCGAGCGTGCCGAATTCGAAATAGGTGAGCGGCGTCGGCGCGCCGCCGTCCCACGGAGTGGCCACGCGTGCGTCCTCGACGGCATTGAAGGCGGCCAGCAGTTCGGCATCGGCGACCTCGCGACCCCGGATGCGCACGCGCTCGTTGTAGCGCGTGAGATGCGGCGACGTATACACGCCGGTCGCGTAGCCTGCGCAGCGCAGGACCGATTCGAGCATCGCGCACGTGGAGCCCTTGCCGTTGGTTCCGGCAACGGTCACGACGGGACAGGTGATGCCAGCATCCAGACGGGTCGCCACCGCCCGAACGCGATCGAGGCCCATCGCGATGGCCTTCGGGTGCAGCGTTTCGAGGTACGCGAGCCAGGCGTCGAGAGTGGCCGGGCGGCTCATGAGGTCAGGCGCGAACCCGCGCACTGGAAGGAATTGCGCCGCGAATCAGTTCGCCGGCGCGGGCTGGCGCGTGAGCAGCGCCAGCAGGCTGGCGAGTTCGTCGCGCAACTGGCGGCGATCGACGATGAGATCGAGCGCGCCTTTTTCCACCAGGAACTCGGCGCGCTGGAAACCCTCCGGCAGCTTCTCGCGCACCGTTTGCTCGATGACGCGGGGGCCGGCGAAGCCGATCAGCGCGCCCGGCTCCGCGATCACCACGTCGGCGACGAAGGCGAACGACGCGGACACGCCGCCCATCGTGGGATCGGTGAGGATCGAAATGAACGGCAGCCGCGCCTTGGTCAGTTCCTGCAGCACGGCGGTGGTCTTGGCCATCTGGAACAGCGAATTCACGCCCTCCTGCATGCGCGCGCCGCCCGACGCGGAGATGCAGACGTAGGGAATGCGGTTCTCGTAGGCGACGCGCACGCCGCGGACGAAGCGTTCGCCGACGACCGATCCCATCGAACCGCCCATGAAGCCGAATTCGAACGCGGCGAGCACCAGCGGCACGCTCTTGACGCTGCCCTGCATGACCACGAGCGCATCGGTCTCGCCGGTTTCCTCCAGCGCCGCCGCGAGGCGGTCGGGATACTTCTTCTGGTCGCGGAACTTGAGGCTGTCGATCGGCACGACTTCCAGGCCGATCTCGAATCGCCCTTCCGGGTCGAGCAACTGGTCGATGCGTTCGCGCGCGCCCACCCGCGAGTGGTACGCGCACTTGGGACACACATTCAGGTTCTTTTCGAGGTCGGTGCGATAGAGGACGGCCTCGCACGACGGGCACTTGACCCACAGCCCTTCCGGCACGGGCGTCCTGCGTTCGCCCGGCGAACTCTTGATTCGCGGAGGAAGCAGTTTCTGCAACCAGCTCATCGTGCGTTGCCCCCCAAAATCAGCGCCAAGTGTACTGCAACTGCCGCGTGTCTATGCCGCACGCTTGTCGGTCATGGCGTCGAGCGCCTGCCGTATGGTATGCAACCAGGCGCCGACGCGCGCCGCGGCTTCCTCTGGCGGTCCGGTCTCGATTTCTTCGATGATACGCGAGCCGATCACCACCGCGTCCGCGTGCGCGGCGATGGCCCGCGCGCTGGCCGCGTCGCGTATTCCGAAACCCACGCCGACGGGCAGGCTGACCTGTTCGCGGATCGCGCTTGAGCTTCGCCGCGACATCGGCCGCATCGATGTGCGCGGCGCCGGTCACGCCCTTCAGCGACACATAGTAAACGTATCCGCGCGCCACTTTGGCGACCGCGGCGATGCGCGCTTCCGTCGTCGTCGGCGCGAGGAGAAAGATCGCCGCGATGTCGCGCGCAGCCAGCACCTGCGCGAAGTCGGTGGCCTCTTCCGGCGGGTAGTCGACGACCAGCACGCCGTCGACGCCGGACGCCTTGGCGCGATCCGCGAATGCCGTCACGCCCATCGCTTCGATCGGATTGGCGTAGCCCATGAGCACGATCGGCGTCTCGGCATTGGCGCGGCGGAACTCGCGCACGATGTCGAGCACGTCGCCCAAGCCGGCGCGCTGTGCCAGCGCCCGCTCTCCCGCGCGCTGGATCACCGGCCCGTCCGCCATCGGATCGGAAAACGGCACGCCCAGTTCGATCACGTCGGCGCCGGCCGCCACCAGCGCGTCCATGATCGCGCGCGTGGCGACGAGCGACGGGTCGCCCGTCATCACGTAGGGAATGAGCGCCGTGCGCCCGGCGGCCTTGAGCTTCGCGAAGGTGGCGTCGATGCGGTTCAATTCGAGCGCGCCGCCGGGTCGCATTCGGGACGGCAATAGAACTTGAGGCCGGAGCGCTCGGCCACGGTGTTCATGTCCTTGTCGCCGCGGCCGGAAAGATTGACCAGCAGGATCTTGTCCTTCGGCAGCGTGGGCGCGAGTCGCGTCGCGTACGCCAGCGCGTGCGCCGATTCCAGCGCGGGAATGATGCCCTCGATGCGGCAGCACTGGTGGAACGCCGCGAGCGCCTCGTCGTCGTCGACGACCTCGTAGCGCGCGCGCCCGGAATCCTTGAGCCACGCATGCTCGGGGCCCACGCCGGGATAGTCGAGGCCCGCGGAAATCGAATGCGTCTCGGTGATCTGGCCGTTGGCGTCCTGCAGGAGATACGTGCGGTTGCCGTGCAGCACGCCGGGACGCCCCGCGGTCAGCGATGCCGAGTGCTTGCCGGAGGCGATGCCCTCGCCGCCGGCCTCGACGCCGATCAGTTGCACGTCCGCGAACGGGATGTACGGATAGAAGATGCCCATCGCGTTGCTGCCGCCGCCCACGCAGGCGATGACGGCGTCGGGCTGGCGGCCGGCGAATTCCGGCATCTGCACCACGCACTCGTCGCCGATCACGCGCTGGAAATCGCGCACCATCATCGGATACGGATGCGGTCCGGCCACCGTGCCGATGATGTAGAACGTGTTCTCGATGTTGGTGACCCAGTCGCGCATCGCCTCGTTCAGCGCGTCCTTCAGCGTCTTCGAGCCGGATTCGACCGGAACGACCTTGGCGCCCAGCAGGTTCATCCGGAACACGTTCTGCGCCTGGCGCTTGATGTCCTCCGAGCCCATGTACACGACGCATTCCATGCCGTAGCGCGCGGCGATGGTCGCGGTGGCGACGCCGTGCTGGCCGGCGCCGGTCTCGGCGATGACGCGCGGCTTGCCCATGCGCCGGGCAAGCAGCGCCTGCCCGATCACGTTGTTGATCTTGTGCGCGCCGGTGTGATTCAGGTCCTCGCGCTTCAGCCAGATCTGCGCGCCGCCCAGTTCGCGCGACCAGCGCTCCGCGTGGTACACCGGCGACGGCCGGCCGACGTAGTGCTTCAGCTCGCGCTCGAATTCGGCGCGGAAGGCGGGATCCTTCTGATAGCGCGCGTACTGCGCCTTCAGCTCGTCGAGCGCGCGGATCAGCGTTTCCGCGACGAACACGCCGCCGTACGGGCCGAAGTGGCCGCGCGCGTCCGGAAGGTCAGGCATCGGCATCTTGTCCATCCGCATCACGCACTCCCTTGACGAATGCCGCAATGCGCGCGGCATCCTTGATTCCCTTGCGCGGCTTGCCGTCGGGACCGCGCTCCTCGACGCCGCTCGACACGTCGACCGCCCAGGGCCGCACCGCGCGGATCGCGTCGCCCACGTTGTCCGGATCGAGGCCGCCGGACAGGATCAGCGGCGCGGGCAAGGCTGCGCGCACCGCCGGCGACAGCCGCGACCAGTCGAACGTGTGTCCGGTGCCGCCGGGAAGATCGCCCGCGCCGGAACGTGTCGAACAAGAAGCCCGCCGCGTCACCGTAGCGCGCCGCGTATTCTAGCAAATCGACGCCTTCCTTCATGTGCACGGCCTTGAGGTACGGGCGCCCGAACGCGCGGCACAGTTCGCGGCGGCTCGTCGCCATGGAATTGCAGCACGTCGATGGGCACCGCGTCGAGCACCGCCCGCACCTCGGCGGCGATCCGGATCGACGAACAGCGCGACGCGGGTCACGAACGGCGGCAGCGCGTCGGCGATCGCGCGCGCCCGCGCCGACCTCGACGAATCGCGGCGTGCCGCGCCAGAACACCAGGCCGATCGCGTCCGCGCCCGCGTCCGCCGCCGCCAGGCCGTCGGCGACGCGCGTGATGCCGCAGATCTTGATCCGCGTGCGCATCGTGCTCATTCGGGAACGACGGCGCCCGCGAGCGTCACCGCCCGCACCGTGGGCGGCAGCCCGAATCGCGCATCGTAGTCGGCCCCGGCGAGATACAGCCCGTCGGCGGCGAACGTGGGCGCCGCGCGCGTGCGGTCGCGCGCCGGCCAGCAATTCCGCGAGCCACTCGGCGTTGTCCTTGCCCGCGCCAACGCGGACGAGCGCGCCGACGATGTTGCGCACCATGTGGTGCAGGAAGGCGTTGGCGGAGAATTCGAAGCGCACGAAGGGCCCCTGTTGCGTCACATCGATGCGCGTCAGCGTCTTGACCGGCGACTTCGCCTGGCACTCGGCCGCGCGAAACGCCGAGAAATCGTGCGTGCCCAGCAAGCTGGCGCGCGGCGGCATCCATCGCCGCCGCGTCGAGCGGATGATGGTACCAGCCGGCGCGGCCGGCGAGCAGCGCGGGCCGTTCCGCGCGCATCAGCAGCAGGTAGGTGTAGTGGCGGGCCGTTGCGGCAAAGCGCGCATGGAAGTCCTCGGGAACCGCATGCGCCCACAGCACCGCGGCCGCGGCCGGCAGGTGGGTGTTGACGCCGCGGACCCACGCGGAATCCGGACGCTGCGCATCCGTTTCGAAATGGACGATCTGCGACACGGCGTGCACGCCGGCATCGGTGCGCCCGGCAGCGGTCACGGTGACCGGCATGGCCGGCGATTTCGCCGAATCGCGCGCTCGAGCGCGTCCTGCACGCCGCAGCCCGACGGCTGCGACTGGAAGCCGCAGAACGCGTGGCCCGAGTATTCGACGGCAAGAGCGAAGCGCATGGCGGGAATCGGAATTCAGGAATCGGCAGCCGGAAAAACTTCGGGCGGCGGATCAAACGACCCGCCGCCCGTGGATGTTACTTGAGGAGTCGCGTCAGGCCAGCTTCGCCAGCAACGTCTTGGCTTCGGTCTTCTGCTGGTCGTCGCCTTCGTGGAGCACTTCCTGCAGGATCTCGCGCGCGCCTTCGACGTCGCCCATTTCCTGATAGGCCTTGGCCAGGTCGAGCTTGGTCGCGGCGTCGTGCCACTGGCCGTCCAGCACCGACGGCGTCGGATCCTCGAACGTGGAGCGATCGGGATCGAACGAGAGGTCGAGCTTGTCCAGTTCCAGCGCCGCCGCCGGCCGCGTCAATTGCGGCGCCATGCCGCTCGACGGCCCTTCGGATGCGGCTGCCGACCAGTTCCGGCTCGGCGCGGTGCTTGCCCATCGGCGCAGGCTTGTCGGCGTCGTCGAGCTTGAAATCGAGGTCGAATTTCGGGCCGTCGCCGAAACTTTCCCGCGCGGCCTCGACCTTTTCGGCAAGGCTTGCCGCGCGCGTCTCCGCGGCGGACTTGCCCGCAGCCAGCGCGCCGCGCCATCGCGGCGCCTGCCGCGGCGGCGCCGGCGGCAATCGTGGCGCCCGTGTGCTTGGCGGTCTTCTCGAGTTCGCTTTCCGCGCCGGCGAGGATGTCGGCAGGCGTCTTGGGCGTGGCGCCCGACGTCGGCGAGATCGAGATTTCCTCGTCCATCTGGAATTCCAGGCCGTCGTCGGTCCGCCGTCTTTGCGCGCCGGTGCCGCGCTTTCGGCCATCGCGATCGGATGCACATCGCCGCGGCGCGGCGCACGCCGCCTTCGGCGAACATCGGATTGTTGGGATCGAGCTGGCGGCCCAGCGCGACGGCCTTGTGCCAGGTCTCGCCCTGGCCGTTGCAGACCGCGTACAGCTCGGACGCCACCGTCTCGAACGCCGACGGCTTGTTGTGCTGCGCGTGGATCTCGAGCAGCTTGAGATAGATTTCCTGCCGCTGCGGATCCTTCTTCAGCGCGTCCTTCAGGATTTCCTCGGCCTGCGCGTCGCGACCGTAGGCGAGGTAGACCTCGGCTTCGGCGATCGGGTCGACTTCGTCCGTGTCGATGTTGCCCAGGCCCTCGCGGCTGAAGTCGCTCGCCAGCGAGTTGTCGCCCGTATTCACGACGCCGCCGCCCGTGGAGCCGAACACCGTGTTCGTCTTGATGTCCGTTCCCGAGATGATGCTGTCCTCGAACTTGGTCGTCTTGCGCCGGCGCGACGGCGATCAATGCGCCCAGCCCCGCAAGGATGACCAGCGCGCCTCCGCCGATCGCCCACGACGGCGTGTTGGCGAGGAAGTCGTCGAACATTCCCGGCGCTTCCTTGGGCGCGGCCTTGGGCGCGGCCTTTGCCGGCGGAGCCTTGGTTTCGGGCGGTTTCACTTCCTGGACAGGTGGCGCCACCACAGGCGCAGCGGCCTTGGTATCCGGCGTCGCCTTGGCATCTGCCGCGGCCTTCGCATCCGCTGCCGCCTTCGCATCCGCCGCCGCCTTCGCATCCGCTGCCGCCTTCGCATCCGCCGCGGCCTTCGCATCCGCTGCCGCCTTCGCATCCGCCGCCGCCTTCGCATCCGCTGCCGCCTTCGCATCCGCCGCAGACTTCGCGTCTGCCGCTGCCTTTGCGTCCGCTGCGGCCTTCGCATCCGCCGCCGCCGTCGCGGCCGGCGGCGTATACGTCGGCGCCGCCGCCGGCGCCTTGCCCTTGCTGGCATCGGATTGCGTTTGCAACTGCGCCATCGTCTGGTTCTTGAGTTCGACCGCGCGTTGCAGGTCCTTCAGCGTCTTTTCGAGATCGGCGATGCGGCTTTGCGCTTCCTTGAGTGCCGCGGCCTGCGCAACCGATGACTCGGCGGCGCCGGAGCCCTTGCCCACGCCGGCATCTTTCGACACCTTCAGCTGGTCGCCGCCCGGACGCGCCGCAGGCGTCTTGTTCCTGAACCGTGGTGCCGATCTTGCCGCCGGCTACGCGGCCGCCGGCCTCGTCGGCCATCGGTGCAGCGCCGGCAACGCGGTCACGGTAGGCGCGCCAATCCGCGGACTGCACCTTGACGATCTTCGAAGCCTCGCCCGGCTGCGTCGACGATGTGTCGACCGCGCTGGGAATCGTGATGATCGCGCCCGAGCGCAGCCTGTTCATGTTGGCGCCTTCGAACGCGCCCTGGTTGCTCTTGAACAGCGCGACCAGCATCTGGTCGATGGTCACCGTTTCCGGCTTGTAGTCCTTGGCGATCTTCGACAGCGTGTCGCCACGCTTGACCGTGTACGCATCTCCTGTGGCGCGAGGCGCGGCGCAGGCGCCATCGGCGCAGCGGCGGTGGCGGCAGGTTGCGCGCGCGGCGCCGGAGTTCCGGCGCGCGCCGGGGTAATCGGTTCCACCTGGGCGACATCGGTCGGCGTGCCCGGCGGGTCGAGCAGGAACGTGTAGTCGCGCACCACGCGACCCGACGACCAGTTCACCTCGACCATCAGATCGAGATACGGCTCGTTCATCAACGCGGGCGACGAAATCCGCAGGTAGGCCTCGCCATTGGCGCCGCGCTCCATGCGTGATGCGCGCGCGGGAAAGTGCGGCCTGATACTGCAGGTTGTTTTGCCGATACAGCGCCGGATCGGCGACTTTGGCGACGACGGAATCGAGTTCTTCCTTGGACCCGGGCAAAAGCTCGATTTTGGCCGAAAGCGGCTGTCCCAGCGCGGACTCGACGGTCAGTCTGCCTAAGCCGAGCGCATCGGCCGTCAGGGGCAGCAAAAGCGTGCCCGCAACCAGGCCGTACGTGACGATTGGTTTTACTCGCATGCCGACCCCTTCGGGAATGCTGTTTGGCTCAAGCTAACATAACATCATGGATTTAGCGGTGCAAGCTAAACCTCAGTATTAGCTTGGATTTTCCCTCGCGCGCCAACGCGGATTCACACGAGATTCATGCCACTGTTCTAACGGGGAGCGCTAGCGCTAGCGTACCGCAATTGCCGACTCTACAAGATGTAGTGGCACTACGCAGCATGCCGCGGTGTTGCGTTCCTGCCGCCTTCCCGGCAGCCGACACTTGCCCGAAGCCCCAACTACCTAGCATGAAGCTTCGGAAAAGGCGGCGCCTGGCGCGGGTTCACCGCGCTTGCGCCGCTTGCGGCAAGTCGCGGTCCGCTTTCCCGAGCCAGATGGCGTTATCCAGTCTGCTTCGCGAGCAAGATTCGCACCATTCGTCGCAGCGGCTCGGCGGCCCCCCACAGCAACTGGTCGCCGACGGTGAACGCGCCGAGGTATTCCGGCCCCATGGCGAGCTTGCGCAGGCGTCCGACCGGGATCGAAAGCTTCCCTGTGACGGCGGCCGGCGTCAGCTCGCGGACGCTCTCCTCGCGGCGGTTGGGAATCACCTTCACCCATTCGTTGGCGCTGTCCAGCAGCGACTCGATTTCCGCCAGCGGCACATCGCGCCGGAGCTTGATCGTCAGCGCCTGGCTGTGGCAGCGCATGGCGCCGATGCGCACGCACAGCGAGTCCACGGGAATCGCATCGTGCGCGCTCCGACCCAGGATCTTGTTGGTCTCCGCCCCGCCCTTCCACTCCTCCAGGCTCATCCCGTTGCCCATGTCCTTGTCGATCCAGGGTATGAGTGAGCCCGCCAGCGGCACCCCGAAGTGCTGCGTGGGGAAGCTTTCGTCGCGCAGGATGCCCGCGACTTCGCGGTCGATGTCCAGGATCGCGGAATTCGGGTCGTCCAGCAGGCTCTTGGCCGCCAGATGCGCGTCGCCCATCTGATGCAGCAGTTCGCGCATGTTCTGCGCGCCCGCGCCCGACGCCGCCTGGTAGGTCATGCACGTCATCCACTCGATCAGGTCGCGCTCCAGCAGGCCCGCCAGCGCCATCATCATCAGGCTGACCGTGCAGTTGCCGCCGATGTAGTTGCGGATGCCGCCGGCGATCGCGGCATCGATCACCGGCCGGTTGACCGGGTCCAGGATGATCACCGCGTCGTCCTTCATGCGCAGCGTCTTGGCGGCATCGATCCAGTACCCGTTCCACCCGCTGTCGCGAAGCTTCGGGTACATCGCCGTGGTCCAGTCGCCGCCCTGGCAGGTGACGATCGCGTCCAGCCCCGCGAACGCCCGGGCATCGTTGGCGTCCTTGAGCGGACCGGCGTCGCGGCCGATGGCCGGACCCGCGCCTCCCGTGTTCGACGCCGAAAAGAACACCGGCTCGATCAAATCGAAGTCCCGCTCCTCGCGCATTCGCTGCATGAGGACCGAACCCACCATTCCCCGCCAACCTACAAATCCGACTCGCATGATGTCTTCCATTCCAGAAAATTGGGCCGCAATGGCTGCGCAATGCGACGCGTCAGGACGGGCGTTTTCGCCTTGGCCGCCCTGGTGTGCGGTCTTCGCCGCGGCCCGTTTCCGCGACGGCGCGATGCGCGCCATCGTGTACGCGTCGATGAAGCGGCCGCCGCGGAAGGCGTAGGACTTGAGCGTGCCTTCGATTTCGAATCCGAACTTGCGGTACAGCGCGAGCGCCACGTCGTTGTCGGTGTATACGGTCAATTCGATCCGCGTGTAGTTGAGCCAGTTGTCGGCCAGGTCGATCGCCGCGGCGAGCAGCGCGCGTTCCGACGCCGCGGCCATGCCAATCGTCGCGCACGGACATGCCGAGGCCGGCCGCGTGGCGGCGCCGCGGCGACTTCGACGTCGACGTGCAGTCCCAGGTTGCCCACCACCTCGCCCGCGACTTCGGCCACGAGGACGATAGTCGTCCGGCAGGCGAGTCGGCCAGCCACTTGCGCCACTTTTCGAGTGACGGGAACGGCACCTGCAGCGTGCCGGCCATCGCCTTGGGCGACGCAAAGGTCGCCTGGATCGCTTCCGCGTCGCTGACGGCGGCGCGGCGGATCGTGATCGCGGGACGGCGCGGCGCCATCATGCCGCCCGCAATGCCGCGACGACGGCGTCGCCCATCGCCCGCGTGCCGATGATCTTCTCGCCCGGCATGGCGATGTCGCCGGTGCGAAAGCCCTGCCGCAGAACGCCGCGCACCGCGCCCTCGATGCGCGCGGCGACCTCGGGCAGCGCGAACGTGTAGCGGAACATCATCGCCAGCGACAGGATCGTCGCCAGCGGATTGGCCTTGTCCTGTCCGGCGATGTCCGGCGCGGAGCCGTGGATCGGCTCGTAGAGGCCCTTCTGCGCGGCGTCGAGCGATGCCGACGGCAGCATGCCGATCGAGCCGGCGAGCATCGATGCCTCGTCGGACAGGATGTCGCCGAAGATGTTGCCGGTGACGATCACGTCGAACTGCTTCGGGTTCCGGACGAGCTGCATGGCCGCGTTGTCGACGTACATGTGCGTGAGCGCCACGTCGGGATAGTCGGCCGCCATCGCGCTCACCACCTCGCGCCACAGGATGCTCGTGTCCAGCACGTTGGCCTTGTCGACCGAGCACAGCTTGCGGCCGCGCCTGCGCGCCGTCTCGAAGCCGACACGCGCGATGCGCTGCACTTCGGGCACGCTGTAGTGCATCGTGTCGAAGCCCTCGTCGTCGCCGGCGGCAGTCTTGCGCCGGCCGCGCGGCCGCCCGAAGTAGATGTCGCCCGTCAGTTCGCGAATGATCATCAGATCGAGCCCGGCCACCACCTCGGGCTTCAACGTCGACGCCGCCGCCAGTTCCGGATAGAGAAGCGCGGGCCGAAGGTTGGCGAACAGCGAGAGCGCCTTGCGGATCCGCAGCAGACCCTGCTCGGGCCGCAGCTCGCGCGGCAGCGTGTCGTACGCAGGTCCGCCGACCGCCCCCATCAGGATCGCGTCCGACGCCTGCGCGAGCGCGAGCGTCGCCGGCGGCAGCGGGTCCTTCGCCGCGTCGTAGCCGGCGCCGCCCATCGGCGCCGTCTCCGTCTCGATCGGCAACCCGTCGCCGCGCAGCACCTCCAGCACGCGCTGCGCCTGGCCCACGATTTCGGGGCCGATGCCGTCGCCGGGCAGGATTGCGATCTTCATGCGTTTCCGATTCCAATAAAGAAAAAGCGGCGCCGCTTTACCCTGGCGCCGCTTCTCGTAGAGAAGTCTTCAGGCTATCCAGGGCTGTTCGGCCAGTCGTTTCGTCTCGAAGGCGCGAATCGCGTCGGCGTGCTGCAGCGTCAGGCCGATCTCGTCCAGGCCGTCCAGCAGGCATTGCTTGCGGAACGGCTCGATGTCGAATGCGAACGTCAGCGAACCATCCGCCGTCGATACCATCTGCCGCGCGAGGTCGATCGTCAGCTTGAATCCCGGGAAGGCCAGCGTGTCGGCAAAGAGCCGGTCGACCTGCGACTCCGGCAACACGATGGGCAGCAGGCCGTTCTTGAAGCAGTTGTTGAAGAAGATGTCGCCGAACGACGGCGCGATGAACGCGCGGAAGCCGAAATCGGCCAGCGCCCACGGCGCATGCTCGCGCGAACTGCCGCAGCCGAAATTGCGGCGCGCGAGCAGGATCGACGCGCCCTGGTATCGCGGGTCGTTCAGCACGAAGTTCGGGTTGCGCGGCCGCCGCGCGTTGTCCATTCCCGGCTCGCCGTGATCGAGGTACCTCCATTCGTCGAACAGGTTCACGCCGAATCCCGATCGCTTGATCGACTTCAGGAACTGCTTCGGAATGATGGCGTCCGTGTCGACGTTGGCGCGGTCGAGCGGCGCGACGAGACCGGTGTGGACGCGGAAGGCTTGCATGGCGGCTGGCGTAGGGTTGCGGGCGATCAGTAGGGCTTGCTCTTTGCGGCAGCCTTTTCGATCCCCTGGCCCGCAGCCTTGACGTCCTTGCCGGCGCCCTCGACCGTGTTGCACGCCGCCAGGCCGTATGCGAATCCGATCATGACCACGAGCACTGCCATCTTCTTCATCATTTCGTTCTCCCCTTGAACTAGAACAGCCGCCGGACGTCGACGAAATGTCCGGCGATCGCGGCGCCCGCCGCCATGGCCGGACTCACGAGGTGCGTGCGCCCGCCGTTGCCCTGGCGGCCTTCGAAATTCCGGTTCGATGTCGACGCGCAGCGCTCGCCCGGTTCGAGCTTGTCGTCGTTCATGGCGAGGCACATCGAGCATCCGGGCTCGCGCCATTCGAATCCCGCGTCGCGGAAGATCCGGTCGAGGCCCTCCGCTTCCGCCTGCGCCTTCACGAGCCCCGACCCGGGAACGACCATCGCGAGCTTGACGTTCTTGGCGACCCGGCGTCCGCGCGCGACGGCCGCGGCTTGCCGCAGGTCCTCGATGCGCGAATTGGTGCACGAGCCGATGAACACCTTGTCGATGTTGATCTGCGTCATCGGCGTGTTCGGCTGGAGTCCCATGTACGACAGCGCGCGTTCCATGCCGTCGCGCCGCGTCGCATCGCGTTCGCGGTCCGGGTCCGGCACGCGGTCCTCGATGCTGACCACCATCTCGGGCGACGTGCCCCATGTGACCTGCGGCCGGATTGCCGCGGCATCGAACACGTGCGTCGTGTCGAACCGCGCGCCGTCGTCGCTGCGCAGGTTGCGCCATTGCGCCAGCGCGCGATCCCATTGTTCGCCGGTCGGCGCGAACGCCCGGCCCTTGATGTAGTCGAACGTGCGCTCGTCGGCCGCGACCATGCCGGCGCGCGCGCCGGCCTCGATGGCCATGTTGCACATCGTCATCCGCGCTTCCATCGACAGCGCGCGCACCGCCTCGCCCGCGAACTCGATCGCATGGCCGCTGCCGCCGGCCGTGCCGATGCGGCCGATGATCGCGAGCACGAGGTCCTTGGACGTGACGCCCTGCGCCAGGCGGCCGTCGACGCGCACCAGCATCGACTTCGACTTCCTGGTGAGCAGGCATTGCGTGGCGAGCACGTGCTCGACCTCGGACGTCCCGATGCCGAACGCGAGCGCCGCGAACGCGCCGTGCGTGCTCGTGTGCGAGTCGCCGCAGACCACGGTCATGCCGGGCAACGTGGCGCCCTGCTCCGGACCGATCACGTGGACGATGCCCTGCCGGCGGTCGAGAAACGGGAAATAGGCCTTGGCGCCGTGCTCCGCGATGTTCCTGTCGAGCGTTTCCACCTGCGTGCGCGACGTCGGATCCTGGATGCCGCGGCCCCAGTCCTTGGTCGGCGTGTTGTGGTCGGCGGTGGCCACGACCGATTGCATCCGCCACGGCTTGCGGCCGGCGAGCTTCAGGCCCTCGAACGCCTGCGGACTCGTTACCTCGTGGACCAGGTGCCGGTCGATGTAGAGCAGCGCCGTGCCGTCCGCTTCTTCGCGGATGACGTGGCTGTCCCACAGCTTGTCGTAGAGTGTCCGTGCCGTCATGATTTTCGCGTATCCACCGTCGCGGGATTTCGCGGCGGCGAAGTGCGATTATTGCACAGCAGCACGGCCGTTTCGACCGGCGCGCCCAGCCTGGGCCAGCCGAGAGCGCGGGCGGCCCCTGCGCGCCCGAGCCGTGGCCCAGCCGGGCGCGGGAGCGGTCCCTGCGCGTCCCGGCCGCGAGGACCAGATCGATCATGGAATTCCGGCGGAACGGCTTCAGCCAGTCATTCCGAGCGGAGCGTTCCTGGATGAAGTCCGCGACGGAATCGGCAAGCGCCGGCAGCGCGCTGTCGAAGATCGTGGCCGGCGTCGAGCGCAACCACGTGAGCTGCCGTTTCGCGAGCTGGCGCGTCGCGGCGATCCCGGTGTCACGCAGCTTGCGCCAAGTCGATGACGCCGTCCAGGTATTGCCATGCCTGGCGATACCCGACGCAGCGCATCGACGGCATGTGCGGATCGAGCTCGAAGCGTTGGCGCAAGGCCGCGCAATTCGTCGACGAGGCCGGCGTCGAGCATGGCTTCGAAGCGCCGCGCGATGTCCGCGTGCAGCCGCGCGCGTTCGGCGGGAACCAGTGCCAGCGCGATGCGCGGACCGAGCGACTCCGCTGACGCGTCGCGCCGGCCCTGCAGCGACGAAATGGGCTGCCCGCTCAAACGGTGCACTTCGAGTGCGCGCTGGATTCGCTGCGCGTCGGTGGGCGCCAGGCGCGCGGCCGTCAGCGGGTCGACCAAGGCAAGCTCGGCGTGCAGCGCGGGCCAGCCTTCGTTCGCGGCCCGTCGGTCGAGTTCCTCGCGCACGCCGGCATCGGCGCGAGGCAGTGCCGACAACCCTTCGGTGAGCGCCTTGAAGTAGAGCATCGTGCCGCCGCAGAGGATCGGCGTGCGGCCGCGCGCGCGAATTTCCGCCACGGCGGCCAGCGCATCGCGCACGAACGCCGCCGCCGAATAGGCCAGCGTCGGATCGATGATGTCGAGCAGGTGATGCGGCACGCGCGCCCGGTCGGCGGCGGTCGGCTTGGCGGTGCCCACGTCCATGCCGCGATACACCTGCGCCGAATCGACGGCGACGATTTCGCCGTCGAATCGTGCTCGCCAGGTCGAGGGCGAGCGCGCTCTTGCCCGAAGCCGTCGGACCCATCAGCAGGATGGCCGGGATCACGGGACGCGTCAAGGACGAAAGTTGGACGGGCGGCGGATCGCGTTCAGCGACCGCGCATGAACAGGCGGTCGAGATCGGGCATCGACAACTGGTACCACGTCGGACGGCCGTGATTGCACTGGCCCGACCGTTCCGTGGCTTCCATTTCGCGCAGCAGCGCGTTCATCTCGGGCGGCGTCAGGCTGCGGTTCGCGCGCACCGACCCGTGGCAGGCCATCGTCGACAGCAGTTCGTCGCGGCGCGCGGTCAACACCTGCGTGCTGCCGAATTCGCGGATCTCGTGCAGGACCGCGCGGGCCAGCGCCGCGGGATCGGCGTCGCCCAGCGGCGCCGGCACGCCGCGCACCGCGAGCGTGGCCGGACCCAGCGCCGACATCGCGAATCCCAGCGCGTCGAGCGCCTCGGCGTTTTCCTCGACCGTCGCGACTTCGAGCGGCTCGGCGGCGAAGGTCGCGGGAACCAGCAGCGGCTGCACCGGCATGCGCGAGTGCGACGCCGCCTTGAGGCGCTCGTAGACGATGCGCTCGTGCGCGGCGTGCATGTCGACCAGAACGAGGCCGGCGCGATTCTGCGCGAGGATGTACACGCCGTGCAATTGCGCCAGCGCGAACCCAAGCGGGTGCGGGTCATCGGCGGGCAGCGCCGGCGGCGCGGCAGCGCCTTCCTCCCGCGCTCCGAACAGTCGGGCGTAGAACGGGGAAGGCTCGCCCGCTTCGAGGCCGAGTGGCGACTGGGATTGCTGCCACGAGACCTCGGGTGGCGCCCCCGCAAGCCGGACACCGAACGCGTCGCGCTCGGTTGCGTGCATCGGCGCGAGCGGCGGCAGGTGCGCCGCCGCGACGCCCAGCCGTTCCGCGGCGGATACGGCGGGCTGTTCCGCGGCGCTGGCCGCGAGCGCGCTTTCCACCGCGTGCCGGACGAATTGATGGATGGCCCCCGAGTCGCGAAAGCGCACCTCGGTCTTCTGCGGGTGGACGTTGACGTCGACGCGCCGCGGGTCGATCTCGAGCCACAGCGCGAACACCGGCTGGCGGTCGTGGTGCAGCACGTCGCGATACGCTTCGCGCAGCGCGTGCTGCAGCATGCGGTCGCGGACGTAACGGCCGTTGACGAACAGGTACTGCCCGCCCCGTTGCGCCGCGTAGGCCGGCCTCACCGCCAGGCCGGACACCCGGATGCCCGGCGCGTCGGCAGCGACGGCCGCCGCATGCGCGACGAAATCGTCTCCCAGCAACTGCTCGACCCGCACGCGGCGCCCGGCGCCGACGAGCCGATGCACGACGCGCGCGTTGTGCGTGAGCGTGAAGCCGGTCGCCGGATGGGCGAGCGCGACGCGGCGAAACGCCTCCTCGCAATGCGCCCATTCCGTGGGCTCGGCGCGCAGGAACTTGCGCCGCGCCGGCGTGTTGAAGAACAGTTCCTCGACGGTGACGCTGGTGCCCGCCGCCAGCGCAGCCGGGGAAATCGGGCTCACGGTGCCGCCGTCCACTTCGACGCGCCACGCATGCGGCTTTTCCCTTGCGCGCGATGCGAGCCCCAGGCGCGACACCGACGCGATCGACGCCAGCGCCTCGCCGCGGAATCCCAGCGAGGCGATCGCCTCCAGGTCGAGCACCGACTGGATCTTCGATGTGGCGTGGCGCGCGACAGCCAGCGCGAGGTCCTCGCGCGCAATGCCGCTGCCGTTGTCGGTTACGCGGATGCGCTTGGTGCCGCCCGCGGCGAGTTCCACGTCGATTTGCGTGGCGCCCGCGTCGAGCGCGTTCTCGAGCAGTTCCTTCAGCGCCGCCGCCGGGCGCTCGACCACCTCGCCCGCGGCAATCTGGTTGATGAGCAGGTCGGGGAGCGCCCGGATCGCGCCCATCAGCGCTTGAGCCCCTGCGACCAGCGCGCGTACACGCTATCGGCCACTTGATTCAGCGCGGCGATGCGGGCAGGAAGGTCGGCGAGCAGATCCGCGGCGGTCTGCAGATTGGCGCTGGAGCGCGTCGGCAGTTCCGCGGTGCTGCTGGCGCACCACGTCTCGACCAGTTCGCGTGTCATCTCGATATGGCACTGCAGACCGATGTGCCGGTCGTCGATGATGAAACCCTGGTCCGCGTTGAACGCATTGGTGAGCACGCGCGTGGCCATCGGCGGCAGGTCGAACCTGTCGTAGTGCCACTCGAACGCCGCAAATCGCGGCAGGCCGCCGAACCACTCGCGGCGCGCGCCGCGATCGCACACGTCGACGTGCAGCCAGCCGATCTCGGGCGTCGGCGCCTTGGAAACGCGGGCGCCGAGCGCCTTGGCCATCAGTTGCCCGCCCAGGCAGTGCCCGATCACCGGCACACCGTCGCCTATGGCGTCGCGCAACAGGCTGCACATCGGGGCGATCCAGGGAAGCGGGTCGTTGACGAACATCGGGCCGCCCATCATGCCGATGCCGGCGTAGGCGCCGAGGTCCGACGGTACGGCGGCGCCCTGATCGAGCTTGATGAGCTCCATCGGAATCGCCTGCTCCGACAGCCATTCACCGAACCGGCCGGGGCCTTCGGAAGGCGAGAAACGAAAGATGGCGACAGGGCGCATGGTGAATTGCGTGCGCGCCGGCGGTTGGTAACCGGCGCCCTTTCCCCGATTTTAGCAGTCGCGCACCGCGAGCTGCGCGCAACGCCGCACGCGCATGCCATTCAAGGTCGGGTATATTCGGCCAGCCGCACGGAACGCCATGTGCCGGCGCAACAGGGGAGACCAGGCGTGTTCGAGGAATTCGAGGTGGAATCACCATTGCCCGAGGGCGCAACGGATCCGGGTTTTTTCAGCAGCATTTCCCTCGGCCTTCAGAATCTGTTCAAACGCGACGAATCGGCACCGCCGCCGCCGCAGGCCGTCCTGGACCCTCGCCTGCTGCCTTACGCCGGCAAAGTTACGACGGCCGAAGAAGCGATTCTGCACATCAAGAGCGGCAGTCACGTGTTCGTCGGCACGGCCAGCGCCACGCCGCGACTGCTGGTCGCCACGCTGGAAACGATGAGCCTGCCGCCGGCGGGCCTGGAACTGCTGCACTACATCACCAGCAGCGCCTTTCCGCACGACGACCAGGGCCGCGCGACGACCCGCTTCCGGCACCGCACGTTCTTCGTCGGCTCGGACATCCGCGCCGCGGTCAAGCAGGGCCTGGCCGACTACGTGCCGCTGTCGATCGCCCGTGTCCCGCAGCTGATCGCGCTGGGCCGCATCCCCGTGGACGTGGCGCTGATCCAGGTGTCGATGCCCGACGAATTCGGCTACGTCAGCCTGGGCGTCTCGGTCGACGTCATCCCGGCGGCGATCGGCAAGGCTCGGCTCGTCATCGCCGAAGTCAACCCTGCGATGCCGCGGTCGATGGGCGATTCGATGTTCCACGTGAGCCAGATCGATTACCTCGTGCCCGTCGCCACCCAGGTCCTCGAATACGTCCACCCGGCGACGGAGGAACGCGTGGTCGAGCAGATCGCGCGCTACATCGGCAGCATCATCGAGGACGGCTCGACGCTGCAGATCGGCCTGGGGCGGGTGACCAGCGCGGCGCTCAAGTACCTGTCCGACCGCAAGGACATCGGCATCCATTCCGACGTGATCACCGACGCGATCATTCCGCTGCTGGAAAAGGGCGTGCTGACCGGCCGCCGCAAGACCAGTCACCGCGACAAGATCGTCACCAGTTTCGCGATAGGCACGAAGCGGCTGTACGACCTGATCGACCGCAATCCGCTGTTCTGCTTCCAGCCGATCGACGAGGTATGCAACACGGCCGTCATCGCCGCCCAGCACCGGATGGTTTCCGTCACCCAGGCCTTCGCCATCGACCTGACCGGGCAGGTGTGCGTCGACCAGCTTCACGGCGAGTTCTATGCCGGCCTTGCGGCGCAGGGGGAATTCCTGCGCGGCGCGGCCCGCTCGGAAGGCGGCAAGGCCATCATCTGCCTCGCGTCGACGTCCGATGGCGACAGCGTGTCGTGCATCCGGGCGACGCTCGGCCCCGGCGAGGGCGTCTCCATCGCCCGCACCGACGTGCACTACGTGATCACCGAGTACGGCATCGCGTACCTGTTCGGCAAGTCGATCCGCGAGCGCACGGTGGCGCTGATCCAGGTGGCGCATCCGAAATTCCGCGCGGAACTGTTTGCGCAGGCGCAGGCGCTCGGCTACGTGACCGCCGCGCAGTCGCTGCAGAACATGCGCGCGTATCCGGTGGAGGAAGAGGTCACCGTCGTGCTCAAGGACAAGCGGTCGGTGCTGCTGCGGCCGGCAGTGACGACGGATGGCGACAGCATCCGCGACCTGTTCCACAGCCTTTCCGAGGAAGACGTGTTCACCCGCTTCTTCCGTACGGTGCGTGCGCTTTCCGGCAACGACGTGCAGCGCCTGTGCAACGTCAACTTCGAGAACGAGGTCGCGTTCGTGGCCGTGACCGGGACGCGCGAGAATCCGCAGGTCGTCGCCCAATCGTGCTACTTCATCGACCCGTCGACGAACCTGGCGGAAACGGCGTTCATGGTGAGCCCGGAGTGGCAGCGCTGCGGGCTCGGCGCGGCGCTGCAGCGGCGGATGAGCGAACACGCGGCCGCGAGAGGCGTGCGCGGATTCGTCGCCGAAATCATGTCCACGAATGCGAACATGATCCGCCTGGCGCAGGCGGGGTCCACCAACGTCTCCGTCGAACCCAACGGAACCACCGTGCACGTCACCGCGCTGTTCGAAGACGGCCTCGATCACCCTAACGCATAGGCGTCGCGCGCTACATCTGCTTGAAGAGGTGAGTGAACTGGCGGGAGATGGGAAGCCTCTCCTGCCGGTTCTTGAGCAGGATGAACTGGCGCTCGGCGTCCTCGCGCAATACGCCGGAGACTGCGTCGAGGTTGACGATCGTTCCCCGGTGCACCTGCCAGAACTTGTCCGGATCCAGGTCGGCCAGCAGTTCCTTCAACGGCGTGCGGATCAGCGCCTCGCCGCTGCCGAGCACCACGCGCGTGTACTTGGTGTCGGCCTGGAAGTAGACGACGTCGGCGACAGGGATCAACTTGACCTGCTTGCCGACCGCGGCCCTGATCCATTGCATGCGGGCCGCCTGGGGCCTGACCGTCGCGCGCAACTCGGCCAGCAGCGCCGAAAGATCGTCGGGCGGCGAGCCTAGCTTCCGGCGAATCCTTTCCACCGTGGCGGTCAGGCGGTCGCTTTCCACCGGCTTCAACAGATAGTCGACCGCGCCGGCGTCGAAGGCCTTGAGCGCGTACTGGTCGTAGGCCGTGATGAACACGACGTGACAATCGCCGCCGATCTCGGCCGCGACGTCGAGTCCGCTCATGCCCGGCATCCGGATGTCCAGGAAGGCGATCTGCGGCTGCCACTCCCCGAACAGCGCGAGCGCCTGGTTGCCGTCGGCCGCCTCCGCGACGATGTCGAGTTCGGGCCATGCCTCCGCCAGCTTCTCCTTCAGCCGCTCGCGCATCAGCGGTTCGTCCTCGGCGATCAATGCGGTCGGGCGGTTCATCGGAGAGCATCTTCCATCAGCGGTGCCGGCGTTGCGCGGGCAGGCGCGGCGCCGAGCGGCAGGACGAGGCGCGCGACGAATCCGCGCGGATGGTTGGCGTCGGTCTCGAGCGCAGCGCGTTCGCCGTGCTGCAGCGCGAGGCGTTCGCGGATATTGGCAAGGCCGATGCCGTTCACGCCCGGCGGACCGGTCAAGCCCATGCCGGTGTCCGCGACCGACAGCACGATGCGCGCGCCATCCGCGCCGCGTCTCATGCGTCGCGGTGACGTCGATGCGCCCGCCTTCCGGCAGCGGTTCGATGCCGTGCTTGATCGCATTCTCGACGAGCGTGATCAGCATGCCGGGTGGAATGGCCGCGTCCTCGAGGCCTTCCGGGATGGTGACTGTCCACTTGAGTCTTCCGCCCAGGCGCGTCTGCATGATGCGCAGGTAGGCGCGGACCATCAGCGCATCCTGGCGAAGGGTCGTCGCGTCGTCGCGCAGCGTCGGCGTCGTCGCGCGCAGGAAGCGGATCAGGTCGCTGATCAGCCGCGCGGCATCGGGCGCGGACTTCTCGGCCAGCTGCTGCGCGCTGCCCAGCGTGTTGAACAGGAAATGCGGCTCGATCTGCAGCTGCAGCAGTTTCAGCTTCGACTCCGCGAGCTGCCGCGACAGTTCGCTCTGGCGCGCCTCCGCCTCGAGATTGGCGGCGAGCGCGCGGTATTCGCGGTTGCGCAGGTTCGCGATCAGCGCGACCAGGATCGTGTACACGAAACCCAGCACCAGCGCGCCGGTCACGATGTGCCGCAGCGTCGCGCTGTCGTGCAGCCAGTCGAAGGGATTGACGCCCTTGATGAGGCCGGCAATGCTGGCGCCGATGAACGCGCCGAGCAGCGCCAGCAGCGGGCTCAACACCACCATCCGGAACGCCTTGCCGCTGTACCTGCGGAAACCGAACCACGCCGACAGGCCCGCGAACAGCGTGACGAAGACAAAGGCGTTGAACAGCACCGCGGCTTCGAGGAACGACATGTTCCACGGCAGGCGCGACGCGATCCATGCCGCGCCCGTCGTCACCAGGACGGCGCCGGCCAGCCAGGTCCATCCGCCGCCCTGGTACAGCCACTCGTCGAACGTGCGCACTTCGCGCCGCTCGATTTCCGACAGCGAAGCGAGAATGCGTTCGGCGAACGCGTCGTAGCGGGCTTTCAGCGAGCGTGGCATGCGGTGCGGGCGCGTAAGTTCCCGGGGCAAGGCCGCGGGTCACCGCGCATTGTAGTCGCGGGGCCGTCGTGGGACGGCTTCAGGTCGGACGAACAGCGACGGGTGTCGACGGAACGGCCGCGCGGGGCGACGAACGACGACTACAGGCCGCGCGCGATGCGCGCGTAGGCGCTGTGATTGTGGATCGACTCGAAGTTCTCGGCTTCGACGCGGAAAGCCTCGAAGCGCGGGTCGGCGTCAAGCCGCGCCGCGACGCCGCGCACCAGGTCCTCGACAAAACGCGGGTTGTCGTAGGCGCGCTCGGTGACGTATTTCTCGTCGGCGCGCTTGAGGATGCCGTACAGCTCGCAGGACGCCTCCTCCTCCGCGATGCGCAGCAGCTCGTGGACGAACACCGGCTGCGTGGGCCGCACCGTGATGGTCACCGTCGAGCGCTGGTTGTGCGCGCCGTAGTCCGAGATCTCCTTGGAAGCCGGGCACAGCGACATGACCGGCGCGGCCACCGCGACGGTCAACGTGTAGCGCCCGTCCTTCAGTTCGCCGACGAGCCTTATCTCGTAATCCATCATGCTGGCGATTCCCGAGACCGGCGCGATCTTGCGCACGAAGTACGGGAAAGAGATCTCGATCCGCCCGGCCGGCGCATCCAGGCGCACGACGAGGTCGTCGAGCATCGCGCGCAACCCGGCGACCGACAGCGGCGCCGCACCCGCCCGTTCCTCGAGCAGCATGACCAGCCGCGACATGTGCGTGCCCTTGCGGTCCTCGGCCAGCGCGACGTACACGTTGCACAGCGCCACCGTCGGCTGCGCGACGCCGTCCTTGTCGGCAAATGCGAGCGGGAACCTGATGCCCTTGATGCCGACCTGATCGATCGCCAGGTTGCGTTCGTCGGTCCCCGATTGCACGTCGGGAATCGGCATCAGCAGGTCGGGCTGTTCGGGGCGGTTCATGGTTCCGGCATTGTAACGGCTAAGGCTAGGCAGCCGGCTTGACCCGGGGCTCGGCCTTGTGTTGGCCGAAATGCGCTTCGATCGACGCGGCGATGCCCTTGCCGTCCAGGCCGACCTGCGCGAGCAGCAGCGCCGGGTCGCCATGATCGACGAACCGGTCCGGCAGTCCGAGATGCAGCGTCGGCACGGTGACGCCTTCGGCCGCGAGCAGTTCCGACACGCCGCTGCCGGCGCCGCCGGCGACGACGTTCTCCTCGACCGTGACCAGTGCGTCGTGTTCGCGCGCGAGCTTCAGTATGAGTTCGGCATCGAGCGGCTTGACGAAGCGCATGTTGGCGACGGTGGCGTCCAGCTCCTCCGCCGCGGCCAGCGCCGGATGCAGCATCGAGCCGAATGCCAGGATCGCGACGCGGTGCGGCCGGCGCTTGCCCTCGCGCCGCAACTCGCCGCGGCCGATGGGCAGCGCACGCATCTCGGCTTCGATGGCGGCGCCCGGCCCGCTGCCGCGCGGATAGCGAATGGCGGAAGGCGAATCGAGCGTGCAGCCGGTATAGAGCATCTGCCGGCATTCGTTCTCGTCGGACGGCGCCATCACCGTCATGTTCGGCAGGCAGCGCAGGTACGACAGGTCGAACGCGCCGATGTGCGTCGCGCCGTCCGCGCCGACCACGCCGGCGCGGTCGATCGCGAAGACCACCGGCAGGTTCTGCAGCGCGATGTCGTGGATCGTCTGGTCGTAGGCGCGCTGCAGGAACGTCGAGTAGATGGCCACGATCGGCTTCATGCCCTCGCAAGCCAGGCCGCCGGCGAACGTCACCGCGTGCTGCTCCGCGATGCCGACGTCGAAGTAGCGCTTCGGAAACTCCTGCGAAAAGCGCACCAGCCCCGAGCCTTCGCGCATCGCAGGCGTGATGCCGACGATGCGGGAGTCCCTCGCCGCCATGTCGCACAGCCAGTCGCCGAACACCTGCGTATAGCTCGGCTTGGCCGACGGCTTCACGTTGTAGCCGACGGCCGGATCGAACTTCGACACGCCGTGATAGAGGATCGGATCTTCCTCCGCCTTCGGATAGCCGTAGCCTTTGCGCGTGACGACGTGCAGGAATTGCGGCCCCTTCAGCTCGCGGACATTGGCGAGCGTCTTCACCAGCGCATCCACGTCATGGCCATCGATCGGGCCGATGTAGTTGAAGCCGAACTCCTCGAACAGCGTGCCGGGAAGCACCATGCCCTTGACGTGCTCTTCCGCGCGCCGCGCGATTTCGTGCACCGGCTGCGGCAGCTTGGCCAGCATCTCCTTGCCGCTGCGGCGCACCGAGTTGTACAGGCGCGACGACAGCACTTTCGCGAGGTACTGGTCGAGCGCGCCGACCGGCTCGCTGATCGACATGTCGTTGTCGTTCAGGATCACCAGCAGGTCGGTGCCGCTGATGCCGGCGTTGTTCATCGCCTCGAACGCCATGCCCGCGGTCATCGCGCCGTCGCCGATCACGGCGATCGCGCGCCGGTCCTCGCCTTTGAGTCTCGCCGCGACCGCCATTCCCAACGCCGCGGAAATCGACGTCGACGAATGCGCGGTGCCGAACGTGTCGTATTCGCTTTCCACGCGCCGCGGAAAGCCCGACGGGCCGCCCGCCTGGCGCAATTTCGCCATGGCCTGGCGCCGGCCGGTCAGGATCTTGTGCGCGTAGGTCTGGTGGCCGACGTCCCAGACGATGCGGTCGTGGGGCGTGTTGAACGTGTAGTGCAACGCCACCGTGAGCTCGACCGTGCCCAGGTTCGACGACAGGTGTCCGCCCGTCTGCGCGACGGTGCCGAGCAGGAACGCGCGCAGCTCCCGCGACAGGTCGCGCAGTTCGCCCCGGTCGAGTGCGCGCAGGTCGGCGGGTTGGTTGATGCGTTCGAGCAACGGATACATGGATGTCGGCATCAATGTTTGCGCAACACGATCCAGTCGGCAAGTTCCAGCAGGCGCCGGGCGCTGCCGCGAAACGGCGCCAGCGCGGCGTGGGCTTCCGCGCGCAGCGCTTCGGCGTGCTGCCTGGCCGGCTCCAATCCCAGCAGCGACACGTAAGTCGGTTTCTGCTGCGCCGCGTCCTTGCCGGCGGTCTTGCCCAGCGCGGCGTCCGTGCCCTCGACATCGAGGACGTCGTCGACGACCTGGAACGCCAGGCCCGCCGCGCGCGCGTACACATCCAGCGCAGACGATTCCTCGGCGGTCAACGGGCGTCCGCACGCGGCGCCCAGCTGCACTGCCGCGCGTATGAGCGCGCCCGTCTTCATCCGATGCATCGTCTGCAGTTCGGGCAACGTCAGCGCGGTGCCGGAACTCGCGAGGTCGATCGCCTGGCCCCCCGCCATGCCGGGCGCGCCTGCCGCGGTCGCGAGTATCGCGCATGCCGCGCCGGACGCGCGCATCGCGCTTTCGCCCAGCAGGCCGAACGCAAGCGACTGCAGCGCGTCGCCGGCGAGCAATGCCTCGGCTTCGCCGAAAGCGACGTGGCAGGTGGGCTTGCCGCGGCGCAGGACGTCGTTGTCCATGCACGGCAGGTCGTCGTGGACGAGCGAATAGGCGTGGATGAGTTCGACCGCGGCGGCCGGCGCATCGACGACGGCCGGATCGGCATCCGCGAACTCGCCGGCGGCATAGGCCAGCAACGGGCGGATGCGCTTGCCTCCGCCCAGCACGGCGTAGCGCATGGCCTCGTGCAGCTTGGCCGGCAGCGCGTCGGCGCGGGGCAGCGCGCGGTCGAGGACGTCCTCGATCCGGCGTTGCCGCTCCCCGGTCCAGACCGGGAACGCGAGGTCAGGATGCATCGGCATCGCCTTCCGCCGCGAACGCCTTCAGCACGCCCTTGCTCGAGGACTTCGACCTGCGCTTGCGCGTCCTTGAGCGATGCCTGGCAAAGCGTCAGCAACTCCGCACCCCGCTTGTATGCCGCCAGCGATTCCTTGAGCGGAAGCTGGCCGCTTTCCATCCGGCCGACGATCTCCTCCAGCTCGGCGAGCGCGGCTTCGAACGTCTGGGGCGAGTCGGCAGTCTTGGACATGGTTTGGACGCCGCGAAAAACGCGCTAAGGTCTTGACCTGTTTACGTAAAGCACAATATACTAACATCTTTTGACGACGCGGCCAGAGCGAATTCACGTTTCGCGCGGCCGACTTAGCAAAGCGGTCCGGGGCGGCTTTTCAGTGAAGCCCGCAGTTGCAGAAAGCCGTCGTCCCGGGTTGTTGGGTTGGGTTGGTTGCTAGCAACCGAATTTCGCGAAAGGGTTGGCCCGTATGTCGGACCTCGCAACGGCCGGACGCTTGCGTCAGGCCAGCACGCAGTTCCCCGTTTCCTGGTATTGCGATCCCCGTGTGCTGGAAATCGAGCAGCGGCTCCTGCTCGCCCGCGGACCAGGCTATGTCGGCCACGAATTCATGGTGCCGAATGTCGGCGACTTCCAGGCGCTCGCCGCGCGCGGCGAGGCGCAGATGCTCGTGCGCAACGCGAACGGCGTCGAGCTCCTGTCCAACATCTGCCGGCATCGCCAGGCGCTCATGTACAACGGGCGCGGCAACACGCGCAACATCGTGTGCCCGCTGCACCGCTGGACCTACGACCTGAAGGGCGAACTGCTGGGCGCGCCGCACTTCGCCGACAAGCCCTGCCTCAACCTGGGCCGCACGCCGATGCAGCACTGGAACGGCCTGCTGTTCGACGGGCCCCGCAACGTCGCGCAGGACCTGGCCGCGCTGGGCGTCAAGCACTTCGACTTCTCGGGCTACATGCTCGACCGCGTCGAGATGCACCAGTGCAACTACAACTGGAAGTCCTTCATCGAGGTCTATCTCGAGGACTACCACGTCGGGCCGTTCCATCCCGGCCTGGGCCAGTTCGTCACCTGCGACGACCTGAAGTGGGAATTCGGCGACTGGTACTCGGTGCAGACGGTCGGCATCAACAACAGCCTGTCCAAGCCCGGTTCGCGGACCTACGAACGCTGGCACAAGGCCGTGCTGGATTTCTATCGCGGCGAGATCCCGCAGCATGGCGCCGTCTGGCTCACGTACTATCCGAACATCATGCTGGAGTGGTATCCGCATGTGCTCGTCATCAGCACGCTGATCCCGCAGGGCGTGGACAAGACGATGAACGTCGTCGAGTTCTACTACCCCGAGGAGATCGCGCTGTTCGAGCGCGAATTCGTCGAGGCCGAGCAGGCCGCGTACATGGAAACGGCGAGGGAAGACGACGAGATCGCCGAGCGGATGGATGCGGGGCGGCTCGCGCTGTACCGGTCCGGCAGGAGCGAGATCGGCCCCTACCAGTCGCCGATGGAAGACGGCATGCAGCACTTCCACGAGTTCTACCGCCGTGAAATGGAAGCGCACATCGCGCACCTGTAATTTCGCTGCGCGCTTGTGCGCCGGTGACCAGAGGATTCGCATTTGTTCACCACGCTGATTTCCACCGCTGAACTGGCCGACGCCATCGCGCGGCCGGACATCGTCATCTGCGACGTCCGCCACGACCTCGTGCAGCAGGACACCTGGGGCGAGGCCGAGTACGCGAAGGCGCACGTGCCCGGCGCGCAGTTCGTCCATGTCGAGCGCGACTTGTCCGGGCCCAAGACCGGCCGCAACGGGCGCCATCCCCTGCCCACGCCCGAAGCGGCCGCGGCGCTCTTTTCGCGTCTCGGCATCGACGAGACGAAACAGGTCGTCGCGTACGACCAGGCCAACGGCATGTACGCGGCGCGGCTGTGGTGGATGCTGCGCTGGCTGGGGCACGACGCCGTAGCGGTTCTCGACGGCGGCTTCGCCAAGTGGGTGAAGGAGGGCCGCGCGGTGAACGCCGATGTGCCGGAAGCGCGACCGGCGAATTTCGGCATCCGGCGCGTGACGCCGACCGTGAACGCCTCGGGCGTGCGCGCGAGCATCCATCGCCACACGCTGTTCCTGATCGATGCCCGGTCGCCGGAGCGCTTTCGCGGCGAAGTCGAGCCCTTCGGTCCCGTCGCCGGCCACATTCCCGGCGCGCACAACCGGCCGTTCCCGCTGAACCTCGAGGCCGACGGCACGTTCAAGCACCCGTCATTCCTGCGCGCCGAATTCACGGCGCTGCTCGACGGCGCGCCGCACGAGACGGTCGTGCATAGCTGCGGCTCGGGCGTTTCCGCCTGCCACAACATTCTCGCGATGGAACTCGCCGGGTTGCCGGGCACGCGCCTGTATCCGGGCTCGTGGAGCGAATGGTCGGCCGATCCGGCGCTGCCGGTCGAACGCGGACCCTAGCGCCTGCCGTGGCGCGAGAGCTAGCGCGCCGCCAAATCCCAGGACGCGAGGTCGCGGTAGACCGGCCCGTCCGCGCGCAATTCCGAACCGACCAGGTGCAGCTTGTCCGCGCGCCAGACGATGGGCGCGCTGCGGGCGCGCGGCAAAGGCTGCAGGCAGCGGCGCGCGAGCGTGACATGGGGCCGGAACGGCCTCGTCTCGAGCGTGAACCCGGCTTCCGCGAGCGCCTTGGCAAGCGCCGCATGCAGCCTCTGCAGCGCCGGCGGCAACACGGACGGCGCGATCCACGCCACGCCCGACGCCCGCCACGCGCCGAGGGAATCGAAATTCACGTCGAATCCGGACTTGGGCACGCCGTCGCCGACGCGCTGCAGCACCGGCAACGCGGACTTGTCGATGTCGCCGATGAAGGCGAGGGTCAGGTGGGCGTTCTCCGGGGACACGGCCCTCCCCCGGCACCGGCGCGCGACGTCGCGGCCGAGCGCCGCCAGGGATTCCCGGACTTCGGCGTCGGGCGAAAGCGCGAAGAACGCGCGCACGCCGCGCGGGGCGGCCGCGCTTTCCGGCGCACGCGGGTCGGACGATGCGATGGTTGCCATGGTGTATCCGACCTGCTTCGGCGACGGTAGTTCGGTGGACCGCGGAGTCTGGCACAAAGCGAGCCGCGCGGCGGCCCCAATGGACAAGCGCCGCGCCACCCCGGACGGGATGGCGCGGCGCGGTCGTACCGGAACGCTGGGTTGGGGCGTTATCCGTTGGCGACGTGCAGCTCCGTCTTCGGCTTGTCGAAGAACTGCTCGTCCTCGGTCGAGTTCTTGAGCGCGGTGGTCGACGCCGCGCTGCCCTGGATCGTCGTGGTGACCGCGTCGAAGTAACTCGTGCCGACTTCGCGCTGGTGCTTGATCGCCGTGAAGCCCTTGCTCATCGCGGCGAACTCGGCCTCCTGCAACTCGACGAACGCCGTCATGTGCTCGTGCGCGTAGCCGTGCGCCAGGTTGAACATCGAGTAGTTGAGGCTGTGGAAGCCGGCCAGCGTGATGAACTGGAACTTGTAGCCCATCGCGCCCAGCTCGCGCTGGAACTTGGCGACCGTGGCGTCGTCGAGGTTCTTCTTCCAGTTGAACGACGGCGAGCAGTTGTAGGCGAGCAGCTTGCCCGGGAACTTCGCGTGGATGGCTTCCGCGAACGCCTTGGCGAAATCGAGGTCGGGCTTGCCCGTCTCGCACCAGATCATGTCGGCGTACGCGGCGTACGCCAGGCCGCGCGAGACCGCCTGGTCGAGTCCATTGCGCGTCTTGTAGAAGCCCTCGACGGTCCGCTCGCCCGTGAGGAACGGCTTGTCGTTGTCGTCGATGTCCGACGTCACGAGGTCGGCCGCCTCGGCATCGGTGCGCGCCAGGATGACCGTCGGCACGCCCATGCAGTCGGCGGCGAGCCGCGCCGCGACCAGCTTGTCGACCGCTTCGCGCGTCGGGACCGAGCACCTTGCCGCCCATGTGCCCGCATTTCTTGACCGATGCCAGCTGGTCCTCGAAGTGGACGCCGGCCGCGCCGGCCTCGACCATCGCCTTCATCAGTTCGAACGCGTTCAGCACGCCGCCGAATCCGGCCTCGGCGTCGGCGACGATCGGCGCGAAGAAATCGATGTCGCCGGTGCCTTCCATGTGCTGGATCTGGTCGGCGCGCGCAAACGTGTTGTTGATGCGCTTCACGACGTTCGGCACGGAGTTGACCGGATACAGCGACTGGTCCGGATACATTTCCCCGGCGATGTTCGCGTCGGCGGCGACCTGCCAGCCGGACAGGTAGATGGCCTTGAGACCGGCCTTCACCTGCTGCATCGCCTGGTTGCCGGTCATGGCACCCAGCGAATTGACGAACGGTTCCTCGTTGACGAGCTTCCACAGCTTCTCCGCGCCGCGGCGCGCCAGCGTGTGCTCGATGTGCACCGATCCGCGCAGGCGGACGACGTCCTCCGCCGAGAAACCGCGCTTGATGCCCTTCCAGCGGGGATTTTCCGCCCAGTCCTTCTTGAGCCTTGCTGCTTCGAGGTCGTAGTTCATGCGTGCTCCCATCTCGTGTCGGCCAAGCCGCCGCGAAGGCGACGGCACGTTGGTCAGCGGCACCCCATACGCGCATCGCGCGAGGGCACCTGCGTTGCGAAACCTCCGGCGGCCATTGCCGCAAGAAGCCTCGCTGCACGGACCGGAGAGGATCGCTCTGGCGGTCGGGCGGGCGTGGATGGGTGAACCACACCCCTCTTCGCCGCGTCCCGCGTGATGCTGCGGACCGCGACTCGTGACGAGTTCACGTTAGCAAAGTGACGAACAGGTTTCAAGCGATATTTGCGCAATGCATCATGATATTTACGCTATTTATCAGTCACTTAAAAACACTTTCCGTCTGACGGAACAAATATGTCGATATTTTGCGTCGCTTGTTGCTGCGTTGCACTCCATCAGTGCAGCGCGAATCGTGCCGCGCCGCGGAAAACTGACTCAACCCATTGATTTAACTTGCCTACGTGGCTGACGACTCGTTGGCAGCCCGCTCTGCGCCCGGCCGCACCCGGCTGAAAACGGATTCCAATTCCGCGGATCACGCGACGCGCCGCACCGGACCGCGCGTGGCGACGACGCGAATCGCGGAAAAGAGGATCACCGCGGCAATGCCGACGGCGAAGGCCATCGCCAGATCGCGCGCCGCGATCGGCGCAAACCGAAAAGCGCTTGCAGCGGCGGCCAGTAGACTGTCACCGCCAGCGCCGCCAGCGCACTGCCCACGACCCACCACAACGCCGGATTCTCGCCGCGGAAAACTCGCCTGAACGGCGCGTTGGGAGAGCGGTGCGCGAATATGAGGCCCAGGTTGCCGGCCACCAAGGCGACGAATCCCATCGTCCTTGCGACGGGCGCGGTCGCTCCGGTCGCTTGCAGCCACGCGTAGAGCAACGCCACGGCGACCAGCACCGACCCGCCCTGAACCAGGCAAAGCGCGATCGTCGCGGCGCTGAACAGCGGCGCGTTCGAATCCCGCGGCGGCCGGCGCATCGCATCGTGCTCGGAGTGCTCGGCCTCGAACACGATCGAGCACGTCGGATTGATGATCAGTTCCAGGAACACGATGTGCGCGGGTCCGAACATCAGCGGCCACCCGCACATGAGCGGCAGCAACGCCATGCCGGCGATGGGCACGTGCACCGCCAGCACGTAGGACATCGCCTTGCGCAGGTTCGCGTAGATCCGCCGGCCAAGCCGCACCGCGGCGACGATCGACACGAAGTCGTCGTCGAGCAGCACCAGCGCGGCCGCTTCGCGCGCGACGTCGGTGCCGCGCCTGCCCATGGCGATGCCGATGTGTGCGGCCTTGAGCGCGGGCGCGTCGTTGACGCCGTCGCCCGTCATCGCGACGATCTCGCCGTTGGCCTTCAGCGCCGCGACGATCGCGAGTTTCTGCTCGGGAGCGATGCGCGCGAAGATCGACGTGTTGCGCGCGCACTCGCGAAGCGCGGCTTCGTCGAGCGTCTCGATTTCCGCTCCGGTCACGATCGCGGACGCATGCAGGCCGGCCGCGTCGGCGATGGCGCGCGCGGTGGCCGCGTAGTCGCCGGTGATCATCACGACGCGAATGCCGGCGCCGCGGCATTCGGCGATCGCGTGCGGCACGTTGGCGCGCAGCGGATCCGCGAAGGCGACCAGGCCCTGCCACGCAAAGCTGAATTCGCGCGGATCCGCGGGCCATGGCGGACCGGACGCTTCCGCGCGCGCCACGCCCAGCACGCGCAGCCCCTCGCCGGCGAGGGCCACCGCCTGCGCGTCGATGTCGCGCCGCGTCGCCGCGTCGAGGCCGCACAGCCGCGCGATCGCCTCCGGCGCCCCCTTGGTGGCGACCACCGCGGTCCCGCGCTTGTCCGCTGCCCAGACGTGCGTCATCGCGAGCAGTCGGGCCGAGAGCGGGTATTCGTGCACGAACGTCAGGCCTTCCGCGGGATCCTGCGGCAGCGCCGTCGACCCAAGCCGCATGCAGCGCGATTTCCATCGGATCGAACGGCCGCTCCTCGGACGCCAGGACGGCCGTCGCCAGCATCGCCTGCTCGACCGGAGTGAACGCCGCGGCAACGTCGCCCGCCGCGCCGAGCCGGCGCAGGCCCGACGCGGTCGCGAAACATTGCACCGCCATGCGATTTTCGGTGAGGGTGCCGGTCTTGTCGACGCACAGCACCGTCGCGGCGCCGAGCGTCTCGATGACGTTGATGCGCCGCGTCAGCACGTTGCGCTTCGAAATGCGCCACGCGCCGGCCGCCATGAATACGGTCAGGATCACCGGAAATTCCTCCGGCAGCATGCTCATCGCCAGCGCCAATCCGGCGAGCACGGCCTCGAGCAGATTTCCCCGCGCGAACAGATAGAGGCCCGTCGCCGCCAGCGACAGCACCACGGCTGCCGCCGCGAACCAGCGCACCAGCGCCGCCGTCTGCCGCTTCAGCGGACTCTCGGGCTCGACGACCGTGGCCAGCGCGTGGCCGATCTGCCCGATGGCCGACGCCAATCCGGTCGCCAGCACTCGCGCCGTGCCGCCGCCTTGCACGACCATCGAGCCCGCATAGACGCGCGGCAGACCGTCGCCGCCGGGACGCATTGCAGCGAGCGCGGCCGCGTCGTCGCCGGCACGGGCGCGCTTGGTGACGGGCGCCGATTCGCCGGTGAGCAGCGACTCGTCGACGGACAGGTCGTGCGCCGCCAGCAGCACCGCGTCGGCCGCGATGCGATCGCCCTCCTCGAGCAGCATGATGTCCCCGACAACGACGTCGCCGCCCGGGATCACCTGCGGCTCGCCGTCGCGCAGCACGCGCACGCGCGGGCTGGACAGATCGCGCAGCGCTTCCAGAACCCGCTCGGTCTTGCGTTCCTCGACGATCGTGATGCCGAGGACGATGACCACGAACGCGAGAAGAAGCAGCGCTTCGCCGGCGTCGCCCAGCACGAGATAGAGCAGGCCCGCGGCGACGATCATCAGGAACATCGGCTCGCGAAACACGCCCAGCGTGATGCGCAAAAGCGTGCGCCGCGCCTTGGACGGCAACTCGTTGCGGCCGGCAGCGGCGAGTCGTGCCGCGGCTTCGCGGCGCGTCAGGCCCCGCTCCGCCCCGGCGTCCGGGGCAGTCACTGCGGCATTTCGCTTGCGCGGCATGGTGAAATCCAGCGGCAGCAATTATGCTATGTGCGGTCGTGCCACCCTTTGACGCAGCATAAGAACCGTCGCGATCGGCTTCGTGCGACACCGTCGGTGCGCGCCGCGCGCCGTCCACCCGCATCGCATCGAGGAGGAATCCATCATGCGCATGTTCCATGTCGGTGTGGCCGCACTGGCGACGCTGGCCGTCGCGACGGTCGCGGCGCAGACCACCGATCCCAATCTCGCCCGCAATCTCGCCGCCACCTGCGCGAACTGCCATGGCACCCAAGGCGTCAGCCAGGGCGGCACCGCGTCCCTTGCCGGCATGGCGAAGGAAACCATGATCAGCAAGATGCAGGAATTCAAGAGCGGCGCCAAGCCCGCGTCGATCATGCACCAGTTGTCCAAAGGCTACTCGGACGAACAGGTCGCGCTGATCGCCGGCTGGTTTGCCGAACAGAAGGTTCCCAAATGAGGGCCCCCAAGTGAGCCGCGCTCAACGGAGGCCGGCCATGACGTTGCAGCGTCGGGACTTCCTGAAGCTGGCGGCGGCAGGATGCGGCAGCGCGGCGGCGCGTGGCGCTGTCCGGCTGCGCGACGACGAGTGGCGGCGCGTCGGGAAAGGTCGTCGTCGTCGGCGGCGGCTACGGCGGCGCGACCGCCGCGAAATACATCCGGATGTGGAGCAACGGCGGCATCGACGTCACGCTCGTCGAACCCGCTCCGGAATTCATTTCGTGCCCGATGTCGAACCTGGTCCTGGGCGGCAGCAAGGACATGGCGTTCCTCACCGTCAGCTACGACAACCTGACGCGACGCCATGGCGTGAAAGTCGTTCGCGATACGGCGACGGCCATCGATGCCGACAAGCGCACGGTCAGGCTCGCCGGCGGCGGCGAGCTCTCCTACGATCGCCTGATCCTCTCGCCGGGGGTCGATTTCATGTGGGACAAGGTTCCCGCGCTCAACAATGCCGACGCGCAATCGAAGGTCCTGCATGCATGGAAGGCCGGCGCGCAGACGCTGGCATTGCGCAAGCAGCTCGAGGCGATGCCCGATGGCGGCGTCTATGTGCTGTCGATACCGGTTGCGCCGTACCGCTGTCCCCCGGGACCGTACGAGCGCGCCTGTCAGGTCGCGTGGTATTTCCGGCGCGCGAAGCCCAAGTCGAAGGTGCTGGTCCTGGATGGCAACGGCGACGTCACGTCGAAGGGACCGCTGTTCAAGAAGGCCTGGGCCGACGAGTACAAGGGCATCGTCGAGTATCGCGCCAATTACGTGCTCACCGACGTCGACGTCGCGTCCCGGACCGCGAAGTTCGAAGTCAATGACGATGTCAGGGCCGACGTGCTGAACGTCCTGCCGCCGCAGCGCGCGGGCGCGATCGCGCGGTCGGCGGGCGTGGTCACCGCCAACGACCGCTGGTGCGACGTCGACTTCCAGACCTTCGAATCGGTGAAGGTCAGGAACATCCACGTGCTCGGCGACGCGATCCAGGTCGCGACGGGCATGCCCAAGTCCGGCCACATGGCGAACCAGCATGCCAAGGTCTGTGCCGCGGCGGTCGTCGCGCTGCTGGCCGGACAGCCGCCGAATCCGACGCCGGTGCTCAACAACACGTGCTACAGCATGGTCACCGACAAGGATTCGATCCACGTCTGCTCGGTGCACCAATGGGACAAGGACAAGAAGACGGTGATGCCGGTGGCGGGCGCCGGCGGCGTCTCGACGGCGATGAGCGAACTCGAGGGGAGCTACGCGTTCGCGTGGGCGCGCAACATCTGGGCCGATACATTGGCTTGAAGCACGCAACACCGAGAAGCGGAAACGGCGATTCAAAAATCGCCGTTTCACTCTTTCGCGTCGCCATTGAGGCAGGCGCCGATCTTGTCTCCGGAGGGAAATTCGATGGACTCGAAGTTCAAGGGCGACGTCGCGCTCGTCACCGGAGGCAGCTCCGGCATCGGTCGCGCCACGGCGCTCGCGTTCGCGCGCGAAGGCGCCAAGGTCGTGGTGGCCAGCCGGCGAACCGATCAGTCGGAGGAAACGGTGCGCCTGATCAAGGCCGCCGGCGGCGAAGCGCTGTTCGTCCGGACCGACATGAAGAAGCCGGCGGAGATTGCGGCGCTCGTTGCCCGCACCGTCGAGCACTTCGGCAAGCTGAACTATGCGTTCAACAATGCCGGCATCGAGGGCGACCCGTTCGTTCCGTTGGCGGAATCGTCCGAGGCGACGTGGGACGAGGTGATCGCGGTCAACCTGACGGCGGTGTTCCTGTGCATGAAGCACGAGATCCCGCACATCCTCAAAACCAAAGGCGCGATCGTCAACATGGCCTCGGTCGCCGGCCTCACCGGCGGGCGGGTCGGAACCGCCTACTTCGCGAGCAAGCACGGCGTGGTCGGTCTCACGCGCGCGGCCGCGATCGAATACGCGGCACAGGACATCCGCATCAATGCCGTCGCGCCCGCGGTGATCCGCACCGACATGACGCAGCGCGCGTTCTTCCACGATGAAGCGCTCGGCGCGCAGGTCACCGCAATGCATCCGATGGGGCGCGTCGGCAAACCCGAGGAAGTGGCGGAAGCCGTGATCTGGCTGTGTTCGAAAGGCGCGTCGTTCACCACCGGACATGTGTTGCCGATCGACGGCGGTCGCCTGGTGAGGTGAAAGGGCGACGAAACACCGAAAAGCCATGAAAGCATGCGCCGAACTTGCGTCAATACGGCCTTCCTTCCCGTAGGGGTGGCCCTTTGCGCTGATATGTCCGCAAGTTATGTGCGGCACCGAACAGACGATCTCGCGTTATCTGGGTTCACTGGATCCTTGCCGCCTCGACAGGGGCGTCAAACGGAGCGCATCGAGTGCCAAACCCGCTGGACAGGCTTTACCGATATGCAGGGAACAGGGCGAATCGTTCGCCTTTCGCGCCAGCACAGTCGATCGACATGGAAAGCGGCGACGCCGTTCTCGAATTCACCTATCGCTATCTGAAGGCTCATTCGCGACCGCCTAGCGACAATGAGGTTCGCAATGTCACTGCGACAATTGCTCGATACAAGGGATATCGGTTCGTTCCACGGGCAACGCTTGAGTCATTCCTGGCTGGCCTGTATGACACGGGGCGCGTTTAGCGCCTGGATACGGGCATCGCACGTCATCATCCATGTGCATCACGAAGACTTGAACCGCACTGGCACTCTGGGAGACTTTGGCCCAAAATGCCTAACGAGCCATGGTGGTCCCGGCGATCCAAAGGAGCGAACCATGTCCCATCAGCCCCCAAAGACAAGCAAGAAGAAGCCTCAGCACACGCCAAAGGAAAAGAAGACGATCAAGCAACAGAAGAAACACGCGACCGACACTGTGCCTTTCATCAAGCACTGAGGAACGGGGTAAGGGTTTTCAGGTTTGCGAGAAGTTCTGGAAGTTGTTGCGTCCCATTTTTTTGGCATGGTACATCGCGGTGTCCGCATTCTTGATCATGGCTTCTGCGTCCCGACCGTCATCCGGGCAGACGCTGATGCCGATGCTTAGGGTAATGTGGACCTCGTGCCCGCTGATCAGGTGGGGCACCCCTGACGCCGCAAGCAGCTTTTCCGCGCAGTGAGTCGCCGCGTCCACGTGTTCCACTTCCGACAGCAGCACCACGAACTCGTCGCCACCCAGGCGGCATACGGTGTCCGAGGTGCGAACGCAGGCGGTCAGGCGTTGCGCCACCGACTGCAGCAGCTTGTCGCCTATCACGTGCCCCAGTGAATCGTTTACGCGCTTGAAGAGGTCCAAATCGAGAAATAGCAGAACAACTTTCTTGCCGTGACGGCGACTCAGTGCAATCGCCTGGGTGAGCCGGTCGGTCAGCAGCAGCCGGTTCGGCAGGCCGGTCAGAAAGTCGTGCTGTGCCTGGTGGGACATTTTGAGCGCAGTGGCTCGCGAGTCGCTGACATCGTGGAATACCAGCACCGCACCAACGACCGGCCGTGCCGGTCGTGGATGGGGGCCGCCGATTCCTCGATCCCGGCCTCGTACCCGTCACGCCGGACAAGCACGCTATGGATGTCCAGGCTCACCGTCTTATCCTGCTTCACCGCCAGCTCCGCCAGATTGCGAGCGGGTCGGCGAGTCGAGCTGTCGATGACACTGAATACCTCGGCGAGCGGGCGGCCCGATGCGTCCTGCCACGGCCACCCGGTCATTTCCTCGGCGACCCGATTGAGGTAGGTGATGGTCCCGGATGTATCCGTCGTGAGTACGCCGTCACCGATGGAATTGAGCGTGACCTGGGCTCGCTCCTTCTCCTCGAATAATCGTTCTTGCGCGTCCTGCAATAGAGCATCTTCGGCCCTGCGCTCGGTGACATCCTCTACCGTCTGCACATAGCCGTACAGCTTCGTTCCATGGCGCATGGCGGCTGCGTTGACGCGCGTCCATACCACGCTTTGGTCTTCCTGCAAGAATCGAAACTCTGTCTGAAATGGCGTCTGGTTCCGGGCTGCCTCTTGCCACTCGGAAAATACCCGCTCGCGGTCGTCGGAGTGGATGGCGACCTTCCAGTTCATGCCCAGCGCCTCGTCAAAGCTCAGTCCCGAAATTCTGTGATATGCGGCGTTTGTGTACAGGCAACTGCCCTGCTTGTCGGTCACGAGAATTCCCAGCGGGGAGGCATCGCTTATCGCCCTGAATCGGGCTTCACTGACCGCCAGCGCATCCAGGGCCGTCTTGCGGGCGATGACATAGCGCAGTGCCCGCGGGAGCCAGTGAGCGTCGACGCGGCCCTTGGAGAAGTAATCATGCGCACCGCGCTGCACGGCCTGCCGGGCCACTTCCTCATCGGTCAAGCCGCTCAGCACCAGGATGAGAAGATCTGGCGCAGCCAGGCATACCTGGTCCACCGCCTCGATGCCTTTGACGTCCGGCAACGACAGGTCGAGCATGACCACGTCGACACCTTCCCTGCTCAGTCGTTCGAGACCGGCCGCAAGCGCCGTGACCCACTCGACATGGAACGGACTGTCGACCTCTGCCGAGAGCGCCTCCTGAATCAACTTCGCGTCGGCGGAGTCGTCCTCAATGAGGAGTACGGTGGTAATTCTTTCGTTCATCGGTTCCGGCGCGAATGTAGATGCGTGAACCTCGATGTAGGCGCGTGACTCCCGATTTGTTGGTGGACGTTCGATGAGGTTGACTTCGAACTTCGGGCTTCGTACGGCATGTTCACGCGTCATGACTATGCCTGAGTCCCGCGCCGTATCTGTGCGTTAGCGAACATACGGGACCGAAACAAGAACGCCGCCAATCGGCGGCGTTTTCGCACTTCGGTCTTCGTCGCAGCTAGACGACGGGAGCTTCTTCGGGCGTCTCTTCGAACACGAGCTTGACCTTGTCGTCCGCGCCCATGTCGATCGTCACCTTGCCGCCACCGGTGAGGCGGCCGAACAGCAGCTCTTCCGCCAGCGCCTTGCGGATCGTGTCCTGGATCAGGCGCGCCATCGGCCGCGCGCCCATGTGCGGGTCGAAGCCCTTCTTGGCCAGGAATTCCTTCAACTCCGGCGTGAACGACGCGTCGACCTTCTTCTCGTGCAACTGGGCCTCGAGCTCGAGCAGGAACTTGTCGACGACGCGCAGGATGATGTCGTGGTCGAGCGACCCGAACGAGATGGTCGCGTCCAGCCGGTTGCGGAACTCCGGCGTGAACATGCGCTTGATCTCCGCCGACTCGTCGCCCGCCTGCTTGGTGTGCGTAAAGCCGATCGAGCCCTTGGCCAGTTCGCTCGCGCCGGCGTTGGTGGTCATGATCACGATCACGTTGCGGAAGTCGGCCTTGCGCCCGTTGTTGTCGGTCAGCGTGCCGTGGTCCATCACCTGCAGCAGGATGTTGAACACATCCGGGTGCGCCTTCTCGATCTCGTCGAGCAGCACCACGCTGTACGGATGCTTGGTGACGGCTTCCGTGAGCTGTCCGCCCTGGTCGAAGCCGATGTAGCCCGGCGGCGCGCCGATCAGCCGCGACACCGCGTGGCGCTCCATGTACTCGGACATGTCGTAGCGGAGCAATTCGACGCCCAGGCAATAGGCCAACTGCCGCGCGACCTCGGTCTTGCCCACACCCGTCGGACCGCTGAACAGGAAGTTGCCGATCGGCTTGCGCGGATTGCCCAGGCCGGAACGCGCCATGCGAATCGCCGACACCAGCGCGTCGATGGCCTTGTTCTGGCCGAACACCACGTTCTTCAAGTCGCGGTCGAGCGTCTTCAGCGCATTGCGGTCGTCCGACGAAACGTTCCTGGCCGGGATGCGCGCGATCTTGGCGACGATCTCCTCGACCTCGACCTTGCCGATCACCTTCTTCTGCTTCGACTTGGGCAGGATCTTCTGCGCGGCGCCCGCCTCGTCGATCACGTCGATCGCCTTGTCGGGCAGGTGACGGTCGTTGATGAAGCGCGCGGCCAGCTCGGCGGCGCTGGTCAGCGCCGCGGGCGCGTACTTGACGCCGTGATGCTGCTCGAAGCGCGTCTTGAGGCCCTTCAGGATCTCGATGGTCTCGGCGATCGACGGCTCGGGCACGTCGACCTTCTGGAACCGCCGCGACAGCGCGTGGTCCTTTTCGAAGATCTGCCGATACTCGCCGTACGTGGTGGCGCCGATGCACTTCAACGCGCCCGTCGACAGCGCCGGCTTGAGCAGGTTCGACGCGTCGAGCGTGCCGCCCGACGCGGCGCCGGCGCCGATGATCGTGTGGATCTCGTCGATGAACAGGATCGACTTGGGATTGTCGGCGAGCTGCTTCAGCACCGCCTTCAGCCGCTGCTCGAAGTCGCCGCGGTACTTGGTGCCGGCCAGCAGCGCGCCCATGTCGAGCGAATAGACCTGGTACTCCTTGAGCAGCTCGGGCACGTCGCCCTCGTTGATGCGGCGGGCGAGCCCTTCCGCGATGGCGGTCTTGCCGACGCCGGCTTCGCCGACCAGCAGCGGATTGTTCTTGCGCCGGCGGCACAGCACCTGGATGACGCGCTCCAGCTCGTGCTCGCGGCCGATCAGCGGATCGATCTTTCCGGACTTGGCCAGCGCGATCAGGTTGACCGTGTAGGCGTCGAGCGCACCCTGGGTTTCGCCGCCGTTCTCCTCGTCGGTGCCTTTGGGCTCCTGCTTGTCCTGCTTCTGCTGCGGCGTCTTGGTGATGCCGTGCGCGATGTAGTTGACGACGTCCAGCCGCGTCACGCCGCGCTGGTTCAGGAAATAGACGGCGTGCGATTCCTTCTCGCCGAAGATCGCGACCAGCACGTTGGCGCCGGTGACTTCCTTCTTGCCCGACGACTGGACGTGCAGGATGGCGCGCTGGATCACGCGCTGGAAGCCCTGCGTGGGCTGCGTGTCGGCGTCCGAGTGCGGCGCCAGGCGCGGCGTGTGTTCCTGGATGAAGTCGGACAGGACGCCGCGGAGCTCGTCCAAGTCCACGCCGCAGGCCTTCAGGACCTCGGCCGCGGACGGGTTGTCCAGCATCGCGAGCAGCAGGTGCTCGACGGTGATGAACTCGTGCTGCTTCTGCCTGGCCTCGACAAAGGCCATGTGGAGGGAGACTTCCAGTTCCTGCGCAATCATCGACCTTCCTTCACGCCATTCGAGCTCAAGCCGGGACGATTCCCGGCCCTGAACGACCTCTTAACGCTTACGTCTCCTCCATCGTGCACTGCAATGGATGCTGGTGCTTGCGCGCGATGTTGACCACCTGTTCGACCTTCGCCGTGGCTACTTCGCGCGTATACGTGCCGCAGACGCCCATCCCCTCCCGATGTACCTGCAGCATGACCTGTGTGGCCTTTTCCCGACTCATGGCAAATACAGTTTGCAGGACGACGACCACGAAGTCCATTGGCGTGTAGTCGTCGTTCAGCAACAGCACCTTGAACAGCGGTGGCGGCTTGACCTTGACATTCAGCGCCTCGAGTACGGTGCCGTGCTGTTCCTGGTTGGACATGTCCTTCTACGATACTCCGGATCAATTTGGGGTCAATGTTTGATGATTGCAACGGTTTTATCAAGTGGACGACCGCAGATGTGGCGGCGACACTTGACCGAATGCAAACCCCGGCCCGACAATCGACGGATTGCCCCTACATTGTGCGGGGATGCTCCCCGCGCCGGCAGCAACCGCTCGTCGGTTGTTCCCAAAGCAAAAAGCCCGCCGGTCGGCGGGCTTTTTTGCAACAGAGCCGGGCCGTCCTACATCCGGTCGATCATCGCCTGGCCAAAGCCGGAACACGACACCTGCGTGGCGCCGGGCATCAGGCGCGCAAAGTCGTAGGTCACGACCTTGTCGAGGATGGATTTTTCGAGGCTGGTCTCGATCAGCGCCGCCGCTTCCTTCCAGCCCATGTGCACCAGCATCATCTGCGCCGACAGGATTTCCGATCCCGGATTCACGTAGTCCTTGCCGGCATACTTCGGCGCCGTGCCGTGCGTGGCCTCGAACATGGCGACCGTGTCGGAGAGATTCGCTCCCGGCGCGATGCCGATGCCGCCGACCTGCGCCGCCAGCGCGTCGGACACGTAGTCGCCGTTGAGGTTGAGCGTCGCGATCACGTCGTACTCGGCCGGCCGCAGCAGGATCTGCTGCAGGAACGCGTCGGCGATCACGTCCTTGACGACGATTTCGCGGCCCGTCTTCGGATTCTTGAACGAGCACCACGGACCGCCGTCGACCGGCTTGGCGCCGAATTCCTTCTGCGCCAGCGCGTAGGCCCAGTCGCGGAAGCCGCCTTCGGTGAACTTCATGATGTTGCCCTTGTGCACGATCGCCACCGACTTGCGGTCGTTGTCGATCGCGTACTGGACTGCCTTGCGCATCAGGCGCTCGGTGCCTTCGCGCGACACCGGCTTGATGCCGATGCCGGACGTGTCCGGGAAGCGGATCTTCTTGACGCCCATCTCCTTGATCAGGAAATCGATGAGCTTTTTCGCCTGCGGCGATTCCGCTTCCCATTCGATGCCGGCGTAGATGTCCTCCGAATTCTCGCGGAAGATGACCATGTCGGTCTTCTCGGGCTCCTTCACCGGCGACGGCACGCCCTTGAAATAGCGGACCGGGCGCAGGCATACGTACAGATCGAGCTGCTGGCGCAGCGCCACGTTGAGCGAGCGGATGCCGCCGCCGACCGGCGTGGTCAGCGGACCCTTGATGGACACTACATAGTCCTTGAGGATCGTCAGCGTCTCGTCCGGCAGCCAGACGTCGGGGCCGTAGACCTTGGTCGACTTCTCCCCGGCGTAGATCTCCATCCAGTGGATCTTGCGCTTGCCGGCGTAGGCCTTGGCCACCGCGGCGTCCACCACCTTGAGCATCACCGGCGTGATGTCGAACCCCGTGCCATCGCCCTCGATGTAGGGGATGATCGGGTTGTCCGGTACCGTGAGGCTGAAATCCTTGTTGACGGTGATCTTCTGGCCGCCGGCGGGGACCTTGACGTGCTGAAACGTGGGCATGGGAACTCCGGGATAGGTGCAGCTTTGGTGTCTGCGACCGGAGGCGGCCCCCGGTTTCGCCAAACCGATAATTATCCGTGAAACCGACAAATCCTGCCACGCGCCCGCGTCCCCGGGATTGGCCTGCATCAAACTCGGGCGTGATCCTGCTCAACAAGCCGTACGGCGTGTTGTGCCAGTTCACCGGCGACGGCGCGCGCCCGACGCTGAAGGACTTCGTCGACGTCCCGCGCGTCTACCCCGCCGGGCGGCTCGATACCGACAGCGAGGGCCTGGTGGTGCTGACGGAGGATGGCGCGTTGCAGGCGCGCATCGCGCATCCGAAGCACAAGCTCGCGAAGACCTATTGGGTCGAGGTCGAAGGCAGTCCGTCCGACGCGCAACTCGAGCGACTGGCGCGCGGCGTGGAAATCGACGGCGTGCCGACCCGCCCGGCAACGGCGCGCGCCATCCCGGAGCCGCCGGGCCTGTGGCCGCGCAATCCGCCGATTCGCGTGCGCAAGTCGATTCCCACCGCGTGGCTGGAACTCGTCATCGCCGAAGGCCGCAATCGCCAGGTGCGCAGGATGACCGCGGCCGTGGGGTTGCCGACGCTGCGCCTCGTTCGCTGGGCCGTGGGTCCGTGGACGCTCGAAGGACTCGCGCCGGGCGCCTGGCGGCACGAGGCGGTCGCACCCGGCATGCTATGATCGCGCGCCTTCCGCAAGTGGCTACGCGACGGATTTTCCGACCCGCCCCGCCTTCCGCCGCCGCGTACTTTTGCCAGCGTCGATGACCTTTCCCACCCGATGATCCGCCGCCTGTTCGCCCGCCTTATCCCCGGCAGGACGACGCGCGGCCCGAAGATCTATCGGGCCGATGCCCATGCGGTGCGGCGCGAGCAGGTGCCGCGCGGCGCCCGCGCGGTCACCGAGAAATTGCAGGAAGCAGGCTACATGGCGTTCGTGGTGGGGGGCGCCGTGCGCGACCTGCTGCTGGGATTGACGCCGAAGGATTTCGACATCGCGACCAACGCGACGCCCGAGCAGGTGAAGCCGCTGTTTCGCCGCGCCTTCATCATCGGCCGCCGCTTCCGGCTGGTCCACGTGCACGTCGGCGCCGAAGTGCTGGAAGTCTCCACGTTCCGCGCGGCGCAAACCGGCGAAGACGCCACCGACGAACACGGCCGCCTGCTGTCGGACAACGTGTATGGCTCGCAGGCGCAGGATGCGGCGCGCCGCGACTTCACGATCAACGCGCTCTACTTCGATCCGGCCACCGAGGAAATCTGGGACTACGTCGGCGGCGTGCCGGATGTGCGCGCGCGGCGCCTGAAGCTGATCGGTCCGCCGGTGACGCGCTTCCGGGAAGACCCGGTGCGGATGCTGCGCGCCGTCCGGCTCGCCGCCAAGGTCGGCGTCGCCATCGACGCCAAGACCGCCGCGCCCATCCCCAAGCTGGCCGGTCTCATCCAGAACGTGCCGCCGGCGCGGCTTTTCGACGAAATGCAGAAGCTGCTCCTGTCCGGACACGCGGCGGAGACGCTGAAGAGCCTGCGCGCGCACGGCCTGTCGCATGGACTGCTGCCGCTGCTCGACGTGATTCTCGAACAGCCGCTCGGCCCGAAGTTCATCGACGCCGCGCTCGCCGGAACCGACCGGCGCGTGCGCGATGGCAAGCCCGTATCGCCCGCGTTCCTGTTCGCGACGCTGTTGTGGCACGAGGTGCTGCAGACGTGGAACGCGGCCAAGGGCCGCGGCGAAAAGCCGTTGCCGGCGCTGTTCGACGCGATGGACAACGTGCTGGAGCAGCAGGCGCAGCGAATCTCGATACCGCGCCGCTTCGAGGCCGCGATCAAGGAGATCTGGTCGCTGCAGCCGCGCTTCGAGCAGCGCGCCGGCGCGCGCCCCTACCGCCTGCTCGAACATCCGCGCTTTCGTGCCGCCTACGACTTCCTCGAGTTGCGCGGCATTTCCGGCGAGGTGCCGATGGCGCTCGTCGACTGGTGGACGAAGTTCCAGGACGCGAGCGACCACGAACGCGAGGCGATGCTGAAGCCGGACGAGGCGCCGAAGAAGGGCCGCAGGTCGCGCGGCCGCGGGCGCAAGCACCGCGCCGACGCGGCCGCGGGCGAGAGACCTCCCGCCGCGGAACCGGCCGACAGCGAATAGGAACGAGGACGCTCCGCGCGATGTCGACCGTGGCGTTCGTCGGGATGGGCAGCAACCTTGCGCACCCCCGACGGCAGATTGCGCGCGCCGTCGCGGCGATGGCGCGCGTGCCGGCCACGCGCATCGTGGCGCTGTCGCCCAATTATGCGACGGCGCCCCTCGCCTGCGACGTCGACCAGCCCGACTACGTCAACGCCGTCGTCGCGCTGCGCACGTCGCTCGCGCCCAGGTCGCTGCTCATCGCACCTGCAGGCCATCGAGCGCGCGCAGGGACGCGAGCGCGGCGCCAAGGTGCCGCGCAATTCGCCGCGGACGCTGGACCTCGATTTGCTACTATATGGACGCCGTATCGTGCGGCTGCCGCAGTTGACGGTTCCGCACCCGCGCATGCACGAGCGGGCGTTCGTGCTGACGCCACTTCTCGACATCGCACCGGCGGTCACGGTCCCGCGCCGCGGCCTGGCGCGGCGGCTGAAGCAGCGCGGTGCGCGGGCAGCGCATCGTGCGCACGCGCAGCCATGTCCTGCATTGATTCCACCACTTTGCGCGCGCCCCCATGGAACTAGAGAAGTGCCGCTACATCGTCGTCGAGGGACCGATCGGCGCCGGCAAGACGAGCCTCGCGCGCCAGCTGGCGTCCCGCCTCGACGCGGAAATGCTGCTCGAGCAGCCGGAGGACAATCCGTTCCTGTCGCGCTTCTACGACGACATGCCCCGGTTCGCGCTGCCCACGCAGCTCACGTTCCTGTTCCAGCGCGCCGACCAGTTGCGCGGACTGTCGCAGCTCGACCTGTTCCGGCGCCCGACGGTGGCGGATTTCCTGCTCGACAAGGATCCACTGTTCGCGCGCCTCAACCTCTCCGAAGACGAGTACGCGCTGTACGAAAAAGTCTATGGCCACCTGAAGCCGCAAACGCCGACGCCCGACCTCGTCATCTATCTGCAGGCGCCCGTCGACACGCTGGTTCACCGCGTGCAGATGCGCGGCGCCGATTACGAGCGCTCGATCCCGGACGAATATCTGGCGCGGCTGGCCGATGCCTACTCGCGCTTCTTCTATCAGTATGACGAAGCGCCGTGCCTCATCATCAACAGCGAGCGGCTGAATTTCGTCGACGTCCCGGCACATCTCGACCTGTTGCTGGCGCGCGTGTCGAGCATGCGGGCACGCCGCGAATTCTTCAATCTGGGCGAGGGGGGATGACAACGCGATGAAGAACTATGTCCGTTTGCTTGGCCATTGTGGCGGCCGCGCTGCTGGCATGGACGGCGAGCGCCCAGGACTCCTACCCGTCCAAGCCCATTCGCCTGATCGTGCCGTTCCCGCCCGGCGCGGGCACGGACACGGTCGCGCGCTATGTCGCGCAGAAACTCGGCGAGTCGATGGGCGCCACCATCGTCCTCGACAACAAGACCGGCGCCGGCGGCGCGATCGGTGCCGCCGAAGCCGCGCGCGCCGACGCCGACGGCTACACGCTGCTGTTCGTCGCCGGACCGTTCACGACCGTCGCGGCGTCGGCGAAGAACCCGGGCTACGATCCGGTGAAGCAATTCGTGCCGGTCGCGCCCATCGCAGCGGGACCGCTGGCGTTCGTCGTCGGCAACGACGTGCCCGCCAACACAATGCGCGAATTCATCGCGCTCGCGAAGCAGAAGCCGGGCACGCTCAACTATGGCTCGGCCGGCACCGGCAGCATCAACCATCTGGCGCTCGAACTGCTGAACGTGCGCGCCGGCATCAACGTCGTGCACGTGCCGTACCGCGGTATCGCCGATGCCACCAAGGACCTGCTGGCCGGCAACATCCAGGCCATGACCGCGTCGATTCCGGCAACGCTGCCGCAGGTCGCCGCGAAGAAGATGAAGGTGCTGGCCGTGACCGGGGCCAAGCGCATCCCGCAACTGCCCGACGTGCCGAGTTGGGAGGAGGAAGGCGTGCCCAACGCCAACGTGATCAATTACTGGGGCATCGTCGCGCCGGTAGGAACGCCCGCGGCCATCATCGCCAGGCTCAACGCGGAAACGCGCAAGGTCCTGGCACAGCCCGACGTGCGCGAACGGCTCGAACGCGAAGGCGCCGAAATCATCTCGGGTCCGCCGCAGCGTCTCGGCGCGTTGATCGAAACCGATCTCGCGAACTGGAAGAAGCTGATCGTCGACGCGAAGATCACGCTGGAGTGATGTCCTCTTCCGACGGCTTCGCCGGCCGCAGCGCGAGCCAGGTACCGTACGCGACGAGCACGACACCCACCGCGGCGGGCCAGTCCCAGCGGTAGCCCTCGAACAGCGTGGACAGTGTCATGGCGATGATGGGCGTGGAGACGGTCGTGTACGAGGCCGGCCCCGCACCCACGCGATTGAGCAGCGTGAAGTAGACGGCAAACGCGATCACGCTGCCGAACAGCGACAGGTAGAGAAGCGACAGCACGTAGGGCAGGCGCGCGTCGAACGTCCAGGGCGTTCCCTGCACGATCACGGTCCCGGCGGCAACCAGCGCGCCATAGGCCAGGCCCCACGCCGTGGCCGGCAGCGTCGCAAAGCCGGCACGATGATTGCGCACGGCGACCAGGTTGCCGATGGCTGCCGATGCGGTCGCCGCCAGCGTCAGCGCGATGCCCAGCGCGACGGCGCCGCCTTGCTGCGCCTCTCGCAATTCCGGCAGGAAGAGGAGCGCCACGCCGGTCACGCCGAACGTCGCCGCGACGAACGTGCGGACGCGCAGCGGCGTGCCGAACGCCAGCCGCATCGCGACCGGGCTCATGAACACCAGCGTCGAGAACAGCACGGCGACGAGCCCGGACGTGATGAGCTGCTCGGCGCGGTAGATCCAGATGTAGTTGAATCCCATCATCAGCACGCCCAGCCCCGCCAGATAGGCGTGATCGCGCAGCCGGAAACGCAGCGAGCGGCCGGTCGCCATGCATCCGGCCGCGAGCACCACCGCGGCAAGCGCGAACCGGTAGCACACGGACACTTCCGGCGCCACGCTGCCCAGCTGGAAGGTGATCGCGAGCCACGTCGAGCCCCAGATCAGCGTCGGGACCAGGAACAGCATCGGTACGCTCATCGTCATGCGAGCTTGATCGCGAAATCGGTGGCGCCGATTGAAGCCGCGAGCGCCGCCACCTCGGCGTCCAGCGCGCGGCGAAACGCGGCACTGCGCGGACGCGGCTTCGCGAAGCCTGCGTCCACGCGCAGCGTCCCGCCGGCATTCGCGGCGTTGGCCCAGCCGATCACGTCGTCGCGCCACAGGAGCGGCAGCGCGTAGTAGCCGAAGCGGCGCTTCGAAGGCGGCGTGTACGCTTCGAAGCGGTAGTCCCAACCCCAGAACATCTCGAACCGGCGCCGGTCCCAGACGAGCGGATCGAACGGCGCCAGCAACGCCACGCGATCCTCGCTCTGCGCATCCAGCGTCTCGCCCGCCGGAAGAAGGAAGTGGGTCCCGCCTGCCGCGACGCGGCGAACCGTGCGACCGTCAAGCATGCGCGCGAGGACTCGCGCCGAGATGTCCTCCGGAATCGAAATGCCGCTGACCATGTACGCGAGCTTGCGCAGGCTCCCCTCGGGCAGCGGCGCGTAGAGACGCAGCAACAGCGCCAGCACGTCGGCCGCCCGCGTGGCCGCAGCGCGCGGGCGCGGGCGCGCTTCCGCCAGCGCATAGAGGCGGATGCCGGCCTCGCGTCTGGCCACGCGCAGCTTGCCGCAGTACTGCAGCGCCTCGAGCATCCGCGTCGTCGCGGCCGAATTGCCGCCCCAGCCGTTGCCGATGCTGACCTTGCCCAGCGTCGCGCGCAGGTCGCGCGGATGCGTGACGCCGTGCCTGCGCACGTGGTCCAGGATGCGCGCGGCCATCCGCGGATGCTCGTGCTCGACGTGCCACGCGCCGGGCGCCCGCGGATGCAGCAGGTGCTGCGTGCGCGCCGGCATCACGCCGTAGACATGGACGTAATCCTCGGCCAGCGGCATTTCCGGGTAGGCGCGATCGAGATCGCCGGCGCGGTAGCCGGCGACGCGCTGGCGCAGGATGAGATCGGCGGCGCGCGCGGGAGCGCGGATCGGATCGAGCTGCACGAAGCCCAGCGCGTCGATGGCCGCCGGCAACGACGTGGGCGCGAACAGCGTGCGCCGGACCGCATGCGCGCGCAGTGCCTTCAAAGACGCGGATTCGATCATGCCGCGCGCAGCGCGTCGACGATCTTCATCCGCGCCGCGCGCGCTGCCGGCAGGAAGCCGCCGACGAAGCCCATGATCAGCGCAAATGCGATGGACGCGGCGATAATGGCCGGCGTGAGCGTGAAGCCGAAGGCGATCTCGGCAAACGTCTGGAAATTCATCGTGGAAATCGAGAACGCCTGCATGAAAGCCGCGCCGACGAGCCCGATCAGGCCGCCGACCAGGCCAAGCAGCAGCGCCTCGCCGAGGAACGCCACCATGATGGATGCGCGCGAGAAGCCCAACGCGCGCAATGTGCCGATCTCGTTGGTGCGCGACGCGACGCTCGCGTACATGGTGATCATCGCGCCGATGATCGCGCCGATCGAAAAGATCACGGAAATGGTGATGCCCAGGTAGGAGATGAACTTGGACAGCGCCGCGGACTGGTCGGCATAGAACAGCGTCTCGCGCTTGGCTTCCAGCTGCAGGCGCGGATCGCTCTCGATCTGTTCCTTGACCGCATCGAAGCGGCTGCTCGTCCGCGAGCTTGAATATGACCGCCGAGAATGCGACGCGGCGAAATGCCTGCAGCAACTGTTCCGCATCGCCCCAGATTTCCGAGTTGAAGCCGGTGCGGCCGGCGTCGAACACGCCGACCACCGTCCAGTCGCGCTGCGCGAAACGCAGCGTCTCGCCCAGAGCGGCGCCGCGGAAGCCATTCGCGATGGACCTGCCGGCAATGATCTCCGATGTCCCGGGCTGGAACATCCTGCCCTCGACGATTCTCACCTGCGGCCGCAGCTCGAGACCGGCTTGCGTTGCGCCGCGGATCACGACGTTGGATGCTTTGCCCGAATCGCGCTTCGGAAGGCTGATGAGGACCACCGGCTCCTTCGAGATGAGCTTCCTCCCATCCGCACCGGTGGCGATATCCGGCAGCGACTCGACGATCGCCGCGGAGGCGCGATCGACACCGCTTTGCACTTCCGTCTGCGAGCTGCGGCGGATGACGATCACGTTGTCCGGCTGTCCGGTCGCCACCAGCGTTTCCTCGAGCCCTGCCGACAGCATCAGCACGGTGGCGAACACGTACACGACCAGCGCCATGCCGCCCGCGGTCAGCGCCGTCGTCAACTTGCGCGCAGTGAGATTGCGCGCGATGTAGCTCAAGGGGACGTTGCTCATCAGGCGATCGCCCGCAGGCCGTCGACGATGCGCACCCGTGCCGCGCGCCATGCCGGCACGGCCGCTGCCACGATGCCGATCACCAGCGACGCGGCCAGTTGCATGAGGACCGTCTCGCGGCTGACGAAGAAAACCGGGAACAGCGTCCCCATGGCGCCGGCAAAGGCGTTGGCGAGCGGAAACGTGAGCAGGATGCCCAGCGCGCCGCCGGCCAGCGCGATGCCGATGGACTCCGCGAACACGAGCACCGCCACGAAGCCCTGCCCGAATCCCAGCGCCTTCATCGTCGCGTATTCGCTGTAGCGCTCGCGCGCCGTCATCGCCATCGTATTGGCCATCACCGCCATGATGATGATGATCACGACGAACGACACCGCCTGCACGGCCACCAGGATCGCCTCGGTCATCGCCACGAATCCCAGCTGGAAGGCTTTCTCGGTCTCGGTGAGCGTCTCGGCGAGCGAATTCTTGAATGTGGCGTCGATGTCCTGCGAAATGGCGGCGGCCTGCGTAGGGTCGCGGATCTCGACAACGTAGACGCCGATCTGGTCGCCGCGCCTGGGGAATCGCGCCTTCACCGTCTCGTTCAGGAATTGCCAGTGGAAGAAGAACTGCGTCTCGTCGGTCTTGGCGTCGATGCCGTCGTAAATGGCCCGCAACGTGAACGTCCATGTCCCCGGAAATATTGTCCCGCGCAGCGGAATCTGGTCGCCCACCTTCCAGCCATACTGGTCCGCCAGCTTGCGCCCGACGACCGCGCCGCGGCGGTCGGTCAGGAAGGCCTTCCTCTCCTCCGGCTTCAACACGAACTCCGGATACATGTCGAGGTACGTCGCGGCGTCGATGGCGAACTGCGGGAAGAAATTGCGCTCGGTGATGTAGACGCCGCCGAACCAGTTGGCCCAGGACACGGCGGTCACCCCGGGCACCTGCCGGATCTTCTGCGCGTAGGTGAGCGGCATCGGGAAGACCAGCGAAATCGCGTTCCGCGAGACCAGGCGCGCCGACGAGGTCGCCTCGGCGCCCGCGTACCACGCATCGACGATCGTGCGCAGAAGACCGAAGGCCGTGATGGCGACGACGATGCCCACCACCGTCAGCGATGTGCGCAGCTTGTGGCGGAACGCGTTCTTGAGGACCATCAACGGGACGAACATGGCGCGATGCTCTTCGGTCAACCTACCAGCACGCCCTTTTCCAGCTGCACGATCTTGCGCGCGTGGCTGGCGGCTTTAGGGTCGTGCGTGACCATGATGATGGTCTTGCCGAATTCGGCGTTGAGACGCTCGAGCAGGCCCAGCACCTCTTCCGCCGTCGTGCGGTCGAGATCGCCGGTCGGCTCGTCGGCGACGATGAGCGTCGGGTCGGTGATCAGCGCGCGCGCGATCGCGACGCGCTGTTGCTGCCCGCCGGACAGTTCGTTCGGATAGTGGTCCATGCGGTCCGACAGGCCGACCAATGCCAGCGCCGTGTCGACGCGTTCGCGCCGCTCCGCGCCGCGACAGCGACGTCAGCTGCAGCGGCAGTTCCACGTTCTGGAACGCCGTGAGCACCGGCATCAGGTTGTAGAACTGGAAGATGAATCCGACGTGCGCGGCGCGCCACGCAGCCAGGTCGCCGTCGGACAGGCCCGCGATGTCGATGCCCGCGACGCGGATTTCGCCCGACGTCGGCTTGTCGATGCCGGCGATCAGGTTGAGCAGCGTGGACTTGCCTGAGCCCGATGGTCCCATCAGCGCGATATAGTCTCCCGCCATGACGTTGAAGTTGATGTCGACCAGCACCGGGATGACCTGCTCGCCGCGCGTGTAGTACTTGGTGAGGCCACGGATCGCGACCAGCGGTGCGTCGGTGCGCGTGACCGCGTAGGGCACCGTCTCGGACGACTCGATCTGCATGTCGCGGTATTTTCCGCGCTATTTCGCGGGCTTCACCAGCGTGCCCGACGCAAGGTTCTCGGCGGGCTTCAGCACGACCTTGTCGCCGCTCTTGACGTCGCCGGCGATGCCGGTCAGGTCGCCCACTTTCTTTCCGGGCGTCACGGGCACGGCCGTGGCCACGCCGTCCTTGATGACGAAGACGACCGCGCGGCCGTCGCGCTGGACGACCGCGTCGGCGGCCACCGCCACCATCGGCTTCTGCTGTTCCGCCGTCACCTCCTGCGACAGGAAGCTCACCTTGGCGCTCATTTCCGGCAGGATGCGCGGATCGATCGCGTCGAACTTCACCTTGGTCATGACGGTGGCCTTGGCGCGGTCCACCGTCGGCACGATGCGGCTGATGCGGCCGCGGAAGCGCGTGTCCGGAAGCGCGTCGAGAAGGATTTCCGCGGGCTGGCCCACGCTGACCTTGGACAGGCTGGACTCGGCCACGTCCGCCTCGACTTCGAGCGTGCTCATGTCGGCCATCGACACGACGGCGCCCTTGGAGTCGGCCGCGTTGGAGAAGGGCGTGACGAGATCGCCCACGTTGGCGCTCTTGGACAGGATCACGCCGTCGAACGGCGCGCGGATCACCGTGTAGTCGACGGCGACCTGCGCATTGCGCGACGTGGCTTCGCTGACGTTGATCGTGGCCCGCGCGTTGGCAACGCCCGCCGTGGCCTTTTCCGCGCGCGCCTTGGCGGTGTCCACGGCGGCCGCCGACACGAAGCCCTTGGCCAGCAGGTCCTGGTTGCGCTTCAACTGCGCCACGGCGTCGCGCTCCTCCGCCAATGCCTGCTCCAGCGCCGCCCTGGCGGCCTTGACGCTGGCCTGCGCGCCTTCGCCCTGCGCCACCACGTCCCGCGCGTCGATGCGCGCGATGATGTCGCCGGCCTTCACGCGCGAACCTTCCGCCACGCCGAGCCACTCGAGGCGTCCGGTGGCCTTCGACGAGATGGCCGCCTTGCGCTGCGCGACGACGTAGCCCGTCGCGTTGAGCAGGACGAACTGCTGCGACGGGTAGGTCGTGACGACCGACGCCGTCTGCACGGTCACCGCGCGCGGCTGCAACGCGAACCATCCGCCGGCCGCGGCCAGAACCAGCAGGATGCCGCCCCACCACAGCCAGCGCCGGCGGCGGCGCGTGACCACCGGGGCCAGGCTGCGGTCGATGCGAAGTTTGGAAAGGTCCGGCGGAGCGGCTTGCGTCATGGCGGGCGGCGGGAAAAAATTGCGCCGGCATACGATCCGGCGGACCGTCATTCTACCGGTTTGCCTTGCCCGCTCCCGCATGGACAGTCCGGGGCCGCCCCGCTGGCCCCGGGGCCGTCCGCAGGAGGAAATAGGCGGCCGTCCGGGGGCGCCAGGCACCCCCTTGCATTTCCTGGAAAACGCATTCATAATGCGAATCATTCGTATTAACGGAACGTCTCGCGATGTACGTCTGCCTCTGCAATTCGGTCACCGACAGCGAAATCCGCGGCGCGATCAAGCTCGGCGTGCGCTCGATGCAGGACCTCTCGGCGACACTGGGCGTGGCCACGTGCTGCGGCCGCTGCACTGATTGCGCGCGTTCGGTGCTTGCCGAATCGCTGGCCGCCGATTGCCCGTACGCCGGCGCCGGCGACGACTGAGTCAGGGCGCTGTCCAATCGCCGTCATTGCGCGCCTGCGCGGCGCAGTCCATCATGCCTGTCTCGCGCTCGCGACCCGCTTGTGACATTTCCCCCGGAGATTGCAATGAAGGGTGACAAGACTGTCCTGCGGCACCTCAACACGGTGCTGACCAACGAACTGACGGCGATCAACCAGTACTTCCTGCACTCGCGCATGTTCCGCAACTGGGGCTTCCGCGCGCTGGGCGAGCACGAGCATCGCGAGTCGGTCGACGAAATGAAGCATGCCGACAAGCTGATCGAGCGCATCCTGTTCCTCGAAGGCCTGCCCAACCTGCAGGACCTGAACAAGCTGCTGGTGGGCGAGAACGTGCCCGAGGCGCTGGCCTGCGACCTCAAGCTGGAGCGCGCCGCGCATCCGGCGCTCAAGGCCGCGATCGCGCATTGCGAAACGGTCGGCGACTACGTCAGCCGCGAACTGTTCGAGGATATCCTGGAGTCCGAGGAGGAACACATCGACTTCCTCGAAACGCAGATCGGATTGATCGCTAAAGTGGGACTCGAGAACTACCTGCAATCCCAGATGGGCGACAGCGCTCCGTCCTGAGCGACCGCCCTCTTCCGCCCCGGGTCGGGCGCTGCTCCACCGCGCGGCCGATCGGCCGCGGTTGCAAATACGATTCAACTCTCCACGGGAAACGCGACGACGTGATCGACCGCCAGGCGAATGCCGATGCGCTCGCCGATCGCGTGATCGTGATGCGACGGCACCAGCGACAGCACGCGGGTGCCAGAGGCCAGCTGCAGCGTGTACAGGAACTCGGCGCCGCGAAACGCCTTGGCGGTGACCTCCGCGCGCCACGGGCTGGCATCGTCGTGCAGGATGTCGTCGGGACGCAGCAGCAGGTCGACCGCGGCGCCCGGCGGCACGCCGCTGCGCGTGTCGCCTTCGAGCTCACCCAGTTCCGTGCGCATCCGGCCGTCGGCATCCGCGACGCCGCGCACGAACACGCCCTGGCCGATGAAGTCCGCCACGAAGCGGGTGCGCGGCCGGTGATACAGGTTGTAGGCCGTGTCCCACTGTTCGATGCGGCCATCGTTCATGATGCCGATTTCGTCGGCGAGCGCGAATGCCTCATGCTGGTCGTGGGTGACCAGGATCGCCGTCGTGCCGGCGCCTTTCAGGATCGCGCGGACTTCGAGCGAAAGGCGCTCGCGCAAATCGACGTCGAGATTGGAAAACGGCTCGTCGAGAAGAAGCAGTCCCGGAGCCGGGGCCAGCGCCCGCGCCAGCGCGACGCGCTGCTGCTGTCCGCCGGAGAGTTCGTGAGGATAGACATCGGCCAATTCGACCAGGCCGACCAGCTCGAGCATGATGGCCGTGCGCGACCGCGCCGCGGACTCGGCCAGGCCGCGGAGTCCGAATGCGACGTTTCCGGCGACAGTGAGGTGCGGGAACAATGCATAGTCCTGGAACACCATGCCGATGCCGCGCAGTTCGGGCGGGATCTGCATTCCCGGCCGCGACGCGACCTTGCCGACAGCAGATCTCGCCTTCCTCCACCGGTTCGAAGCCGGCGATGCAGCGCAGGACCGTGGTCTTGCCGCATCCGGAGGGCCCGAGCAGGCAACCGATCGCACCGGGCTCGAGCGTGAAAGCTCAACGCCGCGTACGACCCGATGCGTGCCGTACGCATGCACGAGTTCGCGAACGATACGGATGCGGCCATGCGCGCCATTCGGTGATCGACGCCCGACCTGCCTGCAGTAAGTGCGGCGATGCGGCAATACCACCGGATCGATGCCACTCGCTATCAGCGCAGATCGACGCCGGAGGCGTCGACGGCGTGCGCGGTAGATGCGCGCTGGCTGCACCGCGCTGGCGATTGCTGCTCGCCGCGTGTGCGGCGCTGCCCCTGCTCGCCATCGTCACGCGCGGGCTGGCGCCGGGGACCGGCGCCACCTGGACGCACCTCGCGAACACGGTGCTGCCGGGCTATGTCGCCAACACGCTGGCGCTGGTGCGTGCTGGTCGCGCTGGGCGCGGCGGTCGGCGGCACCGTCTCGGGCTGGCTCATCGCCCGCCGCCGCTTTCCCGGCAGCGGTTTCCTGGAATGGGCGTTGATGCTGCCGCTGGCCATGCCGTCGTATGTCATGGCCTATGCGTACACCGATTTCCTGCAGTACGCGGGCCCGCTGCAATCGGCATTGCGCGCGATGTTCGGCTGGTCGCGGCAGGACTACTGGTTTCCCGACGTGCGCTCGCTGGGCGGCGCGGCGACCATGTTCGTGTTCGCGCTCTATCCGTATGTCTACCTGCTGGCCCGAACCGCGTTCATCGAGCGCCCGCCTGCGCTCATCGAAGCCGCGCGCACGCTGGGGCTCGATCGCCGGCAGGCATTCTGGCGCGTCGAGCTTCCGCTGGCGCGTCCGGCCATCGCCGCCGGCACCGCGCTGGTGCTGATGGAGACGCTGGCCGACTACGGAACGGTGCGTATTTCGCCGTCGACACGTTCACCACGGGCATCTACCGCGCGTGGTTCTCGCTCGGCGATCGCGCGGCCGCCGCGCAACTCGCCACGGCGCTGCTCGCTTCGTGATCCTCGCGGTCGCGCTGGAACGGGCGTCACGCGGCGCGCGGCGCTCGACCGGCGGCCCGCGCGGCAAGCAGACGTCGCGCTTCGCGCCGGCGCGGCTGACCGGCTTGCGCGGCTGGGGCGCGACGATCATCTGCGCCATTCCTCTGCTCGTCGGCTTTGTCCTTCCGGGCGCGCTGCTGCTGCGGCTGCTGTTCGCCGATGCGCAGGTGGTGCTGACGGACCACTTCCTGGGCTGGGCGTGGAACAGCCTGCGGGTGGCGCTGCTGGCCGCCGTGCTCGCGGTGCTGGTCGCCACGCTCGTCGCCTACGCGGCGAGGCTGCGTCCGGGCGCGGTCACGCGCATCGGCAGCCGCGTGCTGACGCTGGGCTACGCGGTGCCGGGCACCGTGCTTGCGGTCGGCGTGCTGCTGCCGCTGGGCGCGCTGGACAACTGGCTCGCGGATGTCCTTCACGGCGCGGGGACGCAGCGCCCCGGCCTGTTGCTGACCGGCACCGTGTTCGCGCTGGTCTATGCCTATCTGGTCCGCTACTTCGCGGTGGCGTGGAACAGCATCGAACCGGGCTTTGCGCGCATCACGCCGGCGATGGACGCCGCCGCGCGCGGCCTGGGCGCAGGCGTCGTGGGTACGCTGGCGCGCGTCCACGCGCCGCTCCTCGGACGCAGCGCCGCGGCGGCGCTGCTGCTGGTGTTCGTCGACGTCATGAAGGAACTGCCCGCGACGCTCGTGCTGCGCCCGTTCAATTTCGACACGCTGGCGACGCAGGCCTACATGCTGGCCAAGGACGAGCGCCTCGCGGAGGCCGCGTTGCCGTCGCTGGCGATCGTCGTCGTGGGACTGGTGCCGCTATTGACGCTCGCGCGCATGGCCCGGCGCGCGCCAGCCCGCGCGCGCCGGTTGAGCGCCGCGCGCGGCCGCGACTACGCCAGTCACTTCCATCCCGCGCGGTCGGCGACGCGCTGCGCCTCCGTCGTGTTCTTGCCGAGCGTCGCGATCGGCAGCGGATCGATCTTGAACTTGCCGAACGCGTCGAGCGCGGGATTGGCAACCGTCACCGACGCGACGATCGGCCACTCGTTGTTGCCGTCGGCGAAGTAGCGCTGGGCGTCGTTGCCGGCCAGGTATTCGAGGAACTTCACCGCGTTGTCGCGATGCGGCGCGCTCTTCATCACGCCGGCGCCGGAAATGTTGACGTGGGTGCCCTTGCCTCGCCTGGTCGGGGAAGACGACGGCGGTCTTCGCGACGACCTCGCGGTCGGCCGGCTGGGTGGAACGCAGCAGCCGCGCGTAGTAGTACGTGTTGCTGAGCGCGACGCCGCATTCCCCCGCGGCCACCGCCTTGATCTGGTCGGTGTCGCCGCCCTTGGGCGCGCGCGCCATGTTCGCCACGACGCCCTTGGCCCACGCCTCCGCCTTCGCCTCGCCCAGGTGCGGCGATTTCCGATCCGATCAGCGACAGGTTGTAGGGATGGCTGCCCGAACGCGTGCAGACCTTGCCCTTGTTCTTCGGATCGGCCAGCGACTCGTAGGTCGCCACGTCCGACGCATTCACCGCGGCCTTGTTGTAGACGATGACGCGGGCGCGATACGAAAAGCCAAACCAGTTGCCGGCGGGATCGCGGAACTTCGCCGGGATCCTGTCGTCGAGGACGCCGGACTTGATCGGCTGGAAGAGCCCAAGCTGCTGGGCCTGCCACAGGCGCGCGGCATCGACGATCAGCAGGATGTCCGCCGGGCTGTTGGCGCCTTCGGACTTGAGGCGCTCGAGCAATTGCTCGTCGCTGGCCTCGATCCGGTTGATCTTGATGCCGGTGGCCTTGGTGAAGTTGTCGTACAGCGCCTCGTCGGTCTGGTAGTGGCGGGCGGAATAGAGGTTGAGGACCGGCTCATCCGCGGCGTACGAGGGGGAAAGCATCGCGGCAGTCAGGGCCACGGCGCCGGCAATTCGAATCAGGGAACGCATGATGGGATTGCTTCCTTCGATGGGGAAGAAGGAAGGATACAAAGCAACGCGCCCACCGTCAATACGAATGCGAATAATTCGCGTTACGTTGATCTGCGTCAATTCTCGCGCCGCGATGCCGGTGCGGCGTCCGGTCCTGCGCTACCCGCCCTCCAGCGGCGTCGGCTCGGTGATGGCCTGCCCGCCGCGGCGGTTGCCGAACCACGCGTCGACGGAAATGATCGCGAGGCCGACACCGATGCAGCCGATGCCGATCCACTCGCCGCGGTTGAGCCGTTCTCCGAAGATGGCCATCGACGACAGCAGCGCAATGACCGGAATGGCGAACATGTTGAGCGACGCGGTACCCGCCGGCAGCCAGCGCAGTATCGCCATCCACAGCAGGAATCCCAGTGCCGTCGACACCGCGCCGACCTGGAACAGCAGCAGGATGAACGTGGCGCTCCATTGCGTCGCGGGCAACTCGAACACGAACGGCAACAACGTCAACGGCAGCACGCCGACGAGCATTTGCCACGCGATGAAGTTGAGCGCGTCGAAGCGATGTCCGCGCTGGAAATACTTGGTGGCGACCGTGCCGGCCGCCCAGCCGAATCCCGACAGCACGGCCCAGAGCTTGGGCGCGAGTTCCCCGTGCCATTGCCACGGCTCGACCAGCAGCACCATGCCGGCCAGCGCGCAGGCGACCGCGAGCCACTGGTAGCCCTCGATGCGTTCGCGCAGGACCGCCCACGCCAGCAGCAGCGTCCAGAACGGCATCGTGAACACCAGCACCGACGCGCGTCCGGCGCCGCCACCGGCCACGGCCATCGTCGTCGACGCGAAATTGATCGTCGTCTGGAAAATGCCGGTGACGATCACCGCGACCCACGACTCGGGCAGCATGGGGCCGCGCCGCCAGAACAGCACGGCGAACAGGACCACCGTGGCGAGCCATGTTCGCTGCACGTTGAAGACGACGGGGTTCGCCGACAGCAGCGCGAGCTTCATGAAGATCCAGTTGCTGCCCCAGATCAGCGTGAGCAGCGCGAGCGCCGCGTAGGCGCCGCGCCGCGACTGCACGGCAAGCCGGTGCGCCATCAGGCGAGAAACGACTCGAGTTCGCGCGCGACCGCTTCCGGCTGGTCGTGGTGCAGCATGTGCCCGGCATCGGCAATCGTCACCAGGCGCGCGCCGGGAACGTGGGCCATCCTGCGCGCGATCTCGGCCGCCGGATCGCCACCGCCGGCGAGCCAGCGCGGGATGCTGGAATCGTCCGCCGCGACCCACAGCGCGGGCGCGGCGATCCGCTGCCAGATCGCGAAGGCTTCCTCCAGCCGGTACACGCTCGGGAACGGAAGCTTGTGGCGCGGATCGGCACGCAGCCGCACGGTGCCATCGGCCAGCGTCTCTCCCCAATGCGAGGCCAGGAACTCCGCGTGCTCGCGCGGCAGCCGGCGATTGTTCTTCTGCAGGCGATCCGCGACGGCGGCCAAGTCGCGATACGGTGCCAGCGCCGGAGAATCTTCCAGCGCGTCCAGCCATGCCGCGAACTTCTTCGGCGCGGCCTCCGGCCCCTCGCCGGGAATGCCGAAACCGTCGAGCGACACGACTTTGCGCACGCGTCGCCGGCCGCAAGCCGGCGTACAGCAGCGCGACATTGCCACCGAGACTGTGGCCGGCGATGTCGACGGGGCCGTCCGGAGCCAGCGCGCGCACCAAACCATCGAGATCGGCCACGTAATCGGCGAACCAGTAGCCGTCGTGCGGCCACTCGCTCAAGCCGAAGCCGCGCCAGTCGGGCGCCAACACCTGCCAATCGGACGCCAGCGCATCGACCAGGAACTGGAACGACGCGGATACGTCCATCCAGCCGTGCAACAGCACGAGCTTGCGCGCGCCCGGCTCGCCCCATGTCCGCACGTGATAGCGCAGGCCGCGCACGGCGACGAACTGCGACGTCGAACGCCTCATGGGCACATCCTCATCCGAAGTCGCATCGGCGCGCTATTTCTTCTTGCACTGCGCGACGCCGTCCTGCCAGCCGGTGCGATAGTTGCCGTCGGCGCTGAAGCGCGCGGCGTCCTTCTGCTCGGTCCCGCGCGCGGTCGCGCAGCCGTCGCCGAAGCCCAGCCGATAGGTCGGAGGAAATCCCTGCAGGTTCACCGGCGGCGGCGGCGGCTCGACATAGGGCTTGGGCGCGGGCGGAGGCGCGGCGGGCACGGTTGCCGGCGCGCCCGGCGGCGGTGGCGAAACCGTCGCACAACCGGCCAGCGCGGCGAACAGGAGAGCAACTGCGAAGCGAATCAAGGACATCGCGGAGGATTCCGGTTGGGACTTCGTGGAGGCGCCGTGCACGAATGGCCAGGCGCGTGAACAGAGTAGAATTCTACCAGTCCAGAACCTCTCCGAAATGACCGTTCCGTCCTTCGTCCACCTGCGGCTGCACAGCGAATACTCGGTCGTCGACAGCACGGTGCGGATCGACGACGCGGTGGCCGCGGCGGTGCGCGACGGGATGCCCGCGCTGGCTCTTACCGACCTGGCCAACGCGTTCGGCCTCATCAAGTTCTACAAGGCGGCGCGCGGCGCCGGCTTGAAGCCCATCGTCGGCTGCGACGTGTGGATCACGCACGACTCGGAGCGCGATCGTCCGTTTCGCGCCATCCTTCTGGCGGCCTCCCGCGACGGCTACCTGAAACTCTGCGCCTGGTTGTCGCGCGCCTACCGCGCCAACCAGCACCGAGGGCATGCCGAGCTGCGGCGCGAATGGTTCGCCGAAGGGACCGACGGCCTGATCGCGCTTTCCGGCGCGCGCGACGGCGACGTCGGCAACGCGCTGCTGCAGGGCAATCCCGCGGCAGCGGCGCGCGCGGCCCGCGAATGGTCGGCGTGGTTTCCGCAACGCTACTACCTCGAGGTGCAGCGTGCCGGTCATGCCGACGACGACGCGCTGGTCGCCGCTACCGTCGCGCTCGCGGGCGAGCTCGCCTTGCCGGTCGTCGCCACGCATCCGACGCAGTTTCTGGCGCGCGAGGATTTTCGCGCGCACGAGGCGCGCGTGTGCATCGCCGAAGGGTCGATACTGTCCGACGCGCGCCGCACGCGACGTTTCACGCCGCAGCAGTATTTCGCGACGACCGCGGACATGGCCGCGAAGTTCGCGGACCTGCCTGAAGCGCTCGCGAACTCGGTGGCCATCGCGCAGCGCTGCAACCTCACGATTTCCCTGGGCCGGAACCACTTGCCGGAGTTCCCGACGCCGGCCGGCGTGACGATCGACGAGCACCTTCGCGACGAAGCCGTCGCCGGACTCGAGCGGCGCCTGCTGCATCTCTTTCCCGATGCGGCGATACGCGACGCCAAGCGTCCCGAGTATCTGGCCCGCCTCGACTTCGAGACCAAGACCATCGTGCAGATGGGCTTCGCCGGCTACTTCCTGATCGTCGCCGATTTCATCAACTGGGCGAAGCGCAACCAGGTGCCCGTCGGCCCGGGCCGCGGCTCGGGCGCGGGGTCGCTCGTCGCCTATTCGCTCGGCGTGACCGACCTGGACCCGATACGCTACGCGCTGCTGTTCGAGCGGTTCCTCAATCCGGAACGCGTGTCGATGCCCGACTTCGACATCGACTTCTGCCAGAACGGCCGCGACCGCGTGATCGACTATGTCAAGGCCAAATACGGCGCGGACTCCGTGTCGCAGATCGCCACGTTCGGAACGCTGGCGGCGCGCGCGGCGGTGCGCGATGTGGGCCGCGTGCTGGACATGCCGTACCTGTTCGTCGACGGCATCGCCAAGCTGATCCCGTTCGCGCCCGGCAAGCAGGTGCTGCTGCAGCGGCCTCCGGCGCGCAAGGAGGATCGCGACAACAACGCCATCTACGCGCGCGAGGCGGAGCCGCAATTGGTCGAGCGCGAGGCGGCCGAGGAGGAAGTGCGCCAGCTGCTCGAGCTCGCGGAACAGCTGGAAGGGCTTCCGCGCAACGTCGGCATGCATGCCGGCGGCGTGCTGATCGCGCCGGGCAAGCTCACCGATTTCTGTCCGCTGTACGTCCAGCCCGGCGCGGACGCGATCCTGTCGCAATTCGACAAGGACGATGTCGAGGCCGTCGGACTGGTGAAGTTCGACTTCCTGGGCCTCACGACGCTGACGATCCTCGACTGGACGCTCAAGTACATTCGCCTGCTCGATCCTGCGGCTGCTATCGCGCTCGACGCGCTGCCGCTCGACGACCGCGCCGCCTACGACATCTTCAAGACCGGCAACACGGTCGCCGTGTTCCAGTTCGAATCGCGCGGCATGCGCGACCTGCTGAAGCAGGCGCCGCCGACGCGCTTCGAGGACATCATCGCGCTGGTCGCGCTCTACCGGCCGGGACCGATGGCGCTGATTCCGGACTACATCGCGCGCAAGTCCGGCCGCGAACGCGTGCCGATGCCCGACCCGCGGCTCGAGCCGATCCTGGAGCCCACGTATGGCGTGATGGTCTACCAGGAACAGGTGATGCAGATCGCGCAGGTGATCGGCGGCTATTCGCTGGGCGGCGCCGACCTCCTGCGCCGCGCGATGGGCAAGAAGAAACCGGAGGAGATGGCCACGCACCGGACGATCTTTGTCGAAGGCGCCGTCAAGAACAAGGTGCCGGAGGGCCGCGCGACGCTGCTCTTCAACGACATGGAAAAGTTCGCCGGCTACGGCTTCAACCGCTCGCACGCCGCCGCCTACGCGCTCATCGCCTACCAGACCGCGTGGTTCAAGGCCCATCATCCCGCCGCGTTCATGGCGGCCAACCTTTCGCTCGTCATGGACGACACCGACAAGGTGCGCCACTTCCGCGACGACGCGATCGCGCTGGGATTGAAGATGTTGCCGCCGGACGTGAATGCGTCGAACTACCGCTTCGAACCCGTGGACGCGAAGCAGATCCGCTACGGCTTGGGCGGCGTCAAGGGCACCGGCCAGTCGGCGATCGAGGCCGTGATGGCCGCCCGCGCCGCGGGCGGGCCCTTCCGCGATCTCTTCGATTTCTGCCGGCGCGTGGACAAGCGCGCCGTCAACAGGCGCGCGGTGGAGGCGCTGGTGCGCGCGGGTGCTTTCGACGCCATCGAGCCGCGCCGCGCGGCATTGCTGGCGTCGGTGGGCATGGCGCTGGAGGCCGCGGAGCGGGCCGAGGCCAACGCCGCGCAGGTATCGCTGTTCGGCGAGGAGGCAGCGGAACGCACGATGGGCCTGATTGCGACGCGCGACTGGTCCGATGCCGAACGGCTGCAGAACGAGAAGTCCGCCGTCGGCTTCTACCTCTCCGGGCATCCCTTCAACGGCTACGCCGCGGAATTGGCTCCGGTGGTGCGCACGGCGCTGTCGGACTTGGCACCCAGGAACGACCGCGTGCTGGTCGCGGGCATCGTCACGCAGATGCGCGTGCAGAACGGACGACGCGGCAGGATGGCCTTCGTCACGCTCGACGATGGCCGCGGCTCGACCGAGATCATGGTCTACAACGAGCTCTACGACGGCGTGCGCAACCTGCTGCGCGACGACCAGCTGGTCATCGCCGAAGTGAAGGTCAGCCAGCGCATGACCGACGACGGCGAATACGCGGGCCTGCGCATCATCGCCGAGAACGTCTACGACCTGGCGGCGGTGCGCAGGAAGTTCGCCAAGGGACTCAAGCTGGCGTGCAACGGCAACGCGTCGGCCGCCAAGCTCGCGGAGATACTGCAGCCGTTCCGTCCGGGCGACAAGCCGGTGACCATCTCCTATCGCAACGAGCGCATCGGCGGCGACGTGGCGCTGCCCGAGGCGTGGCGCGTCAACCTCGACGACGCGCTGCTCGCCCGTCTTCGCGAGTGGCTGCAGCCCGAGAACGTGCAGGTGCTGTATTAATGCGCCCAAAGGGCTGTTGATGCGCCCAGGGGCGGTTGATGCGCCCAAGGGGCGGTTGATGCGCGCAAGGGGCTGTTAGTGCGCGGAAGGGGCCGTTGATGCGCCCAAAGGGCGGGATGTGCCGAAGGGGCGGCTGATCCGACGCAGCGGACTGTGGCGGCACCGCGATTTCCTGCTGCTGTGGAGCGCGCAGGGCATCTCGGCCGTCGGCTCGCGCATCACGCGTACCGCGCTGCCGATGGCCGCCATCCTGGTCATCGACGCGACCGCATACGAGCTCGGCTTGCTGGCCGTCGCGCTGTCGCTTCCCGGCGTGCTCGTGGCCTGGATGGCGGGCGGCTGGGTGGATCGCCATCGCCGCCGTCCGATGCTCATCGCGACCGACGTGATCCGCGCCGTGGCGCTCACGGCCATTCCGCTCGCGGCGTTGGCCCACGTGCTGTCGCTGCCGGTCCTGTACGGCGTCGCCGCGATCACCGGCATCTGCACGGTGCTCTTCAATCTCGCCGACCACGTGTACATCACCGATCTCGTGTCGCGCAAGCGCCTGCTCGACGCCAACGGCAAGCGCAGCGCGGTCGACTCCATCGCCGAAATCTCCGGACCCGCGCTCGGCGGCGCGCTGGTCGCGCTGTGGACAGCGCCGATCGCCATCCTCGCCGACGCCGCGACATTCGTGGCGTCGGCGCTGCTGATCGCACGCATTCGCAAGCCCGAAGCGCGTCCGCGCCCGGCCGCGCATACATCGTTCGTCGACGACGTGCGCACGGGCATCCACGTCGTGTGGACGACGCCGCCGATCCGCACGCTGTTCTGCGCGATGACGCTGTTCACGCTGTGCGGAAGCTTCATGGCGTCGCTGTACACGCTGTTCGCGCTGCGCGACCTGGGGCTGTCGCCCGCGCAGCTCGGCGTGGCGATCGGCTGCGGCGGCATCGGCGGACTGGTCGGCGCCGCGCTGGCCGCGCCTGCCGCCGCGCGCTGGGGCACGCGGCGCACGCTGATGGCATCGCTTGCGCTGACCGCGGTGATGCAGGTGTTCATTCCGCTGGCGCCCGCCGTGCCGTGGATCGCCATGCTGTTTCTCGTCGCGCAGCAGATCGTCGGCGACGGCGCGATGACGGTGTACCTGGTCAACGAAACCACGCTGCGCCAGCGCCTTCTGCCGCAGGAAGCGCTCGGACGCTCGGCCGCGACGTGGCAGGTTGCGGCCGGCCTGTTGACGCCGGCCGGGGCGCTGCTCGGCGCGGTGCTTGCCGAAACGTTCGGCCTGCGTCCGACGCTCTGGGTACTGGCCGCGGGATTCGCGGCCGCGTTCGTGCTGCTCGTCGTCGCGCGCGGTACGCTGCCCGGACGCGACGCCGATGTGGCACTCCCGCTGCTTGTAGAATCGCGGTAAAGGCAACTGTAAGGCCAACCAAAGCCAACCGAGATCCACTCAAGGCCCACTTCAGGCCAAACAGGAATTGCCACCATGCCGTTGCCGAACACCATGCGTTATATCGCCGTGCGCGAACCGGGGCCCCCCGATGTTCTGGTGGAGGCCGCAGGCCCGCTGCCACTAGCCGAAGCCGGGCGAGGTCCTGATCGAAGTTGCGTATGCGGGCGTGAACCGTCCCGACTGCCTGCAGAGGTCCGGCGCCTATCCGCCGCCGGCCGATGCATCGCCGATCATCGGCCTCGAGGTGGCCGGACGAGTCGCGGCGTTGGGCGAAGGCGTCACGGCGTGGAAGATCGGCGACGAGGTCTGCGCGCTCACGCCCGGCGGCGGCTATGCCGAATATTGCGCGACGCCTGCGCGGCTTCTGCCTGCCCATCCCCGCCGGGCTGTCGCTGCGCGAGGCCGCGGGGATTCCCGAGAATTACTTCACCGTCTGGTACAACGTCTTCGACCGCGTGCATCTTGCCGCCGGCGAATCGATCCTGATCCATGGGGGCACCAGCGGCATCGGGCTCACCGCGATTCAACTCGCCAAGGCGTTCGGCGCCACCGTCTTCACGACCGCGGGCAGCGCGGAAAAAGTGGCGTTCTGCACGTCGATGGGCGCCGATCACGCCTTCGACTACAAGGTGCAGGATTTCGTCGCCGAGGTAGCCAGGATCACCGCCAAGCGCGGCGTCAACGTGGTGCTCGACATGGTCGGCGGCGACTACGTCGACAAGAACCTCAAGTGTCTCGCGCTCGAAGGCCGGTTGTCGCAGATCGGCCTCCTCGACGGCCCGCGCGCCGACATCGGCATGCACCACATCATGGTCAAGCGACTGACCGTCACCGGTTCGACGCTGCGGGCCAGCCCCGCAGCGCGCAAGGTGGCGCTCGCGAACTCGCTGCGCGACAAGGTGTGGCCGCTCTTCGAACAGCGGCGACTGAAGGTCGTGATCCAGGAAACGCTGCCGCTCGCGCGCGCCGGCAGACGCGCACGCGCTGATGGAGTCGGGCAAGCTGATCGGGAAAGTGATCCTGGAAGTCTCCCCGTAGAGACGATGGCCGGCCTCGCCCTGGCCATCCTTCCCCGGTTCGCTCCTCAGTTGCGTCAATACGTCGCGCGCCCACCCGAGAGGTCGAACACCGCGCCGGTGGAAAACGAGCAATCCTCGCTCGCGAGCCAGCACACCATCGCCGCGATTTCGTCGACGGTGCCGAAGCGGCCCAGCGGAATCTTCGACAGCATGAAGTCGATGTGCTGCTGCGACATCTGGTCGAAGATCGCCGTGCGCACGGCGGCCGGCGTCACGCAATTGGCGCGGATGCCGGTCTTGGCCAGTTCCTTGCCCAGCGACTTGGTGAGCCCGATCACCGCCGCCTTCGACGCGCTGTAGGCCGACGCGTTCGGGTTGCCCTCCTTGCCGGCCACCGACGCGATGTTGACGATGCGGCCGTAGTCTTTCTTCAGCATGACCGGAACGACGGCGCGGTTGCACAGGAACACGCCATGGACGTTGACGTCGAACACCTGTTTCCATGCGTCGGGGGGATAGTCGGCCAGCGGCACGTTGGGGCCCGTGATGCCCGCGGAGCAAACCAGCGCGTCGATGCTGCCAAAGGCAGCCGCCGTGGTCTCGGTCGCGCGCGCGACGGCGTCCGCGTCGCTCACGTCGAGCGCGACGCATACGGTTTCCCCGCCGATCTGCGCCTTGGCGTCAGCGAGCGCCTTCGGGTCCCGGTCCCACAGCGCAACGCGCGCTCCGCTCGCGGCCAGGCGCCGCGCAACGGCAAGCCCGATGCCGGCGGCGCCACCGGTGATGGCCGCCGTCCTGCCCTTGAAATCGAGTTGGTTCATCGACCGCCTTCGTCAGCGCTGCTGCATTGAGGAACACGCCGCGGCGCGCAAAAAAGCGCCTACGCGCGCTGGAAGAGCACCAGCCCGATGACCACGGCAGCGACGGCAAGCACCCCGAGAATGCAGATCAGCGCAAACAGCGTGTGCTTCGTCTCGCTGTGAAAGACCAGCAGGTCGTCGATGAGCTCCGCGACCTGTGCGTTCGTCGCGGCTCCCGACGCCGGGATCGCTTCCGGCATTGCCGCGTCGTCGCCGCCCGGTTCCGGGACGTCGATGGGAAGGATAAACGAAAAATTCGTGACCAGCAGCGTGCGATGGGCAATCGTATCCCAATACTTGGTGCGCTTGCCGGCCCGCATTTCGTAGCCCATGCCCGGCGCCTCGGCGCGGGATATGCGTTCTCCGGCATCGACGAAGAACTTGGTCGGCAGACGTCCGGACAACGCGATCCGCACCAGCGTGTCGAATTTCGCGCCCGACATGGCAATGTTGATCTGGTATTTCGCGGGCGACCGGTCGGCGGCGAGATCGGATTCGGCGATGAAGACCAGCGACCCGAAATCCTTGGCGCCGTTGCGCACGCCGTTGCGCGCGCCGTTGTCCTTGCTGCGGATCCGCAACACGCCGGCGAGTTGCTCGAGCAGCTCGCCGGTTCCGAGCTTGACCGAATCGCCTGGGTAGACGACGACCTTCATCACCAGGACACTGGCCTTGCTGTCCTCGATGATGAGCCGTGCTTTGGTCGGCCTGAAACCCACGAGCGGCATGCGCTGAATCCGTTCTTCTCTCGACCGCAAGGTGGGTCACGACGCCAGCGCCGATTCTAAGGCAGTCGCTGCGGCTGCATATACCTATCCGACCGGCGGAAGCGGCATGTGTTCACTACAGCGCAGCCACGCCGCATCATATAATCAATCCACGACATCGCATGCCGCGGCTTCCTGGCGCGAAGGAACGCAATCCGGCTCCGAATGAACAAAGACCTCCAGACTCCGTTCGACATCGCGATCGTCATGGCGACCGTCGTGCGGCCGACGCTGGCGCAGGCCATCCGCTCGGTGTACGCGCAGCGCTTCAGCGGACGCATCCAGATCCTGATCGGCATCGATCGCTGGCAGGGCGAGCGCGCCATGCTCGACGCGCTGGTCGCCGAATGTCCGTCGCACGTGGCCGTCACGCAGCTGGACCTGGGCTATTCCACGTCGCAGCGCCACGGCGGACTCTATCCCAGTCACTACGGCGGCGCGCTCAAGACGCTGCTGAGCTATGCCGCGAACAGCCGCCACGTCGCGTACCTTGACGACGACAACTGGCTTGCGCCGGACCACGTCGCGACCATGCTGGAAGCGGCCCAGGGCAAGGCGTGGGCGTTCGCGCTGCGCAATTTCATCGAAAGGCGCAGCGGCGAATTCCTCTGCCCCGACACCTGGGAGTCGGTGGGACCAGGCCGCGGCGTGTATGCCAAGGCGCAAGGCGGGTTCGTCGACACCAATTGCTACGTCATCGACACGCAGCAATGCAGCGACGTGTTCCCGGAGTGGGCAATGACCCGCTTTGCCGGCGGCACCGGAGGCGATCGCCAGGTTCTGCAGCGATTGCTCGACCGGCCATGCGGAACGAACGGCGCGCACACGGTCAACTACCGGCAGGGCCTCAAGGGTCTGCACCCGTACATGCTGTGGCAGTTCCAGAAGGCCGGCGTCGACCTGACGCGCTACCTTCCGCCGAATTCCATTCCGGGAACATTGGCGGGCCAGCAATTTGCCAATTTCGAGCGTAGCGAAGGGCCGGAGCCTTCGGCGACTCCGCTCGCCCCGCCTGGAGGAGCCACGGCATGAACGAATTCATTCGGCCGCTGCCGCGGGCCATGTCCGTCCGGGCCGTGGTCGACCTCGTGCCCGGGCCTTCCGCCATCGCGGGCGACCCGCAGCGGATCGTGCGCGGAGTGGGGGCCGTATCGCCGGGGCACCGCGATGCGCTGGCGTTCTGCGACGCGCGCGACGCGCCGGAACGCGTGGCGACATCGGCGGCGTCCGTCATCGCCGTGCCGTTTCCCATGCCAGCCGGGCCCGGCGCAGACGCTGTTGGTGGTGGACGATCCGCGCGCCTGGTTCATACAGGCGGTCGAGGCGCTGCTGCCGGAATCCTGCAGGCCGGCAGAACCCGCGATCGGCATCCACGCGACCGCTCGCGTGCATGCGGACGCGGCCATCTCCCCGGCCGCCGCGATCGGCGAAGGCGTGTCGATCGGCGCGGGAACGCGCGTCGGACCCGGCGCCGTGATCTATGCGGGCTGCACGATCGGCGCCGGATGCAGCATCGGTCCGGGCACCGTCATTGGCTGGGTCGGGCTCGCCTACCATCAGGGCAAGGATGGCCGGCGCGCTTTCTTTCCCCACCTGGGCAGCGTCCGCATTGGCGACTGGGTGGACATCGGCGCCAACAGTTGCGTGTGCCGCGGCATGCTCTCGGACACGATCATCGGCAATTCGGCGAAGATCGGGAGCCTCGTCTACTTGAGCCATGGCACGACCATCGGCGACAACGCGTGGGTATCGGCGTCCGCCGCCGTTGCCGGTCATTCAGCGGTAGGGGACAACGCGGTGCTCGGCATCGGCGCGGTTGTGGTCGACAACGTCGCGATGGGGCCTGGCGTCATCGTCGGCGGCGGCGCAGTCGTCACGCGCGCTGCCACTTCAGGAGAAAAGCTGGTCGGCGTGCCTGCGCGTCATGCGCCGGACCTGCGCCGCTTCGGTCCGACGCCCAGGGAAGACTAGCGGGATTCGGCCAGCGCCTGCTCGACTTCGGCGAAGGTCCGCGCAAGTTCCGGAATGTGCAGGGGAACGCCGAGCTGCCGCGCAATCTGCGACGCGGAGAATATCCCGCGGATCGAGACCTCCGACGGCGCCGCGGATTTCCGCGACGAGGCCATGCTGGCGTCCTGCCTGGGTAAGCGATGCGACGATGTGCCCGACCTTCGCGGCGCGGACGTCCTCGAGCTTCATCGCCGCGACGGCGTGGATGGGCGTCATCACATCCGTCACCTGCAGGTCGTTGCGCCCGACGCCACGCGCGTGGCTTTCGCGCACCGGACGTTCGCCCAGCATGTCGGCCGCCGTAATCAACCCCAGTACGCGGCCGTTGGGCGCCGTCACGAACAGCGAACGCACACCGCGCGCGATCATGTATTCGTTGGCCGTGACCAGCGACGCGGACGCCTCGATGGTCACCGCGGCCACGCGCTCGAGATCGGTCATCACGTCGACCGCGGGAGAGTCCAGCGTCACCGGATTCGGCGCCGGATGCGCCAGCGCGGATGACGCATAGGGCGCCAGCGAGAATTCGGCGAGCGGAGCGTATTGACGCAGCATGGCGGCTACCTCCCTAACGTGGCCTGCGTCCGGCGAGATCGGAAAGATGCGCGATCAGGGCGACCAGCAGCCAGGTCGCGATCCACGGCCAGCGCTCGCCAACGAGCGCGCAGCGCAGCGCGAGCAGCAGGAACACTCCGGCGAGCATGCCGCTGGCGACTTCGCGCAGGCGCACGCCGCGCCCGGTCTTGCCGCGATGGACGGCGATGAAGACGGCTTCTACGAACACGAAGACGAGGATCAGGTCGACCACCCGTCCGCTGGTGAAGAACTCGATCATGAAAGGCGGGGGTCCGGGGACAGGGAAAGCATAGGTTCGGGGATGGACTGCGGATGACCGCTGCATTTTACCGCCGGGCACGGCAATGGTGTTGAAACATTGTGCCGCTCGGGCATGGTGGACTCGCAGGCACTGCTAGTTCCCGCGAATGGACCAGCCGAGCATGAGGAGGCCGCTGGCAGCGATCCAGCTTCCTCCGACGCGCACTGCGATTCGTGCCCATTGCGCCCTGAACTGAACAACTAGCGCGGCAACGAGAACGACCAGAACGAACACTGCAGCAGCCAATCCGAGCGTGGCCACGATCGCCGGTGCGGAGAAGCCCATGCCCGTTCCGTTGAGGTATCCGTGAAACAGACCGAGCAACGCGCAGAGCGCCGTCATTGAACGCAGCGAGAGCTTTGCGTCGGTCACGACCAATCCCCCCAGCAGCAAGAACCAGATCGACGCTGCCAGCGTGCCGGCGCTGGCGAATGCAGCGGACAGACCGAAGAGGCTGCCCAGCAGCCACGCCGCCGGAAGCGCGAACATCGCCCGTCGCCCGTAGGGTGCGCCGCGCAGCCCCGCCAGCAGCGCCAACGCCAGTGCGGGCACCAGATCTTCGGGGCTGGTCAGAAAGTGCATCAGGCCGTCGTATATCGGGCCCATGCCGGTTGCATTGAGGTGCGCTTCGGCAGGGCCGGAACAGAGTGCAACCGCGAGCGTGGCGACGGCGCGCGCACGCAACTGCAACGCGCTCGTTGCAGCTTGGTCGTTCTGCGCGCTCCGGTATTCATGCCCGGGGCACCTCGCCGCGTTCATGCACTTCATGAGAACGCCCGCCACATGAAGAAGACGCCTCCCGCTGCGACCACCGTCCCCGCGACGCGCAGGAATTGCCGGCCCCAATTCCAGCGATGGGCGGTGCCGATGCCGATGCCCACCGCGTGCAGACATCCGGTCGCCATCACGAAACCCATGCTGTAGAGCAATGCGCTTTGGCCGGGCGGCAACTCGGTTCCGTGCGCATGGCCGTGGAAGATCGCAAAGCATCCGACGATGAGCGCCGCGATGACCAGCGGGGGCCGCATTTCGAACGCGACTGCGGCTCCGAGCACGATGGCCGAAGCGGCTATCCCATATTCCACTCCCGGGATCGGCACGCCGAGAAATCCGAACATCCCGCCCATCGCCATGACAAGAGGAAACGCTACGGGCAGCACCCAGATCGCAGGAGCCCCGAGTTGCGCACCCCACAAGCCGACGGCAACCATCGCGAGCACGTGATCCGCACCGGAAACGGGGTGCAGGAAGCCCGTGACGAAGCCTGAAGCTTCACCCTGCAGGAGGTGGGCGAGCGCCGACGGCGCCCACAACCCCGTCAGCAGCGCCACCGCATGTATCGAACGAAGCCTCCGCGCAGGCGTCATCGCAACGCTCCGATCAACAGCGCGACACGCTGGATGGTCCAGAACGCCCCCAGCGTGCCGACCGTGTATCCGGGCAACGCCTGCACCCATCGCGGCCAGCGGACGTCGAGCACGCGGAATGACCGCTCCATCGCGAGCACCAAAGCGACGAACCCGAGCTGCCCAAGTTCGACGCCGATGTTGAAGGAAAGCAGCGCGAGCGGCAGCTCCTGCCGCGGAAGACCCGCATTGTTCATCGCGGTGGCGAAGCCGAATCCGTGCAGCAGCCCGAACGCGAAGGCCACGACCCACGGATGACGGATCGTGAAACTCGTCTCGCCGCGCCACACGCGAACGATCTCCGGTCCGAGAAAAAGGATGCTCAGGGCGATCGCGGCATTGAGCGGCAGCGCCGGGGCATTCGCGTATCCAAGCGTGGCAATCGCCAGCGTGATGCTGTGGGCGACGGTAAAAGCGGTGACCGTCTTCACCAGCATCCAGCCATTTCCGACGATCAGGAGCAGACCCAGCACGAACAGCAGATGATCCGCGCCGAACAGGATGTGCCGGAGGCCCTCGACGATATACGTGCCCATCACCTCGTACCGCGATTGCGACGCGGCAATCTCGACCCACGGCTGCGACGGGCGCGCGATCGCCTGAATCGTCCTGCCGTCCAGCAGTTCGACCCGGACCAGCGCATCGGTGATCGTGAGCTGAAGTCCCGCGATCTCGATGCGCTTGCCGGCGAGCCCGTTCGGCCCGGCGTCGATCCATCGCCGCTCGACGAGAGAATCCGCGAGTTCGTCGACCACGGGCGGCTTCAGGTTCCTGACGTCCTCGGGCATCTGCAGCACGAGCGGCAGCCGCATGCCTGCCAGCACCGGTGTCCGAAAGAGCACGGAGAACTGGCCGGGTGCCGTCTCCTTGATCTCCACGTATGCCGGCCGCGCCTCGTGCGCGAACGACGCAATCGGCATGAGCGCCATGACGGCAAGAAGAAGCGCGCGAAGGCAACGCGCCGCGTGCGTCTTCATCGGGAGCCTTCACCCGATGCGGTCGGGATTTCCTTCTGCCGCGGCTTTGCCGCGACGCGCGCGGCCGTCTGCGCGTCGGGAGGCGCAGGCAGCAGCACCGTGTATTTCGCGCGCATGTCCTTGTACGCCTTGCCCCACGCTGTTTCCTTCTGTTCGGAAAGCCACGCCGTCTTCACGTTGCCTTCGATCTCCTCGAAAGAAGGGATGCGGCCGGGGACGAGCGTGTCGACGAATACGAGGTGCCAGCCGAACCCCGATTCGATGGGGCCCTGCCACGATCCTGGCGGCAACTTCGCCACGGCCAGTGCGAACACCGGGCCGAACTCCTTGCCGAGATAATCCGGCGCGCGATCTCGGTAATACTCCTGGAACATGAAGGGATCGCCCAGCGTCGCCGCGAGCTTGGCGTCCTCCGGTTGGCCCGCGAGCCTCGCAAGGGCGCCGACGGCGTCGTCCTTCGCTCGCGTGCCGCGCTTGTCGGGGGCGAAGTACAGGTGGCGGAAGGAAACGCGCGGCGGCGCCTGGAACCTGTCGGCATTCTTCTCGAACCATGCCTTCAGCTCGGCCGACGTCGGCTCGCGCGCGGCCGCGACGTCCTCGGCGATGAATTGCATCTTCTGCGCCATGCGGCGCTTCACGATGGTGTCGCCTTTATCAAGGCCCATGGCAAGGCCCTCGCGGTAGAGGACTTCTTCCTGCACCTTGGTCTCGACCATGTGACCGAACTCCTCGGGGGTCGGGTCGCGCCGCCACTGTGAACGGAACAGCACTGTGAGCTGTGCGAGGTCGTCGAGCGACAGTTGAATCTGCTTCGACGGTTCGACCCCGCCGCGCCCCCGGTCGAAGTAAGCATAGATGCCGAATAGCAAGGCACCGAGCAGCAGGAAATGGACAAGTGGCTCGCGCAGCAGACGTTTCATGTTTGGAACCGGCAGACGCCTGCGGCGGAGGTTGGATGATCCAAGCTGCTACTTGGGCAGGCTGCCGACTGCGCTTGCCGAGCTTGCCGCGCCCGCCGACGCTTCGGCAACGGCCGGAAGCGACAGGGCGATCGCTCTCGCATCCGGGCTCTGCCGCAAATACGCGACGATCGCGATGCGGGAAGGGTATTGCTGGCGAAGATCCGACTTCATGATCGCGACATACGCCGGTACGGCATCCCAATACTGCCACGTCGCAAGATCCTGCGCGACGAATCCGGCGATGTCCTTGTGCTCGTTGATGAACAGGCGGTACGACTGGATCACGCGCTCGCGTGGGATCGCCGAGTTCGCGTTGCCGTGCACGCTCAGCGCGAGCAGCGCCGCCTCGATCTGCGGGGTGGTGCGCGTGCGGTCGCGAAGGTAATTCTCGTCGACCCACGCCATCCGCGCCGGACCGCGCAGCTGCAAATCGGCTGCAATCAACGAACCGAGGTTCGTCGCATCACCCGTTTGCCGAGCCGTGTCGAGCCGTGCTCCAGTCTCGCGCATCCTTCGCATCGCCTGCAATCCCCAGCAGCAGCAGGTACAGCGCTTGGCGCGAAGCGAGCGCCGGATCGCCCAGCCACCGTCGGACCGCGGGTGCGGCAATGCGCGACTTGTTCGCAAGCAATGCGGCGTAGGGCGCGGCCGCGAGTTCGCCATACGCGATCTCGGCGACGAGCGGATCACGGATGCTCGAGATAGGGAAGCATGAGCGCGACGCGAGCGCGCCATTCCTCCGCGTTCATTCGCGCTCCGCGCTTGCCCGCGGCGAGCTTCGCAGCCAGCCCAGCATGCTCGACGCCGATCGTGCCGAGGATGGTCCACGTCGGAAGCAGGTCGTCGCGAACGAGCAGCAGTGCCTTGCCACTCGTCGACCCCGCGGCTTCGAGCGCAGGGCCATTGCGGGGGTAGCCGCCCTCGATCGTGCCGCTCGCCGGGCGCTCGCCCTTGACGACTTCGATGACCCGGAAGCGACTTGGGTCGGCGGTCGGAAGCGCCAGCACCGCCTGCGGCGCGCTGACCAGTTCCTGGGCCTTGGATTGCTGGAACGCGCCCAGGCACAGCGGACACGCGATTGTCCCCGCGCTCGCGCACAACAGCGCCCAGCGAACAGGCCCGAATCATTGACCGCGCGCCCGGGCCGGACGTCCTTAGCGCCCGATCCACGCCCCTACCGCCTTTTGCTTCAACTCCTCGAGGTCCTCCTTGACCGCCCCCGCGACCTTGGAACCGGCCTCGCTCGCCATTTTCTCGATGAGCCGCCTGCGAAACGCCTCGCGCATGGCCTGGAACTTCGACTGCTGGTCCGCGTTGAGCAGCGGCTTGATCCTCTCGTCGAAGGAGACGCCCTGCTTCCGCAACGCCTCCACCTTCTCCGGGCCGCTGAGACTGGCGTTCTTCTTGAGTTCGCCGAGCTGCTTGATCTCCTGCTGGAGGATCGGGACGATCTGCTTCTTCTGCTCTTCCGTCAGCCCCAGCTCGATCGAGAACTGGTTGGAGATTTCGTTCAGCGGATTGATGGCGATCTGCGGCGCCGGAATGATCTCGTAGTTGGCATAGCCGAACTCGTTGCTGCGCGCGCCGTAATAGGTGTTGCCGACCTTGTAGACGGTCACCGAGTACGGGTCCTGCGAGACGAAGGTGGTGAGCTTGCCGTCCGCGATCGCGTAGCGGCTGGTGGTTCCCTCGTAGCCGTTCAGCGCGACCTTGCCATAACCGCTCGGCACGACGGTGTTGAAGCCGGTGCGGAACATGATCGCGTTGCCTTCCGTCGTGAAGTTCGCGCTGAACTGCTCGCCGGTGACGTTGTTCTGCAGCCACATGGCCTTGCCGACGACGAGCGCCTTGAGTTGCGCGTCGTTCAGGGCCGTGGCGCCCTTCTTCTTGAGGTCGGCGACCGTCATTCCTGCTGGCGCGTTCTTGCGCGCGTCGGCCGACGGCGTGTACCAGATCGGCGACGTCCACGCCCGCTCCTGCCCCGTCAACGGCACGATGTCGGGCGGAGGAAGCCCCGACTTCACGGCCTGGATGAGCGTCCACCGGGGCGTCGGAATCTCGATCACGCGGGCGTAGTAGAACGCATGGAGGCTCGCGTCGAACTCCGGATCCGCCCACACCGTCTTCAATTCCGTCGAGCCGACGCTGTTGGTGTAGGTGGCCTTCTCGAGGTCCACCGTGCTCTGGATCGCGGGAACCTTGCCTGACCATTTGTCGGGCTTGCGGTCGCCGGACCAGACGACGTCGAAGACCTTCTCGAAGCTCTGGCCGTTCTGCGTCCAGCCCTTGACGACCTGGATGCGGTCGAGGTTGCCGGAGGTCGGATCCTTCACCGCCCAGACAACGAACGCCGGGGCCGTCCCCTTGCCGGATGGCATGGGCTTGAGGTCCGCGCCCATGGGAACGCCGCCTGCATAGGACTGCTTCACCCAGTCGCGGGCGTTCAGGATGTCCTTGCCGTAGCCCCAGCCGCCGAAGAAGCGAACCTTGATGTGCGGGCCGCTGACGCCGAAGGTCTCCTTGCGGTACATCGCGTCGAAGAGCGAGGCGCGCGTGTTCTCCTCCGCCCACACGCCGGTCAGCCCGCCGGGATTTTCCAGACGCACGTCCATCGTGCCGCCGATGAGCACGCCGGCGAAGCGCCGCTCGAGCGACCCGTCCGCATCGGCGTGCATGCCGTAGAAGTTGTCCTGGCGGTACGAGCTGCCGGTGTTGTGCGAGTCGGAGCCGCCGGCCATGCCGAACTTGTACGGGTTGTAGCCGCGGACGTCCTGCATGGTGATGCCGTCCTTGTACGCCTGGCGCGCGTAGCTGCCCGCGATGTGGTCGACGCGGCCGACGTCGGCCGGAAGGCCGAGGATTGCCTCGAACATCTCGTAGCTCGCGAACTCGTCGTTGGGCGACAGCAGCGGATGAGTCTCCGATTGCCCCTTGCCCTGCTTGATCTCGACCAGGCGCTCGTTACGGTCGCGCGCGGCCGCCCAGGCCGCATCGATCGGCCGCCCGGTGGTGTTGTCGACATCGACCGGGTACATCCAGCCGTCGCTCACGTTCGCGTTGTGCGAGATGGCGAGGAGTTCGTTGCCCGCCTTGCGCTGCGCGTCCATCCAGTTCCACAGTTCCGTGGGGCGATTGGAGTCGAGCGAGCTGAACGGATAGTCCGGCACCTTGTCGCAGGCCCGGAAGAAGACATTGCGATGCAGGTTGTGGTTGCCGGGCATCGACGTCCACTCGTACGAGCAGAACGCGGTGAACTTGCCGGGCTTGTTTTGCTCGTCGGCAATCTTGACGTTTTCCTTCCACACGGTGGAGGTGATCTTCGGATCCATGAGCGCCTTTACCGGCGCGCCTGAATTGAGCTTGAGCAGATACGAGAAAACCCGGTTTTGCTCTTCCTTGCTGTTCGGATCCTTCATGATCATGGGCTGCGCCTCGGGCAGCTTGCTCACGTAGGACCCCGGGGTGTTGGCCTCCCGGGTGACGCCGACGTACTCCGAGTGGTCGGTCACGCCCATGAAGTCCATCGGCGTGTCGATCTTGATGTCGAAGCCCATCGGGTGCTTGATGGTCTCGCCCTGGGCGTACTTCAGCGCGTCCGCCGGACCGGTGATGCGGTTGCCCATCACCCACGCGTCGACCGACCAGCTGGTGTGGATGTGCTCCTCGCCAAAATAGGCGTTGCGGTCGGGATTCGGCTGCACGTCGGCTCCCGGCGCCACGGTGACCTGGCCGGATGGTGCATCGGCGGCCTTCTTGGCCGCCTCGGGCGCGTCTGCCTTCTTCGCCGCCTCGGCTGCATCCGCCTTCTTCGGTTCGGGCGCTTTCTGGTCACACGCTCCCAGCGTTGCGAGCGAAATAATGGCAAACGCAATTGCCCAGCGATGCGAAGTATTCATGGTGCCGTCCCCTATCGTGCACGCACGAGCCACCGCGCGTGGTTTGCAAACGCTATTGCATTCTCATTACGGGCCGCAGGCAAGCTCACATCACTCGCTGTCCTTCGTGCCGTCAGGGTCCGCGCCCACCAATGCTGCGAACTCCATTTTATCGGCCGGGGACACCTTTCCAGTCTGCCGAGCTTCGGGTGAACAATGATTGACGCGTCTCAAGAATTGCACGGATGGCCGCGGACTTTGGCATGCGCCATGGGTCGCGGCAGAGCAACGCGATGCACGAACATGGCGTCACTGACAATGGAGGTGCGTTTGGCGCGCCACGGCGACCGGCGCCCCGGCCTGGAGTTTGGTGCCGGCAGTAGGAATTGAACCCACGACCAACGGTTTACAAAACCGCTGCTCTACCCCTGAGCTATGCCGGCGAAGGGCGTGATTCTACCGCGCCCGTCGATCGGAAGGAGCCCGGAACGCCCCGTTTCACTTGATGATCTGCAGATGCGACGGCCGGGCCTTCGCCTTGCCCGCTTCCTTGGGCGACGGTCGGGCTCGACCGGCTCGGGGTCGCGCGGCGCCGTCGCGGCGACCAGCGAGGCGACCGGGTCCTGCGCGCTGGAGAAGGAAAACCCGTAGCCCGTCTCCTTCGCGAAGATGCCGGTCACGGCGATCATCGGCACCGCGACTTCCTGCGAAGCGCCGTTGAAGCGCGCCGTGAACTGCACCCACTCGTTGTCGATCGTGAGCTTGCGCGTCGCGGTGGAACTGACGTTCAGCACGATCTCGCCGTTCTTGACGAAGCTCATCGGCACGCGCGTCTGCGCATTCACCTTGACCGCGAGGTAGGGCGACAGCGCGTTGTCCGCGCACCATTCGCAGATGGCGCGGATCAGGTATGGCTTGGCGGATTGCTCGGACATGGGGGGAAGATACTACGCGCGCCGGCGGCCGGGTCAAGTGCGGGGCCAGAGCACGGCGCGCCGCGGTCTTCACCCGCCGCGCCCGCGACTATTTCCGCATTCCCCGCTCGGCCGAGGTCAGCGCCTCGGAAAACGCGGGGCGCGAGAACAGCCGCTCGGCATACTTCATCAGCGGCGCCGCCTGCTTGCCCATCTGGATTCCGTAGTAGTCGAGGCGCCACAGGAGCGGCGTGATCGCCACGTCGAGCATCGAGTATTCCTCACCGAGCATGTGCTTGTGCTTGGCGAACACCGGGGTGATCTGCAACAGCGAGTCGCGCACCAGGCCGCGCGCCTTGTCGGCATTCTTCTGGTTGTTGCCCTCCAGCGCGTCGATGTGCACGAAGAGCTCCTTCTCGAAGCGGTGCAGGAAGAGCCGCGCGCGGGCGCGCATCACCGGGTCGGCCGGCATCAGCTGCGGATGCGGGAAGCGCTCGTCGATGTACTCGTTGATGATGTTGGACTCGTGCAGCACCAGGTCGCGCTCGACCAGCACCGGCACCTGGTTGTACGGGTTCATCACCGCGAGATCCTCGGGCTTGTGGTCCAGGTCGACGTCGATGATCTGGAAGTCCATGCCCTTTTCGTGAAGCACGATGCGGCAACGCTGGCTGAACGGGTCGGTGGTCCCGGAATAGAGGGTCATCATGGTCTTGTCCTTCTCTCGCGGCAGGATGCGCGCGGTCGTGTACGTCGGTTGCGATTCGGATGCCAGTTGCCGCACATGGCGGGCGACGCCGTCGCCGCAATGCAACAGGGCACGAGTGCTGCCCGTGCCCCGCGCAGGCGTAGGTGTCGGGACGCCTAGGCTAGTGAAGGTCCTTCCAGTACGAGCGTTTCAGCGCATAGGCAAACGCGAAAAGCACGCCAAGGTAGATGAGCACCATGATGCCCAGGCTGATCCGCTTGTTCTTGTCCGGTTCGGCCATGTAATTGAGATAGTTGACGAGATCCGCGACCCACAGCTGGTACTGGATCGGCGTCATCGTGCCGGGCGCGTCGGGATCGGGCTCGACCGTGAGCATGATCCACTTGCCGTCCTTGCCCGGTTCCAGCTTGGCCAGTCCCTTGCGGGCGATCACGCCGGCGATCGCCTTCTCGTGGCTCTCGAATTCCGTCTCGACCAGCCTGCCCGTGCCGGAGAGTTGCCACGCGACGTGCGGCATGGCGACATTCGGGAACACGAGGTTGTTCCAGCCGCTGGCGCTCGTGTCGTCGCGGTAGAACCCGAGGAAATAGTTGTACAGCCAGTCGCTGCCGCGCACGTGCGATATGACCGACAGGTCCGGCGGCACGGTGCCGAACCACGCCTTGGCGTCGGCGGGCGTCATCGCCGCATTCATCGTGTCGCCGATCTTGGCCGACGCGAACATCAGGTTGTCCTGGATCATCGCCGTGTCGACGCCAATGCCCGTGAGGCGCGCATAGCGCATGTATTTGGCGCTGTGGCAATTGAGGCAGTAATTGACGAAATTGCGGGCGCCGCGCTGCAGCGAAGCGGCGTCGAGGCGGTTGACCGGCGCGGGCTCCATGCGCAGGTCGGCGCCGCCGGACGCCAGCGCGGGCCCGGATCCAGCGAACAGCATCGCGGCCAGCAGGAGGACAAGCTTGTTCATTTCCAGACCACCCTTTCCGGAACGGGCTTCGTCTTGTCCCGCGCGGTGTACCAGGGCATCAGGAGGAAGAAGAGGAAATAGACGAGGGTCAGCACGCGCGCGACCACGGTGGCCTTGTCGGCGCCGCCCAGGATCGGCAGGCTTTCATTGAACTGTCCCCACACGGTGACCGGCACGACGCCCAGGTAACCCAGGATCAGGAAGGCGATCACGAACGCGGCCAGCCACGATTTGTACAGCGTGCCGCGATAGCGGATCGACTTGACCTTGCCGCGGTCGAGCCACGGCAGCGCGAAGAAGATCATCACCGCGGCGCCCATCGCCATGACGCCATAGAACTGCGTCGCCGGCAGGAACGGCAGGATCTTCGACGGCACGGCGCGCAGGATCGCGTAGTACGGCGTGAAGTACCACACCGGGGCGATGTGCTCGGGCGTCTGCAGCGGATTGGCCGGAACGTAGTTGTTGGCCTCGAGGAAGTAGCCGCCCATGTCCGGCACGAAGAACACGATGATCGAGAACACGGCGAGGAACACGATGACGCCGACGATGTCCTTGTACGTGTAGTAGGGATGGCTGTAGATGCCGTCCAGCGGCAGGCCGGTCTTCGGGTCCTTGGGCTGCTGCTTGATCTCGATGCCGTCCGGATTGTTGGATCCGGTCTCGTGCAGCGCCATGAGGTGCGCGGCGACCAGGCCGATCAGCAGCAGCGGAAACGCGGCGACGTGGAACGCGAAGAAGCGGTTCAGCGTGATGTCGGAGATCGTGTAGTCGCCGCGAATCCATTGCGACAGGCCTTCGCCGATGAACGGGACCGTCGCGAACAGGTTCACGATCACCTGCGCGCCCCAGTACGACATCTGGCCCCACGGCAGCAGGTAGCCGAAGAATGCCTCGCCCATCAGGGTGAGGTAGATCAGGCAGCCGAAGATCCAGGTCAGCTCGCGCGGCTTGCGGTAGCTGCCGTACATGAGGCCGCGGAACATGTGCAGGTAGACGACGACGAAGAACATCGACGCGCCGGTGGAGTGCATGTAGCGGATGAGCCACCCCCACTCCACGTCGCGCATGATGTATTCGACGGACTCGAACGCCCGCGCGGCGTCCGGCTTGTAGTTCATCGTCAGCACGATGCCGGTGACGATCTGCAGCACCAGCACGAATGCCGCCAGCGAGCCGAAGTAGTACCAGAAGTTGAAGTTCTTCGGCGCGACGTACTTGCCCCACTGCGACTCCCAGAGGGCGGTCAGCGGAAAGCGCGCATCGATCCAGTTCATTATCTTCTGCATCGTGCTCCGTTCAGGCTTCCTTGCCGTCTTCGCCGATGCCGATCGCGATGCGCGTGTCGGACAGGTACTTGTGCGGCGGTATGACGAGGTTCGTCGGCGCCGGCACGCCCTTGAAGACGCGTCCGGCGAGGTCGAATTTCGATTGGTGGCAGGGACAGAAGAAGCCCCCGAGCCAATCGGGCCCCAGGTCGGCAGGACCCACTTCCGGGCGGAATGTCGGCGAGCAGCCCAGGTGCGTGCAGATGCCGACGGCAACCCACATCGCTTCCTTGATCGACCTGTGCTCGTTCTTGCAGTTGGCGGGCTGCTGCGGGACGTCGGAATTGGGGTCGGCGAGTGATGCGTCCAGCTTCGGCAGCGAATCGAGCATGGGCTTGGTGCGATTCACGAGCCAGCACACCTTGCCGCGCCATTCCACGTCGATCTTCTGGCCCGGCTCGATCTTGCTGATGTCGACCTCGATGGGCGCGCCGGCGGCTTTCGCGCGCGCGGACGGCCAGAACGACATCACGAAGGGCACCGCCGCCGCGGCGACTCCGACGCCGCCGACCACACCCGTACCGATCAGCAGACGGCGCCGCGATTTGTCCACAGCACCGCCAGCCTTGTTGTCCAGTGTCGCTTCAGACATCCCCATTCCCCGCTAAGTGCTGCAATCGATGGCGCCCGCCTCTTCGCAAAGGCGCCACTCATTTGCGTATTCGATTTGCGTATTCGATCTGAGTATTCGATTTGCGTCGATTGCGCGACGTTTGCGCACAACCGCCGGATTATACGGGATTTGCGCGGCTCGCCGGAAGCCCGGACACGGAAATTGTCTGGAATGTGCCGTCGAATCAGGTGGTTGGACGCCACCCCTCCGACCGTCGCGACGGTCGCCGCCGCCGTCTGGCGCGTGCCCTACTATACTTTCGCCATGCTCCGCCGAATCTGGCTCTTCTTCGCGCAGGCCTGCACGCTTTGCGTGGCCGCGCTGTTCGTCGTCTCGACGCTGCGGCCCGACCTCTTGCCCCGTCCCGCCGCCGTCCGTCCCGGCAACGTCATCGTGACGCAGGAGACGACCACGCCGGTGGTCACGGCCAAGGTGGCGTCCTATGCCGATGCCGCGAAGAAGGCGATGCCCGCGGTCGTCAGCATCGTCACGAGCAAGGACGTGCGCTCGCGCGTCCCGCTGACCGACGACCCGCTGTTCCGCCGCTATTTCCCCGACCTCGACCGCCAGGCGACGCAGCGACAGACAAGCCTGGGATCGGGGGTGATCGTGTCACCCGAAGGCTACGTCATCACCAACCACCACGTGATCCAGGGCGCGGACGACATCCAGCTGGTGCTGAGCGACGGCCGCCGCTTTGCCGCGAAGGTGCGCGGCACCGACCCGGAATCGGACATCGCCGTTCTCAAGGCCGACGCCGACAACCTGCCCGGCGATCACGCTCGGGCACGCCGAGGACCTGCAGGTCGGCGACGTCGTGCTGGCGATCGGCAATCCGTACAGCTTCGGCGGCACCGTGACGGCCGGGCATCGTCAGCGCGCTGGGGCGCAATTCGCTGGGCCTCAACCGCTTCGAGGACTTCATCCAGACGGACGCCGCGATCAACCCCGGCAATTCCGGCGGCGCGCTCATCGACACGGCCGGCAACCTGATCGGCATCAACAGCATGATCTTCTCCCAGTCGGGCGCGTCGAACGGGATCGCGTTTTCGATTCCGGTCTCGCTGGCGCGCAACGTGTTCGAGCAGATCATCCGCGACGGCGAGGTGACGCGCGGCTGGCTCGGCATCGAGCCCCAAGCGGTCACGCCCGACGTGGCCAAGGCGCTGGCGCTGTCCCCCGCGGAAGGCGTGCTGATCCGCAGCCTGCAGCGTGGGGGGCCCGCGGAGCGCGCGGGCATCCACGTGCGCGACGTCTTCGTCGAGGTCGGCGGCAAGCCGACGCACAGCGTGCCGCAGCTGCTTTCGCGCATCGCCGAACTGGCGCCGGGATCGAACGCCCGAGTGCGGCTGGTCAGGGACGGCAAATCCGTCGACGTCGACGTGATGGTGGGCAAGCGCCCCAAGCCGACCGAGCAGTGACGCCGCCGCCTATTTGACGGCGACCTCTTCCTCGTCGCCGTCGGGCGATGGCACGTTCACGAAGCGCGCGAGCACGAGCCCCAGCTCGTACAGCAGCCACAGCGGCACGGCCAGCATCAGCTGCGAAACCACGTCCGGCGGCGTGAAGATCGCGCCGACGACGAACGCGCCGACAATCACGTAGGGGCGGATCGCGCGCAGCTTGTCCAGGCTGACCACGCGCATGCGCACCAGCACGACCACGATCACCGGCACCTCGAACGTGATGCCGAAGGCGATGAACATCGTGAGGACGAACGACAGGTACTTCTCGATGTCGGTCATCATCGTCACGCCGGCGGGCGTGTAACTCGCGAAGAAGCTGAACATGACCGGGAACACGAAGAAGTACGCGAACGACATGCCGATCAGGAAGAACACGACGGACGATGCGATCACCGGCAGCGCCAGCCGTTTCTCGTTGTGATAGAGCCCTGGGGCGACGAAGGCCCACGCCTGCCACAGCACGTAGGGCAGCGCGATCAGGAACGCCGCCATCAGCGTCACCTTGAGCGGCACGAGGAACGTGCCGGTGACATCCGTCGCGATCATCTGCGCGCCGCTCGGCAGCGCGTGCAGCATCGGTCGCGCCAGCAGCGCGTAGATCTCCTTCGACCACGGGAACAGCAGGACGAAGACGACGAGCACGGCGATGATGGAGTGCATCAGCCGCGAACGCAGCTCGACCAGATGCGACAGGAACGTGTCCTGCACGGCAGACTCGGGCGAGTCGGGAGTCGGGTCGGCCATCCGGGATTGCCGCTAGATCTTGTCGAAGCCGGGCAGCGACGGCTGCCGCGGCGGCGGCGCCTCGGCCGATGTCGCGGCCTGCCCGGCATCGAGCTCGCCCGGATGCGACGCCGAGCCCGACGAAGAGCCTGCGGGCGACGTCCGCCGCTGTCGCCTCAGCGGCGGTGGCATTGAGCTGGTCCTCGACGCCGCGCACTTCCGCGTGCACGTTCTGCGCCGCCGATTCGACCGACGACTTGAATTCCTGCGCGGCGCCCTGCACCTGCTTTTGCAGCTTGCGCAGTTCGTCGAGTTCCATTTCGCGGCTGATGTCGGCCTTGACGTCGCCGACATAGCGCTGCAGCCGGCCGAACAGCAGGCCCATCGTGCGCGCCGCCTTGGGCAGCCGCTCGGGACCGATCACGATCAGCGCCACGACGGCGATGACGACGACTTCGGAAAAACCTATGTCAAACATGCGCCGATGAACTTCCTGGATGGACGAAGCAGGCGCGGCCCGTCGCGCGCCACACCTTTCGCCGCGGTGGACTTCACTACGACCGCGTCGTTTCCTTCTTGACCTCGGCGTCGATGGTCTTTCCGGGGATCTGCTGCGCCGGCGTCGCATCGGCCGCCGTCGCGCCGGTCGTGCCGTCGGTTTCGGTCTTCATGCCTTCCTTGAATCCCTTCACCGCGCCGCCCAAGTCCTGCCCGATGTTGCGCAGCTTCTTCGTTCCGAATATCAGCACGACGACGACCAGTACGATCAGCCAGTGCCAGATGCTCAAGCCACCCATGATGGTTCTCCTTTGCCCTTAAGCCTGCTTCGTCCGCCGGATCATCGAACCCAGGGGTTCCGGGCCGGCGATCACGTGGATGTGTACGTGCTGGACTTCCTGTTGCCCGACGCGGCCGGTGTTGACGATGGTGCGAAAGCCATCCGCGGCGCCCTGTTCCTTCGCGAGCCTCCCCGCCAGCGCCAGCATCCTGCCCAGCACCGGCGCATCGTCCAGCGTGGCCTCGTACAGGTTCGCGATGTGCTTCTTCGGCACCAGCATGAAATGCACGGGCGCGATCGGCTGGATGTCGTGGAACGCCAGCACGTCGGCGTCCTCGTAGACCTTCCTGCCCGGTATCTCGCCGCGCACGATCTTGCAGAAAATGCAGTTCGGATCCGTTGTGTGCATCGTTCAGGCCGTCGTTTCCGGTGCTCGCAGCGCCAATCGCGCGTCGATCGCCGCCTTCAGGCGTTCCGCCTCGTCGCTGCCGATCATCACCGGCCGCTCGCGTCGTCATCTCGAGCCTGACCGCGGCCCGTCCGGAGACATTGTATAGCCACCCGGAGGGCGTCCAGTGGATGCCCCAGCCCCACCAGGACGGGGTACGGACCACGTCGCAACGCGCAATGTCCGCGAACGGTATCGATTTCCGGATGAGTCCGATGCCGAAACGCACCCGAACCTCCTCCGCATCGACGTCGACCGTCAGCGTCGCGTAGGTGAGCAGCCCCAGCGCCAGCAGACCGAAAAGCGCCACGACCAGCCAAGGCACCGCGGCCAGTGTCGCCGCCGACAGCGACATCGTCACCAGCAGCGCCAAACCGAATCCCACGACCGAGCCCGCGATCACGGCCCAGCCCCATTGCACATGGTGGTAGGTCATCCGGCCATGGTTCAGCGGGATGCCTTTTCCCGATGTCCGGACGTCCCTTCGCGCCGCGCCAGTTCCGCCAGCACGTCGGCGGGACCCAGTCCATGCCGGGAGAGCAGCACGAGGCAGTGAAACCACAGGTCCGCGATTTCGGCGGTGATGCGGATTTTATCACCGTCCTTCGCCGCCATGACCGTTTCGGTCGCCTCCTCGCCGATCTTCTTCAGCATGGCGTCGTCGCCTTTCGCGAACAGCGAGGCCACGTAGGACGCCGCCGGGTCGGCGCCCTTGCGCGCTTCGATGGCCGCGGCGACGCGCGCGAGCACATCGTTGTCGTAGCGGACGTCAGCCATCGCCGTAAATCGCCTTGGGATCCTTGAGCACGGGCTCGACATCATGCCATGCGCCGTTTTCGAGCCGCTGGAAGAAGCAGCGCGCGTGGCCCGTGTGGCAACTGATGCCGCCCGCCTGTTCGACGACGAGCAGGATGGCGTCGCTGTCGCAGTCCAGCCGGATCTCCAGCACACGCTGCACGTGTCCCGACGACTCGCCCTTGCGCCAGAGCTTCGCCCGCGACCGCGACCAGTAGTGCGCCTCGCGCGATCGCCGCCGTGCGCTCCAGCGCCTCGCGATTCATCCACGCCAGCGTGAGCACGCGCCCGGACGCCGCGTCCTGCGCGATCGCCGGCACCAGGCCGTGTTCGCTCCAGCGCACGTCGTCCAGCCAGGCCATCAGCTCATCCTCATCTCGAGCCCGGCGGCGGCCATCGCCATCTTGGCCTGCGCGATCGTGAATTCGCCGTAATGGAAGATGCTGGCGGCCAGCACCGCGTCCGCGCCGCCGACCTTGATGCCGTCGACGAGATCGTTGAGCGTGCCCACGCCGCCGGACGCGATGACCGGCACGTCGACTGCCTCGACGACCATGCGCGTCAACTTGAGGTCGAATCCGGTGCGCGCGCCGTCGCGGTCCATGCTCGTCAGCAGGATCTCGCCCGCGCCCAGGTCGGCGACTTCCTGCGCCCATTCGAGGACGTCGATGCCGGTCGGCGTGCGCCCGCCGTGGATATACACCTGCCACGCGTCGACCGCGCACTTCTTGGCGTCGATCGCGGCCACGATGCATTGCGCGCCGAAGTGCGCCGACGCCTCGCCGAACAGCTCCGGATTGGCGACGCCGGACGTGTTGATGCTGACCTTGTCGGCGCCGGCGTTGAGCAGCGCGCGGATATCCTCGACCGTGGACACGCCACCCCCCACCGTCAGTGGAATGAACACCTGCGACGCGACGGCCTCGATCATGTCGTACAGCAGGCCGCGATTCTCGATGCTGGCGCGGATGTCCAGGAACGCGAGTTCGTCGGCGCCCTGCTCGTCGTAGCGCCGCGCGACCTCGACCGGATCGCCTGCATCCCGAAGATTCACGAAGTTGATGCCCTTGACGACGCGGCCGTCCGCGATGTCGAGGCAGGGAATGATGCGTTTGGCTAGGCCCATCGTCGTTGCGGCATCGTGTTCTGCCTGGTGGGCAAGGGGTGCTGCGTCAGCCGTTCACGGCGCCGTCATTTGCCCGCGGCGGCCTTGAGCGCATCCTTGAAGTTGAGCGTGCCATCGTAGATCGCGCGGCCGGCGATGGCGCCGGCGATGCCGTCGGCCTCGTGCGGCGACGAGGCGCTCGATGTCGGCGATGGACGAAAGCCCGCCGGAGGCGATGACCGGCACCTTGACCTCGCGCGCGAGCTTCACCGTGGCCTCGATGTTGACGCCCGAAAGCATGCCGTCGCGGCCGATGTCGGTGTAGATGATTCCTTCCACGCCGTACTCCTCGAACTTGCGCGCGAGGTCGACGACGTCGTGGCCCGTCATCTTCGACCAGCCGTCGGTGGCGACCTTGCCGTCGCGCGCATCGAGCCCGACCAGGATGTGTCCGGGGAACGCCGAACATGCTTCATGCAGCAGGCCCGGATTCTTGACCGCGGCGGTGCCGATGACGACATAGCTGATGCCGTCGTCCAGGTAGCGCTCGATCGTGTCCATGTCGCGGATGCCGCCGCCCAACTGCACCGGAATTTCCTCGCCGATGACGCTGACGATCTCCCTGATGGCGAGCTCGTTCACGGGCTTGCCGGCGACGGCGCCGTTCAGGTCCACCAGGTGCAGCCGCTGCGCGCCCAGTTCCAGCCAATGCTGGGCCATGGCGGCCGGGTCTTCGGAGAACACGGTGACCGATTGCATATCGCCCTGCTTCAGGCGCACGCAATGACCGTCCTTGATGTCGATGGCGGGGATGATCTGCATGGCGGACAGTGTGGAAGCTGGGGAGGAAGCGGCGAAGCGAGGGCGCGGTATGGGCTGGAAATCGGGAAGCAGAGGGAATCGGGAAACGTGCCGTCAGGCGCGCCCGTCCCAGGCGACGAAATTGGCCAGGAGCAAAAGCCCGGCGCGTTGGCTCTTTTCCGGATGGAATTGGGTAGCGAAGATATTAGCCCGCGCAATCGCGCAAGTAAACGGCGTTGGATAGTGGCTGGTCGCCGCCGTCAGCGAAGGATCGTCCGGCACCGGATGGAAGCTGTGGGCGAAATAGAACCGGGTGTCCTGCTCGATTCCCTCCCAGAGCGGATGCGCCCGCGCCTGGTGCACGGGGCTCCAGCCCATGTGGGGAACCTTCAGTCTTTCGCCGTGCAAGTCGATCATCCCGGCCTGGCGAAAGCGCTCCACGCGGCCGGGCAGCAGCGCGAGCCCGAGGGTCGGCCCCTCCTCGCTCATGTCGAACAGCATCTGCAGGCCCAGGCAGATGCCGAGGAAGGGACGATCCGAAGCGACTTCCAGCACCGTGGACGCGCAGGCCGCTTTCGTTCAGCCCCGCCATGCAATCGGGCATGGCGCTCTGGCCGGGAAGCACGACGCGGTGCGCGGACCGGATGACCTCCGCGTCCGACGTGACGACCACCTGCCGGTCGGGCGCGACGTGCGCCAGGGCCTTGGCAACCGAGCGCAGGTTGCCCATGCCGTAATCGATGACCGCGATGTCCGGCATGTACGGCTAGAGCGCGCCTTTGGTCGACGGCAGCACGCCGGTCGCGCGTGGATCGCGCGCGCACGCCATCCGCAGCGCACGGGCAAAGGCCTTGAACACCGTCTCGGCCTGGTGATGCGCGTTGTCGCCACGCAGGTTGTCGACGTGCAAGGTGACCTGCGCGTGATTGGTGAAGCCCTGGAAGAATTCGTGCGCGAGGTCGACGTCGAACGTGCCGATCATCGCCCGCGTGAAGGGCACGTGGAATTCGAGTCCCGGCCGGCCGGACAGGTCGATCACGACGCGCGACAGCGCCTCGTCGAGCGGAACGTAGGCATACCCGTAGCGCACGATGCCCTTCTTGTCGCCGACCGCCGCCTTGAACGCCTGGCCAAACGTGATGCCGATGTCTTCGACGGTGTGATGGCCGTCGATGTGCAGGTCGCCCTTGGCGCGGACCTTAAGGTCGAGCATGCCGTGGCGCGCCACCTGGTCCAGCATGTGATCGAGAAACGGCACGCCGGTCGCGAGTTCGGCGCGGCCGGTGCCGTCCAGGTTCAGGTCGACGGCGATCTGCGTCTCGTTGGTGTTCCGCTCGAGACTGGCCGTGCGGTTGGCGAATTGGCAACTGAGTTGGCAACTGAGTTGGCAACTGAGTCGGCGGTTGGGTTGGAGAATGAGTTCATTGGTAGCGTGACAGCGCGGCGAGGAGCGCGTCGTTTTCGGCCGGAGTGCCGATGGTGATGCGCAGGCAGTTGGCCAGCAGCGGGTGCATGGCCGACACATTCTTCACCAGTATGCCCGCATCGCGCAAAGTCGCAAACCAGTGCTGCGCGTCCGGAACCCGGATCAGGACGAAATTGGCCTGCGTGGGGAACACGGTGACCCGGCGCAGCGCGGCCAGCGCGACGGCCACGCGCTCGCGCTCATGGCGCGTCGTGGCGGCCTGCTCGGCAAGCAGCGCGCCGTGCTCGAGCAGGACCGGCACCACCGCCTGCGTCAGCACGTTGACGTTGTAGGGCGGCCTGACTTTCTCGATCTCGGCGATCCACGCGGGATGCGCGACCGCGTAGCCCAGCCGCACGCCGGCCAGGCCGATCTTCGACACCGTGCGCACGACGATCAGGTTGGCGAACTCGAGCACGCGCGGCAGGAACGAGCTCCCGGCATACGCGTAGTAGGCCTCGTCCACGGCGACGATTCCCGGCGCGGCGCGGATGATCCGCTCGACGTCGGCCGCGGAAAACAGGTTGCCGGTCGGGTTGTTCGGATAGGCGAGCCACACCAGCGCCGGCTTCTCGCTCGCGATCGCCTCCAGCATCGCGTCGATATCGAGCGTGAAATCGGCGCGCAGCGGCACGCCGACAAAGCGCACGTTGGCGTAGAGCGCGCACAGCCGGTACATCACGAACGAAGGATCGGGCGCCAGCACCACGGCGCCCGGCCGCGCGACCAGCGTCGTCAGCAGCTGCAGCAGTTCGTCCGAACCGTTGCCCAGGACCAGTCCGACCGCGTCGGGCAGCGCAAGCGACCGCCGCAACGCGGCCTTGACCGCGTCGCCGCCGCCATCGGGATATCGGTTCAGCGGCGCGTTGGCGGCCGCCGCCGCGACCAGCGCGCGGAGTTGCGCGGTCAGGCCGTAGGGATTCTCCATCGCGTCCAGCTTGATGAGTCCGTCGGCCTTGGCCACCGGATAGGCGGCCAGCGCTCGAATCTCACCGCGCACCGTCGCGGCGATCCGCGCGGCGACATCCGCGGGATCGGCGATCGCGGCGGGAAGTAGCGGAGCGTTCATCGCGCAAATTCCATTTCGGACGTTAGATCGCTTCCGAATCGGCCATCAGGATTTCCACGCCGCCCGTCGCGAAATTGGGTATGTCCGCCACGGTGGCCTGCCCCTGGGCAGAGGCCAGCGCCGCCTGGATCGCCGCCATCGAATCGAACGTCAGGATGGCAACCAGGTAGAAAGGCGCTGGACCGGCAGGCGTCACGACAGGCCCGCGCGTTACCTCGTATCCCTTGAGTCCCGGCACGGCCTTCGCCAGTTTGACGTGCGGTCCGAAGTAATAGCGGTCGAACGCCGCCGGATCAGTCGGGGTCTTGTACATCGCGATGATCTTGGCCATGTGCCGTTTCCTCCCGGTTCAGAGTTTGTCGATCCGCGCCTCGGCCGAACGGGCGTGCGCGGTCAGTCCTTCGCCATGCGCCAGCGTCGCTGCGACCGGCCCCAGTTTCTGCGCCGCTTCCCGCGATATCCGGAGCATGCTCGAGCGCTTCTCGAAATCGTGCACCGACAGCGGCGAACTGAAGCGCGCCGTGCGTCCCGTGGGCAGGACGTGGTTCGGGCCGGCACAGTAGTCGCCCAGCACTTCGGACGCGTAGTGGCCGATGAATATCGCGCCGGCATGGCGAATCTGCGGCAGCAACGCGTCCGGATCGGCCACCGCGAGTTCCAGGTGCTCCGGCGCGACGCGATTGGCGATGGCGCAGGCCTCGTCCAAGTCGCGAGTCCGGATCAGCGCGCCGCGACGCGCGAACGATTCCGCGATGATGCGCGCGCGAGGCATGTCCGCGATCAACCGCTGCGCGCTGTCCGCGACGCGCTGGACCAGTTCCGCGTCCGGCGTCACCAGCAGGGCCTGCGCCATTTCATCGTGCTCGGCCTGGGCAAAGAGATCGAGCGCGATCCAGTCCGGATTGGCTGTCGCATCGGCGATGATCAGGATTTCCGAAACGCCGGCGACCATGTCGATGCCGACGGCGCCGAACACGCGGCGCTTGGCGGCCGCCACATACGCATTGCCGGGACCGCAGATCTTGTCGACCGCGGGAATCGTCTCGGTGCCATAGGCCAGCGCCGCGACCGCCTGCGCGCCGCCGATCGTGAACGCGCGCGTCACGCCGGCCAGATGCGCCGCGGCAAGCACCAGCGGATTGCGCACGCCCTCGGGCGTGGGCACGACCATGACGATTTCGCGCACGCCCGCGACGTGCGCGGGAATGACGTTCATCAGCACCGACGACGGATAGGCCGCCTTGCCGCCCGGCACGTAGACACCGACGCGATCGAGCGGCGTCACGCGTTGGCCCATTTCCGTGCCGTCGGCCTCCGTGAAGCTCCAGTCGCGTCCCTTCTGCAGCTCGTGGTACCTGCGGACGCGCGCCGCGGCGGTGCCGAGCGCGTCGCTTTGCGCGGTCGGCAGCGACGCATACGCGGCCTGCATCTCCGCCGCCGTGATTTCCAGCGCGGCCACCGTTGGCCTGTCGAGGTGGTCGAAGCGCCGCGTGTATTCCAGCAGCGCGGCGTCGCCGCGCGCGCGCACGTCGGTGATGATTTGCGCGACCGCGGCATCGATCGCGGGGTCCTGGTTGGCCTCGAACGCGATCAGCGCGGCGAGGTCGGCATCGAACCCGGCCGCCGTGGAGTCCAGGCGCCGCAACGCCAGCGGCGCGTTCACGCAGCCTCCCCTCGCGTGACCTTGGCAAGGACGTCGAGCAACGGCTGCACGACGTCGCGCTTCATCTTCAGCGCGCCCGGATTGACCACGAGCCGCGAACTGATCGGCATGATGTCTTCGACCGCGACCAGGTCGTTGGCTTTCAGCGTGTTGCCGGTGGACACCAGGTCGACGATGGCATCCGCCAGTCCGACCAGGGGCGCCAGTTCCATCGAGCCGTACAGCTTGATGAGGTCGACGTGCATGCCTTTTGCCGCGAAGTGCTCGCGCGCCGTCTTGACGTACTTGGTCGCCACGCGGATGCGCGCGCCACGCTGCACCGTGCCTTTCCAGTCGCAGGAGCGCTTCACGGCGACCACGAGCCTGCAGCGGCCTATCCCGAGGTCGAGCGGCTGGAACAGCCCCTCGCCGCCATGTTCCAGCAGCACGTCCTTCCCCGCGACTCCGGCGTCGGCGGCGCCGTATTGCACGTAGGTCGGCACGTCGGTGGCGCGCAGCATGATCAGCGACACGCCGGGCTGGTTGGTGGCCAGGATCAGTTTGCGCGACGTCTCCGGATCCTCGGCCGGCACGATGCCGGCCAGCGCCAGCAGCGGCAGCGTCTCGTCGAGGATGCGGCCCTTGGACAGGGCAATGGTCAGCGTGGGCACAGCGGCGATCCAGGCTCGGGATTCGGTCGAACCCCCGATTCTACTGGAGCGACGGGTCCGCGGAGGGGAGGCCGCGTCGCCAGACCGCAATCACTGCCGCGCCGTGCGCATGTTCAGCGGGATCGCCGGGCCGGCATTGGTGCGAAATGGGTTGATGTCCACGCCGCCGCGCCGCGTGAAGCGCGCGTAGACCGACAGCGATTCGCAGCGGCATCGCGCCATGACATCGACCCAGATGCGCTCGACGCAGTGCTCGTGAAACCCCGGATGACCGCGGAACGACACCAGATAACGCAGCAGCGACGCGTGATCGATCGCCGGCCCGCGATAGGCGATCTGCACGGACGCGAAGTCGGGCTGCAGCGTGATCGGGCACAGCGACCGGAAGAGATCGGTCTTCAGCGTCTCCTCGACGTCGGGACCCTCGGCGCCGAGGAGATCCGGCGCGGGCTGGTAGCGTTGAATCGTCACGGCCAGGTCGTCCAGCCGCTCGCCGTCCAGCTCCGCGCAGCGCGCAGCCAGGAACATCGCCGGCGCGTCGAGCGCCACCTGCACCGGTCCGCCGGTCGCGTGAGCCAGGTCGCGCTCCATCGTCTCGCGGACCTCCGCGGTGCCGTCGAAGCGGGTTTGCGCGAACGACCCCAGGTACAGCTTCACCGACTTCGACTCGACGATCGAAGGCGACGCCGCCGGCACGACCAGCGTGGCGATCGCGACCTGCGGCTTGCCATGGGGATCGAGCCAGGTCAGCTCGTAGGCCGTCCAGATGTCGGCGCCGGTGAACGGCAACGCTCGCGGACACGCCGATCTCGGCGCGTTGCGGCCCCCGCGGAACCGGGAACAGCAACGCCGCGTCGTACGCGTCCGGATAGGTCGTCGCATGGCCGAGTGGCGCACCTTTCAGTTCGTCGCGAATTCCGGTCATGGCCGACATTCCGATCAAGTGCGGCGCTACCCGACGCGCGAGATGCGCGCGCCCAGCGCCGACAACTTCTCCTCGATCCGCTCGTAGCCGCGATCGAGATGGTAGATGCGGTCGATCGTGGTCTGCCCTTCCGCGATCAGTCCGGCGATCACCAGGCAGGCGGAGGCCCGCAGGTCGGTGGCCATCACGTCGGCACCGGTGAGTTTTTCCACGCCCTTGACGATCGCCGTGCTGCCTTCCACTTCGATGTCCGCGCCGAGACGCTTCAGTTCCTGCACGTGCATCATCCGGTTCTCGAAGATCGTCTCGGTGACGACCGACGTGCCCTGCGCGCGCGTGGCCAGCGCCATGAACTGCGCCTGCATGTCGGTCGGAAACCCGGGATGCGGCGCCGTGCGCAGATTGACCGCGGTGAGCGGCCCGTCGCGGCGGACGCGCATCACGTCGCCGCTCGCGTCGATGCTCGCCCCCGCCTCGCGCAGCTTGTCGAGGACGGCTTCGAGCGAATCGGCCTGCACGCCGCGCACCGCCACGTCGCCGCCGGCGGCCGCCACCGCCGCGAGAAAGGTGCCGGTCTCGATCCTGTCCGGCATCACGGCGTGCGTCGCCCCGTGCAGGCGCGCGACGCCCTCCACCGTGATGCGGTCGCTGCCCGCGCCGGAGATGCGCGCGCCCATCGCGGTGAGGCAGCGCGCGAGGTCGACGACCTCCGGTTCGCGAGCGGCGTTCTCGAGAATCGTCGTTCCGTCCGCGAGCGTGGCCGCCATCAGCAGGTTTTCGGTACCGGTGACCGTCACCATGTCGAACACGATGGTCGCGCCGCGAAGGCGTCCCTGCGCATTGATGTAGCCGTGGGCCAGGTCGATGGTCGCGCCCATCGCCTCGAGGCCTTTCACATGCTGGTCGACGGGCCGCAATCCGATCGCGCATCCGCCGGGCAGCGAGACGCGCGCCTCGCCACAGCGCGCCAGCAGCGGGCCGAGCGCCAGGATCGACGCGCGCATCGTCTTGACCAGCTCGTACGGCGCGAGCGGCCAGTCGATCTTGCGCGCGTCGAGTGTCACCACACCCGGTGTTGCCGGGTCCAGCGCCACGCCCATCTGCGCCAGCAGCCGCTCCATCGTATCCACGTCGTTCAGGCGCGGCACGTTGGTGAGCACCAGCGGCTCCGCGGACAGCAGCGACGCGCACAGGATCGGCAGCGCCGCATTCTTGGCGCCCGACACGACCACTTCGCCGGCGAGACGCTGCCCGCCCTCGATGAGCAGCTTATCCATCCCGGCGCGCGCTCCACTGCGCCGGCGTCAGCGTCTGCATCGACAGCGCGTGGACTTCCTCGCGCATGCGGTCGCCGAGTGCGGCGTAGACCAGCTGGTGCTGCCTGACGCGGGACAGTCCCTCGAAGGCCGGAGAGACGATCACCGCTTCCCAATGCTGGCCGTCGCCCGCGACCTCGACGTGGTGGCAGTCCAGGCCGGCGGCGATCGATTGCTTGATGGATTCGGGTGTGACCATGGCTGTTTTCCTCGATGGACGGCTTTACAGACGGAGTTTCCAGCCGCGCTGGAGCAGCACGAGCGCCGCGACCGACAGCACGATGCAGGACACCGCGACCGTGGTGAAGCTGACCCACGGGGACACGTCCGAAACGCCGAAGAATCCGAAGCGGAAGCCGTCGATCATATAAAAGAAAGGGTTCCAATGCGACAGCGCCTGCCAGAACGGCGGCAGCGAGTGGATCGAATAGAAGACGCCGGACAGGAACGTCAGCGGCACGATCAGGAAGTTCTGGAAGGCCGACAACTGGTCGAACTTGTCGGCCCAGATGCCGGCGATCAGGCCCAGGATGCCCAGGATCGCGCTGCCGACCAGCGCGAAGGCGATGGCCCACAGCGGATGCGGCATGGCCAGCAGCGCCGGATTGAACCACAGCGTCACGGCGAACACGCCGAGGCCCACGACGAGGCCGCGCACCATCGCGCCCAGCACATACGCCGCGAAGAGATCCCCCGCCGACAGCGGCGTCAGCAGCACGAAGATGAGATTGCCGGAGATCTTCGACTGGATCAGCGACGACGACGAATTCGCGAACGAATTCTGCAGCACCGCCATCATCACCAGTCCCGGCACGAGGAACGCCGTATAGGTCACCCGGCCGTCGAAGACCGACACCCGTCCCTCGAGCACGTGGGAGAAGATGAGCAGGTACAGGAGCGCGCTCAGGATCGGCGCGGCGACCGTCTGCAGGCTCACCTTCCGGAACCGCAGCACCTCCTTGTAGAACAGCGTCAGCCAGCCGTGTCCCTCGATTGCACTCATGCGGGTGGACCTCATGCCGCCGCGCCTTCGGGATTCTTCATGATGCGCAGGAACACCTGCTCGAGATCGGTCTCGGCCAATCCCAGCTCGGCAATCGCGATGCCCTCCTGCCGCAGCGCGCCCAGCAAGGTCTCGAGCTCGGCGTAGGTGTCGAGGCGAATCTGGAAAACGCCGGCATCCTGGCGCAGGATCCGCGGCTGCCATGCGGCCGGCACCCGCGCCGCGACCAGCCGCACGGTCAACCCCGCGAACTGCGCCAGCAGGTTGTGCGTCGTGTCGAGCGCGACGACACGGCCCGCCTTGAGCATCGCGATGCGCCCGCAAAGCGCTTCGGCTTCCTCGAGATAATGCGTCGTCAGGATGATCGTGTGGCCATCGCGATTGAGCTTGCGGATGAATCCCCACAGGCTCTGCCGCAACTCGACGTCGACGCCCGCCGTGGGCTCGTCCAGCACGATCACCGGCGGCTTGTGCACCAGCGCCTGCCCGACCAGCACGCGGCGCTTCATGCCGCCGGACAGCGAGCGCATGTTGGCGTTGGCCTTTCCCGTCAGGTCCAGGTGGTGCAGGATTTCGTCGATCCACGGTCCGTTCCCGCGCAGGCCGAAATAGCCGGATTGCATCTCGAGCGTTTCGCGCACGCTGAAGAACGGGTCGAACACCAATTCCTGCGGAACGACGCCCAGGTTGCGCCGCGCGAGGCGAAAATCGGCGGTGACGTCGTGCCCGAGAATGCGCGCGCTGCCACGATCGGCACGGGTCAGTCCGGCGAGGATCGAGATGAGCGTCGTCTTGCCGGCGCCGTTCGGACCCAGCAGGCCGAAGAACTCGCCCTCCTCGACGGCCAGGTCGACGCCATCCAGGGCCTGCACGCTGCCGAAGCGGCGCGCGACATCTTTCACGTCGACGGCGAGCATGGCGTCAGGAGGCGGGGAATCGGAAATGTGCGGGCCGGGAATTGGAACGGGCGCAAATGGCTGCGCGGCAACGCGCTCAACCGGCCAGCAATTCCTCGATGCCGTAGACATGGGCCAGCGCGTGAATGCCGGGAGGAATGGACGCGAAGGACAGCGTTGCGCCTTCGGCATGGGCGCGCCGCTTCAGCGCCACCATCACCGCGAGCGCCGAGGAATCCGCGTGCGCCAATCCGGCCAGGTCGACGACGCCGTTTTCCGGCAGCGCGAGTCTCGCGCGACGCGCCGAACACGGCGGCGGCATCGGCAAACGTCAGCGTTCCGTCGAATGTCCAGCCCGTGGCCGTCGCGGCGAAGCCGCTGCCGGCGGCGGCGGGTGCGCGGTCGATCATGACTTGCCCGATGCTCCCTTGTTCTTTTCCGGCGAGCGTCTTGATGAGGCCGTCGACGCCTCCTCCCTTGATCTGCTCGTTGAATTCGTCGCGATAATTGGTGACGAGCGACACGCCGCCGACGATCACGTCGTAGGCCTTCCATCCCGACGCCGTCTTGGTCATGCCGTAATCGATCTGCACGGGCGCCTGGCCCGGCCGCACGACTTCCGAGCGCACGATGACGTCCGCGGCGGCGGGATCGGCGCGCAGCGGCTTGAAATCGATCGTCTGGTCCTTGTACTGCGTCAGCGCGCCGGAATAGGTTCGCACGAGCAGCGTGCGGAATTGTTCGATCAGCTGCTTTTGCTGCTCGGGCGTGGCCTTGCTCCAGTTGCGGCCCATCGCCAGCGAGGTCATGCGCTCGAAATCGAAGTTGGGCAGCAGCATGGTCTCGACGACTTCGCGGACGCGCTGCTTGTCGCCGGCCGCCACCTTGGGATCGGTGCGCACGACCTGCAGCACCTCGCCGGACACGCGCTTGACCAGCACGTCGGGCGCCTCCTGGGCGATCGCGGGAATTGCCACGGCGGCGAGAACCAGCATCGCCGCGCGGAGAAGATTCGAGACTCTCATCGTTCAGTCGTCCTTTTCTGGCGGCGGGCTGCCGTCGTAGACCATGTATTCGCGGCGCTGCAGGTAGGCGCGCCTGACGAACGTATACGGATCGAGCGCGGCCTGGTCGATCATCGAGCTCGCTGCCCAGCGCGCTGGCGCGCAGGTCGACCGCGCCGATGCCGTAGATGATGTTGCGCAGCGGAACGTACGGAATGTAGCCGACCGGGCCGATCCAGATCCGGATCAGGCTGCCAGTGCCGTCGCGCGCGGTCGTCGGCCCCCACAGCGGCACGAACAGGTACGGCCCCTGCGGGATGCCCCAGTAGCCGAAGGTCTGCCCGAAATCCTCGTTGCCCTTGGGGATGCCCAGGTCGGTGGCGATGTCGACCAGCCCGCCCAAGCCCCAGAAGTTGACGAGCACGCGCCCGAAATCGTTGCCGGCTTTTTCGGTCTTGCCCTGCAGCAGTCCGTTGATCCCCGAAAACAGGTCGTCGATATTGCCGAAGACATTCGACACGCCCAGGCGGACGAGCCTCGGCACGTAGTCGACATAGGCCTGCGCGATGGGCCGCATCACGTGGTCGTCGAGCGGCTGGTTGATCGCATACATCGCGCGATTCATCGGCTCGAGCGGATCCTCGGGACGCCCGGGCGTCCCCGCGCACGCCGACAAGAGCAGCGCAAAGGCGACGCACGACGCGGCGCGCACGTTCACTTGCCGCCCCCCGAACTGGCCTTGTCGAACAGGAATTGGCCGATCAGCTTTTCCAGGACGACCGCCGATTGGGTCTTGGCGATCGTCGCGCCGTCGGCGAGCATGACCGCGTCGCCGCCGGCGTCGAGTCCGATGTAGACCTCGCCCAGCAGCCCGGAAGTGAGAATCGAGGCAATCGAGTCCTTGGTGAACTGGTATCCGTTTTCGATCTTGAGGCCGACCACGGCTTCGTATGTCTTGGGGTCGAGGCGGATGCGGTCGACGCGCCCGACGACCACGCCCGCGGCCTTGACCGGCGCGCGCAGCTTCAGGCCGCCGATATTGTCGAAGCGCGCGTCGAGCCTGTAGCTTGGGACCGTGTTGAACGAAGTGAGGTTCCCGACCTTCAGCGCGAGGAACACGATCGCGGCCAGCCCGATCGTCACAAAGATGCCGACCCACAGGTCGATCGCGGTGCGATTCATGCGCCTATCCCTCTGAACATGAACACGGTGAGGATGAAGTCGAGCGCGAGGATCGCGAGCGAGGCTTCGACCACCGTGCGGGTCGTCGCCGAGGACACGCCCTCGGCGGTCGGCTTGGCGTCGTAGCCCTCGAATACCGCGATCAGGCTGACCGCGACGCCGAACACGACGCTCTTGATGATGCCGTTGGTGACATCCGGCCAGAATTCGATGGCCGCCTGCATGTTGCCCCAGAACGCGCCGTTGTCCACGCCGATCAGCCGGACGCCGACCAGATAGGCGCCGAAGACACCCATCATCGAGAACAGCGCGGCGAGCAGCGGCATCGAGATGACGCCGCCCCAGAATCGCGGGGCCACGATGCGCGCCAGACGGGTCCACGGCCATCATTTCCATCGCGGAGAGCTGCTCGGTCGTCTTCATGAGGCCGATCTCCGCGGTGATGGCGCTGCCGGCGCGGCTGGCGAACAGCAGGCCGGCGACGACGGGTCCCAACTCGCGCACCAGCGAGAGCCCGACGAAAATGCCGAGCGACTCGCCGGCGCCGTACTTGTTCAGCGTGTCGTAGCCCTGCAGGCCCAGCACCATGCCGACAAAGAGTCCGGACACCATGATGATCACCAGCGACAGCACGCCGGCGAAATAGATCTCGCGCAGCGTGAGGCGCGTGCGCTTCAGCGCCGCCGGCGAATGGATCAGCACGACGGCGAAAAAGCGCGCGGCGAATCCCAGCCGTGAAACGGCGTTGATGGCGCCCGCGCCGACGCGGCGCAAGCCGTTGGCGAGGGTTTCAGCGGGCATGGGCGGCAAGCTCGTCGGCATACTTCGGCGCCGGATAGTGGAACGGCACGGGTCCGTCGGGCGCGCCGTCGACGAACTGGCGCACGAACGGATCCGCCGACGCGTGCACTTGCTCAGGCGTGCCCTGCGCGATGATGCGTCCTTCCGAAACGAAATACAGGTAATCGACGATCTTCAGCGATTCGTAGACGTCGTGCGTGACCACCACCGACGTGATTCCCAGCGCGTCGTTCAACTCCCGGATCAGCTGTCCGACCACGCCCAGCGAGATGGGATCGAGACCGGCGAACGGCTCGTCGTAGAGCACCAGCATGGGGTCCAGCGCGATCGCGCGCGCCAGCGCCACGCGGCGCGCCATGCCGCCCGACAGTTCCGAAGGCTGGAGTTGCGCCGTGCCGCGCAGGCCGACGGCGTTGAGCTTCATGAGCACCAGGTCGCGAATGAGTTCGTCCGGAAGATTGGTGTGTTCGCGCAGAGTGAAGGCGATGTTCTCGAATACGTCCAGATCGGTGAACAGCGCGCCGAACTGGAACAGCATGCCGATCTTGCGCCGCATCGCATACAGCGCGTCCCTGTCCATGTCCGGCACCGATTGTCCGGCGACGAGCACGCGCCCGGCCTGAGGCTGCAATTGGCCGCCGATGAGCCGCAGTATCGTGGTCTTGCCGCAGCCCGAGCCGCCCATGATCGCCACGACCTTGCCCCGCGGAATCGTCATGTCGATGCCGCGCAGAACGGGACGACGCGGGTCGTAACCGTACGTCACGCCGGCAAGCACGACGGCGTTTTCGGTGGGACAGGCAGGCGTGGAGGGTTGCGGACTTGCTGCGGCGGTCACACTGGGAACCCACATCGATGGCGGATGCGGATTGTAGCCTTTGCGTCCCGACCGCCGCAATGACTCACGGTCAGTTATGCATTTTGTCCAATGCCGAAAGGACTTACGTGGGCCGGGTCCGGTCCCGCTTCAGCAGGCGCTGTTCGGCCAGCAGCAGGCTCTCCGGCCGGCCGAGCAGCACCACGACGTCCCCTGCCTCGAAGCGAAAATCCTCATCCGGGCGCCGCGACCGCGCGCCTCGACGGCGGACGCCGGATACTTCGACCAGCGGACCCAGATCCACCTCCACCAGCGTCATGCCGACCGCTCGGGCGCGGTTGGACAGCACGACCGAATGCAGCCTCGGCTGCACGTTGTCGGCCGCGTCCGCGGCGTCGGTCGCGCCATGGAAGAAGCCGCGAAAGAGCCCGTAGCGCTCCTCGCGGATGGTGCGGATGCGCTTCAGCACCCGGTTCAGCGGCACGCCGAGCAGCAGCAGCGCATGCGAGGCCAGCATGAGACTGCCCTCGAGCACTTCCGGCACCACCTCCGCTGCCCCGGCGTCCATGAGCTTCGGCAGTTCGCTGTCGTCGACCGTGCGCACCACGACCGGCAGTTCCGGCCGCAACTCCTGCACGAGGTGAAGGATCTTGAGCGCGACCGGAACGTCGGCGAAGGTGATCACGACGGCCTTGGCCTTGAAGAGTCCCGCGGACGTCAGCGCTTCGCGCCGGCTCGCGTCGCCATAGACGACGACGCCGCCGTCCGCCGCCGCCACGCGCACCCGCTCCGGATCGGCGTCGAGCGCGAGATAGGCGATGTCCTCGGACTCGAGCAGGCGCGCCAGGTTCTGGCCGCTGCGACCGTAGCCGCAGATGATGATGTGGTCCTGCCGCGACATGGTCTTGGCGGCGATCTGCGTCAAGTGCGCCGCGCGCGCCAGCCAGTCGTTGGCCGTCAATTTGCGCACGATCGGCTCCGCATACTGGATGATGAGCGGCGCCGACAGCATGGAAAGTATCATCGCGGCCAGCACGGGCTGCGCGAGTTCCCTGGGCACCAGCCTGCCGTCCGTGGCCAGCGCCAGCATCACCAGCGCGAGTTCGCCGGCCTGCGCGAGATAGAACCCGGTGCGCAAGGCGGTCGACAGCGGCGAACCGAATCCGCGGGCCAGCACGACGATGAGCGCGAACTTGGCCAGGACGGGTATCACCAGCAGCATCGCGACCAATCCCAAGTTCGCCGCGACGACCTGGATGTCGAGCACCATGCCGATCGTGACGAAGAAGAGGCCGAGCAGCACGTCGCGGAACGGCTTGATGTCGTCCTCGACCTGGTAGCGGTATTCGGTTTCCGCGATCAGCATGCCGGCCAGGAAGGCGCCCAGCGCCAGCGACAGCCCGAGCGTCGCGGTCAGCGCGCCCAAGCCCAGCGTGACCAGCAGCACGTTGAGCACGAACAGTTCGGGGGACCGCTGCCGCGCCACGACGTGGAACCACGCGCGCATCGGCTTCTGGCCGAAATACAGGATGAGGGTCAGCGCGGCGGCGGCCTTGACGGCGGCAATGCCGAGTTCCGTCGCCATTTCGTCGCCGGCCTTGCCGAGCGAAGGAATGATGATCAGGAACGCGACCACGGCCAGGTCCTGGAAAAGCAGGATCGCCAGGCTGTCGCGGCCATGCGGCGTGGAAAGTTCCATGCGCTCGGCGAGCATCTTGGACACGATGGCGGTGGAACTCATCGCCAGCGCGCCGCCCAGCACCAGGCCCGCTTTCCAGCCGTAGCCGACGAAATGCAGCGCCGCCATCGCGGCCACGGTCGTGATCGCGACCTGAGCCAGTCCCAGTCCGAACACTGCGCGCTGCATCGAGCGCAGGTGCGGCAGGCTGAACTCGAGGCCGATCGAGAACATCAGGAACACGATGCCGAACTCGGCGAGTTCGCGCGTATCGGTGTCGTCGGGCACCCATGCGAACCCATGCGGACCGACGGCGATGCCGACCAGCAGATAGCCCAGGATGGCGGGCAGCCGGAACAACCGGCACACGACCACCACCACGACGGCGGCGGCGAGCAGGACGAGGATCAGCTTGAGCGTGTTGGGCATGTGTGCATTCGACGCAAAGTTTCGCGAGCCGCACTGCGGCTCGCACGATACTTTGCGTCGTTGAGTTTCAAAATTACCACGAACGGCTCGGGGCGGCCCTTCGCCGTTCGTGTCGAAATTCGATGGAAAGGGTCACCCCGAGAGCCCTCGCACAGGGGAAAGCTATACTTGACCGGTGAATGCCCGTACAGACCCGCAGTCGGCGCAGCCGGCGCTTGCCGTCGAAGCAGCGCGCGCGCTTGCGCTCGCCCGCAGCGTGCTCGCCACCGAGGCCAAGGCGATCTCGGCGTTGTCGGCGCGGCTGGGGGATCCGTTCGTCGCCGCCGTGGAAATGGTCCTCAACTGCCGCGGCCGGATCGTCGTTTCGGGAATCGGCAAGTCGGGCCACATCGGCCGCAAAGTCGCCGCGACGCTGGCCTCCACCGGGACGCCCGCGTTCTTCGTGCATCCCGCCGATGCCTCGCACGGCGACCTCGGGATGATCACGCCCGACGACATCGTGCTGATGCTGTCCAATTCCGGCGAGACCGACGAGCTGGTCGCGCTGACGCCGCATTTGAAGCGCGAGGGCGCGCGCCTCATTGCCCTCACCGGCAACGAGCGCAGTTCGCTGGCGCAGGCCGCCGACGTGCATCTGGATGCCGCCGTCGACGAGGAAGCGTGTCCGCTCGGTCTCGCGCCTACGGCGAGCACCACCGCGGCGCTGGCGCTCGGCGACGCGCTGGCGCTGGCGTTGCTGGATGCGCGCGGTTTCTCCGCTGATGATTTCGCGCGGTCGCACCCGGGTGGAGCACTGGGCCGGCGTTTGCTCACGCGCGTCGCCGACGTGATGCGCACGGGCGCCCAACTGCCGGTATCGCCGCTGACCGCGACGCTGGCGGAGGCAATCGTCGAGATGAGCCGCAAGGGCATGGGCATGACCGCCGTCGTCGACGGGCAGGGCCGCGTCGCCGGAATCTTCACCGATGGCGACCTGCGCCGATGCCTGGAGCGCATCCGCGACGTCGCGGCGGTCACGGTCGCGGAAGTGATGACGCCGTCGCCGCGCACGATCGCGGCGGACCGGCTTGCCGTGGACTGCGTGGACATCATGGAAGCGGCGCCCAAGGTTTCGCAATTGCTGGTCGTCGACGCCGGGCACCGGTTGGTGGGCGCGCTGCATCTGCACGACCTCTTCCGCGCGAGGATCGTCTGATGACGACGGACGCGCTGATCCGCGCGCGCCGCGTGCGGCTCCTCACCTGCGATGTCGACGGCGTGCTCACCGACGGCCGCATCTACGTCGACGACGATGGCCGCGAGACCAAGGCCTTTTCCGCGCTCGACGGCGTGGGGATCAATCTGTTGCAGCGCGCGGGCATCACGGTCGCGTGGATCACCGGCAGTTCCGCGCCGGCGGTCATGCATCGCGCCCAGCGCCTGAATGTCGCGCACGTCGTGCTCGGCGCCTCGGACAAGCGTGCGCCTTGGGAGGCGTTGCGCGCGCAGCTCGGCATTGCAGCGCACGATTGCGCGCACATCGGCGACGACCTGCCCGATCTCGCGATCTTCCATGCCTGCGGCTTCGCGGTCACGGTGCCGCATGCCCCGGCTTCGGTGCGCGAGCATGCGCAATTCGTCACTGCACGCGACGGCGGCGCCGGCGCCGTGCGGGAACTGGCCGAACTCATCCTCGCGGCGCAGGGCAAGCACCTCGACCATTCGCTGCTGCCGCTGCGCTCCGCCTAAGCGCCAGCCATGTCCGACAATCGTCCCACCCGAAGCTGGATCGACCGCGCCACCGCGTGGTCGCCCGTGCTGCTGTTGGGCGGACTCGCCGCGCTCACCTATTGGCTCGACGCGCAGGTGCAGCCGCCGGTGCCACGGCGCGACGGCTCGACGCGGCACGATCCGGACATCGTCGCCGAAGGCGTGCGTGTACTGAAGCTCGATCCCGAAGGCCGGCCGCTGCAGTTGCTGTCGGCGCGCCGCGCGGAGCACTTCGCGGACGACCAGACCACCGATTTCACGGACATCACGCTGGCGGAGACTCGGCAGGGCCGGCCGCCGTTCAAGATAACGGCCAACCTGGCCACGCTCACCGGTGATCGCGAGAACGTCTACTTCAAGGGACAGGTACGCGCCGTACGCGAGGCGACGCCGGCGACGGCCAAGGAGCCGGCGTCCGGACCGCTGGCGATTTCCACGGAGTACCTGCACGTGCTGCCCAATCAGGAAATCGTGCGCACCGACAAGGCGGTGACGATCACGGACCCCCGTGGGATAATCAATGCGACCGGCATGGAGGCCGACAACAAGGCCAAGACCATCAAGTTCAAATCCGGCGTCAGCGGACACATGGAACCCAGGAAATAGCCGATGACGCGCAGTTCATCCCCCCGAATTCGCCTTCGCGCGTGGCCCGCCGCGCTGTTGGGCCTCGCGCTTTGCTGCGCGCCGGCGGCCCACGCGGAGAAGGCCGATCGCGAAAAGAACATCGAGTTCCAGGGCGACACCGGCGGCGGCAACGCGGAAACCAAGACGGGCGAGCTGGTCGGCCACGTGATCATCACGCAGGGCACGATGACGATCCAGGCCGACCGCGTGACGTTCAAGCAGAATGCCGACAATTCGTTGTCCGCCACCGCGTACGGCAACCCGGTCCGCTTTCGCGAGAAGCGCGACGGCGCCGATGACTATTACGAGGGATACGCGCAGCGCATCGTGTACGACGGCGAGAAGCGCTTCGTCGAGCTCTTCGACAATGCGTTGCTGAAGAAATCCGGCAACGAGATCCGCAGCAACTATATTTCCTACAGCGCCGCGACGGAAAATTTCTCCGCCGAGGGCCGGCCGGACGTGAAGCCGGCGGGCGCCGGCGACGCGCCGCTGGGCGCGCGGGTGCGCGGAACGTTCCAGCCCAAGAGCGAGGAGAAGCAGGACAAACCCGCCGCCAAGGACAAGAGCGAAGCCGCGCAGGACAAGGACAAGGCCACCGCGGCGAAGGACAAGGGTGCGGCGGCCAAGACCGCCGCGCCGTTGACGCTCAAGCCTTCCGGAGACTTGGCGCCAGCGAAATGAGCAAGCTGTCGGCGGCGCAACTTCGCAAGCGCTACAAGGCGCGCACCGTCGTCCACGACGTTTCGCTCGACGTCGCCAGCGGCGAGGTGGTCGGTCTGCTCGGCCCCAACGGCGCCGGCAAGACCACGTGCTTCTACATGATCGTGGGATTGATCGCGGCCGACGGCGGACGCATCGAGCTCGACGGCGAGAACCTGTCCCGCCTGCCCATCCACCGCCGCGCGCGGCGCGGGCTCTCCTATCTGCCGCAGGAGGCGTCGATCTTCCGCAAGCTTACCGTCGCGGAGAATGTCCGCGCCATCCTCGAGCTGCAGGATCTCGACGCGGACACGCTGTCCAACCGCCTCGACGCGCTGCTGGAGGACCTGTCCATCTCGCACCTCGCGGATGCGCCCGCCATCTCGCTGTCCGGCGGAGAGCGGAGGCGGTGCGAAATTGCCCGCGCGCTGGCCACGCGGCCGCGGTTCATACTGCTGGACGAGCCGTTCGCCGGCGTGGACCCGATCGCCGTGCTCGACATCCAGAAGATCATCGGCTTCCTGAAGGAGCGCGGGATCGGCGTGCTGATCACCGACCATAATGTCCGCGAGACGCTGGGAATCTGCGACCGCGCCTACATCATCAACGAGGGCCGGGTCCTGGCGTCGGGCGCGCCGGGCGAGATTGTCTATAATGAGGACGTCCGCAAGGTTTACCTCGGCGAACACTTCCGGCTCTGAGCAAATGAAAGCGCAATGAAGCAGACGCTCCAGCTCAAGCTCACGCAACACCTGACGCTGACCCCGCAGTTGCAGCAGTCCATACGGCTGCTGCAGCTGTCGACGCTCGAGCTCAACGCCGAGGTCGACCGGATGCTTCAGGAAAACCCGTTGCTCGAGCGCGAGGACGGCGACGATGACGCGCCGCCGGCGGAGTTCCCGCTGGCCGGCACCGCGCCCGGTCCGGTGACCAGCGAGCGCGTCACCCGCGACGAGGGCGATGGCGACGGCGACGGCGATGGCATGCAGGGGGCGGATGCCGCGCCCACGCGCGACGACCTGCCGGACGTGACGGATTTCTCCGACTACGGCGGCGGCGCCACCGATGGCGACTGGGGCGGCGGCAGCGGAAACTCCAACGAGGAAGACGATTTTTCGCCGCAGCAGGTCGCGACCAGTTCGCTGCGCGACCACCTGATGGGCCAGCTGGCGCTGCTCAACCTGCCGCTGCGCGACCGCCAGGTCGTCGCCGCGCTGATCGACGCGCTCGACGACGACGGCTATCTCGCGTCGTCGCTCGAGGAGATCGCCGAAATGTTCTCCGAGCACGACGCGCTGGAGCCCGAGGAACTGACGATCGGCCTCAAGTACTTGCAGAGCATGGAGCCCGCCGGCGTGGGCGCCCGCAATCCGGCCGAATGCCTGATGCTGCAGTTGAAGCTGCTGCCGGCGTCGACTCCCTTCCGCGCCGAGGCGCTGAAGGTGGTCGAGGGACACCTGCCGCTGCTGGCCAGCCGCGACTTCACCAAGTTAAAGCGCGTGCTGCACTGCGACGACGCCTGCGTGAAGTCGATACGCGAGCTGATTCGCAGCCTGACCCCGCGCCCGGGCGCGATGTTCGCCAAGGACGAGGCCAATTACGTCATTCCCGACGTGCTCGTGCGCAAGGTCCGGGGACAGTGGGTCGCGACGCTCAACGAGGCGGCGATGCCCAAGCTGCGCCTCAACCGGATCTATGCCGACATCCTGACGCGCAACCGCGAATCCTCGAATCAGCAGCTGACGGCGCAGTTGCAGGAGGCCAAATGGCTGATCCGCAATGTGCAGCAGCGCTTCGACACGATCCTGCGCGTGGCCAAGGCCATCGTCGAGCGCCAGCGCCGCTTCTTCGACCACGGCGAGGTGGCGATGCGACCGATGGTGCTGCGCGAAATCGCCGACATGCTGACGCTGCACGAGTCGACGATCTCGCGGGTCACCACGCAGAAGTACATGCTGACTCCGCGCGGCACGTTCGAGCTCAAGTATTTCTTCGGCAGCCATGTCGCGACCGACTCGGGCGGCGCGGCTTCGGCCACCGCCATCCGCGCGCTGATCAAGCAGCTGGTCGGCGCCGAGGACCCGAAATCGCCGCTGACCGACAGCCGGATTGCCGATGTCCTGGGAGAACAGGGCATCATTGTGGCGCGGCGTACCATCGCCAAGTACCGGGAGGCGCTGTCGATTCCTCCCATCAACCTGCGCAAGGTTCCCTAAGAAGCCATGCGCATTCAACCGCCTTCGAGCACTACTCGAAAGGAGAGCTTGATGAATTTGAACCTCACCGGCATTCACCTGGATATCACGCCCGCGATCCGCGCCTATGTGGTGGCGAAGATGGACCGCGTGACGCGACACTTCGATCACCTGATCGACGTGAACGTGGTGCTGTCGGTGGACAAGCTGCGACAGACGGTCGAGGCGAACGTGCACGTGCGGGGCAAGGAAATCCATGCGGAATCGACCGACGCCGACATGTACGCGGCGATCGATTCGCTCGCCGACAAGCTCGACCGCCAGGTTGTGAGGCACAAGGAAAAACAGTCGGCGCATCGCCTGGATCGGGGCTCGATCGAACGCTCGCTCGGTTCCGCCAAGCCGGGTACCGCGCCGGCCGACTGAAGCGTCCCGCAGGCTTGCCCCTCGTCCGATGAACCGGATCGCCGAACTGCTGCCCGCCGCCAACATCGCGCTGGATCTCGATGTGCCGACCAAGCCGCGCCTGTTCGAGGCGGCCGGCAAGCTGTTCGCGGCGGATGGCGCGCTGGACGCGCAGACGATCGCCGGCAGCCTTGCCGCCCGCGAAAAGCTGGGCTCGACCGGATTGGGCCAGGGGATCGCGATCCCGCATGGACGCATCCGCGGCCTCACCGACGCCCGCGGAGCGTTCGCCCGGCTGAAGACGGCGATCCCCTTCGATGCCCCCGACGGCAAGCCGGTGTCGCAGGTGTTCGTGCTCCTCGTGCCGGAGAAGGCGACCGACCTGCACCTGCAACTGTTGTCGGAACTGGCGCAGATGTTTTCGGAGCGGACGTTTCGCGACCAGCTTGCCGCCGCGGGCAGCGCCGACGAACTCGCCTCGCTGTTCCGGAACTGGCAGCCTTCATGATCAGCGACGGGGCGGTGATCCGCCAGGTCAGCGTCGACAGGCTGCTCGCGGACAACCGCGAACGACTGGGTCTGGTCTGGCAGGGCGGCAAGCAGGGCGGCAGCCGCGTGCTGTCCGGCGATTCCGCGTTGAAGCCCACCGTCGGCCAGGTGGGACACATGAACTTCATCCACCCGTTCCGCATCCAGATCCTGGGCGCCGCCGAGGCCGCCTACCTGCGCAGCCTGCCCCAGGACGAGCAGGACAGGTCGCTCAACCGCCTGTTCACGCCGGAACTGGTGGCCGTCGTCGTCGCCAACGACGAGCCGATGCCGCAGAACCTGCTCGACCGGTGCAATGCGCATCACATCGCGCTGTTCACGTCGACGCAGCCGTCGCCGCACATCGTCGACGTGTTTCGCCTGTACCTGGCGCGGGTGCTGGCGGAATCGACGACGTTGCACGGCGTGTTCCTCGACGTGCTGGAGATGGGCGTGCTGATCACCGGCGCGTCGGCGATCGGCAAGAGCGAATTGGCGCTCGAACTCATTTCCCGCGGCAACGGCCTCGTCGCCGACGACATCGTCGAGCTGTTTCGCATCTCGCCGGACACGATCGAGGGACGCTGTCCTGCCGTGCTGCGCGACTTCCTCGAGGTGCGCGGGATCGGCGTGCTCAACATCCGCACGATCTTCGGCGAGACCGCGGTCCGTCCGCGCAAGCTCCTGAAGCTGCTGGTCCACCTCGAAGACCACGGCCACGAGGCGTTCACCGAACTCGACCGCCTGCAGGTCAACGCGACGTACCAGGACGTGCTGTCCGTTCCCATCCGCAAGGTCACGATTCCCGTGGCGGCCGGACGCAACCTGGCGGTGCTGGTCGAGGCGGCAGTGCGCAACTTCGTGCTGAATCAGCGCGGCATCGACAGCACGAAGGAATTCATCGAGCGGCAGCAGAAGCTGATGGAAGACGGGGACTAGGGCCCGTCACGCTATGGACCTGCTGCTGATCGGCGGCGTCTCCGGCTCCGGCAAGAGCGTGGCCCTCGCGGCGCTCGAGGATTCCGGTTACTACTCGGTCAATAACCTGCCGCCGTCGCTGCTGGCGGAAACGGCGGCGTACCTTGCGCGCAGCGGACAGGACCGCGTCGCGGTCGCGCTCGACGTCAAGACCGGACCGGGACTGCCGCGGCCTTGGCGAGTCGATCGACGCGCTCCGCAGCGCGGGCTGGTCGGTGCGTTTCCTCTACCTCGACGCCAAGACGGACACACTGGTCAAGCGATTTTCGGAGACCCGCCGCAGGCACCCGTTTTCGAGCAACGAGCGCACGCTGACCGAAGCCATCGAGTACGAGCGCGCGCTGCTCGCCGATGCGCGCCAGCAGGGCTTTGCCTTCGACACCAGCGACCTCTCCGCCGGCGGCGTTGCGCCGCTGGATCAAGGACTTCATTTCGGTCGATCCGTCGCGGCTGACGCTGCTGTTCGAGTCGTTCGGGTTCAAGCACGGCGTCCCGCTCGATGCCGACCTCGTGTTCGACGTGCGGTGCCTGCCCAATCCGCACTACGAGCCGGCGCTCGCGCCGTTGACCGGCAGCGACGCGCCCGTGGTGCAATTCCTGGAGAAGTTTCCCGAAGTCGAGCGGATGTACGCGGACATCTACCATTTTGTCGCCAGCTGGCTCCCCGACTATGCGCGCGACAATCGCAATTACCTTACCGTCGCCATCGGCTGCACCGGCGGTCGCCACCGCTCCGTCTATCTTGTGGAACGCCTGGCGCGCGCATTTTCGTCTCGCTACCAGGTGCTGACGCGCCATCGCGAGCTGCAAGCGGGACCGGAGTCATGATCCCCGGCGCTACAATCCCCGGATGAATCCGCCGCAGACGATCACGCTGGCCTTCACGGGCGCTTCGGGCATGCCGTACGGCCTGCGCCTGCTCGAGTGCCTGCTTGCGGCGCGGTGCCGCGTCTACCTGCTCTATTCGCCCGCGGCGCAGGTCGTCGCGAAGCACGAGTGCGATCTGGTGCTTCCTGCGCAGCCGCGCGAGGCCGTGCGCCTGTTCAGCGAGCGCTTCGGCGCGCGCGAAGGCCAGCTCGCCGTCTTCGCGCGCGAGGACTGGCTGGCACCGGTCGCCTCCGGTTCCAATCCCGCCGACGCGATGGCGGTTTGCCCGTGCAGCATGGGCACGCTGGCCGCGATCGCGCACGGCCTGGCCGACAACCTGATCGAACGCGCTGCCGACGTGATGCTGAAGGAGCGCCGGCCGCTCGTCCTGGTGCCGCGCGAGACGCCGCTGTCGTCGATACACCTCGACAACATGAGCAAGCTCGCGCACGCGGGCGCGGTGATCCTGCCGCCGGCGCCGGGCTTCTACACGCGGCCACGCAGCGTGGCCGACATCGTCGACTTCGTCGTCGCGCGCGTCCTGGACCAGCTGCGCGTGCCGCACGAGCTCGTGCCGCGATGGGGAGACGACCGCGCCGCAGCGCCCGCCCCGGCTTCTCGATCCGTGTGATGTGGCCTTTCGGCAAGGCGGTCGCGGACCGGCAGCCGGTCGTGCTGCCGCTGTTTCCGCTGTCGACCGTCCTGTTTCCCGGCGGCCTGCTGCCTCTCAAGATCTTCGAGCAGCGCTACATCACGATGGCCAAGGCCTGCATCAGGGACGGCAGCGCGTTCGGCGTGTGCCTGATCACGCAGGGCGACGAAGTCGCGCGGACCCGCGGCGCCACGCCCGAATTCGCCAACGTGGGCACCAGTGCGCGAATCGTCGACTTCGACATGCCGCAGCTGGGCATACTTCATGTCGCCACCCGCGGCGAAGCGCGGTTCCAGGTGCATGGCCACGCCGTCACCGCTTCCGGGCTCATCGAGGGCGACGTAACCGCCCTCGCCCAGGAACCGCCGCTGCCGCTCGCCGAGGAATACGCGCCGCTCGCCAAGCTGCTCGAGCTGGTCGTCAGCCGCGTCGGTCCGCAGAATTTCCCGGCGGAGCGCGACTATGGCGACGCGTCCTGGGTCGGTTACCGGCTGGCCGAACTGCTGCCGTTGCCGCTCTCCATCAAGCAGAGCATGCTCGAAATCAACGATGCCGACGTGCGCCTCAAGGTGCTGCGGCAGTTCCTGTCGCAGCAAGGCTTGATCTAGCGGATATAATTCGCCTTTCGATACTGGAAACGGCGCGGGCAGCAGCCGCACATCATGGCCGGGCACAGCAAGTGGGCGAACATCAAGCACAAGAAGGCCGCGACCGACGCCAAGCGCGGCAAGATCTTCACGCGCCTCATCAAGGAAATCACGGTCGCGGCACGCTTGGGCGGCGCCGACCCGTCGATGAATCCGCGGCTGCGCCTGGCCATCGACAAGGCGTACAGCCAGAACATGCCGAAGGACACGATCGAGCGCGCGGCCAAGCGCGGAGCGGGCGACCTCGAAGGCGTGAACTATGAGGAGATCCGCTACGAAGGCTATGGCATCAACGGCGCCGCGGTGATCGTCGACTGCATGACCGACAACAAGACGCGCACGGTCGCGGATGTCCGGCACGCGTTCTCCAAATACGGCGGCAACCTGGGGACCGACGGCTCGGTCGCGTTCCTGTTCAAGCACTGCGGCCAGATCCTGTTCGCGCCCGGCACCAACGAGGACAAGCTGATGGAGGCCGCGCTCGACGCCGGCGCCGACGACATCGTCAGCAACGACGACGGCAGCATCGAAGTGGTCACGGGTCCGTACGATTTCGTCACGATCAAGGACGCGCTCGCCAAGGCTGGCTTCAAGGCCGAATTCTCCGAAGTCACGATGAAGCCCGCGACGGAGATCGAAATGGCGGGCGACGACGCGGCGAAGATGCAAAAGCTGCTCGACGCGCTCGAGTCGCTCGACGACGTGCAGGAGGTCTACACGTCGGCGCTGATCGCCGAGGCGTAGCACGCGTACCGTGACCACGGTCGCGCCGGCGCGGCGCATCCTCGGGATCGATCCCGGGCTTCGCGTCACCGGCTTCGGCATCATCATCCAGCAGGGCCAAACGCTGACGTACGTGACCAGCGGCTGCATTCGCGCGAGCGGCGACAGCCTGTCGGTGCGGTTGGGCGTCATCGCGCGCGATCTCGCTCACCTGATCGCAAGCGAAGCGCCCGGCGAAGTGGCGGTGGAAAAGGTCTTCGTGAACATCAACCCCAATTCGACGCTGCTGCTGGGCCAGGCGCGCGGCGCCGCCATCGCCGCGGCAGTCCTTGCCGGCCTGCCCGTGCACGAATACACGGCCGGCCAGGTCAAGCAGGCCGTGGTGGGCAAAGGCCGCGCGGCCAAGCCGCAGGTGCAGGAAATGGTGCGACGGCTGCTGCAGCTGTCGGGAACGCCGTCGCCCGACGCGGCCGATGCGCTGGCCTGCGCGATCTGTCACGCGCACGGCAGCGTCGGCGCCGGCGCTGCTGCGCGGCGCCGGCGGGTCGATGCGCAGAGGACGTCTCGCCCGATGAAGGCGCGCCGCCCTTCGACGCGCCCGGTTGCCGTGATCTTCGACATGGACGGGCTGATGCTCGACACCGAATCGCTGGGACCGCAGACGTGGCGCGATGCCGCGGCCGCCATCGGCGTCGACTTCGATCTCGGCCTGTTGCCTTCGATGATCGGGCGCAACTACCGGGATTGCCGCGAAATGCTGCGCGAGCATTACGGGCCGTCCTATCCGGTGGAGCAACTCACGGCGACGTGCCTCACCGTGTTCGACGCCATCGTCGCGCGCGACGGCGTCGCGCAAAAGCCCGGCCTGAGCGAGTTGCTCGACTGGCTTGAACAGACCAACGTCGTGCGCGCGGTCGCGACGTCCACGCGCCGGGACCGCGCCGAGGCGCAACTCGCGCAGCAAGGACTCCTGCAGCGCTTCGCGGCGCTGGTGGGCGGCAACGAAGTCGAGCGCGGCAAGCCGGAGCCGGACATCTTTCTGCTCGCGGCCTCGCGTCTTTCCGTCGCACCCGAAGATTGCGTCGTGCTCGAGGATTCCGAGCCCGGCGTGCGCGCAGCCCTGGCCGCGGGGATGATGCCGATCATGGTGCCCGACCTGCACGCGCCGTCACCGAGCCTTCTCGCGCGGGCGCCGCTGGTGCTGCCGTCGCTGCACGAGGTCCGCGCGCACCTGGCGCTGCTTCCACTCTGATTCTGCTGTCGCGGTGGCCGAGTGTTCATCGCAGCGGTCAGCGCCGCGCCGATGCCCGGAGGTCGCAAACGCCAGCCTGCGGGTTCCCGGCGCGTCGGCGCTCGTCAACACAAGACTTCGCTTGCCGCGCCACCCGCGACGGCCGGCGCGACCTACGGCACCGGCGTGGCCCTGACCCCTGCGATTCGACGCGTCGCGTGAACGCGACGGGCGCCACCGCTGCGCGGAGCGGGCCGTCCGGCTACGGGCGAATCTGCCGCCGTCGGCGCGGTGCGTGCGTCGCGCAGTGGGTAGTCGTGTGTTGACTGCCCGCTGCGCGGCGAATCACGCACACGACGACATGGTTGGCGGCAGCTGAGCCCGAGGCGGACGGCCCGCTCCGCGCTGACGCGATCGTCAGGCAATCCGAACGTCGGCGTTTGGCGGCACGCCACGCGGCCCATGCCATAATCGCTGACCATGATCGGTCGTCTCTCCGGCATCCTCCTCGAGAAGAATCCGCCGCAACTGCTGCTCGACGTGCAGGGCGTGGCGTACGAGGTCGACGTCCCGATGAGCACGTTCTACAACCTGCCCGGCACCGGCGAACGCGTGACGCTGTGGACGCACCTGGTGGTCCGCGAGGACGCGCACCTGCTGTACGGCTTCGGCAGCGACAGCGAACGCCGCGCGTTCCGGCAGCTGCTCAAGATCACCGGCGTCGGCGCGCGCACCGCGCTGTCGGTGCTGTCGGGCTTGTCCGTGGCCGAGCTGGCGCAGGCCGTGACGATGCAGGACAGCGGGCGCCTCATCAAGATTCCGGGCATCGGCAAGAAGACCGCCGAACGGCTGCTGCTGGAATTGAAGGACAAGCTGGGCGTCGACCTGACGGCGACGGTCGGCGTGTTCCGCGCGCCTCCCGCATCGAGCGACATCCTGCACGCGCTGCTGGCGCTGGGCTACAGCGACAAGGAGGCGGTCGCCGCGGTCAAGAAATTGCCCGACGGCGTGCGGTGGGCGACGGATGCGGCGCACGGCATCCAAGGCAGGCGATCCTGAAGCTCGCTGGCGAAGGCATCTGTCACCGCTTCGGTAGCATGCATCATGGTCGCGTTCCATGATCGAAAACGACGAACTCAATCGCGTCATCGGCGCCAAGGTCGCCGGTGTGCAGGAAGAGGTCATCGAGCGCGCGCTGCGGCCGCGCGGCCTGGCGGAATACGTCGGGCAGGAGAAGATCCGCGAACAGCTGGCGATCTTCATCGCGGCGACGAAAAAACGCAACGAGGCGCTGGACCACGTGCTGCTGTTCGGGCCGCCGGGGCTGGGCAAGACCACGCTGTCGCACATCATCGCGCACGAGCTCGGCGTCAACCTGCGCCAGACGTCCGGCCCGGTGCTGGAGCGCCCGGGCGATCTCGCGGCGCTGCTCACCAACCTCGAGCCGCACGACGTGCTGTTCATCGACGAGATCCACCGCCTGTCGCCGATCGTCGAGGAAATACTCTATCCGGCGCTCGAGGACTTCCAGATCGACATCATGATCGGCGAAGGGCCGGCGGCGCGCAGCGTCAAGCTCGACCTGCCTCCATTCACGCTGGTCGGCGCGACCACGCGCGCGGGCATGCTCACCAATCCGCTGCGCGACCGGTTCGGCATCGTGGCGCGCCTCGAATTCTATTCGGCGGAGGAACTGACGCGCATCGTGAAGCGCTCGGCGGCGTTGCTCGACATCGTGCTCGATCCCGAAGGCGCGCTCGAGATCGCGCGCCGCTCGCGCGGCACGCCGCGCATCGTCAACCGGCTGCTGCGGCGCGTGCGCGATTTCGCGGAAGTGAAGGCGGACGGCGAAATCACGCGCAGTGTCGCCGACGCCGCGCTGTCGATGCTCGACGTCGACGCCGCCGGGCTCGACGTCATGGACCGCAAGCTCATCCAGACGGTGCTGCAGAAGTTCGCCGGCGGCCCGGTCGGCGTGGACAACCTCTCCGCCGCCATCGGCGAGGAGCGCGATACGATCGAGGACGTGCTGGAGCCGTTCCTGATCCAGCAGGGCTACCTGCAGCGGACGTCGCGCGGCCGCGTCGCAACCGCGCTGTCGTACCGCCACTTCGGCCTGGCGCCGCCGCGCCCGGTCCCGCGGGCGAACTGTTTCCGAGCGAATGAGCGGCGCAGAGCGCTAAGGCGTCGCTCGACGGAGGAATGAGCGGCGCGAGGCGGGAGCAACCCTACCGCTTCCCCGTCCGCGTTTACTACGAGGACACCGACGCCGCCGGCGTCGTCTACTACGCGAACTATCTCAAATTCATGGAACGCGCGCGCACCGAATGGCTGGAGGCGCTGGGCTTCCCGCTGGCCGCGTTCGAGCGCGAGCACGGCGTCGTGTTCGTCGTGCATCGCTGCGAGATCGACTTCCTGCAGCCGGCGCGATTGAACGATAACGCTCGACGTCTCGGTCGAACCCGTCAAGCTCGGCGCGGCGACCATCAAGGCGCGGCAGGACGTGCGCCGCGGCGCCGATGTCCTGACGTCCGCGCGTGATCACGCTGGCGTGTCTCGACGCAGCGCGCTGGCGTCCCGCGCGCATGCCCGCCGCCCTTGCCGAGAAACTGGAGATTCCCGCTTGAACCTGCACACCGACCTCTCGTTCATCACGCTGATCACGCAGGCGTCCATCGTCGTGCAGGCGGTGCTGGCCCTGCTGGTCTTCCTGTCGCTGTGGTCGTGGTGGCAGATCTTCCTCAAGATGTTCCAGCTGCGCCGCGCGGCGCGCGACACCGACATGTTCGAGGACGAATTCTGGAAAGGCGGCGACCTCGCGGACCTCTACCAGCGCATGGCGTCAGTCGCGCACCGGCAGCGGCATGGAGCACATCTTCAGCGCCGGATTCCGGGAATTCTCCAAGCATCGCAAGCAGGGCAGCTCGTTCGATCACCACGCTGGACAGCGCGCGCCGGGCGATGCGCGCCGCGTACCAGCGCGAAATCGACGCGCTCGAAGGTCACCTGGCCGGGCTCGCCACCGTGGGTTCCGTGTCGCCCTACATCGGGCTGTTCGGCACGGTGTGGGGAATCATGAACGCGTTTCGCGGCCTCGCCAACGTGAGCCAGGCCACGCTGGCCAATGTCGCGCCCGGCATCGCCGAGGCGCTGATCGCTACCGCCATCGGCCTGTTCGCCGCCATTCCCGCGGTGGTCGCCTATAACCGCTATACGCACGATGTGGACCGGCTCGCGGTGCGCTACGAGTCGTTCATCGAGGAATTCTCGAACATCCTCCAACGCCAAAGCTGACGATGAACGACCCCCACGCTCACTGCGTTCGCTGCCCCCAACGGGGGCGCACAGTGCCCTTCGGGCGGCCGGGCGGGCACTGACATGCGCCGCGCCCGCAAGTCGATCAACCAGATCAACGTCGTCCCCTACATCGACGTGATGCTGGTGCTGCTCGTGATCTTCATGGTCACGGCGCCGCTGATCTCGCCGGGCGAGATCGAGTTGCCTTCGGTGGGCAGCAGGCTCGCGGCGCCGGCGCAACCGTTCGAGGTCACGCTGCGCAGCGACCTGTCGCTGATGCTGCGCGACCAGGCCGTCGCGAATTCGCCCGCCGTCCGCGATCACCCGCGAGGACCTCGTCGCGCGCATTGTCGCCAGGCAGGCGAAGCAGGAGCAGCCGGTGGTCATCGCCGCCGACAAGGGCGCGCGCTACGAAGACGTGCTCGGCGTGCTCGACCTCCTGCAGCGCAACGGCGTGAAGAAGGTCGGCCTCCTCGCCCGCCCGACCGGAAGCTAGCCGCCGGTGCGCAAATCCGAACGGCCGCGCGCGCCTCGCGAGGTCACCGGCAAGTGGCTGGCGCTGGCGCTGGCGCTGCTCGTGCAGGTGAGCGTTCGTCGCGGTGCTGATATTTTCCGTCCGCTGGCAGAACCGCAAGCCCGAACCCGTCACCGCCGAGCTTTACGCGCCGCCGGCCAGGACGCAGGCGACCGAAGCGCCGCCGCAGCCCGCGCCACCGCCCCAACCTGCGCCACAGCCGCCGCAACCGGCGCCACAGCCCGTGCCGCAACCGACGCCCGTCAGGCCTCCCGTGGCCGTGCCGCCGGAGCCGAAGGTGGAGAAGCCCGATGCGCGCGCGGCGGACATCGCGCAGAAGGCGCGTGCCGAGGAAGAGCGCAGGAAGAAGGCCGAGGCGCTGCGACGGGAGGAGGAAGCCAAGGCGCGCGCGCAGCAGGAGGCGCTGGAGCGCCAGAAGGCCGACGAGAAGAAGAAAGCTCGAGGCGAAGCAGGCAGAGGCGCGCGCGCGTCAGCAGAAGGAGACGGAGGCGATGCGAGCGCAGGCCGAACGCGAGACCGAATCCCGCGCGACGGCCGAACGCGACGCGCAGACCCGCGCGCAGCAGTCGTCGCAGCGCGCGAAGGCGGAGGCCGACTGGATCCGCAGCATCCAGGCCAAGGTCCGGGGCAACGTCATCGTGCCCCCGGAAATGGCCGGCAATCCGGAGGCGATATTCGAGGTCGTGCAGCTGCCGACCGGCGAGATCATCGACGTGCAGTTGCGGAAATCGAGCGGCGTGCGCGCCTACGACGACGCCGTGCAGCGGGCCATCCTCAAGTCGTCGCCGCTGCCGCGCCCGGAGCGCGCCGACCTATTCCAGCGCTCGCTGACGCTCAAGTTCCGGCCGACGGACTGAAGCCCGAGCAGCGAATCGCCTGACTGAACCAGCCGGATCGTACGGCCGCTTTGGTCACACGTGACCTACCGGCTAGAACGGCAGCCCGACATAGTTCTCGGCAAGCGACGCCAGCGCGTTCGGCGATGAAAAGAGATACTCGAGCTCCGTATCCTGGAGGCGCCGGTCAAACGGACTGCTGTCCGGAAATCGATGCAACAGCGATGTCATCCACCACGAGAACCGCTGCCCCTTCCACACACGCGCCAGTGCACGCCGCGAATAGCTATCGAGTCCGCGGTCGTCCCGGTCGGTGTAGTGGTCGAGCAGCGCGTGATAAAGATAGTAAATGTCGGAAGCGGCGCTGTTGAGACCTCGCGCGCCTGTGGGCGGCACGATGTGCGCTGCGTCGCCGGCCAGGAACAGGTTGCCGAAGCGCATCGGCTCGGCGACGAAGGAACGCAGCGGGGCGATGCTCTTCTCGATCGATGCGCCGGTGACCATCGCCGCGGCAACGTCCTCCGGAAGGCGGCGGCGCAGTTCGTCGAAGAACGCCTCGTCCGACCAGTCGTCGACCGAATCGGTCAACGGCACCTGGATGTAGTAGCGACTCAGCGTGGGCGCGCGCAACGAGCACAGCGCAAAGCCGCGCTCATGCTTCGCGTAGATCAACTCAGGCGACACCGGCTTCGTGCGCGAAAGCAAGCCCAGCCAGCCGAACGGATACACGCGCTCGAATTCCGTGATCTTTTCTTTCGGGATCGACTTGCCGGCTGACGCCGTGATAGCCGTCGCAGCCAACGATATAGTCGCAATCGACCCGCATGACCTCGCCACCCCTCCGGTAAGTGAGATAGGGGCGAGCGGTGTCAAAGTCGTGCGGCATGACGTCGTCGGCATTGTGGATCACGATTCCGCCCAGGCGATCGCGCCCTTCGTACAGATCGCGCGTGAGCTCCGTCTGCCCGTACACGATTACCGAGTTCCCGCCGGTCAAGGCCTTCAGGTCGACGCGCTCGCGGATGCCGTCGTGGGCGATGTAGATACCCTCGTGGATCTGCCCCTCGCGATCCATCCGCTCGCCGGCCTGCGCCTCGCGCATCAGCGCCGCGAAGCCGTGCTCCAGCACCCCGGCCCGGATTCGTCCGAGCACGTAATCGCGGCTGTGCTTCTCCAGCACGCACGGTGTCGATGCCCCGCAGATGGAGCAGCTGCGACAGCAGGAGCCCGGAAGGGCCCCCGCCGATGACGGCGACCTGAGTCCTCATTGGCAGTTCAGCGTCGCGGCGGCTAGGGCTTGCCGGGGTCGCTCACGTTCTCGAACTTGTCGAACTCGATGTTCCACAGCTCGCCGTTCTTCTTCTCGACCCGTCGCACGTAGATGGTCTGGACGATGTCGCGCTGCGGATCGATCGAGATCGGCCCGCGCGGGCTTTGGTTCTTCCAGCCCTTTGCAATCTCCATCGCCTTGTCGGCGTCGATCTTGCCGTCGAGCTTGGCGACGATGTCGTAGATGAGCGCCATTCCGTCGAATGCTCCGACGGTCATGAAGTTGGCGCGGCCCGCGTCCGGAGCGACCTGGGAATAGGCCTGCAGGAACGCCTTGTTCTCCGGCGAGTCGTGCGCAGCGGAATAGTGAAAGGTCGTGATCAGACCCAGCGCGGAATCTCCCATCGCATTCAGCACATGATCGTCGGTGACGTCACCGGTGGCGATGGCCTTGATCCCCGCCTTCGCCAGCTCGCGCTCGGTGTACGCTTTCATCACGGCAATGCTCTGCTGGCCGGCGGGCACGAAAATGAATACCGCGTCCGGCTTGGCATCCTTGACGCGCTGAATGTACGGCCCGAAGTCGGGGTTCTGAAGCGGCGTCCGGATCGACTCGGCCACTTGCCCGCCACCCGCGGTGAACGCCTTCTTGAATGCCGCCTCGGCATCGTTGCCCGGCCCGTAGTCCGCCACTAACGTGACCACCTTCCTGATGCCGTTCTTCGCCGCCCACGTGCCGAGAGGCGCGCTGATCTGCGGCAGCGTCATCGACGTCCGGGCAATGTAAGGAGACTTCGTCGGGATGATCGAGGTCGCCGCGTTGAAGATCACCATGGGCTTTTTCGCCTGGGTTGCGACATCGGCCACGGCCAGCGCCTCCGGCGTCAGCCCGAATCCGGCGAGAAAGTCCACGTTCTCCTGAACGACGAGCTCCTGCGCGAGCCGCTTGGCCACCTCGGGCGAAGGACCTCCGGTGTCCTTGACGATCACCTGGATCTTCCGCCCGGCGACGGTGTCGCCACGCAGTTTCTGATACGCCTTCACGCCTGCCTCGAACTGCTTGCCGTAGTCGGCGAACGCCCCGGTGAAGGGAGCGATCACGCCGATCTTGATCGGCTGTTGCGCGAATGCCGGAAAGGCGAAAAGAACACTAGCGAATAACGTCGCGGCCAGCTTTTTCATAAACGTCCCTTGTCGCGTGTGAAAAATGGGATTCCCACCGGTTTGCGCCGGTGGTCGCCGCCGCCATCGTACCCCGAAGTACAGGTGGATACGCGAGCTGGTCGCCGGCCTGTTCACCGACGAACTCGACGAATGGCAAACGTCCTCGGGCCGGTAGGGCTTCTGCCGCCGGTGCCTGGTCGCGCCCGGGATGGGCGCTCAATCGAGCGATTACCCGCTAGACGCGTGATTTCTTCTCGACGATCTGGATCGCGGCCCAGCTCCATTCCGCCCGCTGTTCGACGAGATGCCGGAGCGCGACCGTGTAGACGGAGCGGCCGGTCGTCAGGATCACGTTGCGTCCTTCCGTGTACTCCTGCGTCGGAATGATCAGCGTCTTCACCGAGAGCGGCTTGTCCGGCCGCGACGGCGGCGGCAGGTAGAGTCCGTGGAAGCGCGCGCCCATCGTCGAAATGTCGATGCCGTCGACGATGAAGCCCATGTCGTCCTTGGCCTGGCGCACCGCGTGCAACGTCACCGGCACCAGGCGATCGGCGATGATCGACATGCCCGCCTCGACCTCGTCGGTGCTGACCTTGCTCATGCGGCGCACGACGCCCAAGACCCAGTCGCTCAAGTCCGACTGCTTGACGGCGACGAGCGCGCCCAGCGCGAGGCTTTGCCCGATGCCGCCGGACGCCGCGATGCGCAAGCCCGCGACGCTGCGGTCCCTGACCTGCCACATCGGGTCGGAGAACGAGGAAAGGCTCATGGCGAGCGAGTCGTGCTCGTCGGGCACCCGCCGCTGCGCGCGCGAGCCGTCGTTGACCGCGAAGACCTCGATCTGCTCGTGCGTGGTGCCGGCTTCGGGCAGCGAGATGCCGGTGTCCTTCTGCGAGAGCTCCTGGCATATCCGCGAGAGCCCGATGCGCACCTTCGCGGTGATCGCGCATTCGATGCGGCGGTCGCGGCGCATCTCGGCGTTGAGGTTGGGCGCCAGCGCCGGCGAGACCTTCTCGAGGATGGCGATGCGCTGCTGGTTGATCTGCGCGGCGGGACCCTGGTCGGTTGCCTCGACCTGGCGCAGCGCCGCGATCGCGCGGTCGAGCTGCTCGGACAGCGGCGTCGTGTCGATGTAGCGCAGCATGGAACCCGAATCGTTGCCGGTGCGCCGGCCAAGGCCCGACCTGCCGGCGATATCGACGAAGAATCCCTCGAGCGAGCGCGGCACGGCGTCGATCTGCAGGCGCCGGCTCCACGCCCGCAGCTGCGCGGTGGCCCAGTCGAGCTGGGGCGGCGACATGTTCCCGGTGTTGAGCTGGTGGATCAGCAGGACATAGATGTATTCCTGCTCGATGGTCCACGGCGTGGTGTTCTGCCCGCCACTGCCGAGCGTGGCCGCCACGCGATCGAGGCCGAGTTCCGCGGCGCGCAGGTACACGCGGTGCAACTCGACCCATTTGCCGGGTATCCAGCGCTCGAAGCGGAACACGCGAAGCTTGGCATCGGTGCCGTAGTAATGCGTCAGGCGCGCGAACAACAGCGGCGCCATGCTTTTCCAGCGCGCGTTGGCGGACTGGCTGCAGCGCTTCCTCCAGCGCGGACTGGTAGGCGTAGATGAAGCCCTGCGAAAGATCGTAGATCGATTGCCAGATGCGCTCTGCGAGCTTGGGCGCGCTGTCGTAGTTCTCGACGTATTGCTTGGTGAGCTGGCGACGATCGGCACCCAATGCCGCGTCGAGGTATTCGATGGCCTGCACGCGCGAGATGTCGCACGGCTTGCGCGACGCCTTCATCGCCTCGAAGGCGCGCATCACCTGCTGCTGGCGACCGATGACGTCGAGCGCCGGCAATTGTCGCAGCCACGCCGAAACCGCCTTGGGCGAGGCCAGCGGATCGATCGATTCCTTGGTGCCGGAGGTCAAAAAGCCGAACATGGTGAGATGCAGTGCATCCTTGCGTATTTGATGCAATGGTACTGGATGGGCACTCGCGCCGGGGGATATCGGAACCTGCGTATGATTCGGTAGCAGGACCGGCATTTATAGTCCAATTCTCCCGGCCGCGCAAAACGTAGACAGCCGTCGGCTACAATTCGTTGCATTGGCCGCGGGGCAGGATGTTCCCGGGCCGACTTTTCAGCCACTTATTTGGCAAAGGACCCTTTCATGTCGAGTCATGTCGCTGTATCCGGTGTTTCCACGTGTCCTACATTCGCGCGGAACACATTCGTCTTTGCGGTATTGGCAACGCTGGCTATGGGGACGGCCCTGATTCCCTCGGCTGGCGCCCAGACCACTGCGCCACCCACGTCTACCCAAGGAGCAAGCAAGTTGGATGCCATGCCTACTGCACTGCAAAAAATAGATGTTAAACAAGGAAGTGGAGCGGAAGCCACTGCCGGAAAAGTCGTCATTGTGCACTACACCGGGTGGCTCTATGACCCTTCCAAACCCGACAAGAAGGGAAGCAAGTTCGACAGTTCCCGCGACGCCGGCAAGCCGTTCGACTTCCCGTTGGGTGGAGGCCGCGTGATCAAGGGTTGGGACCAAGGTGTAGCGGGCATGAAGGTCGGCGGGCAGCGCACGCTGATCATCCCGCCCGACATGGGCTATGGCGCTCGCGGCGCGGGCGGAGTGATTCCGCCCAATGCGACGCTCATTTTCGACGTCGAATTGCTCGAGGTGAAATAGGCCGTCGGGCTTAAGTCAGCGAAGGCGAGCGACCATGCTGCCACGCGAAGGCGGCGCCCTCATCAGGCGCCGCCTCGACTATCGGCCTCCGGCGTTCCTCGTGGACGCGCTGGACCTGACGTTCGACCTGGATGCCGCCACCACGCGGGTGACCGCCAGGCTCGAGTTCAGGCGCAATCCGGCCGCAGCGCCCGAGGACGCCCTCGCGGCGCTGGTCCTGGACGGCGAACAGCAGCGTGGCGTCCGCGTCCAGCTCGCGGGCGAGACACTGGCCCCGGACCGGATCGAACTGGACGCGCGCACGCTGACGCTGCGCGATCCACCGGCCTCGGGAACGCTGATCGTGCATTCCGAAATCGCGCCGGCCGCCAACGACGCGCTGGAAGGCCTGTACCTGTCGTCGGGCGTGTTCTGCACGCAGTGCGAGCCCGAGGGCTTCCGCCGCATCACGTATTTCCCCGACCGGCCCGACGTCCTCGCGCGCTACACGGTGACGATCCGCGCGGATCGCGCCCGGTATCCCGTGCTGCTGTCCAACGGCAATCTGGTGGCGCAGGGAGACCTCGACCACGGCCGCCACTTCGCGCGCTGGCACGACCCGTTCCCGAAGCCGTCGTACCTGTTCGCGCTCGTCGCCGGAGACTTGGCCTCCCTCGACGCCACCTTCACTTCGCGGTCGGGCCGGCGCATCGAGCTCAAGATTTTTTCCACCGCGCAGAACCTGCCGCGCTGCCACCATGCGATGGCTTCGCTCAAGCGCGCGTTCGCGTGGGACGAGCAACGCTTCGGCCTGGAATACGACCTCGACACGTTCATGATCTTCTGTGCCGACGACTTCAACATGGGGGCCATGGAGAACAAGGGCCTCAACATATTCAACAGCCGTCTCGTGCTCGCCAATCCGGCGACGGCGACCGACGACGACTATGCCGCGATCGAAGGCGTGATCGGCCATGAATACTTCCACAACTGGACCGGCAACCGCGTGACCTGCCGCGACTGGTTCCAGCTGTCGCTGAAAGAGGGACTCACCGTATTCCGGGACCAGGAGTTCTCGAGCGACCTCAATTCGCGCGCGGTCGAGCGCATCGCCGCGATCGACTACCTGCGCCGCGAGCAGTTCCCCGAGGACGCCGGACCCATGGCGCACAACGTGCGCCCGGACGAATACCTGGAGATCAACAATTTCTATTCGGCGACGGTGTACGAAAAAGGCGCCGAGGTGATCCGCATGCAGCACACGCTGCTGGGGCCGGAGCGGTTCCGGCGCGGCATCGATCTTTATTTCCAGCGCCACGACGGACATGCGGTCACGTGCGACGACTTCATCCAGGCGATGCAGGATGCGTCGGGCGTGGACCTCGACCAGTTCAGGCGCTGGTACAGCCAGGCAGGGACGCCCGTGGTTACAGTTCGCGGCGCCTACGACGCCGCGGATCGCACGTATGCGCTCCACGTCACGCAGCATCTGCCGGCTACGCCGGGGCAGCCGTCGAAACTGCCGCTGCACATTCCGCTCGCCGTGGGACTGGTCGGGCCGGATGGCCGCGACCTGCCGCTCAAGCTCGAAGGCGAAGGCGTGGCCACGGGCGGCACCCGCGTCCTCCATCTGCGCGAGCAATCGCAGACCTTCCGGTTCGAGGACGTTCCGGCCATGCCGGTGCCGTCGCTGCTGCGGGGATTCTCGGCCCCGGTGATGCTCGACTATGACTACACCGAAGCGGAACTCGCGTTTCTCGCCGCCAACGACAGCGACCCGGTGAACCGCTGGGACGCCGCGCAGCGCAGCCTTCGTGCGCGCGATGCTCTCGCTCGCGGAGGATCACCGCGGCAAGCGCGCGCTCTCCGTGCCGCCCGCCCTGTTGCAAGTCGTGCGTTCGCTTCTCGCTGATCGCGAACACGATCCTGCGCTCATCGCGCTCGCGCTTGCGCTTCCGGACGTGGCTTATGTCGCCGCGTTGACGGAAACGATCGACGTCGACGGAATCGTCGCGGCGCGCAATTTTCTCGTGGCGGCATTGGCGCGCGCGCTGCGCGCGGAATTCGCGGATGCCTATGGTCGCCACCGCGTCAGCGCGCCCTATGCGCCGACGACGGAACAGGCGGGGCGGCGCAAACTCGCCAATGCGTGCCTGAGCTACCTGTGCGCGACCGAGGACCACGAGGCCCGAGCCATGGCGGTCGCCCACTTCGGCGCCGCGAACAACATGACCGACGCCGTCGCCGCCCTTGCAGCGCTGAAGGACCATGACACGCCGGAACGCACCGCGCTGTTCGATCGCTTCGAGGCGCAGTGGCGCGACGAACCGCTCGTGCTCGACAAGTGGTTCGCGCTCGAGGCCACTTCCGCGCGCGCGGACGCGCTGGATCGGGTGAAGCGCCTGCTCGCGCATCCGCGCTTCAACGCCAGGAATCCCAACCGCGTGCGTTCGCTCGTGGGTGCGTTCGCGCTGCGCAACTTCGCCCGCTTCCACGACCGCGACGGCAGCGGATATGCCTTTGCCGCGGACGAAGTGCTGGCGCTCGATTCGACCAACCCGCAGCTGGCGGCCGCCATCGCCGGCGCGTTCAACCTGTGGAAGCGCTTTCCCGAACCGCGCCGCGGCCTGATGCAGGCCGCGCTGCAGCGAATTGCCATCGCACCCGGCCTGTCGCCGGACGTCACCGAAGTCGTGACGCGAACATTGAGCGATTGAACGACAACCCGCTTCCGCGCAACACGCCGCGCCTCTCTCTGCGGCGATTCGCAGGCGCCGATCTGCTCCCGTTCCAGGCGTATCGCCGCGATCCGGAGGTCGGCCGCTACCAGGGCTGGTCGGCGCTGGACGACGATGCCGCCGCCGGCGTTCATCGCCGGCATGGCAGCAGCAGCCTTCGGAGTGCCGGGCGAGTGGTTCCAGATCGCCGTGGCGGACCGGTCAACCGACCGGCTTGTCGGCGACATCGGCATCTGCCTGCGCGACGACGCGACCCGGACCGCGGAGATCGGCTTTTCGCTGGCGCCCGCGGCGCAGCGGCGCGGACTCGGCACCGAAGCGGTCAACGCCGCGGTGGCGCTGCTCTTCGAGTTGGAAACGGTCGAGCGGATCGAGGGCATCACCGACGCGCGCAACATGCCGTCGATCCGGCTGCTCGAACGCGTCGGAATGCGCCTCGACAGAATCCGGCAAGCGCTGTTCAAGGGCGAGATGTGCACCGAGCACGTTTACTCGATTGCACGCGCCGGATGGATCGAGTCCGCGGGAGTTCGCTCCGGACATCCTCGTTAAGGGTCGCGCGCCGCGCGACCTCTTCAACGAGGATCGATAGTACGTCGCGGACGCGACGCGACGTACTATCACCAGTAGGTCTCCACGGTCACGTGCCCCGGCTCTTTCCGCCGGTGCCGCCGCATCCCCCGCGTCTCGAGCAGCTTCTGCGTATCCTCGACCATCGCCGGATTGCCGCAGAGCATCGCGTGCGAATTCTCGGGAGTCAGCGCAATGCCGGTCCGCGCCTCCAGCCTGCCATCGGCTATGGCCGCAGGGATGCGCCCTGCGAGCGCCGTGGGATGCGCTTCCCGGCTCACGAACGGGACGAACGTGAACGCGCCCGCATGCGCTGCGCCGATTTCGGCAATCTCATCGCGATAGGTGAGTTCGTCCGCGTTGCGCACCGCATGCACCAGCACGACGCGCTCGAACTTTCGCCCAGGGCTCGTCGGTGCGCAGCATGGACAGGAAGGGACCGATACCGGTCCCGGTCGACAGGCACCACAGCACGTCGGCCTGCGCCACTTCGCTGATGGAGAAGAAACCGTTGGCGCGGGGGCTGAGCCAGACCGGATCGCCGACGTTCAGCGCCGCGAGCCTCGGCGTGAGCGGGCCGCCGGGCAGGACGATGAAATAGAACTCGTGCGGCTGCCGATGCGGCGGATTGACGAAAGAATAAGGCCGCCCCAGCATCGGGTCCTTTTCCCCCGGTGGGGATGGCAAAGCCAGGCGCCCGAATTGCCCGGCGTTGAAAGTCACCTCGGGAGCGTCCACCTGCAGAGAAAACAGGCTCTGCGTCCAGTGGCGCTTGCCCGCGACCCGCCCTTCCACCCATGCCGCCATGAAGAGTTGCCCTGACTGGTAACGTAAACTGTCGATTATGCCCAAGCGCGCGCCCGCAGCGACAATTACCGGCGTCAACGTGTACCTCCGGCCACCGAGACTGTCCGATGCCGCGGCTTTCCAGGCGGCGGTGCGGGCGAGCGCCGCCCTGCACCGCGGCTGGACCAGCGCCCCCAGCACGCCCGCGCGGTTTGCCGGATTCGTGCAGCGATACGCCGGCCCGCGGCAAGCAGCCGACGCACGCCGGATTTCTCGTCATTCGGCGCAGCGACGATGCGCTGGTCGGCGTCTACAATTTCTCGGAAATCGTCCGCGGCGCGTTCCAGAGCGCGTTCCTGGGCTACTTCGCCTTCACGCCGATGGCGGGCACCGGCCTCATGGCCGAAGGCCTGGCCGCGGCGCTCGACATCGCGTTCAGGCAGCTGAAGCTGCATCGCGTCGAGGTGAACATCCAGCCGAACAATGCCCGCTCCCTCGCGCTCGCCACCCGGCTGGGGTTCACCCGCGAGGGCTTCTCGCGCCGGTACGTGAAGATTGGCGGCCGCTGGCGCGACCATGTCCGGTTCGCGATGCTGGCCGAGGATTGGCGCGCGCTGCGCCGAAAGCAGCGCTTTGCGCCGCAGAAAACCGCCCGATGACGCCACGACTCGCCGCGCGCAGGCGCCGCCTGCGCGCTCGCGCTTGCCGTGTCCGCGTGCGCGAGCGAGACGATACTGCCCGGGACGCCGCGCGAGGTCACGGAGAAGAAGATCAATCCCTTCGAGCGGCATGAAGAGTGCATGAAACTGGTACCCGGCGACTGGCTCGTCTATCGCTTCACGGCGCAGCGGCCGGTGGATTTCAACATCCATTATCTCGACGGAAAGTCCGTGATCATGCCGTTGTCGCGCGACAAGGCAACGGAGGATGACGACACTTTTCGTCCGCTCGTGGCGCAGGACTACTGCCTGACGTGGGAGGCCGGACGCGACGGCGCGATCATCGACTACCGCATCCTGCTGAACCGAAGCCAGCGCTAGGATGGGGGAAATGCCGCGCACGCTGCTCTTCGACCTGGACGGCACGCTGACCGACAATTTCGAAGGCATCGCCAATTGCATCCGCTACGCGCTGACGCGCATGGATGTGCCTCACCCCGACACCGCGGCGTTGCGCGCATGCGTCGGTCCGCCGCTGCGCGAGACGCTGCCGCGGCTCATCGGCAATGCCGATGCGGCGACGACGGAACGCGCAATCGCGCTTTACCGCGAGCGGTTTTCGGAACTGGGCTGGCGCGAGAATGCCGTCTACGCCGGCGTCCCCGCCATGCTGGCCGCGGCAACGCAGGCCGGCCCGCGCGCGTTCCTGTGCACGTCCAAGCCGCAGCGCTTTGCCGAGAAGATCGCGGCGCACTTCGGGCTGGCCCCGTTCCTCGCCGGCGTGTACGGCGCGGCCCTCGACGGCACGCTCGACGACAAGGCGGACTTGCTCGCCCACCTGCTCGCGCGCGAAAGCCTGGACGGAGCGCGCTGCCTGATGATCGGCGACCGCAGGCACGACATCCATGCCGCGCGCCGCAACGGCGCTCCTTCGATCGGCGTGCTGTGGGGCTACGGCTCGCGGGATGAACTCGCGGAAGCGGGCGCGGACGTGTTGATCGCCGCGCCGGCGGACTTGCCGTCAGGACTCGCCCAAATTCAGGCGGCGAGTTCCTGATACGTATACGTCCGGCCGTGCTCGACCGGACCGTCGACCACCTTCGCGACGATGACCGACGCCGTGATGTCGGGCGGCACGAGCTGACCGCTCTTGTGGAATCCCTCGAACAGCGCCACGCCGGGCAGCACTTCCTTCGGTTGCGAGCGCATGAACTCCTGCATCCCCGTGGCGATGATGCCCGGGCGGACGGTGATGGCGCGAAAATTATCGCCATGCCGTTCCGACGCCAGCGCGCGCGTCAGCATTTCCAGCCCGGCCTTGGCGACGCAATAACTGGACATGGCCGGCATGGCGTTGCTCGCGGCGCCCGACGAGACGTTGACGATCCGGCGCTCGACGGACTCGTCCGCGAAGACGCGGCAGAAGAGATTGCACAGCGCGGCGGGCGCGGCCAGGTTCACGGCGAGCGACGCGGCGATGTCACCCGACGCCATCGTGCCGTGAACGCCGACGGGCGTGCCCACGGCGGCGTTGTTGATGAGGCATACGTAGCCGGGTCGCGCCGCGGCGAGCTCGGCGAACGGCGCTTCGAGCGCCGACGTCGATGCCGGATGCCTGCGCAAGGTCCGCCTTCGCAAACCGGTAATTCGGGCCCGTCAGCCTGTTGCCGCTGGCGCGACCGACGCCGACGACGCGGTAGCCGCGCTGGAGCAGCGCGTGGGCGAGGGCCTCGCCCAAGCCTTGCGACACCCCGGTGACGATGGCGGCGCGCACCCTAGGTTCTCAGGCGCGTTCGCGCGCGCGACCAGGAAGCCGGCAAGCACCCCCGCCGCCACCAGCGCGAGACCGTAGAACGGCTTGTACAGGTAGATGACCGCGGACGACTGCGAATGCGGCAGGACGAAGACCGTGAAATAGGCGTAGAGGTCCAGCGCAAGCAGGATGAAGGCGATGACCACCAGCGTCCGCGTGAACGGCGTCAGCAGCGCCAGGACGAGCAGCAACGCCCAGGGCCCCGCTTCGAAGACGAACATCGCGAAGGAACGGTCGACATCGGATGCGCGTGTGGTTCCGTACTCGACGAACGCGGCAAAGGCGATGCCAAGGAAGGCCAGGAACAGGGCCAGGGGCCGTGCGCGCATGGATTTCAGCGTAACACGGGCGGGCGGAACACCGATAGATCGTCAAACAACCGTTCGTCTAAATGTTCCGCGTCCCAGCCCGGCAGCGCGGCGACGGGCAGCGGCGTGAGCACGTCGGGACCGAAGCCCGGCGACGCGATGATTGCGGCAGCGTCCGCGTCAAGCATCGCCGCCGTCTCCGCCTCGCCATCAGGCGACGTCGGGAGCGGTCGCGCCGGTGGCACGTTCAGCACCAGCGCGTGCGCAGTGAGCGCGCGATACGGCGCCAGCAGCTTCACCGCCAGGCCATGTCCCAGCACCAGAGGCCGAAACGCGACGGCAACTTCGTCCCGGCGCACCCAGAACAGCTCGCGCCAGGCGTGGGCACGCAGAAGCATCTCGAGACCCGGATCCGCGCAGGCGAGCAGCAGGCCGGATTCGTCGAGCAGCGTCGCGGCATCGCGCGCGCGATTGCGCGCGTTGGCGGTCGGCGCATCCACGGCCAAGACATGCACGGCGTTGAGCGCGGCCTTGGCGCGCGGAAACCGCAGCCACGCCAGCGCATTGAATGCATCGTGCAGGTTTCCGTCGCGCGTCGCGATCTCGCCGCGTACGGCGATCGCGCGCTCATAGTCGAGCGCGCTCTGCCGCGAACGTGGCGCCACGAACGCGAGCGGCATGCCGTCGGGCAGCGCCAGCCGCTGTTCGCGCGCGAAGCGGTTGAGTGATGCGAGATCAGGACAGCGCCCGCCGGCGAGCCAGCCGGCAAAAGGTGCGAGGCCCGGATGCAGGCCGCCGGGCCATGCGTACGCGCTCAGTGCCGGCCGCCCAGGGAAAGCACGATGATGATGCCGATGATGACGGCCAGCACGAGGAATGCGATCTTCCACGGGCTCTTCGGATACTCGCCCTGGATCGCCCCCGTCACGCCGTTCTGCACGCACTGGAAGCTCCTGGCGCCGAACGTGTAGCTCATGAGCCACACGGGAGCGAGGATGTGCTTGAACGTCTGCCGCGAGTGCGCCATGCGAACGTCGAGATTGCGATACGTATCGCCAGGAATCTGCTGTACGCACATCGCCCGCACCTTCGCCTCCATGGCCGCGCGCGACGCCAGCGCCGCGCCGACCAGGTCGAGCTGGTAGCGCTCGACGATCCAGCCGGCGACGAAGCCGGGATCGTAGGGTTTCAGCGTCTGCGTGGGAAACGGCTCGATGCCGCGCAGCAGCGGCGCGTGCACTCCCACCGACGCGCAGACGAGATCGTCGTCGAAGAAATGCGACAGCTGCCCGGCCGCGGGTTCCCAGCGCACATGCTGCACCTGCCGCGTCTGCGTGCGGCCGCCTTCGCTGTAGGTCTCGGTCGTGTAGTAGTAGTGGCCGGCCTCCGCCGTCCACTGCGCGTCCACTTGCGCATCGAACGTCCAGTACGGCAGGTACATGCCCTTCACGGTGTCGGTCAGCGCGCGGCGCTTCAGCGCCCCGGGCGCCAGCCACAGCTTGCCGTACCACTGCCGGATTCGATCGCGGGCGCTTGTCTCGCTGACCACGAACGGCAGCACGCTCTCCGGGCGGAACGCAGGCTTGGTTTCTTCGTAAGGGACAAGTTGCGCCGAGCCGCAGAATTCGCAGTTCTGCGCCTGCCGTTTCGGGTCGAAGACGGAAATGGCATTGCAGCTCTGGCACTTGACCTGCCGCACCGCGGCCTTCCAGCCGCGCGTGTCGTCGGCGAGGCCACGCAGCGCCGCCGCGAGGTCGTGCTCGACGATGCCGCCGGTGGTGACGTCGAGCTTGGCGGGCGACTCCGTGCCGCAGAACGGGCAGATCAGCTTCTGCTTGGCCGGATTCCAGACGGCCTGCCCGCCGCACGCCGGACAGGCGAATTTGGAAATGGCCGCGGTTTCGCTCATTGCTTCGGCCGCGGCAGCGCTTCCGGCGCGCCGCGCCGACCCGCGCGCCGCGGCATCGTCAGCCTTTGATGAACGCGTCGACGGCGGCGCGGGTCACGCGCCACTGCGTGCCGATCTTGCGACCCTTCAGGTCTCCCGCGTCGAGACTCGACATCACGTCGGATTCCGCAACGCCGAGCATCTGCGCGACCTGAGCCGGCGTCATGAGGTCGGGAACGCCGGCGCCGGGCGCCGGCGCGGACGGTGCGGGTATGCCGGGCGTGGTCTGCGCCATCAGCCCGCCGGTCTGGTTCATCATCTGCTGCGCCATGGCCATGCCCATCGCGAGTTCCGCGCCGGCGCCGCCGATGCCGCCACCGCCGCCGGGCTGCCCCAGTCCCTGCGCCATCTGGAACTTGACGTAATCGTTGAGATTGCCGACCGCCGCCATGCTCGAGCGCTTGTCGATCGCCTGCTCCACTTCCGGCGGGACCGACACGTTCTCGACCAGGAACGTCGTCATCTCGAGTCCGTATTTCTCGCCGATCGCCGGATTGATGAGCGGCAGCAGCGCACCGCCCAGTTCGCGCATAGCGCGCGGCCACGTCGAGCGCGGGAATCTTCGAGCTGGCCAGCGCCTCCGAGAACACGCTGACGATGCGCGAACGCATGGTGTCGTTGAATTCGTCGAGGCGGAAATGGTCGTCGGTGCCGGCCACTTCCTTCAGGAATTTCTTGACGTCGACGATGCGGAAATCGTACGTGCCGTAGGCGCGCAGCCGGACGATGCCGAAATCCGCGTCGCGCATCATCACCGGGTTGGACGTGCCCCACTTGTTGCCGGTGAACAGCGCGCGTGACGACGTAGTAGACGTCGGCCTTGAACGGACTCTCCAGCGCGTACTTCCAGCTCTTGAGGTTGGTCAGGACCGGGATGTTGTCCGTGGTCAGCGAATACTTGCCCGGGCCGAACGTGTCGCCGAACTGGCCCAGGTAGACGAACTGCGCCGCCTGCGACTCGCGCACGATGAGCTGCGCGCCGTTCTTGATCTCCTTGTCCTCGTCGGGAAAGCGGTAGGACAGCGTGTCGCGCGAGTCGTCGGTCCACTCGATGATGTCGATGAACTGTTTCTTGATGAAATCCATCAGGGCCATCGTGTGTCCTTTCGTCGCGCGGCTCGCGGGTGCCGGATCGGCAACTGTATCGAAGTTACTTGGACGCCGCCGCGGGTTTCTTCACGTTCGTGTCCGCCGCCGCGTTCTTGAACTCCACTTCCATCTGCTCCGGAGCGAATGGCGCCCGGAACGATCGAACCGTTGGCGAAGATCAGCGTCGGAGTCGCCTGCACGCGCAGCTTCTGCCCGAGAACATTCGTCTTCTCCACCGGATTGTCGCAATCGCCGGCATTGTCGGGCAGCGTGCCGCTCGCGAAGAACGCGTCCCACGCCTTCACCTTGTCGGGCGAGCACCAGATCATCCGCGACTTGCGCGCCGAATCCGGGTGCAGCTGGTCGATCGGGAACAGGAACGTGTAGATCGTGACGTTGTCGACCTGCTTCAACTCGTTCTCGAGCTTGGCGCAGAAAGGACAATCGGCATCGGAGAACACGATGAGCTTGCGCTCGCCGTTGCCCTTGACGCGCTTGAAGGCCAGGTCGAGCGGCAGGCTGGCGACGTCGACGCGGTTCAGCTTGCGCAGCCGCTGCTCGGTCAGGTTGACCTTGCCTTCGACCTCGTACACCGACCCGACGATGACGTATTTCGCCTTGGCGTCGGTGTAGATCATCTGGTTGTCGAACTGCACTTCGAACAGGCCGAAATAGGGGCTCTTGGCGATTGCTCCGACCGACGCGCCCGGGAATTTGGCTTCGAGCTGTTTCTTGATCGCGGCGGCCTCAGGCGGCGGCGCAGTGGCAACCTCCGCCGAGGTGGCAGCCAGGACCGGTACCGCGGCCCAGACGAATGCCATTGCCGCCACGGCGACAGCAGCCGAGATTCGCGTTCGGAACAGGAAAATTGTCTTGTAGATCATGGTGACTCCAATGATAGGCCGGCTTTGGACAGTCTAATTCAGCGCAGGTTGCGCCAGGGCTCGTTTTAGCAGGGGAACGCGGTCGACCATGGTCAGGCCGGCGTTGCGCAAGGTCCTGAGCCAGGGATCGCTTGGCCCGAACAACCGGACCAATCCGTCGGTGACCGTCTGCATGGCCAGCACGGGCTCGGCGCGACGGCGGGCAAACCTCTCGAGGAGCACCGGCGCGCCCGGATCTGTCGCGGGGCCGCGTTCGGCGAGGACTGCCGCCAGCGCTTCCACATCGCCAAATCCCAGGTTGACGCCCTGACCGGCCAGCGGATGAACGCCATGCGCGGCATCGCCGACGAGCGCCAGGCGACGGCCGATGGTTGCCGGAAGCTTGAGGAATGCCAGCGGAAACGCCGCAGCGGCCGTAACAAGCGTCAACTCGCCCAGCGCGTGGCCGCCGGCGGCGGCAACGCGCGCGGCCAGCGCCGGAGCATCCAGCCCCATCAACTGCGACGCCATGGCATCGGGCGCGGACCAGACCATCGAAATGCGGCGCCCGGGCAGAGGCAGCCACGCCAGAATGCTGCCGTCGGCGCCGAACCATTGCCTCGCGACACCGTGGTGCGCGCGCTCGCATGCGAAATTGGCGACGACCCCGGATTGCCCATAGGGCTTCGGCTCCGCCGCAAGTCCCGCCGCCTGCCGGACCCACGACCGCGCGCCATCGGCTCCAACGACCAGTTTTGCCGCAAGCACGCGCGCGGATCCGCCATGCTCGGTAAACGCGAGCGACGCGGCTTCCGGAGTGCAGTCCAGCGATGACAACGCGACACCGTCGATGACCTCCACGCCTGACGCGAAGACCAGGGGCAGCAATGCCGCGCGCAATGCGCGTTCCTCGACGATCCAGGCCAGCGCGCGCTCGCCCAGTTCATACGCGGAAAATTCGATCGTCGCACCCGCGTCGCCGGCGACGTGCATGAACTCGATCGCCTGGATGCGCTCGGGTGGAAGCATCTGCCACGCGCCGAGCGAGCGCAGAAACGTGGCGCTGCCGGGACTGATCGCATACACGCGCGCGTCCCAGGTGTCGGGGTCGGACTCGGGCGCCGCCACCGGCCCGCGGTCGACCAGCGCGACGTCGAGTCCCGCGCGCGCGAGCGCCGGGGCGAGCGCCATGCCGACCAAGCCCGCCCCCGCGACAACCACGTCGAAGCGCGTCGCGGCTCATGCGGCCGCGCCGGGCAGCACTTCGATCACGTGCTGCTGATTGGTGTAGATGCACAGGTCGCCGGCGATCACCAGCGACTGCTTGACGATCTGCTCGGCGGAGAGCGCCGAATGCTCCAGCAACGCGCGGGCCGCCGCCTGCGCATAGGGACCGCCCGAGCCGATGGCGACGATGCCGAACTCGGGTTCGAGCACGTCGCCCGTTCCGGTGATGACCAGCGACGTCGTCGCGTCGGCCACGGCAAGCATCGCCTCCAGCCGCCGCAGGACGCGGTCCGATCGCCAATCCTTGGCGAGTTCGACGGCCGACCGCGTCAGGTGGCCCTGGTGTTTCTCGAGCTTCGCCTCGAAGCGCTCGAACAGCGTGAACGCGTCCGCCGTGGCGCCGGCGAATCCCGCCAGCACGCGTTCGTGATAAAGCCTGCGCACCTTGCGCGCGCTGGCCTTGATGACGATGCTGCCGAGCGTGACCTGTCCGTCGCCGCCCAGCGCCACGGCGCCGTCGCGCCGCACAGAAAGTATGGTCGTTCCGTGAAACTGTTCCATGGCAGAGAAATTTCGACACCAAAAAGACGCTTGGCAGGAGCAGCCTAGCGCATCAAACGCTCGGGGTTAAGTCCATTCGACGTTCTACGGCGAAGTTACGGGCCTCGTTGGCAATGCGCCGAACTTCGCCGGTGGCATGACGTTAAATCCGGACAAAAGTAGGTTTTTACTTTTGTCCGAAGGTCTATGTTGCCCGCTTCAGGAAATGCCGGGGAGAAATTCCGATGAGCAGCAGCAATGCCCGGATGATTGGCGACGCCCCGATGATCTGGACCGCCTTGCGCTGGGATTCGATGCGGTTGATGGCGTTGAGAAGCGACCCCGCGCAGACGAAATCGATCCGGTCGACGTCGGTCATGTCGATCGGCACGATCGGCTTGCGCTGCGCGAATTCAGCCATGCTCGCGAGTTGCGCGTTCGTCGAACCGGCCAGCACGCCGGTGAACATGAGAGGCTCGGCGTCGCCGTCATCCACGACACGCAACTTGTCGTCCAACGATGTGTCGGCCGGCACCGCGTCGCCGGCTGGCCGTCGCGGCCTCCGGCATCGGCGGCGGCTCCCAGGCCGGCGGCGATTGCTCGAACGCTATCGCATACTCGATGGAGCGCTCGTCGAAGGCGTCGTGATTGTTTGCAAACTGAAGGAGTTCGAGCGACAGCAGCCACGCGCCTTCGCCGCCGTCCCGGCCGCGCTTCACCGCTGCGGTCACGGCAACTTCGAGCTTTTCCGGACGCTGCAGCGTCAGCGTGAAGCGGTGCTTTCGCGCATAGGCCAGCGCATCGGCGAGCAGGCGTGCGCCTGCGTCGTCGAATCCGGTGACCGAGGCCAGGTCCAGGCGGGCGTGCGGCACCTTCTTCTCGATCGACCGCCGCATGCCTTCGACCTGCGCCGCGCTCGCGGCCGTGAGCTTGCCCGTGACGGGAATGTAGCCCCCGGCAATGACCTTCGGCCCGGCGGTCGTCGTCAGCCCTTCCTCCCACGCCGGCGCGGAACGTTCGAACTGCACGACGTATTGGAGCGCCATCTGCTCGAACGCCGCGCGATCGTTGGCCCGCTGCAGAACGTCGAAGAGCGCCAGCCAGGCAAGCGGCGACGTCATGGCGTCGTGATCCGTCCGCACGCCCTGCTCCAGCAGCGTGCGCGACGCCTCCAGCTGCCCGCCCGCGAACAGCAGCGCGGCATTCTCGAGGACGCTGCACAGTCCCGGATTGGTCTGCAGGACCTCGATCGACGAGTTCGAGGGCGACCATTCCATCAGGCTGGCGCCGCCGACGCTGATCTCGCCGGCCGGCTCGATGCCGGGCCATTCCGCGACACCCTTCTTCCCGCGCGCGTCGTGGGCGACCTCGCGCGCCGACAACGGCCGGTCGGCCGAACGCGGCGGCGTGCGGGCCGTCATCGGCGCGCCCGATTTGGGCTCGAGTTTCAGCGGCTCGGGTTTCTTCGACGGTGGTTTGGAGAACAAAGCCATCGCTGGGTCAGGCTGGACGTAAGGCGCTGATTATGTTCCTGTCATAGGCTTCCCACAAGCCGCCGGTCCCGGCGCCGACCCGGGCGTGATCGGCGTCCCGAAACTTCGCGATCGACATGGCCGTATCCGCAACTGCTTGCTAGAATGAACCGGAAAAAAGACACCACTTCATTCGCCGATCTGGCGGCGATTTCAGGGGCGCGCCGTAGCGATCACGTGCCTTCGTGCCTGCGTCAACCGGGCGTCAACCAAACAAAAAGGGCTAACGATGAAGAATCCGCTGGACTCCCTATGGGGAACGATCATCGCCGGGGTCATCCTCACTGCGATCCTGTACGCCGTAGTCAAGAACGTACTGAACTGACGGAGACTCGACAATGGATCTCGTTCCGATATTTGCCAGGTGGTTGCACTTCATGGCCGGCGTGATGTGGATCGGTCTCTTGTATTACTTCAATTTCGTGCAGGTCCCGGCGCTGAAGGCCGCCGCGGCCGACAACACCGCGGCCGGCATCACCAAGCACGTTGCGCCGCGCGCGCTGTTCTACTTCCGCTGGGCGTCGCTGGTGACGTGGTTTGCCGGCGCCGCGCTGCTCGGCGGCCAGTTCGTGAACGCCTTCACACTGTCCAAGGGCATGGCCGGAATCGGCGTCGGCGCGTGGCTGGGAACGATCATGCTGTTCAACGTCTGGGGGCTGATCTGGCCCAACCAGCAGAAGATCCTCGGCATGAAACCGGCCACCGACGAGGAAAAGAACAAGGCGCGCCGGATAGCCTTCCTCGCGTCCCGTACCAACGTCGATGCTGTCGATACCGATGCTGTTCTTCATGGCCGGCGGCTGGTCGCACCGGGGCACATTCGGACTCTGACGCCGGCGACGGGCGGCCCTAAGGCAGCCTATTAAGCACCCAGCAAAGCAAAGGGCCCGCAGTCGCGGGCCCTTTCGTATTGCCGGCCGGGACGCTTCGCGTCACTCTTCACTCAGTCTCCGTACAGTTTCTGCACGCGCTCGCGACGTTCCTGCGCCTCGAGCGAAAGCGTGGCCGTGGGCCGCGCGATGAGCCGCGGCACGCCGATCGGCTCGCCGGTCTCTTCGCACCACCCGTAGGATCCGTCCTCGATCATGCGCAGCGACTTCTCGACCTTCTTCAACAGCTTGCGCTCGCGGTCGCGCGTGCGCAGTTCGAGCGTGTATTCCTCCTCGAGCGTCGCGCGGTCGGACGGATCGGTGGTCACCTCGTTCTCACGCAGGTGCTCGCCGGTGTCGTCGGCGTTCTGCAGCAGCTGGCCGCGCAGTTCGAGCAGCATCTTCTTGAAGAACAGGAGCTGCGCTTCATTCATGTAGTCCTTTTCGGGCGCCTTGAGGATTTCCTCTTCGGTCAGCTCGCGGACTTTCTTGACGGCGGTTGCGGTTTTGACTGCCATGCTTGATTCACCCAATTTCACTTTGATGATGCTCGATTGGCTGCGGGAAATCGCCCGCCGCTCACGATAACGCTTGGGCCTCTCGGCCAAAGCCTCTCAGTTCAAGCCCCTCCGTTCAAACCTCTCGCTCAAACCTGACTAACTCCCGTTTTGCGGGGTCCGCACGAAATTTCGCATTATAGCCCGCGGGAGCCCCGACTAGCCACCCTCGTTTCCCGCCCCGGGGTGGCCGCCGGCGGTCGGCCCGCCAGAGGGCCCAAGCACCGTATAATCCTACGAAAAACAAGGCTTTCCGATGACTTTGACCCCAGTGAAGACCCCTTCTTCGCCGTTGGCGGCAACCCTCACGCTGCGCAGGCCCGACGACTGGCACCTGCACCTGCGCGACGGACCCGGACTGGCCGCGGTCGCGGCCCATACCGCCCGCGTCTTCGGACGTGCAATCGTCATGCCAAACCTGAAACCGCCGGTCACGACGGTCGCCGCCGCGCGCGCCTACCGGGACCGGATCCTGGCCGCGCTGCCCGGAGGAACCGGGTTCGATCCGCTGATGACGCTGTACCTGACGGACAACATGCCTCCGGCGCAGGTCGCGGAAGCCAAAGCGTCGGGGATTGTCCACGCCGTGAAGTATTACCCGGCCGGCGCGACCACCAATTCGGATTCCGGCGTGACCTCGCTCGACCGTGTCTACCCGGTCCTGGCGGCCATGGAAAGAAGTGGCGTGGTCCTGTCGCTGCATGGCGAAGTCACCGCGCCCGACGTCGACATGTTCGACCGCGAACGCGTCTTCGTGGATACGCTGGCGACACGCATCGTGCGCGACTTTCCCGGCCTGAAGGTGGTTCTCGAACACATCACGACGAGCGAAGCGGCGGCATTCGTGCTGGGTCATCCGCGAAACGTCGCCGCGACGATCACGCCGCAGCATTTGCTGTACTCCCGCAATGCGCTTTTCGCCGGCAACTTTCTGCGGCCGCACCTTTATTGCCTGCCCATACTCAAGCGCGAGGCGCACCGGCAAGCGCTGATCAAGGCCGCCACATCGGGCGATCCGCGCTTTTTCCTCGGCACGGATTCGGCGCCCCACGCGAAGCACATGAAGGAAAACGCGTGCGGATGCGCCGGATGCTACTCGGCGCCGGCGGCGTTGCCGATGTACGCCGAAGCCTTCGAAGACGCCGGCGCGCTCGACCGTCTCGAAGGATTCGCGAGCCGCTTCGGCGCCGACTTCTACGGCCTCCCGCCGCACGTCGATACGGTGACGCTGGTGCGCGAAGCATGGACCGTCCCCTCCGAATACGCGTTCGGTGACGGAACGATCGTGCCGCTGCGCGCGGGCGAGGTGCTGCGCTGGCAGGTCCGCTAGGCCCGAGCCGGAAGCCGCCCCGCGCCTAGAACAATCCGACGACCTTGCCGTCGCCGTCGATGTCGATCTTCGCCGCGGACGGCACCGACGGCAGTCCCGGCATCGTCATCACGTCGCCGCAGACCATCACGACGAACTCGGCGCCGGCCGCAAGCCTCACCTCGCGGACGTTGACGACGTGGCCCGACGGTGCGCCGCGCAGCAGCGGGTCGGTCGAGAACGAGTACTGCGTCTTGGCGACGCACACGGGGTAGTGCCCGTACCCTTCCGTCTGCAGCTTGCGGATCTGCGCGCGAACCTTGCTGTCGGCGGTGACCTCGGACGCGCCGTAGATCGTCTTCGCCACCTTCTCCATCTTTTCCCACAGCGTATCGGCGTCGTCGTAGACGAGGCGGAAATCCGCCGGCACGCGTTCGATCACGTCCACCACGGTCCGCGCGAGTTCTTCGGCCCCCGCACCACCGTCGGCCCAATGCCTGGCGACGACGACCGGCGCGTCGTGATGCGCGATCTTCTTCTTCAACAGCGCGATTTCCGCGTCGGTGTCGGACGCAAAGTGGTTGATTGCGACGACGCACGGCAGTCCATAGTGATTGCGCACGTTGTTGATGTGGCGCTCGAGATTGGCGACGCCCTTCTCCAGCGCCGGCAGGTTCTCCCGGGTCAGTTCCTTCGCGTCCGCGCCGCCGTGGAACTTGAGCGCCCGGATCGTCGCGACCAGCACGGCCAGGTCCGGCCGGAGCCCCGATTTGCGGCACTTGATGTCGATGAACTTCTCGGCGCCCAGATCGGCGCCGAAGCCCGCCTCGGTGACGACGTAGTCGGCGAGCTTCAGCGCCGCCTTGGTCGCGATCACGGAATTGCAGCCGTGCGCGATGTTGCCGAACGGACCGCCGTGGATGAATGCCGGATTGTTCTCGAGCGTCTGCACGAGGTTGGGCTTCAGCGCGTCCTTGAGCAGCACGGTCATCGCGCCGTGGGCGTCGAGATCCCCGGCGTGCACGGGTTTCTGGTCGCGCGTATAGCCGACGACGATCTTCGCGAACCGCGACTTCAAGTCGGCCATCGACTCGGCGAGGCAGAAGATCGCCATGACCTCGGATGCGACGACGATGTCGAAGCCGTCCTGCCGCGGATAGCCGTTCGCGGGGCCGCCGAGCGCGACGGTGATGTCGCGCAGCGCGCGGTCGTTCATGTCCATCACGCGCTTCCACGTGATCCGGCGCACATCGATCCCGAGCGCATTGCCGTGGTGAATGTGGTTGTCGATCAGCGCGGCAAGCAGGTTGTTGGCCACGCCGATCGCGTGAAAATCGCCGGTGAAGTGAAGGTTGATGTCCTCCATCGGCACCACCTGCGCGTAGCCGCCGCCGGCGGCGCCGCCCTTCATCCCGAACACCGGTCCCAGCGACGGCTCGCGCAGGCAGATGGCCGCCTTCCTGCCGATGCGGTTGAGCGCGTCGCCCAGGCCGACGGTCGTCGTCGTCTTGCCTTCGCCGGCCGGGGTGGGACTGATCGCCGAGACGAGGATCAGTTTCGCCGACGGGCGGACGGCCAGACTCGCGAGCCAATCGAGCGAGATCTTGGCCTTGGTCCGGCCATAGGGTCTCCAGCGCGGCATCCGGTATGCCCAGCCGCGCGGCGATTTCGCCGATGGGCAGAAGCTTCGCGTGCTGCGCGATGTCGATATCGGTCTGCATGTCCGTTGTTCCTCGAGGAGCGGCCGCGGTGGCGGCGCCAAGTGTACTGCGCGCGCGCGACGCTGGGCGTCACCCCGACGCGCAAATCGCAGTACACTAGCGGCCCGAAGCCAGCCAGACCGTCGCCGCCCAATCCGTGAAAACGGTGCGGGGGGAGGAAAGTCCGGGCTCCGCAGAGCAGGATGCCGGGTAACGCCCGGACGCTATAAGTCGCCGTTAGCGCGGCCGATGAAGGCGAGGAACAGGGCCACAGAGACGAGTCGCTTGCTGTCAAAGGCAAGCGGGTGAAACGCGGTAACCTCCATCCGGAGCAACACCAAGTAGGCGGACACTGACGCTGCTCGCGTAAGTCCGCGGGTAGGTGGCTCGAGCGCACCGGCAACGATGCGCCTAGAAGAATGACGGTCATAGCGCACGTACCGCGTGCGCCGTAACAGAACCCGGCTTATCGGCTGACTTCGGATTTATTTAGGTCGAGAAAAGTTTCGCGACCGCGCTCCGCGCGATCGCACGATACTTTCTCGATGACTGCCAGAAATGGTTCGGCCGCCTTGGGACGGCCCAGCGGCGGCCTCGTGGAAGGTGCGCGATCGCCCTTCGCCCATTGCGCGGCAAGTGCACACGGGCCCGGCGGCGCGCCCAGGAACGAGAACGCCGCGCGGCCCGCAGCGCCTCCTATTCCGGCAGCGTCTCGCCCGACCCGCCCATCTCCTTGGGCACGTCCTTCATCTTGGGAAGACCGTCCTTGATGCGCAGCACGGTCTCGCCGTAGTGGACATGCAGCTTCGGCTCGTGGCGATAGGTGGGAATCGTCGCGGCGTAAACATCGGTCAGTCCCCACGCCGGATGGTCAGACAGCAGGTGACCGCCGCAAACCTTGCAGAATTTGCGGTGCGTCCGGTCGGTCTTGTGATAGACGCCGATGTTGGCCTCGCCCTTGGTGATCTTCACCTGATCGGGCTTCCACAGGCTGAACGCGTTGACCGGCGCGGCCGCCCAGCTCCGGCACGACGCGCAGTGGCAGAATCCCGCGGCAACCGGCTCGCCGGTGACGGTAAGTTCGACCGCGCCGCAGAAACAACCTCCCTTGTAAGTCTGGCTCATGCTTCCCTCCGTTGTCGGATTCAGCTCGTCAGAACCGCCGGCGCTTGACGTCGCGCAGGATTTCGCGCGCGGCATTGCGGCCGGGAATGCCGGTCACGCCACCTCCCGGATGCGCGCCGGCGCCGCACAGATACAGGCCACGCACCGGCATCCGGTAGTTGCCGTGGCCCAATACTGGCCGCGCCGAGAACAGCTGGTCAAGCGACAGCGCGCCGTGGAAGATGTCGCCGCCGATCAGTCCAAAGTCGCGTTCGAGGTCGAGCGGCGTGAGGATGCGCCGCCCCAGGACGCTGGCGCGGAAGTTCGGGGCGAATCCATTGACCGTGTCGATCATCACGTCGGCGACCTCGTCACGGACATCGTCCCACGTGCGCCCGGGCAATGCCTCCTCGAGGCGCGGATTGGCGTGCTGGCAGAACAGGCTGGCGACGTGCATGCCGGAAGGCGCCAGCGTGTCGTCGACGGTCGACGGAATCAGGATCTCGACGATCGGCGCCTTCGACCATCCGAGCGTCCGTGCATCGAAATACGCGCGCTCCATGTAGGCGAGCGACGGCGCCATGACGATGCCGCTGCTGTGGTGCGGTTGCGCGTTGCCGCCGGGAAGCGCCGTGAAGTCCGGCAGCGCCGACAACGCGACGTTCATCCGGAACGTTCCGGACCCGCAGCGATAGGCCGCGATGCGCGCCCGGAAATCGGCATCCACGTGCGCTGGATCGACCAGTCGGTCGAACAGGAGCTTCGGATTCACGTTGGCGACCACGCGCGCGCCCTCGATTACCGTGCCGTCCTCCAGCTCGACACCCGCGGCCCGTCCGGCCTTGACGAGGACGCGCGCCACCGGCGCGTGGGTGCGCAACTCGACGCCGCGCGCGGCGCATTCCTTCGCCATCGCCTGCGTGATCGCACCCATGCCGCCCCGGGCGTGGCCCCACTGTCCGCGCTTGCCGTTCACTTCGCCGAAGACGTGATGCAGCAGCACGTAGGCGGAGCCTGGCGCATACGGACTGGCGAAGTTGCCGACCACCGCGTCGAAGCCGAACGCCGCCTTGATGGGCGCGCTTTCGAACCAGCGGTCGAGCAGGTCCCCGGCGCTCTTGGTGAAGAGGTCGAGCAGGTCGCGCCGTTCCGGCAAGGACAGCGCGCGAAAGCGCTTGCCGACCTTGAACATGTCGACGATGGCGGCCAGGTCCGCCGCGTTGCCTGCCCGGATGTTGGGCGGCGTGACGGGGAGCATTTCGCGCAGCACGTCCGCGACGCGTTCCAGCATCGCGTAGTAATCGGGAAGCGCCCGCGCATCCGCGACGGAGAACTTCGACACCTCCGCCTGCGTCGAGGCGAGGCCGCCGCCCACCTTCAGGTATTGTCCATCCGGCAGCGGCAGGAAATTGGCGAAAGGCCGCTCGCTGATCGTCAGCCCGTGTTCGGCCAGATGCAGGTCGCGGATGACCTGCGGGTCGAGGAGGCTCACCGTGTAGCTGGCGGTGGAGTTGCGGAACCCGGGATGGAACTCCTCGGTGACCGCGGCGCCTCCGAGCACGCCTCGGCGCTCGACGACGCACACCGACAAACCGGCGCCCGCGAGATACGCCGCGCAGGTGAGGCCGTTGTGGCCGCCGCCCAGGATGACGGCGTCGAAGCGGCGCGCCGCGCCCATCATGCGCGTGTGCGCGCGACGAAGGCGCACATTCGGGAGCTACTCCTCGCCGATGCCGGCCGCCACCGTGGAATAGCCGCAGTCGACGAACGTGATCTCGCCGGTGACCGCGCTGGCCAGGTCGGACAGCAGGAATGCCGCGACGTTGCCGACCTCGTCGGTCGTCACGTTCCGGCGCAGCGGCGCCGTGCGCTCGACGAAGCTCAGGATCTTGGAGAAGCCCCCGATGCCCGCCGCGGCCAGTGTCTTGATCGGACCGGCGGAGATGCCGTTGACGCGGATCTGCTCGGGGCCGAGGCACGATGCCAGGTAGCGCACGTTCGCCTCGAGACTTGCCTTGGCCAGGCCCATCACGTTGTAGTTCTCGAGCACCCGCGTCGAACCCAGGTAGGTGAGCGTCAGCAGCGCGCCGGGGTGGCCGCGCATCAACGGCCGTGCGCCACGCGCAAGCGCGGCGAAGCTGTAGCTCGAAATGTCGTGCGCCGTATGGAACGCGCTGCGCGACATGCCGTCGAGGAAATCGCCGGCCAGCGCCTCGCGCGGCGCGAACGCGATCGAATGCAGCAGCCCGTCCAGCGTGCCCCACTCGGCCTTGAGCGCGGCGAACAGCCCGTCGACCTGCTCGTCCGACGTGACGTCGCAGGGGAGCACCGGGCACGGGCCGAAATCGGCGGCAAGCTTGACGACACGATCCTTCAGGTCGTCGTTGACGTAGGTGAACGCCAGCGTCGCGCCTTCGCGCTGGCACGCGCGGGCGACGCCGTAGGCGATCGACCGGTTCGAGAGCACGCCGGTGATGAGAATCTTCTTGTCGGCGAGGAAGCCCATGCAGTCCGTCCCGGGAGATGTGCGAATGTGCGAAGAATACCTGTCCGGCGCCCGACGACGAAATGATGGGGCCGATTGGATGCGGCGATTTGAGCCCTACTGCATCATCCGTTGCAACGGGCCGGGCGTGAGATTCTCGAATACGCCGCAGGCGATGTAATTGTTGGGCAATCCGGGCAGCGGGCTGTCCACGAAATTGCCCCTGTGGAGAACGATGCTGCGGCCGCGCAAGCTGGGCTCGCGGTCGATGTGGACGCCCGGAATGCGCACGGAGTACGAAATCATCTCGGTCTGTCCCACGTAGAGTCCGGGGATGAGTTCCCCGGGCGGCCTGACGGAGTCCGGCGGGGCCCAGACCGGTCCGGACGACTCGCCGTTGGGCGAACTGCAATTGGGCACCGCGTGAAAGGCCAGCCGATAGTTGCCCTGCTGCAGGTTGGCGGCGTCGAGCGTGAGCGTGACGCCTTGGCTGTTATCGACGACGACGACCTTGCCGGTCGCGGCGCTGCCCACACCGCGCAGTCGCGCTTCCATGTTGCCGACCTGGTCCGCCGCGGCCGGACTCGACGGATTGGGGCCGGCGCACGCAGCCAGCAGCGCGGCAACCAACGCGATCGTCGCGAGATTGGATACGGGAATCATGCCGTCGCGTCGCTTCAGGGTTCGTTGCTCGTTTGCGTGCGCGCTCGGCGCCGTGCCGACTTGCTTGATCATTACTTCACATTCACCCGGATCGTGGCTGCCATCGGCGGGCCGTAGGATACGTGCGCGCCGTTCGCATATTGCAGCGTGAGCTTGTAGGTTCCCGGCGGCAGCTTGACCTCGGTCTCCGTTTGCGCCTTGCCGAAATGCAGGTGCGTGTCATCGACGGGAATGGCGTCGCCCGCCTTCATCGCGTCAAGGTTGATCAGCAGGTGGTGGTGCCCGGAATTCGCCTTGATGTCGCCGGCAGGCTCGACGGCCATGCCCTTGACGCCGAACACGACCTTGAACGGGCTCGTCACCGTCTCGCCATCCTTCGGCTCGATGAAGTACACGGATTGGTCGGACTTCGGCTGCATCTGGGCGCAGCCCGCGAGAAGCATTGCCGTAACGAACGCGAGCGCGAATCGACGCATGGTGAACCTCCTGACGGATGGGGCGAAAGGGCGCGCGCCCGATGTTGCCGGCCGCCGCTTGCGAAGCTTCCCATCATAAGGGAAGCGGACCGGGGCGACCAGTTCCATGGCGCGTTTGTCCAATGCCTGGCGCGGGAAAGCGGCCGCGTTTCGCGGGCGCGGTACAATTCCGCAGCCGTCAACTTGAAGCGGTTTTTCGTCCCGCCGCCGCGCGAGCCATCCGATGTCGTCGCAAATGACACCCGAGGAAATCGTCTCCGAACTCGACAAGCACATCGTCGGGCAGGAGGCCGCCAAGCGCGCCGTCGCGATCGCGTTGCGCAATCGCTGGCGGCGGCAGCAGGTGCCTGAACCGCTGCGCCACGAGATCACGCCGAAGAACATCCTGATGATCGGGCCGACCGGCGTGGGCAAGACGGAGATCGCGCGCCGGCTGGCGCGGCTTGCCGATGCGCCGTTCGTCAAGGTCGAGGCGACCAAGTTCACCGAGGTCGGCTACGTCGGGCGCGACGTGGACACGATCATTCGCGACCTCGTGGAAGTCGCGATCAAGGAGACGCGGGAGGCCGAAACCCGCAAGGTGCGCGGCCACGCGACCGACGCGGCCGAGGAGCGCCTGCTCGACGTCCTGCTGCCGCCGGTGCGCGACGTGAATTTCACCGACATGAAGCCCGCCGACTCCGCCACGCGCCAGAAATTCCGCAAGATGCTGCGCGAAGGCACGCTCGACGACCGCGAAGTGGAGATAGAGCTGTCCGCCCTTCCCCAGCAGATGGAAATCATGGCGCCGCCGGGAATGGAGGAGCTGACGAGCCAGATCCAGGGCATGTTCCAGCAGATGGGCAGCGGCCGGCGCAAGCATGTCAAGACCACGGTCGCCGACGCGATGAAGCAGCTGACCGACGAGGAAGCGGCGCGGCTGCTCAACGACGACGACGTCAAGGGCAAGGCGCTCGCCGCCGCCGAGCAGAACGGCATCGTGTTCCTGGACGAGATCGACAAGATCGCATCGCGCTCCGACATGCACGGCGCCGATGTCTCGCGGCAGGGCGTGCAGCGCGACCTGCTGCCGCTGGTCGAAGGCACGACGGTGTCCACGAAATACGGGATGGTCAAGACCGACCACATCCTGTTCATCGCGTCGGGCGCGTTCCACCTCTCCAAGCCCTCCGACCTCATTCCCGAACTGCAGGGGCGCTTTCCCGATCCGCGTCGAACTCACGTCGCTGTCGGTGGCGGATTTCGAGCAGATCCTGACGGCGACGGATGCGTGCCTGACCCGTCAGTACGCGGCGCTGCTCGGCACCGAGCAGGTGCACCTCGAGTTCCATCCGCAAGGCGTGCGCCGGCTGGCCGAAATCGCCTTCGCGGTGAACGAGAAGCAGGAGAACATCGGCGCGCGCCGCCTGTACACCGTGATGGAGCGCCTGCTGGACGACGTGTCGTTCCATGCCGCGCGCCGGACCGGCGATACCATCGTCATCGACGCCGCGTTCGTCGACGCCACGCTCGCCGGCATCGCCGGCGACGACAACCTCTCGCGCTACATTCTCTAGTGTTTGCCAGCGATCCTCGGCATCATCCTGCCGGTGTTCCTGATCATCCTGGTCGGCTATTTCTATGCGCGGCGGGTGAAGCCGGACATGGCGATGGTCAACCGGATCAGCATGACGATCCTGGCGCCGGCGCTGATCTTCTCGGCATTGGCGAGCAAGGACTTCAGCGTCGCGGACAACGGGCCGCTGATGCTGGGTTCCATCGGCATCGTGCTGGGCTCCGGCCTGCTCGCGTGGCCGTTTGTCCGGCTGCTGCACGTCGACTACCGCACGTTCATTCCGCCGATAATGTTCAACAACTGCGGCAACATCGGCCTGCCGCTTGCCGCGCTCGCCTATGGCCCGCCGGATTCTCGGCGATGGTGGCGCTGTTCACGATCTCGAACCTGCTCCACTTCACGCTCGGCGCATGGATAGTCGACCATCATGCGCGGTTCGGAAACCTGTTGCGCAGCCCGATGGTGTGGTCGACGTTCCTGGGCTTCGCCTTCGCGCTCGTGCATCCGCCGATACCGGAATGGGGATCGGTCGCCATCAAGATGGTCGGCGACGCCATGATCCCGATGATGCTGCTGTCGCTCGGCGTGAGGCTCTACGAAGTGCGCTGGGACGATTGGCGCCTGGGCGTGGTGGGCGGCCTCGTATGCCCGCTGACGGGTATCGCGATCGCCGCGCTGCTGGGTTCCGTCCTCGGGCTCGATCACATGCAGCAGGGACTGCTGATCATCTTCGGCTCGCTGCCGCCGGCGGTCCTGAACTTCATGGTCGCCGAGCAATACCGGCAGGAGCCCGCGAAGGTGGCGTCGATCGTGCTGATCGGCAACGTGATGTCCGCGGCGTTCATCCCGATCGGGCTGGCCATCGCGTTGCATTAGGCAGCCGCACGCCTTGTAACGCGTTCCCGTCTGCCGCCGATCCAAAGCCCGTCGTCGTGGGCGCACCGTGCGCATTCCGCCCCGAAATCTCGCAGTCGAGACGATGAAGGCGGGCGGTCAGCCGATCATCATGGTCTTCAGCGAGCAACTCGGGCGGCGCAGCTACGATGAAGTCCCCGCGTCCTACGACAGCCAGCCGCAGACGCTCCTAATGGCGCTCGTGAACACGTTTGATGTGCAGCTGTCGGTCGACGTCGGCGAGTCGGAGAACATCATGGCCGGGTGCCGGCCGCGCGAATCGCCGCACGCGCGGCAGCGAACCAGCCCGTAGCCGAAGCGTTCCTCAAGAAGGGCGTCCGTTCCGTGAACCTCGGTAACGGCCTCTATCCGACCGCGACGCTCGCGAGGCGCCTTGCAAGACGCAGGCGGAAATCACTTCGATCTTCTGGAAGGCCGCCACGGTATCGCCCGATACCATCCGCGCGAAGGCGAAGCGATTCGATCGGCACTCGCGGCGGCAAAGCAAGTCACCCTCTCCAGTGCGAATGGCACCAACATGACGTTCGGCCTGATGGCCGACAAGGGATTCGTTTCCGACGGCGCAATCACGGCGGACAAGGTGAAACAGGGGTCTGCGGCGACGCAGACCTGGCTGCCGGCGGGCGAGCTGCTCGTACCGGTAGCGCTTGGCCCGCGGAAGGGAAGGTCGTGATCGACAAGCTCGCCTTTCGGACGACCATCGAGGACTCACGCTCGCGTTCAGCAAGGGAGCACTTACGTCGATGACCGCGAAGTCGGGCTCGATGGCTCAAGGCGCTCTACGATGCGTCGAGCGGTGGCAAAGAACAGTTTTCGTACATAGACATCGGACTGAATCCCGAGGCGACGTTGCCTACGAACACCGGCCGTATTGTGTGGATGCGCCTGCGGCATGACTATCGAATGGCGACAATACAGGCTGGGCAACGAACGTAAGCAGCTTTGTCTCGCAGGCTCGGTTGACGCCGCTACGCTGTCCGTGGACGGAAAGGCGCTAATCGAGAATGGCACGCTGAAGTAGCATCCTCGCTGACTGGTAGGAAATCCACCGACCCACAGAAGCCATTTGCAGGTCAGGATATCGTGGGCTTACCAGACCAACCGGATCGAATTCTCCAGCACGCCCGAGGCATTGACCGAGCTCCTGCAAAGATTCATCAGAGATATCCCACCGCTCCTGCTCGCGTCGACCATGGCCTGCAGCGTCTGCGGGCTTGGCGAGCTTGCGGCCAATTCGAGCGCATCTTGAACCGTCGGCTGCAGCAGCTGCATCGTTGGTCCGATCATCGAGCGCACATGCTCGGTTGCGGCGCTCATGTCTTTCTGCTCTACCGCACGCGCGAGACTCACCATCGCGTGCAACCAGATGAAAGGATAGTTTGCAATGCACAAGCGGCGCGCACTCTTCAGGTGATCGTCGGCCAACGCGCCTTCGCCGCGCCTCCAGGCGACCCAGCCCAGATTCGCGTACGCAGCACCTTCATAATGCGGCGCTCCGTTGGCCCGGGCCACGGCAATTGCCGCTTCGGCGAACGCCTCGGTGGTCTCGATATCGCCCCGTAAACGCGCCGACACCGCGAGATACACTAGGCACAGCAGATTGCGCTCGGCGTCGCCCAGATGCACGGTCTCGCTCAGCACATCCTGCATGTGGCGGTCGGCATCGTCGATCGCGCCGCTCCACAACTCTGTGAACGCGTGAGTGAACGTCGCCAGGCAAATTTCGGCGATGTCGCCCGCTTCGCGCAACTCGTTGGCCGCCTGCGCCGCCAACTCGACCGTCGCTGGATCGGGACGATAGCGTTGCTGACGCAGTTTGAGCAGCGCAAGATTGCGATGGAACAGCCCTCGCTCGCTCAGCGTCGCGTGCGCATCCACCTCAGGAGCAAGGCGCGCGACCATTTCCGCCACGTCAGCTACGCGCGCCTGCATGTAATACGCCCACATGCGGAACAGCTCGAGCGCGAAATGCTCGCGCCACCATGGAGCAGACGAGACAGCAGGCGATCCATCCAGCAATCGACGCGCTTCGTCCAAAGCACTGTTGGCGGGATCGAACTGCCAGCGGGGCGTCAACGTTCTCGCGATCTTTCGATGAAGCCTTGCTGCGTCGAGCGCATCGATCCGACTCGCTTGGGCGAGAACCGCCTCGAAGCGATCGGCGGCCTCGCCGAATCGACCCAACAGATTGCAGAACGTCGCCGGCGCGCTCGGTTAGCGCGGCGATCCGGACGACGTCGCCGGCGCCGGCGAGACGTATCGCAGATTCGAGATAGCGCAGCCGCTCGCGGTTCGCATAGATCTTCGCCGCCAATGCGGCCGCCGCTTCGTAGCGCGCCGACGCGAGCGCGCGGTCTCCAGCACGCTCGTAGTGCCATGCGAGAAGCGCGACGTCCGCCTCGGAAGTCGAAGATAACTCTTCCTCGAGGCATCGAGCGGTCACCGAATGCAGGCGTCGGCGATTGCGCTCGAGCATCTGGTCGTACGCGACGTCTCTCACGACGGCGTGCACGAACCGCAGTCGACCATCCGGATTCCTTTGCAGCAACTGGCGTTCGCACAGCAGCGCCACCATCTCGTCGATTTGCGGTGAGCCGCATTCGGCCTGCGAAACTCGCTCTGCGTGGCGTGGCCAGAACACGGCTCCGAGAACCGAAGCCCAGTGCAACAATCGCTTGGCATCGACGGGTAGTCTGTCGATGCGGGACCGATGACCGCCTGGAGCGTTTCGGGAATCGTCAGCTCCGCTACACTGCCCGTCACAGTCACTCGCCCACGAGAAACGACCGCGAGGCCGTCATCGACAAGCGAGCGAAGGAATGAGACGAGGAACAGCGGATTCCCTTGCGATTTCGCGAGGAGGTCGCGGCATAGCTCGCCCTGAGCCTCCGCGCCGAACGCATCCATGATCAGCGTGGTGGTCTCCACATCGGAGAGCGGCGCAAGTTCGATGACCGACACGCGATCGCGAGACCCACGAAGATCGGCGATCCAATCCGCGGCCATGCCCGGATCGGTACGCGTGGTGAACACGAAAAGGATGTGCGCCAGCGCAGGACTCTCGGCGAGCGATCGCAGCAACGACATCGACGACGGGTCGGCCCAATGCAGATCCTCGAGGCAAACCACGCTTGCTCGGCCCGCGGTACCTGCAGCCAACAGCTCGGCAGCGGCGCCCGACATCCGCTGTCGCAGCGCTTCCGGCGCGAGCTCGGACAACATCGTTTCGGATTCCGGTTCGACGGGAAGCCCCCGCAATCGGAACAAATACGCTCCGATGTTGGTTGCGCGCTCACCGCCGACACCCTCGAGGTATTCGGTGTATGCAGCGGCCGCCTGTTCGCGGTCCGCACGGTCTGGCACGCCGACCAGAGCGTCAAGCAGCTCATGCACGACACCGTAGCTCACTTCGCTGCGGTATTCGTGCGCATTCGCCTCGAGCCAACGGACATCGCCAGCCAGTCGATCGCGAAATTCCGCCACGAGCCGGCTCTTGCCAACGCCGGGTTCGGCGGCAATGCCGACGACGCCGCGTCCCGGAGCGCCATCGGAGGCGGCACGCTCCAGCAGCAAACCCAGTTCGCCGCCGCGTCCGGAGAACAGGAGCTGCGGACCGTCGACGCGGGAGCGCGCCGCGCGCGGCGTTTCTCCTACGAGCCGGTAGACGTCCAGCGGCCGCACCTTGCCTTTCAACGCCAACGGTTCGAGCGCTTCGAATTCAAACAGCTGGACCGTGTGACGGAACGTCGACGGCCCAACCAGGATCTGTCCCGCTTCGGCTGCTCCTTCGAGCCTTGCCGCAACATTGACCGTGTCGCCGGTCACCGAGTAGTCGTGCCGGGCGTGCGAGCCCACCGCCCCGGCGATCACAGGCCCGGTGTTCGCACCGATATGCAGCCCAAGCTCGAGACCGCGTTCGCGGTTGTAGTCCGCCAGCGCGGCAAATATTTCGAGCGCCGCACGGAGCGCGTGCTCCGCGTGGTGCTCGACCGCACGCGGAGCGCCGAATACCGCCATGATCTCGTCGCCGATGAACTTGTCGATCACGCCGCCATAGCGTTCGATCACGGGAACCAGGCGATCGAAGAGACCGTTGACGATCTCGAGCATCGCCTCGGAACCCAGGCGCTCTGACATCTGGGTGAAGCCCGCGATATCGACGAAAAGGACGGTCACCACTTTTCGTTCCGAGGTCCGTTCGGCGAGCTCCCTGGGACTGGCGCCCGCGTCAAGCGCCGCCAGCCGCGAGCGCAACGGCCCAAGCGCAAGCTCGATCGCCGGCCCCCCGAGCATGTCGCGCTGGCGTTCGAGTGCATCAATCGTACGCAGCAGCGAAGTGCGGTCCGCTGCGGCCGCGACCGTGTCGACAGGACCGCGTTTGCTCGAGGCTGGAGGTGTGACAGCGCTCATCCGACGTGCCGAAAACCCAGAATTCCATGCGCTGCTGGTGGCAATGACTTCGACGCCGGGCGCACGGAAATTTCAATGACAATCACGATCGCGGCTCGCGCAACTGATCGTTACTCATCGTCGTGCTTCCTGCGCCGGCGCGCACGCGGATGAAGTCCTCGACATGCGTCATTGGGCCGCGGTACTTCGGCGGAATGTCAGCCACGTCGAACGTCTGATCGGTCGTGTCGCCGAAAACGGCGGCCTCCATCAGACGGCTCAACACGGGGCGAAACGGCCGCACGAGGGGAGCCATGATTCGCATCGCAGCGACGGGAACGAAACGCACGCTGGCGCTGCGTCCCAGAACGCGCTCGTACATTTGCACCACCTGCCGTTTGGTGAGGTTGTCGGGGCCGCCGATTTCGAGGGTCCTGCCGCTCGTCTGTGGCTCGGTCAGCGCGAGCACCGCGACGCGCGCGACGTCAACGCGCGGCAATGAAGTTGGTGGGATTGTTGCCGCCTCCGAAAATCGTGGTCTTCCCGGAGTCTACGATGCTCTTGCCGAGCAACAGATGAACGTGCCATTCCATGAAGGCGGTGGGGCGCAGGATCGTGAAGCCAAGTCCGCTCCGCGCGAGATACTTCTCGACGCCGGCCTTGGTGCGAAAGAAGTCGATGCGATGCTCAGGTGATACACCCAGCGCCGACGTGTAGACGAAGCGTTTCACGCCAGCGGTCGTCGCTGCGTCGATCAGCGCGCGGTGTCCGGCGCCGTCCACCAGATGCGACGCATACTTGCCAACACCCATGAGCGAGTGCGCGGCGGCAAACACCGCATCGATCCCGTTGCAGGCCGACGCCAGCGATGCAGGGTCGATCAGGTCTGCGTGCACGACTTCGGCACCTAGCTGCCTCAGGTCGGCGACGGTGTCGGGAACGCGCGCGGCGGCGCGAACACGCTGGCCCGCGGCAAGCAACTGCCGGACGGTCTCGCGTCCCAGAAAGCCGTTCGCGCCGACGACGAGAATCATCGGAAGTCTTTGCCTGAAGGCGCAGCTAGTCCATGACGTATCGCTCGCGGCGGTTCGCGTCGATCGCTCGGCACCCGGACGCGAGGCGCGCGAATTCCTATCCTACCGGCCGCAAGCGTGCCGGGCCAGTACTTTTGCCCGGGCCGTCACGACAACCCCCGGCAGGTTCAGCGATAGGCCGCCTGCAGTTCCTCCCTGACGAGCGCCTGCAGCTGCTCCAGGCCGAAACTCGGCAACGGGCGACCGTTGACGAAATATTCCGGCGTCTGCGTCACCTTCAGCGTCTTGGCGTCCTTCAACTCCTGCTCGATACGCTGGGCGACCTCCGGGGCATTCATGTCGACCTTCAACTGTTCGATGTTCAGCCCCAGTCCTTCCAGCGGCGCCCAGACATAGTCGGGTTGCACCGTGTGATTCGACGCCCAGTAGGACTGATTGGCCAGCAGGGCCTCCAGCGCCTGCCAGAACTTGCCCTGCTTGCGCGCGGCGTCCAGCACTTTCAGCACATAGTCCGATCCGCGGTGAAACGGCACGAGGCGCAGCGTCAGGCGGACGCGGTCGGGATTGGCCGCCAGGATCTGCTTGACGTAGGGATAGAAGCTCGCGCACGTCTCGCACGCCGGATCGAGGAATTCGACGATGTGGACCTTGGCCTCGGGATTGCCGAGCGTGGGCGAATAGATCTGCACCAGGCCCGCGCGGTTGCGATCGGCGGGCTGCGAGGTCTGCGTGTTCCCATTCACGTAGATCAGCGCGCCCGCAAGGATGGCCACGCCCAGCACGGCGGCGGCACCAAAAAGAAGAATTCTTCGGCTCATCAGAAACTCCAGGAAAAAAACCGCGAACGCGGCGTGCGACAAAGCAAAGTCGCAATTATTGTCGTTATCGGTCTGCGCCGCCTTGATGCAACGCAACCGGTTACACATGAAAGACTGGGAAGTTTCCCCACAGGTGGGTGTCGCGACAGATAGGATTGCGGGTCCACCGGTACTGGGCGACAATCGGCGCGGCCCGCGCCCCGACCTGGTGCATTCATCGATATTCGATTCGACCTCGCATGAGCAGCCCCACCCAAGCCGTCTTCCTGAGCTACGCGTCGCAGGACGCCGCGGCCGCGCGGCGCATTTGCGATGCGTTGCGCGCGGTCGGCTTAGACGTCTGGTTCGACCAGAGCGAACTGCGCGGCGGTGACGCGTGGGACGCGTCCATCCGCAAGCAGATCAAGGAGTGCGCGCTGTTCGTTCCGGTCATCTCGGCGAACACGCAGGCACGCGAGGAAGGCTACTTCCGCCGCGAATGGAATCTTGCGGCGAGCCGCACGCTGGACATGGCCGAGGACAAGACGTTCCTGCTGCCGGTCGTCATCGATGCCACGCTCGACGCCAAGGCGCGCGTGCCGGAAAAATTCCGGGACGTGCAGTGGACGCACCTTCCCAATGGCGAGGCGCCGGCGGCTTTCGCGGAGCGCGTGCTGCGTCTGCTGTCGGGCAACGCGGCGAAACCGGCGCCGGCACGCGCCACCGCGCGCAACGCCGCCCGCCGCGCCGGCCGCCGTCGATGCCTCGAAGGAACTCGCCGTCGATCGCCGTGCTGCCGTTCGTCAACATGAGCCGCGACGAAGAGAACGAATATTTTGCCGACGGGCTGTCGGAAGAATTGCTGAACATGCTGGCCAAGATCCGCGGCCTGCGCGTCGCGTCGCGGACGTCGGCGTTCTCGTTCAAGGGCAAGGACATCGACATCCCCGCCATCGCGCAAAAGCTCAACGTGGCGCACGTGCTCGAAGGCAGCGTGCGCAAGTCGGGCAAGCGCGTGCGCATCACCACGCAGCTGATCGAAGTCGCGTCGGATTCGCACCTCTGGTCCGAGACCTACGACCGTGAACTCGACGACATCTTCGCCGTGCAGGACGACATCGCGCAATCGGTGGTCAAGGAACTGCGCATGGCGCTGTTGGGCGCGCCGTCCGAAGCGTCTGCCAGTACGGCCGCCGCGGCCGATGTGCACAAGGCGGCGCTCGGACGCAGCGACAACGCGGAAGCCTTCCAGCTATACCTGCAGGGAAAATTCTACGGCCAGCGCGTGACGCAGGCGGACACCGACCGGGCGATTGCGCTGTTCAAGCAGGCGCTCGCACTCGACCCGGACTACGCGTTGGCGTGGACCGGTCTTGCGCGCGTGCACAGCACACAGGCGGGCTTCGGGTTCGCGCCGATCGACGAGGGCTTCGAGCTCGCGCGCGACGCAGCGCAGCGTGCGCTGCAATTGGCGCCGGACCTGGCCGATGCGCATCTGGAGCTTGGCTCGGTGCAGATCAACCACGACTGGGACTGGACGGCGGCAGGCGCGTCGCTCAAGCGCGCGCTGGAACTGGCGCCCGGCGAGGCCGATGTGCTGAACGGCGCTTCCAGGCTGGCGAGAATCCTTGGCCAACACGACAGGGCGCTCGAATTGATCGGCAAGGCGCTGGCGCTCGATCCCCTTTCCGCGAAAATTCATCGCGAGGCCGCGCTGGTCTACCTCATGTCGGATCGGTTCGAGGACGCGGCAGCGTCGCTGCAGAAGGCGATCGACCTCAATCCGAAGGGCGGTCTCTGTCACGCCTTCCTGGCGATGACCCGGATGCTGCAAGGCCGCAGCGAGGAGGCAATGGCGATCGCCGAGGAGGAAGCGCACGACGTCTTCCGTAACCTGGCCTTCACGATGATCCACCACGCGCAGGGACATCCCGAGGAATCGGACAAGGCGCTGCGGGAGCTGATCGCCCAGTGGGGCTGGACTGCCGCGCACCAGATCGCCGAAGCCTACGCATACCGGGGCGACGTGGACAAGGCGTTCGAGTGGCTCGACACCGCGTATGCGCAGCGCGACCCCGGCGTCGTTCACACGGCGGTGGACTCATTCCTGCGGCCTCTGCATGGCGATCCGCGCTGGCTGCCTTTCCTGCGGCGAATACGCCTGGCGTGACTGGCCTACAAATACGCGAGCAGGCGCCCGCAAGCCACGACGCCGATCCATAGCGCAATCGACAAACTACCCGCGACCTTGGCCGCCAGCGGTGTCGGCGTGCCGGTATCCCAGCCGCGCGTGTCGCGCAGCACGCCGGTGTGCAGAATGGCGGCATTGATGCCGCCCGCGAGGATCAGGCCCATCTTCAGCATGAACACCGGCAGCGTAATGAACTCGGCAACGTGCGCCGTGAACATCAGCAGACCTGTCGTCGCCGCAAGCACGAAGCCGGCGAGCGACCACGGCACGGCAAAGGCGGTCAGCGCCGACACCGGCAGCCGTCGCCCCAGGCCCATCAGGCGCAGGTCGACGATGGCGATCGATCCGAACAGGAGCCCGATGCCAAGGATGTGCAACGCCTCCGTCGCCGGATAGGCCCATAGCGCCTCGCGCATGAAGCGGGCGAGTCCGCTCGCCTCGACAGCGTGCATTGCGGTAGCCATGGCTCGACGCGCGCGCGGGTGCTAACGCAACTCGGTCGTCGTTGATCCCACCGTAATGCGCTCGGCGCGCATTTCCTCCGGCTTGCCGCGGTTGGCATAGCCGACGACGGTCACGGTCGTGCCGACCTTGAGCATTTCCTTCGTCAGCCCACGGTTATCCATGCGCGAAGGCGGCGCCAGCACGGCGACCCAGGTCTTGCCCGGGGTCTTGAGCTTGACGAACCCATGCGGATGTTCATACCCCATTTCCTCGATCGTGCCGGTCAGCGTCAATACCTGCGTTTGATCGTATTCGCTCCAGCCGTGATGCGCCGCTGCCGGCCACGGGAGGGCCGCAAAGATGGCGAAGGAAAGGACGCGGGCTATCCGGCTCATTTCGGAACTCCGTCAGCGCAGAACTCGCATTATCCCTGCTATTCGGTGAGTGGATCAACGACGCTCCGACCGTCAGGTGAAGCGAAAGACCGCTCACGACCCGTTGCAGCCACTTGGCCTTGCGGCAAGCAGCCATTCAGCGCAGGAAGGAGTACGGCATGTGACTTGGTGTCCACAAGACGCGATAACCCCGCCACGGGGGCGGGGTCAGTGGCGCATGTTGTGGCCGCGCAAGGTCTAGTAACTTATCTTGCCGCTAACTTCAAGGGAACCCTCGGACGTAACCAACGATGCACCTCCTGCATCGAGACTCCAACCGCTCGCGTTCGCGAAGCGGCCTGTTCCACCGCTGTACACCGTCGTCCCTGCGAATGCAATGGCAGTCCCATCGGGACTTGGAAACCCCTGTCCTGAGAAGGTTGCGAATAGTTCGTCGCCGTTGGCCGCGACGTACACAATCGTTGTCGCAATGCCGAACGGTGGCGGGCCAAGAGTGACACGCTGAGTCGCTGCTCCTACGGTCAAACCCAGATGAGTGAGGTGGCAAGTCAGTTCGATTGCCAGGGTTTGAACCGGAGGCGGCCCCGGTTCAAAATTGACTATTGCGAATGTTGCATCGCAGGCCCCCTTCAGTGGACGCTCCGTACCTTTAGGCCCGCCCAATGCGGCCGGCGCTATCGTGGACAATGAAAAAGCGACTAGAACGGAGACGACCCGTGCGCGTATCGAACTGCCGGCGGTTCTCGCATTGCTTCCCATAGTGTTCTCTCCCTATTGAGGTGAACTGCGTAAGCCCCAAGCTGCTAGCGTGCGCGCCAGATCTTTGGCGCGCGCCTTGTGTCGCAAGCGTCGCGCGGTCAATTTGTCGGATCATGGAGCGGAGGGGCGGGACGCTTTAGGGTGCGTCGCGTACACGCCCGGAGAAGCCGTGTGGGATTGGCCGCGCAAATCCGAGGTTCGCCGCTCGCGCCTGCAAGGTTTGCAGGCTGCGCCATTTGGGAACACATTGCAAATCGCAGTGCAACCCTGTCCCACGGCGTGCATCGCATACGGCCAAAGCCTGGTCCAGTCGGCATTGGCAAGTTGACCACGCCGTTGAACGACGGGTCTAGGAAAATTTTGGCGGTGATGCTGAACAGCCGGTGTTGGCCGATTGCTGCCGAAGTCCGTTGTCCACCCGATAAAACCCGAGGTCAGCCGGAGCGAACCCTCATTACGAACGAAGAACAGGTGTGGTGGCCTCCTTGGTACGGAATGTTCCAAATGAATTCTCCGCCACGGCGTTTCAACACATGAGCACCCAGGTTCCGCTATCCTAGGTTGATGGAAGAAGTCGCTCCCCGCAACCTTAAGCACGTCGTTCTGGCGGTGCCTTTGGCGATTTTGCGCTTTGTTTGGCGGATCGTCAGGCGCATCTTCATCTCCATCGGAGTGCTCGTAGTGTTGGGCTTCTTGGTCTATTTCGGATTCGAATACATCATTGAGACCATTGATTCCCGATATCCCAAACAGATCGACGCGCGCCTGGGCATCGACAAAACGTCGATCTCGCGCCTGCACGACCCGACATACTTTGCCGAACAATCGATGATGGTTTCTGAGGATCTGAAAACGGTCGCATGCATTTCGACACCCGAACATCGGATCCTAATTGCTGACCCATCGGAGATTCCGCCGCTCTACACCGACGCGATTCTCGCATCCGAAGACAAGAATTTCTTCACCCACGAGGGCGTCGACAAGGGCGCGATCGTGCGCGCGATGACCAAACGCCTCCTCCAGGAGAGCCACTCGGGCGCGTCGACGCTTACGATGCAGATCGCCAAGCATCTTCGCCACGGCACCGGCCGTCCGTCGACGGAGATGGAAAAACTCGGTGACATCGTGATGGCGCTGCGGATCGAGCGTGAATTTTCGAGGCCACAGTTGCTTCTACGATATGTCAACCTGCCCTATTTCGGCCGCGGGCAATATGGGATTGAAGCGGCCAGCCGAGCCTATTTCGGAAAATCCGCGAAGGAGCTGGCGCTTCATCAGGTGGCGTTTATCGTGGCTCTCATAAACAAACCGGCGCTTCCTGACCGTTTGTTTGCGGCTGATCCAATGCTCAAGTCGCGCGAAGATATTCGCGATGCGAATTGGGTGGAAGCTGCACGCGGTGCCATCCGAGTGCTCGATTTGATGTTAGAGCAGGGTGTGATCTCCAAGGTGGAGCACGTGCGAGCTGCGAATCTTGTCGATCGATCGCTCCGTAATGAAGTCGTTGCGGCGGGCACGGGCTGCGGAACGCATGATTACTTCCTAGAGCGCGTGCGAGTCCTCTATAAGGATCGCTTTCCGATCAACAAGGGTGGGCTCACGATCTCGATCACGCGTGATGATGGACTCCAGGATGTCCTCGCCAAGGCGGTCGATCTAACGCTTCACACCTATCTCGCTCGTCACCCGAACGACTCGGACAATGGCGAGCTACGCGCTGGAGCATTCGCGGTCGATTTCGCTGGGGATGTGCTCGCTGAGGTCGGGAATGTCAACTTCAGGGAGCTGAAGTATGACGTGATCGCCACCGGTTGGCGCCAGCCGGGTTCGACCTTCAAGATATTCACCTACGGGGGCTTGGTCGAGAAGCTCGCCCGCGAGGTGCTGGCCGCTGACTCACCACCTGGGACAGTCGACGAGATCTCCGCCGAGGTGCTCAAGCGCTGTACCGTGCTCGATGCGCCGATCTCGGTGTCGCTTGGCCGCGGGCGCGGGGCGAAGAAGATCGAGAATTTCTACTCCCGGTCGGAACCGCAATACCGCGGAGAGATCTCCTGCCGCGTCGCTTTGGGCGAGTCGCGCAACACCGCTGCGATGCGTGCCGGCGCGCATGCTGGCATAAAGAATGTGATCGAACTCACGTATCGACTGGGAATGCCCCGGGACCCGAAGCACACGCTCCAGCCGTATCCAACCACCGCAATCGGCGCCTCCGAGGTCAATCCGCTGTCGATGGCGTCAGCGGCCGCCTTCTTGAACGGCGGGTTTCGAGTGACGCCCCGATTCGCAAACGATGTCTGCCATGGTGGAAAGTCGCTTCTCCACAAGGATGAGGAAGGTCGTGCGAAGGAATGCGACACCAAGGGCGCCAATCATCCTCCACAGGAGCGACTCCTTCATCCGGCAGTGTCCGCGGCGATGACTGAACTCTTGAAAAGCCCGCTCGACCTCGCTGGTACGGGCACCGCATCGGGACTTAGGAGCGGGGTCATTCCCGGTATGGATCCTCTTGGCGACGATATCTGGAAGTTGAAGACGGGCGAAAGGAAGAAGCGGACACTCGCATTTCCTTTTGAGCAGGCAGGCGAGATCGCCGGGAAGACCGGGACTGCGACCAATTCGGATGGGAAGACGTCCGACGTGTGGCTCCTATTGTTTGTGCCAGGCCCGCCAGAAACGCCGGAGAACGGCGTCATGCTCGGTTTCTGGATGGGTAAGGACTCGAAAGATCATGCCTTGGGCGAACGCGGCTCGACGGGGGGGCCCGGCTTCGCCGAGTCCGGCGGCCGCAACTGGGTGCATTCGGCGGCCACGGTCCTCGCATTTCTCCAGACGGAGCGCGGACTCTTGAAGCCCGGTTACAAGTTTCAGCCGATGATTCGCGACGAGGTGCTTCGCAATTTCGACGCGAAGACGTCGAATCCTCCCGCCTTGGAGATCACTCCTGACCCGGTGAACGGCGTGATCACCGATCGGCCCGATCCGAATGAAAGGAAGTCCAACCGCGCGCAGGGGAGTATGTCGCGCAAGGTCGTGGTGTCAAACGAAGGCAATGCCGCTTCGGATTCCTCCGCGAACCCCGTTCCATGATGCACTCCGCATAGACAGTTGCGCAAAGTCGGGAGCAAGCAATCGAACTTCGAACAGCCGGTAGCGGCGGGCACGAGCCGCTCGGTGTCTCGCCCTAGCGGCACGCTCGCGAGCCTGGCCGCCAAACGATGCGCTGATCGGGGACCCAGGCCAGTACCAGTAGTGCCGACGTAATGTCCGCTCCCGTGACGGGCGAATCAAAAGACATGGGCCGATTTCGCCATTGAAGGTCTGCTTTCGGGCAGAGCGGCCAAGGACGGCTCTTGGCCGAAGCAGACTGTCAGTGACGGCCGCTTTCGACCCGCTGCAGACGTCCCGTCCCATCCAGTAGCAGTCGACGAGATCGACAAGAGCAGACGCTCGCTTCAACAACCGCCCTCGCTAAGGGCAACGCCGCTTTCTGGTAGCCCAGCAAGGATTATGGGGAGATATCTGGTTCACTCGATCACATCGTCGACAGAAGCGAGAAAAGTCGGTGGAACCGTTAGGCCCAAGCGGCGAGCAGTCTTTAGGTTGAGGACGAGCTCGAAACGAATCGACTGCATTACGGGCATGTCGGCCGGTTTCGCCCCTTTGAGGATCTGTCCGATGTAACCGCCGGCTTGGCGGTACATCCAGCCGATGTCGGGGCCGTAGCTCATCAGCAGTCCCGCCATCGCGAGCTGGCGCGTGAATGAGATTGCCGGGAGCGCACTGCGCTCGGCGAGCGCGGCGATTTGCTCGCGGCGATCAAGCATAACCGGGTCGGTTGCCGCGATCACGGCGTCAACCTTGGCGCGCACGAGTTCCGCGAATGCGGCGTCTATCTCGCCAGCGTTGCGCGCGTTGTGCACAACGATCTGCATTCCGAGCCTGGTTGCGCCGTCCTTCAAGTCCGCCTGTTCGGCCCCGACGTTGGGGTTGTCCGGGTTCATTAGCAACCCGACGCGCACGACCCTGGGCAGGAGGTCATGCAGCAGCTGCACGCGCTTAGCGCCGAGCTGGTTCGGTACAAAAGCAATGCCCGTTAGATTGCCGCCGGGCCGGTTGAAGCTCGCCACCAACCCGAAGCGCACGGGATCGCCGCCGATGGTGAAGACGATCGGAACGGTCGTACTCGCGCCGCGGGCAGCGCGCGCCGAAGCCACGTCTCCCGTAGCCGCCATGGCGACGACCCCCTTTTCTACGAGCTCACTTGCGAGAGCAGGAAGCGCTTTGTAGTCGGCGTTCGCCCAGCGCTCCTCGATGCGCACATTGCGGCCATCGACGAAGCCGGCTTGCGCCAGGCCTTCCCTAAAAGCGTCGGCATTGAAACGGTAAGTGACCGCCGACGCGCTGTTCAAGAAGCCGATCAGCGGCATGTTCGATGACGGAGGTGACATCGATCCTGGCATGGGCGACTGTGCCCCTACGCCTGACGCCCGCGCCGACACCGCCGCGCCGAGGGCCACAATGAAGTCTCGCCGTCTCATAAGCCTCCCTGCCCAGACACGCTCGAATCCGGCTATAGCCTACCACCAGCAAGCTGCTGGACGGCCCAAAGCAACAGCGCCGTCGTTGCTGTCGCTCACACGCAAGCGTCCCACGTCCAGTAGGTCCGCTATCCGGAAAACTGGCACGCGTGGCTCAATGTCGGAAGTTGGCCGAAAGCAGACTGTCCCTGACGACCGCTTTCGGCCCATAGCGGCCATTTTTGTTGCGGCGCGATTGAGACCAGAAATTCGTCAACCCGCAGGCCGATTGCAAGTCCGGGCAGACCGGGTGACAATCCGCGCGCCCCCGACACTACCATTCCAGGACGCATCTTGAAGTTTCTCTTCTTGTGTTGCATTTCCATGGTACTGGCATTCGTGGCCGCCGTTGCTTCGGCAGTGCTGCCCGGGACGCTTCAGATCGAACAGATCCACTCGAATGCTGCAGGAGCGACCGCAAGCGTCACTCCGGGACAGCAGCCGGTCACGGTTGCGGTCGTCGAGTATTACAACGCGGGGCTCGACCACTACTTCATGACGGCTTCGAGTGACGACATCACGGCGTTGGACGCCGGGCTGTTCCCCGGATGGGCGCGAACCCAGCAATCGTTTAAGGCCTTTTCGGCGCAGGGCGCCGGCCTGAGCCCGGTTTGCCGTTTCTACATCCCGCCGATTCATGGCGACTCGCACTTCTTTTCCGCACAGCCAAGCGACTGCGCGGCTCTACTGGCCTGGGCTGCCGACCCCGCCAAATTCCCCAACTTCAGCGGCTACGTCGAGGAACGTGCCGCTGCGTTCTACGTGACACTGCCGGATGCGACAGGTGCGTGCCCGACGAACACGGTTCCGGTGTTCAGGCTTTGGAATCAGCGCTTCGACTCCAACCATCGCTACACCACCAGCCAGGCGATCGTCGCGCAGATGCAGGCACGCAACTACGTATTGGAGGGCCGACTGCCCAACCAAGCGGCGATGTGCGCGCCTGGGGACCCTCAACCTCCTGCAGCAAGCCGATATTTCGCCAACGACACCGAGGCCGACGCCCTGCGGCGCGGCAACCGCACAGTACAAATGCCGCTGGACCCTTTTGCCTACGATTTCGGCCTGCAATGGCGCATCATCAATGCCGAGCGGATGCTCGGCCTCGAGGTAGCGGAAATAGCGCGTGGCCAGGTCATAGATGCAGCCGCATTCAAGGACATCGACCATCGCCTGGCCACGCGAGAAGCGCTGTTTGATGCCGATACCGCGCGACTTTCGGATTACGCCTTCAACTGGTCACCGAATTTCCGCGACAACATTCCCCGAACATTCGGCGTGCACATGGCGGTGCGCGTACTGGACTCTTTCAATGCCGGGCCAATTCAATACCAGCGCGTTACGAACAGCTGTCTGCTGGCCAACATGGTTCCGCAGATGTGCGGGGGGCTCGTTGACTTCGGGACTGTGGACGGCTCGGCGTGCACCGCCAACACGTCGGCCCTGCGCAACCCGCAGGTGATCCAGTTTCCGGAGCTGTTCGGTTTCTGGAACGTGCGGCGGGCCATCCGTGCGGACGAATTGCCAGTGGACCTGGGGATCCCGAGCACCTGCCAGTATGCGGCCACATTGGTGCACGAATTCGTCCACGATCTCGACGGGTCCCTCAACGATGCCGGCCCCGGTAATCCGATGAATGCGCAATTCGACCGATTGCAAGCTTGCAGCATCAATCTCTTCGACTTCGCAAAGCCCGGCAATCCGTTCAACCACGATGGCGGCTCCGGCATGCAAAATCCGGCGGAATATGTGAGCGGATATGCTGCCGGTCTTTCCAACCCAGGGCAGGATTACCGCCGCTTGGAAGACGCGGCGGAGACAGTCACCGCCTACATACTGTTCCCGGAATATTTCCGCAGGCTTGCGGCGGTCAACGCCAAGCTCCAGGCGCGCTACGACTACGTGAAGGCGCAGATCTTCGGTAACGTGGAGTTCGACAATCTCGCAGTGGCGCCCGAAGCGAAGAACCTGACCCGACCTACAAGCGCGATGAATTCAATATGCTCCCAGGTGCATCAATTCCGGATGGATGACGTAATTGCGCGTCCCCGGTGACGGGCGATGGCGATAGTTCGCAACAACGGCGCCGATCCTTGACGCCATGAACCGTAGCGGCCGGCACATGTCGGCAGTTCAAGTCGAAAGCCCGCATTCGACCCATAGCAGGCAACTACGGTCCCACATAGCGGTCGTTCGAGTTTGCGCTAAACAAATTCAGGTCCACCAGCGCCGCTATTGGCGCCCCCAAGCGGTCTTCTACTCACTGCGGCGCGCACATGTCGACCGCATCCGGGCCGTAGCCCTCTGCCACCCAGCCTTTGGCAATCATCTGATTCTTGACGACGACGCTTGTCGTGTAGCGATGGTTGGAGGCTGATCCTTGGTTCCAGAGTCTGTACACGGGTGTCCTGTTCGCTGGACAAGCACCGGTGAACTTGTCGGGCAGTCCGATGTAGAACGCGCTCGTCGTCTCCTCCACATAACCGCTGAAATTGGGATCGGTCGCGACCTTGTCTCGCGCGATGGCGCATTCGACCGGGTCTGCGGAAAAGAAGTGGGAGTTGCCATGCTCCGGCGGTATGTAGAAGCGACAGACGGGGTTGGCCGATGTTCCTGCAGCCGACGCGGCGCTTCCGTAAGTAAGGAAGGACAACTCGGTACGGGTCCATCCGGGGTATACGCCGAGGTCTAGGTCGCCGACCTCCTGCGGATCCATCGACATGAAGTAGTGATCGAGGCCCGGGTTGTAGAACTCTATGGCAGCCATAGGTCCGTTAATGTAGCGCGACACCGCAAAGTTGTACGCAGTGGGAAAGATCGAGGAGCCAGAGAGTCCACTTGCAGTACCGCCACCAATCACAATATTTCCGTCAGGCTGCAGGGAAATCGAGCTGATCGAAAGCAACCGGGTAATGATCGGCGCGCCACCCGCCCCAAAAGTCGTGTCCGCATGGCCATCAACTGTGAACCGCATCAATCTCGCGGTAGTGGACCCGCCGGTGGCCGAAACCAGCAGTTTTCCGTCGGGCTGCGCCGTAATCGCGTTTGCGGAACCGCTGATACCTAACCTGATCAAGCCGGGCCCCCCATCGCCAAATGTGGGATCTACCACGCCCGTTGAGGAGAAACCGACGATCAATGGCACATAAACGATGGGATTGGGCCCGCCGATGGATAGGCCTTCCCTGCCGGCAAGCACCAGTCTTCCGTTGGGTTGCAGCGCCAGACTATATGCGTCGTCCTGATCGATAGCACTTAGGGCAGCAAACGCTCGCCCGTTGCTCCCAAAGCCCGCGTCGGGTGTGCCGTCAGCGTTGTACCGGATGAGCGCGAATCGACGGGTCTGGTCGATGTTACTGGTGGCCGCCATCACGATCTTCCCGTCGGGCTGTATCGCTAAACCGACCAGAACGTCGTTGCTACTTTCGCCGTGGGGAACCAGCACCGAGCCCACGCCGTGGTTGAACGCAGCATCCAGCGTGCCATCTCGATTGAATCGCATCAACAGAATGGATGCGTTTCCAGTACCCACACTTCCGGCAAAGACAATCTTCCCATCTGAGGTTACTGCCAAGTATGGCGAGGCGACTTGTGCGAACCCTGGCACACCGACCGCTCCATCCGTTGTGAACGCGGGGTTGGGGGTGCCTGAGGCGCTGTAGCTTATGATTCCCACTGGACCACAGCCAATGATGGTTCCGTCACTTTGGAGGAGGCGCGGGCAAATCGTCGGATCGATGAATCCTTGGGTGCCGAAGGTTAGATCGACGGTGCCGTTGGGCAGGAAGCGAGTAGTCGGATAATGGAACAAGGCTAGCCCAAACTGCTGCCCAAATATGTAGAGTCCGTCTGCAAGTATGTGGCCGTCTCGTTGCATCAGAAGCTCCTTGACGTATCCACCCTTGCCAAGGAACGAAATCTCCGCAACGCCGTTTGTGCCAAATGTCGTATCAAGCGCTGGCACCACGGAATCCGTGCCCATTACCGTGGGTGGTACCGCACCTATACCATCCGCGACTCCAACGATTGAAACTGCGTAGGCTCCGACTGATGGGGCTACTGCAGCGATACGAAGGGTGTACCTGCCCACTCCGCCAATTGCATTGGCGTTGAAATCAAAGTAACTGGGTCCCGCGAAAATTCCCGAGAAGATGGTCGTACCGGATTCGTGCGTCAATTCAAAGTAGTAGTTGCTGGGATTTTGGGTGATTGCAATTCGTACGGCCGTCGAAAGCGGCGGGGTCGGTACTCCGGTATTCGTTACAAGGAACGTAAAATAGTCTTGGTCGGATGCGGAGTCGATTGCTCCCATCACCGAGATTTGATTGATTCCGACGGTAGCATTTGCTGTCTCTGGGGCGTCGTTCGGTTCGGACTCCCAAATCGTGTCGGCCCAGGCGGGCGCGACGAAGCACAACAAGACAAGGAGCAACCCAAGCGTCCCTCGTCCTAGCGCTTGGCGTTCGAGTTGCGCGAAACGATCGCGCAGCGTACTCCCTGCAGTGCTGATAGAAGTCCGCCGGTCCATCATTGAGTCACCCTAGCCGACTGGAAGTTTGGCCATACTACGCCTCCGTGGGGCTTCGCACGCTTCAGCGACCACTGAGGATTTTCAGGTAGGCAACCGATCAATGACCGCTTCGGTGTGCGACGCGGTACGGCCGAAATTGATGTTACCCACGACGTTTACGAGCCGGTGTGACGCTCAAGCTGCTCCGAAAGCAGCCGCTCGTTTCTCCGGCTCAGGCGTCTAAACCAAGGTTCTGCAAACGCCGGCGCGGCCGGGCGCGCACTCGAGAGCCGCGCGATCCCAGTGCGCGGCGTTGGCCGCTGCCTCGTAGGTGCTTTGGAGGAATGCCAGGAGGACTGCGTCAGGATCGGACGCGGTGCGCACGACCTCGTAGGGCAGCAGGAACTCGCGAAACGTGTCGCTAAAGCTCGCACCCACCGGCGCGACCGGTGCGTCCTTGAACCCGGGCGGCTCGGGGTACGCATACGAATAGAACGATGCGTCCACACCAGCTCCGCCTGGCCAGAATCCCGCGCTGCTCACCTCGTGCGAGTACGCTTCCTGCATGACTACGGGCGCAACGCCAGGCGCCGTACCTTCGTAGAGCGGCGCTCGCCGGCCGGAGAAGCGCGTCACGGCGAGATCGAAGCTTCCCCAGAAGAAATGCACCGGGCTCGCCTTGCCGAGGAAGCCGGTGCGGAATTGCTTGAACACGCGATCGACGTCGGACAGCACGCGATGGAATCTGCGCGCGGCATCGCCATCGTAGGCACGGGGCGCATGATCGCGCGAGAAAGGCGTTGCGCCGGCGATCTCGCAAGGCAGGTCGCGAATCGCCACGGTGATGTCGAGATCCGCGAGCATCCGCATCGTCGCGGCCTTGAATTGCGCCACGGACTGCGGCGCAAGCGGGACACTTCCGCGCCGTCCGTCGCTGGTGTCGCACGTAAGCACCTGATCGACGAAATCGAAGCGCAGCTCGAAGCTTGCCCCATCGCCTGGCATCGGCGACGTGGTGAGGCCGGTCGCGTCGACATAAAGCGCGACGTGCCAGCCATGGTTGAGCCAGGGGCTCGTCGCAAGCCGTATCTTGCCGACGACTTGCGACCACAGATGCAGCGTCGTGCACGTGTCGCGCCACGCATCGTAGGGCAACTCGGGCCAGGGGTTGTCGTGAGGCATATCCATTTCCCGCCGATCGGAATGTTATCGCGCCAACACGGCGCGTTCACTCGTCTCTGCTTGGAGACCGTTCTGCTAGCGCTTGAAGAACTCCACGAGCCTTGGAATGACCTGCCCTGGCGCCTCGTCGACCAGCCAGTGTCCCGACCCGAGCACGAGCACGCCTTCGACATTGGTCGCGACCAGCTTGCCCTGGGAGATGAGGAATTCGCCACCTGATTTCTCGCCACCCAGAACCAGCACAGGCATCGTGAGCTTGGTCGCGCTGAAGATGGCGTTGTCCTTGGCGTCCTGATCGAAGTTCCGGAAGACCTCCATGCCGGCCTTCATCGCTCCGGGTTGCGCATATTTCTGCGCGTAAAAGCGCCGATCAGCTTCGGAGACGGATTTCTTTCCGTCTGCGGCAAAATCATTCCAGAAGTGCTCGAAGTAGATGCGCTCGCGACCCTTCACCAGCGCAAGCGGCGTCGGGCCATAGAAGTGAAAATGCCAGAGGTCTTTCAGGAGGAAAAGGCCGGTTGTGTCGCCGACACCCGGGATGAATGCGTCCAACAGCGCGAGCCGATCGACTTCTTGCGGATACTGCGCGGCGTACGCATAGGCCACCATCAACCCGATGTCGTGGCCGGCCACGCCTGCCTTCTGAATGCCGAGCGACTTCGCCAGCGCATGTACGTCCTGCGCCATCGTTTTCTTGTCGTATCCCGATTCGGCCTTGGTGGAATCGCCGAAGCCGCGCAGGTCAGGTGCCACGACGAGGTGCGTCTTCGCCAGTTCCTTCATCAACGGACGCCACATATGGCTGTTCTGCGCGTAGCCATGGAGCAGGATGACGGGGTCGCCGTTACCGGCGACAAGGTAGTGAAGCTTCACGCCATTGACGTCGGCGTAGCGGTCGGTGATCGTGGGTCCCGAATCCGCCTTGACATGGGTAGCGAGGCCGAGCGCAGTCAGGATCAGTATCGACCATGGCGCTTCGGTGAATGCAGTATTTCATAAGCATGACGTTCCCTCGTAACAACGTTTTAGATGTGGGACCGTCTGCCTCGCGAGCGAAGCTGGGGTCCCATTCAATCGCTTCGTGGTGCGGAGCCGCAGGTTCGACCGACCAGGGCGACGCGTGGCCGCAATGCGGACGGCGCCACGACCGTTGCAGCCAATTGCCGACGCATGTACGGTGGTGGAGAATAGCCTGCCTCGTGGCAGTATCGTTCGGAGATTGCAATGCTCTCACGCATGAGCCTTTGCCTTTGCATGGCTATCGTACCAATGTCCGCTCATGCGGACTGGCAATACGCAACATGGGGCATGTCCCCGGAGATCGTCATTGCCGCGTCCAAGGGCGTTGCCGTGCGCGCGGACAATCCCGCCGTCGCCCGGAACGGAGAACGAGTATTGCTCACTGCCCCCTACGCGACGAACAACATCCTGTTCGTCGTGCATTTCTGGTTCGCCGTGGGTGAGCCGACGTTGGCCCGGGTCACTCTTTCCACCCAGTACGCTGCAGATTGTCCGAACGTGCGTTCCCTCCTGGCCAGCATCTACGGCCCCCCGCAGGTTTCCGATCCCGGGCCGCCCCCGTCGTTGCGTTGGCGCAGCGACGTGACCGGCAATTTCGTTGCCTTCTCGCAATACGGCGACGCGCGTTGCGTCCTCGACTACTACCCGATACCCGTTCCCGGACCGCCTGGTCTTTAGAAAGGCCGCGGAGTCGTCCCACGCTTGCCAAGGCTGGCAGCGGGCGGGCGCATCATCCATTGGGTCCAACCGTGCGACCGTCTACCAGACTGAGCAGATGGCGGTCAGACGCGCTCCTACACGCAAATCGGCGCGGTTCTGATTTTCGCGGCGATAGCCGTGGTCTAGCTTGGTTATCGATTACGCGATGGCCGGGATCGGAAGCCCCAAGGCTGACGAAATCACCATCGTGCCGGATCGGGCGATTGGTTCGCGATCGACCCCATACCGACGTTGGGCGGAGCCGGAAGCTGTCATTGGAGACGATGGAATTGGCCGGCGCCAAGCCGACAACACCCTCATCCGCCCTCAGTGATGGGCAACCAAAGGAGAAGAAGACATGATGCGACTTACGACGATGCTGAGCGCGTTCGCAATGGGCATGGCCCTCGCCCTGCCCAGTTGGGCGCAGGTGAAAGACCTCCCGAACCAGACCGTCACCGTTACCGGCACCGTGGAGACGATCGACCACAACAGACGCGCCGTGAACATCAAGACGGCCGACGGCAAGTTCGTCGCCCTCGACGTGCCCGCGGGTGCCAAGCGCTTCGACGAGCTCAAGGTGGGGGACAAGGTGGGTGCGACTTATAACAACAACGTCTTTGTGCGCCTGAAACCGGCGGGCGAGGCGGCGGTCAATACCGCCGACACGGCCTCCACCATGGGAAAGGAAGCGCGGCCCGGAGGCACGGCGATGACGCAGCGGACGATGACGGCAACTATCGCCGAAATCGACAAGACCGCGTCGTCGATGACTTTTGTCGGTCCGAACGGGTGGAAATACAGCCGGCGGGTCGTCGATCCAAAGGTGTTCGATCAGGTCAAGGTGGGTGACCGGGTCGACATCACCTGGAGCACCGAAGTCAACTTCGCGGTGCAATAGCGCGGGGATGCGGACGATACACGACCATCGAAGGGCGACCGCCTCGGACTGGGAATGGGACTGACGCGATGGCAGCCGGGGCGGTTGGAGCAATGTAGGAAGTGGCCCGGCGCTGCTGCGCAGCCTGGCGCACAAATCAGGGCACCGCGCGGGCTCAGCGCGGGGCAAGCCGCCACAGCGACGTGACTTCCGCGGCGCGCGCCGCGTGCAGCGCGTCGGCTTCGTCCGATACCCTTGGATGTTTCGGTCGCACATCGATTCGGTCGATGACTTTCACCTTTGCCGCGTCGAACATTGCGAGCAGTTCGGCCCTAGTCCGCAGGCCCAGATGCTCCGCGAGATCGGACATGATCAACCAGCCCTCGCCGCCGGATTCAAGGTGCGCCGCCAGCCCGCCCAGGAATCCCCGCAGCATGCGGCTGTCCGGGTCGTAGATTCCATGCTCGAGCGGTGAACTCGGCCGCGCCGGGACCCAGGGCGGATTGCACACGACAAGCGCGGCCCGACCCTCGGGAAAGAGGTCCGCCTGCACGACGGCCACCTGCTGCGCCAGCCCGAGGCGCTCGAGATTCTCGCGGGCGCACGCCAACGCGCGCGGGTCTTGATCGGTCGCGACAACGCGCCGGACACCGCGCCGCGCGAGCACGGCGGCCAGCACACCCGTTCCGGTTCCAATATCGAACGCGATGCTGGACGATGCAAGCAGCGTCGGCAGTGGCGCCTGCGCGACGAGATCGACGTATTCCCGGCGAATCGGCGCGAACACCCCGTAGTGCGGATGGATGCGGCCCCCGACCGCCGGGATTTCGATTCCATTGACGCGCCACTCGTGCGCTCCGATCAATCCCAGCAACTCGCGCAGCGAAACGACCAGCGGCCCATGTGCGTCGCCCCAGGCTTCCGCGCAGGCTTGCGCGACGTCGGGCGCGCGTCGCAACGGAATGCGATTGTCCGCGTCGACCGGCAGCAACAGCATTCCCAGCGTGCGCGCACGCTGCGATCTCGACTGGCGGTGGAGATGGAAGGCGTCGGCGGGTGATGCCGCCGCCGTCGTTGCCGCGGGTCCTTTCTGCTTCCGCGCAGGGCGGTCGGCGCGACTCGCCAGCGCAATCAACATCTGCCGCGCGTTCTGAAAGTCTCCCCGCCACAGCAGCGCAGTGCCCTGGCATGCGAGTCCATAAGCGGCATCGGCGGTCATGCCGTCGTCGGCAATCACCACGCGCGCAGGCGGGGGCGCGCCGCGCTCGGATTGCCAGCGCGCGGAACGCGCCTCGCCATCCTCGGTCCAGTGAACGGCGGCAATTTCGGGCACGCTAGAGCTCCGTGTACTTCTTGCTGTTGCCGCGCGCCTTGTCTGCCGGATATTTGGCGGCGTTTGCGACAAGTTTGCGATTGGCCGCGACGATCGGATCGATTCCAAGCTGGTCGCACAGCCGGATCAGGTACAGCAGCACATCCGCGACCTCGTCGCTTGCCGCCGCGAGCGCTCGGACGTCAGGCGCCGGCTCTGGTCTTCGCTCTGCCATTGAAAGATCTCGAGCAATTCTCCCGCTTCCACCGACAACGCCATCGCGAGGTTCTTGGGCGAATGGAACTGGTCCCAGTCGCGCGCGGCCGCAAAGGCCCTCAGTTGCTCGCGCAGGCTTTCAATTTCCGTCACGTTCGTGCTCCTCCAATTCCATCGGTGCCCGTGCGGCACGTTTGCAGAGTGTGAACCCTGCGGCCGGGTCGAAGTCGCCATTCTGGTCCAATGCCGCGGGCATTGCCGCCGAAGGACGTTCAGGTCCACACTCGGCTCGCCCCATGAATCTCCTCGACATTTCACCCGATGCGACGTCGAGCCGCACAGGCTGGGCGCTCGGCGCGTGGCTCATCGCGGTATTTCCGTCGCTGTCTCTACTTCCTTGCGCTGGCCGGCATGGGCGCCAATGCGACCGCATCCGCCCGCGGGCGCGATTGACGTCGCGTTCGCGGGCTACAGCATCCTGGTAGCGCCGCTGCTGGAGACCGCGCTGATGCTTGCGCTGGCGCGCCTGCTCGAATTGATGATTCCGCAACGGCGCCGGGTGCGCATCGTCCTCCTGGCGGTGATCTGCGCGCTGGCGCACGGGATCGGCGGCGGCTGGCATCAGGTGCTGGCGAGCTCCTGGCCATTCCTGATCTATTCCGTTGTGCTTGTCGCGTGGCTTGCGCGATCGCACTTGCGGCGTTCGTGCTCACGGCGACTCGTGCATTCGCTGTACAACGCGACGCTCTTCCTTGTCGGCGCACTCATGATCCTGCGGGCCGCTGCGGCCTGAAGTGTCCCCGACCGCGCAAGCGATCCGCGAGGACGCGCTGCCGATCAACCGCCGCCGGCGGCCGCGCCCACGACCGCCAGCGCCGTCAGGTTCACGAGCCGCCGAACCGTCGCCGATGGCGTCGCGATCAGCACCGGCTTGCACGCGCCGAGCAGGATGGGGCCGATGGTCACGCCTTCGCCGCCGGTGATCTTGAGCAGGTTGAACGAGATGTTGGCGGCATCGAGATTGGGCATGATGAGGAGATTCGCCTCCCCCTTCAGCGTCGAATCGGGATGCACGCGCGAGCGAATCGCCTCCGACAGCGCGGCGTCGCCGTGCATCTCGCCGTCGACTTCGAGCCCGGGCACGCGCTCCATGACGAGCCGCCGCGCCTCGCGCATCTTGATCGCCGATCCGGAATTGTCGCTGCCGAAATTGGAATGGGACAACAGCGCGACCTTGGGCACGAGTCCGAAGCGGCGCACCGCTTCGGCCGCGAGCCGCGTGATCTCGGCCAGTTCTTCGGCGGACGGATCCTCGTTCACGTAGGTGTCGCCGACAAAGATCGTGCGATTGGGCAGCAGCAGTCCGTTCATCGCCGCGAACACCGGCGCGTCCGGGCGGCGGCCGATGACGTCGGCCACGTGCCGGAGATGCGCCTGGTACTTGCCGACGGTGCCGCACACCAGCGCGTCGCACTCGCCGATCCGCAGCAGCAGCGACCCGATCAGCGACGGCTTGCGCAGCACGGCCTCCTTCGCGTCCTCGGGTGAAATGCCGTTGCGTCCCATCAGCTGGTAGTAGAGCTGCCAGCACGCCTTGTAACGCGCGTCGCTGTTGATGTTGACGAGGTCGAAGTCCTTTTCCGCGGCGAGGCGCAGTCCGAATCGCGCGATCCGCGCCGCGATCACCTCCGGCCGTCCGATCAGCACCGGCCGCGCGAGCCCTTCGTCGACGACGACCTGCACCGCGCGCAGCACGCGCTCCTCTTCGCCCTCCGCAAAGGCCACGCGCTTCGGCGTCCGCTTGGCGCCGGCGAATACCGGCTTCATGATCAGGCTGGAGTGGTAGATGAACTGCCAAAGCCCTTCGCGATAAGCGTCGAAGTCGGCGATCGGCCGCGTCGCCACCCCGCTGTCCATCGCCGCCTGGGCCACCGCCGGCGGCACGATCACCATGAGCCGCGGATCGAACGGCTTCGGGATCAGGTAGTCGGGACCGAAGGAAAGGTCCTCGCCGGCATAGGCCTGCGCGACGATGTCCGACTGCTCGGCATGCGCCAGCTCGGCGATCGCCCGCATGCAGGCCAGCTTCATCGCCTCGTTGATCGTCGTGGCCCCGACATCGAGCGCGCCGCGGAAGATGAACGGAAAGCACAGCACGTTGTTCACCTGGTTCGGATAGTCCGACCTGCCGGTGGCGATGATGGCGTCGGGCCGGACCGCCTTGGCCAGCTCGGGCAGGATCTCCGGCTCGGGGTTCGCGAGCGCCAGGATCAGCGGCGAAGGCGCCATCGCCTTGACCATGTCCTGTGTCAGCACGCCCGGCCCGGACAGGCCGAGAAAGATGTCGGCGCCGACAATCGCGTCGGCCAGCGTGCGCGCCGGCGTATCGCGGGCGTAGCGCGCCTTGTTCTCCTCCATCGGCTTGTCGCGGCCGGCATAGATCACGCCCTTGCTGTCGCAGGCGATGACGTTCTCGCGGCGCAGGCCGACGCCGACCATGAGGTCGAGGCACGCGATCGCCGCGGCGCCCGCGCCCGAGCACACCAGCTTGACCTTGGCGATGTCCTTGTTGACCGCCTTGAGCCCGTTCAGCATGAACGCGCCGGCGACGATCGCCGTGCCGTGCTGGTCGTCGTGGAAGACCGGAATCTTCATCCTCTCGCGCAGCTTGCGCTCGATGTAGAAGCAGTCCGGCGCCTTGATGTCCTCGAGATTGATGCCGCCGAACGTCGGTTCGAGCCGGGCAATGGTCTTGACCATCTCTTCCGGGTCGTTCTCGGCCAGCTCGATGTCGAACACGTCGATGCCGGCGAATTTCTTGAACAGGCAGGCCTTGCCCTCCATCACCGGCTTGCCGGCGAGCGGCCCGATGTTGCCGAGGCCGAGCACCGCGGTGCCGTTGGTGACCACGGCCACGAGGTTGGCGCGCGAGGTGAGCGTTTGCGCTTCCCGCGGATCGGCGGCGATGGCATTGCAGGCGGCGGCAACGCCCGGCGAATAGGCCAGCGCCAGGTCGCGCTGGTTGATGAGGCCCTTGGTGGGCGCGATCGAAATCTTGCCCGGCCGCGGCAGGCGATGATATTCCAGGGCGTCGATGCGAAGTTGGTCGTCCATGTGGGCCTCCTGCGCGCTTCGATGGCGCGGCTATGCGCTGATTCTACTCACGCGGCGGGGAACGCGCTTCGCGCCGGCTGACGGTCGGTCGTCGCGCCGCACGGGCCGCGCTAGTCGAGCGTGTTGCGGAAGGTGCGCAAACCCAGCGCCAGGACGACCAGCATGAACACCAGCAGCGGCCACGCTTCGGGCAGCACCTCGACGAGCCCGTTGCCCTTCAGCAGGATGCCGCGCACGATGCGCAGGAAATGCGTCAGCGGCAGGACCTCGCCGATGGCCTGCGCCCAACCCGGCATGCCGCGGAACGGGAACATGAATCCGGACAGCAGCATCGACGGCAGGAAGAAGAAGAACGTCATCTGCATCGCCTGCAGCTGGTTGCGCGCCAGCGACGAAAACGTCAGCCCCAGCGTCAGGTTGGCGGCGATGAACAGCAGCACGGCCGCGAACAGCAGCAGCGAAGCTGCCCACCATCGGCACGTCGAACAGCACCCGCGCCAGGATCAGGATGATCGACACCTGGACCAGGCCGATCACCACGTAGGGAACGATCTTGCCGGTCATCACCTCCAGCGCCGTCGCGGGCGTGGCGAGCAGGTTCTCCATCGTGCCGCGCTCGCGCTCGCGGGTGATCGCGAGGCCGGTCATCATCACCATCGTCATCGTCAGGATCACGCCCATCAGCCCGGGAACGATGTTGAACTGCGTGACCGCCTCGGGATTGTAGAGCGCATGCACGCGAATTTCGAAGGCGGAAGGCTGCACGGCGAGCGGCGCGAGCGGCCCCGACAGATCGTGCGCCAGCGCCGATTGCGCGAGCTGGTTCAATGCCGAGATCGCATTGCCGGTGGATTGCGGATCGGTGGCGTCGGCCTCCACCAGCAGCGCGGGACGCTCGCCGCGCACGAGCCGGCGCGAAAAATCCGCCGGGATCGACACCACGAATTGGGCGCGGCCGGTCGCCAGCATCCGCCGCGCGTCCGCCTCGTCCGCGGCCTCGCCGACGAACGCGAAATAGTCGCTGTTGCGCATGCTGGCCAGGATGCTGCGCGAGAATTCGCTGTGCTCGGCGACGAGCAGCGCCGTCGGAAGATGCTTGGGATCCGAGTTGATCGCGTAGCCGAACAGCGTGAGCTGGATCACCGGAATGCCGACGATCATGCCGAACGTCAGCCGGTCCCGCTTCAGCTGGATGAATTCCTTGGCGACGATGCCGAACCAGCGCGACCAGGAAAACCAGCTGTTCACGGCCGGGGCCTGGCGCCATGCGGCTCGACCGCATCGCGCATCAGGTGAATGAACACGTCTTCCAGCCCGGGCTCGACTTCAGCCCAGGTCCATCCGGGTTCCCGCATCAGCGGCGCGAGTTCCGCGCGCAGCCGCTCGCGATCGGAGCCGGTCACATGCAGCGCCGTGCCGAACGCCGCAACCTGCTCCACCGCCGGCAATGCGCGCAGCCGCGCGGCGAGTGCCGGAAGCCCCTCGCCGGTGACCGACCACGTCGTCAGCGATTGGCTCGCGATCACTTCCTGCGCCGTGCCCTGGACCAGCAGCTTGCCGTTGAGGATGTAGCCGAGCTTGTGGCAGCGCTCGGCCTCGTCCATGTAATGCGTGCTCACCAGCACCGTGATGCCGCGCGCGGCCAGCGCGTGCAGCTCTTCCCAGAAATCGCGGCGCGCCTTCGGGTCCACGCCGGCGGTCGGCTCGTCGAGCAGCAGCAGCTTCGGGTCGTGCAGCAGGCAGGCGGCCAGCGCCAATCGCTGTTTCCAGCCGCCCGACAGCGCACCGGCAAGCTGATTCGCGCGCGAAGTGAGGCCGAGTCCGGCAAGCGTCGCATCGACCTTGGGGCCGCGGTCGTCCATGCCGTACATGCGCGCGATGAAGTTCAGGTTCTCGCGGATCGTCAGGTCCTCCCAGAACGAGAACCTCTGCGTCATGTAGCCGACTTCCCGCTTGATCGACTTGGCATCGCGCACGATGTCGAAGCCGAGGCAGTGGCCCTCGCCGCTGTCGGGCGTGAGCAGGCCGCACAGCATCCGGATCGACGTGGTCTTGCCGCTGCCGTTCGGCCCGAGGAAGCCGAAGATCTCGCCCCGATGCACCGAAAGCGTCAGGTCCTGGACGACGTGGTTCTTGCCGAAGAACTTGTTGAGGCCGCGCACGTCGATGACGACGTCGGCATCCGCGTGCGTATGGACTGATTCCCCGGCGCTTGTCGGCAGGGGCTACCGGCATTCATTGCGGCAGCGTGACGTCGACGGGCTGCCCCGGGTTGAGCCGCGCAGCGACGTCGGGCGAAGGCTTGGCCTCGACCAGGAAGACGAGCTTGGCGCGGTTGTCCCGGGAATAGAGCACGGGAGGCGTGAATTCAGCGCGGTCGGAAATGAACGCGATCGTGGCGGACATCGGCGGACCGCAGCCATCGCACGAGAACGTGATCGTCTGCCCCGGCTTGATCCGGCCCAATGCCGGCTCGGGAACGAAGAACCTGACCTTCACGTTGGCAGGCGGCAAAAGGCTGGCCACCGGAAGGCCGGCGGGAACCCAGTCGCCGGCGACATAGTAGGTGTCGTTGACGCGCCCGGTCACCGGCGACGCGATCGCGCGCTGACCCAAGCGCCAGTCGGCCTGCGCCAGCGCTTCGCGCGCGGCGCGGGCGTCGGCTTCGGCCGCGCGTATTTCGTCCGCCCGCGCCGGCAGCTTTGCGGTGGCGACCGACGCCTGCAATTGCGCGACCGCGGCCTCGTCGCGCTTCACCTCCGTCCGGGCGTCGTCGAGCGCCGCCGCGCTTATGAAGCCGCTCGCGCGGAGTTTCTGCTGGCGGTCGAGATTGGCGACGGCCAGGTCGCGCGTTGCAATCGCCTGGCGCAGTTGCTCGGCAACGGTCTCGACTTCCGGCGGACGCTTGCCGGTGCGCAGATTCTCGAGGCGCGCCTGCGCCGCTTGCAGTTGCTGCTCGGCCTGGCGGCGCAGCGCCACTTCGTTTTCGCGTTCCAGCGCGAACAAGGGCGCGCCCGTGCTCACCTGCTCGCCGCGCTTGACGGACAGTTGCGTCAGCGCGCCGGCAAATGGCGCCGCCACGCGCACGTACTCGCCTTCGATGTAGCCCTGGATCGGCCGCTCGCCGGACGGCGTGCAGGCCGCGGTGGCGAGCGCCAATGCCGCAATCGCGCACCGCCCCCGCGCGACACGGGTCGCGCGTATGTGGAATCCGGAACCGCGTCAACGCGCCCGGCCGCGCATCGCCGCCGGATGTCCCGGCAGCGGCATCCGCTTGCCGGTGTCGACCAGCTGGTCGCCGACGACCTGCAGGATCGTCACGTCGCTGTCGAGGTAATTGCCGACGTACAGATATTTCCCGTCGTCGCTGAACACGAGGCCTTCCGGCAGCCCTTCGACGACGACTTCGTTGGTGCGCGTCACCTTCTTGCCGTCGATCTTCAGCGCCACCACCGACCCGTTGCGGTTGTAGAAGAACGCCTTCTTGTCGGCGTTCGAGCCGCGCAGGATCACCGCCACCGCCATCTTGCCGTCCGGGCTGATCGCAAAGCCCTCGGGCCCGTCGCCGACGACGACCTTGTCGATGACGCGCGGCGGACTCGCCTCGAGGTCGACGACCGTGACCGTATCGACGTTGCCGTCGGAGGCGCCCGACAGGCCGTTGTCCGCGGTGAGCAGCAGCTTGCCGTCCGGCGTGATGTCGAGGTTGTACGGCCACCAGCCGACCGCGACGTCCTGCTTGTCGTAGGTGACCTTGTCGCCGTTGATGGCGAGCAGCGCGGCCTTGTGGCCGGGGAATTTCGCCGCGACCGCGCGCTTGCCGTCGGACGTGATCGCCACGTGCGAAACCTGCTCGCCCATCCACACCGTGTCGATCAGCTTCACCGACTTGCCGGTGATCTTGACGACGCTGATCGAGTTGTCGTTGCGGTTGGCGATCAGCGCGAGGTCGCCCGCGCGGTTGATCGCCATGCCGGAGGGCTGCTTGCCCACCGACACCGTGTCGATCAGCTTCGGCGGATCGAGCGTGAGGTCGATCACGTACAGCTTGTTGTCGGGCACCGCCTTCCAGGTCGCGCCGTCGGCGACCCAGTCCATCGAGTTGGCCACGAGCCCCAGCTTGCCGTCGGGCGTGATCTGCAGGTTGGTCGGCGGACCGAAGATGGTGTTCATCAGCGGAAGATTGGCGACGATCTTCGGCTCCAGCGGATTGGTGCCGATGTCGACCACCAGCACGTTGTCCTTGCCCGGCGCCATCATGATCGGCTTGCCGGCGTCGTCCCAGAGGATCTTCTGATCGTTGGCGACGAGCATCAGCTCGCGCTTGCCGGGCGCGGGTACGCTGGCGCAGCCGGCCAGCACGATCGACGCACACGCGGCGCACACACCCGCCTGCAGAATCCTGTTCATGGTTGATCCTCCTCCCGTTGTTGTCCTGCTACTTTACCGCTCCTGACAACAAAAAGGCCAGCCGTGGCGGCTGGCCTGTCCCGGAGTCGACGCTCGCGATTCAGTACTTGACGCTGCAGCCGTACGGCGCCGTGCTCGCGACGGTGACCGGCTTCCCGGCCAGCGCTTCGGAAAGCGCCGCGCGCACGTAGTTGTTCGCAGTCTTCGCGTCGGCGGGATTGGCGGAGCGCCGGTCGTCGATCGCGCCGCGGTAGATCACTCGCCGTCGGGGTTGACGACGAACATGTGCGGCGTGGTCTTGGCGCCGTAGGCGCGGCCGGTGGCGCTGGTGCCGTCGACCAGCGCGGCCTTCGGCGCCGCGTCCTTGGCCCGCATCCACTCGCCCATCTGCTGCGGCGACTTGTATTCGTAGCTCGACTGGTTGGTCGAGTTGACGGCGAGCCAGACGACATCGCGCGCGCCCCATTCCTTTTGCAGTCCCTGCATGTTGCCGCTGTCGTAATGCTTCCGGACGAACGGACATTCAGGATTGGTCCACTCGAGCACGACGTACTTGCCGCGGTAGTCGGACAGCTTCACGATCTTGCCGGTCGAATCGGTCAGCGCGAAGTCGGGTGCGGCAGACGACGGCGCGGCCGTGGCGGCGCCCGCCGCGAACGCGAACACCACGGGCAGGAAACGGATGGGATGCGTCATTGCGATCTCCTCCAACGGCCGCGCGGGCGGCTCACAAAAATCTACTTGAGCGTGACGGTCTGGCTCGGCACGCCGTCGAGCGTGGCGAGCGCGTCGAACACGGTCTGCTTGTTCAGGATTTCCGGCAGCACCAGCGGCGTCTTGCCGGGACGATACAGGACGTAGACGGGAACGCCCTGCCGGCCCAGCGCCGCGAGCGCCTGCGTGATCACCGGATCGCGGCGCGTCCAGTCGGCGCGCACCAGCTCCACGCCGCGACGGGCGAACGCGTCGCGAATTTCCGCATCGTTGAGGACGAGGCGCTTGTTGACCTGGCAGGTGACGCACCATGCCGCGGTGAAGTCGATGAAGACCGGGTGGCCGCCGCTGCCCAGGTCCGCCACCGTCGTCGGCGTGAATGCGCGCCACGGTCCCGTCGCTGCCGAGGTCACGGCCGACGGCTCGTCCTTGTCGCCGCGCAACAGCGGCCAGACGACCACCAGCGCCGACAACCAGCGCCACGGAAGCGACGGCGGCCCACGCGCGGCCATGGCCGACCTTGAACACGCGCCACGCCCACAGCGCCAGCGCGATCACCACCAACGTGACGCAGCAGGCGCACGACGGCATCGTTGTCCATCTGCGCGCCCAGCACCCAGACCAGCCAGGCCACCGTGGCGTAGAGCGGGAATGCGAGCGCCTGCTTCAGGCGCTCCATCCACGCGCCGGGACGCGGCAGCCAGCGTCGCCACCCGGGAAACCACGCGAGGAGCGCATAGGGAAGCGACATGCCCAGGCCGAGCGCGACGAAAATCGCCGAGCGTCACGACCGCGGGTTGCGCAAAGGCGAAGCCCAGCGCTGCGCCCATGAACGGCGCGGTGCAGGGCGAAGCGATCACCACGGCGAGCACGCCCGAAAGCACCGAATCGACGTACGGATTCTTCGCCGTCCAGTCGCCGGCCGACGACGGCACCAGCGACGCGAACTCGAATACGCCGGAAAGATTGAGCGCCAGCACGAAGAACAGCACTGCGAGCCCGATGACCACCGGCGGCGATTGCAGCTGGAAGCCCCAGCCCAATTGTTCGCCGGCGGCGCGCAGGACGAGCAGCAGCCCGGCGAGCGCGACGAAGGTCGCGACCACGCCCAGCGCGAAGGCGATTCCCTGCAGCCGCTGCACGCGCGCGAACGTGTGGCCCTGCGCCAGATGCAGCGCCTTCAGCGACAGCACCGGGAACACGCACGGCATCAGGTTCAGGATCAAGCCGCCGATCAACGCCAGCAGCACGGCGGCCGCGAGCGACAGCTCCGAGCCCGAGCGCGACTTGCACCGTCGCGGGATCGATCGCACGCGGACGCCGTCAAGCGCGGACTTGGCGCCCGCGACGACGGTCCCGACCAGCGGCACGTCGACGGTCACCGCCGCAACCCGCTCGCCGTCCTCGACGAAGCCCTTGCCCGCCGTGACGACGCCCGCGACCCGCTTGAAATCGGGCGCCAGCTGGATGGCCGCCGGCAGCGTCAACAGATACGCGCCCGACGCGTCGCGCGTCAGCGCCTGCTTCGCCGAAGGCTCGACGCGGCCCTCGTCGTACGAAAAGAAGTGCAGCGGACCCGGGTCGGGCGCGCCTTCGGGTGGCGTCAATGCCAGCGCGATGCGCGCGCCGTCACCGCGCGCATTGACGCGCCAAGCCTGCAACGGCGTCGGCAGCGCCGCGCGCACGGCGGCGATGGCGCTTCCCCACTGCGGATAGGGATCCGAGTGGTCGCTCACCGGCAACGCGATGTCGAGGTCCGCGCCTTCCGGAATGCACACGTCCTTGCAGACCAGCCAGTCGGCGCGCGCCGCAAACTTGTACGTCGATCCCAGGGCGGCATCGCGCGGCACCGTCAACCCGGTCAGCAGCAGGACCTCCCCTTCGTAGCCGTAGTTGACCAGCGGGCCCGTCGGCAGCGTGCGCGGCGCGGGCCACTGGATTGCGCCGACGCCAACGCCGTCCGGCAGCTTCCACGTGATCGTCGTCGGCAGCCCGGAATCGCCGGGATTGCGCCAATACGTGTGCCAGCCGTCCGCCATCTTGAGCCGCAGCGCGAGCGTGACGGGCTTTCCGGGTATCAGCGCGGTGCGCTCCGAAACGAGCTCGGCCTCGACGTGCTCGGTCTTGACCGGAGACGCAGACGCCGAGGTGGCCGCGCCGGACGCGAACACCGCCGCCAGTGCGACGGCGCAGGTGACGCGAACAATCGTTTTCAAGGAATCCAAGTCGTGGTCCAGCCGGCGAAAGGTTCGATGTTGGGTGCTTCGCCCAAGGGAGAGGTTCCCGGCGAAGCTATAATTATCGCTCCGCATCCCCGTCCCGCGCAGCAATACCGCCGGGCGGCTTATGACAATAGCATAAAAACCCTCTCCGGCGACTTCTCCCGGAAGTCTCGCCGCCCCCGAATGCCCGAAGCCCTGCTCGTTTCAACCCTGGTCGTCGCCATCGGCGAACTGGGCGACAAGACGCAATTGCTAACACTTGTGCTGGCCGCGCGATTCCGCAAGCCGTGGCCGATCATCGCCGGAATCCTCGTCGCCACGGTCGCCAACCACACGATCGCCGCATGGGTCGGCCATTGGGTGCGCGACGCCGTCCCGCCCGAGGTCCTGCGCTGGGGACTCGCGCTGTCGTTCTTCGCTGTCGCCGCCTGGGCGCTCAAGCCCGACCAGTTCGACGCTTCCGACACCCCGCCCGCGTCGAATCGCAGCGTGTTCGCCGTCACCACCGTCGCGTTCTTCCTGGCGGAAATAGGCGACAAGACGCAGGTCGCCACGGCCATCCTCGCCGTGCAGTTCTCGTCGCTGGTTGCCGTCGTCGCAGGCACGACGCTCGGCATGCTGATCGTCGACGCGCCCACGGCGTTCATCGGCGATGCGGCAGCGAAGAAGATTCCGTTTCGCGCCGTGCGCATCGTTGCCGCGGCGCTCTTCGCCGGACTGGGCGTGTGGGTGCTGGTGGCACCGGTTGCCGGGTAGCCGCCCGGTATAATCGATCACTCCCGAAATCACTCATGGCGCGCGCCGCGCCAGGTCCGGTCCGCCCATGACGCCGTTCAATCCCAGGGACATCGAAGCCGCCGCCCAATCCGCGTGGGAAGCGGCCGATGCCTATCGCGCCGTCGAACGCACGGACCGCACGAAATTCTATTGCGTGTCGATGCTGCCCTATCCTTCGGGGCGCCTGCACATGGGCCACGTGCGCAACTACACGATCAACGACGTCATGTACCGGCACCTGCGGATGAAGGGCTACAACTGCCTGATGCCGATGGGCTGGGATGCGTTCGGCCTGCCGGCGGAGAACGCGGCGATGAAGGCCGGCGTCGCGCCCGCGAAGTGGACGCACGACAACATCGCCTGCGATGAAGCAGCAGTGCAAGACGATGGGCTGGGCGATCGACTGGTCGCGCGAATTCGCCGCCTGCGATCCGTCCTACTACCGCTGGAACCAGTGGTTCTTCCTGAAGATGCTGGAAAAGGGCATCGCCTACCGCAAGACGCAGGTCGTCAACTGGGACCCGGTCGACCAGACGGTGCTTGCCAACGAGCAGGTCATCGACGGCCGCGGCTGGCGCACCGGCGCGCCGGTCGAGAAGCGCGAGATTCCCGGCTACTACCTCAAGATCACCGATTACGCCGAGGAACTGCTCGGCGTTCCTGGACAAGATGCCCGGCTGGCCGGAACGCGTGAAGACGATGCAGGCCAACTGGATCGGCAAGAGCGTCGGCGTCCGTTTCGCGTTCACGCACGACATCCGCGACGATGACGTGCGGCGCGCTCGATCGGCGATGGCCGGATGTACGTGTTCACGACGCGCGCCGACACGATCATGGGCGTCACGTTCTGCGCGGTGGCCGCCGAGCATCCGCTGGCGCTGCACGCCGCGAAGACCAACCCCGCACTCGCCGCCTTCCTCGACGAATGCCGGCGCGGCAGCGTCATCGAGGCCGACATGGCCACGATGGAGAAGAAGGGGATGGCGACGGGACTCTACGTCGCGCATCCGATCACCGGCGAGAACATCGAGGTGTGGGTCGGCAACTACGTGCTGATGGCCTACGGCGACGGCGCCGTGATGGGGGTCCCTGGGCACGACGAGCGCGACTTCGCGTTCGCGAAAAAATACGGACTGCCGATCAAGCAGGTCATCGCCGTTCCCGACGAGGAGTTCTCGACCGACGCCTACCAGCCGTGGTACGCCGACAAGGACCGCGGCCGCTGCGTGTTCTCGGGGAAGTACGACGGACTCGCCTATGCCGAGGCCGTCGACGCCGTCGCCGCCGACCTGGCCGCCAAGGGCCTCGGCGAGAAGAAGATCACGTTTCGCCTGCGCGACTGGGGCGTCTCGCGCCAGCGCTACTGGGGCACGCCGATCCCGATCATCCACTGCGACGCGTGCGGCGCCGTCCCCGTGCCGGAGCGCGACCTGCCCGTCGTGCTGCCGGAGGACTGCGTTCCGGACGGCGGCGGCAATCCGCTCAACAAGCGCCCCGATTTCCTGAACGTCCCGTGTCCGAAGTGCGGCAAACCGGGGCGGCGCGAGACGGACACGCTGGACACGTTCGTCGATTCGTCGTGGTACTACATGCGCTACACGTCGCCCGGCGCCGACGACGATGGTCGACGCGCGCAACGACTACTGGATGCCGATGGACCAGTACATCGGCGGCATCGAGCACGCGATCCTGCACCTGCTCTACGCCCGGTTCTGGACCAAGGCGATGCGCGACCTGGGACTGGTGAAGATCGACGAGCCGTTCACGCGGCTGTTCACGCAGGGCATGCTGCTCAACCACATCTATTACCGGCGCAACGCGAAAGGCGGCAAGGACTATTTCCCGCCGGACAGCGTGACCCCGACGACCGACGCGCAGGGCCACATCGACGGCGGACGCCTGGCCGACGGCACGCACCGTCGCGTACGGCGGCGTGGGCAAGATGGGCAAGACCGAGCAGAACGGCGTCGAGCCGCAGGACCTCATCGACAAATACGGCGCGGACACGGCGCGGCTGTATGTGATGTTTGCCGGTTCGCCGGACGATTCCGCGATCTGGTCCGACACCGGCGTCGAGGGCGCGCACCGCTTCCTGAAGCGGCTGTGGACCTTCGGCCAGGCGCGCGCGGATGCCGTGCGCGGCGCGTCCGGCCGCTTCGACGGGTCCGAACGCGGATGCGGCCGTGAAGGCGGCGCGGCGCGAACTGCATGTCACGCTGAAGCAGGCGAACTACGACTACGACCGTATCCAGTACAACACCGTCGTGTCCGCCGGGATGAAGATGCTGAACACCCTCGAAGCGCTGCCGATGGACAAGCGTGGCGCGGAGGCATTGCAGCGCGAGGGCTTGTCGATGCTGTTGCGCACGCTGTATCCCGTCGTGCCGCATGTGACGTGGGCGCTGTGGCAGGAGCTGGGACTGGCGGCCGAGTTCGGCGACCTGCTCGACGCCGCGTGGCCGGAAGTCGATGCGTCGGCGCTGGTGCAGGACGAGATCGAGTTGATGCTGCAGGTGAACGGCAAGCTGCGCGGCAAGCTCTGCGTGCCGGTTGCCGCGGACAACGCGGCCATCGAGGCCGTCGCGCGCGCGAGCGCCGAAGTGGCGCGGTATGCCAATGGCGCGCCGGTGAAGAAAGTCGTCATCGTGCCCGGCCGCCTCGTGAACGTGGTCGTGTGATGCACTCCGCCCGCCGCGCATGGCTCGCTGCCCTCACCGTGCTGGTGCTGGCGGGCTGCGGATTTCACCTGCGCGGCGCGGCGACCTTCACCTTCGACTCGCTCTACCTCAATTCGTCCGGGTCACCGCAATTCAACAACGAGATGCGGCGCGCGCTGGTCGGCGCGGGCAGCGCGACGATCAGCCGATAGCGCGGCCGCCGCCCAGGTCGTGCTCGACATTCCGGTCGTCCAGGACGACAAGGAAGTGCTATCGCTGTCGTCGGCCGGCGCCGTTCGCGAATTCCAGCTGATCAAGCGCGTGTCCTTCCGCCTCCATGACAAGGAAGGCGCGGAATGGATGCCGCCGGGCGAGATCGTGATCCGGCGCGCCTATACGTTCAACGAGACGCAGGCGCTGGCGCGCGACCTGGAAGAGCAGCGGCTGCAGCGCGACATGCAGACCGATGCCATCGCGCAGATCGTGCGGCGGCTGCAGGCGGCGCAAGAAGCCCGCCTGAACGGCATCCGCCTCCGGACGATGAATCATGCAGGTTCGCGCTGACGCCCTTGCCGAGCAGCTGCGGCGCGGCGTCGCGCCGCTGTACGTGGTCCATGGGGACGAGCCGCTGCTGGCGCTCGAGGCAGGCGACGCGATCCGCGCGGCAGCGCGCGCGGCCGGCGCCACGGAGCGCGAGGTCTTCGTGGTCGAAGCCGGATTTCGCTGGGACACGTTCCTCGCGGCCAACCTGAACCGCGGACTGTTCGGCGAACGCAAGCTCGTGGACCTGCGCATCCCGTCGGGCAAGCCCGGCGTCGAAGGCGGCAAGGCGCTCGAAGCGTACGCGGCCAACCCGAGCCCCGACAACGTGACGCTTGTCACGCTGCCCCGCCTCGACCGCGCCGCGCAATCGTCGGCGTGGTTCGAGGCGCTCGCCGGCGCGGGCGTCACCGTCGCCGTGTATCCGGTCGAGCGCGACGCGCTGCCGGCGTGGATCGCCGCGCGCATGAAGCAGCATCGTCAGCGCGCGGCGCCGGAAACGCTGGCGTTTCTCGCCGACCATTGCGAGGGCAACCTCCTGGCCGCGCGCCAGGAGATCGAAAAACTGGCGCTCCTGTTGCCGGAAGGCGAGCTGGCGCAGGACGCCGTCGAGGCGGCCATCGCCAACGTCGCGCGCTACGACGTGTTCCAGTTGTCCGAATCCTGGCTGGCCGGCGACGCGACGCGCGCGCTGCGCATACTGGGCGCAATGCAGGCCGAGGGCGACGCGCCCATTGCCGCGATCTGGCAACTCGTCGAGGACGTGCACGCCATTGCCGCCGTGCATGCGATGGTGCGCGAGGGCACGCCCATCGCGTCGGCGATTCGCAACGCGCGCGTGTGGGGCAAGCGCCAGAATGCGCTGGAACGCGCGGTGAATCGTGTCGCGCCGGCATCCATCGCGCCGCTGCTGTGCTCGCTGGCGAAGCTCGATGCGCTGTCCAAGGGGATCGGCCGCGGCGATGCCTGGGACGCGCTCACGGACGCCGCGCTGATGCTGTGCGGCAAGCCGGCGGTCGTGCCGGCTTAGGGAAACTGCGCGAAACTGCCGTGAAATCGCGCGAAACTGCGCAAGGATCCGCCGGCGTTCGACGGCGGGATTGGGGGAATCATGTACGGAAGAATTCTCGTCGCGTACGACGGCTCGCCGGAATCCCGGCTGGCCCTCGATGAATGCATTCGCCTGGCGCCGGCACCCACGACCGCGATCCATTTGGCCGGCGTCGTCCACGACCCTTCGCTCTACGTGCTGGCCGGCGAATACGTTCCGGAAATCGCGCTGGGCGACGACGAAGCGCGCGTCGACGCCGACATCAAGGAAGCCGCCGGGCAATTCACCGCGCACGGACTGTCCGTCACCCGCCACGTCGTGGTCGGGGAGCCGGTGACCGTGATCGCGCGTCTGGTGGAGGAACTCGGGATCGACCTGCTGATCCTCGGCCATCCGCGCAGCACGTCGTTCGCGCTGCGCTGGTGGCGCGGCTCGACCGACGCACTGCTGCTCGAACGCGTCCGCTGCAGCATCCTGGTGGCCGCGGACCCCGGAACGAGGCAGCGATCACGGGCTATTGCGGGTCCAGCCCAGCGGAAGTCGCCCCACAGCGCGTTGATCGCCGCCAGCGCGGCCAGCGCCGCCGTTTCGGTGCGCAGCACGCGCGGGCCGAGGCGGATGGCGGTCATGCCGCTTCGTTGCGCCAGCGCAATCTCGTCCGGCGCGAATCCACCCTCGGGACCGACCAGCAGGTCGAGCGCGTCCCGCGGCCGCGGCGCGGCGGCGATCGCGATGTCCGCGGTCGGCGTCATGACCAGTCCTGCCGCCGCGGGGTCGCGGCTCGCGAGCCAGCGTTCGAGCGTCATGACGGCGCGCACTTCCGGAACGCGGTTGCGACCGCATTGCTCGCACGCCGCGACGACGATCTGGCGCCAGTGGGCCAGCCGCTTCTCGCCGCGCTCGCCGTCGGGCACGCGCGCGCTGCGCGTCGTCAGCACCGGCTGGATCGCCGCCACGCCCAATTCCACCGCCCGGCGCACGGCGTGATCCATCGCATCGTTCGCCGCGATGCCCTGGACCAGCGTCACCGCGAGTGGACTCTCGCGTTCCGTGGACTCGAACGCATCGATGCGCGCGACGGCATCGCGCTTGTCGGCGCGCACGAGCGTTGCCGCGAATTCGCCGCCGTCGCCCGTGAACAGCGCAATGCGATCGCCGACGGCCAGCCGCAGCACGCGCAGCGCGTGATGCGCCACCGGGTCGGGCAACGCGTACTCGCCGCCCACGTCGCCCGCGACGAGTTCGCCGGGACAGTGGAAGCGTGGCACGGGGTCATTGGACCCCCACGCTTGCGGCCATGAAGATCCAGGCCGCTGCGCTGCCCCCAAGGGGGAGCAATTCGCGCCTTGGGACGGTGACGCGAGCAGCCGACGAGGGGCCCGCGAAGCGGGATGACGGCAACTGCAGTCGGCACGCAGGCCGACTCGCCACAACGATCGCGCTCATTCCCGGCCCTCCTCGCTGGCGTCGACGAAGTCGAAGTGAAACAGGTCCGACAGCGGACGAAAGCCGATCTTCGCGTAGATCGCGTTCGAAATGGGATTGGCGAGATCGGTGATCAGGAACAGGTTCTGGCGGCCCTGGTCCAGCAACGCCTGCGACAAGTCGGCGACGAGCGCCGTGGCGTAGCCGCGCCCGCGCGCATGCGGCGGCGTATACACCGGAGCGATGCGCGCCGCGTCGGGGGGCGCATCGGTCCATCCGGCGAACGCGACGGCGCCGGCGTCGTCCCAGATCCAGATCTGGCCCTGCTCGATCCGCCTCGGGATCAGCGCGCGCAGCCGCGCGGCGTCGTCCGGCAGCTGGACCTCCATGATGAAATCGTGCTGCGCATCGCTCACCCAGTCGACGTCGGAAGCCGTGGCGAGACGCGCCGTGCCGGAAGGCCGCGGCACGGCATCGACGCGGGTGAGCTTGTGATTGCGCAACTGGACGCGCATGACGTGGGTCCGGCCGGTCAGCGTGCGCCACCGGTGCGCGAAGGCGTCGCAGGCCGGCCGCATGCCGACGACCCCTTGCGGCATGGACTGCGCGGTCCCGCGCTGCACGAATACATCGTCGGCAAACGCGGCGGCGGCCGCGACGTCGCTCGCGCCGACCCACAGCCCTCCCAATCCGCGCATCATGGCCGCGCCCTGCGAACCGGCCGCCGCATAGGTCGCAAGGTAGACCGATTCGGATTCGGCCGGCGGATTGCGCAGCAGCCCGTTCGCGAACGCAATGTAGCTGCTTGCCATCGCCTCGTCGCGCGCCAGCACCGGAGCGGCGGCCGCGAGAAACGCCATCGGGTCGGCGTGCCTCGCGACGGACGTTCCGGACGCGTCTGCATTCATGCGCCGATTCTGCCACACGAAAGGGAACGCGATCAGCGCACGAGCGCGCGGTAGGCATGCCACGTCGCGTGGCCGATGACCGGGACCACGATCACGAGACCGACGAACCACGTCGCGAACCCGACTCCGGTGAGCAGGACGATGAGGGCGCCCCACACGATCATCGCCGGCACGTTCGCCGCAAACGCGCGCAGGCTGGTCAGCGCGGCGACGATGCCGTCGGTGTTGCGGTCCAGCATCATCGGCACCGACACCACGCTGATGGCGAATACCAGCACCGCGAAGAAGCCTCCGACGCAGAGATAGGCGAGCAGGAATTCCACGTGCGACAGCGACAGGACCTGCGCCAGGAAGCCGTGCAGGTCCGGCATGTCGTACGTGAAGAACAGCGCGAAGACCACCAGCGACGCGCGGGCCCAGACAAGCAGGATGACGGCCAGCACCAGCGCGAACATTCCGACGGACCCGACGTTGGGCCGCCACGCGTCGAGCGTCGGCGCGAGCCATGCGGGTTGTCCCAGCTCGCGGCGGCGCGAAAGGTCGTACAGGCCGATCGCGAGGAACGGTCCGACCAGGAAGAACCCGGTGACCAGCGCCGACACGTATTGATAGGCATGACCGAACACGAACTGGATGAGGAATCCCATGACCGCGAAGCACGCGCCATAGAACATGCTCGGGCCAGGATGCGCGCGAAAGTCGTTCCAGCCTGCGGCGAGCCACGAGAGCGGCGCGCCGGCCGCGACGGTGACGACCGTCGGCGCGACGGATTCGGCTGCGTCGTCGCCGGTCATCGGATCCCGCCTAGAGAAATGCGCGCAGCGCGTCGAGCACCGCGTCGGGTTGCTCGGCCATCATCGCGTGGCCGGCGCCCTGCAGCGTGACCGCGCGCACGCCCGGCAGCGCGTCCAGCAGCGCCCGCGCGCCCTTGACCGGCGTCATCAGATCGCGCGTGCCGAGGACGGCGAGTACCGGACAGCGCACGGCCGCCGCGTCGACGAGGCCGTTGCCGTAGGACTGGCAAGCCATGAGGTCGGCGTGAAGGACGCCCGGGCGGGTGCGCTCCATCAGGCGCAGCGCGCTGCCCGTCATCCACATGCCCGGCACCGTATTGCCGCCCAGCTGCCTCGCGGCGGAAATCGACCAGCCCACGATCATTTCGTACGCGAGATGCTCGTCGTCGCGCGCGGCCGCGAGCAATTCGTCGCTCACGAGCATCGGCGCCGCCGGACCGAGCAGCGCGATCTTGGCGACCCGCTCCGGATGGCGCGCCGCACACGCCAGCACGGCCAGCGAGCCCAGCGAATGTCCGACGAGTGCCGACTGCGCCACACCCGCAGCGTCGAGCAATTGCGCGATCCAGTCGGCAATCGCCTCGACCGTCGCATGCGCCGTCGCCGGCGGACCGGCCGTGCGCCGGAAGATCCACCGCCAGCACATTGAATCCGTGATGGGCAAAGTATCGCGACTGCAGCGCCCAGACGCTGTGGTCGTTCGCGGCGCCGTGCACGAACGTGAGCGTGGGTTGCGCCGGGTCCATGCCGGCGGGAGCCGGTATACGCGTAGCACTCGCTGCCATTGACCGAGATGCGCATGACGTAATCGTGTCCTGTCCCGATGTTCCTAGCTCTTCCCCGCCGCGTGCAACGCGCGGCCCAGGTCCTCGGTCAGGTCGTCCGGATCCTCGAGGCCGATCGAAAGGCGAATGGTGCCCTCGGTGATGCCGGACTTCGCCAGGTCCTCGGCGGACATCCGGAAATGCGTCGTCGACGCCGGGTGGATCACCAGCGACTTGGCGTCGCCGACGTTGGCGAGGTGCGAAAAGAGATTCAGCGTCTCGATGAATTTGCGTCCCTGCGCGCGCGTTCCGCGAAGGTTGAACGAAAACACCGCGCCGCACCCGCGCGGCAGCAGCGTCTTCGCCAGCGCGTGGTCGGGATGTCCCGGGAGCTCCGGGTAGCCAACGTCCGAAACCAGCGGATGCGCGTCCAGGAACGCGACGACCTTGCGCGTGTTTTCCACGTGCCTTTGCATGCGCACCGGCAGCGTCTCGATGCCCTGCAGGATCTGGAACGCGGTGAACGGCGACATGCAGGCGCCGAAGTCGCGGATGCCTTCGCGCCGCGCCCGCAGCAGGAAGGCCGCGGTCGTCGACTCCTCGCTGAACACCATGTCGTGAAAGCCGCGGTACGGCTCGGTCAGCGTCGGAAATTTGCCGCGCGCCGCGCCGCCATCCCAATCGAAGCGGCCCGAATCCACGAGCACGCCGCCGATGACGACGCCGTGCCCCGAGAGGAACTTGGTCGCGGAGTGGAGCACCAGGTCGGCGCCGTGATCGAACGGCCGCATGAGCCAGGGCGTGGTGAACGTCGAGTCGACCAGCAACGGCACGCCGTGCTCATGCGCCACCTGCGACACGCGGGGAATGTCGAGCACGTCCAGCCCGGGATTGCCCAGCGTCTCGCCGAAGAAGAGCCGCGTGTTCGGCCGCACCGCCGCGCGCCATGCATCGATGTCGCGCGGATCGACGAAAGTCGTCTCGATGCCGAAGCGCGGCAGCGTGTAGTCGAGCAGGTTGTGCGAGCCGCCGTACAGCGACCGCGACGCGACGATGTGCGAGCCCGCGCCCTGCAGCGTGGCGATGGCCAGATGCAGCGCCGCCTGGCCGCTGGCGGTGCCGAGGGCGCCGACCCCTCCCTCCAGCGCGGCCGCCCTCTCCTCGAGCACCGCGACCGTCGGATTGGAAATGCGCGAATAGACGTGGCCCGCGCGCTCCATGTTGAACAGCGCCGCCGCGTGATCGCTGTCCGGAAAGACGAACGACGCGGTCTGGTAGATCGGCGTCGCGCGCGCGCCGGTCGCGGAGTCGGGCGCGGACCCGGCGTGCAGCGAAAGCGTGTCGAAACGGTGCGATTTCGGTTTGCTCATGGGCGATCCTTGCGGTCGCCGATTCTAGTCGCAATCGCCGCAGCCCGTCACGCGTGCAGCGAGTAATATTGGCATGCATGAAACGCGGCGAACCCCAGGACCCGGAACGCGAAAAGCCCGCGGCCGATCCGCTGCGCCGTGCGCCGGGCGCGGCGCCCGAACGCGGCCGGGGCGCGACGTTCAATCCGCACAACCGCTTCCGCCGCGAAGGCCGCGAGGCTTACGACGACGGCTGGTCGCCACCGGCGGGCGATTCCGCGCCCGAGGACGAACCGGCGCCGCTCAGTTCCCAACTCAAGACGACTGTCACCATCCAGCCGGCGCGGACGATCATCGCGCACAATGCGTCGCCCGACATCCCGTTCAATCAGTCCATCAACCCGTACCAGGGCTGCGAGCACGGCTGCATCTACTGCTATGCGCGGCCCACGCACGCCTATCACGACCTGTCGCCGGGCCTGGATTTCGAGACGAAGCTCTTCGCCAAGCCCAATGCGCCGGTGCTGCTGCGCGAGGAGCTCGCGAAGCGCGGCTATCGCTGCGACCCCATCGCGCTGGGCACCAACACCGATCCGTACCAGCCGATCGAACGCGAGTGGAAGGTCACGCGCGGCATCCTCGAAGTCCTGTGCGAACTCGAGCATCCGTTCACGATCGTGACCAAGTCGGCGCTGGTCGAGCGCGACCTGGACCTGATCGCGCCGATGGCCGCGAAGAACATGGCGCGCGTCTACATTTCGATCACCACGCTGGACCGCGATCTCGCGCGCTCGCTCGAACCCCGCGCGGCCGCGCCGCCGCGGCGCCTGCAGGCGATCAGGGCACTGAGCGACGCCGGCGTGCCGGTGGGCGTGCTGGCCGCGCCGGTGATTCCGCAGCTCAACGACCGCGACCTCGAGGCCATTCTCGAGGCCGCCGCGCAGCATGGCGCGCGCCACGCCGGCTGGATCATGCTGCGCCTGCCTCTGGAAGTCGCGCCGCTGTTCCGCGACTGGCTCGATGCCCACTATCCGCTGCGCGCGGACCACGTAATGAGCGTGCTGCGGCAATTGCGCGGCGGGCGCGACTACGATGCGCGTTTCGGCGAGAGGATGCGCGGCACCGGTCCGTTCGCCGAACTCATCGAAAAACGTTTCGCGCTGGCGTGCCAGCGCCTGGGTCTCAACCGCGATCGCACGCCGCTCGATACCTCCCGCTTTCGTCCGCCGGCGCCCGCCGGTCCGCGCCAGCTCGACCTGATATAGCCGACGCGCAAATGCAACGGGAGCCCCTTAAGGCCCCCGTCAGGATGATGTGAAGCGTCGCTACTTGAACGAGTAAGTCAGGCTTCCATAGACGAAGCGCGAGCGCGCGTCGTAGTAGGACGGATCGAACCCAACCTGGAACGTGTTGTTCTGGTTGGTCAAGGGCGGATCCGTGTCGAACAGGTTCTTGACCCCGATCGTGAGCGTGAGATTGCGGAAGCCGGTGTAGCTTGCCTGCGTGTCCCACAGGCTCAGCGTGCCTACTCTGCGCAGATTGCCATCGGGGTCGGTCTGCACGTCGATGTACGAGCTTTGGTACGAATTGCCGAGCGTCGCCGTCCAAGGTCCGTAGGTCCAGTTCAACGCCGCATAGCTCTTCCATCGCGGCGTGATGCCGGTGGCTGGCGCCTGGAACGCGTTTGAGACAAAGCCCGCAAAGCTGCCGTCGCCCTGCTGCACCTGGTAACTGATGTAGTAGGTCCCGGTGACCGATGCGCTGAACTGGCCGATGTCCGTCGCGGGCAACTTGAAGCGCGCGTCGACATCGATGCCCTGGATCTTCGTCTGTCCCAGGTTGATCCAGTGCTGGTAAACGGAAGTGATCGGCCCGGGCAGTGTCGGAAACGCCGGCTGCACCGGACCGCGCGTCACGAGGTAGCCGTACTGGTCGAGATCACCCAGGATCGTCGCGATCGGCACGCCGGTCGTCAGCTGGTCCTTGAGCGTCAGATAGAACCAGTCGAGGCCGACCGACACGCCGGGGACCGGCTCCCAAACGCCGCCGATCGTCGTCTGGTTGGACTTGGTCGGTCGAAGATCGGGGCTGCCACCGGTCGATGTCGTGAACTGCGTGTCGCAGTCGTTGGAGTCGCCCGTCGTCGGACAGCGCAGAGGATCCGACACACCCGGCGGCGTGACGCCCTGGACCGTGGTGTTCCACAATTCATAGAGGGTCGGTGCGAGGAACCCCGTGCCCCAGGAAGCGCGCATCAGAAACGTCGGCAGCGGCTGCCAGCGCAGGCTCACCTTGGGATTGGTCGTGCTTCCGAAGTCGCTGTAGTGGTCGTAACGGACGGCGACGTTTCCCTCGAGCGACTTGAGGATCGGGATGTTCAGTTCGCCGAAGACCGCCCACACCGTGCGCGAATGGGAGAACGGCGCGAGGTTGCCGCCAAAGCCCGAGACGTCGCCCGTGGCGAGGATCTCCGCTGGGTCCTGCGTGAGCGTCTCCTTGCCCGCCTGCACGCCCAGCGCCAGCGCCAGCGGACCGGCCGGCAGCGTGTAGATCTCGCCAGAGCCCTTGACGTCGATGCCATAGCCGGTGAGCTTGCCGTTGAACGTCGGTCCGTTGTAGTTCGTGGCAAGGATCTGCTGAGTGACCGCCGGCGTGTTGGGCCCGAACAGGTTGACCACGCCGCTGTTGAGCAGCGGCAGGATGCGCGACAGCAGCGGGAAGCCGCCGTTGAGCATCTGCTTGGTCGTATTCTCGCCGTAGTTGAACGAGCCGTCGAAGTCCCAGTTCCACGCGGTGCCCTTCGCACCCGCCACGACGTTCCACTGCTGGTTGGTGTCGGTCGTGTCCCGGTTGCCGTTCTCGACGGCACGGTACCGCACGTTGAGCGGCTGGCCGTCGACGCCGGCCTCGATGGCCTGCGCGTGCGGATAGTAGGGGCTGGTCGGCGGCAGCAGGATCGTGTTCAGCGGGTACTGCGGAAAGATCGGATTGTTCGGCGGCGTCGCGAACTGGTCCGACAGCGGCACCGGCTGGATCACGTAGCGCGATTCCTGCTTCGAGTAGCTGCCGAACATGTAGGCCTGCCAGTCGTTGTTGATCAGGTAGCGCCCCGACCCGAAGAAATTCAGCTGCTTGGTGTCCGGTATCTGCTGCACGCCCTGGTACTGCGACGGATCGAAGCGGCAGCGTCCGTCGGACTCGAAGTTGGGGTTGGGACAGGCCGGATACTCGACGAAACTGCCGATGCCACCGGTGGACACGTATCCTGGAAACGTGTTGCCCGACGACGTGTCCAGGCCGATCGACGTGATGTAGCTGTGCGCCGAGAAATTGCGGTCCCGTTGCGTCAGGTTCTTCTGGTCGTCGTAGGAGGCAGTGAGGAACACGTTGTACTTGTCCTTGGCCAGGTCGCCATATCCCGCGGTCGCCTTGAAGTTGTACTGGTCGCCGCCGCCGGTGCGCGTCGGCGTTCCGGCCCACGCTGTCGCCTCGACGCCGGTGAAGTCCTGGCGCATGATGAAGTTGATGACGCCGGCGATGGCATCGCTGCCGTAGACCGCCGACGCGCCGTCTTTCAGCACCTCGACGCGGTCGATCGCCGTGAACGGGATCGAGGCCAGGTTCACGCCTTCGGCGCCGTTGATCGCGCCGCCGAACGTTCCCACGCGCTTGCCGTTCACCAGCACCAGCGTGGCCTGTCCGCCCAGGCCGCGCAGCGACGCGGTCTGGTTGCTGAAAGTGAGCGAGCCGATCACGTTGGAAAGCGAGACATTGCCGGCGCTGTTGTTCGCGGAGATGAGGTTCATGATCTCCATCGCGTTCTGCGCGCCGCTGCGGTTGATTTCGTCGCGGCTGATGGTCTGCACGGGCAGCGCGCCCTCGCCTTCGATGCGCTTGATGTTGGATCCGGTGATCTCGACCTTGATGTCCACGGCCAGCGCCGGTCCGGCGCAAAGCGTGAGCCAGCCGGCGATCACGCCTGCCAGACGCAGGCGCCGCGATTCGATGTGCTTGTTGTTCATGCGGTGATTCCCCCAAAGAGTGGAAATCCGGAACTGCGACAGACGCGGCCGGTGATCGGGCCACTTCGATAGCAGCGTACCGAGCGGGAATTAGCACTCGCAATCGCTGGTTGGCCAACGGCGAGGGGCCGTGGGTGAAGGGCGGACTGGCGGTGGCGAAGCGTCATCCGTTGCGTGCGCCGGCATCGCGTTTCCGCGAGCTACAGGCAAAAAAATGTCGAAGGGCGCGTTCCTAGGCGACTGGGGGTCCCCGCTGGAAGTGTGGATGCGCCGCTTCGACAGGAGCACGTTACCGCGACGGCAGCGCGATGTCGCAGTGATTGGCGAGCGGGAGGGCTGTAAGGGCGAAACGCGCGCGGCAGCGGGCAGGCTGCCACGACGGGCGGCGCGCACTTGCGCTCGCCCGCGTTGCGCGCTATCGTGGCAACCGTATGCATATGCATATACAACGGTCGTGGCGGCCACAAGCAGGCCACGACAAGCGGAGGCACTCATGGCACAGCGCAAATCCATCGCCGCACAACGGCGCGGAGACGCACTGCTCGAAAGCTATGCGCGGCGCGGCAGCGAATGCGGCTACGCCAACCTGAAGCTCCTCACCCGCGTGGTGACGACGCTGTATGACGAGGCTCTGCGCCCGGTCGGCCTGTGCGCGGGCCAGCTGGCGCTGCTGTGGGCGATTCTCGCCACCGAGCCGGTGGAGATCGGCCGCCTGGGCGCCACCACGTTGACCGACCAGACGACGCTCAGCCGAACGGTCGCCAAGCTCAAGAAGGCGCGCCTGGTCAGCGTCACCGCGGCGCAGGACCGGCGGGTGAAGCTCGTCTCCCTGACGCCGAGCGGCCGGCAGCGTTTTCACGACGCCATGCCGCTCTGGGAGGATGCCCAGCGCAGCGCCAACGCCATGCTTCCTCTGGCCGATGTGCGCGCGATGGCGCGCCAGGTGCGCAGCGCGGCGCGCGAATCCGCGGCGCGTCCGATGGACGGGTAATGACTGCTTCGTCGATGCACTGACTTTGTGGAGGTGACATGCGTACACCGCCCGACGGTTTTTCGAGCGACGGCCGGCAGGAAGCCAAGGATTCGCGCTACCCGGTGGACGTTTCCTGGGAGAGCGTCGGCGGCGCGCAGCCGCTGCTCACGCGCATCGCCGTCAAGTCGGTCAACCGCATCGTGATCGTGCAGGTCGCCGACATCGTGCGCATCGAGGCCGAGGACAACTACGTCCGGCTGTGGGCCGAGCGGCCGTACCTGCACAAGGAAACGCTGACGGGCCTCGTCGCGCGGCTTTCGCCGCACACCTTCCTGCGCGTCCACCGTTCGCACGCGGTCAACGTCCAGTTCGTGCGCGAGTTGCGCCCGCAACTCCATGGCGAATACCTGATCGCGCTGTCGGACGGCACCGAACTCACGTCGGGCCGCGGTTTTCGCGCGTCGATCCAGGCCATGTTCGGGCTCGCCTGAACCGCCACGCCTGGCGGATCCGGCCGTGCCGCGCGGAAGGCGGCGGCGTCTTGCGCCGGCCGGTGGCGGAAGGCAGACTGCCGGCACACGGCGCGACTCCAAGCGCCGGAACCATTCGAGGGGGTAACCATGAAGTCAACCAACCATGCCGCGGTGGTCGTGGCGGCAATCGTCTTCTTTGCGCTGGGTGCCGTCTGGTACACCGTCCTTGCCGCGCCGTGGGCCGCCGGCATCGGCAAGACGATGGAACAGCTCAAGATGGAAAGCGGCGGTTCCTTCATGCCCATGGTGACCGGATTCATCGCGATTCTGGTGATGTGCTACACGCTCAACTCGCTGCTGAACCGGCTGGGCGACACCACTTTCGCAAGCGGAGCGAAGGTCGGCGCGTTCGTGGCGCTGGGCTTCGTCGCCGCGAGCTTGGCGTTGCACTACGGCTTCGAAATGCGCGGCGTCTCGCTGTGGACGATCAATTCCGGATACGTGCTGGTGGGGCTGACGCTTGCCGGCGCCATCATCGGCGGCTGGCGCAAGAAAGCCTGACGCGCGATGAGCGCCCCGACGCTGACCGCCCGGCTGGCCGCGTGCTACACCGGCGCCGTGCACGACGTGCTGCGCATGATGGGACACGACAACATCGTGCTCCCGCCGGCGATCAAGGCCATTGCGCCGGGAACGCGACTGGCCGGGCCGGTGTGGACGGTGTCCGGGCACATCGATCGCACGCGGACACGTGATGAAACGCTGCTCGGATGGTGCACGCTGCTTTCGCGCGCTCCGTCCGGCCACGTGATCGTCTGCCAGCCGCACAACCACGAAGTCGCGCTTGATGGGCGAACTGTCCGCGCAGACGCTGCAGGCGCGCGGCGTGCTGGGTTACGTCGTCGACGGCGGATCGCGCGACACCGACCTCGTCCTCGAGCAGGGCTTCCCCGTATTCTGTTCGTTCCTGACGCCGTCGGACATCGTCGAGCGCTGGATTCCCGATAGCTATGGCGAGCCGGTGACGATCGGCACCGTCACCGTCAGCACCGGCGACTACCTGCTCGGCGACCGCGACGGCGTGGTCATCATTCCTCGCGCGCTGGTCGAAGACGTGATCGTCAAGACCGAGGAAGTGGTGTCGACCGAGACCGAAATGCGCCGGGCGCTGATCGGCGGCATGGATCCTGTCGCCGCGTACGACAAGTATGGAAAATTCTAGGGAGTTCATGACGCGGGCGCCGCGGAGTCAAGTTCGCGCCCGGACACTGGCACCCGTCGGCGGACTGAATGAGCGCGGGGCCGACAGGGTCTTCGTCGCCGGCGGCACCGGTTACATCGGCCGGCCGCTGATCGAGAGCCTGGTTGCCCGGGGTTTTGCGGTCGTCGCGCTGGTCAGGGACGGTTCGCAGACGCGACTTGCGCCGGGCGCGCGTCCGGTCGTCGGCAACGCGCTGGACGCCGGATCCTTCGCGGCAGCGATTCCGCGCGGGCGCCACGCTCGTCCACCTCGTGGGCACGCCGCATCCTGGACCGGGCAAGGCCGCGGAGTTCCTCCGCGTGGATCTGGCGTCCATTCGCGCGACGGCCGCGGCCGCAGTCACGGCGGCGGCGAAGCACCTCGTCTATGTCAGCGTCGCCCACCCCGCGCCGGTCATGCGCGCCTACATCGCCGCCCGTACCGAGGGCGAAGCGCTGGTACGCACCTCCGGCATTCCGGCCACGATCCTGCGGCCCTGGTACGTGCTGGGACCCGGACACTACTGGCCCTATCTGCTCGTCCCGCTGTATGGGTTGTTCCGGCTGCTTCCTGCGACGCGCGCACACGCCGAGCGGCTGGGTCTGGTAACGCGAAACGAGATGGTTTCGGCGCTGATGCAGGCGATAGCCGCGCCGCCCGTCGACGGCGTGCGAATTGTCGACGTCCCGGGGATACGCGCCGCGCGCAAAAGCGGCTAGGATTCGCTCCATGCAAACCACCGTTCGGCGTAGACAGCCGCTGCGCGGCGTAGGGACCCCGACGGGCATCGACAATGCACATTGAAGCCAAGCTTCGCGAACTCGGACTGGTGCTGCCGGCCCCGATCATCATTCCGCCCGGAGCCCGCCTGCCGTTCGCCTTCGTCCGGGTGCGCGGCAATCGCGCATTCGTGTCGGGACATGCGCCGCAGGACGCCGACGGTTCCGTTTCGCGGCCGCTGGGCAAGGTGGGCCGCGACCTGACGGTCGAACAAGGCTACGCGGCGGCGCGCAAGGTGGCGCTGTCGATCCTGGCCAGCCTCCAGCGCGAGTTGGGCGACCTCGACCGCGTCTCCGCGTGGCTGCGCGTGTTCGGCATGGTCAATTCGGCGCAGGGTTTCTCCGCGCAGCCGTCGGTCATCAACGGCTTTTCCGACCTGATCCTCGAGCTCTACGGTCCGGAGCGCGGAGCGCACTCACGGTCGGCCGTCGGCATGGCCGAGCTTCCTTTCGAAATCCCGGTGGAGATCGAGGCGGAGGTGGAAATCGACGGCGACGGGCGTCGGCAATGACATTCGACGCCTTTCTCGAAACCGCCTGGAATGACCACGGCGATCGCCCGCAGGAAGTCGCGGACCGGCTGGCGTCCTCGCTGCACGTGGTGGAAACCGCGGAGCACATTCCTCCCTTCGCGCGCATCCTGACGCACGTCTACGGCGAGCATCTCGGCCAATGGTCACGCGGAATCGAATTGCTGGAAGCGCTGCGCGCGCCTGCCGGCTTTCGACCGGCAGCGAGGCGGCCGCAGGCGCGCTGGACCGCAACATCGCGACGCTGCGCTATGCCGGCGGCGAGACTTCCGTGCTCGAGCCCTCTCGCGCCCGAAGACCGCATTAGCGTGCTGGCGCTGGCCGCGTCCGCATTGTCCGGCCGCAACGAGATGAATCGCGCGATCGCCGCCTACGCCGAAGCGCTGCGGCTCGCCCACGCCGGATTGCCGCCGGGGTCGCCGGCCGTTCGCGCGCTCGCGATCGGTGGCAACAACCTTGCTGCAGCTCTCGAGGAAAAGAAGGACCGCGACGCCGCGGAGACCGAGGGCATGCTCGTCGCCGCCAAGGGCGGTCTCACGTACTGGAAACTGGCGGGCACGTGGCTGGAGGAGGAACGCGCCGAATATCGGCTGACGCGAAGCCTGTTGCAGGCGGGCCGTGCCGCGGAGGCGATCGAAAGTGCCCGGCGGTGCATCGACGTCTGCGTGCGCAATGACGCGCCGGCGATCGAGACGTTCTTCGGCTGCGTCGTGCTGGCGCTGGCGCAGCGCGCGAACGGCGACGCCGCAGCATTCGCGGCATCCCGGCAGCAAGCGCTGGCGCTTCTCGAGCAGGTACCCGAGGACGAGAAACAGTGGTGCCATTCCGACCTGGCGGATCTCGGCGACTGAACGCAGCCACTGCGTGACACTTACTTGAGCGGCGCCTCGAGCAGGCAGCCGAATTCGCGCGCGAAATCCACCGAAACGCGCGCATGCACCGCGCCCTGGCAATCGAAGAAGCGCTGGCTGCCGGCGCACGCGAATACGCCCTCGTGCCAGATGTCCGGATGGATGTAGAGCCCTCGCGTGCCGTCGAAGCGGAAGCACACGAAATTCTCGGGCCGCACGTCGTCCCCGGGCAGCGCCAGCGGGACCAGGAACGGCTTCGCATCGAGTGGAAAGAACAGTTGTCCGCCATCGGGATGATAGTTGGCGTGCCACTGCAACATGATGTCGGGATCGCGCCGGTGGCTGTCGTCCGCGCGCGCCGGTTCGCCCGCGTAGGCCAGCACGTAATGCCCGCCGACGGCTTCGTTGCGGCCGTACAGGATGTCGCCGCGCCATTCGCTGACGAAGACCCCTTCGGTCGTTCCCCCCTCGTCCCCGGTGTCGGCGTCGACGGGCCGCCATCCTGTCGCCCGCCAGCGGACGATTTCCACGTTGCACGACTTCGGGTCGTCGACCAGGTGCCCGTAGCCGTCGAGAGTGACATTCGTGGCATCGATCACGGGCATGCGCACGCGCCGCAGTCCTGCGGGCAGGTCGGGATTGAGGTAGTCGGTCATGGCTTTTATTCTAGTCGCCGCGCGCAATCACCTGGGCCAAGCGGGTCATGCCCGCAGCAATCTGGCGTTCGGTCAGCGCCGTATAGCCCAGCAACAAGCCGTTGCGCGGATGCGCTCCGGACGCGTAGCGCGACAGCGGCAGCACGCTGCAAGCCCGACGCGGCGGCGCGCGCGGCGACCGCCCGGTCCGCCTGCCGCGCCGGCAGATGCAGCGCGACATTCATTCCGCTCGTCGCGGGACCCAGGACCGCGGTCGCCGGCAGGGACCGCGCGCAGGCGGCCAGCAGCGCGTCGCGCCGCCCATGATAGAGCGCGCGCATCTTGCGCAGATGGGCGCTGAAGTGGCCGCCGTCCATGAAGTCCGCCAGCACCGCCTGCATCGCGCCGTGCGTGTGGTCGTCGAGTTGCCGGCGGACGGCCTCGAACACCGGCACCAGGGATCGCGGCAGCACGACGTACGCCAGCCGCAGCGAAGGAAACACGCTGTTCGTGAACGTCCCGACGTACAGCGTGCGCTCGCTTCGATCGAGGCTGTGGATGGAAACCAGCGGACGGCCCGCGTACGTGAACTCGCTCTGGTAGTCGTCTTCGACGATCCATGCGCCGGTTGTCGCGGCATGGCGCAGCAACGCGAGCCTGCGTTCGAGCGACATCGTCACGCCCGTCGGATACTGGCATGACGGCGTGACGTAGACCAGCGCCGGCGCCGCGCGGCGCGCACCCTCGTCGACGTCGAGACCGTGCGCGTCGACCGGCACGGGCTCGATCCGCGCGCCGGACATGGCCAGTGCGGCGCGCAAATTGGGAAAGCATGGATCCTCGATCCAGACGGTGTCCGAGGATTCGAGCAGCACCCGCGCAATGAGGTCGACCGCCTGCATCGAGCTGTTGAGGATCATGACCTGCGCCGGCATCGCAGTCGATGCCCCGCTGGTCGAAGCCAGGTGTCGCGCCGTCGCCTCGCGCAACGGGGCGTGGCCGAGCGAAGGGAAATAGCCGAGCAGCCCGCCGCCGCCGACGCGAAGGCGCCGCGCGACGAGCCGCCGCCACAGCGCCAGCGGAAATGCATCGAGCGCCGGCATTCCCGCCAGGAACGGCACCGCCTTCGGTACGCTGGCCGAGAAGTAGGAACTCGTCGCGCTGCGGCCCCAGGCCGACACGGCCGCGAGCGCCTTGCGACCCAGCACGCTGGGCCGCCGCCGCTGCACGCCGGGCGCGGCGCGCGATGCGCGCCCGCGCCGCGACGAACGTGCCGGCGCCGATGCGGCGAACGACAAACCCTTCGGCCTGCAGTCGGGCGATGGCGTCGTCGACCGTGTTGCGCGAGATGCGCCAGTCCAGCGCCAGCTGCCGCGCCGAAGGCAGCCGTGCGCCCTCGGCCAGGCGGCCGTCGACGATCGCGGCGAGACAGGTCTTGTAGATCTGATCGCGCAGGCTCAAGCCCTCCGTGGCGGGTCCGGAAAGCAGCGGGATCATCGCGCCGCGGGATCGCTTGGGCATCGTCGCCTCGCGTGGGGTGGGTCGCCGGGGACCGCCGACGGACAGTAGGCGGCGGCCCGTAATGGCCCACAAGATTACTCGATATTGGCACTTGCTATAAGGCCACTTGGCTTGCACTATCCGGCCGTGCCGGCTGCCTCCGGCCACACACCGCAAGGATTCGCATGTCGCTTCGTCGCATAGGATTCGCCATGGCCACGACCGTCACTTTCGCCTCAGCCGTAGCGCCGGCGTCTGCCCAGGACGCATCCGCGCCGCCCACCGCGCCCAAGCCGCCAGCGTGCGTCGCGCCTGCCTTTCACCAGTTCGACTTCTGGCTGGGCGATTGGGAAGTGCGCGACGCGTCCGGCAAGCTGGTCGGCCAGAACCGCATCACGCGAATGCACAAGGAATGCGTGATCTTCGAGAACTATCGCGCAGGCGAATTCAGCGGCTCCAGCCTCAATGTCTATGACGCGGACCGCAAGGTCTGGCACCAGACCTGGGTGGACAGCGGAGGCGGCCTCCTCGTCATCGAAGGCGGCATCGTGGACGGCAGGATGATTCTGGCGGGCGAGACGGTCGACGCGGAAAAGCCCGGCGGCAAGGTTGACAATCGCATCACCTGGCAGCCGCTTCCCGACGGCCGCGTACGCCAGCTATGGGAGACGTCGGCGGACAAGGGCAGGACGTGGGCGACGTCGTTCGACGGCTACTACACCAAGCAGAAATAGCCGCCGCGCCGAACGCGCCCGTCGCGCCGAGCGCCGCGCGCTCTGTGGTCGGCGCGTTCGTCAGCTAGTGGCTGACCTTGCCTACCTTGGAGCCGGAATTGCCGACGAGGAAATCGAGGTCGACGCCGCGGTCGGCCTGCAGCACGGTGTCGCAATAGAGCTTGACCCAGCCGCGCGTCGCATGCGGCGGCAGCGGCTTCCACTTGGTCTTGCGCCGCGCGAGCTCGTCGTCGGAGACGTGCAGGTGGATCCTGCGCTTGGCGACATCGAGTTCGATGATGTCGCCGTTGCGCACCAGCGCGAGCGGGCCGCCCGCCGCCGCTTCCGGCGCCGTGTGCAGCACCACCGTGCCATAGGCGGTGCCGGACATGCGCGCGTCCGAGATGCGGATCATGTCGGTGACGCCCTTCTTCAGCAGCTTGGCGGGCAGCGCGAAGTTGCCGACCTCGGGAAAGCCGGGGTAGCCCTTGGGTCCGCAGTTCTTGAGCACCATCACGCAATTCGCGTCGACGTCGAGCTTGGGGTCGTCGATGCGCTTGTGCAGGTCGTCGATGTTCTCGAACACGACGGCGCGCCCCTTGTGCTTCAGCAGCTTCGGCGTCGCGGCCGACGGCTTCAGCACGCAGCCGTTCGGCGCCAGGTTGCCGCGCAGCACGGCGATGCCCCCCTGCGGCTTGAACGGCTTGGCGATGGGCGTGACGACCTTCTCGTTGTAGTTGACGGCGTCCTTGCAGTTGTCCCAGATCGTCTTGCCGTTGACGGTGAGCGCCTTCTTGTGCAGGTACTTGCCGATCTCGCGGATCACCACCGGCAGGCCGCCCGCATAGTAGAAATCCTCCATCAGGTACTTGCCCGACGGCATCAGGTCGACGAGACACGGCATGTCGCGCCCGAGGCGGTCCCAGTCGTCGAGCGAAAGCTTGACGCCGATGCGCGCGGCGATGGCCAGCAGGTGCACCACCGCGTTGGTCGATCCGCCGATCGCGCCGTTGACCATGATCGCGTTCTCGAACGCGTCCTTGGTGAGGATCTGCGACATCTTCAGGTCCTCGTGCACCATCTCCACGATCCGCCGCCCGCACATGCGCGACAAGCAGGCGGCGGCGCGAATCGACGGCGGGGATCGCCGCATTGGTGGGCAGGCCCATCCCCAGCGCCTCGACCATCGACGCCATCGTCGACGCCGTGCCCATCGTCATGCAGTGGCCGGCGGAGCGCGACATGCACGCCTCGGCCTCCTCGAGATCGGGCATCTTCATCTCGCCGGTCTTCAGCATCTCCGTGAATTTCCACACGTGCGTGCCGGAGCCGATGTCCTCGCCGCGGAACTTGCCGTTCAGCATCGGGCCGCCGGAAAGGCCGATCGTCGGCAGGTCGACGGAGGCCGCGCCCATCAGCAGCGCCGGCGTGGTCTTGTCGCAGCCCATCATCAGCACGACGCCGTCGAACGGATTGGCGCGGATCGATTCCTCGACGTCCATCGCCGTCTGGTTGCGGAACAGCATCGTCGTGGGCCGCATCAGCGTTTCGCCCAGGCTCATCACCGGAAACTCGATGGGAAAGCCGCCGGCGTCGAGGATGCCGTCACGAACATGCTGCGCAAGCTCGCGGAAGTGCGCGTTGCACGGCGTGGCCTGCGACCACGTGTTGCAGATGCCGATGACCGGCCGGCCGTCGAACTGGTCGTGCGGGATGCCCTGGTTCTTCATCCACGAGCGGTGGACCATCGCGTCGCGGTCGTGGCTGTCGAACCACGTGCGGGACCGCAGCGTGCGCCCCTTCTTGTTCTTGCCTTTGCTCATTGCTGATCTACCTCTCACGCGGCGAGTCGCGCGCCGGTTCCCTGGTCGAAGACATGCACTTTGGCGGGATCGATGGAGAGGCCGATCCGGTCGCCGGGATTCACGTTGGGCCGGCCGTGGGTGACCAGGATCAGCTGGTCGTTTCCGGCCTGGATCAGCAGTTCGGTTTCGGCGCCCGTTGGCTCGACCACGACGATTTCGGCGGGCACCGCGTCCGGCGCGTCGGGGCTGGCGAGACGCAGGTCGCCGGGGCGAATGCCGTAGGAGACCGCCTGGCCCTCGGTGCCCGGCCCCTGCTGCAGCGGCCAGCGCACGCCGCCGGCGACTTCCACGTGCGCCGGTCCGCCGCTGCGCTTCACCTTGCCGCTCATGACGTTCATCGCCGGCGAGCCGATGAACTGCGCGACGAACAGGTTGTCCGGATGGTCGTAGAGCTCGAGCGGCTCGCCGATCTGCTCGATGCGGCCGTCGTGCATGACGACGATGCGGTCGGCCATCGTCATCGCCTCGACCTGGTCGTGCGTGACGTAGACGGTCGTCGTCTTGAGCCGCTGGTGCAGCGCCTTGATCTCGGCGCGCATCGCGACGCGCAGCTTGGCGTCGAGGTTGGACAGCGGCTCGTCGAACAGGAACACCTTCGGGTCGCGGACGATCGCGCGGCCCATCGCGACCCGCTGCCGCTGGCCGCCGGAGAGCTCCCGCGGGAAGCGCGCCAGGTACGGGTCGAGGTTCAGGATCTTCGACGCATGCGCGACGCGGTCGGCCATCATCTTCGGGTCGGCCTTGCGCAACTTGAGGCTGAACGCCATGTTTTCGCCGACGGTCATGTGCGGATACAGCGCGTAGCTCTGGAACACCATCGCGATGTCGCGATCCTTCGACTCGATGTCGTTGACCACCTTGCCGTCGATCGCGATGGTGCCGCCGGTGATCTCCTCCAGTCCGGCCAGCATGCGCAGCAACGTCGACTTGCCGCAGCCCGACGGGCCGACGAGCACCATGAACTCGCCTTCCTTGATGTCGAAGCTGATGCCCTGGATGACCTTGGTGTGGCCGAAGGACTTCTCGATGTTCTGGAACGATACGGTCGCCATAGTCGATTCTCGAAGGTCCGAAGTTGCGTACGTGCGTCAGGACTTCACGGCGCCGGCGGTGAGCCCGCCGACCATGTACCGCTTGAACGTGTAGTAGATCGCCGCCGGCGGCAGCGCGTAGATGAGCCCGTCGTCATCAGCAGTTCCCACGGCGAATCGTCGGCGGCCAGGAAATTGCCCAGCGCCACGCCGAGCGTGATGTCCCTGTCGTTGGACAGCAGCAGGAACGCGTACAGGTATTCGTTCCACGCCAGCAGCAGCGCGTAGGTGCCGATCGCGACCAGCGACGGCGTCATCAGCGGCAGATAGACGAGCCGGAACAACTGCAGCGGCGACGCGCCGTCCATCTTGGCCGCCTCGTCGAGTTCGTAGGGCAGCTTGTCCGACGCCTGCTTCAGCACCCAGATCGAATAGGGCGCGGCGATCGTCGTCATCGCCAGGATCAGCGCCCACTGGTTGTTGAGGAGCCCGTACACGCCCATCGTCTTGTACATCGGCACCGCCAGGAATGCGGCCGGGATGAAGTACGTGAACAGCGCCAGGTTCATCACCGTGCGCCCGCCGCGCACCTTGAGGCGGCTGATCGCGAATGCGGCGCACGTGGCGACGATCGAGCGTCAGCAAGCCGACGGTGACCGCGATGAACAGCGAGTTCCACATCTGCAGCCAGAAATGGTTGAGGTAGTGGTGCTGCTCGCTGGAAAACGACCTCGAAATTGTGCAGCGTCGGATGCTCGGGCCACATCCTGCCGCCCATTGCCTCGTCCTTCGACGAAAACGCGAACAGGCACAGGTGGTAGATAGGCAGCATCGTCCAGATGAACAGCGGGATGCCGATCAGCAGCAGCTTCGCCTCGCAAACCTTGAACCACGAAGTACACGAAGACACGAAGAAGAGCAATACTCAATCTCATTTCAACGCAGTCGCAGACAAATGTCAGAGTTCTTCGTGTTCTTCTGTTCCAATTGATGTTTCAGCTCTTCACCGCACCCGCGGTCAGCCCGCCGACCATGTAGCGCTTGAACGTGTAGTAGATCGCCGCCGGCGGCAGCGCGTAGATCAGGCCCGTCGTCATCAGCAGCTCCCACGGCGAGTCGTCCGCCGCGAGGAAGTTGCCGAGCGCCACGCCCAGCGTGATGTCGCGGTCGTTGGACAGCAGCAGGAATGCGTACAGGTATTCGTTCCACGCGAGCAGCAGCGCGTAGGTGCCCACCGCGACCAGCGACGGCGTCATCAGCGGCAGGTACACCAGGCGGAACAGCTGCATCGGCGACGCGCCGTCCATCTTCGCCGCCTCGTCGAGTTCGTACGGCAGCTTGTCGGATGCCTGCTTCAGCACCCAGATCGAGTAGGGCGCCGCGATCGTCATCATCGCGAGGATCAGCGCCCACTGGCTGTTGAGGAGGCCGTAGACGCCCATCGTCTTGTACATCGGCACCGCGAGGAACGCCGCCGGGATGAAATACGTGAACAGCGCGAGGTTCATCACCGTGCGCCCGCCGCGCACCTTGAGGCGGCTGATCGCGAACGCCGCGCCGGTGGCGACGACCAGCGTCAGCACGCCGACCGCCACCGCGATGATCAGCGAGTTCCACATCTGCAGCCAGAAATGGTCGAGGTAGTGGTGCTGCTCGCTTGAACACGATGCGGAAGTTCTGCAGCGTCGGGTGGTCCGGCCACAGCTTGCCGCCCAGCGCGGACTCCTTCGGCGAGATCGCGAACAGGAACAGGTGATAGATCGGCAGCATCGTCCAGATCAGCACCGGGATGCCGATCAGCAGCAGCTTCGCCTCGGTGGCGACCGTGTCACTTCATGCGTCCCGACGGGCCGCCCCAAGGGACTGTGCCCCCCTCGGGGGCAGCGAAGCGCAGTGCTGGGGGTTCATTTCGACAGCCGCTTCATCATGAAGTACACGAGCGGCAGCACCGCGCGGCAGCGCGACGACGATCGCCGCCATCGACATGTCGACCTGGTCGAGGCGCAGGTAGCGGATGCCGAGCGTCGCCAGCACGTGCGTCAGGTCGGCCGGACCGCCGCCGGTCAGCAGGTAGACGCTGTTGAAGTCGCCCATCGTCCAGATCATCGACAGGATCGTGCACGTCAGGTACAGCGTGCGCATCGACGGCCACGTGATGAAGCGGAACTTCTGCCAGCTCGTGGCGCCGTCGACCGACGCGGCTTCGTAGTGCTCGGCGGGAATCGCCAGGCGACCGGCGATCAGGATCAGCGTCCAGAACGGCAGCGACTTCCAGATGTGCACCAGCATGGCGATGCCGAGCGCCAGGATCGGATCGTTGAGCCAGTTCGGGCCGTCCGCGCCGGTGAAGCGGAAGATCAGCGAATTGATGAGCCCCCACTCCGGATTGAGCATGAAGCGGAACGACAGGATCGTCGGGATCGACGGCACCGCCCACGGCAGGATGAACAGCAGCGACAGCCACTTGATCCACGTGCGCGCCTGCACGAAGAATCCGGACAGGACCAGCGCGACGACCATCTTGACGTTGATGCGCGATGATCAGGAACGCGAGCGTGTTGAACACCGACCGCAGGAAGATCGGATCGTCGAACAGCTTCGCGTAGCTGACCGGATGGCGGGCGAGCCAGAGCCCGTACCCGACCGGGTACAGCACGAAGACCAGGAAGACGACGACGTACGGCGCGAGGAGGATCAGCCCCCACTTCTGCCATGGCGACCATGCCCTTCTTCGCCGGGCCGGACGGCAGCGGCTGCGCGTCGGGAAGAGCGAGCGTGGACACGTGCCGTGCTCCTCCGTGGAGCCGGAGCCGCTCGAGCCCGACCCTCTCCCCGCGTCGCGGGGAGAGGGAGCGCCGGCGTGCGTCAGCCCGCGACCTGCTTGATGCGGGCGATCATTTCGTCGACCGCCTTTTCCGGCGTCCAGCCGTCGTTGACGACGCGGCTCATCGCCTTGGCCCAGACGTTCTCGTTGTTGAGGACCGTGAACTTGTAGTTCTTGGTGAATTCGAACGTCACCGTGCCGGCGCTGAACTGGTCTGTACACGGCCTTGCGATGCGGGTCGGCCTGCCAGAACGTGCTCTGCGTGCCCGATCTTGGTCACCGGGAACCAGCGGCCGAGCGAACCCTCGACGTACGGCTGCAGGTTCTCGTCCTGCAGCATGAACGCGACGAACTCCTTCGCGCGCTTCTTGTTCTTCGACGCCTCGAAGATCACGCCGATCTTCACCGCCGCGCGATAGACGAACTGCGAGCCGTCCGGCTTGTTCGGGAAGCCGGCCGTGGCGATCAGCTCGTCGTAGTTCTTCTTCGCCTGCGCGCGCTGCTCGGCGCGTCAGCGTCTCGTTGTTGGCGTCGTCGAGCCACTTGGCGGCGATCGAGATCGTCGCGTTGTGCGTCAGCAGGATCGTCTTGTTGTGGAACGACACGTTGTTGTCCGGGTCCTTCCAGCTCGTCGACGACGGCGGCGTGCAGCCGCGGGTGCGGATGCTCGTGTAGTCCCGCAGCGCGTTGATCAGGCCCGGCCCTGACCTTCGGGTCGTCGACCAGCAGCTTGCCGTTGTCGTCGACCAGCTTGACGTTGTACGCGTCCATGAACGTCAGGAACGAATAGAACGAGTCGCTCGAATCCACGCCCATCGGCTGGCCGATCGCGTAGGTGCGCTTGCCGGTCTTGGTGCGATGCGCGGGCTGCACCTTGTCGCACCAGAAGTCCCAGTAGGCCTTCCAGCGCGGTCGGGATGTCGGACTCCTTGTAGCCCGCGTCGCGCCAGCATGTCCTTCCAGTACTGGATGTGCATCGTCTGCTGCTTCAGCGGGAACGCGTAGTACGCCTTCTTCTTGGTCTTGTCGTTGTAGAGGTAGGTCGTCTCGACGGTGTTCTTGAGGAACTCGTCCTTCATCGGCGTGATGATGTCCGTGATGTCCTCGAGCTTGCCGTCGAACGCCCACTTGCCGGCGACCTGGAAGTCGTAGACGTCGGCATAGGCGACGTCGGGCGGCGTGCCGGCGTCGAGCGCCGCCACCGTCTTCGGGATCATGTCCTGCACCGGGTACTGCGACAGCTCGACCTTGACGCCTGGTCTTGTCCTCGAACTTCTTGATCGCCGCGAACAGCGCGTCGTCCTCGGACTTGTAGAAGCCCTTGACCCACCAGACCGTGAGCTTTTCCTGCGCGGCCACCGGTGCGGCGGCGGCGAGCATGCCGGCCGCGACCAGCGCGGCGGCGAATTTGCTGAACATCTTCATGCGACTCCTCCATGGATGGTAATGCTGCGTTGCGCGGTCTTTGCCGTCTTGTTTCGCGCAGCCCGCTTGCAGCCTACGGGCGGCGGTAATGGTGTCAACTGAGGTGTCAACTGAGGTGTCGCAGCTCGGCCGATGGCTACCGGCCGGCGTCCTACATCACCGCGCCCAGATACCACGGCACGAACTCGCTCTGGCCGTAGCCGTGCTTCTCGCTCTTGCGACTTGGCGCCCGACGCCGTGTCGAGCATCAGCTGGAACAGCCGCTCGCCGCGTGCCGTCGACGGACGCATTGCCGTCGGCGATCTCGCCGCAATTGAGGTCGATGTCCTCTTCCTGCTTGATCCACAGCGGCGTGTTGGTCGACAGCTTGAGCGACGGCGCCGGCGCGCAGCCGTAGGCCGAGCCGCGGCCGGTCGTGAACACGATCATGTTGGCGCCGCCCGCGACCTGCCCGGTCGCCGACACCGGGTCGTAGCCCGGCGTGTCCATGTAGACGAAGCCCTTGGCGGTCACCGGCTCCGCGTATTCGTAGACGGCGACGAGGTTCGTCGTGCCGCCCTTGGCGACGGCGCCCAGCGACTTCTCGAGGATCGTCGTCAGGCCGCCGGCCTTGTTGCCCGGCGACGGATTGTTGTTCATCTCGCCCTTCTCGCGCGTCGTGTAGTCCTCCCACCACTTGATGCGCGAGACGAGCTTCTCGCCGACCTCGCGCGAGACCGCGCGGCGCGTCAGCAGGTGCTCGGCGCCGTAGATCTCGGGCGTCTCCGACAGGATCGCCGTGCCGCCGTGGCGCACCAGCAGGTCGACCGCCGCGCCCAGCGCCGGATTGGCGGTGATGCCCGAGTAGCCGTCCGAGCCGCCGCATTGCAGGCCGACGGTGATGTGCGACGCCGGCACCGGCTGCCGCGTCACGTCGTTGGCGTGCGGCAGCATCTCCTTGATGAGACCGATGCCGTAGCGCGATGGTCTTGGCCGTGCCGCCGGTGTCCTGGATGCTGAACGTGCGCAGCAGCGGTCCCTCCTTCAGGTTCTCGCGCGCCCATCAGCGAACTGATCTGGTTGGCCTCGCAGCCCAGGCCGATCATCAGCACGCCGGCGAAGTTCGCGTGGCGCGCGTAGCCGCCCAGCGTGCGCCGCAGGAGCTGCATGCCCTCGCCGTGCGTGTCCATGCCGCAGCCGGAGCCGTGCGTCAGCGCGACCACGCCGTCGACGTTCGGAAATTCCGCCAGCCGCTCGCGCGTGAAGTATTCGGCGATGCCGCGCGACACCGTGGCCGAGCAGTTCACCGTCGACAGGATGCCGATGTAGTTGCGCGTGGCGACCCGTGCCGTCCGTCGCGCACGATGCCCATGAACGTCGCCGCCGGCGTCACGTACTGCGTCGGCTTCATGTCGGCGCCGAACGCATAGTCGCGGTCGAACGACCCCATGACGAGATTGTTGAGATGCACGTGCTCGCCGGGCGCGATGTCCTTGCTGGCGAAGCCGATGATCTGGTTGTAGCGGCGGACCGGCTCGCCCTTCTTGATCGCGCGCGTGGCGATCTTGTGCGCGGGCGGGACGAGCCCGACGACGGTGATCTTCTCGTCGAGCAGCGTCGTGCCGCCGACGAGCTGCGACGCGGGCGATGACGACGTCGTCGTTGGGATGAAGGCGGATCGTGAGTGAGCTGCGGGTCAACATAGTGGTTCTCCTTACTGGCAGGGTCGTGCGCGCGACGGCGAGCCGGTCGATGGCCGCGAAGTCCCAGTCGATGCCGAGCCCGGGCGCATCGGGCGGAAGCGCGTAGCCATCCTGCATTGCCATGCGCGACGTGGTGATCGAATCGAGTTGCGGAATGTATTCCACCCACGCGCCGTTGGGCACGGCGGCGGACAGCGACACGTGCAGCTCCATCAGGAAGTGCGGGCACACGGGCGCGTTGAAGGTCTCAGCCAGATGGGCCACCTTGAGCCACGGCGTGATGCCGCCGATGCGGGCGCAATCCACTTGGACCACCGAACACGCGCCGCGTTCGAGGTACTCGCGGAAATGGGCGGGGTGATACAGCGATTCGCCGACCGCGATGGGCATGCTCGCCTTGGCGGCCAGCTCGACGTGGCCGCCCAGGTCCTCCGCCGGCAGCGGCTCCTCGAACCAGCCGAGCATCAGCGCTTCGTAGGCGTGGGCGCGGCGGCACGCCTCGGCCACGGTGAATGCCTGGTTGGCATCCACCATGACCTCGAAGGAGTCGCCGACGGCCGCGCGCACCGCGGACAGTCGCGCGACGTCCTCGGCGATCGACGGCTTGCCCACCTTGACCTTGCATCCCTTGAACCCCGCCGCCTTCGCGGCATGCGCCTCGTCGACGAGCTGCTGCTGCGGATGATGCAGCCAGCCGCCTTCCGTGGTGTAGACCGGGACCCTGGCTTGCGCGCCGCCCGCCATTTTCCACAGCGGCTCGCCGGCGCGCTTGCACCGCAAATCCCACAGCGCCGTGTCGATCGCCGCGAGCGCCAGGCTGGTGATCGCGCCGACGGCCGTGGCGTGCGTCGCGAAGAAGAGGTCCTTCCAGATCGCCTCGATCTGCGCCGCATCGCGGCCGATGAGCCGCGGCGCCAAGATGGTCACGCAGCAGCGCGACCACCGACGAGCCGCCGGTGCCGATCGTGTACGTGTACCCGACGCCCACGGCGCCGTCGTCGCAGGTGATCCGCACCAGCGGCGTCTCCTGCGTCACGAAGGACTGGATCGCGTCGCTGCGCGGGACCGGCGGCGGCAGGTTGACCTGCAGGATCTCGACGCGTTCGATCGACGTCATGGCCGGCGGCTAGCGGTAGACACAGCTTCGGCAGCCAGAGCGAGATGATCGGCACATAGGTGATCAGGATCAGGCTGCCGAGCAGCGGAATGAGCCAGGGCACGATGGCCATCGTCGTGCGCTCCAGCGACATTCGCGCGACGCGCGCCAGCACGAACAGCACCATCCCCATCGGCGGATGCAGCAGTCCGATCATCAGGTTCAGCACGACGATCAGGCCGAAATGCACCGGGTCGATGCCCAGTTGCAGCGACCACCGGCATCAGCACGGGAACGGCGATCAGGATCGCCGCGGTCGGCTCGAGGAAGCAGCCGACGAACAGCAGCAGCAGGTTCACGAGCAGCAGGAACACCCACGGCGTGTGCGTGAAGCCCAGCGTCCACGCCGTGACCATGTCGGTCACCCGGGTCGCCGTCAGCAGCCAGCCGAAGATCGACGCGGCGGCGACGATGAACAGCACGGTCGCGGTGGTCTCGATGGTCTCCATCGACACCTTGACCAGCATCTTGAACGTCATCGTGCGGTACCAGAACAGCCCGAGGAACAGCGCCCAGATCGAGGCCGCGACGGCGCCTTCGGTGGGCGTGAAGATCCCGGTCGTCATGCCGCCGATCAGCAGCACCGGCGTGATGATCGGCAGCACGGCCTCGAACTTCCATTTCCAGTCGGCCACGAACAGCGCGACCATCGCGATGCCGGCGGCCAGCGCGCCATTGGCGCCGGCCTTGACCGCGAGCCAGATCACCAGCGGGAACGCGATGACGACCGCCAGCTCCAGCGCCGCCTTGCCGACGCGGCTCCACAGGAACTTGATGTCCGCGCCCCAGTTGTTCTTGTGCGCGAAGTACGCGACCGTCAGCATCATCAGGAACGTCATGACGATGCCGGGCAGGATGCCGGCCAGGAACAGCTGGCCGATCGACACGTTGGCGACCATGCCGTAGATCACGAACGGCAGCGACGGCGGGATGATCGGCCCCAAGCGTGGCCGACGCTGCGGTGACGCCGACCGAGAACTCCTTCGAGTACCCGTGGTCGCGCATCGCCTTGATCTCGATCGTGCCCAGCCCCGCGGCGTCCGCGATGGCCGTGCCCGACATGCCGGCGAAGATCACCGAGCCGATGATGTTGACGTGGCCCAGCCCGCCCTTCATCCAGCCGACCAGCGCCAGCGCGAAATTGTAGATGCGGTTGGTGATGCCGGCGTTGTTCATCAGGTTGCCGGCAAGGATGAAGAACGGCACCGCGAGCAGCGGGAAAGCTGTCGAGGCCGCTGATCATCCGGTGCACGACGACCATCGGCGGCGTGCTGCCGGAGACCATGATGTAAATCAGCGATGCGCCGGCCATGGCGATGGCGACCGGGATGCCGGTCACCATCAGCGCGAGGAACGAGGTCAGCAGGGCGCCGGTCATGCGAGCTCCCCCGAAACGCGCTTTGCGGTCTCCCCCCGAGGGGGCGAGCGCCTTGTGACGGCCCTGCGGCGCTCATTCGATCGTCTCCTCGATCGCGTGCTCGGGACGCTCGAGCAGGCTGAAGCCGCGCCGCCAGTTCTCGATCGCGACCTGCACCGAACGCACTGCGGCTGCCGCGAACCCGATCGCGCAAACGCCGTAGACCAGGTTCATCGGCAGGTCGATGATGGTCATCTTGAGCGCGCTCATCCGCAGCATCATCTGGACGGTGAGGCCGAACGCGATGACGAAGAACACGAACCGCCCGATGTCGACCACCGTGGACAGCGCGCGGCCGGCCTTCGCCGGGATCAGCCGGTACAGGAAGTCGACGTGGATGTGCCGGGTCCGCCGCACCGCGGCGGCGACGCCCATGAACACCGTGCAGATCAGCAGGTAGCGGGCGATCTCCTCGGTCCACGCCGCCGAATCGTTCATCACGTAGCGCGTGAAGAACTGGTAGAAGACGTTCAGCCCGAGCAGCCAGAAGAACGCGAGCGATGCCCAGTCCTCGATCAGGTAGTGCGACAGGTCGATCGGCGCGTCCTCGACGTGGAAGTGGCCTTCCTCGTCGAGGACGTGCGCCGCGGCGTGCGGCGTTTCAGTTCGTGTCGGTCATGCCGGTCACTTGATCGCGACGATCCTGTCGTAGTCGGACTTGCTGTAGCCCAGCGACTCGAGCGGCGTGTTCTTCAGCACGGCGTCGGAGAAGCTCTTGCGATCGACGGTGACGATCTGCAGGCCCTTCTTCTTGAACTCGTCGGTGAGTTCGGCCTCGCGCGCCTTGATCTTGGCGGATGCGCGGGCGGCGGCTTCCAGCGTGACTTCGGTGAAGATCTTCTTCTCGTCCGGCGTCAGCTTGTTCCAGACGTGCGGCGCGACCTGCGTCGTCAGCCCGTCCACGATGTGGCCGGTCATCATGATCGCCTTCTGCACTTCGTAGAACTTCTTCGCCTCGATCGTCGTCAGCGGGTTCTCCTGCGCGTCGACCGTGCCGTTCTGCAGCGCGAGGTAGACCTCGGCGAAGGCGATCGGCGTCGGGTTGGCGCCGCAGGCCTTGGGCGTCGCCATGTAGACCGGCACGTCCGGAACCCGGATCTTCAGGCCCTTCATCCCTGCGCAGTCGGTGAACGGCTTCTGTGCCGTGGTCTGCCGCGCGCCGTAGTAGGTGTACGCGGTGATCTGGATGCCGGTCTTCTCCCGGTAGCCGTCGACCATCTCCTTGAACACGTCGCTCTTCGAGTACGCGAGCAGGTGTTCGCCGTCGCGGAAGATGAACGGGTAGTAGGCTATCCCCAGGCGCGGATAGCTGCGCGCGGCGAAGGACGGCCCGCTGATGATCATGTCGACGGTGCCGAGCGTCATGCCCGTGTTGATGTCGGTTTCCTTGCCGAGCGTGCTGGCCGGAAAGACCTCGATGTCGAACTTGCCGTTGGTGCGCTTCTTGATCTCGGCCGCGGCCCACACCGATTCGGTGTGGTACGGCTCGGAAGTCTCGTACACGTGCGCCCACTTCAACTTCTGCTGCGCGAGCGCGGGACCGCCCGCAACAACCGCGCACTGCCGCAAAGCCCATGACTGCAAGTTTCGAAATCAAACGCATGACGCCTCCTTGGTGCCTGTTATGGATGCGCGGTCGTGCCGCGCACCGGTTGAGTGCAAGTCTACGAACAGACGACCTGAACCTTGGTGCTCTTGTTCTTGTCCGCGGCGGCGTGAAATGCGGCGACCGCATCCTGCAGCGGATACTGGCCGGACAGCAGCGGACGCACGTCGACGCGGCGCGACGACAGGTATTCCACCGCCCAGTCGAATTCGATCCCCCAGCGGAACGCGCCGCGCAGGTCGAGTTCCTTGGCCATGATCTCGTTGACGACGAACGGCAGCGGCTCGTGCGGCAGCGTGCCGACCTGCACGACCACGCCGCCGCGCTTGGTCGCCGCGACGCAGCTCTTGAGCGCGTTGAAATTGCCGGAGACCTCATACGAGACGTCGAACTGCGGCGTGGCCAGCGCCTCGCCTTCGCGGTCGGCGCGCAGCGTGACGTCGGCGCCCACCAGCTTCGCCTGCGCCAGCGGCCGGTCGAGGACGTCGGTCACCGTGATCTTCTTCGCGCCCGCCAGCCGCGCCGCCAGGACCGTGACGCAGCCGATCGTGCCCGCGCCGGTGATCAGCACCGACTTGCCCAGCAGGTCGCCGCCGCGGTTGACGCCGTGCAACCCCACCGCGAGCGGCTCCGCGAAGGCCAGCTCGCCCAGCGTGATGTCGCCGGCCACCGGATAGCACTGGCGCTCGCCCATCACGAAATATTCCTGGAACATGCCCTGCACGTGCGGGAACAGGCTGGCGCTGCCGAGGAATTTCATCTTCGTGCAGAGGTGCTCGCGCCCTTCGCGGCAATAGTCGCAGCGGCCGCAGGCATGCGACGGCGAGATGGCGACGTTGTCACCCTTCTTCACGCGCGTGACGCCGGGGCCCACGGCCGCGACGACGCCGGATGCCTCGTGGCCGGGGATCAGCGGCTCGCGCACGATGAAGCTGCCGTTGCGGCCTTCGAAATAGTAGTGGAGATCGGAGCCGCAGATTCCGGCGGCGCCCAGGCGCAGCAGCACCTCGCCCGGGCCCGGCGTCGGCGTGTCGGCGGCTTCGATCCGCAGGTCTTCCTTCGCGTGTATCTTGCAGGCCAGCATGTTCGATCCCTTTCGGTCGGGGTTGCATTCGAACCTGTCCCAACTTGCGGGACAGGTTCATCCAGTCTCACGCTCATTTCGCTCCGGTCACCATGTCCCAGCCGGTGGAGAAGCGCTTGTAAGCCTGGTTCAGGTGACGCTGCATCGCCGCGCGCGCGCCCGCGGCGTCCTTTGCGGCAATCGCCTTCAGCACGGCGCGATGCTCGGCCATCGCGGATTGCCAGAGCGCCGGAGAATCGTAGTGGTGCTCGAGTTGCTTGTACAGCGGGCCGGTGCGGTCCTGCCACAGCATCTCGACCACCGCGACCAGCGCGCCGTTGCCGGTGGCCTCCGCGATGCGCATGTGGAACATCCGGTCGCCTTCCAGCGGCTGCTTGTCCTCGTCGAGTTCGTGCTCCATCGTCGCGAGCGTTTCCTCGATCGCCTGCACCTGCCCCTTCTTCGCCGACTTGGCCGCGAGCGCCGCGGTCTCGCCCTCGATCACGTACCGCGCGCGCAGCAATTCGAACGGTCCCGCGGTGGCGCCGCCGTCGTCGGGCGTCGTCCTGGCGCCACCCTTCGCGCCGGCCGTGGTTCCGGGCGCCTGCACATAGATGCCGGAGCCGATCCGCACTTCCACCAGCCCTTCGACTTCGAGCGCGATCAACGCTTCCCGCACCGAGGGCCGGGAAACGCCGAGTTGCTTGGCCAAGTCGCGCTCCGGCGGAAGCCGCGCGCCGGCGGGAAATTCGCCGCTGCGGATCAGCGTGCGGATCTGGTCGGCGATCTGGCGATAGAGACGGCGCGGTTCGATGCTCTGGAACGGCATGGCGCTCATGACGCTTCGGACAAGCGGCGCCATTTGATGGAGGTCGGGTCGGAAGGCTAACCCCCGCCTGAAAACTGGTCAAGTGGTATTACCAATTGCCGCGCCGCTGGAGTAGAATTCCGAAGCCCCGCGAGCCTGCAATTCCGTCCAGGGCAACGCCTTCCCGCCCGACCTTCTCGCCACCCACCGCACGATGCCCTCGACCACGATTGCCTCCATTCGCGCGACACCCGTGACCGTGCCGCTCGAGGCGCCGCTGCTGCACAGCAACGGCGCGCACTGGGGCCGCTTCGTGCGCACCATCGTCGAGGTCGAGACGGCGGACGGCTTCCTGGGCCTGGGAGAAATGGGCGGCGGCGGCGAGGACGCGACGCGCGCCTTCGCCGGACTCGAATCGTACCTGCGCGGCCACGACGTCTTTGCGCTGGAGGCGATGCGCTTCAAGGTCTGCAATCCCGACCGCCAGCCTGTACAACAACCGCACGCAGCTGCACGCGGCCATCGAGTTCGCGTGCCTCGACATCATCGGCAAGAAGCTCGGCGTGCCGGTCCATGCGTTGCTGGGCGGCAAGCTGCGCGACGCCGTCGACTTCGCGAGCTACCTGTTCTTCCGCTACGCCAATCCGGAAACGGGGAAGGGCGAGGTGCGCACGCCCGAGCAGCTGGTCGCCAACGCCGCCGCGCTCAAGGCGACGCATGGCTTCACGTCGCACAAGCTGAAAGGCGGCGTGTATCCGCCCGCGCACGAACTCGCGTGCTACCGCGCGCTCGCCGCATCGCTGCCGGGCGAGCGGTTCCGCTACGACCCCAATTCCGCGCTGTCGCTTGCCGATGCGATCGCGTTCGGCAACGGCATCCTCGACATCCGCAACGACTATTTCGAGGATCCCGTCTGGGGCATGCCGCAATTGCAGCGGCTGAAGGAGTTCGTGCCGCTGCCCATCGCCACCAACACGGTCGTCGTCAACTTCGAGCAGCTGGCGTCGAACATTCAGTCGGGCGGCGTCGACGTCATCCTGCTCGACACCACGTTCTGGGGCGGCATCCGGCCGTGCATCAAGGCGGCCGGCGTCTGCGAGACGATGGGTCTGGGCGTCGCCGTCCACAGTTCCGGCGAACTCGGCATCCAGCTCGCGACCATGCTGCACATGGGCGCGGTCGTGCCGAACCTGGGCTACGCCGCCGATGCGCACTACCATCACCTGACCGACGACGTGATCGAGGGCGGGCTGATGCGCTACGAGAACGGCGCGATACGCGTGCCCGATGCGCCGGGGCTGGGCGTGTCGCTGGACCGCGACAAGATGCGCCAGTATCACGAGCTGTATCGCGAGCTGGGCGGCTATCCTTACGACCGCGATCCGGGGCGCCCCGGCTGGTATGCGCACGTGCCGAATTCGAATTGGGCCGACCCGTCATGTCTCGCTCAAGCCGAAGCTGAGCTAGCAAAACCGAGGCGCCGCGCTTTAGAGCGGCAAGCCTCGGGCTCCACTAGAATTTTTCTACAGGAGAAGTTTTCTATGAGACTCAGCGGCAAAACAGCGCTCGTCACCGCCGCGGGCCAGGGCATCGGCTTCGCCAGCGTCATCCAGATGGCGCGGGAAGGCGCCACCGTATATGCGACCGACGTGAATCCGAAGCTGCTGGTCAACTACTCGGGCATCGCCAACGTGCATCCGCGCGATTCTCGACGTGCTCGACGACGCCGCCGTCGCGAAGATGATCGACGAATTGCCGGCGCTGGACGTGCTGTTCAACTGCGCCGGCTTCGTCCATCACGGCACCATTCTCGAATGCACGTCGAAGGACTGGGACTTCAGCTTCAACCTGAACGTCCGCGCGATGTACATCGCGATCAAGGCGGCGCTGCCGAAGATGCTCGACAAGCACCAGAAGACCGGCAGCTGGGCATCGATCATCAACATGGCCTCGGTCGCCGGGTCGCTCAAGGGCCTGCCCGAATCGTTTCGTCTACGGCGCAAGCAAGGCGGCCGTCGTCGGCCTCACCAAGGCGGTCGCCGCGGACTATGTCCAGAAGGGCGTGCGCTGCAACGGCATCGCCCCCGGCACCGTCGACACGCCGTCGCTGGGCGACCGGATCAACGCCTTTGACGATCCGGTGGAGGCGCGCAAGATGTTCATCGCGCGGCAGCCGATGGGGCGCCTCGCCAAGGCCGAGGAAATCGCGCCGATCGTGGTCTTCCTCGCCTCCGACGAATCGATGTTCGCCACCGGCCAGATCTATTCGGTCGACGGCGGCATGACCATTTAAAACTTCTAGTGGACCCGGGCCGGCGCGGCCGGCCCGTCTTTGAAGTATTGTTCCGCACATTCCAGGAGGTTGCATGAAACTCGTACGCTACGGTCCCGCAGGCAAGGAAAAGCCCGGCCTCATCGACGCCGACGGCAAGTTGCGCGACCTGTCGAAGAAGGTGAAGGACATCAACGCCGCGACGCTCGCACCGGCCGAAATCGCCAAGCTCAAGAAGCTCGACCCGAAGAAGCTGCCGCTGGTGAAGGGCAAGCCGCGCCTCGGTCCGTGCGTGGCCACGCCGTCCAAGTTCGTCGCGATCGGCTTGAACTACATCGACCACGCCAAGGAAACCGGTTCGCCGATTCCCGAGAATCCGATCGTCTTCTTCAAGTCGCAGACGTGCATCGTCGGCCCCAACGACAATGTGATGGTGCCCAAGGACTCGACGCAGCTGGATTGGGAGGTCGAGATCGGCTTCGTGATGGGCCGCACCGCGCGGCACGTGGAGAAGAAGGATGCGCTCAAGTACGTCGCCGGCTATTGCGTCATCAACGACGTGTCGGAACGCGAATTCCAGCTGAAGAAGAGCGCGTCGCAGTGGAACAAGGGCAAGGGTTGCGACACGTTCGGTCCGCTCGGGCCCGTGGCTGGTGACGACCGACGAGATCAAGGACGTGCAGAACCTCGACATGTGGCTCGACGTGAACGGCGTGCGCCGGCAGACCGGCAACACGCGCACGATGATCTTCGGAATCGCCGAACTGGTGGCCGATGTCTCGAAGTACATGACGCTGCTGCCGGGCGACGTGGTCACGACGGGCACGCCGCCGGGTGTCGGCACTGGGCATGAAGCCGCCGGTGTGGCTCAAGGCCGGCGACGTGATCACGCTGGGCATCCAGGGCCTGGGCGAGCAGAAGCAGAAGGTCGTGCCGTTCAAGGGAAAGCGCTAAGGCCATGCGCGCGCGATTCGTTGTACGCATCGCGTTGCTGGCGTTGGCCGCGACGGCGCTCGCCGCCGCGTGGCCCGTGGCCGCGCAGCCGTATCCCGAACAAGCCCGTGAAGCTGATGGTCGGCGCGTCGCCGGGCGGCGGCACCGACATCGTGGCGCGCATGCTCGGCAAGGAACTGGCCGAGACGATGAAGCAGCCGTTCGTCGTCGAGAACAAGCCTGGCGCGTCGAACACGATCGCCGCCGACATCACCGCGAAGTCGCCGCCGGACGGCTACACGCTGCTCGTCGCCACCAACACCGGGCCAGGCGATCGCGCCGCATCTCATGAAGCTGGGCTTCGATCCGCTGAAGGACCTGACGCCCGTCGCGCTGGTCATGGTCGTGCCCAACGTGCTGATCGTCGGACCCGCGGTCACCGCCAAGGACGTGAAGGAACTGGTGGCGCAGATGAAGGCCAAGCCGGGCACGTTCAACTACGCGTCGTCGGGCTCGGGCAGCACGCAGCACCTGGCGGGCGAGGCGTTCAAGAAACTGGCGGGCGTGCAGATGACGCACATCCCGTACAAGGGCAGCAGCCAGGCGCACCTCGATCTCATCTCCGGCAATGCGCAATTGATGTTCGACACCACGTCCTCCGCGATCGGCCAGATCAAGGGCGGCAAGGTGCGGGCGCTGGCGGTGACGTCGGCGAAGCGCTCGCCGGAATTGCCCGACGTCCCGACGCTCGCGGAAGCGGGCTTTCCCGGGCTCGAGATGACGACGTGGTACGGCGTGTTCGCGCCTGCCGGCACGCCGAAGGATGTCGTGGCCAGGCTCAACGCCGAGATCATGAAGGCGCTGCAGGCGCCGGAGGTGAAGACGCGCATCGCGGGCCTGGCCGGCGAGCCCGGCACGCTCACCATCGAGCAGTTCGCCGCGCTGAACCGCGCCGACTCCGAGCGCTACGGCAAGCTCGTGCGCGAGGCCGCCATCAAGCTCGACGAATAGTGCTCATTGACCCGATGAAAATACCGACAATCGCGCTGTTCACCGGCGATCCCGCGGGCATCGGTCCGGAGCTCGTCGCCAAGGTACTGGCGACGCCCGGGGCATTGCCGGCCGCGCGCATCGTCGTCATCGCGCAGCAAGCCGGTTGGGAAGCCGCCGCGCGCGATGCCGGCGTCACGCTCGACCTGCCGGCCGTGACTGCGGATGCCGCGCGCGGCAACAGCGCCGGCGTCGTCCGGCTGCAATGGGACGGATGGGCCGCGCCGGCATTCGCGCGTGGCCAGGCCAATGCCGGCAATGGCGCGTTCATGCTGGACGCGCTGCGCGTCGCGCTGGATCTTTGGCGCAGCGGGCCAGGTCGACGCGGTGTGCTTCGCGCCGCTCAACAAGGCCGCGCTGCGCGCCGGCGGCATGACCGAGGAAGACGAGCTGCGCTGGTTTGCGCAGGAACTCGATCATCACGGCGCGTGCGGCGAGTTCAACGTGCTGGAAACATTGTGGACGTCGCGCGTGACCTCGCATGTCGCGCTGCGCGAGGTGGCCGACCTGCTGAGCCCCGAGAAGGTCGCCGAGGCCATCGGCATGCTGGACGCGGCGCTGCGCCGCGCGGGCATCGCCAATCCGCGCGTCGGCGTGTGCGGCCTGAATCCGCACAACGGCGACAACGGCAGCTATGGCCGCGAGGAAATCGACGTCATCACGCCGGGCGTGCGACTTGCCGCGTCCCGCGGCCATGGCGCCGACGGCCCCTATCCGGCCGACACCATCTTCGTGCGCGCGAAGAACGGCGCGTTCGACGGCATCGTGACGATGTACCACGACCAGGGCCAGATCGCGATGAAGCTGATGGGCTTCGAGCGCGGCGTCACCGTGCAGGGCGGACTGCCGGTGGCGATCACCACGCCGGCGCACGGAACGGCCTACGACATCGCCGGCAAGGGTCTCGCCAATCCGCTGGCGTTGACGAACGCGCTCGCCATCGCGGCGCGCATGGGCGCAGCGGCCTGAAGACACGTCGCGCGATCGTGTCGGGAAATTTTACGATTGTGGTCTACCTTCCGTTCGCGCGCCGGAGAAATCAGGAAAAACTCAAACAAAAATAAGCACTTGCAAACATCGTTTCTCTTGGGTGCGCTTCTTGCGTTGTTTGGTACAACGCTGAAGTAACGGCGGGGCATGTTGCCCCCGTCACTTGCCCTCCCGGGCATTCAGCACGTTGCGTCAGCCTGGAGAATGCGAATGGCAAAGAAATCGCTACGGATGTTCATGTGTGCCGCGCTCGTCGCCGGATTCGGATTGTTCGGCGCGGGGGCACAGGCGACCCGATATGGCGTCGTATTCGATCCGCCGTTCACCTTCGAAGGCCTCATGGTGATCGATGTCGACCCGTGTGCTTCGTCCCCTTCCCGGGCGACAACGCATGCGCCTTTGATGTCCTGAGTGCCAACTTCGGCGATGGCGCCGGAAACCTTTGGGAGCTCGCCGCCCCCGAGTTGGGCATTGGACAGTCCATTCGCGTCGACGCGAGCGACGTGCTCACCGGCGTTTCAGTTTCCGTCTTCAACTTGCAACCGGTCGATCCCGAATCCGCACCTAATTGCGACGGAACGACGCTGAGCTTCACGCTCGATGGCGCCGCGTCGTTCAATTGCGGCGGGTTCCCCGATGCTGGCGCAACGGGAAGGGTGACATCGATCTCCCTGGTGCCCGAACCCGCCACGCTTGCATTGCTTGGCCTTGGCTTGACGGGACTTGCGCTGAGGCGTCGGCGCAAGCCGCATTGATCCTAGCACCGTTGACCCAAAAGCCCCGTCCGTGTGACGGGGTTTCTGTTTGGCGAATCGAAGTCGGTCCGGGGGCGACTCCGGCACGGGGTTCTGCCCTACGCCATTCGGTCACGCCGCGACGGCCGACCTCGTCGTCAAGTCCAGCGCGTGTTCGATCGCTTCTTCGAGCGTCCACGTTCGCCCCGTCGACCACGCCGCGTCGAATGCGGTATCACCGAGCGCCGCGCGCGCGGCCTTGATGCGCGTCTGCATTTCACCTTCACGGTGCGGCGATCGCACGAGGCGCTCGCGCCTCGCGAATTGCAGCTGACGGCGGCGCATATCCGAACAGCGTTTTCGCCTTCGCCGATGAGCTGCAGTAGCTCGACGCAGTCCTCGAGGCAATCCAGCACTTCCGCGTTCATCTCGAACGCTTGCAAGGCGCGCAGCGCCTCGGAGAGCCTCTTGCGGGCCAGTTCCGAGTTCCCCTGCTGCCATATCGGTCCTTCCCAGGCGCCACAGCGCGAGCGCTTCGCCGCGCTTGTCTTCCGCGTCTCCGACAGACCTTGAGCGAACGCGCGAAACGCGTTTGCGCGGCGCGGAGGTCGCCTGCGCCGAGCGCAATCTCTCCCAGATTGCGCTCGCAATCGCTTTCCAGTTCCTGGTGCTTGATGCTTCGCGCAATCGCCAGACATTGCTCGAAGAGTTCCTGGGCATTCCTTGAATCGCCCTGCTGCACCGAAATCTCGCCGAGGTTCAGCAATCCGATCGCCTCGCCGACACGATCTCCCAGTTCGCGAAATATGCCGAGGGCCTCCTCGTTGTATGCTGCGCGCCGTCGCCAGATCACCCTGCTGCAGGTGAAGCGTCGCCAAGATTAGACAGTGTCGCCGCCGTCTCGCGTGGGTTCCCCAGACTTCGGTGAATCGCGAGGCATTCCGTCAGCATCTTCTGCGCTTCCGCATGGTCGCTCTGGTTGATGGCCAACGCGCCGCCCACATAGAGCGCGTGGGCACGGGCGATGTTCGGCTCCTGGATGCCAGGAAGAAGCAGCGCCGCGCGTATGTTGTTCCGCGCCTCTCTCGAGTATCCGCGAAGAGTCCGGAAGCGCATCAGCGCGACTTCGAACTTGACCGCCATTACCGGATCGACTCCACCTGCCAAGCGCCAACGCAATGGCCGCGCGCAGGTTGTCGAGTTCGATCTCCAGTCGGCGCGTCCATTCCGCCTGCTCCGGCCCGGCGAGCCTGTCGCGCGCAGTCTTGGCCAGCTGCCAGTAGTAGTCGCAATGCCGCGCGGCCGTCGCCGCCAGATCGTCCCGGTCGACCAGGCGCTCGTGCGCGAATTCCCGCATCGTCCCCAGCATGTCGTAGCGCTTGGTCAGGTGCTCGCGGGCGAATTCGCGAATCGTCTCCAGCAATCCGTAGCGCGACGAGCCATCATCCTGGTCGACCATGACCAGCGATTTCTCGACCAGCGAGCGCAGCAGATCGATCACATCGTCGGCGACAAGCGGATCCGCGCTGCACACCTCTTCGGCCGCCTGTAGATCGAATCCGCCGGCGAATACGCTCAGGCGGTCGAGGAGCATCTGCTCTTGTTCCTGCAGCAGATCGTACGACCAGCTCACGAGTGCGCGCAGCGTCTGCTGCCGCTCGAGCGCGACGCGGCTGCCGCCGGTGAGCAGCTTGAAGCGGTCGTGCAGCCTTGTATTGATCTCGCCGATCGACAGCGAGCGCATTCGCGCGGCTGCGAGTTCCAGCGCAAGCGGGATGCCGTCGAGCCGCGCGCAGATTTCGGCAATGGCCGGGGCGTCGCGTTCGGTCAGCGTGAAATTCGGCCTCTGAAGTTGCGCCCGCTCCACGAACAGCTGCACCGCTTCCGAACGAAGCAGGACTTCGACGCTGGCCTTGCGGTCCGGCGCGGCGAGCGGCAGGACCGGATAGGTCTGTTCTCCGGGGATATGCAGCGCCTCGCGGCTGGTCGCGATCATCCGGACACCCGGCGCGCCGAGCAGCAGCGCGTTGGCAAGGCTCGCGCATGCGCTCACCAGGTGTTCGCAGTTGTCGATGACCAGCAACAGCTTGTGGTCCTTGACGTGCTCGCAAAGCGTTTGCGTCAGCGTCTTGCCGGGTTCTTCACGCACGCCCAACACCTGCGCAGCGGCGTTGGGAACCAGCGTGGGATCCTTGATCGGAGCCAGGTCCACGAACCAGACGCCATCCGGATGATTTTCCAGCATGTCCGCTGCGACCTGCAGCGACAGGCGGGTCTTGCCGAGCCCTCCCATGCCCAGCAGCGTCAGCAGCCGGGTGTTCTCGATCAGGTTCTTGATTTCGGCGAGCTCGCGCTCGCGCCCGATGAATGAAGTGACTTGCAGCGGGAGATTGTTCGGCGTCGCCTCGAGCGAGCGCAACGCCGGGAAGTCCTCCCGTAGGCCCGGATAAACGAGCTGGTAGACATGCTCGCTCTTCGCCAGGTCCCGCAGGCGGACGCCGCCGAGATCACGCAGCGAAACCAGTGGCGGCAGGCGTTCGCGGACCTGGTCGACGACGGCCTGCGACAGCAATACCTGGCTTCCGTGCGCCGCGCCCATGATTCGCGCAGCGCGGTTGACCGGGCTGCCGAAGAGGTCGCCGTCCCGTTGCTCGACGACGCCCAGGTGCAACCCGCAGCGCACCCGGAACGCAATCCCGTTGGTGGCGCTCGGGTCGCCAAGCGCCAACTGCAGCGCAAGCGTAGCGTTTATCGCGTCCAGCGGATCGCCGAAGGCGGCATAGATCCCGTCGCCGGTCGTCTTAACGATTGTTCCGGCGTTGCTCGCGACGGCAGCGCGCGCCAGCGCATCGTGTCCCGCCAGCGCACCCGGCATACGCACGCCTTCCTGCTCCCACAGCCGGGTGCTGCCCTCTATGTCGGTAAAGAGAAGGGTCGTGCCGCCTGGCGACGCTTGCACGCTGATGCCGTCCTTTCACTGCCGTTGCCTGATTCCTACTTTACCGCCGTGGAGCAGCCTTTGCCAATCGGGAATATCCACACTGCAACACGGGAATATTCCGTTCGATTGAAGCAATCGTGGCGCCGGGCCGTGTAGGACAGACCGCCCGGTCAAGTTCGCGTGACGATGCGTCAGGGAGCCGTGTAGGCCGTCTTTACCGTCGTAAAGAATTCGGCTGCGTAGCGTCCCTGTTCGCGCGATCCGTAGCTCGACCCTTTGCGGCCGCCAAACGGCACGTGATAGTCCACGCCCGCGGTCGGCACGTTGACCATGACCATGCCCGCCTGCGCGTGGCGCTTGAAGTGCGACGCGTGCTTCAGCGAAGTCGTGACGATGCCCGACGACAGCCCGAATTCGGTGTCGTTGGCGACGGCCAGCGCCTCGTCGTAATCCTTGACGCGAATGACGGCGGCGACCGGCCCGAAAATCTCCTCGCGGGCGATGCGCATCGCGTTGGTTGCGCCGGTGAACAGCGCCGGCGACAGATAGTAGCCCTCGGTGGCGCGCTGCAATCGCTCGCCGCCGGTGACGAGCGTAGCACCCTCGCCCTTGCCGATGTCCAGGTATTTCATGTCCTGCTCGAGCTGGCTCGGGTCGACCACCGGACCCAAGTCCGTTCCCTGGCAGCAGCGCGTTGTCCACGCGCAGCGTGTTCAGCTTTTCGGCGACCGCGGCGACGAAGCGGTCGTGGATGCCATTGGTGACGATGAGACGCGACGACGCCGTGCAGCGCTGCCCCGTCGAGAAATAGGAGCCCTGCACGGCGACATTGACCGCCGTCGGCAGGTCGGCGTCGTCGAGCACGACCAGCGGATTCTTGCCGCCCATTTCCAGTTGCAGCTTGGCCATCCGCGCGATGCCCTTCGCCGCGATGGCGCGGCCGGTGCCCACGGATCCGGTGAAGCTGATCGCCGTGACGTCGGGATGGTTGACGATCACTTCGCCGACGACGGAACCGCGTCCCATGACCAGATTGAACACGCCGGCCGGCAATCCGGCGCGGGCGAGGATCTCCGCGATCGCCCACGCGCATCCGGGCACGAGGTCGGCCGGCTTGCACACGACGGTGTTGCCGTACGCGAGCGCGGGCGCGATCTTCCATGCCGGAATCGCGATCGGGAAGTTCCACGGCGTGATGAGCCCGATGACGCCCAGCGGCTCGCGCGTCACTTCCACGTCCACGCCGGGCCGCACCGAGGCCAGCTTGTCGCCGGTCATGCGCACGACCTCGCCGGCGAAGAACTTGAAGATCTGCCCGGCGCGCATCGCTTCGCCGATGCCTTCGGGCAGCGTCTTGCCTTCCTCGCGCGACAACAGCGCGCCCAGTTCGTCCTTGCGGGCGATGATCTCGCTGCCGGCGCGATCGAGGATGTTGGCGCGTTCCTGGATCGAACCGGTCGACCACGCGGGAAACGCCTTCTTCGCGGCGGCGACGGCGGTGCGCGCCTGTTCCGCGTCGGCCTGCGCGTATTCGCCGATCACGTCGCTCGTGTCGGAAGGATTGCGGTTCGGTGTCGCGGAGGCGCCCGCGACCCATTCGCCCGCGATGTAATTCTTGAAGAGTTCGGCCATGGGGTCTTTCCAGGGTTGCTACAGGAGGCGCCGGCGCGCGAGGTTGCGCATCAGCGCACCCGCGCCGAAAGTCCACGGCGCGATTCGGTCGGAATGGTTGACGCGGTTCACGAGCGCGCCGAGTGTCGGCGTGGCGACCGTGACGATGTCGCCGACGACGTGCGTGAAGCCCTTGCCGGGACCCAGGCGATCCTTGGTCGGGGCGAACATCGTGCCCAGGAACAGCATCAGCCCGTCCGGATACTGGTGGTTGGGGCCGATGGCGTGCTGCACGAGGTCGAGCGGATCGCGGCTTATCATCGCCATCGAACTGCTGCCGGTCATCGTGAAGCCTTCCGGGCCATCGACGCGCATCGCGAGTTCGCAGCGGCGCACGTCGTCGATGCCGTAGCGTTCGTCGAACAGCCGGATGAACGGACCGATCGCGCAGGACGCGTTGTTGTCCTTCGCCTTGCCCAGCAGCAACGCGCTGCGGCCCTCGAAATCGCGCAGGTTGACGTCGTTGCCGAGCGTGGCGCCCACCGTGCGGCCGTTGCCGTTCACCGCCAGGACGATTTCCGGCTCCGGATTGTTCCATTCGGACTTCGGGTGGATGCCGACCTCGGCGCCCAACCCCACGGCCGACATCGGCTGCGACTTGGTGAAGATCTCGGCGTCCGGACCGATGCCCACCTCCAGGTACTGCGACCAGGCGCCCTGCCGGATCAGCGCTTCCTTCACCTTGGCCGCCTCGGGCGAGCCGGGACGGATCTTCGACAGGTTGTCGCCGATCACGGCGACGATTTCGCGGCGCACGGATTCCGCCTTCGCCGGATCGCCGCGAGCCTGTTCCTCGATGACCCGTTCCAGCGTGCTGGCGACGAACGTGACGCCGGAGGCCTTCAGCGCCTGCAGGTCGCACGGCGCCAGGAACCACGGCAGCGACGGGTCGCGCGCGCCGTGCGCGGAATTGGCGAGGACGTCGGCGGTCGCGGCCAGACGCGGCAGCGGACCCGCGCCGCGGATCGCGGCGGCCGGATCGTCGAGGGCCAGCAACTGGCTCGACGTCGCGGCGACGGCCGACAGGTCGTGGATGCCGTCGGCCTGCACGCGCACGAGCACGGGTCCTTCGAGCGCCGCCACGAACACGCGTCCGACCAGCATCGCGTCTTCATGGGCCTCCGGCAGGCAGTGGGGAACGGTAAGGCGGTCTCTCATCGTCGCGCGCAGGTCGGCGGCCAAAACTGCAGCCTGACAGAATACCCGACTTGGGGCGTCATGCGGGACGTTCGCCATGCAACGCTCGACATTGCATAATCTCCGGTCGAGCCACACGCCGGGACAATGAACAAATGATCACGCCACCACAGGAAGCCGCAGCGCAGTTTCTCGCCGCCGCACGCAAGGACGGCCGACCGGGCGCACGCCTGCCGGAAGACATCCGGCCCGCGGACCTCGATTCGGCGCTTGTCATCCAGCGCCGGGTCGTCGCGCTGCTGGGGCAGCAAATCGGCGGATGGAAGTGCTCGGTGCCGTCGGAGGCGCGGGCGCTCAACGTCGCGCCGATTTTCGCTTCGACCATCTTCCGCAAATCGCCCTGCGCGATCGTGGCGACGGGCGCGATTGCCCGCATCGAGCCCGAGGTCGCGTTCGTGATGGCGCGCGACCTGCCGAAACGCGCCGCGCCATACACGGAGGCCGAAGTTCGCTCCGCCATCGCCGAGCCGAGGCTGGTGCTGGAACTGCTCGGCACGCGCTACGCCGATCCCGCTGCCGCGAGCTGGCCGGAAATGATGGCCGACTTCGTGCAGAACCAGGGCCTGTTCATCGGGCCGGTCTTCCCGGGCGGCCTGGCGGCTGCGCTGGAATCCTTTCCCGTCACGATTCGCACACCGGACGGCGTGCATTCGACGCATGCGGGTCGCCATGGCGACGGTCACCCGTTGCGGCCGCTGTACTGGATCGCCAACTTCCTGGCGGCCCGCGACGAAGGCTTGCGCGCAGGGCAGGTCGTCACCACGGGCTCGTACGCCGGCGCGATCGAGGTTCCGATCGGAGTGCCCCTGACCGTCACGTTCGGCGACCTCGGCCGGATCGACATCGAGCTCCAGCGCGCGGCATAGCACTGCGATCCGGCAGGCAGTTTTGTTGCATACTTGGCGCGGTTCGAATCCCGCGTAGCGCATTCATGGCCGCCACCGACGCAACCCGATCCTCGTCGTCCGACATCTCGCTCTTCGCCGAGATCGAGCCCTATGCGACGGGACGGATTCCGCTCGACGCGATCCACGTCATGCAATGGGAAGCCTGCGGCAATCCGAACGGGGTTCCGCTGGTGTTCCTGCATGGCGGCCCCGGCGGCGGCTGCCTGCCGCACCACCGCAGGTTCTACGATCCCGCTTTCTGGAACATCGTCCTCTACGACCAGCGCGGCGCGGGACGCTCGACGCCGGCGGCCGAACTTGCGGACAACACCACGCAACATCTGGTCGCAGATCTCGAGCGCCTGCGCGAGGAGCTCGGGTTCGAGCGCTGGCTGGTCTTCGGCGGATCGTGGGGTTCGACACTGGCGCTCGCGTACGCGCAGGCCCATCCGGAACGCGTACTCGGACTGGTATTGCGCGGCATTTTCCTGGCGACCGCCGCCGAAATCGACTGGTTCATGCATGGCATGCGCAATGTCTTCCCGGAGGCGTGGCGCGCGTTCGTGGAAGCGCTCCCCGCGGCGGAACGCACGGACCTGCTGGCCAGCTATTATCGCCGGCTCACCGATCGCGATCCGGCGAGGCACCTGCCCGCGGCACGCGCGTGGGATCGCTACGAAGGCGCGTGCACGACGCTGTTGCCCGTCGCGGATCCGCTGGGGCGGTTCGACGGCGATGCCGCCGCGCTGGCGATCGCGCGCATCGAGGCGCATTACTTCGTCAACCAGGGCTTTCTCGCGCCGAACCAGTTGCAGGACGGCGTGGCGAAGATCCGCCACCTTCCCTGCGCGATCGTGCAGGGCCGCTACGACATCGTCTGCCCGCCGGTCACGGCCGACGCGCTGGCGCGCGCATGGCCGGAAGCCGAGTACGTCGTCGTGCCGGATGCCGGGCATTCGGTGCGTGAACCCGGAATTACGCGCGAGCTCGTGGCAGCGGTGAAACGGATGCAGACGCGCGTCGACCGCAAGTAGCGCGATCGGCGTCCGGCAGTCCGCGAGCCCGGTCGAGCGGGCCAGCGGGACCGGAGGTCGCGGCTACTCCTTGACGCCCTCGAACGCGATGATGATCTTACGTCGTCGCTCGCCGCTCCCAGCGCGGCCTTCATGCCGAATTCCGAACGCTTGATCGTCCCTGTTGCCTCGCCGCCGCACATCGGCTTCTTGTTGAACGGATTGGGCGCGCACTTGAAGCTGGTCAACTTGAGCGCGACCGGCCGGGTCACGCCCAGCATCGTGAATTCGCCGTTGGCGCTGACCAGATTGTCGCCGTCGAATACGAGGTCGCCTGACTTGTAGGTCATCGTCGGAAATTTCTCGACGTTCAGGAAGTCCTCGCCCTTGACCATGTTCAGGAACGCCGGCGCCATCACCAGCGATGCGGTCGCGATGGAAATGTCGATCGTGCCCTTCTTCGCCGTCCGGTCGAGAGTGACCTTGCCGGTCGTGTTGCCGAACAATCCGCGCTGCTGCGAAAAGCCGATGTGCGTGACTTCGAACGCCGGGGACGTATGCCTCGTGTCGATCACATAGACTTCCTGCGCCAGCGCGGGGACTGCTGCGACGGCCGCGCCGAGCGCGACCGCGGCCAATTTGTGCCAATGCTGCATCGATGCCTCCGTTGAAAAATCGCGAATATGAATGATTGTAGCGGGTGCGGCAATCAACCCGCGCGCGGCAACACCATGCGCACGCGGACGATCACGTCGTCGGCGACCACGGACGGATCGGACCACTGGCCATCGCCGATGTTGAACGCCAGGCGCTTGATCGTGAACTCCCCGGTGGCCACCGAATTGCCTGCGGCGTCCTTCTTGACCTCGATCGGGATCTTTTCGTCCTGTACCGTTCCTTTCAGCGTCAGCTTTCCGCTGATCTCGTAGCGGTCGCCGCCCAGGTCCTTCATCGCCGTGGACTGGAATGTCGCAACCGGAAATTTCGCGGTGTCGAACCAGCGCGGGCGCCGGAGTTCGGTTTCCGATTCCTCGCTGGCCAGGTCGATGCTGGCGAGGTCGATTTCGATCTCGGCCCGGGATTTCGCGAGGTCCTTGGGCCGGAAATCGACATTGGCTTTCCACTTGCGGAAGCGGCCTTCGACATTGACGCCCATCTGCCGGGAAACGAAGCGGATCTCGCTCTTGTCGATGAGCACGGCCTGCGCGCCCGCTGCGGAGGAGGCCATCAGCATCATGGCCAGCGACGGGATGAAAGGACGAAAAAGACGCATGTACGGGTATTCCGGAAGTTGTGAGGGGCGACGCGGCGTTCAGCGGCTAAGGAAGCATGCGGTCGAGAACGCCATCGCGATCGACGAACTGGTGCTTCAGAGCCGCCGCGACGTGCATTGTGACCACGGCAGCCAGCAGGTAGTTCAGCGATTTATGCACGATGAGAAGGGTCTTGGCGACTTCCCGGTCCTTGGGGATAAGGTCGGGAAGCGGGACCAGGCCCAGGTAAACCACCGAAATGCCGGTGGCGGAACTGTAGATCCAGCCGGAAATCGGGATGGCCAGCATCAGCGCATAGAGCACGGCGTGCGTGGCGCGGGATGCCGCGACCTGCCACGACGGCATCGTCGCCGGAAGCGGCGGCGGCGGATGGGCCGCGCGCCATGCGAGCCTCGCCGCGGCGACCAGGAACACCGTGATGCCAATCCACTTGTGCCATGCGTAATATCGCAGCGTAGCCGGGGCGATATCGAGACCCGTCATGAACAGCCCGAGCCCGAAGCCGCAAAAGATCAGGAGCGCCGCAAGCCAATGCAATGCGCGCGCGGTGCCGGTGTAGCGGGATTGCGTCATGCGCCATGTGTAACACGGTTTTGAAGGCGCGGGAATCGAACAAAGTGACCGCTATAATTCGCGAGTCCTCCGGTCAAATTTTCCCATCGAGCGCCCTTGCACATCGACACCTCCGGCGACCGGGACCGACCGCAGGACGCGCCTGCCCCGACCGCTTCATCGGCAAACAGCGGTCGGCCCGCATCTGTTCCATTTGTTCGCGTCGTCGTCGGTGCGCTGGTTTTCGCGGCCTTCACGCTTGCGGCCAGCGGCCAGGCGCCGCCTTCCGCGGCGACGGAGGGTTCCCCGAAATCGCGCCCGAAGATCGGACTCGTGCTGTCCGGAGGCGGCGCGCGCGGAATCACCCACATCGGCGTGCTCAAAGTGTTGGAGCAGATGCGCATACCGGTCGACTACATCGCCGCGACGTCGATGGGCGCCATCGTCGGCGGGCTGTACGCCAGCGGGATGTCGCCCGCCGAAATGGAGAAGCAGATCACGACGGTGAGCTGGCCCACGCTGCTCTCGGACTCTCCACCGCGGCGCGACATGGGCTTTCGCAACAAGGAGCAGGAGGCGCAGTTCCCGTTCGCCTTCGAGATCGGCTTCCGCGACGGGCAATTCAGGACCTTCAAGGGCGCGCTGTCCGGCAGCAACCTCGAGTCGTTCCTGCACGAGTTGACGCGGAACGTCGACAATGTCGCGACGTTCGACCAGCTGCCCATACCGTTCCGCGCGATCGCCACCGACATGGAGTCGGGCCACGAAGTCGTCTTCGACCAAGGTCCGATCTACCGGGCGATGCGCGCCAGCATGTCCGTGCCGGGAATGTTCACGCCCGCGGAAATCGACGGCCGCATACTTGGCGACGGCGGCCTCGTCAACAACCTGCCGGTCGACGTCGTGCGCGCGATGGGAGCGGACATCGTCATCGCGGTCAACATCGGCACGCCGCTCATGTCCCGCAGCCAGCTGTCCTCCTTGCTTGGGTACACGGCGCAGACGATCAACATCCTGACCGAACAGAACGTGCGCGCGCAACTTGCTTCGCTGCGACCCGCCGACATCCTGATTTCCCCGGATCTGGGTGAACTGACCTTCATCGATTTTTCCAAGGCAACGCAGTTCATCGCGCTGGGGGAGAAGGCGGCCGAAGGCATGCGCGACAGGTTGGCCGCGTTGTCCGAATCGCCCACCACGTACGTCGCATTCCAGTCCAGCCTGCTGGTTCCGGCCGAGGAAACGCCCAAGACGCTCGACTTCATCAAGATCCAGGGGACCGAATACGCCAATCCGAAGGTGCTGGAAGACCAGATGCAGACGCAGGTGGGCAAGCCGTTCAGCCTGCCGGTGCTGGAAAAGGACCTGTCCCGGCTGTACGGGCGCGGCGATTTCGAGCAGATCGACTACAGGCTCGTCCAGGATTCCACGCAGCAGGGCCTCGTCATCGACGTCCAGGAGAAGTCGTGGGGGCCCAACTATCTGCGCTTCGGACTGTCGCTCAACACGGACCTGCAGGGCGACACGGCGTTCAACCTGCTGGTCGGACACAAACGCACCTGGGTCAACAGCCTCGGCGCGGAGTGGATCAACGAGGTCGCGCTGGGCACCGTGAACCGCTACGCCACGGAGTTCTACCAGCCGCTGACGCTGGGCAACTACGTATTCGCGTCCGCGCACGGCCTCATCCAGCGCGGGCCCGAGTACGTCTTCGAGGGCAACCAGCGACTCGCCGAATACAGCGTGCTCACGGAAACGGCCGGAATCGACATCGGCACGCCGTTGTCGACATCCGGCGAAATCCGGCTCGGTTATCTGTGGACGCACCAGCGCGGCAATCCGACCATCGCCGTGCCCGGGTTCCCTGCGGCCGTTTCCACGGAATCCGGCGGCCGCGTGCTGCTGCGCTGGGATGGGCTCGACAATCCCTATTTTCCGCGCAGAGGAGTCAAGTTCGTCGGCGAAGTGTTCGTCGGCAGCAACCGCCAGAGCGCGCCTGGCACCGCCGACTACACGAGTACCGGTCAGCGCGGCGCCATGTACGCTAATGCCGGCATTTCCGTGACGCCTGTCGATTTCCTCAATGTCGCCTTGCGCGGCGGCGCGATTCACAACGAACGCTCGGACATCATCAACAACCTGACATTGGGCGGCTTTCTCAACCTGTCCGGTCTGCGCACGGACCAGCTCGACGGCAGGTACATGGCGCTTGGGCGCGTCGTCTACTATCACGAATTGGGCAGGCTGCCGGTCATTGGCCGCGGCATATTCGCCGGCGCTTCGCTCGAGGCCGGCAACGTGTGGCAGCAGCGCAACGACGTCTCGGCCAGCGGTCTCATCACCGCGGGCAGCGTGTTCCTGGCCGCGGACACATGGCTCGGTCCGTTCTATTTCGCGTATGGCCGCGCCACCGGCGGCCAATCCAGCTTCTACCTTTATCTTGGCCGCCCCTGACCCCCCGGACCTGAACGCGCAATGGCTCGCGCGAAGCCGCGCGGCCGTGTGGCATCCGTGCACGCAGATGAAGGTGCACGAGACGCTGCCGCTTGTGCCCATCGCGCGCGGCGAAGGCGCGTGGCTGTTCGACTTCGCGGGGAAGCGCTACCTCGACGCCGTCAGTTCGTGGTGGGTGAACCTGTTCGGCCATGCCAATCCGCGCATCAATGGCGCGCTGGTGGCGCAGCTGCACGAACTCGATCACGTGATGCTCGCCGGCTTCACGCACCGTCCGGTGGTCGAGCTGTCGGAACGCCTGGGCGCGCTCGCGCCCGCGGGTCTGGGCCACGCGTTCTACGGCTCGGACGGCGCGTCCGCGATCGAAATCGCGCTCAAGATGAGCTTCCACTATTGGCGCAACGCGGGCAAGCCGGACAAGCGCAGTTTCGTGAGCCTTGCCGGCGGCTATCATGGCGAGACGCTGGGCGCGCTGGCCGTGACCGACGTCGCGATCTTTCGCGACACCTACGCGCCGCTGCTCAATCGCAATACCGTCGTACCCTGTCCGGATCCGCGGCGCGGAATCACGCCGGACGCCGCGGCCGCCGCGCTCGAAGCGCATCTGTCCCAGCACCATGCGACGACCGCCGCGCTGATCGTCGAACCGCTGGTGCAGGGCGCGTCGGGCATGGTCATGTACGACGCGTCCTTCCTGCGCCGCGCCCGCGAGCTGTGCACGCGCTTCGGCGTGCACGTGATCGCCGACGAAATCATGACGGGGTTCGGCCGCACCGGAACCATGTTCGCGTGGGAGCAGGCAGGCGCGGCTGCGCCGGATCTTCTCTGCCTGTCGAAGGGCCTGACCGGCGGCTACCTGCCGCTGTCCTGCGTGCTGTCCACCGAAGACGTCTATCAGGCGTTCTATGCAGATGACACCGCGCGCGGCTTCCTCCATTCGCATTCGTACACCGGCAATGCGCTCGCCTGCCGCGCGGCGCTCGCGGTGCTGGACATCTTCGAGCACGACGGCGTGCTGGCCGCGAACCGGGCCAAGGCGCAGCGCTGGGGCGCAGCTGCCGCGCCGATCGCCGCGCACGCCAAGGTCCGCGATTTCCGCCGATGCGGCATGATCTGGGCGTTTGAAGTCGATTCCGGGCACCCGGACTTCGCGCGCTGGTTCTTCGCCGAGGCGCTGGCGCGCGAACTGCTGCTGCGCCCCATCGGCCGCACCGTTTATTTCATGCCGCCCTACATCATGACCGACGACGAATTCGCGCTGCTGTGCACTCGCACGCTCGACATTCTGGGCGACGCATGAAGAGAGTGTTCGTGGTGGCGGCGTCGCTGCTTTTCGCATGCGCCGCGCATGCGCGAACTGCCGCGGCCGGTGGCGCCAGGCGTTCGTCGACGCCGGCGTGCCGCTGCACGGCGTAGCGTTGGTGGTGCAGGAGATCGGGGCCGGGCAGCCGCTGTTCGCGCACGACCCGACCCGGCCGATGAATCCCGCATCGGTGATGAAGCTGGTCACGACTTTCGCCGCGCTCGAACTGCTCGGCCGCGACTATCGCTGGAAGACCGAGGCCTATCTGGGCGGTCCGCTCGACGGCGGCGTGCTGCGCGGCGACCTGATCATCAAGGGCTACGGCGATCCGAAGATCACGATCGAGCAGTGGCAGTCGTTCATGGCGGCGCTGCGCGCGAAAGGGCTCGATCGCGTCGCCGGCGACCTGGCGCTCGACCGCACATGGTTCAAGCCGGCGAAGCATGATCCGGCGGAATTCGACAAGGAGCCGCTGAAGCCCTACAACGTCGGCCCCGACGCGCTGCTCGTCAGCTTCAATTCGGTGCGCTTCGTTTTCGCGCCCAACGCGGCGCGGCGATGCCGTGGACCTGCACGCGGAGCCCCCGCTGGCGGAGATCGCGCTCGGCGCGCCGCCCGGGATCGGCAGCGGCGACTGCGGCGACTGGCGCGGCGCACTCGGAGCGAGGTTCGTCAACCGCGGCGCCACCGCCTCCGCGGCCTTCGCGGGAAGCTTTGACGCGTCCTGCGGCGAGCGCGACTGGTACGTGGCGCTGCTCGATCATCCCCATTTCGTCTACGGCATGTTCGCCACGTATTTCCGCGACGCCGGCGGGCTGTTCAATGGCGGGCTCCGCGACGTGCACGCGCCCTCGGGTGTAGCGCCGTTCGCGACGCTGGAATCACCGCCGCTCTACGACATCGTGCGCGACGTCAACAAGCTGTCGAACAACGTGATGGCGCGGCAGATCTTCCTGACGCTGGCCACGACGCGCCATCCGCCGCCGGCCACGCCGGCGCTCGCGGCCGATGTCGTGCAGAGGTTCCTCAGGGAACGCAAGATCGCCATGCCGGGCCTGGTCATCGAGAACGGTTCGGGACTGTCGCGCACCGAACGCGTCACCGCGGGCGGCCTGGCGCAGCTGCTCGCCGCCGCCGATCGCAGCGGTGCGCGCGAAGAATTCGCGAGCTCGCTGGCCGTCGCCGCGACCGACGGCACCGTGCAGAGGCGCTTTCAGAACGGCACGGTGGCCGGGCAGGCGCTGCTCAAGACCGGCACGCTGGAAGGCGTCAAGGCGCTTGCCGGCTACGTCATCGACGCGCAGGGCCGCCGCTGGATCGTCGTTGCCATCATCAACCATCCCAATGCCGCGCGGGGCCAGTCCGCGCTGGACGGCCTCGTGCAATGGGTCTATCGCAGCGCCGGATCCTGGGACCCCAAGACTCAGCGCTAGATCGCGGTAGGCATCATTCGCGTCGCGAATTGCGCCCTGGGGGCAGCGAACGAAGTGAGCGTGGGGGTCCTATACCCCGGGGATGGGCTTGCTGTCCTTGAACAGCATGTAGCCGCGAATGACGCGGTAGATCACCCAGATCGCCACGCAGAACCAGATGCCGAACGCGATCGGGATGCCGATCAGGATGAGTCCGAACACGATCAGGATCAGCAGGCCGACCATGTCCCACAGGAACGACCACCAGAACGTGCGGATGAGCCACGTGAGATGGGACGCGACCCACGTGTTGCGCGCCTCGTCGCGCTTCACGTAGCAGACGATGACGCCGATGATGCCGAGGATGGTCATCAGCGGAAACGGCGAGGCAAGCCCTCGGCCGGCGATTTCCAGGACCGCGGCGATGGCGAACAGCGCGTAGGCGAGAAGCCCGGCGCTGACCGGCGCCGCCGGACTCCCGGGAACGGATTGCGGAGGAGGAAAGTCGGCCATCTCGGGAACTCCTTGTCGCGTGCCGCGCCGTGCGTCGGCGCCCGTGGCGGGAAAGATGGGGCCGGCCAGGGGTCCCGTCAATAGCGGCGCGATAAATGGTCGCGCAGATGCTTCAGTACCGGCGGCCGTCCTTGTGCGCGTAGTACGTTCCGTTCTCGTCTTCGCACAACATGACATCGTCGTCCGGATAGAACGCGTTGTCTCCGTCGATCCGGTTGCCGACCTCGAGGTAGATCACGGGCAGCGCACTGCGATTGACCAGGTGATGCGCGTCGCGCGCGCCCGCCGCGTAGCCGGCGCACATCCCCGCGGTCAGGACCTGTTCGCCGCCATTGGTCACCACGACGGCCTCGCCCTGCACGATGTAGACGAATTCGTCCTCCAGCGTGTGCCAGTGCCGCAGCGCCGATTGCCCGCCCGGCGCCAGCGTCACGAGGTTGACGCCGAACCGGGTCAGCCCGCAGGCGTCGCCCAGACGGCGCTTGGCCCGATCGCCCATGCGCGAGCGATAGGGCTCCGGATAGCCGGACCCGCGATGTTCCGGCACGCTGGCCGGATCGAGCGCCGGAAGAACCAGGGGCTTGCGTTCGGGCATGGTGCGTGAATTATGCCGCATCGGCGGCACGCTCGCGCGACCCCTGGAGAAGGCGCCAAGCCATCCTTTTGCGTCTGACGCAGCGGTGTTCGCGCCCGCCCCATCCCCTGCGGCTATAATGGAAATTCGCAGTCCCGAGTTTCCATTGCCGATCATCTGGAGGCAGCCATGACCATCGAACAAACACGCGATCAGATCGTCGATCAGTTCTCGAGCGTTCTCACCGAAGCCGAAAGCCTGCTCAACAAGGCCACGCACGAGACCGGCGAGAAGGCCCGCGACCTGCGCACGCAGGCCGAGGCGCGCCTGCTGTCGGCCAAGCTCAAGCTGCAGGAACTGCAGGGCCAGGCGGTGGACCGCGCGAAGGATGCCGCCAAGGCCACCGACGATTACGTCCATGAGAACCCGTGGCAGGCGATCGGCATCGCCGCCGCGGTCGGCTTGGTCGCCGGCCTGTTGATGAGCCGTCGCTAGGCGGGCCGCGAGGAGTCGCAGGCAATGGACAGCGGAGGCGGCGAGCGGTCCGGTCTGCGCGGCGCGTCGGCGCGCCTCGGCGCGTCGCTGCTGGGCCTGGTTCGCACGCGCCTGGAGCTCGCGTCGGTCGAACTGGCGGAGGAACGCGACCGCGTACAGCAGCAGCTCACGTTGCTGCTTGCGGCAATGGCGATGTTCATGTTCGCGGTGCTGTTCGTCGCGACCTGGGTCATTGCGTACTATTGGGACACGTACCGCCTGACGTCCATCGCGATCGTCGCCGTCGTCTTTGCCGGTGCCGGCGCGGTGTTGCTGGCGCTGCGGTCGCAGGCGGCGGCGTCCGCGCCGACACCGTTCGCCGCCACCATTGCCGAATTCGAACGCGATCGCGCGGCGCTTGCCGGTCGCGACAACACGCCGCCCGCGGCGCCGCCGACGACATGAACCGCGAAGCCCTCGCCCGCCGCAAATCGCTGCTGGTGGCGCAGTCTCACCTGCATCGGCTGCAGGCGGCGATGGCGTGGCACGAGGTGAAGGAAGTCGTGGCGCCGCCGCGTCTCGCGCCGGACCGCGGCGACCGCGCCCGTTCGATCGCCGCCACGCTCATCGCCGTCGCCGTGCCGGTATTCGGCCTCGCGCGCCTCGGACGCATCATGCGGATGTTGACCATCGGCACGATGGTGATGCGCGTCGTGCGCGGCCTGCGCCGCAGGCACTAGACTCCGCTCATTACAGTCCCTAGCTCGCGCATCAGCGCGTCGACGCGCGCCTTGACGGCGGCGTCCATCGCGATGGTGCGCCCCCATTCGCGCTGCGTCTCGCCCGGCCACTTGTGCGTGGCGTCGATGCCCATCTTGCTGCCCAGGCCGGCCACCGGCGACGCGAAGTCCAGGTAGTCGATCGGCGTGGACTCGACGATCAGCGTGTCGCGCGCAGGATCGACGCGCGTCGTCAGCGCCCAGACGACCTCGCGCCATTCGCGGATGTCCACGTCGTCGTCGGTGACGATGATGAACTTCGTGTACATGAACTGGCGCAGGAAGCTCCAGACGCCGAACATCACGCGCTTGGCGTGGCCGGCATACTGCTTCTTCAGCGACACGACGGCGAGCCGGTACGAGCAGCCTTCCGGCGGCAGGTAGAAGTCGGCGATTTCCGGAAACTGCTTCTGCAGCAGCGGCACGAACACTTCGTTCAGCGCGACGCCCAGCATCGACGGTTCGTCCGGCGGCTTGCCGGTGTACGTCGAGTGGTAGATCGGATCGCGGCGCAGCGTGATGCGCTCGATCGTGAGGACGGGAAAGCGCTCGACGTCGTTGTAGTAGCCGGTGTGGTCGCCGAACGGTCCCTCGGGCGCGGTCTCGTAACCGGTGGCATCCTCCGCGTCGGGCTCGATGAAGCCTTCCAGCACGATTTCCGCCGACGCGGGCACCTGCAGGTCGTGCGACAGGCAATTCACGATCTCCGTGCGGCCGCCGCGCAGCAGGCCGGCAAACTGGTATTCCGACAACGAATCCGGGACCGGCGTCACCGCGCCCAGGATCGTCGCGGGATCGGCACCCAGCGCGACGGCGACCGGGAAGCGCTTGCCCTGCGTGTCGAGCGCGTGGTCGCGGAAGTCCAGCGCGCCGCCGCGATGCGCCAGCCAGCGCATGATCACCTTGTTGCGGGCAATGACCTGCTGCCGGTAGATGCCGAGGTTCTGCCGCTTCTTGCGCGGGCCGCGCGTGACCGTGAGTCCCCACGTGATGAGCGGCCCGGCGTCGCCCGGCCAGCACGTTTGCACCGGAAAGCGCGCGAGGTCGACGTCCGCGCCCTCCCACACGACTTCCTGGCACGGCCCCGACGTGCGCTCCTTCGGCGCCATGTCGAGCACCTTCATGAACACCGGGCGCGTGTTCTGCCATGCGTCCTTGAGTCCCTTCGGCGGCTCGGGCTCCTTCAGGAACGCCAGCAATTTCCCGATGTCGCGCAACGCCGTGCGCCAGTCGTCGCCTTCGACGCCCATGGCCCGCGCGACGCGCTGCGGCGTGCCGAACAGGTTGCCGAGCACCGGAATCGCGTTGCCGCCGGGAGAGCGCAGGTTTCCCTTGGGATTCTCGAACAGCAGCGCGGGACCGCCGGCCTTCAGCACGCGATCGCACATTTCCGTCATTTCCAGGTTGGGATCGACCGGAAGCGCGACGCGCCGCAATTCGCCGCGCGATTCCAGCTGGGCAATGAAGTCTCGGAGGTCGCGATAGGCCATGGCGGGGAACGTGACGGATGCCGCGCATCATAGCCTTGCGCCACGCCCGCGGCCAAATCGGCGCGGCAAGAACGACCGTTACAATGCCGGATGACCGCCGCCGGCGCCCGATCACGCGAATACCGGTTCGAACGCACGCGCCTCGCGATCTTCGGCATCCTGCTCGCTGGTTTCGTGCTGTCGTTCTTCCACCGCACTGCGCCCGCGGCCATCGCCGGCGAGCTGACCAGCGCGTTCTCGATCGGCAGCGCCGTGCTCGGCACGCTTGCGGCGACCTATTTCTTCGTCTACACGCTGCTGCAGATCCCGGTGGGCGTGATGGCCGACACGCTCGGCCCGCGCCTCATCGTGACGGTCGGGGCGCTGATCGCGGGCGCGGGATCGCTGCTGTTCGGCTTGGCACCTTCGTGGGAGATCGCGGCAATCGGCCGCACGCTGGTCGGCATCGGCGTTTCGGTCGCCTTCATCTCGCTGCTGAAGATATCGGCGGTGTGGTTTCCCGCCAATCGCTTCGCGACGCTGGTCGGGGTCGTGCAGTTCGCGGGCAACTTGGGCGCCGTCATCGCGGGCGCGCCGCTCGCATGGGTCGTCACTGTCGCGTCGTGGCGGACCGTCTTCGTCGGCCTGGGATTGCTTTCCGTCGCCATGGGCATGGCGGCGTGGACCATCGTGCGCGACCGGCCCGAGCAGCGCGGCTTTCCGCCGGTGCATGCTGCCCTTCCCGCCGGCACCCAGCGCACGCCGTGGCGGCAGGCGCTGTTCGACGTGCTGGCCAACCGCAGGACGTGGCCGACGTTCTTCGTCAACATCGGCATCGGCGGAAGTTTCCTGGCCTTCGCGGGCCTGTGGGCCGTGCCCTACCTGCAGCAGGTGTACGGCATGCCGCGCAATGTCGCCGCGCAGCACGGCAGCGTGCTGCTGCTGGGTGTCGCGATCGGCTCGCTCGTCGTCGGCGCGCTGTCGGACCGCCTGCGCAACCGCCGCGATGTCCTGCGCGCCTACGCGTTTCTCTACGCGGTGTCGTGGCTGCCGTGGCTGCTGCACTGGCAGCCGCCGGCAGCGGCGGGTTATGCGTGGTTCTTCCTGATGGGCCTGCTGATATCCGGCTTCGTGCTCACGTGGACGGTGGCCAAGGAAGTCAACCGGCCGGAGCATTCGGGCATGGCGACGTCGGTGGTCAACGTCGGCATTTTCCTCGGCGCGGGCGCGCTGCAGCCGCTGGTGGGCTGGGTGCTCGACCGCGGCCGCGCGGCGGGCGACGTCGCGCACGCGTGGGACAACGCACTGATGCTGCTCGCCGGCACGGCGGCGTTCGGCGCGCTCGCGACGCTGTTCGTCCGCGAGACGGCAAGGACGCGGGTCAGATGACGGCGGCGCTGCCCCCGTCCATCGGAATGATCGCGCCGGTGACGTAGCTCGCGGCGTCCGACGCCAGGAACAGCGCGACCTGCGCCACTTCCTCCGGCGTTCCCGCGCGCCGCAGCGGAATCTTCGCCTGCTGTCGCGCGAGCAGTTCCGCCGCCGGCGTGCCGGTCATCTTCGCTTCCACCGCCAGGCCTTCCTGCACGCGCCCGGTCAACGTGGTGCCGGGGCTGATCGCATTGACACGCACGCCCTTGGGACCATAGGCAGCGGCGAGTCCCGCCGTGGCGAGCATGAGCGCGGCGTTGGCCGCGCCTCCCGGCAGATGGATGGGATTGGCGACCTTGCCGCCCATGCCGATGATATTGATGATCGCGCCGCGTCCGCGCGCCGCCATCTGCTTCACGACGATGTCGAGCGGATGCACGTAGCTGAAGAACTTCGCGTCCATGGCGTCGTGCCAGGCCTGCGCCGATAGGTCGTCCGGCGCGGTGCGCTTGGCGGCGCCCGCCGAATTGACGAGGACATCGATCGGCCCCAATTGCGCCACGACGTCGGACACCATGCGCGAAGCTTCGTCCGCGCGCGTGAGGTCCGCGGCGATTGCGACCGGCGGGTGCGCCGACTGCGGCAGCTTGGCAAGCGCGGCGTCGAGATTGCCGCGGCTGCGGGATACCAGCGCGACCTTGGCCCCCGCGCGCAGGAAACTCGCGGCGCACGCGAGGCCGATGCCCTTGCTCGCACCGGTGACGATGACGACCTTGCCTTCGAGATTCGTGTCCACGTTCGATCAGCCTTTCGCGGCGAAGCGTTTTTCGAGCGCGCCCATCACATTGGGCCACGCCTTCTCGAAGTACGCCTTGTTCTTCGCCCAGTCGTCGCCCGTGCCGTAGCCGAAGTTGCGCAGCGTGACTTCGGTGCGGTTGTCGGGCAGCGGCTTGAAATCCAGGTACACGAGCGTGCGCAGCTTGCGGATCATCGGAAGATCCGGTGGCGCGTTCCACTCGAACACGAACTGCTCCATCGGCTTGACGCTGTGCACGAGGCAGCCTTCGCTGCCGCGCGAACCTTCCGGAGCGTTGACGCCGAACCACAGCTCGAATGCGCCGCCGGGCACCGGCTCGACCTTCGCCGCTTTCGGCGCCCAGAAGCTTTCGAGGCCCTCCGCCGTCGTCCACGCCTTCCATACCTCCGCGACCGGCGCGTTGATGATCTTTGTCACGACGATATCGGGCGCCAGCGCCTGGGCCCCGGCCATCGCCGATGCGGCACCGGTGGCCAGCGCCAGGAAAATCAATCGCAGATGCCGGAGGGAAATGCCGAACATTGGAAGCTCCTGGTCAAAGGGTGGTAGGTCGAACGGCGGCCGCGCGTCGGAGGCGCGGTCAAAGGAATGCGGCGATGGCCCGCCATGCCGCCAGCTTTTCCGCAAACGGACGCGTGTACGCGGGACTGGACGACGGCAGCACGAGTGTAGCGTATCCGGCCTCGCGCCAACGACCCTCCGCGCGCGCCGCGGTCCGGCCGTTGAATCCGACGAGCCGGATCCCCGGCGCGCGCGTCCGCATGCGGCTGATCTCGCCGCCTACGGAATCGCGAATCGCGGAATCCAGGCTCCCTTCGCGCGTGCATTCGACGATCGTGTCCCACACGCCGACGCCGCGTGCCTTGATGCGCGCGAGCCGCGCGGGATACGCAAGCGCCGGCAGCGGTTCGTCCAGCACGCTCGCGAGCAGCGGCCAGAAGTGATTGCGCGGATGCGCATAGTACGCACGCGCGGCGAGCGAAGCTTCGCCCGGAAAGCTGCCGAGGATCAGCACGCGGGCGTCGGAGGCCACCGCCGGCGGCAGTCCGCGCAGCCGGCCGCCCGTCAATGCAACAGCGGCCACGCATCCAGCCGGACCGCGTAGTCCAGCGCGATTCCGGCAAACACGGCCAGACCCAGCCAGTGATTGGAAAGGAACGCGCGGAAGCACCGATCGCGATCGCGGGTACGGATGAGCCACAGGTGGTAAAGGGCAAACGCCGCGGCCACCGCCAACCCAGCCCAGAACAGCGGTCCCATGTCGCGCATCGAACCGATCCAGGCCGTGCCGGCGAAATACACGCCATAGCAGACGGCGACGGCGACGACGTCATAGCGGCCGAAGGTGATCGCGGACGTGCGCAAGCCCAGCCGGATGTCGTCGTCGCGGTCGACCATCGCGTACTCGGTGTCGTAGGCCACCACCCAGAACAGGTTCACCGCGAACAGCATCCAGGCCAGCAGCGGCAACGTGCCGTAGACCGCGGTGAACACCATCGGAATGCCGAAGGAAAATGCCAGGCCGAGGAACGCCTGCGGAATGGCGAGGAAGCGCTTGGTGAACGGATAGGCGACGGAGATGCCCAGCGCCACGACGGACAGCCGCACCGTCTGCAGGTTGGTTCCGTAGGCCACGAGCACGAACGCCACCGCCGCCAGCACGGCGGCGACCACCAGCGCCTCCCAGGGTTCGATGTCGAGGCGCGCGAGCGGGCGGTCGGCGGTTCGCTTCACGTGCAGATCGAAGTCGCGATCGGCCCAGTCGTTCAGCGCGCAACCCGCGCTGCGCATCACGATCGTGCCCACGGTGAACACGATGACGAGCGTGAGCGCCGGCCGGCCGAATGTCGCCCACCACAGCGCCGCCAGCGTCGGCCACAGCAGCAGCAGGATGCCGATCGGCTTGTCCAGCCGCACCAGCCGCTCGTAAGCGTCGATGCGCTGCCTCCAGGTGCGCGTCACCGAGGCGGACGGCGCCCCCGTCATAGCGGCAGCGCGAGCTGTTTCTTGAGGTCGCGCGGCGCGACCTCCCCGAGCATTGCGTCGGGCGTCGGAAAGCGCAGGCGCACGCGCAACTCGCGCTTCAGCCTGTCGTTGCCAAGCCTGCGCGACTCGCTCATGAACGACAGCAGCATGGGCGCGATGCGCTGCTCGGCCTCCTCCCACGTGACGCGCGGCGGCCGCGGCATCTGGTGCGCGTCGGCGACGGCGTCGAACCAGTTGCCCATCTTCATCTGCGCGTCGTCGGTCGCGTTGTAGGCGCGATTCGGCCGCCCGTGGAACATCGCCGCGACGACGGCGCGGGCGAGGTCGTCGGCGTGGATATGATTGGTGTAGACATCGTCCTCCGCCGCGAGCACCGGGGTTCCCTGACGGATCCGGTCCAGCGGCAACCGCGTTTGCGCATAGATTCCCGGCGCGCGCAGGATCGCCAGCTGCACGCCGCAGCCGCTCGCCCACGAGCGCAGCCGGTCTTCCGCCGCGACCCGGCGCCGCGCGCGCGGCGTCTGCGCGCGCCGGGCGTGCGTCTCGTCCACGTGGGCGCCCGCGCAATCGCCGTAGACACCGGACGTGGAGATGTAGACGAAGCGCCGCGGTATAATTCGCGCCCTTGCCAGCGCGGCGATGAGCTTTTGCGTACGCGGATCGTCGCGGCCGTCTGAGGGTGGCGGCGCGAAGTGAAGGACCGCGAAGGGCGCGGTGCGCAATCGACGAAGCGTTGTATAGTCGTCGAGGTCGCCGGCCAGTGGCACGATGCCATGGGCCCGCAGCTTGGGGCCGTCGCCGGCGCGCCGGGTGAGGCCGTAGAGCCGGACGCGGCCGCGCAGCAGCAAGGCCACGCGCAGTGCGACATCACCGCATCCGATCATCAGTACCCTGACCACATCCGTACCCTGATCACTTCCCGGCCTTGACCACAGTGCAGGCCGCGAATGGCGCAACCTGAACGCTTCAAAATGACGTCAAAGATTACCATAAAGCCCAGCGATCATTCGTACGCGTGCGACGACGACGAAACCGTCCTCGCCGCGGCGATGCGCAACGACCTGATGCTGCCCTACGGATGCCGCAACGGCGCGTGCGGAACGTGCAAGGGGAGGATCCTGTCGGGCGACGTCGACTACGGTCCCCACCAGGCATCGACGCTGACCGACGACGAAAAGCGCATCGGGCTCGCGCTGTTCTGCTGCGCGCGCCCGCTCACCGATCTCGTCATCGAAGTGCGCGAAGTGCGGCGTGCCGGCGACATCCAGATCAAGCGGCTGCCCTGCCGCATCGAGTCGATCGACAAGGCCGCGCCGGACGTCGCCATCGTGCGGATCAAGCTCCCGGCGAACGAGCGCCTGCAGTTTCTCGCCGGCCAGTACATCGATTTCCTGCTGAAGGACGGCAAGCGGCGGAGTTTCTCGCTGGCCACGGCGCCGCACGACGACCAGCTGCTGGAACTGCACATCAGGCACGTGCCGAACGGGTTCTTCACCGACCTCCTGTTCGCGCAGTACAAGGGGCGCGAAATCCTCCGCTTCGAAGGCCCGCTCGGCGCGTTCTACCTGCGCGAGGATTCCGACAAGCCGGCGATATTCGTCGCCGGCGGGACCGGCTTCGCACCCATCAAGGCCATGATCGAGCACGCGTTGCATCACAAGCTCGATCGCGAGTTGGTGCTGTACTGGGGCGTGCGTTCGCTGCGCGATCTCTACCTGCCGCAACTGCCGGGGCAATGGCAGTCGCAGCACCGCAACTTCACGTACATCCCCGTGCTGTCGGATCCGCTCCCCGAGGACGCGTGGCCCGGCCGCACCGGCTTTGTCCATGCGGCCGTGGCGACGGACTTTCCGGACCTGTCGGGCTACCAGGTCTACGCATGCGGCGGCCCGCTGATGATCGAAGCGGCGCGCGCCGAATTCACGCAGAAGCACGGATTGCCGGCGGAAGAGTTCTACGCCGACAGCTTCACCTACGCGGCCGAAGCTGAAGCGAGGACTCGCGAAACCTAGCGGGGCCGGCGCTTGAGTTCGGCCAGCGCGAGCGACAGCGCGCTGGCCAGGTGACTGTTGGCGGCTTCGTCGCGTCCCAGCCTGCCCAGCATCTCGCCCAGCGCAACGTGCGCGCGCCAATGGTCGTCGAGCGCCAGGCTGGCCTCGAAGTACGTCTGCGCCTTGCCCCACAGGCCCTCGCGCTCGCACAGCTTGCCCAGCGCATAGAGAAGCGCCGCGTCCTGGCTGTGCTGCAGCAGCCAGTGTTCCGCCGTCTCCAGCTGCCGCGTCGGCTCGGGCGTCCGGCACCGCGCATACAACGTCGACGAGTTCCGGGTCCCATCCCCGGTCGAGACAGCGCACGATGATCTCCGCCGCTTCGCGGTCGCCCCCCAGTACCAGAAAGCTCTCCGCGCCGGCGCGCGCCACCTTGGGATTCTGCCTGTCGACGTCGGACAGGCGGTTCCAGTAGGCACGCAGGCCGGCGGCATCCTGGCGCAATGTCGCCAGCGCCTCCGCGTGCGCGCCCGCGCGCAACAGGTCGCCCTGCGCCGAATCGTAGACGCGGCGCTTGACCAGCTGATCGACCAGCGGCGGGATTTCCGCTTGCCGGCCGGCCGCCGTGAGCGCCCGCAACTCGAGCCTGAGCGCCGCGGTGTGCAGTCCCGCGTCGCGCTTCAGTTCGCCCAGCTGGCCCAGCGCGTCGCCGGGCTGTCCGCGCTCCAGCGCCGTTTCCGCGGTCAGCATGAGGCGCGGCACCGCGAGGCTGCCCACGCCCGCATCCGCTCTGCCGAGGTACGCCAGCGCCGCGTCGAATTCGCGGCTGTCGATCGCCGCGCGCGCGCCGACCAGCGCCGCAATGCCGGAAGAATGGGGAATCGCGAGCGCCTCGTCCGCGATCTGGCGCGCCTTGCCGTAGCGGCCTTCGAGCAGCGCCACGACCGCCGCATCCTGCTTCGCGCGCGCGCGCTCGACGTTGCGGCGGCGCCGGGCCTCCTGCACTTCGCGCGGCAGGCGCGTGATCCGCGATGACAACCGCAGCAGCAGGTAAGCCACCGTGAACGCGACGAAGAGGAAGACGAGCAACGCGTTGAGCGACAACTCGACGCGATAGGGCGGCGCCACGAACAGCGCATAGCCGGCATTGAGCTTGAACAGCAACGCCGCGAGCACCGCGAGCACGGCCAGCAGCAGGAACGCGAACAGCGTGCGCATGGCGATCCTGCCGCGTCAGGGCGTGCGCGCCGGCGCGACCGGGGCCGTCACCGCCCTCACGCCGATGCGTTCGCGCGATGCCTTCACCGTACGCAACGCGGTCAGGCTGGCGTTGATGTCCGGCAGCTCGGCGGGCATCACCGTCGTGCCGATCTGCGTGAGCGTGGCCATGAGCGCCTGCACGGGCTTGGCGCGCGTATCGAAGTATTTCTTCACCCACGCATTGGCCGCGGCGATGTCCGACTTGAAATTGGCCTCGTCGCGGACAAGCAGCGCGACGCGCGCCGAGAGCAGGCGCAGGCGCAGGTTCTCGCGCAGGAAATACTGCTGGGCGGGAGACACCAGCGGCGGCGCCTCGCGGTCGGACACTTCGATGCGCACCAGCGACCTGAGTTCGCCCCAGGTGCTGCGCAGGAACGCAAGCCACGCGGGATCATCGGCTCGCGGTTGCGCCGGCGGCGGCGCGCGGAATCCGCTCGTCCTGGGCGAGCGGCAGCGAGTCGATCGCAGCCAGCGCGCGGTCGAGCTTCACCGCAATTCCGGAGACGTCGACGCCGGGGACGGCGCGCAGGCGTTCCATGTCCCGGCCGAGCGCGCTGCGCAGCGGCGTCAACTGCGCGCGATTGGTCCCGGCCAGCCTGCCGTCGGCAAGCTGCAGCGCGGCGAGCGCCGCCGGGCACGTTGGCGGCCAGCGAGAGTTGCTGGCTCGCGAGCGACAGCATCTGCTCGACTTCGGTGAGCAGCACGTCGTCGCGCGACGGCGCGATGTCCTGGTACTGCGTTTCGAGCGATGCCTGCTGCGACTGCAGCTCGGCCATCCGCGTTTCCAGCAGCGCGAGCTTGGCGTGCGCCTCGCGCAGGTCGCCGGTCTGGTCCGAGTCGCGCGCCTTGGCCTGCGCCAGCGCGGCTTCCTCGTCGGCAAACCGCTTCGCCATGTCGGAGCGCAACGCACCGACGCCGTTGCGCGCTTCGAGCCAGGCCAGTCCCGTCAAGCCCGCCAGCACGATGGCGACGATCGCGACGAAGCCCCGCGAGGCCGGCTTGCCGAACGGCGTGGCCGGTGTGGTCGCGCGCGCCGCCTCCCTGCCGGACTCGGCTGCGCGCGCTACACCGTCGGCATCGGGAGGAGTGGGATCCATCGTGAGGCGTTCTGCGAGCATCGATTCTAGCAGCCGCGCGACCGCGCGACGCTGGCCGCGAGAGCCCCGCGGTCGCTTACAATTCGCCCTACGGTCGCCAAGCCGGCGACCCCACGCCAACCTGCACGGGCTCTCCTCCTTGTGAACGGCCTTACGCTGCTCGTCCTCATCGCGCTCGCGATCGGCGTCTTCATTGCGTACCGGGTGGGCACGCTGCGCGGCCGCCGCGACGCGCTGGCCACGCTTCCGCTGCGCGAAGCGGTGAATATCACGCCTCCGCCGTCGTCTGCACCCGAGCCGGCACCGCCGCGGCTGCCGCGAAGTCCGTCTCGGCGCATGCGGCGGAAAGCGCCGGCGAGAGCGAACGAACGCCAGTCGCGTCTCCAGCGAAAAAGCGCGCCTGGTGCGCAGTCTCGCCGCAGAAGGCGACGCGCTGCGGCGCGCGGCCACGACCGCCGAAGCGCGGCGCCTCCAGCTCGCCGACTTCGCCGAAGACAGGCGCCGCCTGCTGCGCGACATGCGCGCAGGCGCAAGCCGATACGGCGCGCTACCGCGAACTCGTCGTCGACCTCGAGAACAACGCGCTGCCGCCGCTGCTCACCGGCCCCAACACGTTCGACGATCTCAAGCTCATCGTCGGAGTCGGACCGGTGCTGGAACGCATGCTGCACCGGCTTGGCGTGGCGACCTACCGGCAAATCGCGCACTGGAGCGAGCGCGACATCGACGAGATCGACGCCAAGCTGCCCGAATTCCCGGGCCGCATCCGCCGCGACGGGTGGGTCACGCAGGCGCGCGAGCTGCACCAGTCCAAGTACGGCGAGACGCTGCCGGCGCGCTAGGCCAACGACGATGGGCAAATCACCGGCGCGTGCCGACGCGCATCCGCTGGCGCACGCCGTCGTGCCGATCCTGCTGCTGGCGGTCGTGTGGGGCTGCAACTGGCCGGTGCTCAAGATCGGCGTCACCGAGATCGCGCCGCTGACGTTCCGCGCCATCACGCTGCCGTTCGCGGCGCTGGGCATGTTCCTGGTCACGCGCTGGAGCGGCGAGTCCATCCGCATTCCGCGCGCCTGGTGGGGCCGCCTGGCGACGCTCGCATTCCTCAACATCGCCGGCTGGAACGGCTTCGTGCTGTTCGGCGTGCAGCAGCTTCCGGCGGGACGCAGCGCGATCATCGCCTACACGATGCCGATCTGGTCGACGCTGATCGCGATGGCGGTGCTGGACGAGAAGCTCGACCGCCGCAAGGCCGTCGGTCTCGCGCTGGGCATGGCTCGCCATGGCGATCCTGCTCGGCGACGACATCCGCCACATCGGCTCGGCGCCGACCGGCGCGCTGATGATCCTGGCCGCGGCGGTCGCTGTGGGCATTCGGCACGGTGCTGCTGCGCAAGTGGAAGCCGCCGTTCGCGCAGAACGCGCTGTCCGGCTGGATGATGCTTCTTGGCTGGATGCCGCTGGCGATCCTGGCGCCCTTCTTCGATCCGCACGCGGCGTCGTCGCTGACCACGCTCTCGGGCAAGGCGTGGTTCGCGATCGTCTACAACATGTTCCTCGCCGGCACCATCGCGCACTGGGCGTGGTTCACGCTCGCGCGCACGCTGCCGGTGGCGGTGTCGTCGCTCTCTTCGCTGCCCGTGCCGGTCGTCGGCGTGCTCGCCGGCATGCTGTTCCTGGGCGAGCGGCCGGGCGTCGCGGAATTCGCCGCGCTGGCGCTGGTGCTGGCGTCGCTGTTCGCGGTGCTGTTCCAGCCGAAACAGAAAGTCGCGCCGCCGGCGGTGGCATCCGAACCGTCGCCGTAGGCCGCTGACAGGCCCTGGCAGGTCAGGCCAGCTCGGGAATCAGCGTCAGCACCGGCTTGCCGGCGAACCAGGCGTCGAGGTTCGCCTTGCACAGGTCGCCCATCGCCTTGCGCGTCTCGTGCGTCGCGCTGCCGACGTGCGGCAGCAGCACGACGTTGTCCATCGCCAGCAGCGGCGCGGGGATGTGCGGCTCGTCGGCGAAGACATCGAGCCCCGCGCCCTTGATGGTTCCCGCCTGCAACGCGGCGACCATGCGCGGGCTCGTCGATGATCGAGCCGCGCGCGATGTTGACGATCGTGCCCTTCTTGCCCAGCGCGGCGAGCACGCCGGCATTGACGACGTTCTTCGTCGCCGCGCCGCCGGGGCACGCCACGACGAGGAAGTCCGACTCCGCGGCGAGCGCCACGAGGTCCGGCACGAAGCGATAGGCAACGTCCTGCGGCTTGCGGCCGGTGTAGGAGACCTGCATGCCCAGCGCGCTGACGCGCTCGGCGATGGCCTTGCCGATGCGTCCCAATCCCAGGATGCCGACGCGCTTGCCGGCGAGCTTGGTCGTGAGTTCCGGCCCGCGCTTCTCCCACTCGCCGGCCTGCACGAAACGGTTGAGGCGGACGAAGCCGCGCCCGGTCATCATGATGAGCGCCAGCGCCACGTCGGCCACGTCCTCGGTGAGCACGTCCGGCGTGTTGGTCACCTTGATTCCGCGCGTGCGGCAGTAATCGACCGGCACGCCGTCGTAGCCGACGCCGAACACGGAGATGATCTCCAGTTTCGGCAGCGCGTCGAGCAGCGTGGTCGGCGTCACCGTTCCGCCCCCTTGCACCAGCCCGCGAATGCGCTGCCCTTCCGCCGCCAGCAATCCCGGCTTGTCGCCGGCCATGTGGTAATCGTGGCAGTGGAAGTCGGCCTTCAGCGGATCGTAGAGGAACGGCGGCAGCGGTGCGGTGACGATGATGTCGGGTTGGGCCATCGGAGTTCTCTCCAGTGTAGCGTCAGGGGAGCGGATGCTGCCTGAACCATTCTAGCAATCCGGCTGATGAGTCCGGCATCGGCGGCGCCGGTTTCGACGGCATCGAACCCCAGTTCGCGCGCGTGCTGCGCAATGCGCGGGTGCGGCGCGAACGCGGGAAGCTGCCGGAGCCGCTGCGCGTCCACCGCATCGAGCAACGCGCAAAGATTGTCGAGGCCCTCGCTCGACGTCAACGTCAGCGCATGGGCGCGGCCTTCGCGCAGCACTTCGCTCAATCCTGCCGCGCCGGTCGCCGGCGCCGCGCGCCGGTAGCATTCGGCGTAGGTGACCTCCGCGCCGCGGGCGCGCAGCGCTTCGCCCAGTTCGCCGCGCCCGCCTTCGCCGCGGAAAATCACGATGCGCTTGCCGGCGACGTCATGCAATTCCGGCAGCGCAAGCAAGCCGTCGCTGTCGAAGGTCGTCGCGGGAATCGTCGCGTCGGCAATGCCTGTCGCGGCGAGCGCGGCGGCCGTGCCGGGACCGGGCGCCAAGCGCCCGCAGCCTGGCCGGCCAGGCGTTCGGCGCGGGCACGCCATATTCCACGGCGTTGGCGGAAACGAAGATCGCGATGTCGTACTGGTCCAGCGCCGCATGCGCGCGAATCGAGGGACGCACGATTCGCGGGCGGCAGGATCACGATCGCCGGAAATACGATGGGCGTGGCGCCGAGCGCCGCCAGCTGCCGCGCGATCCCGGCCGCCTGGCGCGCCGGCCGCGTGATGATCACGCCCACGCCCGACAGAGGACCGCACAGGCGCGGACGCGCCTTGCAGCGCATGCACGTTCAATTTGAACGCTCGCAGCGTCAGGTCAGCGATGAAGCGCGCGGCGCCGCGCGCCAGGAAGTCGTCGGCCAGTTCGCGTCCCAAGTCTTCAGCCGCCTCGACGCTTGCGACATCGGCTTCGACGTCGCCACGCAGGATGTCCTGTCCGTCGCGGCCGGCGAGCAGCCCGCGCAGCCACAGCGTGCCCTCTTCCCATTCGGCGTACGCGGCAAGCGGCGTGTGGCAACTGCCTCCCAGCGCACGGGAAAACGAACGCTCGGCGGTGGTCGCCAGCGTCGTGCCGAAGTCGGCGAACGGCGCAAGCGCGGCCAGGATGTTCGCGCGATCGCTGCGGCATTCGAGCGCCAGCGCGCCCTGCCCCGGCGCGGGCAGGCTGTCCTCCGGCTCCAGCAGCGCCGCAATGCGCGAGCCGAATCCCAGGCGCTTCAACCCCGCGGCGGCGAGGATGATCGCGGCGTATTGTCCCTCGTCCAGCTTGCGCAGCCGCGTGTTGACGTTGCCGCGCAGCGGTTCGATCCTCAGGTGCGGGTAGCGCTCGCGCAATTGCGCTTCGCGGCGCAGGCTCGACGTCCCGACCACGGCGCCCTTCGGCAGCTCCGCGAGCCCGGCATATTGATTCGACACGAACGCGTCGCGCGGGTCCTCGCGCGCCGTGATGCAGGCCAGCGCGAATCCGTGCGGCATCTCCATCGGCACGTCCTTCAGCGAGTGCACGGCCATGTCGGCGCGGCCCTCGTCCATCGCGACCTCGAGCTCCTTGATGAACAGCCCCTTGCCGCCGATCGACGCCAGCGGCTGGTCGAGAATGCGGTCGCCCTGCGTGGTCATCCCCAGCAGGTCGACCGCCATGCCCGGATAGTGCGCGACCAGCCGTGCGCGTATGTGCTCGGCCTGCCACAGCGCCAGCGCCGATTCTCGCGTGGCAATGCGCAGGCGGCGTGGTGCCGGCACAGGAATCATGCCGCTTTTTCATCCATCTGCATCATCCCGAACAGGTTGCCCTCCGTGTCCTTGGCATAAGCAAGCCAGCCGACCGTGGGAATCGGCATCCTGGGCAACGCGATGGTTCCACCCGCCGCGACAGCCTTGTTGACCATCGCGTCCAGGTCCGCCACGTCGACGGTGCAGACGAAAGCATTGACGGCCGCCATGTCGGCAGGGCCGGGACCGCGTCGCGGCATCAGGCCGCCGTCGATGCCCGGCGTGCCCTTCTCGCCCGTCTTGATCAGCCAGTACGGCTGGCCCGCCCATTGCGAGAACGTCCAGCCGAACAGCCCGGTATAGAACGCGATCGCGCGTTCCGTGTTCTCCGCGTGGATCTCGAAATGTATCGGGCGCGACATGGCTGTCTCCTTGCGACGGGCACCGGGGCGGCTATGATAGCGTTTTCCCTCGACCTGCGGACCCGACATGCGCATCGTGATCACCGGCGGCGCCGGATTCCTCGGTCAACGGCTGGCCCGCCGCCTGCTCGAGCGCGGCTCATTGACCGATGCGCGCGGCCAATCCCGCAAGATCGGGGAAATCGTGCTGCTCGACGTCGTGCCGGCCACGTTGCCCGCCGATTCGCGCTTGACTATCGTTGCCGGCGACCTCGCCGATTCCGCGGTCGTCGATCGTGCCGTGACCCGCGACACCGATACGGTCTTCCACCTGGCCGCCGTGGTCAGTGGCCAGGCGGAGGCCGATTTCGACATCGGCATGCGCGTCAATCTCGATGCGACGCGCCTGTTGCTGGAACGCTGCCGCACGCTGGCGGCGCCGCCCAAGTTCGTGTTCACCAGTTCGCTCGCGGTATTCGGCGGTCCGCTCCCCGATCCCGTAACCGACGACGCGCCGGTCACGCCGCAGGCATCCTATGGCGCGCAGAAGCTCATCGGCGAGTACCTCGTGTACGACATGACGCGCAAGGGTTTCATCGACGGCCGCAGCCTGCGCCTGCCGACCGTCACCGTGCGGCCGGGCAAGCCGAACAAGGCGGCATCGTCGTTCGCGAGCGGCATCATCCGCGAGCCGCTGGCCGGCGTGGACGCGATCTGTCCGGTCGCGCCCGCGACCAGGATGTGGGTGCAAAGCCCCCGCGCCGTCATCGAAAACCTGATCATCGGCCACGAAGCGCCCGCATCGTCGTTCGCGCACACGCGGTCGGTCAACGTGCCGGGCATATGCGTTCCGGTCGCGGACATGGTCGTCGCGCTGCGCAAGGTTGCCGGCGACGCCGTCGCCGACCGCGTGAAGTGGATCTACGATCCCGTCATCGACAAGATCGTCGCGACGTGGCCGGCGAATTTCGCGCCGACGCTGGGACCCAGGCTGGGCATGAAGGCGGACACCGACTTCGAGAGCATCGTGCGCGCGTACATTGCGGACGACATGCCCGGAAAGTAGCCGGTCCCTCATCCGCGTCGCCATGATTGCGGCAGCGATTCGCGCCTCGGCCTTCATCATGGCAGTGTCGATGGCGTCGATGGCCGTCGGCCGGCACGCGCGTCATCCTTGCGCCGTTCGTCGCGCCAGCGAACCCATCGAGCCTGTTTCAGGAACACTACGCGCTTCCTCCCCCCGATCAGTTTTATCTGAAGGCCCGCTTTCAGCGTTCGTGGGCCGGAGGTGCGCCTTTCGCCAGCCAGACTTCGTACAACCCCTCGGCCTATACCGGGATCGGCCCCCTGCCTCCACTCAATCAGCGCGGTCCCATCGGCGGCAGCGCGGATCAGTCGACGTTCCAGATTTCGGGAAGCGAGGTCGGCTTCCTGATGCGGACCTTTGACGGACCGCATCCCTGCGCGGGCGTATCCACGACTGCGTGCGAAGGATTCCACAAGCACACGGTGTTCGAGCGCAACTGGACCCGCTTCGAAAGGATCTTCACGTCGAGGAACCCGGCCGGTTCGCTGGACATCGAAGCCGACATCAACGTCGCCCACTTCTCGCAGTGGAACGCGAAAACCGGCGGCGGTCCGGTGGGCGTCGTTGCCGGCCAGCTCGTGTTCGTCCTCTTTCTCGAGGACAGGAATCACCATCGGATTCAGTACGTCGTCTACGCCTTCGACAGCAACGTCCTGACCAACGACGGCAGCGAGCTCGACCCGCGTCTCGAGCCGATCGGCCCGGGCGACAACGGTTACTACCTGACTTCGTCCTTCAAGAAGCGCCGCGTCATGAAGTACACGACTGTCGCCGCCGATTCGGCCGAGTTTGCAAGCGTCCCCTGGAGATCCTACCGTCATTTCAGGTTCCGCATCACGCAGGACAACCTGGCGAATGCGATCAAGGCTCTCAACGCCAAGGGCGGAAACCTCTCGACCGATGTGATGAATTACGGCATCACGCTGGTCGGGATCAACCAGGAGATCGCCTACCGCGCCAAGGTGGACCGCGGCGAGATTCGCTACGACGACAACGGCGACGAAGCCATCATGGGAAGCTCGGTCCGGAACATCAAGGTGAGCGAGTCGTTCGACGAGTCCGCGCGTCGTCGTTGACCGCGCATCATCCTCATTCCACGAAGAGCGCGCTCTCCGCGGGCTCGGCGGCGGCAAGCGCCTCTTCCAGCAGTTCCGGGCCGGCGTCGCGCAGACGCGCCGAATCCGAGAGGATCTGCCGGAAGCGCCTGCCGCCGGGGCGGCCGTGATAGAGGCCGAGGAAATGGCGCGCCATGCCGCGCAGCGGCGTGCCGCGTTGGCGTTGCGCGGCAACGTACGGCATCAGCGCGCGCAGGACGTCGGCACGCGTGGGCGGCGGAGTCTCGACGCCGAACAGCCGCCAGTCCACCGGCGCCAGCACGTAGGGATCGTGGTACGCGGCGCGGCCGAGCATCACGCCATCGACGCGGTCCAGCTCGCGCTCGATCGCCGGCCAGTCGTTGAGCCCGCCGTTGAGCACGATCGTGAGTATCGGGAAGTCACGCTTCAAGCGGTGCACGACGTCGTAGCGCAGGCGCGGTACTTCGCGATTCTCCTTCGGCGACAGGCCTTTCAGCACCGCGTTGCGCGCGTGCACGATGAAGACGTCGCAGCCTGCGACGCGCGACCGTACCCACGAAGTCGCGGACGAATCCATAGTCGTCCATGGCGTCGAGGCCGATCCGGTGCTTGACCGTGACCGGAATCGTCACCGCATCGCGCATCGCCTTCACGCAATCGGCGACGAGCGAAGGGTCGCCCATCAGGCAGGCGCCGAAGCTGCCCGTCTGGACGCGTTCCGATGGACAACCGCAATTGAGGTTGATCTCGTCGTAGCCCCACTGCGCGCCCAGCCGCGCGCCGTGCGCAAGCATGGCCGGATCGCTGCCGCCCAACTGCAGCGCCACCGGATGTTCGGCGCGATCGAAGTCGAGGTGGCGCGGCACGTCGCCATGCAGCAGCGCCGGCGCTGTGACCATTTCCGTATACAGGCGCGCGTGCCGCGAGATGAGGCGCAGGAAGTACCGGCAATGCCGGTCCGTCCAGTCCATCATCGGTGCCACACAGAATCGATGCGACAGGTTATTCATTCGCTTGAACGTCTTCGACGCTCTGTCGATGTCCAATAAAGTATGCTAGAGAGGGATACTGGCATGTCATCGCCAACCAAGCGCGTCCGCCTTCGCTCCACTGCGCTTTTCCAGTCGCAGTGGTGATGTCTGCGGCTGAGTCGCCATCGCCCGTAACTGCGCCGTTTGGTGAATCCCTCTTGCGAGGGCTCAGAGTGGCGCCAACCCCGGCCCAAAACCGTCGAGCTTCAGCTTGTGAACGAGCGCGACAAAACGCGGCTCTTTGCGCAAGCCGATCCAGACGCGGGTCGTCCTTCAAGAAGGTCAGCCGCGTATCGCGGGTGACGAATGCCCGATCCAGTGCGTCGAGCGCGGGCTCGACCTCACCCAATGCGGCGTACACGGCCGCCAGCGAGGATGGCGGAACGTAGCGTGTCTTCTCGAGGGCGAGCAGCTGATTCAAGATCCCGCGCGCCTCCTCGGTTTGGCCAAGCCGCGCAAGGTAGATCCCCAGCAAGGCACTGGGTCGCGAGTTGCCATCCGCCAATGCGACCGCACGCCGCATTTCGGCAATGGCATTTTCGGGCTGCTGATCGGCAAGGAACAGAAGACCCTGCGTGCAGTGGGCGAGCCAGAACCTCGGAGCGATATCCAGCGCGCGATTCAGCCTTGCGCGGGCCTCGTCGCGACGGCCCGCCTCGAGCAAGTAAGCCGCCTCGAGCGTGTTGAGCACGGGCGACATCGGATCGAGTTCACGCGCCATGCGCATCTGCGCAAAGCCTTCATCGGTCCGGTCCTGGTTCAACAACAAACTCGCCAGGCCGAAATGAGCCATGGCGACGTTCGGATTGATCGCGAGCGCTCGTCGAAACTCGCGTTCGGCGCCCGGCCAATCGAAGTCGAACCAATAGAGCTTGAAGGCCTGTTCGGCACGGGCTTCGGCCAGGTTCGGCACGACGGCCAGAGCGCGCTGCACCGCGAAGTCGGCCGGCTCGAACACTTCTGACGGCACGGCGTCGGCGCCGAACAACGTGCGCCGATAGGTTTCGGCCAGCCCCACCCAGGCCAGCGCATAGCCGGGGTCCATTTGGAGCGCCTGCTTGTACAGATCGATGCTCTTGCGCAAGCCATCGGCGCGCATGTCCTGGGCGTGTCGAGCCGCGGCCAGATACAGCTGGTAGGCGTCGGTGTTGCGCGTGCCGCCGAGTCCGGCCTGCGGTGGGTGCGCACCGGCGAAGACTTCCAGGCTCGGCGCAAGCACCTGCGCCACGCGCGCCGAGATCATGTCCTGCACTTCGAAAACCCCGGTGAATTTCTCGTCGAAGCTGCCGCTCCAGGCGGCGCTTCCGTCGGCGGCGCGGAGCAAGCGTGCGGTGACGCGCAATTGGTCGCCACGCCGCTGCAGCGAGCCATCGACGATCCACGCGACGTCCAGGTCACGCGCGGCGCGCAACGGGTCCTGGTCGGCCCCCGCATAGCGGCGTACCGATCCGATCGAGCGCACGACCAGCCCGGGCACCGTGGACAGGCGCGCTATCAGGCTGTCGGCCATGCCGAATTCCAGCAGTTCGTCGCGCGCATCGGACACCAACGGCTTGAACGGCAGGACGGCCAGTGTCGAGAGGCGCGGTGCAGTGCCAGTCTCGACGCCCAGCGCGATGCCCACCACACCGCGCCTCCCAGCGCCGTGGCAACGCCAGTCGCCACTGCCAGGCGCAACCAGCGCCGCCTGTCCGGACGCTCCGCCGGCGCCGTGGCCTGCGACCCGATTGCAGGCTCGGCAACAGGTGCCGACACAGGCTGCAGGGAGGCTCGACTTGCAACACGGATCCGGTCGCGGCCATTGGCAAGCGCTCGGGGGCTGGCGAATCCGGCAACTCGGTCACCGGCGGCGATGAACCTGAAGCCGCGGCGCGGCACCGTCTGGATGTAGCGGCTGTCGTGGGAGTCGTCGGCGAGCGCGCGTCTCAAGCCGGAGATGACCTGGCTCAGGCTGTTTTCCTCGACCACCAGACCTGGCCACAGCGCCAGCATCAGGGCATCCTTGTCGAGCAATGCGCCAGCGTTTTCGACGAACAGCAGCAACGCGCTGAACAGCCGAGGCGTAAGGTTCAGCAGACTACCGTCGCGACGGCGCACCCGCTGCTGCGACCGCTCCAACACGAAATCACCGAAGGCATATCGTGGCGATGGCGGACATGGCGCGATTTCAGACTTTATTCAGAGATGCTTCAGAAGCGGCAAATGACTTCCAGGGCCAATCTGGCCATTGTAACGATGTCAGGTCGGGTCCTGGAGAGCAAACGTGAAAGCGAACCACGCACAGAAGCCTATTAACTGCAGCGCTTGTACTGTTCGGCAGCATCACGCTCTCCGCCTGTGGCGGTGGCGGCCAGGACGAGAGCGCGGCGCCTCCGTCCCGTCGATCCCGACGGCTGCACCACGGGACCGGCGCGACGCCGGTCGACACGGCGGTCTGTCGGGGCAAGGCGAACTTCCACGACCGGACGCTCGCGGGCCTGGGTGGCAATGGCCGAGCGTGTTCGGACTGCCACATGGATTCCGAGAACTTCCAGTTGACCCCGGCGGCCGCGCAGGCAAGGTTTGCGCAGATGACCACGACGGGCGTCGACGATCCGCTGTTCCGCGCGATCGACGCCGATGACTTCCGCGTCAACGGCGCCGCCGCGCACGACTTCACGAACCTGACGCAGAACGGCCTGATTCGCGTCACGATCCCGCTGCCCGCGAACGTCAAGCTCCTCGACTGCGGGGCGACGGTCCCGTGCCCGGCATCGGCCCTCCCGACCAGCGAGACCGTCGCCGACGTCTGGCGCTCCGTTCCTTCGATCCTCGACGCCAAGATCACGGGCCCCGATGGTGTCGCTCCCGCCTCGCCGCGAGGGCCGAACCTGAGTGGCGGCTACCAGCTCGACGGCCGCATCGACACGCTGCAGAACCAGGCGCTCAGCGCGCTCCGCAACCATGCCGGGATCACGGTCGACCCGCCGGCGAGCTTCCTGGACGACCTGGCGGCCTTCCAGAACACGCAGTTCTCCTCGCCGAGCGTGAAAGCGCTGTCTGACGCCATCGCCGCCGGCACGAGTCCGCTGCCCGATCCCGATCCCGTGCTGAATGCGCTGGAGACGACGGGCAAGGCGGTCTTCAACCGGGCCTGCGCGCAGTGCCACGGCAACATGGGCGGGCATCCGAGCGGCAGCACGCCGATCGCTGCAGGGCACGCAGGGCACGCCGACCGCGCTCGTCCGTTACCACAACATCACTACCACGTGTCCCAGGCCGGTCGACAACGTCAGTCCGCCGCGCTTCTTGTTCGCGCCATGCAGCGCGAGCCAGATGGAGAACGTGCGGACCTACGAGATCACGAACAGCGGCGTTGCGCCGAGCGGCACGCCTTGCGGCGGCGCCGCTCCCCAGCCCGCCTGCGTCACCCGCGTCACGACGTCGGATCCGGGTCGCCTGCTGCTCACCGGCTACCCGGTCGCCGGCGGCCCCGGCGACATCCAGCATTTTGGACATCCCGAACCTGCGCGGAATCAGCCGCACCGCGCCGTACTTCATGAACAACACCGCGGCGACGCTCGAAGAGATGCTCGAGCACTACAAGCAATTCTTCAAGCGCGTGCAGGTCCAGAAGCCGGCCGCGCCGCTCCTCACCACGCAGCCGGGCGTCACGCCGCCGGTCATGGATCGTCCGTTTACCGACGCCGAGGTTCCGGCGCTGCTCGCTTACCTTCGCAAGATCTGATCGAGAATCGATGCGTTAAGTTATTCATCTGTTCAATTGTATCCGGCTGTCGATTATTCACGTTTGCAGATCGTTCCGCGCATGGCAGGCTTTGCCGTCGGAACTACAAAAGGAAACGTCATGTGGGAACTGATCTGCCATCACACCTACAAGTGGCAGGGTGTGGCTACTGATCTGTCGCTCTATGACAGCCACGGCAACGCCGAAAACCTGAGCAGCGCCGACTTCCTGGCGGACGGCGCGACGCCGGGCTCGGGCGCGTGGCGCTTTCATCTCAACAGCCGCGTCGCGATTGCCACCAATCCCGGTTGGCGCCCGCTGGTGGGTCTGCGCGTCGAGGCGGTCATCCGCATGCCTGTGCTCGCCTCGCACCGGCAGATCGTCATCGAAGCGCACAAGAGCTTCCGGCTCTACACCATGGATCGTTACCTGTTCGGTGCCTTCCACGGCAATCCGGCGGTCTATCCGCAGCAGGATTGGGACATCGTCAGCACGTACAAGGATGGGCTGCAGATTCCCGGCTATCGGGTGCCACTCAACAAATGGATCCACGTGCTGTTCGAGCATGACGGCCTCACCCAGATGCGGCTGTCGGTGGATGGTGTGGCGGTGACCTCGCCCCGGGGTGTGCTGTCTGGCGTTCCCGGTGTCGGCCCGAAAGGCATCTGCATCGGCAACTCGGTGGTCGACGGCGAGCAGCCGTTTCCAGGTGACATCGATGAAATCAAGGTGTGGCGGCTCGATCCGAGGGCGGTCCGCAACAAGTTTCTCGGCCGCCCCATCGACCAGGCAACGGCCGACTGCTGGGCAAGCCATGTTCGCAGCCTCACGGCGGCCTTCGCGAAGTATCCGGACTGCGCCAAGAAGCTCACCAATGAGATGCGCGCGGCGCTGGACCGATGGCTGCGCGCAATCGTTGCGCAGGGGCCGGAAACCCGGCAGCGCTTCGAAGAGGTGCGCGAGGAGTACGCGAGGCTCTGGCGCGAGGGCAAGCTGGATGGACCAGAGATGCGCAAGCTGCTGCGCGATTGGTGCGCGTGGCTGCGGCTCGTCGGCATCGATCCCTGCGGCGACGAGCAGGCGCGCGCCATCAAGCAGTCCGAATGCTGGCGCCTTGTATCCAAGCAGCTGGCCGGCGTGGACTGTGATCCACAGGCGATCGCCTTGATGCGCTTGTTCGAGCAGGAATGCGGATGCACGTCCGAGATGGCCGGCGCAAGCCACGCCGTCACCACGAACTGAAGGTGCCCCATGGCCATCGACTACAACGACGTCATCCGCGCTTTCGAGCCGATCCTGTATTTTGCGCAGGGTGAGCGCTTCTTCCCATCCGACTGCAAGCGCTACCTCGAACGCTGCGCCTTGTGGAACGCGGTCGCTCCGTTCGACGACCACAACTCCTGGCATCGGAATGCGCCCGGCTCGTTTCCGACGCCGGTCATCGACCGCGTGCAGCTATCGGCGCGACCTGACGAGCCGGGGACCTTCATCGGCGAGGCTCAGGGCGCTTCGTTTCCCTTCCTCTATGCCAGCGGTCCCGACGACGGCTTTCTCGACTTGGCCGGATGGACCGACGGGCCTTCGGTAGGGCCGAACAGCAACAATCGCTTCGCCGACCTGGACAAGATCGAGAAGCTCTACAACTCGACCGTTCCCACCGAGGGTAGACCCGCTCCTCAACGGCAGCCGCTTCTGGTATCACGCCGAAGTATTCGACCTTCCGCGCCTGCGGCCGTTGCTGGACGCCGACAGCGCACCCGACAATTTCAGGGCACTGCTGCCGGCGCTGCTGGCGGCGACGTCCGGCGGCGAGCCGCTTCTCCTCTGCTACTACCTGTTCTTTCCCGGCCACGACGAGCCGCTCGACGATTGCGCCGACGTTTCCGAGTCGGCTATGTTCGGCAGCCATGCAGGCTCGTGGGCTTGCGTTTCCATGCTGCTCAATCGCACGACGACGGAGGTCTCACTCACCGGCGCTCCCGTGAACGAGACCTTTTCGCCAATCGCCATCGGCCTGACCTCGCGCAACGCTGGCGACATCGGCTTTCTCGGCGGCGAGCGGCGTGTCGGCATGACGGTGTTCGACTGGAGCGCGCTGACGACGGTGACGCACGATCGCGGCGCGGGCAAGACGCTCGGCCAGCATGCGCGCGTGTTCGTGGCCAAGGGAACGCACGGACTCTATCCGGCGCCCGCTTCGCCCGGCACGGGTTTTTCGCAGGAGGTGCCATTCTTCGCGCCGGACGATTCGGCGAGTCGCTACTGCGGCGCGGCCGAGTTGCTCGACAAGAGCCTGGAAGATCTGCAGGATGAAGCCGAGGACGCCGCCGATGACACATGGGTCGACGACTCCGAAGTGTTCTGGACCAAGGTCGGTGTGCTCGGCTTCATCTGGGCCGGGTTGGAATGGATCGCCGGCGGCGGCGGGGGCATCGACTCGGTGGCCTCGAAAACGCCGCCGCAATTCGACCATCCGCCGTTGCGCGACGTGCCCGGTTTTTTCGGGGCGATCGTGCATCCTGCCGGCGTTGTGCCGCCGCAGGGTGAGCAGACCGCGCTCAAGTTCGCGTGGCAAGCTCCTCTCTCCGACGAACCCGCGCTGCGGACCATGGTGGGAGGCAACCAGTATTCGATGCGAGTCGATCGGATCAGTGCCGATCCGTTGAAGCGCCAGGTGTGGTGGCCGGGCATTCAGGGCACCATCGGCTTCTCCGGGCGCTGGGGCTCCCGGGTTGCGCGCGATCCCAAGGCCCGTCGCGCTGGAATGAAGTTCCCCGAATTCTGGGAGATCTTCATGTCCGCTTTCGCCAAATTCAAAAGCTAGTCTGGTGTCCGAGGTCCATTGAGTTGGCGCTGCGGGAACAATGGGCCTACCGTCCCGGGAAGAGCATCGGGACCGGCGAATGCGGTGCGATCGCCAGTGTTCGTGCCCACGACATGTCAGAGCGCGACGCGCGAAGTTTGCGCCCCCTACCGTTCAATGGTGACGATGTGCGCCTGGATCTTTCCGTCCACAGCGCCCCGCCCGAACCTCTGCGCGATGGCTTCCGCCGCATGAGTCGGTCGCCTCGCCGAGCCTCGAAGCATCGCGCGCCTCGATCTCGTTCCGTAGCGGCGTCCCTTGGCAGTAGGCGACCGCTGGGATCTGCGACGATTCTGCCCGACTGCGCGCCGCAACGGTGCTGAATTCGGGTGACGCAGTGAATCCGCCGTTTGCAAGGTCTCGCGCTATGGTCGCTCGGTCGTGATAGCCGTGGGGCGTACGAGCCATGAAGCGCGGTGGGTCCTCGGGAAACAGGGATTCGAGCGCCGTTGTCACGGTGTCGGCAAATTCGTTTTCAGCGATTCGATCCCACACGTTGAAAACAAAAACGCCGCCGTGCCTGAGCACGCGATGTGCCTCTGAATACGCTTTCGACTTGTCCGGAAAGAACATCGCTCCGAACTGGCAGACAACGGCATCGAAAGTTCCATCCGGGAAGGGCAGCTGCATCGCATCGGCCTGACGCCACTCCACAGGGCGCGTGGTCCCGATCGCGGAAGCCATGTCCAGCATCGACTGATTGAGGTCCGTGGCGACGATGGAGACGCTTTCGGGCAGCGCGGATGCCAGACTGCGCGTCACGACACCCGTTCCGGCCGCAATCTCGAGCACGCGAGAAAGAGATCTCGACGCCAACCGATCCGCCAGGTCTGCTGCGTAAGGCTCGAAGATCAGCGGGACCAGATACCGTTCATACAAATTCGGAATCGAGCCACTGAAAACGGTGTCGCTATCCGGATTTCTCATGCTGATACCTCCGCTTCGGCCGCCGTCAAACGACCTCGCCGACAAACGGCGGAGGGGCAATGTTACTCGCGCGACAGCCGCTTTCAAGTCGTGGCGAATGGAACTGCGCCGCGCCGCATCAATCATAATGGCTCCGACTCCGGGATTCTGACGACAATTCGATTGCCAACATGCCTCACGAAATCAGCCTGATTACAACGATCGCGGCCGCGCTTGGGCTGGCCATGGTCCTGGGCTTCGTCGCCTCGCGCCTGAAGATGCCGCCCTTGGTCGGCTATCTGGTCGCCGGAATAGTCATCGGTCCTGCCACGCCGGGGTTCGTCGCCGATGTCGGCCTGGCGAGCCAGCTGGCGGAGATCGGCGTGATGCTGTTGATGTTCGGCGTCGGATTGCACTTTTCACTCAGCGACTTGATGGCGGTCCGCCGCATTGCGGTACCGGGCGCCATTGTCCAGATCGCTGTGGCGACCGCGCTCGGCGTGGCGACAGCGATGTTCTGGGGCTGGACTTCGGCGCGGCGCTGGTGTTCGGTCTCGCCCTTTCCGTGGCGAGCACGGTCGTGCTGCTGCGCGCACTCGAAGATCGCGGCGTGCTCGACTCGATCAACGGGCGCATCGCCGTGGGCTGGCTGGTGGTCGAGGATCTGGTGATGGTGTTGGTGCTGGTGCTGCTGCCGCCGATGGCGGGCCTTCTCGGCGGCAAGGCGGACATTGCCGTATCCGGCGGCGACGTCTGGACGACGCTGGCAATCACGCTTGCCAAGGTCACCGCTTTCATCGCGTTGATGCTGGTGGCGGGACGAAGGCTGCTGCCTCGACTGCTCTGGCTGATGGCCCGCACAGGCTCGCGCGAGTTGTTCACGCTGTGCGTGATCGCGGTGGCCGTGGGTGTCGCCTATGGCGCGGCCGCATTGTTCGGCGTTTCGTTCGCGCTCGGGGCCTTTTTCTCCGGGATGATGATGCGCGAGTCGGAGTTCAGCCATCGGGCGGCTGAAGAGTCGCTGCCGCTGCGCGACGCGTTCTCCGTGCTGTTCTTTGTTTCCGTCGGAATGCTGTTCGAACCGCAGGTACTGGTTGACGCGCCGCTGAAGCTGCTGGCCGTGGTCGCGATCATCATGATCGGCAAGACGGTGGCCGCCATCGCGCTGGTGCTCGCGTTCCGCTATCCACTCAACACGGCGCTGACGGTCGGTGCGAGCCTTGCGCAGATCGGCGAGTTCTCGTTCATCCTGGCCGGTCTGGGCGTCGCCCTTGGTTTGTTGCCGACGCAGGGCCAGAGCCTGATCCTCGCCGGCGCGCTGATATCGATCGCGCTCAACTCGCTTGTATTCGCCGCCATCGCGCCCGTTCAACACTGGCTGCGGGCGCGCTCCGGCCTTGCCCGAAACCTGGAGCGAAGCGTCGACCCGCTCGCCGAGCTGCCGACCACGGTCGATCAGTCTCTGCCTCACGGGGCAGATCGTGCTGGTCGGCTATGGACGCGTCGGACGTCGCATCGCCGCGGATGCTCGATGCCAAGGGAATCTCGTACGTTGTCGCCGAACAGAACCGCGAATTGGTGGGGCAACTTCGCGAACGCAGTATTCCGGCGGTTTCGGGCGATGCGTCCGAGCCCGCGGTCCTGGTCCAGGCGCACATTGCGCGAGCCGGCATGCTGGTGATCGCGACCTCGGATACGTTCAATGTCCGCAAGATGGTCGGGATCGCCAGGAGGCTCAATCCGAGGAATAGAAATCCTGTATGCGCTCGCACGACGAGGACGAAGCCCGGTTGTTCGAGAAGGACGCCCTGGGAAAGGTGTTCGTCGGCGAGCACGAGCTCGCGCTCGGCATGACGCGGCACATCCTGGAGCGGATGGGCATGCACTCGCCTGACCAACATGGCGCTCCACGCTAGGCGCAGGTCCGCACCCGGCCCCAACAGCGACGATCATGGCAGTGGAATCCATTCGTGTTCACCGGCGATCGTGCCCATCCGCTGCGCGGACCAATCGGCCTTGGCCTGCTCGATTCGCTCCTTGCGCGAAGAGACGAAATTCCACCAGATCGTGCGCGGCGCATCCAGCGGTTCGCCCCCGATCACGACGTAGCGCGCCCCGCGCGGCGCCTCGATCGTCGCGCCGGCGCCTGGAACCAGCACGGCCATCGTAAACGCGGGAACTGCGTCACCGTCGACCTGCAGCGGCTCATCCACGCTGTAGACCGCAAGCTCGGTACCTGCTTCATCAGGCGCCGGCAAGACCAACGTCGCACCGGTCTCGGCAAACACATCGAGGTACAGCGTCTCGGAGTACGTGGTAACGGGCGAGCGCAGGCCGAACGCATCGCCCACCAGCACGCGCACCCGAATTCCGGGCGCGGACCATTCGGGGATCGCGGTGGCGGGCGTATGCGAGAACTCGGGCGCGGTCTCCTCGTGCGCTTCGGGTAATGCTGCCCAAAGTTGCAGACCGTGGGCGACATATTCCTTCTGCTTCAAGTCGGCAGGCGTGCGCTCGGAGTGGACGATGCCGCGCCCGGCCGTCATCCAATTGATGGCGCCTGGCTCGATGCGTTGGACGCTGCCCAGGCTGTCGCGATGCATCATCGCGCCCTCGAACAGGTAAGTGACGGTCGCCAGCCCGATATGCGGATGCGGCCGCACGTCGTGGTTGTCACCAGGGCGGGAGGTGATCGGGCCGAAGTGATCGAAGAACACAAACGGCCCCACGCCTTGCCGTGGCGCAACCGATGGAAGCAGCCGCCGCACCATGAATCCGCCGCCCAAGTCCCGGCCGCGTGGCGGTATGAGTTTTTCTATGGGCATCGACAGTCCCTAAGCTCCGGCCGCGTAATCGGTCCCGATCTCGGTGGTGACCTGCGTCATCAGCTTGTGCACCGGGCACTTCCCGGCGACGTTGAGCAATTCCTGCCGCTGCTCCGAGGTCAGTCGACCGGTGATCGCGAGCGTTGCGTGGAGCCGGTAGGTGCCGTTGCGCTCGTCCGAGTCGTCGCGCGCGATGGTCACCTCGATTTCCTCGACCGGAATCTGCTTGCGCTTCGCGTACCACAGCACGGTCAGCGCCTTGCACGCCCCAAGCGCGGCGTCGTAGAGGTCGTGCGGCGTCGGCCCGCTGTCCTCGCCGCCGTTCGCTTCTGATTCATCAACCGCAAACGCGTGCTGACGCACGTGCACGACATGCCGCATGCGACCGGTCATGTCGCGGATTACCTTGATGTCCATCCCAGTCTCCATCATGTTCGGGCGGACGCTTATCGTGCATCAACCGTTGACGATTATCCACCTTGGTCCGATTGCGGACTAACCAGGACATCATAAGCCGCCGCCCCAGCGGTATTGCCATGCAACCCCGATCAGGTCGTAGCTGTTTCCGGTGCGTGCCGCCACCCCGCTGCTGGCGTAGAGCTTGATCGAATTCTCCCGATTCACCGGGAACGCCAAGGTCCCGCCGATGCGCCAGTTCTGCTGCAGGTCGCTGTTCAGCACGCCATTGAGGGTGGTTCGGCCGCCGGCGAAATACGTGGCATCGAGCGAAGCCCAGATCCCCGAGCGAAAACCGTAGATCAGGTGCCCCTGCAGCGAATAAAGAGGGTCCTGCGCCAGGGTATTGCCGCCGAAGAAGTCGTCGTTGTCAGTAAAGAACGTTGCCGCTGCGGTGACCTCCATCGTCCACGGCCCGATTGCCTTCGAGATCCCGACCTCGGGTTTGAACGACCAGCGATTGGCGCCGATATTGACGATCTTGCTGTCATCGTATTGGCCCCAGGGCGCCACCACGCGCAAGCTGGCGCCGATGATGACATCCTGCTCCCAGTCGGCAAACTCTTTCAGCGTCAGCGCCGGCGCGCCGTAGAGATTGACCGAAAGCCGAAACGCCGGATTGGCAAAGCCGTCTACGACCCGCGGTACTGTTTCTCCCCTGATATTCGGCCGTTCCCGAAAGCCAGGTGTACGGCAATGTCGCGTCGAACTTGGCCGACATTCCCCACAGGTCCAGGACTCTGGCGTACGCGAGAACCGCATTCGACGTATTGAGGTTCGGGATTGGTGATCGGCAACGACGGCCCGAAGGCGACGCCACCCCGTGTGTAGGCATAGCCCACGATCAGAAAATTGACGCCGACCGGGGCATTCGAATACGCGCGCGGTTCGATGTCCTGCGCGCGGGCCGGCGCTACGACCAACGCCATCAAGCAGGCTGCTATCACCGCGGCAAAGCGCTTCACGGAAGCGCCCGGGCAACATGGAGCGCCGCGGTTCGGGATACGCCTGGTCGCGAGATCATCGAACGCTAACCCGCGGATCGGCTGCCCGACATCGCTCGCGGCCCGGACATGGAGGTCGCGCGGTGGAATGGCGATCCCAGCCGATCTCGAGTTTCCGCAGGATGGCAACGCGCAGCGCGTTCTGCGCCTGCAGCCCAACGTCGACGGTGGGAACCCATGCGAGCAGCTTGAAGTTGAGCGACCTGTCGCCGAAGCCTTTGAACATGGCGCGCGGTGCCGGATTCGTCATGATCTCCGGCACGTCCCCTGCCGCCTCCACCAGCAGGCGCATGACCTGTTCCGGATCGGAATCCGTGGGCGACGCCGACATCGATGTCGTAGCGGCGCTGACGGTCGGAGCGCGTCCAATTCACGACTTCCTTCGACACCAGATCTCCATTGGGAACGATGACCTCGGCCCCCTGCCCGGTACGCACGGTGGAGGAGCGAATGCCGATGCGCTTGACCTCACCGGCCAGAGTGCCGATTTCGATGAGGTCGCCCACGCCCACCGGTCGCTCGACGATGAGGATCAGGCCGGAAACGAAGTTGTTGACGACGTTCTGCAGCCCGAAGCCGATGCCCACGCCAACCGCACTGGCCAGCAGCGTGACCTTTGCCATGTCGATGCCGAGCGCAGCCAGCGTCAGCACCGTACCGATGATGACAATGGTCCAACGCGTGAAGGTGACCACCGCATAGCCGACGCCCGGCCGCAGTTCGCAGCCTCGGCACGACTTCGCGATCCAGTAGAAATCCGGTCAATCCGGTCAGGACAATGGTTGCGATGGCGACACCGATTGCGGTCACGATCGCCTTGGCGGCAATGGACACGGTTCCAACTTCCAGCGTGGCATTCATCAGCGATTGCCCCGCCAGCTGCAGCGTCGGTATCAGACCGTAGATACCCAGCGTGACGATCACCACACCGCAGACCGCAAGCAAGCCGAGAACAACGCGGATCGCCCGAAGCATGGCGGGATCCGCGGCGCGCGCACTGCGGAACCAATGGAACAGCGGCGAGGCAAGCAGCGCAATCACAGCGCCGTACAGGGCTGCGGCCGAGGCACCGAAAACCAGCCCGAAGCCGAGGATGCTGCCCATGCCCGCACGCAGCGACCTGCCCGGTCCCGTGAATCCGAAGATGACATGGAACGTGGTCACGGCCGCTGCCGCAAACACAATCAGCGCCGCGACGCGCACCACACCCGGACTCAGGCATCGAAATGCGCGCTGCAAACGCCCGCGGTACAGGTCGATCGCGATCGGGGCGGATATGCTGATGACCTGCATCAGAAGCAGTATCCGGTCGGCGATTGGGCTGCCCTCGATGACGGCGCGCAGGGGGATCAGCATGGTCGCGAACGCAACTCCATAGAGGGTCAGCGGCACGGCCGACCCCAAGGCGCTCCGCGCCACCATCGCGGCGGGAATGGGGAGAAGGATCAGCAGCCCCTCGTAGAAAAGGGTCGGCGGGTCACGCGCCAGCCACCACACGGCCATCAAGGCGATGAGCAGCGATGCGGCAAACGGGCGCCCGTAGGCATGCCGCGCGACCGCCGGCGCCCTGCGGTCCGCGCGTGAAAAGCCACCCCGTCAGCGCCAGGACGCCGACGAACAATGCGGCGAGAAACGTACCCTCGCGGGCGAAGTAGGTCCCCAGCAACCGCCAAGCCGTGGCAACTTCAACGCCGACCACGTCGAAACGAGCGGGCGCGGCGCCCAGCTGCCACAGAGGCGCCTGCTCCAATTGCAACCTTTGCGCACGGATGCGCGCCTCCTGAGCCGCGACAAGGGATCGGGCGCCATCGACGCGCGTCCGCAACGCAACGGCGCGATCCAGCGCGACCAGCACGGCATCCTGGTGCTCGCGAAGCCGCGCATTCGTGGCTTGCAGCTTCGCCTCCATCGCCCCGGCACGTTCGAGTACCGGTGCGGGAACCGCGTTGCCGCGCAGAAGCACCAAACGTTCCTGCCATTTCTGGGCGTCGGCAACGAGCGTGCGGCGGTCATGCTCGAGCTGCCGTGCGGCCGCCTCCAGTTCGTCAACGACGGTCGACACCTCGCCATGCAGCCCCCGCAACTGACGAGCCCGGGTCACCGCATCGATCAGTTCTCCAATCGCCGCCGGGCTTGCGGGAAGAGCGTCGAACTTCGTTTCCAGCGCGGCGACCCGATCCGCCAATTCTCGCCACTGCCCCGCCTGCTCCAGACGAGCCAACGTCGCTCGCTGCAGGTCCTCGCTTGCGGTGATGCCGAGAACGATGTCGGTGACGGTCGGTGCGGGTGCGGCAACGGCTGGAGGTGTTGCGGTTGCTGCCGGCTCCGGCGCGGCGTTGGCGAATCCCGGTGCGAGCAGTCGCCGCGACGGCTAGAACTGCGATCAGCGCCCGGCAGGCGGCGATCCGCGCGTCGACCAGATAGAGCATGGCCCGATCGCACGCCAAGGCATTGGAATCGACTCGACCGTGCGCGTCAATTGGCCTGCCGGGGCCGAAAGGCATCACGGCATGGGTCAGCCGCACGCACCGCCGAGCATCCCCGCCTTGATCTCCGGATTCGGCGGATCGCCGCCGAGCCAGATTGCGAGGAATGCCTTGGCGAAGTCATCGCCCTTGATGGTTCCCTTCACCGCGCCGTTCACGTCCACCTGGAGACCCGCGCCCGGCTTGTGGATGAAGGTCAGCCGCTCGCCCGTCTTGACGTCGGCCATCCAGCCATTGAGCGTGGCGATGCGTTCCTTCAGCGCGGGCAACTGGTCCTTGGAGTTCTTTTCGAATCCTTCGCTCCACCCCTTGCGGAGGTCGTCGGCGCCGACGTTGCGCACGAACTGGAGGATCAAGTTCGCTCGGGGCACTCGATCCCAGCAGGGCGTTCGCGTCGCTCGAGGTCTTGGCCACATACAAGGCGGCAACGTAGACATTGACCTTGAATGCCGTCGCCTGGCGCAAGCCGAGACCGTTGAGGGTCAGGTTGGTTCCCTCGACTTGAGCCTGGTCGGGAAAGTTGACGCCCTTGCATTCCTTGCCCTGCGCGACACCGGCACCCAGTGCGGCGACCACCAGTGCCGGCAGCAGAATTCGTTTCGCATACGATTTCATCTTGTCTCCGAATATTGTGTTGTGTGAGATGTACGGACCGACTGGGCAATCTCGCTCTGCCGGTCCGCAAATCATCGAGTTTGGCGGGCTATTGCGCGGATGGAGATTTCGTTGCGCCTGCGCCGGTTGCGGGACTTCCGCTCGCAGATGGATCAGCCACGATCTTCGCGCCAAAGTCGTTCAGCAGCCGCTGAAATTCCGGCGAGGCGAGGATGATCGTCCCCGCGGCGGCGCGCAATCGGTCGACCGCCTCCGGCGGCAGGACGAACGACGTCGGTTGCAGATTCAGATAATCGCGCTCCTTCGCATCGGGAAGTCTGGCGAACGAAACGTCGATGGCGTAGACCTCCGCTTCCGGAGGATGTATCGCGGCGCAGACCGGCAAGTCCTTGTTGTTCGAACACCCGGCCAGCTTCCGGAGCTCCCGCGCCGTCCGCCACCGCGCCGCGATGTCTTTCAACTGCTCGACCGCCTCGAACGAATAATGATCGATCGGAGCGCCGGTGGCCTTCAGCAGGATGTCCATCGTGTTGGGCGGGTTCTCCGATTCATCCCAGTTGGTGGGGGGATCGGACAGCGAATTGACGACGAAGATGACGATCCTGCGTGCCTGGTCGAGCGGTGTCGGAAGGCCCTTGTCGTGCAGGGCCTCGAGGAATTCCAGCGCGTCGAGCACGCCGCGCATGCCCAGGTTGTCGGACACGCCGCCGTCCACGAGATGGATATAGGGCCGATGCACGCCGTCGGCGTAGGGCAGGACGTCCTGTATTTCGCGGATCGCGCGCGCGGCGGGCCGCGGCGGTTCCGCGGCCTGGGCAAAGAGCTTGACCCAGGCCGGAAGCTCGTAGTTGCAGGTGCCGCCATAGTTGTTGATCGTGATCGTGGACAGGACGACGGGAACGGCCGACGATGCGGCCGCGGCACGCGACAGGCGCACGGCATTGAGGTCCGAGCAGAGCACGTTCCATACGTTCTGGTTGAACGGCACCCGGCCGCCCGTCGCGATGTCGGTCGCCGACGCGACGATGAACGGACCGTCGCCGCGGTCGAGGTCGCCGAAGGTCGCACCGTTGAACAGGATCTCGTCGTAGAACTCGGCCGCCAGTTCGGAGCGGCCCCAGCCCGTCGACGACAGCTTTCCCCAGTAGCCCGGATTCATGGCACGGGCGATGAGTTCGCCCTGGACGTCGCGCTTGAGGAAGCGCTGCTCGTAGTCGGCGAACAGCTTGTCGCCGTAGAGGCCATAGGCCAGCGCGGTGAAGCTGCCTCCCGACACGCCGGTGATCATATTGACGGCGTCGAGGAGACGGACCTTGTTGCCCTTGGGCCCGATTACCTCCGTGCGCTTTAGGAATTCCAGGACGCCGTACGAGAATGCGGCCGCACGGGTGCCGCCACCTGAAAAGGCGAGGACGACGAGGGTATCCTGAACCTTGAAGTGCTTCTGTCGGGTCTGGAACGTGTATCCCAGCGTTCAGGGCCGCATCCTTCATCGGCGGGTTGACGGGCCGGGTGGCGCAACCGCCCAGCAGACAGCAGGGCAAGTACTGACAGCAAAATGCCGCGTGTCTGTTTCATCCTTCACCCCAACCCTTCTTTGCTCGTAGCAGGACAACCCACCCTTTAAGGCGCCTGCACTACGGTGTAGTAGACGCCGTTCGCGCCGAACGCCGGCTGGAACCACGTGTTGCCATTTAGGTAATACGTCTGGCCGTTCTTGTTGATTGACATCGAGCCGGCCGGCAACGCCGCGTAGTTGACGCCCATCGCGTACGTTCCCGGCGGGCGGCGCGCTTGCAGCGGCGGCGCCCGTGGCCACGCCGGCACTGTAGGCGGCGCTCGTCGCCGCCGCGGTGTTGGCACTTCCGGTCGCGACACCCGCGGCGTAGGCATTCGACGTCGCCGCCGCCGTGTTGGCGGAAGCTACTGCCGCGCCCGCAGCCACGCCGACGACGGCACCTGCTGCGGCCGCACAGCCGTAACATCCCGACGCGTAGTAGGGCACGGCAACCGGCGGATGATAGGCCGCCGGATACGTTCCGTACGCCGGCGGGTGATACGCAGTCGTGCCGTAGGCGTCCGTGTGCACGGCACCTGCACCGGCGGCGCCATACGTCGTACCGCCATAGGTGTTGGTGTGCTCGGTGCCGCCACCCTCCGCGTGCGCGGTGCTGCCGCCGTACGTGTTCGTATGCTCGGTGCCCTCGCCCGCCTCGTGCGTCGAGCTGCCTCCGTAGCGATTCTCGTGGCTGGTCGATCCGGCACTGTGGCTCGTGCTGCCGCCGGCGCGGTTGGCGGACGACCAGCCGGCCGCCGGAGCGGTCCACAACGCGAAAGTGCCGACGAACAGCGCGGCGACGGTAAGTGTCGATTTCATTGCGAACCTCCGATCAGGGTGCCTTCGCTTGCGGTTTTGCGGCGGGAGCCATCTTGACCAGTGGCTTTATTCCGCCTGGGGGCCCGGCCGCCGGAGCCTTGAAGGCGATGTGCGGCGCAGCCAGCGCCTTCTGCGACGTGAACACTTCCGGCGCGAACGTCGAATCGATCTTCCAGTTCGAAAGCTCGAGCTCGTTGCGCAGTTGCAACGGGTCGGCGGCATAGACCGCTCTCACCCGCCGCGGCAACTTGTCGTCGACGCCGATCCAGATTTGCAGGAAGACGTCCTTGTTGGCCCATGCCACCATGTCCGTCTTCACGCCCCCGATGACCTCCGACTGGCCAATGTAGAACGCGAGGATGGCCCCGTCGGTCAACGCGACATAGGGATCGGCCACAAGCAGGTCGGTAAACGGAAAGAAGGTGGCCGTCGTGCGGAAGGCCTGCGTCAGCGCTGCTTCGATCGTCGGCGGCGCATCCGCGACGGCAACCAGATTCTCTGCCGGCGCGTACGCCATCATTGTCTTGCCGTCGTAGTAAAACTCGGACGCGGGGCCGTCGCCGGGCATCACGATCTTGAGCTTGTCGGGCCGCTGCATCGTGACGTCGTAGCGCATCGTGTAGGCGATCGGCGGACCCAGCTTGCTCGGGAACTCGTAGCCGACGGTTGCCGTGAACGACATCGACTTCGCCGCCGCAAGGCGCGCACTCGTCGCCTTGAGCAGGTCCATCGCCTTGGGCTCGAGGATGAGCTTGAACGCCGGAGTTGCCGGCTTTTTTACCGCTTTCGCTGCCTTGCCCGGTGTCGGCTTCGCCGGTGCCGCAGGCCGGCGGTGATTGGGCGCTGACCATGGCTGCGACCGCGAGCCCCGCGAACAGCGTAAACATTCGCCCGAGTTTTCCGTGAATCGTCATCGAAGGCTCCAGGTGCCGCAACAGGCACGTTCAGTGGTCAAGGAATCATCCCGCATTCGAACATCTTGTTGACGATGGGGCCGGAGACCTTGTTGAAGAATGCCTGGCGCATCTGCGGATCGCCCTTCAGCGCCTGGATCGCACGTTGCTCCATTTCAGGCTTGGGTTGGCCCTTGCCCGCCGCCTTTTCCTGCCACAACTGCTCGCAGCTTGATGTCTGGTACTTCTGGATCACCTTGTCGGCGACCTTGTCCATGATCGGGAACTGCGCGTAGGCGACGCCGGCCGCCAACGAAGCGGCCGCCGCCGCGAGAATCCAGGTGCGCTTGTTCATGTCGAACTCCTCGGGATGTCGGCTTGACTTGTCGATCAGGGACATGTTCGGGCCCATCTCGCAGCCCTATCTTGACATAGCGCAACCCATGCACGGAAACTCGCCAAAGCTGCTTGGCATTGCAGCACATGCGCCGCGTCGTGCCGTTGTAGCCCGATGCGGGGAAAGACGTCAGCGGCCCCGATGGTATCCTCGCCCCCGATGTCGAGCGAACGTCAAAAACTCGAATCCGCCATCCGTGTGCTGGAATCGCAACGCGCGATGCTGGGCGATGCCGTTGTCGATGCGGCGCTTGCTCCGCTCAGAGCCAAGCTCGCCGCGCTTGCGGCAGCACCCGCGGATTCGCTCCAGGACCAGACGCTAAAGCAAGTCACCATCCTGTTCCTCGACATCGTCGGCTCGACCAACCTGAGCCAGCGTCTCGACCCCGAGCAGACCAGCGCGGTGATGGACGGAGCGCTCGCGCAATTTGCGTCCATCGTCGGGCAGCACGACGGCAAGGTGCTCAAATTCGCCGGCGACAGCGTGCTGGCCGTGTTCGGCGCGGACGAAGCCCGCGAGAACGATCCGGAGCGCGCCGTGCGTGCCGGACTCGCGCTGGTCGACGCCGGCCAGCAGCAGGGCCAGCGGGTGCTGCGCCAGTACGGCCACGCCGGCTTCAACGTGCGCGTCGGCGTGCATACCGGCGGCGTGCTGCTTGGTGGCGGAGTCGACGCGGAGGGCAGCATCCGCGGACAGGCGGTCAACATCGCCGCGCGCATGGAGCAGACGGCGCCGGCCGGGGCACTGCGCATCAGCCAGGACACGTACCGCCATGTGTCGGGAATTTTCGACGTCGCGCCGCAGCCGCCGCTGGCGGTGAAGGGTATCGACGAACCCATCTCCACCTATGTCGTATTGCGCGCGAAGCCGCGCGCCTTCCGGATGGCCGCGCGGGGCATCGAGGGCGTGGACACGAAAATGATCGGCCGCGAGGCTGAACTGGAACGGCTGCGGCAAGTCTTCCGCCGGCTTTGCAGTGAAGGCAATTTCGCCGCGCTCACCGTCGTCGGCGAGGCGGGCCTGGGCAAGAGCCGGCTGCTGTGCGAGTTCGAAGACTGGATCGATGTCCAGCCCGAGGCGATCTGCATGCTCCAGGGCCGCGCCAACCCGCTGACGCCGAACCAGCCCTACGGCCTCCTGCGCGACATCGTTGCGCGCCGGCTGCATATCGGCGAGGGCGACGACATCGACGCGGCCAGACTCAAGATCGAAGCTGGCATCGCGCCATTGCTTGCAGCCGAAGACGGCGCCGACATGGCGCAGGCGCAAGCCCATTTGCTGGGACATCTGATCGGGATCGACTTTGGCGAGAGCCGCCACGTCAGGGGCATCCGGGAGGATCCCAGGCAGATCCGCAACCGCGCATTCCACGCGGCGGCACAGATGTTTCGGCATTTCGCTGTCCAAGCAAACGCAAAGGATCGAATCCCCGTCGTCCTGCAGATCGAAGACCTGCACTGGGCCGACGAGGGTTCGCTGGATTTCCTTGAGCATCTCTGCGACGTCAACCGTGACGTGCCGATGCTCCTGCTCTGTCTGTCGCGACCGACCTTGTTCGAGCGCCGTCCCGACTGGGGAAGGCGCGCAGAGGTACATCAGCGCATCGTTTTGGGCGCACTCCGCACGAGCGACATGAACGTGCTCGCCGACGAACTGCTGCGAAAGATCGAGCCACGTCCCGTGGAGTTGCGCGCGCTGATCGTCGCGCGCGCCGAGGGAAACCCTTTCTACATGGAAGAACTGGTCAAGATGCTGATCGACCAGGGCGCGATCGACGCAACGGGTGTGCCGTGGACGCTGCACCCGGAGAAGGTGCAGGCCGCGCAGATCCCACAAACGCTGACGGGCGTATTGCAGGCCCGGCTCGACGGGCTCCCGAAGCCGGAGCGGCTGGCGTTGCAGCAGGCCAGCGTAATCGGTCCGGTGTTTTGGGATCGGACTTTGGCCGCGCTCAGCCCTCGGGCACCCGACTCCCTGCCCGCGCTCGTGCGGCGCGAACTCACGCTGCCGAGGCAGGACGCTGCGCTGGACGACGTGCGTGAATACGCCTTCAGCCACCAGATCCTGCACCACGTCACCTACGCGACATTGCTCAAGCGCACCCGGCGTTCGCTGCACGCGCGGGTAGCCGATTGGCTCGCCGGCCTCCAAGGCGCGCGCGCCAGCGACTTCCTGGCATCCACCGCCGAGCACTTCGATCTGGCTGACGACAGCGCGCACGCCTGCGAGTATTTCACCCGCGCCGCCGAACATGCGCGGACGCGCTTTGCTCACGATGTCGCGCTGCGCGACGTTGCCCGCGCCATGGCGCTGCTGGATCGCGACACCGGCCCCGAATCATCCGAAGTTCTGGACCTGCGCTGGCGGCTGCTGGTGGTGCGCGAATACACGCTTGGGCCTGCAGGGCAAGCGCGAACAGCAGCGTATCGCGCTCGAGGCGATGGAATCGGTGGCCGATGCGCTCGACGACGACCGACGCCGGGCGCTTGCCGCGCGGCGGCGAAGCCTGCTGGGAATGCGCACGTCCGACTACGCCATGCAGGAAAGCGCTGCGCGCCGCGCGATGATGCTGGCCGAACGCGCCGGCGACGTGGGGTCGCGTCTCGAAGCTCAGCGGCTGGTGGCCGACGCGCTGGGTGTCCAGGGCCACTTCGCGGCCGGCGAAGCGTTGGCGAAACAGGGACTGGCCGAGGCACGCGCGCTGGGAATGCGCCGCGTCGAAGGCGTTTTCCTGAACGCGTTGTCGCTGATTGCCGGCATGCAGGACGATCAGGTCACGGGACTGGCCATGGATCTCCAGGACCTGCCGATCTGGCGCGAACTCGGCGATAGTCATGGCGAAGCCGTCGCGCTCAGCAACGTGGGGGCCGACTGGCTGTGGTTTGGCGAACTTGCCCACGCCCGGCCCTACCTGGAAGACGCGTTGAAACTGAGCCGCGCCATCGGCGCGCCGGCGCTGGAATGCGGTCCGCTCGGCAATCTGTCGCAGTTGTCGTTGCACCAGGGCGACGCCGGGAGAGCGGTCACGCTGGCGCGGGCAGGGCTCGAAATCGCCGTGGCGACGCAGGCGGCGGATTACGAGGCGCAGACGCTGCTGCGCCTTGGCGAAGCCGAGTTGGCCTTGGGACACCACGAAGCCGCGGCCGAGGCGTTCCAACGCGCAGAATCAGTGGCGCGCGCAACGGACGTCGGCGGCCACCACGATGCGATGGCCGGACTGGCGCGCGTCGCGTTGGCCAAGGAGGACATGGCCACCGCGCTGGAACTCGTGGAAAGGCTGCTGGTTGCGAGGACCAGCCCGGAGGGGATCGACGGCGCCTACGCGCGGCTGGTGCTGTTCACCTGCCAGCGGGTGCTTGCGCACGCCGGCGATTCGCGCGCCGCCGAACTGCTGGAAAGCGTACACGCCGAACTGCAGGCCCGCGCCGCGACGATCAGCGACGCGTCGCTGCGGCGCAGTTTCCTGGACAACGTGCCGCTCCACCGCGAAATCGTCGCCGCGTGGACGGCGCATCAGGCGGCGGCCGCGACACCCTGATCGGGCTCGGCACCAACCTGGGTCGTTCGCGCGCAAGTACCGGATCACGCCGGCCGCAGCGCATAGGCTCCGGGTCATTGTTGCCCGCGCCAAGAGCGGACATCGGGCCTCACGATGTAACATGTGCGCACTCGGCGAACCCGGAACACGAACAATAGCTGACCATGTCTGAAGCCCACGCCGAACGCGCGGTTCCGTATCTGGCCCGCATTCTCCAGCAGCATCTGATCGACAACCCCGAGGGTCGCGACTGGACTGCGGAGGGTTCCGCCGTGTTCGCCGACATTTCCGGCTTCACGCAGCTCTCCGAACAATTGGCAAGGAGAGGCGGCCGCGAAGGCGCGGAACAGATCACCGACACGATCGGCGGCAGTTTCGCGGCGATCCTGAAGGTCGCCTACGAGAAGGGCGCCAGCCTGCTCAAGTTCGGCGGCGACGCGCAGCTGCTGTGGTTCCAGGGCGATGACCACGCGGCGCGTGCCTGCACGGCCGCGGTGCGGATGCGCCGCGAACTCGACGAGGTCGGAAGGATCGAGCTGCCGGGCGCCAAAGTCACGCTGAAGATGTCGCAGGGCGTGCACACGGGACTCTTCCATTTCTTCGCGGTGGGCACGTCGCACCTCGAGATGCTGCCCACCGGCCCCGCATGGACCCGTACGGTCGCGATGGAGCACGAGGCCAACGCCGGCGAGATACTCGTCAGCGCGGAGACAGCCGCCCTGCTGCCCAAGGACTGCCTGGGCGAGTCCAGGGCATCGGGCGTGCTGCTTCAGGCGCGAGCCGCCCGGCCACGAAGCGTCGATACCGTACATTCCGCGACCCAATTCGCCGCCGGACCTGACGCTGCGCTGCCTGTCGCCCGCGATACGCGCCCACGTGGTTGGCGGGGGCGGAGCGTCCGAACATCGCCCGGTCACCATCGCCTTCATCCATTTCGAGGGGACGGACGCGCTGATCGAGCAACAGGGCCCGGCGGCTGCCGCGGAGGCGCTGCATCAGCTGGTGAGTGTCGTCGAAGCCGCGACCGAGGAACTGGACGTCACGTTCCTGGGCTCCGACGTCGATCACGACGGCGGCAAGATCATCCTGACCGCCGGCGCGCCGAAGGCCACCGGCGACGACGAAGAACACATGCTTCTCGCGTTGCGCAAGATCGTCGAGAGCCGGTTTTCGTTGCCGATCCGCATCGGCGTCCACCGCGGCTCGGTCTTCGCCGGCGATATCGGGCCTCCCTACCGCCGCACCTATACGGTCATGGGCGACGCGGTCAATCTCGCCGCGCGCGTGATGTCCAAGGCCGAGCCCGGTGAGATCTACGCGACGGGCGACGTGCTCGAACGCTCCAATACGCTGTTCGATACGACGCAGCTCGAGCCTTTTGCGGTGAAAGGCAAGACGGAACCGGTCCAGGCGTGGTCCGTCGGCCGCGCCAGCGGTTCACGAACGCGGGAAGTGACGCTGCAACGACTGCCGTTGACGGGCCGCAACGTCGAACTCGGCGTGATCCGCAAGGCCTACACGAGCGCGCGCGGAGGCGCCGGACGCCTGATCGAGGTCGTAGGAGAGGCAGGCATCGGCAAGACCCGCCTGCTGGAAGCGCTGCGCGACGCGGTCGCGGGATTCCAGAAGCTCCACGCCACCTGCGAAGCCTACACGTCGTCGATCCCGTATGTTGCGTGGCGCGAGCTGCTGCGCGAGATGTACGAATTCGGCCGCGATACGCCCGACGCGGAGGTCGAGGAGCGTCTTCGCGCGGAGGTGGCGGCCAAGGCTCCCGACCTCGCGCCGTGGCTGCCGCTGCTCGCAGCCGTGTTCGACATTGAAATTGCCGCCACGCCCGAGGTCCTGGATGCTGGCGGAAACGAACCGCCGCACGAAGATGCACGAGACCGTCGCGCGGTTCCTGGAAGCCGTGGTGCCCGACAAGCTGCTGGTCGAGATCGACGACGTCGCACCACATGGACAAGGCCTCGGCCGAGCTCCTGACGCATCTGACCCGGCGGCTCGGGCGCGAAGCCATGGCTCTTCGCCATCGGGCGCCGTCCACTGAGCACCGGATTCGAGGCGGCCGAGTCGCCGGAGGTAGTCCGGATCGATTTGAAGCCGATCGCGCCGCAGGACGCGCTGCGCCTGGCCCAGCTCGCGACCGCGCAGAGTCCGCTTCCGGCGCACGTCCTCGATGTCGTCGCGAAGCGGTCGGGCGGCAATCCGCAATTCCTGCGCGACCTGTTGCGCTCGGCGATCGATTCCGGCGGCACCGCGGACCTGCCGGAGTCCGCCGAAGCGGCCACGATGACGCGGATCGACACGCTGGCGCCCGAAGACCGGGCGCTGGTCCGTCGCGTCGCGGTGTTCGGCCTGACGTTCCACCCGCGGATGCTGCCTTGGCTCTATTCCGAAGAGGATGGTCCGGCGCCCGACGCCGCGGCGCTGTCCACGGCTGCACGAACTGTTCGACGAGGAGCCCGACGGCTACCTGCGCTTTCGCCACACGCTGTTGCGCGACTCGGCCTACGAGGGGCTGCCGTTCAAGCTGCGGCGACAACTGCACGGCGCGGTCGCGGCGCATCTCGAAGAGGAAATGGATTTCCCGGAGGAGGCCGGCGGGCACGCTGTCGCTGCATTACTTCGAAGCGGGCGAGTACCGCCCGGCGTGGCGATACGCGACGGCGGCCGCCGAAGCGCGCCGAAGGCGTCTACGCCTACGTCGAAGCGGCCGGGCTTTACACGCGCGCGCTGGAGGCCGGGCGCCAGCTCGAGGACCTGCGGACAGCCGGAGCTCGCCGCACGTGCATGAAGCGCTGGGGGATGCGTGGTACCTGGCGGGCGAATTTCAGAAGGCGTCCGCAGCCTTCACTGCGGCGCGCGAGCTCGTCGCGGGCGATCGCGCTGCCGGACGCCACGCTGCTGATCAAGCTCTCCCAGGTCGAGGAGAAGCTCGGCAAGTACGAGGAGGCGCAGCGCTGGACCGAGCAGGCGCGCGACGTTCTCTGAGGACTGCCCGGCCCGGAAGCCGCGCGGCAGGCCGCATGGGCCGGCGCATGGTACGCCATGCTGCTTCAGGTCGGAGGGCCGGACGACCGAGGCGCTCGAATGGGCCGAGCGCGCCGCGGCCGAGGCCGAGGCGGCCGACGACCCGGAGGCGCTCGGCGAAGCCTACTTCGTCATGGGCTGGGCCAACGGCGAGCTCGGCAAGGAGGAAGCGCAGCCGCTGATGCAGCGTTCGCTGGAGGCGTCCGAGCGGTCCGGCAACCTGGTGCGGCAGGCCGTCTCCTGGCGAACCTTGGCGTGATCTGCAGCTGGGAGGGCCGCTGGGACGAGGCGCTGTCGCTATTTCGAACGCAGCCGCGACGCGGCGCTCAAGATCGGCAACACGGTCGCCGCGGCCATGGCGCGCATGAACATCGCCGAAATCCTGATCGACCGCGGCGAGTGGGCCGAGGCCGAGACGCTGCTGCTGGAAATGCTGCCGATGTGGAAGGCGTCGCGATATCGCTATTACCTTGGCGCCTGCCTCCAGTATCTGGCCGCGTGTCGCTGCGCCTGGGCCGCTTCGACGAGGCGCTGGCGCCGCTTCGAGGAGGCGAAGGCGAACTTCCTGCACGTCGGCGCGGAGCAGGACATCCCGCCCATCGACGCGCGGATCGCGGAATGCCGCGTCGCCATGGGAGATCCCGACGCGGCGCTCGAACTGGTGCGCGGCACTGCTCGGCCGCGCGAGCGAATCGAACGGCGTGGCGCGGATGGTGCCGTTGCTGGAGCGCGTGCAGGGACACGCGCTGATGCTGCAGGACGACCTGTGGGGCGCGCGCGACGCGCTGGAGGCGAGCCTCGCGGCGGCGAGGGAACGCAAGGACCTTTTCGAGGCGACGCTCACGCTCGCTGTCGCTGATCGAGCTCGACCGGCTGGAAGGCGTCGAGCCGCCGCTGGAGTTGGTGAACGAGACGCGAAGCCTGCTCGCGAGCCGCAAGGTCCGCGCCGTTCCCCCGGTGCCGCTGCCACCGCGCTAGTCAGCCTCCGCAAAAAGAAGCGGCCCCGCAGGGCCGCTTCGAATTGCAGACAGTCTAGTCGATCGCTACGGCCCTGTGACCTTGAGGTCGGCCTCGTCGATGATGATGTTCCAGATCTGAAGCAGCGGGTTGCCCGGGCGTTCCCACCGCCGTCCATCCCTGCTGCGCCACCGCACACCAGTGCCGTCTGACGCCCGGCTGGTACCAGGCGTCCAGCGTATTGCGCGGCGTCCGTGAACGGCGCGACGCTCGGGATCAGTCGGCAATATCGTCGTCGGCAGCGTCGGCAGCGCCGGGAACATGTCGCTGATGCACGCCAACAGCGGCACCCAATCGGGCAGCGCGATAGCTCGCGTCTCGGGCTCGCGATGTTCCACGAAACCTGCGGGCGATAATCCGTCCAGCCGTTCGCCTGCGGCGGCCTCGGCGCCCAGAGGAACAGGTACTTGAACGTCGCCTGCTGGCCGGAGCAGTCTTGTCCCACGTGCAGGTCGCGAGTGTTCGTCGTCGCGTCGAGGTCGCAGGTGTAGTTGACCTTCACGCACGCCGAGCCGTCCTTGTTGGGACCGCGGCGCAGCCCCCAGCCCGGCGTGCCGACATACGACGAGCCCAAGCCGCTGATCGTCGACGGCGCATCCGGGTCGTAGGTGGGATCCCCCGGCCCGTTGATGCTGTCGTAGTCGCCGCAGTCGAGCACGCCCTTGTAAACCTTCAGGTTGTTCAACGGAATCGGATTGTAGTTCGGCGCCGTGAACGTCATCGTGCAGGTGCTGGGTGGAGCCGGCAGCGTGGTTGATGGTGATCGTGAACTTGGTCGAGCCATCACCCAGACCGTCTTGCTTGACGACGCATGCAACCCGCCGAGAACGAAACGTCCGCGCCCGTCGGCGTGCTGCCGATGATCACATCGAACGGTTCGCCGACGGCGGCGCTCGTCGGCTGCCGACGTGATCGCCAACGTGTTGGAGACGAAGTTCGCCGTGACGTTCTTGGTCGACGTTACGCTGGTCAACGTGCATGTCGCGCCGCTACAGTCGCCGCTGAAGCCGTGAACGTGTACTTCGCGTCGGCCGTCGCCGTGCAGGTGCTGTTGCCGCCATAGGTCACCGGGTTCGGGTGCAGGTCACCGAGCCGCCCGCGGCAGGATTGGCCGTCGCCGTGATCGCGTTCTGCGCGAAGTTGGCCGTGACGCTCTTGGCCGACGTCGACGTTCTTCAGCGTGCACGATGTCGTCGTGCCGCTGCAGTCGCCGGTGAAGCTGACGAAACCGTAGCCGGAGCCCGGCGTCGCCGTGCAGGTCGTCGACGTGTTCCAGGGGACAGGGTTCGGCGTGCAAGTCAACGTGCCGCTACCTGTGACCGACGTCGTGACCGTGTTGGGCAGGTGCGCAAAGTTAGCCGTGACGCTCTTGTTCGACGTGACGTTAGTCAGCACGCATGTCGAGCCGGTACAGGCGCCGCTGAAGCCGCTGAATGAGAATCCGGAGGCGGCCGTCGCCGTGCAGGTGCTGGTGCCGTTATAGGACACCGGGTTCGGGCTGCAGGCCACCGTGCCACCATCCGTGGGATTGGCGGTCGCGGTAATGTTGTAGGTGCATCCAGCATTGATCGTCGTCGTGACGCTGGAAGACCCGGATTGGAATGCAAAGGTGTCGCCGTTAAACGAGTTTCCGGCGAACGCTTGTCCGGCCCATGCATTGACGCTGCACGTATTGGGAAGAGTCGCGGATACGTTCATCGTCCATGAGCATGCAACCGGAGAGCAGCCGGCCTTCATTACGCTCGGGATGTACGCAACACAAATGGAATTGGGCGGGACCGCAACGGTCTGGCCCAGGCTATTCACGGTCGTGGCGGGACAAGTAACCTTTTTCCGCCATTTGGGAAGGTTGCGGTGGCTTGTGACGCCGGTGGGTGGGGTAAGAATCACCGTGTTGATCACCGAATTTCCATTCGGCGTCAGGTTGGCGAACTTCGCCGTCAGCGATGCTGGCGAACTAGTTACCGTCGAAGGTGCCATCGTGAGGCCGAAGATCTTGGCCGGCGCGGCGACAGTCGGCAGCGAACTGCTGCGAGGGCCAGCGCCGCATCAGGATACCGAGCCACTTGCGCATGCCGTTCATTGTGATTCTCCCCAAGCCATGGATAGATGCTGAAACGGGATTGCCGAACGTACGTGGCAACCGACAGCAAACAGTATTCAAAATGCAGCGAGCCCCCTTTGTACGCTCACCTTTTTTGTTGTCAAGGCGGGAAGCCTCTCTTAGCGGAAACCGTTCCGCCGCAGACCGCTGTTGTACAGCGCAATCAACCGCAGCCGTTTATGACGTTGGCATTGTTTCGATCCGAAGCAGCGCTATGACGCGCAGCGAGCACGAAAACAATCTCGGCTGTAGCGTTCAATCGAAGCAGGATCGCCGTTGAGCAGGCGAATATTCCACATGGAGGCAGCGGAATTTTCAGTCATGCGCACCATCCTTAAGCGAACGTTTTATTCCATTTGCATAAAAATTAAGCGCCCTTCGGGTTCGCACGCCTCCATTCCTGCGCAAGACCCGTCCTACCCGTCCTGGATCACTTTGTCCGCGCGCAGCAGGAGCGCCTGCGGCATGGTCATCCCGAGCGCCTTGGCCGTCCTGAGATTGATGACCAACTCGAACTTGCTCGGCTGTTCGATGGCAAGCACCGCCGGCTTCGCACCCTTGAGAATCCTGTGCACGAACGAGGCGACCCGCTCTTCCAGTTCGGCGAACGTCGGCCCGTAAGCCATCAGACCTCCGTCTTCCGCCATTGACGGCCATTCGTAGATCGCCGGCAAGCGTCTCGATGCAGCGAGATCGATGATCTTGCGCGCGTCCTTGAAGAATCGCGGATGCGACGGCACCAACAGCGCGTCGACTCGCGCCTGCGCCAGCGCATCGAAGGCCAGCTCGGTAGCCGTCTTCGCCGCCTGCGACCGGTGCCACGACGAGCTGCGCGCCGGCAGTATCCGCGAATCGCTGGACGTCGGTAAGCGTGAAACCGCGTCCCGGGTCCAGCACGCCCACCTTCCGCGCCTTGGGCACCGCCTGCAGCAACAGCTCCAGGCGCTTGGCATCCAGTTCCGCCGCGAGCATCGAGACGCCGGTCACGTTGCCGCCGGGGCGCGCCATATTGGCGACGAGGCCGGACTCGAGCAATCCGCCCCGTCCCCAGAATGCCATGACGATCGGGATGGTGGCGGTCGCCTGCCTTGCCGCGAGAATGGCCGGCGGGCCCACCGCGACGATGACGTCCACGTTGGCTCGGACCAGTTCCGCGGCAAGCGCGGGCAGCCGATCGATATTGTCGTCGGCGGAACGCGCCTCGACGACGTACGACTTGCCCTCCTCATGGCCCAGCGCGCGCATGGCGTCCCGGAACGCCCGCGTATGGACTTCGAGCACTTCCGGCGTGAGCCATCCGATCCGCGCGACCTTCGTCGCCGGCTGCGCCATCGCGGCGAGGGGCAGACGAGCAGACTTCCTGCCGCCGCGCCGATGAATGTCCTGCGATCTGTCATCACAACCACCTCGTCGGTCCAGACCTTGAAGCTCGACAGCGTGTTGAGGCCGAACGTGTTGCTGATCGCGACGTCGGCCGCGTCGCGTCCGCGCGCGATGAGGACCCGGCCGATGCGCGGCACGTTGTTGCGCGGGTCGAACGTGTACCAGTGGCCGTCCATGTACGCCTCGAACCAGGCGGCGAAATCCATCGGGCCGTAGGGCGGCGGCATGCCGATGTCGCCGAGGTAGCCGGTGCAGTAGCGCGCCGGGAATGTTCATGCAGCGGCAGAACGCGACCGCGAGGTGCGCGTAGTCGCGGCACACGCCGGTCCTGTCGTGGAACGCCTCGCAGCGCGGTCCGCGTCATGCGCGCGTGCTCGTAGCCGAACGTGATGTGGCGATGGACGTAGTCGCAGATCGCCTGCACCCGCTCCCAGCCCGGTGGGCGCCGTTGCCGAACAGACTCCATGCGGTCTCGGACAGGCGATCGGTCTCGCAGTACCGGCTTCCGAGCAGAAACAGCAGCGTGTCCTCGGGCAGGTCCTGCACGGGAATCTGCTGCGCCTGGCGAACGACCGAGTCGGGCAGTCCCGGATCGTTCACGATCGCATCCGCGCCGACGCGCAGGCGCCCCTTCGGCGCGACGATGCGCGTGCACCAGTTGCCGAAACCGTCGCGATAGGCCGTCATCGGGACCGACGGGTCGAACATCATGTCGTCGCGACCGACGATGTCGGACACGCGCGTGAAATGCATGTTCAGCGTCAACACCATCGGCGTCGGCTGCGGGCAGTCGTAGATCATTTCGTAGCCGACGCGAATTTTCATTTGCGATCTCCGGGTTCAACGAGGCGGTTCAAGCGGTGTGCGCGGCAAGCAGGGAATCCACGAGCACGCGACGCACTGCCGTCCAGCGCCGGCCTGCGGCAAATACGATCTTCTGGTTGATCTCGAGTTCGATGCCGACGTAGGCGGCGGGCGGAGAACGCTGCCTCAGGTAGGAAGTCAGCCCGTCGCCCTTGCCGGCATAGGGATAATTGCGGCGAACGCGAAGGTCCGGCGCCATTCGCGCGAGTGTCTCCTTCCATCTGGCGCAGAGTTTCACCTCGCCGCGGCGGCCAGGGTCATAGAGCAAACCCACGTCCGCCCGCCGCACCTTGCCGTACAACTCCGGCGTGAAGCTGTGCGACGAAATGTGGATCACGCGCCGGCCGCGCGACACCGATCGCCGGACGAGCTGCTCGACCCGCTCGCGATAAGGCAGGTAATGCTGTTCGACGATCTTCGCGCGGACCATGGAGGCGCGCCGCGCGTGCCGCCGAGAAGAGTTGCGGGTGGCCGATCGAACGATTGAGATCGATGAGCAGCCGGCTGACCGTCGACGTCACGAGCGGCGCATGCAGCGCCGCGGCCAGTTGTCGCGCCATGACCAGCGCGCCGGGGTCGTAGCCGCGATGCGTGCCGAGCAGCGCGGCGTGCCCGTGAAACAGCGATCGATAGCGCGCCGGAATCCGGTTGCCGCCATGTTCACAGGTTACAACGAAGGAATCGCCCGCCGCCACAAGTCACCGGACCAATTCGGGGAGTGGGCGCAACACCTGATGCATTCCCTGGACCCCTCCGTGGCAGCCGCCCGGCACCGGGCGTATGAGCTGTGTGTTGCGCATGACGAATACTATCCTGCCGCACCCAGGTTTTCCGGACGACCCTCACCACTCCATCCGACAGATCGGAGACGCGCGAATACAACTGCGAAAGCAAAGGGACCGATGCGCATGCACCGGTCCCTTGGCATTGTCTCACCCGCTCGTTTCCGCGCGTTACCCCTTCGGCTTGCGCGCTTCGTCTTCGCGCTTCTGCTCGTCAGCGTCCTTCTTCGGGTCGTCCGGCTTGCCCGTCGCAGGTCTTCCACCTTGGCCGCGCGGCGGCGCGCTCGTACCCGGTTGCGCCTGCGCAGGCGGCGGCGTATTGGATGAAGCTGCCGGTGGACGCGCTTGCGGTTGCGATTGCGGCGGCCTCGCGGCAGGAACGGGCTCCGGTTTCGCCACTTGCGGTGCGGGCGGCGCGACAGGAGCGGCTTGCCTCGGCGGCGTCGATTCCGGCGGCGGCCTGCGTTGGGGCGTCGGGCGTGTCACCGGCGCTGCGACGGCGGTTGCGGAGGCACCGCGCGCGGTTCCGCCGTCCGTTGTGGTGGCGGTGGCGTCGGTGCCGGCGCGGCGGCAGGCTGTCCGCGTTGTTGTTCCGCGCCAGGCTGAGTTGGCCGGCCACGCATTTCCGGAGTCGCGCGGGCGGAGAAACAGGCACGACCTTCGCCGGCGGCGTCACGACCGGCGGCGCGACAGGCTGTCCGCGTGGTTGCGCATTGCCGGGCTGTGCTGGCCGTCCGCGCGTTTCCGGGGGCTGAGCGGCCGGAGCAACCGGCGCGATTCTTCGCACGGTGTGGCCCCCCACGACCCGGCGGCGCGACAAGGCTGTCCGCGTGGTTTCAACATTGCCAGGCTGCGCTGGTCGTCCACGTGAGTTCCGGGGGTTGCGCCCGGCCGGAGCAACCGGCCCGCGATCTTCGACGGCGCGGCCGACGACAGGCGGCGCGACAGGCTGTGCGCGTGGTTCAGCGTTGCCGGGTTGCGCTGGCCGCCCGCGCGTTTCTTTAGGCTGCGCGGAAGTAGCCGCACTAGGCGATGCCGCTTTCGGGGAGTTTTCGCTCATCTGATCTTGCCGGGTGCATCTCTCGCCCTCGCAGTAAGCGTGGCCGCCGGAGGACGCGCCGTGGGCGGCGCTGTCTGCGTCGGCGCGACCACCTTGACGACGGGCGCCGCGGCCGGTGCAGGCTTCTTAATTCCCTGCGCGCGGCGTCGTCGAGCGGCTTGCCCGGCTTCGCCGCCAGTTGCTGCTGTTGCGCGGCGAAGCCGACGGTGCCGGCAGGCGGCGCGGTGCGGGCGACGACGCGGCCGCTCGAACACGCGCGGCGGCGGCTTGTCGCCCGCGGCCGCGGCGCCGCGCACGCTTCGCTCCGTCGGCGCCACCGCGGCGACCGCGGCGACCGGCGCGCTGGCGACCGTCGCCGGCGACACCCGCACCGCCGCCCTCGCACCGGCTGCGACTGCACGAACGTGGTCGTCGGCACGGCGACGACGGCGCCCGGCACCTGCCGGTTGGCGTAGACGACGTTGGTCACGTTCGTGTTGTTGTAGTAGTTGTTGATGACGGTGGTGTTGACGACCGTGTTGCTGCGGTTGACGTTCTCGAAATAGCCGCGGCTCACCGGATAGGACGGCCGATAGACCTCGCGCGGCCCGAGCGGGAACCAGCCACGCCGCCGACGTTGCCGCTGGAGATCGGGAGCTGGAAGTTGCTGCCGCCCACGAACGCGACCAGCGCCGGCGCGTAGTAGGCCCGGGTGCGCACGGGGCCGGGCACCCAGCCCCACGTTCCGCGCATGTTCGCCCAGCGGCCGTAGTGGGACACGGCGAAGCCCCAGGGCGCGTCGTCCACCCAGGTCCAGCCCCAGGGGTCGACCCAGGCCCAATGGCCGTCGCGGTAAGGCGCCCAGCCGGCGGCCACGCGGTTCGGCATCCAGACGTTGCCGTAGGTCGCGTCGACGCGCCAGGTGCCGTTGGCATCGAGGTCCTGGTAGCCGACCACGTCCGGCGACACGTAGCGGGCGGAGGCCGAGTTGTCGTAGCTGCGGTCGCGGTCGCTCGCCCAGCGATCGAATTCGTCGAGGCGCGGCGCGTCGACATACTCGTACTCGCGCAAGCCGGTCCCGGTGAAGCGATAGGGTTGCCGCGAATCGACCACATACGACGCGCCTTCGCCGTACACCTCGCCCTGGCCCTTGCGCACGACGATCGTCGTCGCGTTGCCGTCGGGATCCACGTCGATCCGGTATTCGCCGGGTTGCCGCAGCGTGAAGGCGAGATTCGGCGTGTCGACCTCGAACACCTGGCCGGGCTCGAGGCGGCGCACGCGGACGTTCAGCGTGCCCTGCGTCAATTGCAGCTGGGCGATCCGGTCGTCGAGATTGAGAACGGACACGCCGGTGCCGGCGTCCATGCGGATCATCGCGCCGCCGACCTGGATTTCGGCGCGCGCACCGGCATCGGCCCACAGGCGGTCGCCGGTGGTCAGCGGCCGGTTGATCGCCGCCGCACCCAGTCGTTCTCGCCGGCGGGCGAGAAGCTGACCGCGCCGGTCATGTAGCCCAGGCGCGCGACGCGCGACGGCGGGTCGGCGCTGGCCCAGCCGCTGAAAGCCAGGGCGGCGACGCCGATCGCGATGGCGAAATTCCGAAGTCGAACGTTATGCATCTGCATGACGATTCCTTAACAGAAGGTGCGATATTTGGTACGACAGCACCGTATGTGCCGAGCCGGTGATGACGCAGATGCATTGCGTTATCCTTTTCAAGCAACGGCCCGCGCTATTGATGTCGATACAGCCATAACACCTTCGGGCTTACGATTCGACAACACGGCAATCGATAAATCCGCCGCACGGTGCGCGCACAACCACGGCGCACGACAGACAGCAGCGCCCGCTGCGTCGATGCGACGGTTACATGTTGTTACAAGTCTGTCGTGCATTTGATAGTTGAGCATAGGCAGCACGCACGTCAGCGTCTGTTCGGTGCCGCACCGATTCCACCGTAGGACGGCGCCCGACTCGCGATTGTGCGCTGGCATACAGACAGACCCGAGGCGACCGCTAGTGCCGAATACGGCAGGCACTTTCGTGACGGCCCATCGGAGAAAACAAATGAACGCAATGAAACTGCTTGGAATCGCTGCTGCTCGTTGGCGGCATCCTGGGATTGATCTATGGCGGATTTACCTACACCAAGGAGACCCATGAGACCAAGATCGGGCCGATCGTGCTTTCGGTGCAGGACAAGGAAACGGTCAATGTGCCGATATGGGCCGGTGTCGGGCAATCGTGATCGGTGGATTGCTGCTGGTCTCCGGAACCAAAAAGGGTTAGCCGACTAAAGGCTCGCCAGCATCAAGTGGATGCGGTTGCCGGCGCGGGATGTCCGGCCGCGACGCGCACCTCGACGCGATGATCCAATCGATCTCGGCAAGCAGCACCACGTTGCCTGCTTGCACAACGCCGTCGACGGTTACGGTTGTCGCTTCCGGATGTCCTCGTCCCCCGCGCTTTCACTCCGCGGACACCACGATGTGGTACTGCGTCTCGCGGTACCGGTAGCGCAACGAGAATTCGTTCCACTCCGGCGGCAGGCACGGCGCGAGACGAAGGCGATCCGCTTCCAGATTGAGTCCCAGCAGCGACTCCACGACAAGGCGATACATCCATCCGGCCGAGCCCGTGTACCACGTCCAGCCGCCGCGCCCGGTGTGCGGCGGGAGCGCATAGACGTCAGCGGCGACGACGTAGGGCTCGACCCTGTAGGTCGCGACCGCCTTCGGCGGTTCGCGCGTGGTTCACCGGGTTGATCATTGCGAGTCAGTTCCCACGCGCGCGCGTGTCGCCCAACGCCGCGAACGCCATCGCCGCCCAGATCGCGGCATGGGTGTACTGGCCGCCATTTTCCCGCACGCCGGGGACGTATCCTTGGATGTATCCGGGATCGAGTCGGCGACTGGTCGAAAGGCGGATCGAGCAGCTGGATCAGCGCGCCGTCGCGACGGACCAGGCGTCGGTCCACCGCGTCCATGGCCTTGCGCGAACGCCCGACGTCGCCCGCCCCGGACAGCACCGACCAGCTCTGCGCCATCGAATCGATCTGGCATTCGGCGTTCTTGCTCGATCCGAGCGGCGTGCCGTCGTCGAAGTATGCGCGGCGATACCACTCGCCGTCCCACGCGTTGTACTCGATCCTCTGGCCCAGAAGCGTCGCCTCCTTCTCGCACCGGTCCGCGAACGCCGCGTCGCCGCGCAGGCGCGCCACTTCGGCGAATTCCATGAGCACGTTGCAGAGGAAGAACGCGAGCCAGACGCTTTCGCCCTTGCCGTGCTTGCCGACGAGATTCATGCCGTCGTTCCAGTCGCCGGAGCCCATCAGCGGCAAGCCATGCGTCGCCGAATCGCAGGCCGTGCAGAATCGCCCGCACGCAATGCTCGTATAGACATCCGCCGTCTCGTCGGACCGTGCTCGGCAGGTCGTAGTAGGATTCTTCCTCCGCCTTGACCGGCCGGCCTTCGAGAAAGTGGACGGTCTCGTCGAGCATCGCCCGTGTCGCCGGTCGCCAGGACGTAGCGGCAGGTCGCCAGCGGCAGCCACAGGTAATCGTCGGAGCAATGCGTGCGCACGCCGCGGCCCGACGGCGGATGCCACCAATGCTGTACGTCGCCTTCGATGAATTGGCGGCCTGCGCAGAGCGCGATCTGCGCGCGCAGCAGGCCCGGTTCGGCGTGAACGAGCGCCATCGCGTCCTGCAACTGGTCGCGAAAACCGTAGGCCCCGCCCGACTGGTAGTAGCCGCTGCGCGCCCAGAGTCGGCACGCCAGCGTCTGATATACGAGCCAGCCATTGGCCAGGACGTTGAGCGCGGCATCGGGCGTTTCCACTTGCACGGCGCAAGCGTGCTGCCGCCAGTGCCGCGACACCGCTTCGAGCGCGTCGCGCGCGGCCGCAGGTCCCCGATGGCGCTGCGTCAGCAGGCTGGCCGCATCGGCATTGCTTCCCGCCCCGAGCCGGAAGACGATCTCTCGCTCCTGCCCGTCGGCCAGTTCGAAAGCCACCTGGATCGCGGCGCAGGGATCCAGCGCGGCGCCGACCTTGCCGGAAAGACGCGTGCGGTGCATCGCAGCCGGATCGCGCAACGTTCCGTTGCGACCGAGAAATTCGGTGCGGTCGCAGGTGACGCTTCGCGTCGCATCATCGACGTCGAAGAACGCGACCCAGTCCGCGAACTCGTTGTTGTACGGATTTCGCGCGTACAACGCGCCATTCCTGGCGTCGATCTCGGTCGTCACATGCATCGCCGATTTCGCGCGCAGATCGCCCAGCACCCACTCGACGTAACCGGTCGCGGACAACCGCCGCGAGCGGCCCGACTCGTTGCTCACTTTCAGCGCGAAGAACTTGACCGGCGCATCGAGCGCCACGAAGACCGTGAGCTCCGAACGAATTCCGTCCTCGGTGTGCTCGAAAACGCTGTAGCCGAATCCGTGTCGGGTGACGTACGGCGCGTCCTCCGCAGGGCGACGACGTGGGCGACCAGAAATGGCCGGTCTCTTCATCGCGGAGATACAGCGCTTCGCCGCTGGGCTCGCCTACCGGATCGTTGTGCCACGGGGTCAGGCGAAACACGTGCGCGTTCTCGCTCCATGTGTAGCCAAGCCCGCTTTCCGACACGACCGTACCGAAGCGCGGGTTCGCCAGTACATTCACCCATGGCGCCGGCGTCGTGTCTCCTGCCGCGGGCGCGATGACGTATTCGCGTCCGTCAGGCGAGAAGCCACCCGTGCCGTTGAAGAGGATCAGGCCGTCTGCCGCGGCTTCGGCGACCGCGGACAGGCTGAGGTCGATGGTTGCGGGTCGGCACGAGCCGCGGGGTTCGCAGCTCGGCGGGCATGCGCCGGTTGATCTGTTCGGACAAGTGTCCCGCGGCTGTCGGTGATGACCGCGCGCGCGACCGATTGGAACAGGACGCGGTCCTCGGACGAAATCTGCTCCGCATGGCGAACGAAAATGCCGCCGGGCCGATCGACGACATGGGCTTCGACGCCGGCCGCGATCAGTCCGATGATCTGTTCCTGGAGCCGCTGCCGATAGCCGTCGTGATCCTCGTTCCAGATCACCAGATCCACGGCCAACCCCTTGAGCCGCCAGTAGGCATGCGCCTGCACGAGCTGGCGCACCAGTTCGATGTTCGCTGGCGTCGGCGATCTGCAGCAGCACGATCGGCAGGTCGCCGGAGACGGCGTAGCCCCACAGGCCGGACTGCCCGCGACGGTTCCTGACCAGGACGCTCGCGGCGGCGCGCAGCGACGCGTTGGCGTAGATCACCGACCGGCGAGCCGGCCATAGAGTTGCGCATCGGCCTCGGTGGCATTGAGCTGCCGCAGCACCACCTGGCTGTGCGTCCACGCCAGTTCGAACACGCGGTCCGCGAGGCGGCGATCCTGGTATTTCTCGACGAGCTGCAGCACGGCATCCCGCGTCTCGCCGACGCCCGAGACCATGTCGATCGTCGCCGTCGCTCCGGCGTCGATGACCATTCGATGGCGGATCGCCACGATCGGATCCAACACCGAGCCATCGGTGTTCGACAGCGCGCCGGTGACGGTCATCGCGAGCGGCGCGGCCACCGAGCCGCCGCGGCCGATGAAGCGCATGCGGTCCGTTTCGAAGGAGATCTCCGCGGTCCGGCGCGCCATGCACCGTCATCAGATGGAACATCCACGGCATCTGCTCTTCGAGGGAGCGCGGGCGGCGCGTGCACAGAATTGCCCGCCGCTCTGGATGATCTCCGTCTGCACGAAGAGATTGCTGAACGCCGGATGCAGCGCGTCCGCCGCCGCCGGCGCGAGTACCACTTCCGCGTAGCTCGTGACTTCGATCGTCCGCGGACGTCCGCGACCGGTTTGTGATGTGGACCCGCCGGACTTCGATGTCGTCTTCAGGCGAAACCACGATCTCGGTGTGCGTCTCGAAATCGAAGTCCCTGCGCCGAAACTCCGCCCGCCCTTCCGAGAAGATCGCCTCGTAGTGCTCGGCCGCTTGCACGTCGGCTGATATGCGGTCGACCAGAACTCCCCGCTCGCCTCGTCGCGGAGATAGCAGAAGGTGCCCCAGTTGTCGGACGTGCCGTCCTCGCGCCAGCGGGTGACACGGCCAGGTCTTTCCAGCGGCTGCTCCCGCCTCCGGCATTCGTGACCATCACGTGGTAGCGGCCGTTCGACAGCAGCTGGACTTCCGGAATCGCGGTGTCCGGGCTGGTGAGCACGCGCACCGGCAACTCCGGGCCGCTCCGGCCGCGCGGAGATCGGACACGTCGGCGGCATTGCGAATGAAACAGCGTGGCTCTCGGAATGCGCTCCTGGAGCAGCAGCAACGTCGCCTGAAAGAGCGGGTCCGACTCGAAGCGCTTTTGCATCGGCCGCGCCAGCAGCAAATAGGCGCAGGAAAGCAGGCTCATCGCCTGGTGGTGCGCCATGTACGACCGGACGACCGCGCTCGACTCGCCGCGGCGCTGCCGCGACGGCGTGTAGTCGATGGCTTCGTACAAGCCCAATCGTCCTGCCAACCCGCTCGCCGGCGAGCCGCTGCAGGTTGAGGCACGCCGCCTCGGGAGCGACCATCAGCGCCAGCGCCGAGGCGTAAGGCGCGACGACCAGATCGTCGCCGAGCCCGCGCTTCAATCCCAGCCCGGGAACGCCGAACGCGCGATACTGGTAATTCTGATGCATGTCGACGGTGTTGTAGCCGCTCTCCGACATGCCCCATGGCACGCCGCGTTGCCTGCCGTACTCGATCTGCCGCTCCACCGCGGCCTGGTAAGTCTGATCGAGCAGCGTATTTTCGTAGGTCGGCATCACCAGCAACGGCATCAGGTACTCGAACATCGAGCCGCTCCACGACAGCAGGACCGGCTCTCCGCCCGCGGTGGTCAGCAGGCGCCCAAGCGCAAACCAGCTTTCCTGCGGCAACTGCCCCTGCGCGATGGCGACGAAATTGCACAATCGCGCTTCCGATGCCAGCAGATCGTAGTAGCTCGTGTCGCAGCGGCGCTCGCCGACGTTGTACCCGATCACCAGTTGCCGGCGCACCTTGTCGAACAGGAAGTCATAGTCCATTGTCGGCGAATGCGGTCGCCTGCAACGCCAGCCGGTCGATGGCGGCCATTCTTGCGGTCGGCGCGCGCGGCGCCCTGTGCGTGAAGAGTGGCGACGAGCGAGTCGAGCGCCGCGAGCTCGCGCAGCGTCGGGATGCTGTCGGCACCCGGCAGGTCGGATGCCGCTGCCGGCCGCCGGTTGCAGCGGGAGCCACGGCGCGAGAAAAATCAGCTCATCGCGCAGATCCGCACATTGCCGCGCCAGCGCCTCGGCCCAGAAGCGGACTTCGCTTTGGCGTATTCCCGCAGGGCCGCCGAGCGTGAAACGCGCGGCGACGTCGGCGGCGCACGCAGCCAGGCGGTCCACATGGATCCACGCGCGAGGCAAGCGATGTCGGACGCGCAGTCGCTGACGCCTGTGCCGAGCGCTGATTCAAACTGCGCGAACTGCGCGACCTCTGCCGCCGCGTCTCTTGCCCGACGCATCGACCAGAACGCGTACGTATCGCTCATGCCCTCGAGCCATCGTCGATTGAGGATGGGGGCGTCGGCAAGTGCCGCGAGTCCGGGTCGCAACGTCAACAGGTGGCCCGCGAGATTGCCGCTGTCCACCGTCGATATATAGCGAGGAGCCAGCGGCAACAGCGTCTGCGTGTCGTACCAGTTGTAGAAGTGCCCGCGATGCCGCTCCAGCGATTCCATCGTGCGCAGCGCATTCGTCGTGCGCTCGACCAGCTGCCCGGTCGACAGGTAGCCGAAGTCATGCGCCGCCAGATTGGCGAGCAACGCCAGCCCCATGTTGGTCGGCGACGTCCGGTGCGCGACCGCCGATCGCCGGATTTCCTGAACGTTGTCCGGCGGCAGCCAGTGGTCATCCGGACCGACATGCGTTTCGAAGTACGCCCACGTCTTGCGCGCCAGCTGGCGCAGGAAATGCAGTCTGGTCAAGCGTGAGCCTGGCGCTTCGCCGCGCGAGCGGACGACTTACCCACCAGGCGATGGCGGGCGACGCCGCCCCATAGCAGCAGGATCGGCCCGGCAACCGCAAGCCGACGGGTAGTAATGGCAAGACCAATACCGACACGCCGTGGCGACTGCCGGGGCGACGGCCATCGCGCGATACGAAGCGAGCAGGCTCGTGCGGTCGCGCTGCTCGAGCCCCCGCTCCACGTCGCTGGACGGATTCCATTCGAGCAGTCGCCGGTGCGTGAACAGCATCCGCCCGACCGTGCGGACGATCGCGTCGAGGCAGAAGTATGCTTCATAAGGCAGAAAGGCGAGGGCGAGCAGCGCCTGCCAGGCGTGCCGCCGCGCGGCCGTCTCGACGGCAGCCAGATGTTGCCGAACCGCACATCGACCGGCTTGTCCATCAGATCGGAGAATGCGGCAACGATGAGACGGCGCCAGCAGGATGCCGACCACCACCTCCGTCCAGAGCCACGCCGGCGACAGTACAGTCCATCCCAGCAGCAGCAGCAGTGTCAATGCTGCGGGGACCAGGCTGCGCCGAAGGTTGTCGAACAGCTTCCACTGCGACAGCATCGAAAGCGGATTGCGTTCACGGCGCCCGTCCGGGACCTTTCACGCGCCGCCGCAGCCATCCCGCAAGCTGCCAGTCGCCGCGTATCCAGCGCCGGCGGCGGGCGACGTCGGCGCTGTAGCGCGCGGGAAATTCCTCATGCAGTTCCGCGTCGCTCAGCAGCCCGGCGCGAGCGTAGCATCCTTCCAGCAGATCGTGACTCAGGATGCGGTTCGCCGGGAAGCGCCCCTTGAGCGCGCGCTCGAACGCATCGACGTCATAGATGCCCTTGCCGATGAACGAGCCTTCGCCGAACACATCCTGATACACGTCCGATACCGTGCGCGTGTACTGGTCGATGCCGGCCTCGCCTCCGTACAGCCGCGCATATTGCGACCGATTCGTGCCGGGCAGGCTCACCGACACGCGCGGCTGGAGGATGCCGTAACCCGACGTCACCACGTCCTTGCCGCTCCCTTCGGGTGCTCGTCGAAGTGGGCGTGTTCAACGGGTGCGCCATGGCGCCGACGAACTGCCGAGCGGCGTCGCGCGGCAGTTGCGTGTCCGTATCCAGCGTAATCACGTACTTCACCTCCGGGAGCACCGCCGTCGCGCCGACGATGAGCGAAAAGCCGTCGCGATTGCCGCCGCGCAGCAGCGCGTTCAAATCGGCCAGCTTGCCGCGTTTGCGTTCGTGGCCCATCCAGATCGGCGCGCGTCCGCATTCCAGCGCCGAGGGCGATGAAACAGATAGAACATGCCTTCCCGCGCGGGCGCGCCGGATCGCCGTCGTTGCCATCGAATGGACGGCCCGCCCGATTCTCGCCGTCGTACTTTCGGTTCAACTCGTTGATCCGCGCCTCCGCCAGCCGCAGCAGCGTTCGTCGTCGGGAAGTGTCTCCTCGCGCGCATCCGGAAAATCCGTCAACAAGCCGAAATGCAGGTGCGCATCGCGATTGGCGAGAAACCGGACTTCGAGCGCCTCGACCAGGTCCTCGACGTTGCGCGCGCTGGTGATCATCGTGGGAACCACCACCAGCGTCCGCGCCTTCGCCGCAATGCCGGTGGAGAAATCCATTCGCGGCAGCGAGTGCGGCGTCACCAGCCGCATTGCGAGCCAGTTCACGATCGTGACCGCCAGCTGGCTGGTGGCCAGCAGTGAAAGCACCACGACCAGCGCCAGCAGTTCCCGGCCCGCTCCGGCGCGTGCGCATTCGCAACGAGGCCCGCTGTGAAGCCGCCGGTGATGCAAGCCAATCGCGCCCAGATAGATAGGCAGCGGAAACCGCCCTGCGATTCTTCGCACCGGTCCCGGCGATCGAGCCTGGATACCGGCAGCGTGCTCCAGTTCGGGAAGCCCCTTGTCGATCAGGATAGAAGCCGACGTGTGCCGTCCGATCTGCGCCCCTTTCCGGGACGCGTTTGCCGCGCCAGTTCGATCGCCTCGCTCGCCACCTCCGCTTCCGTCAGGCGGCCCTCCTTGGCGATGCGCTCGATCGCATGGCGATAGCGGTCCCGGGTCGCAAAATCCATGGACGCGATAGACGTCCTGCGGATCCTTGCGCAGGATCTTTCGACGACGCCATTGGCCTCGACGAACTCGCGCCAGTCGATCGCGCTCAGGCCGCGGAGGCTGCCGATGCTGTTGCTGATCGAGACCTGATCCGACGCCTGTTGCTGGTTTTCCAGCTGCACCAACTGCTCGATCGTCAGATGCGATTCCGCCAGCCGCTGTTCGATCCATGTCAACGCCAGGGCCAGAGCCGCGCTCTGTCCCTGCAATCGGCGCGCAAGTTCCGCCACGAACGCGCTTCTCCATCGGCGGCGTCGATCGCGCCATGTCGGCGATGACGAGGATGAGGCCCTTCGGCTCCCTCTCGGCGGTCTCCATCATCCGATCGGCCCAGGCATTGGCCAGATCGCGCTCGGCGATGCCGGCGGCGATGCGCACGCCGACGCGTCGAAGATTCTCGATCAGCGCGAGCCGCAGCATGATCGGAATGGCCCACAGCTCGCCCAGCTTCAGCGTGGTAACCGACTGGTAGGCGGCCACGAAGCGGTTCGAGGCTGTCGGCGTCGACCCGGCCGTCGCCGTGCGAGATCGTTTCGAGCGCGATGTCGTACACGCGCGGCAGGCCCGCCGAGGGCCCAGCGCCAGGCGCGGCAACTCCCGGCTGTAGCCGCGTGGCAAGTGCCGCTTGGCCGTGCCGATCTGCTCTTCGATCAGATGGAAGTTGTCGAGCAGCCATTCGCCGGCCGGACTGATCCGCTGGTTCGCCGACACCGCCCGGTCAACCGTTCGCATACGCCGATCAATACGCTTTCGTTCGCGGCCAGCCGCTGGAGCAGCTGATCCGCGTGCGTCGTGGCGTCAGTCGATGGGCCGCCGCGAGCGTCCTGCCGTATCGCTCCATCTGGTCGGCACTGAACAATTCCGATCGGAGCGGCAGTTCCTCGACTGCGGCGTGCGCGACAGGATGCCTGGCGGCAATCGCGACTTGAACCAGGCCGGAAGCGAGAGACTCGGCGTGCTGTTCGTGACCAATGGCGCTGTCCATTTTCGGCTGCATTCGCCGCATTCCGCCGGACGAATCAATCGCCCAGCAGTTCGGCGACCGGGTGCAGCTGCTCCACGTGTTGCGACACGACCTTGACGATGACGATGATGGGAATGGCGAGCAGCATTCCCCAGATGCCCCACAGCCAGCCCCAGAACAGCAGCGAAATGAATACGGCGGCCGAATTCATCTGCGCGATCCGTCCGACCATCCAGGTGGTCACGAAGGTTCCGACGACCGTGGCGATCGTCAGCGACGCGCCGGCGACCAGCAACGCCATCGCAAACGATTCGAACTGCATGAAGGCCGCCATGCCCGTCGCGGCGGCCGTGATGCCGGGGCCGAGGTAGGGAACGATGTGCAGCAGTCCGGCGGCGACGGCCCAGGCGCCCGCGTTCTCGAGGCCGATCCAGCTGAACGCGATCCAGCTGAGCAGCGCGACCAGCACGTTGGTCGCCAGCAGCATGAACATGTACTTCTGGATCGAGCCGTTGATGTCGTCGAGGATCTGGACGGTGATCTTCCGCTTGGCCAGCGACGGCCCCGTCAGCCGCACCAGCTTGCGCTTGAATGTGTCGCCGCCGAGCAGCAGGAAGAAGACCAGGAACGCGACCATCACCGCCTGCCCATGGCGCCGAGCGCGCCCATCGAGCTCTGCCACAGGAAACTGCCAGCTTGAACGTCGGCTGATCCACGATGACGTGGGTGGCCGGCTGACGCGGCGCTGCGGAGCCGCCGGCCGCCTGCGTCGCCGCCTTTTCCACCTCGGTCGCCGCGTCTTGGACCTTCTGCAGGTTGCCGGTCTGGCTGATTTGCATGCGCGCAAGTCCCGCAGTGAACTTGGCCGCCGCTTCGGGCAGCTGTTCGATGATGGCCTGCACTTGGCCGCGCAGCGAATACGTGCCGAAGCCGATCGCGCCCATCACGCCGGCCATCACGATGACGGTGCCGATGACGCGCGGAAGCTTCAGATCGCCTCGAGCCAGCTACGAGCGGACTCAGCGTGTAGGAAATGACGATCCCGAGCAACAGCGGCACCACGAAGTCCTGCGCCCACGACAACGCGAAGATCGTAGCCAGCACCGCCAGCACGGCGAGCGCCAGGCCGCGCGCGTCGACCTGATTGCCCGTTTCGGGCAAGGTGACCACCGACGGGTCGACAGTGGAGCCGGTTGGCCCGGGAGTTCGCGCCGGCTCAGCCGGTACTACTGAGGCTGAGCTGGCGGCAGGCATCATTGATGCGCAGGCGAGCGGCCGTCACGCCATGCGCCTCGCGGCGCCTTCGTGGCGGGTACGTTCACTTCGGCTTCGTCGACTTGGTCTTGCCTTCGGAAGCATCGGGAAAGGCAACCAGCAGGTCCGCCAGTTCGTCGGCGTGTTCCTCTTCCACCGCCAGGATGCCCTCCATCATCCGGCGTGTGGTCGGGTCCTGGTCGCCGAGGTACTTGATGATGTCGCGATAACTGTCGATGGCGATTCGCTCCGCCACCAGGTCTTCCTTGATCATGCTCGCCAGCGTGTCGCCCTCGACGTATTCCGCGTGGCTGCGCCCGGCCAGCCCGGTCGGCGCGAAGTCCGGCGCGCCACCCAGCTGCACGATGCGCTCGGCGATCTCGTCGGCGTGACCCTGTTCTTCGTTGGAATGGTCGAGAAACTCCTGTGCCACGCTTTGCGAGTGAATGCCGCGGGCCATGAAGTGATGACGCCGGTAGCGCAGTACGCACACGAGTTCCGTTGCCAGGGAGTCATTCAGCAACCTGAGCACCATTTCGCGGTTCGCGGAATAGCCGGCCGTGACCGACCCTCATCGATGTGCTGCCGCGCCCGCTTGCGCAGCGTCGGGACATCGGTGAGAACCGTGTTCTTGGGCATGAAGTAGATTCCAATTCTGGTTGATGCCGACCGGGATCGGCCGAATGTGGAGCGCTGGAGATGGCGAAGAGGCAGGTCGTGGAACTGCACGACCCGCCCCTCTTGCGTTTACTGCTGCTTACTTGACCCGCATGTCGTCCTTGACCGACTTCACGCCGGCGACGGTGCGGGCAACGGCGACGGCCTTGTTCTCCGCTTCCTTCGAACTGACGAAGCCGCTCAGCTGGACGACGCCCTTGAATGTCTCGACGTTGATCTCGGCCGACTTGAGCGTCGGCTCATTCAGGATGGCCGCCTTCACCTTGCCGGTGATCACGGTGTCGTCCACGTATTCCCCGGTGCCTTCCTGCTTGGCCGTCGACGCGCATCCCAGCGTCACCGCCAGCGCGAGCGCGCCGAAGAAGTATGCCAATTTGCGAGTGGTGCTGTTCATTCCGTTTCCTTTGAGTGAATTGTCTTGCGTGAAGATGCGGTGCTACAGGCGCCCCATGACCAGCAGGACGATGATGACCAGCAGCACGACGCCGAGCGCGCCGCTCGGACCGTAGCCCCAGCTCGTAGCGTGCGGCCATACGGGCAGGACCCCGACCAGCATCAGGATCAGTACGATCAACAGGATGGTGCCGATACTCATGATTCACTCCCTTGTTACCGCCACCACGTCGCGGGCATCGACTTCAATGCATCCGCCAGGCGGGTATGTGTTCACAATATCGGCGGCCTCGGAGAGCGTCTGTCTGGTAGCGCACAAAGCGCGCGCGTCTGGGATTGGTTCACTTGTTGTGCTCCCCGCCTTGCTGCTCTCCTTTGTCCTGGCCTTTACCCTGGCCGCCCTGCTTTGGTTCCTGCGCCCTACCGTTGCCTTGATATCCATTGCCCTCGCCCCGACTGTCCTCTGTCCGCGCCCTGCGACGTAAGCGCCTTCTGCTCGCGTTGGGCCTTGCCCTGCTACGGTTCCCCGCGCTGCGGCGGCGGAGCGGACCTCTTCGCCTGCGGGCCAGGGGCGGGCGGACTCTGAATTTGCTGCGCCTGATAGTGCTGCTGCACTACGGCTTCCTGCGGCTGGTAACGATAATTCCGGGATTGCAGCACCTGCTGCTGCTCCGCATGTGGATACGTATTGCCCGAATATTGCCGCTGGTATGCCGGCAACGGAGCCGCGCCGGAACCGCATTGCGATTCCAGTTGTTCCATCCGCTGTGACTTTGCGTCCAGGCGTTGCCCCAATGCTCGTCCCAGCGTGGCGGCGCATCGCCGCGCCACCCGTGGAAGTACGCAGGCGGATGCCGGTAATAGCGCACCGGGACGCGTAGCACGTAAAGCGGCACCGCCTGAGGGCTCACCAGTCCCCATGGACCGTTGTACCAGGAACTCGCATACCAGTTGTCGTCCTGATAGACCCAGTACAAGCCGTCGTAGAAGAAATAGTTCGAATTCATCTGCGGCGCGTAATACACGGGGTAGCCGGGTACGCGGACCAGTTGCGGATACACCGGCAGATTGATCCCGATGCTGACGCCAGGGAGGCCGATACCGACGCTTACCTGCGCCTGTGTCGACGTCACTACGCCAAACAGCATCAACGCCACAACGAGCAAAGCACGCATTTCCTGTACTCCATTACATGGGGATCCGTCCGTGAAGATTGCAGCCGGTCTCACGCTTCATCACCGGCCCGCCGCCCTTTTCCAAACGATGGGCAATACCTTGGCGAGCGCTTCCTCCGACGGCTGCAGCGCAGCGGCAGTTTCGTTGCGACGGTCGCGGCGGATTCTGGCGAACGTTTTCGAAAGGTCGGTATTGAAGCTCGCGGTGTATCGAAACGAAGGATCGAGAATCGATTTCATGGGACCTCGCACGATTGCGTCCGGATCAGGCACCCTTCTTCGCATCCCGGATGTCCTGCTTGACGTCGCCGTATTTCGCCTGGGCGCGGCCCAGTATCTTTTCGGTCTTGCCCTTGGCTTCCAGGGACTCGTTCCCCACCAGCTTGCCGGCGAGTTCCTTGACCTTGCCTTCCGCTTCCTTGACTCGGCCTTTGACTTGATCCTTGTTCGTGGTCATCGCTTGCTCCTGAAATGTGCCGGAAATCGGCCGGCACGCCTTGCTTTCAATCTGCGACAACTGGCCATTCGAGTCTGTACGCTGGCGAACATCAGGATTAATCCAAGTCAACAGATGTCGGCAAAGTGCTCGCTATACTGAAACGGCAGTTCTTCTGCGTAGCCTTCAGCGGGGGAGGTTTTCATGTTGCTGGGGTCTTCGCCCCAGTCGCACCGGGAGGCGCGGCGCGCCGAACGGACGTCTCGCGTGGGCCGCCTGCGCGACTGCGGTCAGGCAGAACCGCATTCTTGCCGCCTTGCCCCATGTCGACGTCGAACGCCTGCTGCCGCATCTCGAACCCGTACCGTTGGCCGCTGGGTCAAGTCCTGCACGGTGCCGGACAGCGGCGAAGGCATCTTTTCTTTCTCACCGAGGGCATCGTCGCCCGCATCTATGAAACCGAAGCGGGCGCATCCGCGGCATTTGCTTTCACCGGCAATGAAGGTGTTGTCGGCGTCGCGTCATTCCTGGGTGGCGAGAGCATGCCGAGCCGGGCGGTGGTGATATCACCGGGGTTTGCATATCGGCTGGATGAGTGCCTGCTGCAACGCGAGTTCGCTCACGACGGACCGTTGCCGCATGCATTGCTCCGCTACACTCGGTCGTTGTTCACGCAAACCGGGCAGATCGCCGTGTGCAATCGGCGTCATTCGCTGGAACAGCAGTTTTGCCGCCTGATGCTGTCCTGCCTGGACCGGTTGCCATCGAATGAGCTGACGATGACGCAGGAACTCATAGCCTCCCTTCTGGGCGTTCGCCGCGAAAGCGTCACCGACATCGCCGGAAAGCTGCAGCGGGCCGGACGCATCCATTACCACCGCGGGCACATCGCCGTGCTCGATCGCGCCGGGCTGGAAGCCCACGCGTGCGAGTGTTACCGGGCCGTCAAATTGGATCTTGACCGCTTGCCTGGGCGGGACTCGGCCGCGGGAAGCCCGGGCCGGCAATGATCGCGCGCCACGGGGAACGCCACCGTACCGGCAGCATCGGATGGTTGCGCGCTGCGGTACTGGGCGCCGATGACGGCATCGTCTCCACCGCCAGCCTGGTGCTGGGCGTCGCGGCATCAGGCGCGACGCACGGCAGCGTCATGGTCGCGGGCATCGCCGGCCTGGTCGCGGGCGCCATGTCGATGGCCGCCGGCGAGTACGTTTCCGTGCGTTCGCAGTCGGATTCCGAAGAGGCTGCGATGAGTCTCGAACGCAGGGAACTGGAAGCGGACGATCATGGCGAGCGCCAGGAACTGACGGCGATCTACGTCGGCCGCGGCGTCGAACCGGCGCTCGCGGCACAGGTCGCCGAGCAACTGATGGCCCACGATGCGTTGGGCGCGCACGCCCGCGACGAGCTCGGGATCACCGAAACGCTCAGCGCACGACCCATACAGGCGGCGCTGACATCGGCCGCAAGCTTTGCCGTCGGCGCGGCCATGCCTTTGCTGGCGGCGGCGCTGGTTCCCGCAGCGGCACTCATCCCTGTCGTCTCCGGAACGTCGCTGGTCTTCCTCGCGATTCTCGGGGGAGTCGCGGCGCGCGTGGGCGGCGCGAGCGTGACGACCGGCGCGATGCGCGTCACTTTCTGGGGGGCGCTCGCGATGGTCATGACGGCAGTCGTCGGCGCATTGTTCGGAACAGTAGTGTGAAAGTGCGGACGCGGTAAACTGGAGCGTGTTCTTTCGACAGACAGGAGAATCGATAATGCGGAAGCAAAAAAGTTTGATGACCAGGATCGGCGACGCGGTGGAAGCGGCGAAGGACAAGACGCAGGAAGTCGGCGTCTCGCTGATGAGAAAAGTCGAGGCTGCGGCCTCCAGCGCCAGCCGCGAAGCGGGCAAGACGCGGACCTCGGTGAAACGCAAGGCGCGGGCCGCGAAGGCAAGCGTGAAGCGCAAAGCCAAAGCCGTCGAAGCGGACGCGAAACGCGCTTACGGCAAGGCGCAGCGCAAGGTGAAGAGCAAGGCCAGGACGGTCGAGGCCGACGCGAAGAGGACCATGGGCAAGGCGAAGCGCGCAATGAAGAGCACGGTGAAGGCGGCAGCGGCCGGCGCGAAAAGGACGGCTGGCAAGGTCGAGCGCGCGATGAGCGCGAAGAAGCCAGCAGCCAAGCGGAAGACCACCGCCAAGTCAGCGGTCAAGAAGGGCGTGGCCAAGGTCAAGACCGCGGCCCGCAAGACCGGCGCGGCGCTGACCAAGGCGGCCGCGAAAAGGCCGGCCAGGAAGCCCGCGAAGAAAGTCGCGGCAAAAAGGCGCAGCACCTAGCAAGGACCTCGCCGGCGACTTGTCGCGGCATGCGGCGGCTCCGTGTCGAGGGGTCGCGGCATACCGTTCCGTCCGATGCTTGTAGCCTTGTCCGAATAACTTGTAATAGTCAGGAGTGCGAAATGAAGACGATCCGCAACTTTGTCGGCGCAGGCTTGGCAATGAGCATCCTGGTCGTGGGGCTGTCCGCCTGCGAGAAGAAGGAAGGTCCGGCGGAACGCGCCGGCAAGGAAATCGACAAGACCGTCGAAAAGGCCGGACAGCAGCTCGAGAAGGCCGGCCAGAGCATCCAGGATGCGGCAAAGGACGCCAAGAAATAGGCATTCCGCGCGTGATTCCTGCTGCTTTTGCAGAGTCGCCACGTCATGGTCAGCAAGCATCGCGCCCGAACTGCCGATCTTCGCGGCGTTAACAGGCTGACCATCGCCGGCATTGCCGGCATGGTCGACTTGGTCGAGGCGATGCATCAACAGATCGCCAGCGTCCCGGGACTGCTCGCCAAGCCCAAGCGAGTTCGCACGTCCGGCATCACGCGCCTCGTGTATCGGAGCATCCATGGCGTGATCGGCCTCGTCGGGCACGGGCTCGACCGGCTGCTCGCTGGCTTCGAGCCGTTGCTGGGAACGCACAGCACGTGGCCGGGGCGCGAATCGCTCCTCGCGGCATTGAACGGCGTGCTCGGCGACTACCTGTCCGCGTCGAACAATCCGTTGGCGATAACCATGCATCTGCGTCGGGGCGGCGTCCCGTTGCCGTCCGAACGTGAGCTACTCGCCGCGGCGATCCCGGGAGCCAGCGGCAAGCTGGTCGTTCTGCTGCATGGGCTGTGCATGAACGATTTGCAGTGGAAGCGCAAGGGCCACGATCACGGCGCCGCGCTGGCGCGGGATCTCGGCTACACGCCGGTCTACCTGCACTACAACAGCGGCCTGCATATTTCGACCAACGGGCAGGAGTTCGCGCGGCAACTCGAAGCGCTGGTGCAAAGCTGGCCGGTGCCATTGACCGAACTGGTGCTCATCGGACACAGCATGGGCGGGCTGGTTGCGCGCAGCGCGTGCCACTACGGCGCGCTGGCAAAGCACGAATGGCGGCGCCGCGTTGGCAAGATCGTCTTCCTCGGCACGCCGCATCATGGCGCTCCCCTCGAGCGCGGCGGCAACTGGGTGGATGTCCTGCTGGGGCGACCGCCTACTCCGCTCCATTGGCTCGCCTGGGAAAGATCCGCAGCGCCGGGATTACGGACCTTCGCTTCGGGAACCTGCTGGACGAGGATTGGATCAGGCGCGATCGCTTCGCGCGCGGCGGCGACCGGCGCAAGCCCGTCCCGCTTCCGGAAGATATTGCGTGCTATGCGATCGCCGCATCGACGGGAAAGAAGGCGGGCGATCTTTCCGACCGGCTGATCGGCGACGGCATCGTGCCACTCGCCAGTGCGCTGGGGCGCCACGCAAATCCGGCGCTCACGCTGAACTTCGACGACGCGCGGGTATGGGTTGCCTATGGCACCAACCACCTCGACCTGCTCAGCCGGCCGGCGGTCTACGCGCAGATCAAGGATTGGCTGGCAGCATCAGGCTGAATCAACGGGAGAGCGGTCTCCAGACGGCCGCGATGTTTCCTTTCGTCGCAACAGCTGCCACCCCACGGGACGGTGCGCCGCGCCGTGAGCTCATTTCAGATGGAAGTTTCCGGTACCGAACAGTCCCAGCAGCCCGATGACGATCAGATAGATGGCGACGATGTAGTTCAGCATGCGCGGCACGATCAGGATCAGTATGCCGGCAATCAGCGAAACGATCGGGGCGAGACTCAGTGTCATGTTCATCGTCGAATCCGTTCGGGGTTGAAGGCGTGGCGACAGGCGCGTCGGCACTGCCTGAACGGAAGATATACCTCGGCATCGCCTTCGATCTGTGCGACAGCGCACCGAACTGCGCGAAGTCGACCCGTAGGATCACCCGTCAGTAATAAACGAATCCACGAACGCGTGACTGCGCGCAATTCCGCGCCCGGTTCCAGTTCGTCAAGACGGGAAGAATCGACATGAAATCATCAGTTGTGGTTGCAGCAGCATTGGTCGCGCTGGCGTTGAGCGCTTGTGATCGGCCGACGGTGGTCGTGCCCGCCGCCGCTCCGGCCCCGCCGACCGTCGTGGCCGTGCCCGTGCCCGGCCCGGCCGGCCCCCAAGGCGCCCCCGGCGCACCCGCGGAAAAGGGTGACACCGGCGCGACCGGCGCAACGGGATCCACCGGCGCGATGGGTTCCACCGGAACGACGGGGCAGAAGGCGCCAAGGGCGACAAGGGAAAGACAGGCGGCGACACGATCGTCGTGGTTCCTGCGCCCGCTCCGCAACGCTAGAGTCCCCCTGTTCCACCGAGACTCCCGGTTTGAGCGCCCTTGGCGTTCGATCCCGGGAGTTTGCACGCCCGATCGGCCTATGTGTCCCAACGCACAGACGGCCGTTCCAGAGAACGTCATCCTCCAGACCCTCCCCCGGAGAGGTCTGGGCGTCCGGTCGCTCGTGGAGTTCGCGATTAGTCCGTCGCCAGCCACGAAAACGGCTGCTCCCGCTCCGGATCCCTGCACGATTGTCACCGAAACAACCCATGCCCATAGCAGAAGAACTCTTACCGCGCGCCGAAGATGCAGGCAAGACAGGCGGCATCAACGAACTGCTGCGCCAGGAAACGCTGCTGAAGACCGGCGCATTGCAGACCGCGATTCTCACCAGCGCCAATTTCTCGATCATCGCCACCGACGAAAAAGGCATCATCCAGCTCTTCAACGTCGGCGCCGAGCGCATGCTGGGCTACCTGGCTGCCGAAGTCGTCAACAAGATCAATCCCAGCGACATCCACGATCCGCAGGAAGTGATGGCGCGCGCGGAGGCTCTGAGCCGCGAGCTCGAGACGACGATCACGCCAGGCTTCGAAGCGCTGGCGTTCAAGGCTTCGCGCGGCATCGAGGATATCTACGAACTCACCTACATCTGCAAGGATGGCAGCCGCTTTCCGGCGATCGTGTCGATCACCGCGCTGCGCGATGACTATGGCGACATCATCGGCTACCTGCTGATCGGCACCGACAATTCCGTGCGCAAGCAGGTCGAGCTCGAACTCAACAACGCCATGGCCGTCGCGGAGAAGGCGAACCTCGCCAAGTCCGATTTTCTCTCGAGCATGAGTCACGAGCTGCGCACGCCGCTGAGCGCCATTCTGGGCTTTGCGCAACTGATGGAATCCGGCTCGCCGGCGCCGACGGTCTCGCAGAAGCGAAGCATCGATCAGATTCTCCAGGCTGGGTGGTACCTGCTGGAACTGATCAACGAAATCCTCGATCTGGCGCTGATCGAATCCGGCAAGCTGTCGTTGTCGCTGGAGTCCATATCGCTGGCCGAGGTGATCCAGGAATGCCAGGCCATGATCGGGCCGCAGGCGCAAAAGCGCGGCATCGGCGTGCACTTTGCCACGTTCGCGACCCCGTACTTTGTCAAGGCCGACCGGACACGCGTCAAGCAGGTGCTGATCAACCTGCTCTCCAATGCGGTCAAGTACAACAAGGCAGGCGGAACGGTCGACGTGCAATTCGTCACGAGCACGCCCGGACGCATTCGCATATGCGTCGAGGACACCGGCGAGGGATTGACGCCGGAGAAACTCGCGCAACTGTTCCAGCCTTTCAATCGCCTCGGGCAGGAGGCCAACGTCGAGGAAGGCACGGGCATCGGCCTGGTCGTGGCCAAGCGGCTCGTCGAGTGGATGGGCGGCGCCATAGGTGTCGAAAGCACCGTCGGCAAAGGCAGCGTCTTCTGGATCGAAATGACGCTGACGGCCGAGCCGCAAACCATCGCCACCACGACCGGAGTCCTTGGCGCTGGCCCAAACTCCGATCGAAGCCGGCGCGCAGCTGCGCACGCTGCTTTACGTCGAGGACAACCCGGCCAACCTGATGCTGGTCGAGGATCTCATCGCGCGCAGGCCCGATATCCGCCTGCTCAGCGCGCGGGACGGCATCAGCGGCATCGCCATTGCGCGCGCCGAGTTGCCGGACGTCATCCTGATGGACATCAATCTGCCCGGCATCAGCGGCATCGAGGCGCTGCGAATCCTCGCCGACAACCCGGCGACGGCGCACATCCCCGTCGTCGCCCTGAGCGCCAACGCCATGCCTCGCGATATCGAGAAAGGCCTGGAGGCGGGATTCTTCCGCTATCTCACCAAACCCATCAAGGTCAACGAGTTCATGGATACGCTGGACATGGCATTGAAGTTCGCCACGGCCGCATTCGACCGTCGCGACTCGAGGAGGTCACCAAATGAGGATTGACGCCGATATTCTCGCCGCCGGCATTCTGATCGTCGACGACCAGGAGCCCAATGTCAGCCTGCTTTCGCAATTGCTGGCCGACGCCGGCTACACGCAGGTTGCCTCGACGATGGACCCCAAGGAGGTTTGCGCGCTGCATCGCAAGCACCGCTATGACCTGATCCTGCTCGATCTGCAGATGCCCGGCATGGACGGATTCCAGGTGATGGAAGGCCTCAAGACCAACGAGTCCGACGGCTACCTTCCGGTGATCGTGCTCACCGCGCAACCTGGACACAAGCTGCGCGCGTTGCAGGCGGGCGCCAAGGACTTCATCAGCAAGCCGTTCGACCTGGTCGAGGTCAAGACGCGCATCCACAACATGCTGGAGGTGAGGCTGCTGTACAAGAAGCTCGAGAACTACAGCAAGGAACTGGAGCAGACGGTGCAGGAACGGACCGCCGAGCTGCGCGAAAGCGAAGCGCGCTTCAAGAGCCTCGCCGAACTTGCCTCCGACTGGTACTGGGAGCAGGACGATTCCGGCAACTTCACGAAGATTTCCGGTCCGGTCCTCGAAATGCTGGGCATGCGGGTCGACACGCTGGCGGGGAGCGCGCCCGGCACGCAGGTAGCGGGTTGGGACGAAGCCGAGCGCGCCGACCTCCAGGCAAGGATCGCAAATCGGCAGCCGTTCCTGGACTTCCTGTTCAATCGCGTGAATCCGGACGGCTCGCACCAGCAGTTCCGGGTAAGCGGAGAGCCGATGTTCAACCAGTCGTCCCGCTTCATCGGCTATCGCGGCATCGGCGTCGAAGTCCTCACGCCCAACTAGAACGCAAAGGTTCGACGCTCCAACGATGCCCATGCTCCACAGCCCCAATCAGAATCATCTCCTCGGCGCGCTGCCCCCGCCGGATTTCGAGCGGCTTGCTCCGCATCTGAATCTGGTTCCATTGCCGCTTGGCGAGATCCTCTACGAACCCGGCCAGCAATTGCAGCATGCCTACTTCCCCACCACCGCCATCGTGTCGCTGCACTACGTCATGGAATCCGGCGCGTCAGCGGAAACCGCCGGCGTCGGCAACGAAGGCGTCGTCGGCATCGCGCTGTTCATGGGCGGGGATACCACGCCCAGTTCGGCCGTCGTGAAGACCGCGGGCCACGCATACCGGTTGGAGCGCCGCCTGCTGAAAGAGGAATTCGCACGCGCCGGCTTGCTGCAGCGATTGTTGCTGCGCTACACGCAGGCGCTGATCACGCAGATGACGCAGACCGCGGCGTGCAATCGACATCATTCGGTGGAACAGCAGCTATGCCGCTGGCTGTTGTCGACGCTCGACCGCGTCCCGTCGCACGAATTGATCATCACGCAGGAACTGGTCGCCAGCATGCTCGGCGTGCGGCGGGAAGGCATCACCGAAGCCGCCGGAAGGCTGCAGAGCGCCGGCTTCATTCGCTATCGCCGCGGCCATATCTCCGTGCTGAACAGGGTCGGGCTGGAAGCTGGCGCATGCGAATGCTATGCCGTGGTCAAGACCGAATTGGCGCGCCTGCTCTCCGATGTCCAGCACCGCCGGGAAATCCGCGCCGTCGCCTGATACTGGCCTGCCGTTCGATCGCCGGCACCGACGGACGGCACAGGCGAAAAAAGGCCGGGGCTGTCGCCAGCCCCGGCCGTAATACCCGATCCCTCAAGCTGCTCGCGAAAAAGATCGGCTAGGGGAAACAGTTTCAGGACTTGCCGAACTGCACCTTGGCGGTGCTGACGCATGAATCCTTCGCGGCGCCGGCAAACGCGTCACACTTCTCGATCGCCACCTTGTAATCCGCGTCATTCTTGTCGGCGTTCGCTTCCTTGCGGGCATCCGTCTGCTTGACCGCCGCATCCTGGCGCGTATCGGCCACGACCCGGTCGACCTTGGCGTCGGCCTTGCCCTTGACCAGCCCGGCCTTGGCTTCCTTGACGCAAACGTCCTTCGTATTGCCGGCCAGGTCGTCGCATTTTTCAATCGCGACATCGTAGTTCGCCTGGGCGTGGGCAACGCGCGCGCTTTCGCGATGCTTTGCCGTATTCTGGTACGCCGCTTCGGCATCGGCCTTGGCGACGGTGTCCTTGCCTTTGGCTTCCGCCATGCAGATGTCCTTGGCGTTTCCGCTCAGCGTCGAGCAGGCGTCCTTGTCGGTCTTGTACTGGGCGTCCGCGTTGGTCTTGGCCATCGCATAGCCGTCCTTCGACATCGGCGTCACGGTGGTCTTGGACGCGTACATCTGCGCCGATGCGGATCCGGCAACGCTCAGGCCGGCGGCGACAAACAGTGCAATCATCAGTCTGGACATATTATTTCCTTTGGGTTTGGGTACGCCTTCGAATGTACGTGCATCGCCGCGCATCGTCTGTTCGCTGGCGAACCCACACCCGACGGCCTGGCAGTGCCACCGCTCACGTCTCGAGCTTGGCGTCCATCGTGATCCTGGCCTTCAGCAACTTCGATACCGGACAGCCGGCCTTGGCCTTGTTCGCGAGTTCCTGGAACTTCGCGTCGTCGGCGCCGGGAATTCGCGCGGTGACGGTGAGGTGGCTCGACGTGATCTCGAAGCCGGCGCCGACCTTTTCCAGCGTCACGTCGGCATGCGTCTCGATCTTCTCCGGCGTCAGCCCGGCCTCGCCCAGCATCAGCGAAAACGCCATCGAGAAACAGCCCGCGTGCGCGGCGCCGATCAATTCTTCCGGGTTGGTGCCCTTGCCGTTCTCGAAGCGCGACTTGAATCCGTAAGGCGCCTCGCGCAGTACGCCCGTTTCCGTGGAAATGGTGCCGCCGCCTTCCTTGATGCTGCCCTTCCAGACCGCCCAGGCTTTCTTGATCATGTTCGCTCCTGAAGTTGTAGTCCCAAGTGGACTAGCCGAGATTGTCGGCGGCAAAGCCCCAGTTGACCAGCTTGTCCAGCACCGCGTTCACATAGTCGGCGCGGCGATTCTGGTAGTCGAGGTAGTACGCGTGTTCCCATACGTCGATGACCAGCAGCGGCTTGGCGCCCTTGGTCAGCGGGGTTTCCGCATTGCCGGTCTTGACCACTTTCAGCTTGTCGCCTTCCAGCACGAGCCAGGCCCAGCCGCTGCCGAACTGGGTCGTTGCCGCCGTCGCCAATTCCTTCTTGCACGCTTCCAGATTGCCGAATGCCGCTTCGATCTTCTGCTTCAGTGCCGCAGGCGGCTCGCCACCACCCTTCGCGCGCAGCGAACGCCAGTAGAACGTGTGGTTCCACGTTTGCGCCGCGTTGTTGAAGATGGCGGCCTTGTCGGCCTTGCCGGCGGTCTCGTTGATCAGTTGCTCCAGCGACAGCCCCGCGAGCTCCGTGCCGGCGATCAACTTGTTCAGCGTGTCGACGTAACCCTTGTGGTGCTTGCCGTAGTGAAAGCCGAGCGTGGCGGCGGAGATCACGGGATCCAGCGCGTCTTCCGCGTAGGGCAGCGGCGGCAGAACATGCAATGCGATTTCCTCCAGACGTCGGTGATCATGTTGGCTATCTTTCAGACGTCAACGCGCAGGCGCGCAGTGCGCCGGTCAAGCCTGTGCTGCGGGTTGCAGCGCGGACGCCGGGGGCGGCGCAAGATTGCCGCCCTCATTTTCCCATGTCTTGAGATTCGTCTTGTGCTGCACTTCGCCGGCGGCGCGCGCCTGGTGGCGCAACGCCCGTGAGGCGAACGCCGCGCCGGCCGCGGCGCTGGCTGTGACGGCGAGCAAAAGTATCCAGCGATTGTCGATGTTCATCGAGGTCTCCTTCGAAGGATTGACTGGCGCGGAAAGCGATTACCGTACGGCGCACGTCAGCATCGTCGCCGCGAGAGGGTATTGGGTGAACAGCAATATGGCGGCGCCGGAGACGCACAGGGCAACGTATCTGATCGCATTCATTGGGTACCTCGAAACGGACTTGATGATTACTTGGGTCACACCCGGCGGCCGATGCTGCGGGCCGCGGGCATGACCGGCAGGAACTAGGCCGGGATCTTCGGCTGGTAGTCCTTGTGCATTTCCTCGAATGCCTTGACCTGCGTCTCGGCCTGATCCTTGGTCACGCCGTAGGCTTCCTGGACCTTGCCCGCCAGCTGGTCGCGCTTGCCGTCGATCTGGTCGAGGTTGTCGTCCGTGAGCTTGCCCCACTGTTCCTTCACGTGGCCCTTGAACTGCTTCCAATCACCTTTGATGATGTCCCAATTCATGATGTTCCCTCTCGGTCGTGAATTCGCCGGCAGTGCTGCCGACGATGGCAAAAGAGTTCGCGTTCACGATTTCCTCTGCCAGTGAGGCGAGGATATTCAGGTTTGCCGAAGCAGTCGGTGCGCTGGCACTCATAAATGCCATTCGTCGCCTCCTATGTGCGGTGTGACACATGGCCGTCCGGGGCGTAATAAGATGATGGAATGGCCCCGAAAAGCAATGGTGGCAACGGTGCGAAGGCGCCTTTCTCGTCTCGCGAGGAGCGTCTACGCGGGGCTGCGCCCGCAATCCATAGCCCCCACCAGAATCACCTGCTCGACGCCCTGCCCGCCGCCGACTACGACCGGATCGCATCCCATCTGGAACTGATAACGATGAAGCTGGGCGACGTTCTGTATGAGTCCGGAGCCAAGCTGCGCTATGTCTATTTCCCGACCACGTGCATCGTTTCGCTGCTGTACGTGATGGAAGATGGCGCGTCGGCAGAGATCGCCATCGTGGGCAACGAGGGCATCCTCGGCATTTCGCTGTTCATGGGCGGAGACACCACGCCGAGCCGCGCGCTGGTGCAGAGCGCGGGGCATGCGTTTCGCCTCAAGGCCGAATTGCTCAAGGACGAGTTCGGCCGGTTCGGTCCGACGATGCACCTGCTGCTGCGCTACACGCAGGCGCTGATCACGCAGATGGCGCAGACGGCGGTGTGCAACCGGCACCATTCGGTCGACCAGCAATTGTGCCGATGGCTGTTGCTCAGCCTCGACCGCCTGCAGTCGAACAAGCTGTCGATGACGCAGGAGCTGATCGCCAATATGCTGGGCGTGCGCCGCGAAGGCGTCACCGAGGCCGCCGGAAAGCTGCAGGACGCCGGGCTGATCAGCTATCGCCGTGGGACGATTACCGTTGTCGATCGCCCGGGCCTGGAGGCCAAGGCCTGCGAGTGCTACCAGGTGGTCAAGACGGAGTTCGATCGGCTGCTGCCCTACGCCGTCAAGTAACGCCTCGATCCCCTGCCCGCTGCACTGGAGTCCGCGCCGCACGGCGCCTATGTGCGGTAACGCGCAGACGGCACGAAGCTGCGGCCGTATCCTCGTGGAATCCAGGCGACAGTTGTCGCATTTTGGTCCTCGTCGCATCGGGGCTGCGCCCCGAGCACGACCATGATCTTGTCCGATCAGCGGCCTTGCCCGGCTTCGCAGGAGAGTGCAGGTGTCATCGCCTCAACGCACGCCCGTTGGCAATCACTTGCTCGAGTCGCTGCCTCCAGGCGAGCGGCGGCGATGCTTGCCGGGTGCGAAACGGTGAAGCTCGCGTTTGCCGATGTGCTCTGCGCACCCGGCGAGACCCTCAGACAGCGTCTATCTTCCCCATCGGAGGCTTCATCTCGCTGATCATGCCGATCGACGATTCAGCGGCTCTCGAGGTCGGACTGGTGGGAAACGAAGGAATGTTGGGGATTCCGCTCGCGCTCGGCGTGGATGTCTCGCCGGTGCGCGCCGTCGTGCAGGGCGCAGGACCCGCATTGAGATGGATGCCGCCACCTTTCGCCGCGAACTCGAACGCAGCCCGGCCTTGCGACGCAAGATCGACCAGTACGTCTTCGTCCAGTTGAGCCAGCTCGCGCAAACAGCGGCCTGCACGCGCTTTCACGTGGTCGAGGCGCGGCTCGCGCGCTGGCTGCTGATGACGCAGGACCGCGCGCGCGCCAGCACGTTCCATATCACGCAGGAATTCCTCGCCTACATGCTCGGCGTCCGCCGCGTTGGCATCACCAAGGCGGCAAGCTCGCTGCAGTCCAGACGGCTGATTCACTACAGCCGAGGCAACATCACGGTTCTCGATCGGCGCGGTCTCAAGGCGGCTGCATGCGGCTGCTACAAGGCCGATCTGGATTCGTACGATCGAATGCTGGGATAGACGGCCGCTGACGTCGGTGAAGACCGAAGCATGCGCCGTTATCCGCGGAGCTATTTCAACGCGGGGGCAGCGTTCGCGGACCCAGCCGCCGCCGGTGCGGGCACGATCGTCGCCCCGACATCCTTCAGCAGCCGCTGGAACTCGGGCGAATCCATGATGATCGCCCCCGCCGCCGCGCGCAGGCGGTCGACGGCCTCCGGCGGCAACACGAACGACGTGGGCTGCTGATTCAGGTAGTCCAGCTCCGCCTTGTCCTTGAGCTTGGGAAACGACACGTCGATCGCGTAGATCTCGGCGTCGGGATCCGCAACATGTCGGCAACGGCCGGATCCTTGTTCGTCTTCATCGCGGCCGAATCCCGGATGGCGCGCAACGTTCGCCACCGCGATGCGGTGTCCTTCAGCAGCTCGACGGCCTCGTACGAGTAGTGGTCGATCGGGACGCCGGCCGATTTGAGCAGAATGTCCAAGGTGCCGGGCGGATTCTCCGACTCGTCCCAGTTGGTGGGCGGCGAGGACAGCGAATTGACGACAAAGACGATGATCCTGCGTGCGCTGTCGAGCGGCGTCGCAAGGCCCGCCTCGTGCAGCGCTTCGAGGATTTCCAGCGCATCCAGCACGCCGCGCATGCCCACGTTGTCGGATACGCCGCCGTCCACGAGATGGAGATAGGGCCGATGGACGCTGTCGCCGAAGCCTTCGATCGTCGTGAGCGAACGTATCGCCCGCGCGGCGGGCCGCGGCGGGTCCGGGTTGTCGATGAAGAGCTTCAGCCAGTCCGGGAATTTGGCGTTGCAGGTCCCGCCATAGTTATTGAGGGTGATGGAGGACAGCACGACCGGCACGGCCGACGACGCCGCGGCGGCGCGCGAAAGCGTCATTGCGTTCAAGTCCGAGCAGATTACGTCGAAGATGTTCTGATTGAAAGACAAATCGGGAGCCGGTCGAGATGTCGGTGGCCGACGCCAGGATCATCGGCCCTTTGCCCCGGTTCAGGTCGCCGAACGTCGCGCCGTTGAACAGGATTTCGTCGTACAACTGCGACGCCAGTTCGGAGCGTCCCCAGCCGGTCCATACCAGGCTGCCCCAATTCGCGGGGCTGAACGTGCGCGCGATGATCTCGCCCTGCACATTGCGCTTCAGGAACCGCTGCTCGTACTCGTCGAACAGTTTTTCGCCGTAGAGGCCGTAGGCAAGCGCGGTGAAACTTCCGCCGGACACGCCGGTGATGACATCGACCTGCGTCGAGCAGGCGGACCTTGTTGCCCTTGGGTCCGATCACCTCGGTGCGCCGCAGGAACTCCAGCACGCCGAACGAAAACGCGGCAGCGCGCGTGCCACCCCCCGAGAACGCGAGGATGACGAGGTTTTCCTTGTCGCTCCTGTTGTTCTGCTGCTGGCGGACTTCGAAGCGATATCCCGCCTTCGGGTCGGTGCTGGTGATGGGCGGATTGACCGGACGCGTGGCGCAGCCGCCGAGCAGGAGCAACAGCAGCGCCGACGCCATCCACGTCGGCATACTCAAACGGTCCATTCAATCACTCCGGCGACAAGCGCAAAGCGCGATTCTACCGTTACCTTGTGCCCCTATCCGCTGCCCGCGGAGTTTGCGCGCGAAATGCAATGCCGACCGAGGCCGAACGCGCGACCAGGGAATTTGCCGCGGCCTCTTTCGACCTCCGCCACAACGTGAATCCGGCAACGCCGCGCGAGCCGATCACGGGATCATGCCGCATTCGAACATCTTGTTGGCGATCGGTCCCGCAACCTTGTTCAGGAAAGCGGCGCGCGCCTGCGGATCGTTCTTCAGGAACTCCACGGCCCGTTGCTCCTCCTGCGACTTCGGTTGTCCCTTCTGCTGCCACAACTGCTCGCAGGTCGCGCTCTGGTACTTGGAGACGACCTTGTCCGCGACCATGTCCATGATCCTTCCCTGCCCTATCGCAATGCCTGCCGCGCCCAACGCCGCCACGCCCACAACCAGATAGCCTCGCTTGTTCATGGTCCACTCCTCAAGTGCGTTTCATTCATAGGGGAAACTCGCTGTCGACGGCACCCGGGACCGCGGCCCGCGTCCGTATCGATGCTCACTTGCGCACGAAATAAACGTCGAACTTCTGCTTCACCACCGCCTGATAATAGATTCCCTTGAGCCGATCGCTCGCCGGATCATACGCGAGGTCGTAGGTCGAACCCGCATATCCGCCGGCCTGGAGTTCGAACGCCGCGCGCAGTGTCGCGCCGTCCATCGTCGCCAGCGCCTTCGCAAAGGGAAGCCGGTTCGGGTTGAAGTACGTCGCCGCAATCTGTCCATCCGATGCGACACCCACGATTTCGATTCGATATCCGCCGTCGGGTCGAACCCACGCTCCTTTAAGCGTATCGAAGCGTGATGTTGCGCCCGGAGAGGCCGCTGCGCCAGATGCGACAGGCGCCGCGCCCTGCGCGGACGCCGATCCGGCGGCGATCCACGCCAGCGCGAAGGCGGCCGCCCACGCGACGACCAATCCTCTTCGCGGCATGGTCATTCCTCGACTTCGGCGGTCGGAGCCTTAATCCGCATCGACCGGATCATGATCCCCGCCACCACGGCATGCAATGCGACGGCGGGCCACAGCAGAAGTCCTCCCAACGTGCCCGACCGCACCGAGATAGGCGAGATAGGCGGCGATCAACGCGTTGTAGATCAGCATGCCGCGAAACGCCGCCGTCGTGCTCACCGATTTCTGCGTGTCCGGCCAGCACGCAAAGGAAAGGCCGAACAACCCGATGCCGAGGCAACGCGCGATCACCATCTCCATGCCCGAAGCGTCGACGCCCAGCAGCAGCTTGACGACGAGCGCCGGCTTGAAAATCAGCGCGAGCCCCGTCGCCACTTCCGAGACCACGGCGAAGGCGAGCGTCTTGGTCAGCGTATTCGGGCCTCGGTCGTTCGCTTCTGCCATTTTGTTGTTCTCCGCTCGAGCGTCTCGGTGGCAAGCAGCTGCCCACTCCACATTGATGAATCGGACGCTGCGCGACATTTCCTCCGCATGCAGGCGAGGATGTCATCGGGGGATTGTAGCAACCGGGGAACCCGCCCGGATGCCATGCCCCCGGCATGCGACTGCGCACGCCGATCCGCGCCGCACGAGTTGCACGCTCATAAAAAAATGCGCCGCGCCTTATCAATACTGTGGCCGGCGCGGCGCGGAAAACGAGTTGTAAAGTGCCGCTCGCCGAACGTACGTTCGGTCCAGCGCATGCGGACGATTTCTAGCCGGACATGTAGGTGCGGTAGATCGCCCAGAAAGTGACCAGCCCGAAGGTGCAGACCAAAGCCTGGAGAGCCGCCTCGGCAGCCAGGATCTTGGCGCCGCGGCGCCAGTGGTGGACGTACCTGACGGCTGCGGAGATTGTGCTGAATCCGACGGCGGCGGCGCCAAGCCAGAACAACCAAGTCACCAAGTCATATTCCATAATTGCGTCTCGCAGGATCCGCACACGTTCTCGAACTGCGCCTGCACGCTCGTGGCGCGCGCGCCCAACCGGCCCAAAGCCGGTTGTCAGAACGGCGCAAAATAGTAGTGCCGCGGCAAGCCCCGCACTACCGAATATTTCGCATAGGTGATATGCACATGTTCAATATCAGAAGCGTCGACCTCAACCTGTTGCCGGTGTTCGAGGCGGTCTATGAGGAACAGAGCCTGTCGCGGGCAGCCGTGCGGCTGGCGATGACGCAGTCGGCCGTCAGTCACGCGCTGACCCGCCTGCGCGCACTGTTCGGCGACGAGTTGTTCGTCCGCCGTCCGAGGGGCGTGGTGCCGACGCCAACGGCGGACGCAATCTACGCAAAGCTGCACGACGCGTTGGGATCGATGCGCGAGACGGTTGCCGAGAGGCGGGGCTTCGTCGCCAGGACATCGAAACGCAGGTACTTCCTGGCGATCACCCACCCGCTTGGACCGATGATCGTATTGCGTCTGCTGGAACGGCTGGCAACGTCGGCGCCGAATATCGGCGTGGCCGCCAGCACGCGATCCCGGCCCATCGACCTGGATCGCGCGCTGCGTGATGGCCGGATCGACGCGGCGATCGACTGGATCCAGCCTGACGGCGATCAGTTCAAGTCCACGCTGCTGTTCGAAGATGTGCTGGTGGCGGTGGCGCGCGAGGGTCACCCGGCGCTGCGTCGGCCGGTGTCGATGAAAACGTTGCGCGAGGGCAGGTTCGTATCACTTCGACCCCGCGTCGAGGGAGAACATCCGGTGGCGGGGATACGGGAGTGGCGGCGCCTGAACCTGCCTGTGGCGCTGGAGGTGTCCGAGATCCTGGAAGTATTCATGGTCACCAGCCAGTCGGACCTGTTCGGCCTCATCCCGCGCAGCATGGCGAAGACTGCCCGCAGCACGCTTGGGCTGCGTCCTCTGGGCGTCGGGCCCCAAGTCGGCCAGCGTGCCGATCAAGCTCATCTGGCATGCGCATCGGGACGCCGATCCGGGACACGCGTTCCTGAGAAAGGAACTCGGGACGGTCTCCCGGAGACTCGTGGAGCAGGGCTAGGAGCGGGCTGCGGAAAAAACTCGCCGCGCCGTTCGCGATCGATGCGAAGGGCGCGGCGTCGAGTTGTGTTGCGGAATTGCCTACTGGCCGTGCGCGGCGCCCGCGCCTTTCTTCGCATCTGCGCCTTCACTGCCTCCAGATTGAAGCTCGCTCCAGGCTGCATCGGCGGGTAATTCGATCGCGGTCTGCGCGACCTTGGCCACCTCCTGCTGCACGAACTGGAAGCGCCAGAACTCGAACACGAACCAGTTGTAGATACGCCAGCGAGCCATCTGGCGCCCTTGCGGCATTCCCGTGCGCTCGTACGGGTCGAGGCGGAGATTGGTCAGGATCGGCCAGTCGACCTTGATCGTTCCGCCCAGCCAGCCTTGCGGCTGATCGGTGAAGCGGTACTTGAAGTCGTTGATCCGCACCGCGCGAGAGCGTGCCCTCGGTGAAGTAGAAGATCTCCTGGCGCGCCGACTTCCCCTTGCCGGTGATCAGGTCCATCTGGTTGTAGCCGTCCAGGTGCACCTTGTACGACTTGTCGCCCAGTCGCTTGCCCTTCAGCAATTCCGCGGTGATGTTCGGATTGCCCGCCGCCGCGACGAACGTCGGGAACCAGTCCATGCCGGAGACGATGCTGTTCTCGACCTTGCCGGCCGGCACCTTGCCCGGCCAGCGCAGGATCATCGGCACGCGGAAGCCGCCTTCGAGCGCCGTGCCCTTGCCGCCGGCGAACGGCGTCTGGCCGCCATCGGGCCACGTGAAGTTTTCGGCGCCGTTGTCGGTCGTGAACCGATGATCGTGTCGCCTTCGAGATTGTTGTCCTTCAGGTTCTTCATGACGAGAGCCGACGATGTCGTCGATCTGCGCCATGCCCGCTTCCTGGATCGTCCAGTTGTTTTCGGAATTGCGCAGTCGCCTCGTATTTGGGCGACAGATGCGTGACGACGTGCATGCGCGTCGGGTTGAGCCAGACGAAGAACGGCTTCTTGTCCGCGCGCGCCTTGTCCATGAACTTGAGCGTGAAGTCGAGGATCTCGTCGTCGACGGTCTCCATCCGCTTGGGACACAGTTCGCCGGCATCCTCGATCTTCTGCTTGCCGATCGCGCCCCAGCGCGGCTGCACCGTCGGGTCGTCGACGGTCGTGGCCCACGATGCACCATGTTGCGCGCGCCCACGCGTCGCCTGCAGCGCCTGCGGATACGTCGGATGGCAGTGGTCTTCCATCGCGTCGAGGTGATAGAGGTAGCCGAAGAATTCGTCGAAGCCGTGCACCGTGGGCAGGAACTTGTTCAGGTCGCCCAGGTGATTCTTGCCGAACTGGCCGGTGGCGTAGCCCATCGACTTCAGCGCGGTCGCGATCGTCGGCGCCTGCGCCGGCATGCCGATCGGCGATCCGGCCTGGCCGACGGTCGTCAGGCCCGTGCGGATGGGCAGTTCGCCGGTGATGAAGTTGGCGCGACCTGCGGTGCAGCTCGCCTCGGCGTAATAGTCGGTGAAGCGCATGCCCTCCGACGCGAGGCGGTCGAGGTTCGGCGTGCGCATCGGCCATGACGCCCTGGTTGTACGCGCCGATATTGGCCCAGCCGATGTCGTCACCCATGATCATGATGATGTTGGGCTGCTTGCCCGGCGTCTGCGCGAGCGCCGGCGCCGCCAGCAACAACGCGGCCGCAAGACCGGTCAACGCGAGGAAGATTCTTCGCAACAGTCTCATGCCTTCTCCGTTTCGGAACATGACTCGGGATTGCCCGGGGTCCGCTGCAGCCCACGCCGTCCAGGCAAGCCGGCGATCATACCGGCTATTTCGTTACAGTGTCTGTAACAATTCCGTGGAATTCACGCCGGGCCGGATCACATCGACGCAAACATCAGAGCCGGTGCGACCGGTCGACCACCGCGAATCCCGGCCACGCAATGTCCTCACCTTTCGCCATCGCCAGCACCTTGAACAGTTCGCCCATTTCGGCAGGCGAGGTCAGCTTCTGCACAGCGGCAGCTTCGCGCAAATAAGCCACCGACGTCGGTTCGCCAACGTCGCGCAACCGGTCGAGGATGCCGCAACCCAACAGGAACGCCGCCTGCGGCGCGTAGCCTGCCACCTGCAGCCCCGCACGTTGCCCCGCCAGCGCGATGGCTGTGAAGTCGACGTGCGACGTCAGGTCGGATAGCCCGGGCCATAGAAACGGATCGGCATGCGAACGATGGCGGTAGTGGCCCATGAGTGTGCCCTCGCTGCGCTGCGCGTGATAGAACTCCGCCTCCGGGAATCCGTAGTCGATGATCAGCATTGCGCCGCCGGTCATGCGCCCGCCGACATCCTCGACCAGCGCTTCCGCGGCCGGATTGATTTCGCTCAGGTAGTCGCCGCCCGCCGGAAATCGCGCTGTTGCGGCCGCGCGCAGCGAGTCGTCCGCCAGCGGCCGGTCCTCCCAGTGCAGGCTTTCGGTGCACGCCACGCCGCGTTCGAACCACGCGCCCCGTCGACGCATGACGAGATGCGGCGGGATGGCGTCGAGCACCTCGTTCATCACCACGGCGCCGTCGATCTGTCGCGGGCAGCGCATCGAGCCACTCGACGCGTCCGATATGGTCAGGCGCACGGCGCGCAATTTCCGCGCGCTGACGTTCGCGCAGGTCGGGGCTGACGTCCAGGATCGCGTAGCGCGACGGCAACGCGCCCAGCATGGCGAGCGCGTTCATGAGATCGGCCGCGAGCGCGCCGCTGCCCGCGCCGAATTCCACGAGTTCGCGCGCGTTCGTCGCGGCAAGAATGGGCGCGACCTGCGCGGCCAATGCCTGCGCGAACAACGGCGTGGTTTCCGGCGCGGTGACGAAATCGCCGTCGCCGCCGAATTTGCGCGCGCCGGCGACGTAATAGCCCAGCCCGGGCGCGTACAGGACCAGCTGCATATAGCGCGCGAACGTGATCCAGCCACCCGAACCGCGCGATTTCGTCGCGCACCATGGCTGCCACGCGGGCGCTGTGGTCTCGCGCGGCGGCGTCCGGTTCCGGCAGGGTAGGTGGCGTGGTGGATTTCATCGCGTGGCGCGGTCCGCACGCATCGTTCGCGTGCGCGGGTACCATGTGCTAGATTGCCGCGAAGTCTAGCGGAATCGGCGCGAAGGTCCAGGAAGCGGAGTGCTGCGTGCAAGGAAAGACCGTATTGATCACCGGTGGCGCCAAGCGCGTCGGCGCCGCCATCTGCCGCCGGCTGCACATGGCGGGGGCCAACCTGATGCTGCATTATCGCGCCTCCGCCGGCGAGGCGCGCCTGCTTCAGGCGGAACTCAACCACTCGCGGCCCAATTCCGTTTCGCTGATCCAGGCGGACCTGCTCGACCTGCACAAGTTGCCCTCGGTGGTCGAGCAGACGCTGCAGGCGTTCGGCCGCCTCGACGCGCTGGTGAACAATGCATCGTCGTTCTTTCCCACGCCCGCCGGCGACATCACCGAAGCGCACTGGAACGACCTGGTCGGCACCAATCTGCAGGTGCCGCTGTTCCTGGCCCAGGCAGCCACGCCCGCGCTAAGAAAGGCACAGGGCGCGATCGTCAACCTCTCCGACATCCACGCCGAGCGCCCGCTGAAGAATTACGTCGTCTATTCGATCGCCAAGGCCGGATTGGCGGGCCTGACGCGTTCGCTGGCGCGAGAACTGGCACCGGACGTGCGCGTCAATGCCGTTGCCCCCGGTCCCATCCTGTGGCCCGACGATGAATCCTTCGACGAACTGTCGCGGCAGCGGATCATTTCGCACACGCCGTTGAAGCGCGAAGGCACGCCCGACGACATCGCGCGCGCCGTGCACTTCCTGCTGGCCGACGCCGGCTACATCACCGGCGAGACCATCAACGTGGATGGCGGCCGCAACATGGCGATGTGACGTCGGATGCGCGAGGCGTTTCGCTAGCCGCGCAACGCCGCGACCCTGGCGGCGATGCCTTCGAGGTACGGATCGATGATTCCATGCGTGACCAGCGCGACGCGCGTGCGCTCGAGGTAATCCAGCGACGAGCCGAACGCGCCTTTCGCCCCGGCGATGACGCGCGCCTCCTCGTCGAGCGAAAGTCTCCCGGCGTATTGCGGATGCGCGTGGCGAACGGCAAATGTCAGCGCGTAGATTTCGCGCTCGCCCGAGCGCACCCGGACCCAGCGCGGCCGATACGCGCCCACCACCATTTCCCGCCGCCAGAGCAGATGCAGTTCGTCCATCGCGACCGGCGCCGGCAGCCGATACGCAACGCCAGTGCACGCGCCGCCGCGATCGAGTCCGAGCACGAGTCCCGGCTGGTCGGGCGTGCCGCGGGACGCCAATGAGCGCAGGCAGAAGCGCCGGTGCAATCCTCGCAGTATCGCCGGCCGCGCCTCCGCGAACGGAAACAGCGGATTCCACAACAGCGACCCGTAGGCGAATACCCACCAGCCTGCGCCTTTGGGGCGGGCCTTCAGCATCGCCGTCAGCGAATCGGACAACTGCTCGTCCGTGAGCGCCCATCGCGGATCGCCCGCCGCTTCGATGTACAACGCGCGCATCCGCCCCGACTCGAGGTCGCTGCGGCGAAGCGTCGTCGGGTCACTCGTCGGAATGCGGGGCACGTTGCAGCTTCACGAGATCGATGTTCGCCTGGCGCCGCTTCGCCGCGTTGGTCTTGCCGTGCGGTCCGCCCTTGGCAAGCAGAGGCGAGCGCGCAACCGGGTTGCGCACCTTGGGTGGCGCGGGCGGTGAGTGTAGTTTGGCGCGCTTCATGGCATGGATGATCGCCGATACGCCGGCACGCTGGCAACGCGAAAGGGTCACGAGCGTCTAGACAAGGCCGTGAAACGGCAGCCGCGCGCCACACCACGCGGCCGCAGCAAGCAACGAATCGTCGCAATCCTGCGGCGCCGCCAGTTGCAGGCCGATCGGCATTTGCTCGACGCGCCCCACCGGCAGGCTGATGGCCGGGAAGCCCAGCAGTGACCACAATGTGCAGCACGACGGGTCTCCGATCGTCGTGAGGCCTCGTGGCGCGGCGCCCGGCGCCGACGGCGCCAGGACCGCGTCGTAACCATCGAGCCATCGCGTGAAAAAAGCGATGGCCCGTTCCCGCCGGAACGCGCATCTTCATAGGCGCCGGCGCTGATCGTCCGTCCTTCATCCAGCGCGGCATTGACCGCGGGCGACATTCGCGCGCGCTCGCGCTGCTGGATGTTCGCCAAGATTGCGCGCGGCCTCGTGCAGCATGATCGTCCGCATCACGGACTTGGCGTCGTGCCACGCCGGAGGAATGTCGACCGGCACCACTTCCGCGCGAGTCCGCAGCTGCGCCACGACGGCATTGATGACGGCCTCGGCGCCGGGATCGTTCGCGGTCCTTGGAAACGCGGCGAGATAGGCGAAGCGCGGCGCACGCCCACGTGGCGCCAGCGTTCCCGCAATGCGGCCGGGATCGGCCAGCGCGCTCGCGAGCCGCGCCGCGTCTTCCACGGTGCGCGTGAACGTGCCGACGGTGTCGAACGTCTCGCTGAATGGATGCACGCCCTGGGTCGGGATGGCATTCAGCGTCGGCTTGAACCCGACCACGCCGCAATAGGCCGCGGGCCGGATCACCGACCCATTGGTCTGCGTGCCGATGGCGCCGGCGACATGGCCCACCGCGACGGCCGCGGCCGACCCCGACGACGATCCGCCGGGCGTGTGCGCGGGATCCCACGGATTGCGCGTCTTGCCGGGATCCATGAACGCGAACGGCGTGGTGACCGTCTTGCCGAACACGAACGCGCCGGCCGCGCGGAGGCGCGCAACGCACGTGGCGTCGCTGGTCGGTCGATGCCCCGCGAAGATCGGCGAGCCCATCGTGGTCGGCAAATCGGCCGTGGCGATGATGTCCTTGACGCCGATGCCGATGCCGCCGAGCGCGGCCGCAGTTGGCGAAGCTGTCCCATCGCGCCGCTTCGCGCAGCACGTGCTCCGGGTCCAGCGTCTCCCACGCGCAAACCGCCGCATCCGTGGTCCGGACCCGCGCCAGTTGCGCGGCGGCAAGCTCCGCCGCTGTGAGCTGACCGTCGGCAATCGCCTCGGCGGCCTCGGTCAGCGTCAGCGCATAACTGCGCAGGTTCCGCGTCATCGCTCGATTCCCGTCGCTTCGATGCGCACCAGCGGCGCGGCGTGCGATGCCGCGCGGCCGCGGGGCGCGCCGGCGAGAAACAGCGATTGCAGGTCGTTCAGGAAGCGGCGGCCGAGTTCGGTGGGCTTGATACTGGCGGGATCCGGCTCGAGCAGTCCCTTGCGGGTCGCCGTTTCAATTCCCCTGGCGACGAGTGCCAGCGGATACCCGGTGCGTTCGGCGAACAATGCTGAAGGCACGCCCGAAGTGAGCCGCAACGCGTTGAGCATGAATTCGAAGCCGACGTCGTCGCGCGCCACCTCTACCTCCTCCTGCAGCGGCCGGCCGAGCGCGACGCATTCGAGATAGCGCTTCGGCTGCTTCCAGCGCAGCTGGCGCACGATGCGGTCCGCGAAGGAAAGCTTGGAGTGCGCGCCCGCGCCAATACCCAGGTAATCGCCGAACCGCCAGTAGTTCGCATTGTGCGCGCACTGCCGGCCCGGCTTCGCATACGCTGAAGTCTCGTAATGCTGGTAGCCGGCGGATTCGAGCGTGGCGTGGACGGCGTCCTCGATGTCGGCGGCCGTGTCCTCGTCGGGCAGCGGCGGCGGATAACGATGAAACAGCGTGTTGGGTTCCAGCGTCAGGTGATAGAACGACAGGTGCGGCGGCGCGAACGCCAGCGCTTCGGCGAGGTCGGCGCGCGCCTCAATCACCGTCTGCTGCGGCAACCCGTACATCAGGTCGAAATTCACGTTGCCGAAGATCATCAGCGCCGCTTCGGCCGCGCGGCGCGCTTCGTCGGCATCGTGGACCCGTCCCAGCGCCCGCAGTTGCGCCGGATCGAAGCTTTGCACGCCTAGCGACAGTCGGTTCACGCCCGCAGCGTAGAAGCCCGCGAACTTCTGCCGCTCGAACGTCCCGGGATTGGCTTCCAGCGTGATCTCCGCATCGGGAAGCAGCGGCACGCGCGCACGGACGCCACCCAGCAGCCGGTCGATCGCCTCGGCGGAGAAGAGGCTCGGCGTGCCTCCGCCGATGAAGATCGACACGACCTTGCGCCCCCAGATCGACGGCAGCGCGAACTCGAGATCCGCGAGCAGCGCATCGACGTACTCGGTCTCCGGCGCGTCGCCCGCGACCTCGTGCGAATTGAAGTCGCAGTACGGGCATTTCTTGAGACACCACGGAATGTGGATGTAGAGCGCCAGCGGTGGCAGCGCCGTGAACGAGGGCCGCGCCAGCGCGCCGGCATCCAGCGTGATTTTTTCCGGTGCGGCGCCTCGAGTCATTCGCCGGCCCGAAGTGCGTCGAGTTTCGCGAGGAGCACGCGCATTGCCTTGCCGCGGTGCGACAGCTCGTTCTTGCGCTCGAGCGGAAGCTCCGCGCCGGTCAGGCCCGTCGCGCTGTCCTGGAAGTGGGGGTCGTAGCCGAACCCTCCGCCGCCGCGCGGCGTATCGACAATGCTGCCCTGCCACGCGCCTTCGGCGATCAGAGGTTCCGGGTCGTCCGCGTGGCGGACCAGCACGAGCACGCAATAGTAGTGCGCGCGCCGGTCGGCAACGCCCTGCAGCGCGGCGACGAGTTTTGCGTTGTTGCGGGCGTCCGACGAAGGCAGTCCTGCGTAACGCGCCGAAGTCACGCCGGGCGCGCCGCCGAGCGCCGCCACGCACAGGCCGGAATCATCGGCGAGCGCCGGCAACTTCGCCGTCGCGCTCGCGTGGCGTGCCTTGGCGAGCGCATTCTCGATGAACGTCGCGTGCGGCTCGTCCGCTTCCGGTATGGCGAGTTCCGCCTGGGCAATCACGTCGATGCCGCACGGCGCCAGCAAGCGGCGGAATTCGCGCAGCTTGCCTTCGTTGCCTGAGGCCAGGACGAGGCGCTGGATCAACTGCGCAGCGCCGCTCGTTGTGCCGCCACCAGCCGCGCGATACCGTCCTGCGCCAGCGCCACCAGCGCGTCCATTTCCGCGCGCGAGAACGGCGCGCCTTCCGCCGTGCCCTGCAGCTCGACGAAGCCGCCGGCGCCCGTCATCACCACGTTCATGTCGGTATCGCAGTTCGAATCCTCGGCGTAGTCGAGGTCGAGGACCACCGTGCCGTCCACCACGCCCACCGAGACCGCGGCGACATGATCGCGCAGCGGCTCGCCGGCAATCAGTCCCTTGGCCTTGCACCAGGCAATGGCGTCGGCGACGGCGACGCACGCGCCGGTGATCGATGCGCAGCGCGTGCCGCCATCCGCCTGCAGCACGTCGCAATCGATTTTCAGCGTGCGCTCGCCCAGCGCGGCCAAGTCCACGACGGCGCGCAGGCTGCGGCCGATCAGCCTCTGGATCTCCTGCGTGCGGCCCGACTGCTTGCCCTCGGCCGCTTCCCGGCGCATCCGCGTGTTCGTCGCGCGCGGCAGCATGCCGTATTCGGCCGTGAGCCAGCCCTGCCCCTTGCCCTTGAGGAACGACGGCACGCCTTCCTCGACGCTCGCCGTGCACAGGACGTGCGTGTCGCCCATCGTCACCAGCACCGAGCCTTCCGCATGACGCGTGAACGCGCGGGTGAATTGCACGGTGCGCAATTCGTCGGCGCGGCGACCGGAGGGACGTGGAGACATGGATGCCTTGAATGTGAACGAATGCCGATTATAGAGGTGGCGCTGCCGCGTAGTGCCTGGCGCGCGCCATGGCCGCCAATTCTTCCGCCATCGTGTGCGGAGGCTGCCAGCCGAATGCCGCGCGGAAGGCGCTGGCGTCGACCACCAGCGAACCGGCCAGCCGCTCGAGCGTCGACGCCTTGCCGACGCAGGCGCACGCCATCCGCAGGAGCCACGCAGGCACCGGCACGAGCCGCGCAGTGACACCGAGCGCAGCGGCAATCGCACGCGCGAACTCGGGCGTCGAGACCGGCACCGTATCGGCGACGAAATAGGTTGCGACCGTACGTGGCGCGGGCGCGGGAGCGCCTGAGCAGCGCCTCCAGCGCGCTGGCGAAGTTTCCGGCCCCAAGCATGCTGCGCCGGTTGTCGATGCCCGCCAGCGGCAGCGGCACGCCGCGCGCGATCGCCCCGGTCAGGCGCGCGACGTTCGCCTTTGCGTGAGGTCCATACATCAACGGCAGTCGCAGCACGGTGATGGGCATGGCCGTTGCGCGCGCGATGTCGCCCAGCACGCATTCGGCCTCCCATTTGCTGATGGCATAGGCGTCGCGCGGGTCCGGCGGGTCGCTCTCGCGAAAGGGCCGTTCAGGCGACGCCGATTCGCCATTCACCTTGACCGAACTCGCGAACACGAAGTGCGCGACGCCCGCCGCCGCCGCGGCAAGCGCAAGGCGTTCGGTCGCCGCGACATTCGCGGCACCGGAACGCCGAAATGGGATCGGCGGCGTCATCGCGCATCGCGTGGGCGCGACCGGCGAGATGCACGACGACCTGCGCACCGCGCAGCGCATTGGCTAGGGCTGCCGCGGAGATCGTGGCGAGATCGCCCACCGGCAGCATGTCCGGGCCGGGCGGCAGTGGCCGGTGAAAGCGTCGCGCACCAGGCCGCGCAACGGAATACCCGCGGCGCGAAGGTGCGCGCACGCAGCGCGGCCCGCGAAGCCGTCGGCGCCCGTCACCACGACGGTACCGGTCACCGGCGAGCGTACCGGATTCAGAACCACTTCCAGCCGTGCCGGCGGTAGAAGCGCAGCCCGCTCTTCACGAAATAGTAGATGTGCTTCAACCCCTTCTTCGCCGCGCCGCCGCCGTGGTGGCCGATCTGCACGGACGGCACATACGCGGTCCTTGTGACCTCGTTGAGGCGCACGCTCCAGTCGAAGTCCTCGAAATAAAGGAAGTACTTCGGGTCGAAGCCGCCGGTGCGGTCGATGGCGGCACGCTTCGCCAGCATGAACGCGCCCGACAACGCGGGAATTCCAATGATGTCGCGCGGCGGCTCCACGTCCATCACGTCGCGCATTTCATACCGGTCGAGGCGGCGGCGAAACAGCGTGCGCAGCACGCCTGGCCCGAATCCGCGCAGGAGCAGGTCGAAGATCGCCGGGTACCGCTTGCACAGGTATTCGCGCGTGCCGTCGGAGCCGAGCACCAAGGGAGCAAGCGCGCCGACGTCCTCGTGCTCGTCGAGCCAGCGGACCGCGTTGGCAAGGGAATCCGGCGCCAGTTCCACATCCGGATTCAGCACCAGGTGGTAATCGGACCCGGTGCCGTGCAGCACCAGGTTGTGCGCGGCGCCGTAGCCGATGTTCGCGTGGCCATTCAGGTACGTGACGTGCACGCCGGAATCGGAAAAGCGCATCTTGCCCAGCCGCATCACCGCGTCAGCCACCTCGCGGTCCTCGCTGTTGTCGATCAGCGCGACGTGTACGGTGCGCAACGCCCCATCTTCGCGCGCCGCGCCGATCGCGAGGGCCAGCTTGCGCAGGCAGCGTTCGAGCAGCTTCTCGTCCGGCCGGTGCGTGACGATCGATATCTGCAGCGAGGAAGGAAGCACGGAAGGCTAAGGGGAAGGTGGAGTGAGTGGCGGCGGGGGCAGCACGCCGGCGCTCGAATCGGCGCCGTTCTCCGTGCGGTCAAAAGCGCTAGAATCCTCGGGCAATCGAGTGTCCGCGTCAACCCGCACAACGGCTTTACACCCGAGAGTTCATGCCAGCCGCCACTTCCCTCCGTTATCCGGCCGATGCCCTGGTCGCCTTCGGGCATGCGCTGCTGCGCGAATCCGGCGTGCGCGACGACATCGCGTCCGACGTTGCGACTATCCTGGTCGAAGGCGATCTCCTCGGCCACAACACGCATGGCCTCGCGCTGCTTCCCGGCTATCTCGCGGAAATCGCCAAGGGCTCGATGGCCACCTCCGGCGCACCGATCGTCATCACCGCGCGCGCGGCCACGCAGGCCTGGGACGGCAATCGCCTGCCGGGCCCGTGGCTCACGCTGCGGGCACTGGATGCCGCGATGGCCATGGCGGACGCCTGCGGCATGGGATCCGTCGTCATCCGCCGCTCGCACCATATCGCGTGCCTCGCGGCCTATCTGCGCCGCGTGACCGACCAGGGCAGGATGGCCCTCATTTTCTGTTCGGATCCGTCGACGCACAGCGTGGCGCCCTTCGGCGGCGTGTCGTCGGTGTTCACGCCCAATCCGTTCGCCGCCGGCATCCCGACGTCGGGCGACCCGATCCTGCTGGACATCTCCGCGAGCTACACGACCAACGGCATGACCGCGCGGCTGCACAAGGCGGGCGAGAGGCTTGCGCATCCGTGGGTGCAGGACGCCCAGGGCAACGCGACGACGGACCCGGGCGTGCTGTTCAACCAACCGCCGGGTACGCTTGTTGCCGCTGGGCGGGCTGGAGGGCGGGCACAAGGGCTATGCGCTCGCGCTGCTCGTCGAAGCGATGACCGGCGGGCTCGCCGGCTTCGGCCGCGCCGATCCTGCCGAAGGCTGGGGCGCGACGGTCTACGTGCAGGTGATGGACCCATCGGCGTTCGGAGGCGCGGACGCCTACGCGCGGCAGATGGATTGGCTTGTCGGCGCATGCCATGACGCGACGCCGCGGCCCGGAGTGGAGCGTGTGCGCCTGCCCGGCGAGAACGGATTGAAGCGCCATCGCGAGCAAACCGCCAATGGCGTGGCGCTGTTCCCCGCCATCATGCCGTCGCTGCAGCCGTGGGCGGAAAAGCTCGCGGTCGCGCTGCCGAACGTCGTGAAAGGGAGTCAATCCCGATGACCGTCATCACGAGCGTCGAAGACCTGCGGGTCCTGGCAAAGAAGCGCGTGCCGCGCATGTTCTACGACTACGCGGACACCGGGTCGTGGACCGAGAGCACCTACCGCGCGAACCAGGCGGACTTCCAGCCGATCCGGCTGCGCCAGCGCGTCGCCGTCGACATCGACCAGCGCAGCACGGCGGCGAAGATGGTCGGCGTCGACGTGACAATGCCGGTCGCGATCGCGCCGGTGGGGCTGACGGGCATGCAGCACGCCGACGGCGAGATCCATGCGGCGCGCGCCGCGCAGAAGTTCGGAATCCCATTCACGCTCTCGATGATGAGCATCTGCTCGATCGAGGACGTCGCCGCGGCGACCGGCATGCCGTTCTGGTTCCAGCTCTATGTTGTGCGCGACCGCGACTTCACCGAGCGGATCATCGATCGCGCGAAGGCGGCCGGCTGCGGCGCGCTGGTGCTGACGCTCGACCTGCAGATTCTCGGGCAGCGGCACAAGGACATCAAGAACGGACTGTCGATCCCGCCCAAGCCGACGGTCGCGAACCTCGTCAACCTCGCGACCAAGCCGCGCTGGTGCTTCGGCATGCTCGGCACGAAGCGCCGTTCGTTCGGCAACATCGTCGGCCACGTGAAGGGCGTGACCGACACCGGCTCGCTCGCGAACTGGACCGCGCACCAGTTCGACCCGCGCCTCAACTGGAGCGACGTCGAGTGGATCAAGCGTCGCTGGGGCGGGAAGCTGATCCTGAAGGGCATCCAGGACGTCGAGGACGCAAAGATCGCCGTCGAGACCGGCGCCGACGCGCTGATCGTCAGCAACCACGGCGGCCGCCAGCTCGACGGCGCCGAGTCGAGCATCCGCGCGCTGCCCGCGATCGCGGACGCTGTCGGATCTAGGATCGAGGTGCACATGGACGGAGGCATCCGTTCCGGCCAGGATGTGCTGAAGGCGTGGGCGCTCGGCGCCCGCGGCACCTACATCGGTCGCGCGATGGTATGGGGGCTGGGCGCGATGGGCGAGGCGGGCGTCACGAAAGCGCTGCAGATCATCCGCAACGAACTCGACCTGACGATGGCCTTCTGCGGACACACCCGCGTTGGCACCGTGGACCGCAACATCCTGCTGCCCGGTACCTTCCCCACCTGAGTAGCTGAAACTGCGTTCTGACCAATAGACAGTGTCAGCGTTGATCTGCATCAGTGCCACGGGTGCGGACGGAGTGCCGTACTCCGTCAACCATTGTTGGGACCGATTGCGCAGCCCCAAAGTGAATAGCGGCCATTCAAAGATCGCGAGATACCGGCGGCAGTCGGCCAAATACGGAAGGTCAGCGCTACAGGCAAAATTGCCAATAAGCGGACACCGCGAATCGAGACACGTCATCGCGCGGCGGCACGGACTTGATTTAGCTCCTTTTACCGGGTCAGGGCGATGGTGTTCGCGAGATCACTGGATGCTCTCGCGGATCGCGAGCGTCGGGTTGCTGCCATGCACTCGAATTGTCCAGTTGCAAAAATAGTCGCGACTGGCGCAGTACTCGTCGTTAGGCAATTTGCAGACCGTAGACGGACGCCCTGAGCGGGCGATGGTCGAACGCACGAAACGTTCGGCAGGAGGCCGAAATGACCGAACGGGGGGCTGCCCGGCTGCGACTGTCCGCGAACCTGCATTCGTGACTGGGCCAAGGTGACTGCGATCAGCGTACGGTAGCTAATCGACGGTTACTCGTCGCAATCTCTTCTCTGCATCGACGCTTCCACTTTCAGCGTCGCATCGGACGACTCCAAGTGCCCGGAACGCATGCGCAAGTGGCCAGGCTAGGCAAAGAGCGCGCAACTGTCAGACTGCGAGCTATACTGCTTTTTAGTCGGACCCGTCCGCGGACACATGCGAATCACGATTCCCGCCATGTCAACTTAACTCATTGGGCGAGCGACAGCCACCACTGCTGCATAACCCTGAACTTCCAAACGTGCAACAACGGAAGGGGGTTGACCTGCCTCTATGGGTCCGACGAATTGCGCTCGCAGTATTTGTCATCGGGTTCAGCCTGTACTTCCTGAGATTCACTGTCGACGGACTGAATTCCTGGTTCAGCGGCGACGACCTGATGAACATGCACTATTACTGGGTGCGTTCTTGGGCCGAAGTACTGCGCGCCAACGTCATTTTCACCTCGAATTTCTATCGCCCCATGGGCGGGTTGTTTTGCAAGGGGTTGTATTCGCTCTGGGGCTTTCAACCCGGTCCCTATCGCGTTGCCACGTTGATCGTCGTTGTGCTAAACGTCGGCCTGGTCTTTCTCGTGGTTAGAAATCTTGCGAGTTCGGTCGAGGTCGGTGCCGTGTCGGTGTTGCTCACGGGGCTGAACGAGAGTTTTGTGTCGATCTATTACGACACCGGAATGATTTACGACGTGCTGGCATTCTTCTTCTATTACAGCGCTCTCTACTACTACCTGCTGATTCGACAACGCGGCAAGCTCCCGAGCTTCCGTCAGAGCGCCTTTGTGCTGATCCTGCTGATTGCCAGTTTGAATTCCAAGGAGATTTCCGTCAGTTTGCCTTTTGCCCTTCTAGTATACGAAATACTGTGGAACCCGCCCCGCAATTTCCGACGGGGCAGGTTCTTGGATAGCCTCCGGCAGTGGTCAATCGGACCAGGTCGCGTGGCATTGCTCGGTGGCGTCGTGGTCGCGGCTTACATTGCTGGCAAATACCTGGGCAAAGACTCGTTGCTCCAGCTGGACGCGTACCGTCCGGAGCCGTCCGGAATTCTATTTCTTACAAACTACGCGTTCTACTTGAATGCCTTGTTTCTTGGCACATTTAAATTTTCGCCGGGGATCGTGGCTGGCGTGCTGGTCGCGCTTCCAGCCTTGGGTTGCGTATTCGGAAAGCGGCACCTGGTGATGGCGGGCATTATGGCAAGCGTTTCGTTCTTACCCTTGGCCTTCATTCCGGCGAGAGGAGGTTTCGCACTTTACGTACCATCGCTTTACTGGTCGCTGTGGATTGCTGGGATGCTTGTCGCCAGCCGAGTATATCTGGTAACAATTGTCGTTGATGGCCTCGGCCACTGGAAACGAGAATTGCCGAGACGCGGATTGACGTTCGGTCTCGAGCTTGCCAGCTCGGCCGTTCTCTGGCTCGGTCTTGCGTGCATCGTCATCCCAAAAAACAACTACGCATTTGATCAGGTGCTGCCAATCGTCAATGAGGTCCAGAACAGGAATCTTGGCTATGCAACGCAAATTCGTAAGTGTCTGCCCCAGGTGCCTAAGGGGGCTCGCATCCTGCTCGTGGACGATCCCTATCCGGAAGACCGATTCATTCCCCTTTTCTTGATCCGGGAAACCTATGACGACACGACCTTGGTAGTGGACCGCAGCAGAAGTCTTCGCTTGCAGGGTGTCGAGCAGAATCTGGATAGTTACGATCTGACCGTCTCCTACTCCGAAGAACGCTGTCAGGTGACGTGGCTTCCACCGAGGACGCGGGAGTGATTCGTTCATGCGAATGGCCGATGCAAGCGGATGGCTGGTCTCGGCACCCCGCCGCGCCGCGTTTGAACCGGCCGAACCAGGACAATCCAACGGTGGGACTGCAGCCTCCGACCCGCGGGAATTGCCCGCCAAATGCCGGCACCATACCTTTGCACTGCATGCGGCCGCGTTGCGCTGGCTGATTGTGAAGCGATAGAGTCGCATGTCCGCTTCTACGCTCCCGGACGTCGGCATTCGTAAAGATCAATGGACCGCTTGGGGTCGATAGCGCCGGCCCCGACTCACAAAGAGGTGACCGCTTTCTGCTTGGCTGACGGTTCAATCCGAGCGGACAGTGTCCGTCAGGTCTAGTTCCGAGCAGGAAACCTGACTTACCTCGCGACGTGCGCCGCGATGCGGCGACGCGCAACGCCCGAAACCGGTCAGTGTCCCGCCACCACCCGCGGAATGCCGGCGAGATCGCGCAGCGCCGTGATATCGGAAAATCCGGCGTCGCGAAAGAGTGCGCGCACCGCGTCCGACTGGTCGTGACCGTGCTCGACCACGAGCCAGCCGCCGGGCGACAGGCGTTCGCGCGCGCCGCCGACGATGGTACGGAGCGCCGCGTGACCGTCGGCGCCTGGCGACAGCGCGGCCACCGGTTCGAAGCGGAGATCGCCTTCCTGCAGATGCGGGTCGATCGCGCCGATGTACGGCGGATTGCTCGCGATCATGTCCCACGGCCCGGGCGGAACGCCGTCGTACCAATCGGCCGCGGCAAACGCCACGTTGGACAGCCCCAGCCGGCGCGCATTGTCGCGAGCCACGGATAGCGCGGCTTCCGAGCGGTCCGTCGCGGTCAGCGCCGCATTCGGGCGGTCATGCGCCAATGCCAGCGCGATGGCGCCGGAACCGGTGCCGAGATCGAGCACGCGCACCGCGCGATCCCCTGGCAATTTCGACAACGCGAACTCCACCAGCGTTTCGGTTTCCGGCCGCGGGATCAACACGTCGGGCGTCACGGACAGCATGAGTCCCCAGAACTCGCGCGAGCCGGTGAGATAGGCGACCGGTTCGCCAGCGCGGCGCCTGTTACAGAGCGCCTGGAACTCGCTGGCCTCGTCCTGCGTCAGCGCGTCCGTCTCGTGTGCCGCGAGCCACGCGCGATTGCGACCCAACACGTGCGCGAGCAGCGCTTTCGCATCCACGGGGACGAGCCCGCTCTGCGCCAGCGCCTGGCGCACCGTTGGCGTCATGACCCTTCGCGTTCCGCCGCGAAGAGCCGCAGACGGCGGTTGTAATACCGTCCCCAGCCCCGGTCCGTCAGTCCCGCCTTCATCAGCACGCGCTGCGACGCCTTGTTGCCGGGAGCCGTGACGCCGATGATGCGGTCCAGCCCCAGGTCGTCGAAGCCAAAATGCACCAGTGCCGTCGCGCCCTCGGTCGCGAAGCCCAATCCCCAAGCGTTATGCAGCAGGCGGTAGCCGACCTCGATGTCGGTGCTCTTGCCGGTGTAATTCAGCGCGAAGAACCCGATGAAGGCGCCGGTGTCCCGCCGCGACGCGTGCCAGATTCCCAGGTCCGGATACAGCATCGGATAGCGGACGAACCTCCGCAGCGCCCCGGCCACCTCCTCGCGCGTCGACACCGTTCCGTCGGCGATGTACTTCATCACGCGCGGATCGGAATTGAGCGCATAGAGGTCCTGAAAGTCGTCGAGCGTGAAATTGCGCATCGACAGGCGCAGCGTCTCGAGCCAGGGCGCAGGCGGCTTCTTCTTCATCGGCATGCCCTTCAGGTTTCTTCGCCCGCCAGCGCCGACAACTGCTCGGCCTGGAACTCCTGCGCGAGCGCGCCGGTCAGCTCGTCCAGTTCGCCGTCCATGATCGAGTCGATCTTGTACAGCGTCAGGTTGATGCGGTGATCGGTGACGCGGCCCTGCGGAAAATTGTAGGTGCGGATGCGCTCGCTGCGGTCGCCGGAACCGATCAGCGACTTGCGGTGCGCCGCCTCCTTCTGCTGCCGCTCGCGTTGCTGCTTGTCGAGCAGGCGGGAAGCCAGCACCGCCATGGCCGACGCGCGATTGCGGTGCTGCGAGCGGTCGTCCTGGCACTCGACCACGAGGCCCGTCGGCAAATGCGTGATGCGCACGGCGGAGTCGGTCTTGTTCACGTGCTGGCCACCGGCGCCGGATGCGCGGAACGTGTCGATGCGCAGGTCGGCCGGGTTGATCGTGATGTCGGCGATCGGATCCGCCTCGGCGATGACCGCCACCGTGCACGCCGACGTGTGGATGCGCCCCTGCGCTTCCGTATCGGGCACGCGCTGGACACGGTGCCCGCCGGACTCGAACTTGAGCTTCGAGTACGCGCCCTGCCCGACGATGCGCACGATCACCTCCTTGTAGCCGCCCAGCTCGCTTGTCGACTCGGACACGATCTCGGTCTGCCAGCGATGGCGTTCCGCGTAGCGGACGTACATCCGGAACAGGTTGCCGGCGAACAACGCCGATTCGTCGCCGCCGGTGCCCGCGCGAATTTCCAGGAACACGTTGCGCTCGTCGTTGGGGTCGCGCGGCAGCAGCGCCGCCTGCAGCTCGGCCTCCAGCGCCGCGATGCGCGCCTGCGCCGCCGCGCGCTCCTCGTCCGCGAATTCGCGCATGGCCGGGTCGCTGGCCATGTCGACGGCGGCGGCGAGGTCCGCCTCCGCATCCATGTATTCGCGAAACTTGGCGACGACGGGCGTGAGGTCGGAATGTTCCTTGGTCAGCGCGCGATAGCGGTCGAGGTCGCGCGTCACGTCCTCGGCGCCCAGACAGGCCGTTCAGTTCGACCAGCCGTGTTCCGAGCTGGTCCAGTTTCAAGCGCAGGGACGACTTCATGGTGACCTTGCCGACGATGACGGGAAACGCGCTGGCCGCGGATGCGAAGCGACCGCGTGCCGCCTCGTGTCGAAACGAGGCAGGAAGATCCGCGCTAATGCCCGTCGGCGGGAGGGTCGGGCAGCTTGTAGACGTGCTGGAACAGCGCGATCAATTCGGCGCGTTCGGCTTCGCCGGCGCCGTTCAGCGCCGACAGCGGCGCGTGCAGGAACTTGTTGGTCAGGCCGCGCGCCAGCGCCTCCAGCACCTTCTCCGGCGATTCGCCGGCCGCGAGCATCTTGCGCGCGCGTTCGAGTTCAACCGAGCGCAGGTTGTCGTGATGTCCGTGCAGCGCCGCGATCGTCGGCACGATGGTCCGGCCTTCGAGCCAGCGCAGGAAATGGCCGGTCTGGTCGGCGATCATCTGCTCCGCCTGCACGACCGACTCGCGCCGCACCTGCAGGTTGTCCTTCACGATCTCCGCCAGGTCGTCGACGCTGTACAGGAAAACGTCGTCGAGTTCCGCGGCTTCCGGCTCGACGTCGCGCGGCACCGCGAGATCGACGATGAACACGGGCGCGTGCTTGCGCTGCTTGACCACGCGCTCGAGCGTTCCCTTGCCCAGGATCGGCAGCGAGCTGGCCGTGCACGTGACGATGATGTCGAATTGCGCGAGCCGGTCGGGAAGCTCGTTCAGCGTGATCGCTTCGGCCCCGAGGCGCGAGGCGAGTTGGCTTCCGCGGTCGAACGTCCGGTTGGCGACGGTGATCGATTTCGGCTTCTTGGCCACGAAGTGCGTGGCGGCCAGCTCGATCATCTCGCCCGCGCCGATCAGCAGCAGCCGCTGATCCGAAATCGACGGAAAGATGCGTTCGGCCAGCTTCACTGCTGCTGCGGCCATCGAAATGGACGCGCTGCCGATGTCGGTCTGCGTGCGCACGTCCTTGGCCACGGCGAACGTGCGCTGGAACAACCGGTTCAGCACGAGTCCCAGCGACCCGGCGGCCTCCGCCGAGCGCACGGCGTGCTTCATCTGGCCCAGGATCTGCGGCTCGCCCAGCACCATCGAATCGAGACCGCTCGCGACACGGAACGCGTGCGTCACCGCGCGATTCTGCGGCAGCGTGTACACGTACGGATGCAGCGACCCATGCGGCAGGTTATGGAAACCCGCCAGCCAGTGCGCGACCAGATCGGGGTCGTCGGCGTGGAAATAGATCTCGGTGCGGTTGCAGGTCGACAGGATGGCCGCTTCCTTGACCCGGCGCGCGCCGACCAGGTCGCGCAGCGCGTCGCCCAGCCCATCCTGCGGAAACGCAACGCGCTCCCGTACCTCGACGGGTGCGGTCGCGTGGTTCAAGCCGAGAGCGAATAGCGCCATGGTTCCGAGTCAATCCTTGGGCGGCCATTCTACCGCACCGCCATGGGCGGTCCAGCCCAACACTTTGATTTGCGACAATAAACGATGTGACGGGGGGCGTTACTCGGCAGCCGGCCGGTTTCCGCCCGCGCCCGAGTAGCCCTTCATTTACCCGTTGACCGTTGAAGACGCTGCGGAATCCGCAGGCTGAGCAGGTCCAGGAACGCCCTGTACCTGCCCGGCCATCAGCCGCGGCGAACGGTAGACCGCGCTGATCGGCAGCGGCGGGGGCTCGAACTTTCGCAACAGCCGCACCAGGCGGCCGGAGGTGAGTTCGTCGGCGACCTGATAACCCAGCGCCATGACGACACCGGCGCCGGCGCGCGCGGCGTCGATCACCGGCTCGCCGACATTGCAGTCGAAGCGACCGCCGACGGCCACTCGCACCGCTTTGCCGTCGCGCTGGAATGTCCACTCGCGGCCCGGCGTCAGCCCGCCGAAGCGCAGGCACTCGTGTTTGCGCAGATCCTCCGGCGCCTTCGGCGTGCCATGCCGGCGCAGGTAGGCAGGCGCCGCGCAGACGACGCGCGGAACCTCGCCCAGCGCGCGCGCGACCAACGCCGAGTCATCGAGCCGGCCGATGCGCACGGCGACATCGATGCCCTCCTCGACCAGGCTCACGTTGCGGTCGACGAGCATCAGGTTTGCCGAGACTTGAGGATGTTTCTCGAGCATCTCGACGACGACCGGCGCCACGTGCAGGCGCCCGAACAACAGCGGCGCGGTCACCGTCAGCATCCCCCGCGGCGCGGCGGCGCTGCCTACGAGCGAGAGCTCCGCTTCGTCGATCTCGGCCAGGATCCGCTTGGCGCTCTCGTAGAACGCGGTGCCGGCCTCGGTGAGCGTGAGCTTGCGCGTCGACCGGTGCAGAAGCTGCACGCCGAGCCGCTCCTCGAGTTGAGACACGGTGCGGCTCACCGCTGCCAGCGACTTGCCGAGGGCACGGGCGGCGGCGGACAGGCTGCCGCCATCCACGGCACGGAGAAACGTCTGCATTGCAACTACGCGGTCGCTCATGGGATAGCCGCCAGATGCATTGACGATGCTTGCGTTTTTCGCAAGAATAGATTGAATTGAAAGCATATTCTCAATCATGGCGCAAGTCACTACAGTTCGTGGCGTCGGCGTGCCCGCCACCGCGGCGCGGCCGGACCCAACCCCAACCCGAAGGAAGCCAACATGCCCCGCCTGAACCCGATCGACCCCGCCCAAGCCGATATCCGCGCCAAGCCGATGCTCGACGCCGTGCACAAGAAACTGGGCGTGACGCCCAACATGATGAAGACGATGGCGACGAGCCCCGCGGTGCTCAAGGGGTATCTCGACCTCGCCGGCGCGCTGGGCGGCGCGTCGATTCCGCCGCGCACGCAGGAGCTGATCGCGCTCGCCGTCGCCGAAACGAATGGCTGCGACTACTGCCTGTCAGCGCACACGGCGATCGGCGGCCTGTTCAAGATTCCCGCGGCGGAGCTGGACGCCGCGCGCGACGCCGCCAACGCCGATCCGAAAACGGCCGCGCTCCTGCGTTTCGCGCGGATCGTGGTCGACACGCGTGGCAAGGTTGCCGACGAGGACGTCGCCGCGCTGCGCGCTGCGGGCGCCACCGACGCGCAGGTCGCCGAGGTCGTCGCCATCGTGGCGCTCAACGTGTTCACCAATCTCTTCAACAACGTCGCCGCAACGCGAAGTCGACTTCCCGCGCGTTTTCGCGCGACTGGCCGCCGCGGCCTGAACACAAACGGCGCAACAGACCGCTGCGGCCGAGTGTCGCAGCGGATCTTCCAGAGGCCACGCCATGACGACAGCCGCTACTCGCCACGACGACCGCGGCGAAGTCCCCGCGCTGATGCAGGGTTGGAAGCCTGCGCTGAGCGCGAGCATAGGCGCGTTCATCGCCCGCATCGATTCGTTCTACCTGGGCACCGCCGACGCGACCGGACAACCCTATATCCAGCATCGCGGCGGCCCGCCGGGATTCCTGCGCGTCATCGATCCGCGCACGCTGGCCTTCGCCGATTTCTCCGGCAACCAACAGTACGTCTCCGTCGGCCACCTGGCGACGAATTCGAAAGCGTTCCTGTTCCTGATGGACTACGAGCGACGGCAGCGCGTGAAGATCTACGGCACGGCGCACGTGACGGACGACCCCGCGCTCGTGCGCGCGACGGCCGTTGACGGCTACGACGCGGACGTCGAGCGCGTCATCGTGTTCGACGTGGGCGGCTGGACGGCAAACTGCCCGCAGCACATTCCGCGGCGATTTTCCGAAGCGACCATCGCTTCGCAATCCGCGGCGCTGCGCGCGCGCGTCGCGGAACTGGAGGCGGAGAATGCGCGGCTTCGCCGCGGATAGCCTGGCCGCGTAATCCTAGGCCTTGATGAATTCGGCCTTGCCGCCCAGCCAGCGTTCCAGGTGCGCCTGCGCGGCCGCCGGCTCCTTTTCCAGCAATTCGTTGGCCGCGTCGCGCGCCTGCTCGATCAGCGCGACGTCCCGCTCCAGGTCGGCAAAGCGCAGCAGCGGCACGCCCGACTGCCGGGCGCCCAGGAATTCGCCCGGGCCCCGGATCAGCAGGTCCTGGCGCGCGATCTCGAAGCCGTCGGTATTCTCGAAAATCACCTTGAGGCGCGACTTTGCGACATCGCCCACCGGCTCCTCGAACAGCAGAACGCACGTCGACTCCGCCGCGCCGCGCCCGACGCGGCCGCGCAACTGGTGCAACTGGGACAGCCCGAAGCGCTCGGCATGCTCGATGACCATGATCGACGCGTTGGGCACGTCGACGCCGACTTCGATCACCGTGGTCGCCACGAGGACGTCGACGTCGCCCGACACGAAGGCGTCCATCGTCGCGCCCTTTTCCTTCGGCTTCATCCTGCCGTGCAGCAGCCCCACCTTGATCGGCGCGGGCAGCGCCGCCGTCAGCTCCTCGTGCAGCGCGACGGCCGTTTGCAGCTCGAGCTTTTCCGACTCCTCGATCAGCGGACATACCCAGTAGACCTGCCGCCCCTCCGCGCACGCCTTGCCGACCCACGCCACGATCTCGCGCCGCCGCTTCTGGCTGACCAGCCTTGTCGCGACCGGCTGGCGGCCGGGCGGCAATTCGTCGAGGACGCTGACGTCCAGGTCGGCGTAGAAGGTCATCGCCAGCGTGCGCGGTATCGGCGTCGCGCTCATCATCAGCTGGTGCGCTTCGGCCAGGCCCTTGCCGCGCAACGCCAGACGCTGCGCGACGCCGAAGCGATGCTGCTCGTCGATGATCGCGAGGCCGAGCTTCGGGATGTCCACGCCTTCCTGGAACAACGCGTGCGTGCCGACGGCGAACTGCGCTTCTCCGCTCGCCAGCGCCGCGATCGCGGCGTTGCGCTCCTTCGCCGGCAGCGAACCGGAAAGCCACGCGATGCGCACGCCCAAGCCTTCCAGCCACAAGGCCAGCTTGCGGTAGTGCTGCTCGGCGAGTATTTCCGTTGGCGCCATGAACGCCACCTGCTTGCCGGATTCGATGGCCTGCAGCGCCGCCAGCGCCGCGACGATCGTCTTGCCCGAGCCGACGTCGCCCTGCAGCAACCGCTGCATCGGCGACGCGCGCTTCAGATCATGCGCGATCTCGCGCCACACGCGCTCCTGCGCGCGCGTCAGCTTGAACGGCACGCGCTCGAGCAGCTTCCTCGTAAGCGCGCCCGTGCCGGTCAGCACCGGCGCCCGGCGCAGCGAGCGTGCCTGGCGATGCGCCTTGAGCGACAGCTGCTGCGCGAGCAATTCGTCGAACTTGAGCCGCGTCCACGCCGGGTGCGTGCGCGCATCCAGCGCGTTCTGCGTCAATGCGTTCAGGCGCGGCGGCGGCGTGTGCAGGAAGCGCACCGCGTCGTTGAACTTCCAGAGCTTCCGGCGCGAGGTCAGCCACTCCGGCAGCGATTCCGCCGTCAGTGCCGGATCGGAGGCGAGCGTTCGCGCGACCACCTTGCGCAGCGTCTCCTGCCCCAGTCCCGCGGTCGTCGGATACACGGGCGTCAGGCGGTCGGACAGCGGCGTGTCCTCCGTCACGACCTTGAACTGCGGATGGACCATCTCCAGCCCGAGGTGGCCGTCGCGCACGTCGCCGAACACGCGCACGCGATGTCCCGGCGCAAGCACCTTCTGCTGGCTGGGATAGAACGTGAAAAAGCGCAGTGTCAGTTGCGCGTCGCGTCGCGCCGGATCGGCGATCAGGCAGACCAGTTGCCGGCGGGGACGGAACTGGATGTCGGTCTTGACGATCTCGCCTTCGACCTGCAGCGCCAACCCCGGCGCCAGCGTGGCGAGCGGCGTGAGCCGCGTGTGGTCCTCATACCGCAGCGGCAGGTGCAGGACCAGGTCCGCGTCGCGCGCGATGCCCAGCCTGGCCAGCTGGTCGGCGAGTCCGCGGCCGGCGGGTTTCTTGGGCGCGGCGTTCTTGTCCCGGGTCGCGGCTTTGCTCATTCACGCGAACGGGCGCGGGATTCAGCCCGCGCCGGGCAGGACGAGGATGCCTTCGATCTCGATCAGCGCGCCGCGCGGCAGCGCCGCCACCTGGTAGGTCGCGCGCGCCGGGTACGGCTGCTTGAAGTAGCTGCTCATGATCTCGTTGACCTTGGCGAAATCGCCGAGGTCCTGCATCAGGATCGACAGCTTGACCATGTCGTCGAGGCTGCCGCCCGCCGCCAGGGCAACCGCGCGCAGGTTCAGGAACACCTGGTGCGTCTGCGCTTCGATGCTCTCGACCAGGATTCCGGTGACAGGATCGAGTCCCAGCTGTCCGGAAAGATAGACGGTGTTTCCGGCGCGGATGGCCTGGGAATAGGGGCCGAGCGCCTTGGGCGCGTCGGCAGAGGAAATGGCTTGCTTGGTCATGTGTTGCTCTCGTCGGTCGCGATCAGCCGAGACTCTAACATCCGGGCCGGAGCAGCGCCGGCCTCAGTACTCGACCTCGTGGCCCGCTTCGATCCACGCGTCGATGCCGCCGTGCAGCGGCCGCACGCGCTTGAAGCCGTGCTGGATCAGCGCCTTCGCCACCTTGGCCGCCGTCGCCTCGTTGGGGCACGCGCAGTAGACGACGACTTCGCTCTGCGGTTCCACCGCGATCAGGTCGTATTTCAGGTTCTGCGGATCGACCGTCACCGCGCCGGGAATGCGCCCGGTGACCTGCTGCGACATCGGCGACCGCACGTCGATCACCATGCCCATGCGGCCTTCGTCCATGAGCCTGCGCACTTCGTCCACCGAAATGCGGTCCATGATGAGCTGGCGAATGAAGCGCTTCCGCTGCAGCCATTTCCAGAACACGTAGGCGATGAACGCCAGCACGATCAGCACCAGCCCGATCTTGCCCATCTCCTGCAGCACGGTCGAGCACGTCGTCGATCGCATTGCGGAAAATGTAGCCCAGCGCAATCGCGACGCCCGACCACAGCGCCGCGCCGATCGCATCCGCCGGAACGAAGCGCCACAAGGGGACGCGCAGCACGCCGGCCATCGCCGTGGCGACCGACGCGAAGCCCGGAATGAATTTCGCGACCATCAGCGATTGCGCGCCCCAGCGCGTGAAGATGGCCTCGGTCTGGCGCACGCACGAATCCGGCGACAGCGAGATTCGGCATAGCGTGCGCAGCACGGGTCCGCCGACGCGCCGGCCCAGCGAATACCAGGAAAGATCCGCGATCAGCGACGCCGCGACCGCCGTTCCCAGCAGCGCCGGCAGCGAATAGCCGCCGCGCGCGGCGAGCGCGCCGGTCACGATCAGCGTCGGATAGGCCGGCACGGGCAACCCTGCCTGCAACGCCAGCACGTTGATGAACACGAAGGCCAAACCGTAGTACTGCAGCAGGTCGAGGAGGTGGTTCATGCCGGGTCCAGCGAAGCACGGAATGGAAGGATGGGGGCTTTCGGCTCCGATCCCAACCCCGCTCCCAGCGGGGATTTGACCGAAGTTTACGGGATACCCCCTCCCCGGCTATAATCACCGCCCTCGTGGGGACGTAGCTCAGCTGGGAGAGCGTCGCGTTCGCAATGCGAAGGTCGGGAGTTCGATCCTCCTCGTCTCCACCACCGTTTCACTAAGGCCTTGAGCGATCAAGGCCTTTTCTTTTTGGCCGGCGGCGAGTTCGAAATGGTCCATCGATTCAACAGACGACGAGCGGATCTCGACGCGAAGGCAATTCTCAAAGCCGCGGACGCGCCGCTTCCACGTGCAGCACCGAATTCTCGAATCAACCGCGCCGGAACGGCAGGAATCGCCCAGCTCGATCCGGGGCCGGGTGGCCGTGCCGTAGAGCGACCTCGCCATTGACCAGCACATAGGCGATGCCGCGGCAAGTCGCCTGCGGTTGCTCGAATGTAGCGACGTCGAGCACGGTTGCCGGATCGAATATGCACACGTCCGCAAACCAGCCGGCTCGCAGCTCGCCTCTCTGTTGCAGATTGAATCGACGCGCGCTCAACCCCGTCATCTTATGCACGGCAGTCTCAAGCGGGAAGAGTTGGAGATCGCGGCTGTAGTGGCCGAGAACGCGGGGAAATGTTCCCCAGAGGCGCGGATGCGGATGATGATCGTGCGGCAGGCCGTCCGAGCCGATCATCGTTGCCGGATAGAGCAGCACGCGCTGAACGTCGTCTTCGCGCATCTGGAAGTAGCAGGCGCCGCCAGGCTGCAGCCGCTCGCAGGCTTCATGTTGCGTGCAATTCCACTCCGCGGCGATGTCCGCCAGGTGCCGTGCCGCCATCTCCGGATGCGGCTCCGACGACGTGACGACGACGTCGATGATCCCATCGATCAGGTCCGCTCGCAGGACGGTGGAGCCGGCGACATAGGGGTAGACATCGAGTCCGATCGGTTGCCGCGCCCGCGCCGCGTCGATGTGGGCCAGCGTCTGCACTGTGCGGCCCCAGTTTTGCGGCCCTGCGCATTTGTGATGCGAGATGACCACTGGCACGTTGCCGCGCTGCGCGGCCGTGAACGCCTCATCGAGCGCAGCGAAGATGTCATTCATCTCGTTGCGGATGTGCGTCGTGTAGATACCGCCGGCGTCACCGGCGACGCCAGCGAGCAGCGCAAGTTCATCGACATCGGCGGCGGCACCGGTGGTGTAGAACACGCCAGACGACAGGCCGATCGCACCCGCGTCCATGCCTTCTCGCAGTAGCTCGACCATCCTTGCCTGCTCCGTTGGGGTCGCGGCGCGGTAAGGGTCATCCATCGTGGCCACCCGCAACGTCGAATGGCCGACCAACGCTGCGACATTGACTGCAGGCTGCGCGTGCCGGACGGCCGCAACATACGCCGCCATCGTGGGGTAGATGTACTTGTCACCGCCGCCAAGCAAATTCAATGGCGGTGGCACATTGGCGTGCACTAGTGGAGCGAGGCTGATGCCGCAATTGCCCACGATGACCGTGGTCACGCCCTGCGTAATCTTGGGCAGCATTCTCGGGTCCGCAAGTACGATCTGGTCGTCGTGCGTGTGGACATCGATGAAGCCTGGCGCAACGATCAATCCCGTGGCGTCGATCACCTCGGCGTCCGGGGCGACAAGGTCGCGGCCGATTGCGGTTATCCGCTCGCCGTCGATACGCACATCCGCAACAAATCGGTCCGCCCCGGTGCCGTCGATGACGGTGCCGCCGGAGAGGACGAGCGCGGTCTTGCCGTTGTGGCGCGCGGTCATCATGACGATTTCTTCACAGGTTCGTTCATGCGGACGGAAGCACGGGATGAATCTCGTTTTCCGTGCCTCGCTCCTTCAGCACCTGCCGCACGCGCTTGAGTTGGCGGAACGCTGACGGCCCGCGGCGCAAGCCGACGCCTACCATCAGGATTTCGAGATACGCAAGCTGTGCCAGGTACGCCTCGGTGCCCACGCGCATCGCATGGTCAACGGGAACCACGACCGGCAGAATGATGTCGGTCAACTTGGCCAGCGGGGTATTCAGCTGCGTGATGGCCACAACCATCGCGCCTTGCTCCTTCGCCACCTCCACTGCGTTGATGAGACTGCGCATCCTGCCGACATAGGAGATTGCCAGCACCACGTCGTTGCGATTCATCGTGGCGGCCGAGATCAATTGCAGGTGCCCGTCGAAGTACGCGCCCGAGGTGATGCCTAGGCGCGCGAAACGCGCCTGGGCGTCGCTCGCCATGAACATCGAGACGTTACCCACCCCGTAGCAGTCCACCCGCCGCGCCTTTGCGATCCGAGCTGCGGCGCGTTCGAGTTCCTGCGGAACGACGTGCCGCTCGAGATTCGCGAGCGCGCTGACCGCACTCTGCAGCACCTTGTGCGTCACCGTCTGCATATCGTCGCCGGGCACCACCGCGCGGTGCAGCATCGATTTTCCGACCGCCAGGTTTTGCGCCAGTCGCAGTTTGAATTCGCGGAGGCCCGAACAGCCCAGCGCGCGGCAGAAGCGGGTAATGGTGGGAGGGCTCACCTTGGCTCGTCGTGCCAGCGCGTCGACATTGGCATGCAGCGCGAACTCCGGATCCTCGAGCATCGCGGCGGCTACCTGTTGGTGCGCGAGCGATAACGTTGCGGCACGTTCGCGCATGGCGACGATCAGATCCGCGGCGGGACCGCGAGGGGTGTCGCGACGTGCGGTCATCGCAATCGGCTCTCGTTTCGCGCGCCGGTCAGTTCGGCGTTATCGGCGTCAGGGTTCGCCAGCGAGATCACGGCAGATCGTCCCTCAGACACGCCTTGAACCGACCTGGTGCGATTTCGCGCACTGGCGGGATCGTCGCGGCGCAGGCGTCTTGCGCGTACGGGCAGCGGGTGCGAAACACGCAGCCGGAAGGCGGATCGAGCGGGCTGGGAATGTCGCCCTGCAGCAAGCGACGTTCGCGCCGCATGGCCGGGTCCGGCCGCGGCGATGCCGCGAGCAGCGCCTGGGTGTAAGGATGCAGCGGCGTCCGGTACATCGCGCTGGCGGGCGCGATCTCCATCACCTTGCCGAGATAGAGTACGACGATGCGGTCGCACAGATACTCGACGATGTCCAGATCATGCGAGATGAAGAGCATCGTCAGGCCGAACTGTTCGCGCAGGTCGGACAGCAGGTTGATCACCTGCGCCTGGATCGAGACGTCGAGCGCGGACACCGGCTCGTCGGCGACGATGAATCGCGGTTCCACGGCCAGCGCGCGGGCGATACCCATCCGTTGTCGCTGTCCCCCGGAGAATTCGTGCGGGTAACGCTGCGCATGCTCGGGCGCCAGCCCCACCAACCGCAGCAGTTCGGCTATGCGTCCGGCCCGCGCAGGACCGGGATGCAGGCCGTGGGTCGACAACGCCTCGTCCAGCATGTCGCCGACGCGCCGCCGCGGGTTGAGACTCGCGTATGGATCCTGAAAAATGATCTGCAGATGGCGCCGATAGGGCCGCATGGCGCGCGCCGACAAGGGAGCGATATTCGCGCCGTCGAAGACGACTTCACCGTCGGTCGGGTCGAGCAGTTTCAGCACGCTGCGTCCGATCGTGCTCTTGCCCGAACCAGACTCACCCACCAGGCCCAGCACTTCGCCCTTCCGGATCTCGAAGCTGACGTCGTCCACGGCACGTACCGGGTGGTCGCTCGAGCCGAAATACTTCTTGAGCCCGCGCACGGCCAACATGGCCGGGGCCTCGACGCCGGAGGCGTTCACGCTCACCTCACCGCCCATCGGAGACAACGCGACCGCTGTCCTTCTGCAACTTCAGCCAGCGGCGGCATCGCGGCATCGCATTCGGCGAGGGCGAGCGCACATCGCCGCGAGAACGCGCAGCCCGGCATGGGATCGAGCGGGCTCGCGACCTGGCCGGGAATGGCTGTCAGGCGCCGCTTCGTCGCCGGTGCGCCGTCGTGGTCCAGCACGCGCCGCGGCAGACAGGCAAGCAACCCGCGCGTATACGGATGATATGGGCCGCGAAACAGCTCCCGCACGCCGCCTTCCTCGACGACGCGCCCGCAGTACATCACCACGACGCGGTCGGCGATCTCCGCAACTACGCCCAGGTTGTGGGTGATGAACAGCACCGCCATGCCGATCTCGCGCCGCAGCTTGGCAAGCAGCGCGAGGATTTGCGCCTGAATCGTCACGTCCAGCGCCGTCGTAGGCTCGTCGGCGATCAGCAGCACTGGATTGCATGTGAGCGCCATCGCGATCATCACGCGCTGCAGCATCCCACCCGACAGTTGATGCGGATATTCGCCCAGACGCTGCTTCGCGGCCGGAATTTCCACCAGCTCGAGCATGTCCAGCGCGCGCTTCATCGAGGCATTGTGATCCATTCCCAGGTGAATCTGGGCCGCCTCGGCAATCTGGCTGCCCACCGTCAAGACGGGATTGAGGCTCGTCATCGGCTCCTGGAAGATCATGGCGATATCGCGGCCGCGCAGCCGGCGCAGCGCGTTCGCGGGAATTCGCGCGAGATCGACGACGGTGCCCTCGCGCGTGCGAAACAGGATTTCGCCGCCGAGGATGCGCCCAGGCGGGTCGGCGATCAGGCCCATGATCGACAGGCTCGTCACCGACTTGCCGGAACCCGATTCGCCGACGATGGCAAGCGTTTCGCCTGCATCGAGGGTGAACGAGACATCCTCGACCGCCTTGACCAGGCCGGCGTCGGTGGTGAAATGGGTGCGCAGGTTGCGAACCTCCAGGAGCGGGGCCGCCGAGCGCGCCGGTGGGGTCGTGTTCACAGCGTCTTGCGCAGCTTGGGATCGAGAAGGTCGCGGAGGCCGTCGCCCACCATCTGCAGCGACAGCGCCGCAAGAATGATCGCGACCCCCGGAAACACGACCATCCAGATCGCCTGGTGCGCGAACTGCTGGCCGGAGGCGATCATCGTGCCCCACGTTGGCAACGCGGGGGGAACACCCACGCCGAGAAACGACAGGCCCGCCTCGGCGAGCACGGCGTAGGCGAAGATGAAGGTCGCCTGCACCAGAATCGGCGACGCGATGTTCTGCAGGATATGGACAAACAGGATGCGCCACGTCGCAACGCCCAGCGCGCGTGCGGCCTCGATGAACAGCAGCTCGCGCACGACCAGCGTGGATGCGCGCACCACGCGCGCCACGCGCGGTGTATAGACGATCGCGAGCGCGAGGATCACGTTGGTCATCGAAGCGCCCAGCACTGCGACGAGGGCGATCGCGAGCAAGATGTCGGGGAATGACATCATCGCGTCGACCACCCGCATGATCGGGCCGTCGAGCCGGCGGAAGTAGCCGGCGGTAAGCCCAAGAAGGACGCCGCAACTCACCGAGATCGCCACTACGAGCGCGCCGATCGTTAGCGAGTAACGGGCACCGAAGATCACGCGCGAGAACACGTCGCGACCGAGTTCGTCGGTGCCGAACCAGTGTGCGGCACGCGGGCTTTGCAGTCGGTCGAGGATCTTCAGCGCCGTCGGGTCGTAGGGTGTGAGCCAGGGCGCGAATACGGCAGACAAGGCAACGATCGTCAAGACGATCGCCCCCGCGAGCACCACCCGTCGACCGAACAGCTTGTGGAAGACGATCGAAGAGGGACTGCGGCTCGATGCAATCCGTAGGCCCTGCGCGACGGCGTCAGCGGCTCATCGTCAGGGTGGGTCCTCAGTATTTCACCCGGGGATCGATTGCGAGGTACAGCAGGTCGATGAGCAGGTTGATGAGGACGTACATTCCTGCGATCACGAGCAATGCCCCCTGGATCACCGGATAGTCGCGACGAAGAACCGCAGACACGACGAGGCTGCCGATCCCGGGCAGGCCGAAGACCGTTTCGGTGACGATCGCGCCGCCGATCAGCAGCGCGAACGTGAGGCCGATCACGGTGACTACCGGGATCAGCGCGTTGCGCAACGCGTGATGCAGCACGACGCGCGTCTCCGACACGCCCTTGGCGCGCGCCGTGCGGATGTGATCCTCGCCGAGCACATCCAACATGCTCGCCCGGGTGAAGCGCAGGATAAGCGCCGAGTTCACCACGCCGAGCACGATCGCAGGTAACACCAGATGGTGGAGCCGATCGGAGAGAGGTACGCCCGGATCGCCGTAGCCGGCAACAGGAAACCAGCCGAGACCCACCGCAAAGATCTGCATCAGGATCAATCCGAACCAGAAGCTCGGGATGCTCGCGCCCAGCATCGCGAATCCCGAGAACGCCTGATCGACCGCTTTCCCTCGCCAGACGGCGGCGACGATGCCGCAAGGGATGCCGATCAGCATCGCAATGGCCATCGCCAGCAGCGTGAGGAAAAACGTCGGCTCCGCACGCTCGGCGAGCGCCTGCGTCACCGGCCGCTGCAGGAAGATCGATTGGCCGAGATTGCCCCGCGCGACTTCGCCCAGCCAGTAGGCGAACTGCACGGGCAGCGGCTTGTCGAGCCCGTAGGACGCACGCAACTGGGCGATGTCGGCGGCGGTCGCCTGTTCTCCCAGCATCACCGCCGCAGGATCGCCCGGCGCAAGGCGCGTAATGAAAAAGACGAGTGTCGCCACCAGCAGCATCACGATCACCATGCCGGCGAGCCGCGATGCAAGATACCGGGTCATTGCCTGGGACCGCAACCGTGTGCCTCCGTTCCGGATAGACGGCGACGCCGCGCATTGGGCGCGGCGCCGAGTCCTTCACATCCTCTATTTCTGCAGACCGGTATTCCAGAAGAACGGCCAGGGCATCGCGACGTAGCCATCCAGCTTAGCCGAGCGGGCCGTCACGCTGTTGAAGTTGCCGACCCGGATATACGGCACCTCGGTAAACACCACGGCCTGCACGTTGCCCCACAGCGCAGCGCGCTTCTTCGGGTCGGCTTCGGCGTTGAATGCCGCCAGCGCCGCATCCTTGGCCGGCGAGCTCCACCAGCCGGGCGCGCCGTCGCCCAGCTGCGGGGGCGTAAGCGTCGGTTCAGGCAGGACGGCGGAGTGCGTGATGTAGATGTCCCACAGTGCAGGATCATTGCGCCGCTGGATCAGTGTCGACCAGTCCACCACCTGCATGTCCACCTTGAACCCCGCCGCCTTGAGGTTCTCGGCCAACACCAGCGCCATCCGGTAGTGGAAGTCGTATTGCTGGCTGGTGAGGATCTTGATCGGCGTTCCGTCGTACTTGGCTGCTGCGACCATGGCCGCAGCCTGCTTCGCGTCGCCCTTGCCGTATTTCTCGGTGCCCGCCGTCGAATAGAACGGCGTGTTCTTGGCATAGTGATTCGCGTCGGCGCTATAGAACTTCGGGTCGCCGAAGCCGGCGCCCAGCATGTCGGCGTTGTTAAGGGACGCCTGAACCGCCTGGCGCAAGGCGAGATTGGCGAGCGGACCCTGCTTGGTGTTCAGTACCAGGTAGGGGAAGCCGAACGGCGCGGTGAGCACCGGCTTGACGTTTGGTGCGGCTTCGAGTCGCGCGTAGGACTCGACGGGCAGGACGTCGGCAAAATGGTACTGCCCTGACAGCGTTCCCTCCACCCGCGTGTTCGCGTTGGGAACGGGAACAAAACGCAGCTCGTCGAGCAGGGCCTCGCGCTTGCCGCCATAGCCGCTCGCGGGCTCGCCCCGGGCGCTGTAGCCGTCGAAGCGCACCAACTGGACATACTGGTCAGGCTTGCGCTCCTTGAACATATAGGGCCCTGTACCGATGAACTGGGTGAGCGGCGTGGCGATCGAGTCCTTCGCCATGATGGCGGCGAAACCGTTGGAAAGCGCGAGATGTGCCACCAGTGGCGCGTAGGGACGGTTCAACGTGATGACGATCGTGTTGGGGTCTCTTCGCCTCCAGAGACTTGATCTCTTTGGCAACGGCCTTGCCGCGCGGGGCCATATCCATCCAACGTTGCAGCGATGCGACGACGTCCGCGGAGGTCATTTCCTTGCCGTTGTGAAACTTCACGCCCTTGCGTAACGAGATCGTGTAAACCAAGCCGTCCTTCGAGACCGCCGGCATGCTCTCGGCCAACATCGGCACCACGTTCGAATTGGCGTCGTACGTGTAGAGGAGCTCGTAGACGTGCTGCATGATGGTCCCCACCAGATCGGCAGTGGAGGCCATCGGGTCGAGCGTCTGCGGCTCGCCGATCATCGCGACGTTGGCGGCGCCGCCTTTCGGGGGTGCGGCAAATGCGGTTTCGCTCAGGCACGCACCAGCGACGGCAATAGCGATGAGCGCTCCAAGCAGTCGAACGGCAACTGCCAGGGGAAGGATGCGGGGCAGCGGATTCTCGGCGACGGCGCGCGACATGGCTCCTCCTTTGCGTGCGGGGTGGCTAGGCAGGTGGCAGGGTTCCCGCTCATGGGCTGCGTGCACCGCAGCGATGTAACTTATTTACACTACAACAGCAGTGTACGCCCCGCCATCATCACGTCAAGCCTTTAGGAAGCGCATTGTGTGTAATTTTTTTACAACCACCGCCCCCCTCTGCGCGCCTGCCTCATCGTCCCGTTCGTATCCAACTTCTGGCGCCAAACCCGTCAGATGAGCCAAATGCCTCATTAAAGCGCTCGAAACGACCGCACGCCTCCGTGTTGCTCGGCATGTTGCCTTTCATTTCCTGGTCGGCGGCGAGTCGGGGTGATTGACGTCTGCATACGTAGATCACCGGCCTTCACGGTCGCATCCTCTTCGCGAAGGTATTGACCAAGCTTGGCGAGTCGGTCCCTGGGGTCCTCGAGTCCGGGTATCTCAGATCGAGGCTACCAACGATGCGCTAATGCCGGATGCCGCGGCGCTGCGAATCCGAGCCCGAGCGAGGCATCAGCGATACGACAAGAATGATCGCAAACGTGACGATCGTGAGCGCTTCTACGATTTCGTATTCCATGGCCTCTGGATGCCGGTAACGGGACGATCCAACGTTCGCAGATAATCGTCACGAAGGCAGTCGGTCAAACCCCGATAGACCTGTGAGCGGATCGTCTCGCGCGCGTCTGGCGTAGACGGCGCATGTCGGCCACTTCCTACCCCCATAACAGCGGAGGACGATAGCGCCCACAGTTCGATTCGGCGATCCTCTCAGCCAGGAGGTTCGCGATGAAAAGACTTGTCGGTGTGATCGCTGTTTCCGTTTCGTTCATTGGTGTCGCTTCGGCCACGCTGCCCCCACCCACGCCAGAGGCGAAAGCGAAAGCTGCGGAGGCAGCCGCAAAGGCCGCTTGGGAAGACAAGGTCGGCCTGTACAAGCTATGCATGGCAATGGATAGGACCGCCGATGCCTACCGGCAGAACCTCAAGGCGGCTGGAAACACGATACCGGCGCCGCAATCGACGCAGCAATGCGTCGACCCCGGTCCCTACGTTGCACAGGTCACGCCGTCGACGTCCAAACCGTTGGAGGCGTCCGGTGCCCATTCGCCACCAGGAATTGCCGCCACACCGCCCAGCCGGCCGGAACCTTCCGCGGAAATCTCTCCGTCAAAGGATGCGAAGGGCGGATGACGCGCGCCTGTTGAGTTAGCGAAGCGCGGGTCGATGGCCACGCGGCCACGTCATCGCGCGGGCGCCAAGACCTGGTCGCCGGGCGGGTTTCGTATCGTCGCTGAGACTGAGAACGGAAGCGTTTCTGGCAAGGCGTCGTTATCCGTCGAATCACCGCAGTTTTGCTGGCCCATTCGCCGTCCTCTTTTCTTTCTCGCCACGGCCATCAAGGCGTGACCTCGGCCATCTGCGAAGCTCAGGTCGGCGAAATATAACGCTGCAGAAGCAGGGTCAACCCGAAAAGCACGAGCGCGAGCACCGCCACCGATGGTTGGCCGGCGGCCGCAATCACCAGCGCGTCCCACAGGCAAATCCCCGCCAACAGAGCACCGATCGCCCGTGGCACGTCGCCCGGCCGCCGCCTGCGCAGAAACGATAGCGAGTAAAGCACCCACGCCAGGAACAGCAAACCGATGCCCGCGACGATTGCGTCGTTCAGCGCCGCTTGAAGTCCCCAGAGCATGGGAATCGCCACGAATGCGAGCGGCCAGAGATTCGCGACGCGGTCGAGGTGTTCCTGCTTGGCGGCATAGGTAAGTCCGATCAGGTAACAAAGCAGCAGGAATCCCATCAGGAAAACGCGACTGGGCGGATCGATCGCGAACGCGAAGCCCGCGGTCACGTAGACGAGCATTCGGCAGAGCCCCATCACGATAGGACTCAACGCGTTCTGCTTGTGGTGCCAATCGTAGAACACGATCGTTGCGCCAAGCACCAGCCCCGCAACCGCAGGACGCCAGCCGGTCCCTCCCGCAAATCCGTAGCCCACCCAGACCAACAGCGCGACACCCGTCGCGAGCATCGCGAAGCCCGCGCCAAAGACCGTCGCCGCAGTCACCTCGCCCGACGGAATCGGCCGCTCCGGACGGTGCCGCGCGTCGAACTCCCGGTCGAAAGCGTCGTTCAGGAACATCCCGGCGATGTAACAAAGCGAGAGCGCGAGCAGAAGCCACGGCACCCGGGAGTCGCCCGTCGCTCCTCCAGCGAGCACCACGCCGGCCAGCGTGTTTGTCCAGACCGTGGGCAGGTTGGAGACGCGGCCCAGCGTGAAGGCGACGCGCCAGTTCACGCGAGTTCCCTCTGCACCCACAGCAATTCACGCGCGATCGCTTCGTCGATCGGAACGTCGCGCGCGTGCGCGGGCAGCACCGACCATGTATAGGTCTCGACTTCGAGATGCGGCGTCCGCGACTGCTGCCGGTGCAGCGCCAGCGCCGCGCGCACAAACGGCTGCGTGGACGAGAATCCGTCGAGTTCCTCCACGTACACGGGGACGTGGAAATGCACGCGCCATTCGCTGTTGCCCTCGCGCCAATGATTCGACGCGCAGGCGGCATCGATGTCGACATACCGGTGCAACGCGCCGGAGGCACGCTCGACGACCTGGTGCAGGTACACGCCGTCATCGAAGCGTTGCAGACCCGCCACGGAGTCCGCGGTAACGTGGGCGATGCGCAGTCCCGCGGTCACCTGGATCTTGGCGATCGGAATGCCCGCACCGGCCAGCGCATCCATGCAATCCGCGGGGTCCTCGAATTCGACCGCGGCGTGGCACAGATCAAGACATGCGCCGAGATGGCGGCGCAATGCATCTTCCGCCTCGTGCACTTCAAGTCCGGCAAGCGAAGCAAGGGTCGTGGCCGCGCGCCGCGAGTAGAGATGATCGCGAAAAAAGGCGACGGTCTCCGCGACGGTTTCGAGCAGGCAACAGGGCTCCGGCTCCAGCGCAAGCACGATGGTGCGGCCGGTCCTTCGCTCGAGGCGCACGAGATGGGCGACGTGCCGGACCAGCGTATCCGCGATTTGGCCGATGTCATGTGGCGTCGCCGCATTGGGTTTGAACGCTCCGGGCACGGTACTGATGCTGCCCCAATGGTCGCCACCCGAAGGCAACAATGCCGCCAACAAATCCGCCAGCGTGTTCGTGTACTCGAGGCGGGCTTCGTCGCGCCAGTCGGGCAGATAGACGTCTTCCTTGACGCGCGTGCCGTGGAAAGGCCCGTAGGGAAAGCCGTTGATCGTGAAGACGTAGAGATCGTTCTGCCGAAGGAAGCCGATGAACTCCGCGAGCGCCTCCGGCGCGCTCAGCGAGCGTGCCGCCAAAGCCGAGAGCCGCAGTCCCACGCCAAACGGGGCGTCGGGGCATACCCTGCGCTTGACTTGCGGCAGGTAGCGCGTCAGGTTGCCGCGGATATCGTCCCAGGATTCGCCCGGGTGGATGTTCGTGCAGTAGCTTAGGTGGCTGCTGCCGATCCTCACGGACCGGCCCCTGCACGCGAATCGCCGCGCCCCGCACCGCGCCGCCGGCACGTCGCGATATCGGTGCTTCGCGAGCCGTGGCGCTGGTTCTCGGCCACCCCGCTCGCTGGGCTCATGCCGCCTCCAGGACCGTCCGATCGAGATCGCATTCGAGTTGCATGTACGCGCAGCGGTGGCACATGAATCCTTCCGAGACTGTTAGACCGTGGCGCTTGCGTATCTCCTTGTAGCCCGCGCTCAGCGTCTCGAAGTAGCTGCGGATGCGCGTGTGGTAGTCCGTGCGGTCGCGACCGCCCACCGGCCAGACCAGTGAGTAGATGGGAATGATGCCGCGCCGGCAGAGATCCTCCGCGCCTTGGAGCGCGATGCTTGCGGCCTCTTGCCATTCCAGGCCGTGCTCGGGCTCGAGCTCGATGCCGGCCACCATGGCCGAGTAGACGTTGCCGCGGCCCCAGTAGCGAACGGCGGTCTCCAGCGCCTCGATCCAGCGGTGATAGCCGACATAGCGATTCTTGCCGGGGCACACTTTCGCGAACAGCGGCTCGGACCACATCTCGAGGTTGAAGCACACGTGGGAAACGAGCTGCTCCGCATGGAACCGTTCGATGTAATCGTCGGGGATCGCACCGGATCCCAGCGTCACCGGCACGCCGCGAGTGTTGGCCTGCTTGACGAAGCGCGCGAGCTGCAGGAACCGGTCGCCTTCCTTTTGTCCGTCGGTGAGCGAACCGCCGACGAGATAGATGTGGCGAATCTCCGTCTGGTTGATCACGGCTTCGAGCGCCTCGCGCATGCGTTCGAGCGTGGGCGGCGGAATTTCGACCAACCCGGGCTTCTGGCCCAGATGCGCGGTGCGTTCGTCCGGCGCGCCGTAGGCGCAGAACGTGCAGCGCATCGACACGCCATCCTGCTTGTGCAGGAAGTATTCGCAACCCGGCGCTACATTGATCACCAGCATGTCGCCGTGCGTCGTGACGCCGGCCTGCGGAAACGGAAGGCCATCCGCCGTCTTCTGCGTCATCCATGGCCGCAGCGGCTCGAACTCGATCGGCACCGTGCGGCCGCTTCGATCGTCGACCAGCCGGTAACCCTGTTGCCGGTCGCCTTCGACGTGCCATGGCGAATCGCCGCTGCCGAGAATGCGGATTTCGGTCCCGTCCGCCGTGTTGATGAGGTAAGGGATCGTCGCGGTTCCCTTTCCGGTCGGGTCGTGCTCGCCGGGCTTGAATCGGTACGGGTAGTAGTTGGGCATCGAGTGCCCAGCGGCGAGGCCGAGCGACTCCGTGTAACGAATGCCCTCGCACATGACCTGGACCTTCAGCGCTGGCGAGCCGGTGAGTGTGCTCATGACGGCAATCCCTTTCCCTGCGTTAGCCGCGCGCGGAACGAGGCAGCTCTCTCGTCCCTCGCGTGGCTCTTCTGTTATCGTCCCGAAATCATGCCATGTACTTCCCCGCGCCGCATCTGTTTTGGCCACCGGTCTCCGCCTGCCCGATATGCGGTGGCCGCGGCATGCCCGACCGGGGGCACGCTACGTCGCACAGCCCATCGAGGAGGTTGATGTCATGTTGTTCCTGCTGACCAATCGCACCCGCCCGAACCTGACTGCCGCGGAGTACGGCGAACTCGCGTGTGCTCGCGAAGCAGTTCTATGCGTCGATTCCGTCCGATGTGCGAATTCGCGGCGAGTGGATCGCCGCGGACCAGTCGCACAATTACACGCTGCTCGAAGCGCCCGACATCGAAACGGTGCGCGGCATCCAGGCGCCGTTCGCGCGTTTCACCGAGACGGTGATCGTGCCGGTGAATGAAATTTCCGGGTGGACGGTTTCCTGACGTTCCACACGATCTGGCAATAGAACGCAGTCGGTCAAACAAAGAGGGCCGGCATGGCCGGCCCTCCGAGTGACTCGTGTGAAAAAGCTCGTCAGGCCATGTCGCGCGTACGGCGACGCGTGCGGCCTGCTCCAACTGCCGCAAACAGGGCCATTCCCATGAGCGCCAAGCTGGCGGGCTCGGGGGCGTTGCCGCCGCCGCCGTCGCACGAACCCGTGCCCACGCGCGATGCATGCGGTGCCCAACTGGACGTTCAGGCTGAGTCGCGTCCAGGCCGACGAAGTTGCGCTCGAAGTCGGCGTCCGGGCCGAAGGCGATGTTCGTCACACCGTCAGAGGCGCCGTGCATGGTCAACGTGCCGATGAAGGAAGCTGTTGGCCTGCCCGGCCGCCAGCGTCGCGTCGTCCAACAAGGAAAACGCCTGGATGCCGATGTTGCCCGCGCTGAGCGTATCAAAGGTGAAAACGCTGTCGCCGGCGTTGCCAAGACTGAGGGCATCGTTCAGCCCAGCGAAATCGGCGACGTTCCATGCAGCGGCGGCGCCCGAGAACAGGAAGTTGAGGTCCACGGCAGACAGTATCTCGGCGTCCAGACCGCTGATCGCCACGTCGATATTCACGTCGCCGCCAACGTCGATGTGCGTCGACGACGGCGTGAAGGTGACCATGATGACTGCGCTGGCAGGCGCGGCGGCCAACAGTAGGCCGGCGGCCAGTGCCAAGGCGGATAGTATTTTCTTCATTTCCTGCACCTCGTTTGGTGGGCGCGCCGGAGTTCATCCGGCGCGCTGTTGGGCCTTACACTCAATGCGTTGCGCAGCTCGCGCGGGTGCACCTCAAGGTGCAGAAGCGCACGTCGTTGATGGTGATCTTGCCGTCGAGGTTGGCGTCGCGCGGATCTCCGGCAGCTGGCGGCTGGCTTATGCCAGCGCGGATCAGCGCGAGGTCATCCGTGTCGACGTCGCCGTCGCCATCGACGTCGCACGCCTGGACGACGTTGCCCGTCGAACGCTGCAGGACGAGCAGCAGATACGACTGATGCGAGAAGTTCTCCCAAGGGCTCTGAACGCCCGTTGCAGAAGTAGCCGCCATCGTTACCGGTGATCGGCAGGCTGCCGTCGTAGCACTGCTTGCTGAGGATCTCGGTCGCATAGTCGAAGTACTGGCTCTTGAGTCTCGGCGGAGTAGAAACCCGCGCCTCCGGCCCCGAAGCTCGGCGGCCTCGCCACCGCCGCCGGATCCTTGTGCTCCTGGCGCTGGTTGCATGCGGGAGCGCTGGCAGCCGGCAGCAAGCCGTAGCTGTCCGGGCCCAGATTGCCGGGCAGGGGCGCGATGCCCGCCTGCCGGATCAACTCCATGCCCTTGAACGAACTCCACATGTAGTACGACCAGGAAAGGACCGGCCAGGAGTTCCCCATGCTGTCCAGGTCCGTGTACCGGTACCGGTTCTTGATCCATTCCATGTAGTGCTGCACCATCGGCGTGTTGACGTTCGAGCCGCCGAACAGCTGGATGTAGACGCCCGAGGCCGTCTGCTGCAGCGACGGGTTGTAGCCTTCGCTTGGCGTGTGATAGCCGTGACCACGCTCGGTCGCCGTCAGGACACCGCAACTACCGTTGTCCGATCCTGTGCCGGCGTTCAGCTCGTAGGCCTGCTTGGTGAGCGCCAGCGCGGCGGCGATCGAGCGTCGCCTTGGGTGCGTCTGCATACGGCACGTCCCCGCTGTTGGGTGACTGGTAGAACGTCCTTGCCGCCTGAAGGCCCGCCGCGGCGAACTGCGTCGTGGACGAATCCTTGCAATTATTGAAGTTGTAACACCAGTAACCCTGCTCGATGGCGGCCGGGAAGGTGGGTGCCGTCCGCTGATTCGCAAGCGTCCGGTTGACCAGGATATCCATCGCCTGCTTGATGTTGATGGTTGTCCCGAGCACGCTCTTGTCGGGGCCGCCGGTCAGCGCGTACCCCGCCAGCGCGAACATCCGCGAACCGTCGCGATAGGCGTAGAAACCCGCGCCTTCCGCGTTGGTCGCGTTGATGATGTAGGTAGCCGCCGACCTCAGGCGCGCCTGATCGGTCGCGCTGGCGCCGTTGTAGCCTTGGGGCGGGTCGAGGGGATTTCCGCTCGCCCGTTTCTCGAGCAGCGCCTCCATCGGGAGGCCGGTGCGCACTGCCGGCGCCGCCGGTGAAGGCGCCCTGATTGGCGAGCCATTCGATGCCGCGATCGATGGACGTAGAAACGTCCACCTGGAACGGGGTGGCAGCCTGCGCCGTGCCCGCTGCAATGGCCAGAGAGCCGCAGATAGCCGCACCGACCCCAAATTTCTTGATCACTCCAGGCACTTTCATCATCACGCTGTCCCTCCGGCTATTGAACCCGCTTACGCGGCACCCCCCCGGGCACCGCACAACGGCCAAACACACGCGCGTCAGATACGGATCGTGCGAATCAAGCAGTTACACACCCGCCGAACCGCACCCATCGATCATCCGAGCCGGCAAGCGCAGCCGGATCCTCCGATCGTCAATTCCAATAAAGGCACAGCGTCACAGCAACTTCCATACCGTGACGTGAATCTTCAACAAAAACAGAACATAAGCGAGCTTATGACGTAGGCATTACACTGACAATGTAAAGAATGCTGACATACGGTCGGGCAGGTTCTACAAAACAAGCAATTCACACGGGCACCTCGCCCTCGGTCGCTTAATGAAAATCCCACGACGGCACGATGGTTCATCGCTCTTCCCGTCCCGGCAGGTACATTCGACGTCACCTAACCGGAACTGAATGGACCCAACCAAACGGGGCCGCTACTGTAAGAAATCCCAACGAATCGACCGAAACCCATCCGCCGCGAAAACAGAACGCTCCCCGATTGTCCCCGCAGGTTCATTTTTATCGGAATCCGCGGCAAGGTCCCGAGCGATTCCCGACCCCTCTCCGTCGCCGATCGCACATCGCGGTACGCCGGCCGGTAACGTAGCATTGCCGCGTGCGCTATCGTCCCTCCCTGTACCTGCGCCTGATTCTCACGTTGCTCGGTCCGCTGCTTATCGCGATGGCCGCTGCGTGGGCGATCGGCGTGGGCATCGTCACGAATGCCCTGGAACAGCGCCTGGAAGGCCAGTTGCGCAATGCCGCCACCGTCCTGGCAACGGGCGGAATCCCCTATACCCCCGAAGTGCTGCGGCGGCTGGCATCGGTCCAGCAATCCGATTTCGTGCTGATCGATCACGCCGGAAGGGTCGCCGTGACCACGTCGGGCAAAGTGGGCGACGCGATCGCGGCGTCGCTGGCCGAGCGCCTGCCTCTGCTGGCCACCGAGACGCGAAGGATCGAAACGCCGGTGCAAAGCATCGCCGTCTACCAGCCGATCGATGCAAGCGAGGAGCCGCGCTACTCGGCCCTCGTCGCCGTCGCGCCGCTCGGCGACGCCGCGGCGGCGGCAAGGAGCGCGGCGCGATGGCTCGGGCTTGCGATGCTCGCGGCGACCGCGGTGCTTGGCGCCATCGTGCTCGCGCTCGTGCGCAACATCACTCGACCTCTCGCGCAGCTTTCGGCCTTTGCCGATCGAATCGCTGCCGGCGAGCGGGAGCACCGCCTCGAACTGCCGCGTGCCGACGAAATCGGCGCGCTGGGGGAATCGCTGAACACGATGATGCTGCGTCTTGGAGATTACGAATCGCGCCTGGCGTCGCGCAGCCGGATGTCGGCGCTGGGCGAGATGTCTGCGCGGCTCGCTCACGAAATCCGCAACCCGCTCACGGGATTGAAGCTGCACCTGCAGTTGCTCGCCGAACGCGTCGACGGGCGGGAGTCGGGCCGGGTCGAGCGCCTGCTGACGGAGGTTCAGCGTCTCGAGCTGCTCGTATCGTCCACGCTCATGCTTGGCGGAGAGCAGCCGCTGGACGCCGCCCTGACTCGTGTTCGCCCATTGATCGCGGAGGTCCTCGACCTGATGGGGCCGTCCCTCGCGCACCTGGGCATCCGCGTCGACAGCCGTTGCGACGAGGGTGTGCAGGCTCGCCTCGACCGGGGTCGCGTGCGCCAGGCCCTGCTCAACCTGATCGTCAATGCGGCGGATGCGATGCCGCAAGGCGGCGCCCTCCGAATCAGCGCTCGACAGGACGACGCCGCCTCTCGCGTGCTGATATCGATCGAGGACTCAGGTCCCGGGCTGTCCGAAGACGTTCGCGCACGCCTGGGCGACTCTTCCGTCAGCACCAAGCCTTTCGGTCTCGGGTTGGGCATGACGGTCTGCCGGGAGGTCGCTGCGGCGCACGGCGGCGAACTGCGGATTGAACGCAGCGGCGAGCTCGGCGGCGCTTGCTTCGTGTTGGCGTTTCCGTTATCCCTAGCTCCTTCTGCATCAGGTTTGGACGACTGACACCATGGCCAGGGTTCTCGTCGCCGACGACGAAAGGTCCATCTGCGAGGCTTTCGGGTTGTTGCTCGAGGCCGAAGGACACACGCCACTCATCGCGTCGACCGGCGAGGGGGCGCTGCGGCTGGTGCGCACGGAACGGCCCGACCTGGTGTTCGTCGACGTGCGCATGCCCGGCATGGACGGCCTCGAGGTGCTCAAGGAGATTCGCCGGTCGAATCCGACGCTGCCGGTCGTCGTGATGACCGCATACGGCACGCTGGATACGGCGGCCGAAGCGCTGCGCAACGAGGCGTTCGACTATCTCGGCAAGCCTCTGGACTTGGGGCAGATCAGGCAGGTGTTGCAGCGCGCGCTGCATGCGCCGGCGCCCGGATCGCAGACGACGAGCGTGCCGGTCGGCGCCGATGCGGGGTCGCGGCCGACGCTGGTGGGCCAGAGCGCCCCGATGCAGGAATTGTTCAAGCTCATCGTGATGCTCGCCGACAACGACCTGACCGCGCTCGTGCAAGGAGAGAGCGGGGTGGGCAAGGAACTGGTGGCGCGCGCGATCCACGCCTCGGGCGCGCGCTCGCGCGAGCCTTTCGTCGCGATCAACTGCGCCGCCATACCCGAGCAACTCATCGAATCCGAGCTCTTCGGGCATGAGCGCGGCGCGTTTACCGACGCGAAGTCCGCGCGCACCGGGAGGTTCGAGGCGGCCGGACAGGGGACGCTGTTCCTGGACGAAATCTCGGAACTGCCGCTGCACCTGCAAAGCAAGTTGCTGCGAGTGCTGCAGGAACGCAGCTTCGAGCGGGTGGGCAGCCTGACATCCGTGCCGTTCCGCGCCCGCCTCGTGTGCGCCTCCAATCGTGATCTCGCCTCGGCGGTGGCGGCCGGCACGTTCCGCGAGGATCTCTACCACCGGATCAACATCGTGACGCTGCAGGTGCCTCCGCTGCGGGAGCGCCGGGAGGACATCCCCGAGCTGGTGCAGGCGCTCGTGCAGCGGGCGAACCGCGAGGTCGGCAAGGCCATAACGTCGGTGGAGCAGGCGGTGCTCGACAACCTCAAGGCCCGCGACTGGCCGGGCAACGTGCGTGAACTCGAGCACGTCATCTCGCGATCGCTGCTGCGCTGCCCGCGGGCCGGTGCTGACAATCCACGACCTGAGCTTCGATCCGGAAGGCGCCGCGCCCGCGGACGACGGCGGGTCCGGCCTCGACGGCCTGCTGGCGGCGCTCGAGGCTCAAGCCACTCGCCTGGTGGAAGCGGCGGTTCGCGGCGGCATCGACGTTCCCGTCCACGAATTGGCCATCAACCGGCTGGAGGCGGCGCTCATTCGCAGCGCGCTCGCGGCTACCGGAGGCAATCAGGTCGCGGCCGCCCGGCTCCTCGGCATCAGCCGCAGCACTCTGCGCTCAAAGTTGTGACGTTGCAGGTGACCAGATTTCAGGCAGCAGCCTGACAGATTTCGGTCACATCTGTTTTTTCCTAGCATCGACAATGGGTTAAAGACGCAATTGCCAGCGTTCATGCGAACAGCACTGGCGCGTAAGTGCGCATCGCGTTGGCCGCGATCGCCCGCCTCGATTGCGGCCATCCCCATGCAACCGGCTGAAAAATATCGATTTTCCGGAGAATGGAGCCGCTGGTCCGCAGACCGGCACGTCATTTGCTTCGTTATGGCCGCAAGGCATCCCGCCGTGGATGCTGCCTGCCAACAGTCCCCCCGGATCATGCTGTTGGTTGGGTTATTCGGCGCGCGGTCCCTCCCGCGCCGGAATCGGCGGAAAAACGAGCCGTGGCCGGTCGCGAATGCGATCGGCCACGGTCGTCGTCCATGAATTGCCGTAACCAAACGCCGGGGGGCGCGAGGGACTCAAGATGTTTGCCGGCTCAAGATCCAGCGTTTCGAGTGGCGATTCATGCGCCGCTCTTGCGCTCGCGCGGTGTTCGAACCGGCGCGCCGCCGGGAGCACGTCATGAAGCGCACGCTCGTGCTGGACGTCGTCGGGCTGACGCCGGCGCTGCTCGAGCACGCGCCGAACCTGAAAGCGCTTGCGGCGCGCGGCGGGATGCGCCCGCTGACGACGGTCACGCCCGCCGTCACGACCACGGTGCAATCCACCTTCGTCACCGGCGCGCTGCCGCGCGAGCACGGCATCGTCGGCAACGGCTGGTATTTCCGCGATCTTTCCGAGGTCTGGTTCTGGCGCCAGTCCAACCACCTGGTGGGCGGCGAGAAGATCTGGGATGCCGCGAAGCGGCGCGACCCGTCGTTCACCTGCGCCAAGCTCTTCTGGTGGTACAACATGTACGCGTCGGCCGATTTCTCGGTCACGCCGCGACCGATGTATCCGGCCGACGGCCGCAAGCTGCCCGACGTCTACACGCATCCGGCCGAGCTTCGCGACGAACTGCAGCGCGACATCGGGCAGTTCCCGCTGTTCCGCTTCTGGGGCCCGACGGCCGACATCGAATCCACCCGCTGGATCGGCCGCAGCGCGCTGCGCGTTTTCGAGCGCCAGCGCCCGACGCTGACGCTCGTCTACCTGCCCCACCTCGACTACAACCTGCAGCGATTCGGCCCGAACTATCCGGGCATCGCGCGCGACGTGGCCGCCGTCGACGAGGTTTGCGGCGAGCTGATCGCGGCGGCCGAGCGGGCGGGCGCCGCGATCGTCGTCCTGTCCGAGTACGGCATCACCGAGGTCTCGAATCCGATCCATGTGAACCGGGCGCTGCGCCAGGCCGGCTGGCTCCGCGTGCGCGAAGAGCAGGGCCGCGAGCAGCTCGACGCCGGCGCGTCCGACGCCTTTGCCGTGGCCGACCACCAGATCGCGCACGTCTATGTGGCGCGACCGGAACTCGTGCGGCGAAGTCGCGCAGCTGCTGCGCAGCCTGCCGGGTGTCGAGCGGGTGCTCGACGAGGAAGGCAAGCGCGCGATCGGCCTGGATCATCCGCGCTCGGGCGAGCTGGTCGCGATATCCGACGCGCGCAGCTGGTTCACCTACTACCACTTCCTCGACGACGACCGCGCGCCGGACTATCGCGCGCACGGTCGACATCCACCGCAAGCCGGGCTACGACCCGGTCGAGCTTTTCGTCGACCCCAAGCTCACGGCTGCCGAAGCTGCGCATCGCGACCCGCCTGGCGCAGAAGATCCTCGGCATGCGCTATCTGATGGACGTCATTTCGCTCGACGCAACGCTTGTGCGCGGTTCCCACGGCCGGCCGACCGACCGGCCCGAGGACGGCCCGCTGTTCATCACGTCCAGCCCCGAACTGCTGGGCGCGGGTCCGGTTGCGGCCAGCGACGTCAAGGCACTGCTCCTCGAGCACGTCTTCGGCGCCGACGAATCCGATCGCCAGGAGAGCCGGCGTGAAGCCGTCGGACTTGCTGGGACAGTGGCTCGGGCGCCCGGTTGCCGGAGAGCGCGGCGGCATGGCTCGCGAAGCGGCATCGACCGTTGCCGGACCGGCATCGCCGATCGCGACCTCTTCCTGTCGATGAGCCTTGTCTCGCGGCACGTCGGCAAGGCGCCGCTCGCCCTCACCGACGCTGAACTCGCAAGCCGCGTCGGCAAGCCGCCCGGGCTGGGATCCGCGCGACTGGACGCTGGACCAGGCCGTGCGCGTGTACCTGCTGTGTGCGAGCACGTCGGACGGCGCGCGTGATGAGCGAGAGGCTCGATCGGCTTTGCGCCGCGGGCGACATCGGCGAACTGGTCGCGTTCTACCGCGGCCTGCCGCTCTACCCCGACCAGCCGCGATACGCATTGCGCGCGGCGGAGGGCATGCGGTCGAACATGCGGGCGGTGTTCGAGGCGGTGGCGCATCGCAATCCCTATCCGGCCGAACAACTGGACGAGCCGGCGTGGAATCAGATGGTGCTCAAGGCGCTGTTCGTGGGCAGTCCGCTGCGACCCCATCGTCGGACTCGACGGACGGCGCAATCCCACGCTCGCGCGCATGCTCGTGCGACTACGCGCACGAGCGCTGGGCGGCATCGCGGCCCGGTCAGTCCGGAACTGTGGCGCTGTGTCGGCCCGTTCGCGGCGGGCCCGATGCTCGACGACTTCGCGCGCCTGTTCGAGCGCGGCACGGCCGAGGAGCAGAAGGCTGCCGCGCTTGCGCTGCGCGAGGCCACCGATCCCGGCGCCGCACGCCTGCTCGACTTGCATGCGCACGCGGACGGGCGACCGCGCCGATTCAAGGCTGGCCTGGGAACGGCTCGCGACCGCGGGCAACTGACGACTCGAACACGGAGAGAACCATGCGATTCATCGACCCGCACATCCACATGAGCGCGCGCACCACGGACGACTACGAGCGCATGGCGGCGGCGGGCATCGTCGCCGTCATCGAGCCGGCGTTCTGGCTCGGCCAGCCGCGCACGCAAGTCGGGAGCGTTCATCGACTATCTGTCGAGCCTCGTCGGCTGGGAGCGCTTCCGCGCCTCCCAGTTCGGCATCCGCCACTACTGCACGATCGGGCTCAACAGCAAGGAAGCGAACAACGAGGCGCTGGCCGAGCAGGTGATGGACGTCCTGCCGCTCTATCTCGGCAAGGAAGGCGTGGTCGCGGTCGGCGAGATCGGCTATGACGACCAGACCGCGGCCGAGGACAAGTACTACCGCGCGCAGCTGCAGCTCGCGCGCGAGCTCGGGATGCTGGTGATGGTGCACACGCCGCACCGCGACAAGAAGCGCGGCACGTCGCGCAGCATGGACGTCGCGATCGAGATGGGACTGGACCCCGGCGTCGGTGGTCATCGATCACAACAACGAAGAGACGGTCCAGGAAGTGCTCGACCGCGGATTCTGGGCCGCCTTCACGCTGTATCCCGAGACCAAGATGGGCAGCGAGCGCATGGTGGAGATCGCGCGCCGCTACGGCTCGACCCGCATCTTCATCGACTCGAGCGCCGACTGGGGCATGTCCGATCCGCTCGCGGTGCCGAAGACGGCGCGGCTGATGCTCGAGCGCGGCATTCCCCGCGCGGACGTCGAAGCCACCTGCTACGCGCAACGCGCTCGCGGCGTTCGGCCAGAGCGGCCAGATCAAGGAAGAACACTGGCTGAGCAGCAAGCCACGGCGACGAGCGGCTCGCTCTTCCAGGGCAATTCCGTGCTGCGCGGCCAGCAGCCGCGCGTGGACGAGCTCCCCGGTCATCCCCGAGCGCGACGATCAAGCAGGTGATCAAGTGAGCACGGGAACAGCCGGCAAGGAGGCCGCGATGAATGCCGAGACTGCGAAGGTCGTCGACTTGATGGCTGCGACGGTCTATCAGCAGGAATTCACGATCCGCTACGACTATCCGGTGTACTTCACCGAGCGCGTGTTCGATCGCGACAACCCGGTGTTCGCGCACGCGCTGTCGCGGCGCGAAGCCGGCAAGCGGCATCGCTTCGCCGCCTTCGTCGACGCCAACGTCGCCGCGAGCTGGCCGGCGCTGGTGCACGAAATCGCCGCTTATGCGCAGGCGCATGCGGACACGATGGAACTCGTCGCGCCGCCGGAAGTGGTGCCGGCGGGCGAACAGGTGAAGAACGATCCGGCGCTCGTGACGCGCCTGCAGCAGCGCCTGGGCGAACTGGGCATCGATCGGCATTCGTACGTGGTCGGCGTGGGCGGCGGCGCGCTGCTCGACATGATCGGGTTTGTCGCCGCGACCACGCACCGCGGCGTGCGCCACATCCGCGTTCCCACCACGGTGCTGGCGCAGAACGATTCCGGCGTCGGCGTGAAGAACGGCATCAACGCGTTCGGCATGAAGAATTTCCTCGGCTGCTTCGCGCCTCCCCACGCGGTCCTCAACGACTTCGACTTCCTGCGCACGCTGCATCCGCGCGACCGCATCGCGGGCATCGCCGAGGCGGTGAAGGTCGCGCTGATCCGCGACGCGACGTTCTTCGAGTGGCTGGAGGCGAACGCCGACGCGCTTGCGCGACTGCGTCGCCAATGCCACGTCGCGCATGATTCGCCGCTGCGCGGAGCTGCACATGCGGCAGATCGCGCAGGGCGGCGATCCCTTCGAAAGCGGCAGCGGCCGGCCGCTCGACTACGGCCACTGGTCCGCGCACAAGCTCGAGGCGCTCACGGCGCACGAGCTGCGCCACGGCGAGGCGGTGGCGATCGGCGTGACGCTCGACACGCGCTATTCCGTGCTGACCGGCATGTTGCCGGCAGGAGTCGACGAGCGCGTGTATGCGCTGTTCAAGCGGCTCGGATTCCACCTGTGGCACCCGGCGATGGAGTCGCGCGACGATCGAGGGCCGTTTCCAGATTCTGCAAGGCATCGAGGAATTCCGCGAGCACTTGGGCGGCGAGCTGACGGTGACGATGTTGCGCGGCATCGGTCGCGGCGAGGAGGTCAACAGCCTCGATCGCGACCAGATCATGCAGGCCATGATGTGGTTGCGGCGCCGGGAGACCGGGGGATGAGCGCGACAGAGCCGCAGCAACCGGGGGCAGCGCCTCCGAATCCGTCCTCGATCGTGCGCCTGAGCACGGCGTACTGGGAAAGCCAGACGCTGCTCACCGCGAACCGGCTGCGGATCTTCGACGTCCTGGCCAATGGCGGCCGGTCCGCCGACGAAGTGGCGGCCGAGTTGCATCTCGATCCGCGCAGCACGGCGCTGTTCCTGCGCGCCTGCGTCGGGCTGGGTCTTCTTCAGGAGAGTTCCGGCCGGTTCGAGAACTCAGCCGTCGCCGCGGCGTTCCTGGTCGCTCGCAGCCCTGCCTTCATGGGCAATGTCATCCGCTACAGCGACCAGCTCTACGAGACGTGGGGCAAGCTCGAGGATGCGCTGCGTTCCGGCCGCCCCGCGCTGCCGGCGGAGACCTACCTCGGCGACGATCCGGTTCGAACGCGCAGTTTCGTGCAGGCGATGCACGAGCGCGCGCTCGGCATCGCGCGCGCGTTGGTGGGCTCGCTGGACCTCCACGGCCGCCGCGCGATGCTCGACGTCGGTGGCGGACCGGGGACGTATTCGGTGCTGCTCACCGAGCGGTTTCCCGGCCTCAAGTCCGAGGTGCTCGAATTGCCCGGCGTCGCAGCCGTGGCGCGCGACCTCGTCGCGGCCGCCGGTGCGAGCGACCGCGTGACGCTGCGGGACGGCGACTACCACACCGCGGCCTTCGGCACGGGCAAGGACGTCGTGCTGATGTCCGGCATGTTCCACCGCGAGACCGAGCAGGCTTGCCGCAGCCTCATCAAACGCGCTGCGGACTGCCTGGATTCCGGCGGCCTGCTTGTCGTCAGCGACGTGTTCGCGGACGAAGGCGGGACCCATCCGCCGTTCGCGGCGATGTTCGGCCTCAACATGATGCTGACGGCGCCGGACGGCGGAGTGCACGCCGATTCCGACGTGAAGCGCTGGATGGCCGAGGCGGGCTTCGCCGACCTGCGCACCGCTGCGCTGCCGCCGCCGATGCCGCACCGGGTCGTGCTGGGAGTGAAGCCATGAATCGTCGCCGTTCCCTGCTCCTGGCACTCGCGATTGACTGCGGCGATGTGCAGTCTGCTGGTGCGCGCGCAGACTACCGCGCAGACACCCGCGCAGACCACCCGCACCCTCCGCGCCGCGATTGGGCGAGTTGAAGCCGCTTGGCCAGGACCGCTTTCAGATCGGGCGCATCGTCGTCGACAAGCGCGCGGGCACGTTCACCGTGCCTGGTCGCGTGCACGTGCTTGGGAGGCCGCTCGAATACCTCGCCACGAGTCCCGGGCGGAATGAAGGAATACGAAACGCTGCTTGAACTCGACGCCACCGGCAGCGAATTCAACCTGGCGTGCATCCTGCTCGGGACTCGAGCGCGATCCAAACCAGGTGCAGTTCCAGCAGTTCAGCCGGGCCCCGCTCGTCGGCCGGCGGATCGCCATCTACGTTGCCTGGTCGGAGGGCGGAAAGCGGCGCCAGATATCGGCCGCGGAGGCGGTGCTCAATCCGGATGCCGGCGTGAAGCCGGAATCGGTCGAGTGGGTTTACACGGGGTCTCCCACGTCGAGACCCGACGGTCCGTTCGCCGCAGATGTCACGGGAACGCTGGTTGGGTTTGTGCACGACTCCAACAGCATCGTGGAATCGGCTGTCGGCATTGGCATTGGCGCGTACGGATCCGTGCGCGGCAACGCGATGCTGCCCCCCGTCGGCTCAGCCATCGAGCTGATCGTTGAAGTGGCGCCGGCGAAGAAATGATCGCAGCGCGCTGGGTGATGCTTGCCGTGGCCGGCGCTGCTGATGCTCGCCGCATTCGGCGCGACTCCGATCTGCAGCCGTCCGCGCTGCGTGTCGCGGTCACGGCGATCATCGGATTGATCGCCCCGCTCTTCTGGCCCGGCAACGCCGCGACGCCGGCGCGCACCGCGCTGCGGATCGCCGCATGGTCGGCCGCGGCGGCGTGCCTGGCCGCGATCATGCTGCGCATCGCCGGCAATCCGGGACAGCCGTTCGCGCGAATCCTCGCGGCTTGCGCAATGCTGCTGTTGATCCTGCTCGTGACGCACGCGGTGGCGGCGGGACTCGAGATGCGCTTGCATGGTCAATCGGGAGATGCCGAAACCGCACGCGAGATGGCGGGCCGCGCCGCGGCCCTTGCGCTCGCATTCGTTGGATCGCTGCCGCTCTGGCTTGGACCCGCGAGCGAACTGCTTGCGGGACGCCATCCGTGGATCATCGACGCGGCCTTCGGCATCAGCCCGCTCACCCACCTGGCGGTTGCGAGCGGCAACGACCTGCTGCGCAACCAGTGGTTCTACCAGCACTCCAATCTGGCCGCCCTGCAATTCTCCTATCCCGGCCTCGCCGATCTCAGCCGTGGCGTACGCCTCGGTCTTGCTGTTGCTCGTACTTGTCCCGCTGGCATACCTGCGCCGGCGGCGTCCGATCGACGACCGTGTCCCGACCTATCCCACGATGGAGCAAAGCAAATGATGAAGAGACTGCGGCTTGCGTTACTGGTCTCGCTGACCGGCCTTGTGCTGGCGGCGCCGGCAGTCCGCGCGGCCGACGGCATGGATCCGGACCTGCAGCGGCGGGCAAAGCGCGCCATCGCCGGCGGACTGCACTACCTGCGCGGCCAGCAGGCTCCCGACGGCTCGGTGCTGAAGTCGGTCGGCATCACGGCGCTGTCGCTGCGCGCATTTCTCGAGAGCCCGGAAAAGTACAACGAAAGCGACGGCCCGTTCATCACGCGGCAGGTCGACTACCTGCTGGCCAACGTCAAGAGCGACGGGTCGATCAGCGCGTCGCTGCAGGCCACCGCGCTACAACACCGCGGTGGCGCTGAACGCGCTCGCCGCGACGAAGAACCCGAAGTACGACGCGGTGATCGCCGCCGGGCGCAAGTTCCTGCTGCAGCACCAGGCCGACGAGGACGAAGGCTACAAGCCCGACCACCCCTTCTACGGCGGCATCGGCTACGGCGGCGGCGAGCGGCCCGACATGTCCAACGTGTACGTCGTGCTGGAGGGCCTCAAGGCCGCCTCGACCGACCCCAAGGATCCCGTCTGGCAGAAGGCGCTGGTGTTCGTCAGCCGCTCGCAGAACCGCAGCGAGAGCAACGACCAGAAGTGGGCCGCCAACGATGGCGGCTTTGCCTACCGGCCCGGCTCGAACCCGCCCGAGTACGAGAACGGGACAGCGTCCTACGGCGGCATGACGGCCGCCGGCCTGCTCAGCCTGCTCTTCGCCGGCACGGACAAGAACGATCCGCGGGTGCAGGCCGCGTACAAGTGGATGACGGCGAACTACACGCTCGAGCGTCAACCCGGGCACGACCAAGAAGCATGGTCTTTTCTACTTCTACAACGCCTTCGCCAAGGTGATGGCGGCGTACGGCGAGGACACGTTCACCGACGGCAAGGGGCAGAAGCACAACTGGAGGAACGAGCTGGTGCAAAAGCTGCTCAGCCTGCAGGCGCGCGGATGGGTCCTGGTCCAATCCCGATTCGAACGCATGGTGGGAAGACCGGCCGCAACTCGTCACCGCGTGGGCAGTGATCGCCCTCGAACACGCGCTCAAGTGATTCTTGCCGACGAATATTTCCCACTGGAGATCGAGTATGCCTCGCAAGCAATGGATTTCGTCACGAAGCCTCGTGGTGGTGATCGGCCTGATCGCATTTTCCACTGCCGCGATGGCGCAGCAGCGTGTCCTGCGGGTGATATCCGATCGCACCGACGAGGGGACCCTGCGGCCCATCCTCGAGGCGTACGAGGCCAAGTCCGGCGCCAAGATCGAAGGCATCTTCATGGACCAGGGCCTGGTCAATCGGCTCGAATCGCGCCCCACCGAGGCCGAAGTGGTGATCACCAAGGATGCCGAGTTGCTGGACATCGCCGCGCAGCGTGGCCTGCTCGACGTGATCAAGTCGGACAGCATTACGGCCGCCATCCCCGCGGAGTTCATGGATCCCGCCGGCCGCTACTTCGTGGAAGCCTATCGGGCGCGCGTGATCTTCTACTCGAAGGAGCGGGTGAAGCCCAGCGAGTTGTCCACCTATGAAGACCTGGCGAGCCCCAAGTGGAAGGGTCGCATCTGCATTCGCTCGGGCAGCCACGACTACAACCTGGCGCTGTTCGGACAATTCTTCGCGTCCTACGGCGAGGCCAAGGCCAGGGCGGTGATCTCGGGCATTGCCGCCAACCTGGCGCGCACGCCCAAGGGCAACGACCGCGAGCAGGCCAAGGGGATCTTCGAAGGCAAGTGCGACGTGGCGCTGATGAACACCTATTACTACCCGATGATGCTCGCCAACCCGGCGCAGAAGCCGTGGGCCGAGGCGGTGGGCGTGTTCTTCCCGAATCAGGCAGAGAAAGGCACGTTCATCATGCGCTCGGCCGCGGGCCTGACCAAGGCCAGCACGAACCGCGACCTGGCCATGGGGCTGCTGGAATTCATGGCGTCGAAGGAGGGCCAGCAGTTGATGGTCAACCGGACCAAGCAGTATTCGGTGCGGCGTGACGTCCCGGTGGACCCTCAGATGGTGAAGCTCGGCGCCGAACAAGGATTGGTTGATGGCCGCTTCAAGATGGACTTCGTGCCGCTCGCCAGCATGGCGGGCAAGCGCGAAGAGGTCATCAAGCTGGTGAATGAAATCCGCTTCGACGCTGAGCGCTGAGCTCGCCGGCACGCCGGGCGCCCTTCTCCTGGGCGGTTGGCGCGCCGAGCAGGGGCTGGCTGGATTTGCGCGCCTGGGCTTCGCCTTAGCGCTTGGCCTCTTTGCGCTGTGGCCCGCCGGCTACCTGCTGCTGTCGGCGCTGCCTGTGCTGTCGGACGGGGGCTGGCTGGTTCACTTCGCCAGCACCAGTCTGCCCCATCAGGCGCGCACGAGCCTGTGGGTGGCGCTGGAGGCCTCCGCGGTGGCATTTGCAGTGGGTGCGGTGCCGGCGATTGCGGTATCGCGCTTCGATTTTCGTGGCAGGGGGCTGGTCACCGTGCTGGCCCTGCTGCCGCTGCTGTTCGCACCCTACGTCACTGCCGGCACCTGGACGGTGAGCTTTTCCTGGGCCTTCCTCGAGAGCCGGCATGCGCTGGCCCTCCAGCTCGGCTTGGCGTGTTCGGCGTATGTGTTCATTGTCTTCCGCGTGGCTTCCGCGCGCATTCCCAACGCATTTGCGGAACTCGCCGCTGCGCTCGGTCACGGCCCCTGGCGACGATTGCTGCGTGTGCATGTACCTGTGTACGCGGTGCCGGCGGCAGCCAGCCTGATGATCGTGTTCGCGCAATCCGTCGGCGACTACGCGGCTGCCGAGCGCATGGGCATCGACACCGTCAGCGTCGGCATGCACAACCTGTGGTTGGCCAGCCAGAGCTCGCAAGTGGCGGCCATCGTGTCGGTGGTGTTGATCGTGCCCTCGGTGCTGCTGGTCGCGGTGGCGGCGTGGGCGTCCACGTCCATCATCAGCCAGAATCCGATTCCACCGGCCGCGGCGGCCGCTTCGCGCAAGCGCCTGTCCGGCCCTGCGACCCTGGCTGTCGTGGGGTGGAGCCTGCTGTGTTCGATGCCGGCCTTCTGGATTCCGGAATTCCTCACGCTGCGCTGGGCCTGGCAGACGTGGGAGCGCACCCGCTTCGCCGCCATCCCGGTCGGCATACTGCAGGCAGCGACGACGTCAGTCGCCACCGTGCTGGTGGTGCTGAGCATTTGCGCGCTCACGGTCCTGGTCCTGCGCTCGGGTGGCCGCTCGCCACTTGCCGAGCGCATGCCATGGCTGTTCCTGAGCAACTACTTCCTGCCCTCGCTGGTGCTGGCGCTCGCCTTCGTGATGATGAGCCGCGACGGCTCGGTGCTGGCTTCCTGGCTGGGCGGCGCGCGCGACAGCCGCGTGCTGATCGTGACGGCGGAGGCGCTGCGCTTCATGCCGTTCGCGATGCTGCCTGTGCTGGACGCCCTGCGCCGCACGCCGCCGACGATGATCGAGACGGCACGGGCCTTCGGCGCCGGACCGGTGCGCGCACGCCGCGTGGCCCTCGCCGGCCATGTCGGGCCGGCGCTGCTGCTCGGTTGTGCGCTGGTTTTCATGGAGTCGGTGAAGGAACTGGACTTGAGCCTGATGCTGCAGCATTTCGGCTATACGTCGCCGGCGCTGAAGATCTACGCCTTTTCGCGGTTCCAGAACATGGATCGCGCAGCCGTCTGGGTGCTCATCAGCCAGTTGCTGATGGCGGCGCCGTTGGCGTTTCTGTGGTGGAAACATTCGTCGCATGGGGGCGCCACATCGTGGCTGACGGAAGCGCTCCGAATTGTCGCCCGCCGATCCTGTCGGTCCGATCGTTGTCGCGCGTCATCGCCGGGAAGGCGGTGGTTGCGGACGTGTCGTTCGACATGGCGCCGGGCGAGATACTGGCCATACTGGGGCCATCGGGCAGCGGCAAGACCTCGCTGCTGCGGATGATCGCCGGGTTCGATGCTCCTTCGGCCGGCAGCGTCCACCTGTTCGGCACCGAGGTGTCGGCGCCGGGCAGCGTGCGGGTGGCGCCTGAACACCGGAAGTTCGGCCTGGCCTTCCAGGACGCGACGCTGTTCCCTCATCTGGACGCTGTGGGCAACGTCGCCTTTGCGATCGGGGCCGCAAGCTCGCCCGAGCGCGGCCGCAAGGCGCGCGAGGCGCTGGCTGCAATGGGCCTCACGGGCATGGAGGGACGCGACGTAGCCACATTGTCGGGCGGCGAGGCGCAGCGGGTCTCACTGGCGCGCGCGCTGGCCGCCGACGCCAGGCTGCTGCTGCTCGACGAGCCGTTCGGCAACGTCGACCGGCTCACGCGGGCCGACCTGATCAAGCGGCTGAAGACGCGGCTGGCTACGGTCTCGGGGGCAATCATCATCACCCACGACACGGCGGACGTCATCGAGTTGGGCGCGCGGGTGCTGCTGATGCGGGATGGCACGGCTCGTCGCCAACGGACACCACGGCGTCCTCGCCGCGGGCGAGGCGGGCGATTGGGCGCGCAGCTTCGTGCAGGTCACGGCATGCAGCATAGAAGCACTTGAATGCAGTACCGGCAGCACAGCTGGCGTGCAGTCGGAACGTTTCTCATCGCAACAGGAGGAAGACAAATGATGAAGCGACTCTTCTTGGCAGTGCTGACCGGCCTCGCACTGGCAGTGCCGGCATACGGTGCCGCCGACGACATGAACGCGCAGACGCGCGCCAAGGCGCAGCAGGCCGTTGACGCCGGGCTCAAATTCCTCAAGAGCAAGCAGGCTGCGAACGGTTCCATCGGGAACTCGGTCGGGCTCACGGCGCTCACGCTGCGCGCGATCCTTGAAGACCCCCGCGGCGTCTCCGCCGCCGACAAGCCCGCCATCGAGCGCTACGCAGCATTCATCGTTTCCAAGGCGAATCCCGACGGCTCGATCGTCGAAATCAAGCACGACGAGAGCTACAACACTGCCGTGGCGATCACTGCGCTGGCGGCGACGAAGGACCCGAAGTACGCGCAGGTCATCGCCAACGGGCAGAAGTACATCACGAAGCACCAAATAGGTGAGAGCCGGGGTTTCATGCCGGTCGACAACTGGTACGGCGGTCTTGGGTATGGAGGCGACGAGCGGCCCGACATTTCCAACCTCTACATCGCGCTCGAATCGCTGCGCGCGACGTCGCTCGATCCGAAGGACCCGGTCTGGCAGAAGGCGCTGATCTTCGTGAATCGCATGCAGAACCGCAGCGAGAGCAACGACCAGAAATACGCCGGCAACGATGGCGGCTTTCTCTATTCTCCTGCCTACAATCCACCCGAATACGGCGGCGGCACGAAATCGTACGGAACGGTCACCGCGGCCGGCCTCATCAGTTTGCTGTATGCAGGCGTCGACAAGTCCGACCCGCGCGTGCAGGCCGCCTACAAGTGGCTCACTACGAACTACACGCTCGACAACAACCCCGGCACGAACACCAAGGGCGGGCTCTTCTATTATTACCAGGCGCTTTGCAAAGGTCACGTCCGCCTACGGGGACAAGGAGTTCGTGGATGGCCGCGGCCAGCGGCACAACTGGCGCAACGAACTTGCCGACCGGCTGATCCTGCTGCAGAACCCGGATGGATCCTGGATCAACAAGGACTCGGGACTCTGGTGGGAAGACAAGCCGGAACTCGCGACCGCGTGGAGCGTGATCGCGCTCGAACAGATGCTCAAGTAGACGCAGTGTCACGCTGGCCATGGCTCCTGGGGCTCGCGCTTTGCGGCATGACGGACGTGATCGCCCAGCCGCGCATCGACCTGGAAGCGACGCCCGCGTGGAATGGCTGGACCCGACCGGGCCGGGCGACCGAAGTCGACATTCGCCTGAGCGCCGACGTTGCAACGCGAGCGACGCTCGAGGTCGCGGCCGGCCGCCAGGTCGTGCGCGCCAACCTCGACCTCGAACCCGGCCGAGTCGTGCGGCTGCAGGTGCCGATCGAATCGGCCGAAGGGGTCGCGGTGAGCGCCGTATCGCCGGCCGCACCGCCGCAGCGGCGTGACGTCCGCATTGCGCAGTCGGAGTCCCCGTTGCTGGGCGTGGGTATCGTGACGGGCGACCCGGTGCAGCTCGAAGGCTTTCACACGGTCGCGCTCGACGCCGACGACCTGCCGCGCAACGCGTTGGCCTACTCGAGCATCGATGCGCTGATCCTGGACGCGCCGACGCTGGGCGCCCTCGATCAACGCCAACTCGGCGCGCTGCTCGTGCACGCGGCGGAATGTGGCCGCATCGTGTTGTTGAATGCGGATCCCCCCGTGCGTCGCGTGCTGGATGGGTCGGGCGGTTGCGGCGGCCGCGCCCTCATGCACGCAGCATCGCTCGCGGACGCCACGGAAATGCTCAAGTCGTCGCTGGCCGCGAGCATGGTCCTGGCGACCGCGCTTCCGGGAATCGGCGAGCTCGCTCGTCCCCGATCTCGTCACCTGGAATCGAGTGCTCGTCGTCCTCGCCGCGTACTTCGCTGCGGCGATATTGGCGGCCATGTTTTTCTCGTCCTTGCCGGTGTTGCTGCTGGTTCCGGCACTCGCAGCCGTGGCGATTCTGGCGCTGCTGCACGCCATGCAGCCCTCGTCGCAACTCGTCGTCTGGAGCGAGGCCACGTCCGGCGCGGAGTCGGCCCGTTACCAGGCCTGGCAGCGGTTCCCGGGCCTCGCTCGCGGTCGCGATGCGCGTGCCGGTCCTGCAACAACTCGCCTCCGCGCGGTCCTGCGACCCGACCCAGCCGATGCGTTTCGACTTCGACGCCAGCCGCAGACACGCGACGTTCGCCGAGTTCGATACGCGCCTGTTTCGGCAGGTCTTGCTCTGCTACTCGGGCAGCTTCCCGGTGGCAAGGGCGATCGCCATCGAAGCCCGGCCGGACGGGTTGCTCCAGGTTCGCAACACAGGAAGCATCGGCTGGCCCAATGGCATGCTCCTGGCAGGCGGCCTCGTCCATGAATTGCCGCGCCCTGGGTCCCGGTGACGACACGACCATCCCCACCCGTTCAGGCAAGCCGTTTCGGGATGCCGTGGTGCGAACGGCGCTGGCGCGGACTCGAACCGACGGCGCGGCCGCGCTGTGGGAGCTCGAGCTGGGTGGTGTCGCGGACATCCCGCCGCAATCGAAGGCATGGCTTCTCGTTTCCATTCCGACGCCATGAGCGAAGCAGCTGCACATCGCCTGGACGCGATGACCGGCCTGGCGCTCGCAGCCGCCATCGCCGTGTGGTGGCTCGGCAGCACGCGCCTCGCCCTCGACCATGGATCCGACGCGAGCCGCTGTGCGGACGACGCGCTGCAGGCGCTGTTGCTCGTCCGCGTCACGGCGCTCGCGATGGTCGGCGTGCGCGTCGGCGCGCTGCGCGGTTGGCGTCCGGGCGCAACGGCAGGGATTGGGCTGATCGCGCCCTCGTGGCCCATCGTGGCTCTTGCGTGGTCCGCCGGCACCACGCCGGCGACGCACGTGGCGCTGGCGGAGGCGCTGTTGCTGGCCGGAAGCGTTGCGCTGCCGCTGATCGGGCTGGGCTTGCATCGCTTGCTGCAAAGGGCGGAACTTGCGGCTGTCGCGGGAACGGTATTGGGTATCGCGCTCGCGGCGTCGGCGTGGGCCGCGCGCGGCTTCTGGTACATGCCGTCGGCTTGAGTCGAGAGTCATGGCCAATTCGATCGTGCAGACCCTGCAGATTGCGGTGCGACGCCGATTGTGGCGAGGACAGTTCGTCGCTGCCGCCCGGCTGGCGTTGTGGGGATCGGCCGGACTGATGTTGCTCGCCGTGGCCGTGCACCTGGCAGCGCGCGCGGTCCGCGTCGACACCGTCTGTCCTTGCGATCGTCGCGCTGTGGGCCGCGGTGATGGCGTGGGCGGCGATTGCGGCGCCCCTCCGATTCGGCGTGCGCGCTCTGGGCGGACCGTCACCTTGGCGGGGCTCCGCGTTCAGCACGTTGCTCGAAATGCGCGAAGGCAAGCAGGCGGCTGCCGAACGCCCCGGCCCTGCAATGGCTCGAACATTGGGCGGCGACGAGGGTGCCGCATAGCCTGCGTCTCCTCGGCGGAACGGCATGATTCCGCGCGCCTGTCCCGGCCGCTTCTTTCCGTGCTGGTGTGCGCGGCGTCTGGCGACGATCGTCCTGGCGCTGCCCGGCACGGCTCCGTCGGCGCCGCAGCCACTTGCCGCGCCCTCGGCCTCCGGCGTTGCCGACCGCCCCATACGCCGGATGCCGAACGGCCTGCATCCAGGGAACTCGTCAGCGCACTTGCGAGCGCGTTGCGCTCCGCGGAATCGCGCCGCGCATCCGAGCGTCGCGACGACGGCCGAGGCGCCGGCGACGGGACCCGGCAAGAGCGATGCGAGCACCGCCTCGCGCATGGCCCAGCCCGGCGACGCGCCGAATGGCGAACGGACCACCATCGGCGGATCCGCTTCCAGGCGCCATCGATGATGCGGCCCCCACGGCCGCGACAACACAGGCTTCCGGCGCCGGCTCCGGCCGCGACGCCGGCGACAGCCGCGACGATCGCGCCGATGCTGGCGTTTCGCGGGTCCCGCGGAGTACGATCCAGGTGCAAAGACGTGAATCGAGCGAACGGCGTCCATCGCCGGAAAGGCAGGCTGACATGGACCAGCCGGCGACGTTCGACGACGATCTTCCGATGCATCGCACGGCGACGGAGCGGGAGAATCCCGCCCTCGGCCGCGGCGACACCTCCTCCGGCCACAGACGCCACGCCGCTGACTCCAACCAGGGCTGCCTACGTACAAGCATGGATGAAAGCCAGCAGGCAACGCCGTTGACCGCAGATCCTGCCGCCGACGGCGCTTACGCCGACGCACATCGTCAAGCTGCAGGATCTGCGCGCGCTGCTCGATCGCGTGATCGTCGGACAGGGCGAGCTCGTCACCCACCTGATCACCGCCGTCTTCGCGGGAGGCCACGTGCTCATCGAGGGACTGCCCGGTCTCGGCAAGACCCACCTGGCCAAGGCGCTCGCCGCGGCGCTGGGACTGCATTGGGCACGCGTGCAATGCACGCCCGACCTGATGCCGGCCGACGTCACGGGCGCGGAGATCTACGCGACCGCGGCCGGCGGCGCGTCGACGTTCGAATTTCGGCCCGGCCCGGTCTTCGCCCAGCTCGTGCTGGTCGACGAGATCAATCGCGCGACGCCGCGCACGCAATCCGCACTGCTCGAAGCGATGCAGGAGAGGCAGGTCACGCATGCAGGCATCTCCCACCGCCTGCCGAACCCATTTTGCGTGCTGGCGACGCAGAACCCGATCGAACTCGAAGGAACCTACCCGTTGCCCGAAGCGCAGCTCGACCGCTTCATGTTCAAGCTCACGGTGCCGTTCCCCGACCGGGGGTCGCTGCGGGCCCTGCTCGACGTGTCGCTCGATGCCGAACCTGCGGACACGCTGCAGCCGATCGCCGGCCCCGCCGACGTGCTGCGCATCACGGAACTGTGCCGTACGGTGTTGCTGGCAGAGCGCTGCAAGGAAGCGGCGGTCGACCTGATCGTCGCCACGCAGCCGGACGCAGGCGGCGCGGATGCCGGAGGCCCGCCGGCACATTCGCTATGGCGCGAGCCCGCGCGCGCTGCAGGCGCTGATCCGCGCGGCGCGCGTGCGGCGCGGTGATGGCCGGCCGCTCGCACGTCGACATCGATGATCTCGCGGCCGTTGCGCTGCCGGTATTGCGCCACCGCATTCTGCTGCGTCTCGAGAGCGAGCTCGACGGCCTCGATGCGGACGCCAGCGCTCGCGTCGGTGATCGACGGATGGCGACGCCAGTTCTGATCCGCGCAGCGCTGCCGAGCGAGTCCGAGCTGCAATCCTTCGCGCGCGCGGCCGCGCAACTGCTGATCGATCGACTGCCGCACACGCAAGGCTCGCGGACCGTCAATCGTCGCGCCGGCGTCGGCATCCAGCATCTCGATCACCGCGACTATGCCGCCGGCGACGAGGTCCGCCACATCGACTGGCGGCAGACGGCACGGCGCCGGCGGCCGATCGTGCGCCGCTTCGAATCCGAATCCGTGTCCGACTGGACGCTCGCTGCTCGACGCCAGCTCCTCCATGGCGGTGCACGGCGCGGCCAAGTGGCGGGCGGCGGTGCGCATGGCGGCGGCGATGAGTTACGCGCTGCTCGAACTCGGCCATCGGGTGGGATTGCTGGCCTTTGGCGGGCACGTGCTGTCGGAAGTCCCGCGCGGGCGCGGGCAGCACCACTACGCAGCCATCGCGCGTCGGCTTGTCGAACTGCAGCCGGCGCGCGCCGGTGAGCGCTCCGAGCTCGGCGTTTGTGCGCGGCACGTGCATGGCGCAGCCTCGGTCTTCGCCATCAGCGACTTCCTCGCCGACGACGAGATGCGCCGCGACTTGAGCGCGCTGCTCCAGCGCTGCACCGCGCTGCACGCGTTGCAGGTGACCGATTCGGCCGAGACCGAATTGCAGATGGCGGGCGACTTCGATCTCGTGGACGTGGAGACCGGCGCGCGGATGCAGGCGCGCGCCGGCGAAGAGCGTGAACGCGCTGGCGGCCGGCGAACGTGCCGCGATGACGGGCCGGTTGCGCAGCTTCTGCGCCCGCAGCGGCATCGCGTTTACCGACTGGGACGTCGCGCAGCCGTGGCAGCACACGCTGCTGCGACATCTGATCCAGGCGCGATCGGTTTGCTGACCTTCGCCTCGCCGTTGTGGTTGTTCGGGATCGTGCTGCTGCCGGTGATTCGCTGGCTGCATCGCGGGGGACGCCAGCTTCGCGCCGTACCCGTGTCCCGGCTGCGACCTGTGGCGGCGCGCCGCGGCGAGCAGTCCCGCCGCGGGCGAACGCCGTCCGCCCGACCCGGCGTGGCGACGCCGTGCGCTGTTGACCGCGCTTCTCGCCGTCGCGCTGGCCGGACCGCAGCTGCCGGAGCAGCGTACGGACGTCACGCTGTGGATCGACGATTCGCTCAGCATGCTGACGCGCGAGGAGCACGGAACACGGCTCGCCGAAGGGCTTGGCGCAAGTTCGCTCGCTGCTGGACGCGGTTCCGCATGCCAATGTCGAGGTGCGCACGCTCGGTGACCCGTGGCACGGCCTCGGCCCGCTCACCGACGCGACCATCGCGAACGTTGTAGCCGGCGCCGGACGGAAGCAGCCCGCCGCCCCGCCCGCGGCCCTGCTGCGCACCGACAGCCTGCATTGGCTGTTGACGGACGGTGCGCACTCCGCGCTGTTCGAGTGGCCCGGCGAGACGCGCCCCGATCGCATCGTCCAGGTGGCGGGCGTCACGCGCAACGTCGGATTGGAGCGGCTGTCCGCGCGCCGAAGCCTGAACGACCCGGAAAGGTATGACGTGTCGCTCAAGGTCGCGAACGGCGGGACCGCCGCCGAAACGCGGGTTGTCGTCGTCGCCACGGATGCCGGCGAACTCGCCCGATCCGATCTCCGCCTGGACCCGGGAGCATCCACGCTCGTGAACGCGTCGATCCCGGCGTCGGCCAAGGTTCGCGCCACGTTGCAACCCGGCGATGCGCTTGCCGAAGACGACGAGATCGTCCTCGACCTGCGTCCGCTGCAACGGCGCCGGGTGGCGACCGATGCGAAGTGCCCCGCCGCGCTCAAGTCCGCGGTTGCCGCACACCCTGCCCTTGTCCTGGTCGAGCAAGGCGCCACCGGCGTCGATGCCGAGCTGGACTGCGGGACGCGCGGCGCGGCCAGCGGCGTTCCCGCGATCCGCGTACTCGCGAACCGCACGCCCGTCGCGGCCGCATGGATCGGTGCAGTGGTCTTCCGCCGTGCCCGACGTCGCGCCGCATCAGGCTCGACAGCGAGCGAATGCAGGTTGCGGCGCGGCTCGAAGCGCGGCCGGGGGACGTCGTCCTGCTCGCTGCCGGCGACGAGCCGCTGATCGTCAGTCGCGCGGGCGCCTCGAAACTTCTCGAGACATCGCTGGATTTCGACGCGGAGGAGGCGCTGCGCGGTCCCGAGATTCCGCTGCTGGTGAACTTCATGTTCGAGCGGCTCTTCGGCGGCAACCTGCTCGACGAGATCGCGATAGCCGACCGCGGCGCGGGCTCGGCCCAGGTCGTACCGTCCGAACGCGCCGGCGCGAGTGCCGTCGCGCGCGCGCCGGGTTCCGCGCATTCCCTCCACGATTGGACACAACCATTTCTCGTGGCCGCGCTGCTGGTGCTGCTGTGGGAACTGGTCGCGCTCGCGCGTCAGTGGCAGCGAACGGTCGCTTACCAGAGCGCGGAATCCAGGTGAGCGCGGGCGGTTCCAGGACCTTGGTGGCGCTGGCGCTGCAATTGGCGGCGCTTGTCGCGCTGTCGCTGTCCCTGCTCGGTTTCTCGTGGCTCGACGCACGCAGCCGGCCGCGGGTGCTGGTGCTCGTCGATCGCTCGCAGAGCGTGCCGCGCGCGGCGAGCGACACGGCAGTCGCCGACGTCGTGCGCGCGGCGAAGGCGGCCGGCAGCGGCGAACTGCAACTGCTCGAGTTCGCGGGCAGGCCGGCGGCGCCGTCCGCGAAAGCGGCCGACTCCGTTGCCGATCTCGAGCCGTCGACAACGAATGTCGAGGCGGCACTGGATGCGGCGCTGGCTGCGGACGCCCGCACGCCGCTCGCCAGCGTCGTGGTCATCTCCGACGGACAGGAAAACGCCGGCGACCTGGAGCGCGCGCTGCGCGCTGCACGCGACGCACGCTTGCCCGTCCACTGGATCCCTGTCGGCCGTCCGCTGCCGGAAACGCGCATCTCCGAGGTGCTGGCGCCGGACCGCGCATTCGCCGGCCAGAGGATCCGGATCGCAGTGCAGCTGGCGGGGCGATTGGACCGACCGCTGCGCGTCAAGGCAACCACGCGCGCCACAAGCGGCGAGACGCAGGCGGCGAACGGCGACGTGGATGGCAGCGGCAGGGCGACGATCGAACTCGACGCGAGCCGCAACGGCGCCGTTCTCGTGGACGTGGCGCTGGAGGACCCGGCTTCGGGACAAACGCTCGGGACGCTGCCGGACGCCGCCGTCGTCGACGTCGTCCCACGCGCGGCGATCCTGTACGCGCAGGGTTCGTCCGGGGCGCTTGCGCGCAGCCTGCGCAAAGGCGGCTGGACGCTGGACGTCGTTCCTGCTTCGCGGCTCGACGCCCACGCCGACGGGCTGGACGGATACCACGCCGTCGTGCTCGACGATGTGGCGATCACCGATGCCAGTCCGCGCTTCTGGAAGGCGCTCGTGGCCGCTGTGCAGAGTCGCGGCCTTGGCTTGATGGTGCTGGGCGGCGAGCGCTCGTTTGCCCGCGGCGGATATCGGGATTCGGCCCTCGAGTCGGTGCTGCCCGTGATGTCGGAGCCGGCGGCGCTCGATCAGCCCGCCAGCATCATGTTCGTCGTCGACAAGTCGGGCAGCATGGGCCAGGGCAGTGGCGGCGTGGACCGCTTCCAGCTGGCCCAGCGTGCAGTGCTCGAGACCGCGCGCGGCCTCACCGCGCGCGATTCGCTCGGCCTCGTGGTCTTCGACGTGGCGCCGCGCGTACTGATTCCGCTCGGCCCTGCCGCTGCCGGGACGCAGGCGCTGGAGCGAGACTGGCACACGAGCCCGAATGGCGGAACGAGGCTCGGCCCCGCGCTCGACGCTGCGATCGACGAACTCGAGCGCTCGCGCGGCGCACGGCGCATGCTGGTCCTGGTCACCGACGGTTTCGTCGACGACGCGCCGCTCGCCGAACTGCGCGCGCGGCTCGATCGGTCGCGAATCGAGACGATCGCGCTGGCCGTCGGGCCCGACGCTGACGTAAGCGCGCTGGAACGGCTCGTCGGCGGCGAATCGGGCGTCGTGCTTCGCGTGAACGAAGCCGCCGAACTGCCGCTCGTCATGCGCGCCGGAGTCGAGCGCCGCAGGGCGCGCGTCGAGCGTGGCGCGATCGCCGTGACGCAGCGTCAGCCGCTGCCGTTCTCACCCGGAACGCTGAAGGACTGGCCGGCGGTCGCGGCCTACGCCGTCACCCGGCCGCAACCCGCCGCATCCGTGTCCGTGCAGACCGAACGAGGCGACCCGTTGATCGCATTCCAAAGGTCCGGCCAGGGCCGCGTGGTTGCCGTGACAAGCGGACTGGGAAGCTGGACCCCGCGATGGTTGCCGTGGCGAGAATGGCCGCTGCTCGCGGGCGGTCTGACCGATTGGGTCAGCGGATCATCGCAGCGCGGCGCGGTCACGCTGGACGTGTCGGATGTCGCGGACGGGCTTCTGGTCGAGGCCGACTTCCGGACCGGCGCGGGTGGCGCCGACACGGACGGCGTATCCATCGCGGTGCAGACGCCCACGACGCAGAGCCAGTCGCTGTCGATGAATCCTGTCGCCCCTGGCCGGTTGCGGGCGACGCTGCCCGACGCCGGTTCCGGCCTCTATACGTTCCTGGTTTCTTCTTCGCTCGGTACCCAGCGGCAATTGCACCTGCGGCGACATCGTGCGGAGAACGAGACCTGGGGCACGAACCCGGCGCTGGACGCATGGAGGACCGCCGGACTTGTCAGCGATTGGGACCCTGGATTTCTTGCGCGGCATCGCGACAGCAACCGAACCCGTCCTCCGGTCGATCGCTCGCTGGTCGGACTGGCTCTCGCGCTCTTCCTGTCCGGCGTTCTTGTCGACCGCGCGAAGCTTCACAAGGCAAGCGTTGGCAGTCTCTTGAAGGGACTTCGCGATCGCTGGGATAGGATCTGAGAGATTGCCGGCACGCCGATGGTGTCAGCTCCAGAAAAGAACGCGGTCGTGCTCCTTGGACAGCGCTAGAAATCCGCCCATCGTGATCCGTGCCTGCGGTCCGGAGATGCGGCCGACACGATGCAGGCAACGGCCCGACGCAAGCAGGAAAAGATCCCCCGGGTTCATCACGAAGCGCGCGCACTCATAGCGCTGTTCGATGGCCGCGAGATCGTATGAGAACCCGTTGGGTAGTTTCGGCACGTCGGGCGTTTCGGAGGTGGCGCCGTAGACAAAGAGCTCGCCGCCAGACCGCGGTGTGCGCAGTGTGGCCACGTAGCTGATCAATGTCCGCGTATCGACCTGCTGCGACATCTCGCGATACAGGTCGAGCCGATAGTGATAATCGTGATGGATGCCGATCTGCTTGCCGTCGACGAGACGGCGGATCGTGAACGGCACATAAGGGCGGCCACCGGACGCGTGGGCTAGCACCGCCGGCCGTCCTCCCGAAAAGTGACTCAGCACAGTGCGGATTTCATCGACGGCATCGAAACCTGGCTTGAAAACTCCCGCAGCATCGGCCGCATGAGCCTGCCGCGCTGCCGAGATACGCGTCGAGCGACGCGCCCCGTGGCGCCTGATACGTCGGAGTCGCTGGTGTGTCCGTGCCAAGCAGTTGCAAGTCCTCCACCGGCATCTTCTCGTTGGGGCGCGACCAGCCCGGGTCACGCGCGCCCGAGTCCAGTCGTTCCCCGACTTCGGCCAACACCGCGGCGTCGAAAGCGCGCCTGGCGACGATCACGTCGAGGACCTCGCCATACATGTCTTCGATGCCGTTGGCGACCGCCGTGAGGTCTCGAGCGTCAACGTCAAGAGAACGGACCGGCCTTCGGGGGCTCGATGCAACTTGAGATGGTTCCAGCATCGGCAAAGGTTATGTCCGGGGCCGGGGCACGTCAATAGGAGCGCCGTCGCATGGCCGGCCACGCGGCGCTGGTAACGGCGGTGAACGCCCGGACGCATCGAGGTGCGCTGGCCCAATGCGTTCCCTTGCCTGACGCGCCGTTCTTGGTTAGGCTGGCCCACATCCGCCGGCGCGTCAGCCGGCGTTTTCATGCACGTCGCGGACAGCGTCGGCTTCCCGCATCCGCGATCGTTACGGACCGCGTACTTTCTTGATTCGCCCTCGAACCTGGACCTTTCATGACCGAAACCTCGCAGCTCCTCAACCGCCACCGCTCCATTCGCAGCTACAAGCCGGACCCGATCGACCCGGCGCTGGTGGAACAGGTGTGCGCGGACGCGATCGCGGGCGGCTCGTCGTCCGGCAACCTGAACAGCGTGACGCTGGTGCTGACGCGCGATGCCGAGCGCAAGCGCAAGCTCTACGAGCTGCACTTCGAACAGGAAATGGTGCTGCAGGCGCCGCTGGTCATCACGTTCTGCGCGGACTGGTACCGCACGCGCGAGTGGCTGCGCAAGCGCGGCGCGCGTGACAATTTCAACAACCTGCTCGGGTATCACGTCGCGGCCTTCGACGCGATCATCGTCGCGCAGAACGTCTGCCTGGGCTTCGAGGCGCTGGGTATCGGCATCTGCTACATGGGCACGACGCTGCACTCGATGACGGAGATCGCCGAATTCCTGGAGCTTCCCGACACCTGCGTGCCGGTGACCACCATCGTGGCCGGGTGGCCGGACGAGGACCCGGCCAAGCGCGACCGGCTGCCCGTGCGGGGCTGCCTGCACGACGAGGTCTATCGCCGGCCATCCGACGCGGAGCTCGAGGAGATCTACGCACAGCGCGAAGTCCGCGGCTGGGCGCGGTACATGGCGTTCCCGGAATTGAAGGCGCGGATCGAAGAACTGGGCATCACTTCGCTGGCGCAGTTCTACACGAGCACGGCCAAGTACGATCCCGACGTGTTTCGCCGCGATTCGGACAAGCTGCGCGCGTTGCTCGAGGCCAAGCACTTCCTGCCGTAGCTCACAGCGCGCGTAGTATCCTGCCCTCTCTCCACCGACCTCGAGCGAAAGCCTACCGATGCCACTCCGTCTTCGCACTGTCCTTGGGCAAGGCTCCCTTTGCGTGTCCGTCTCCGTTGTGTTCCTGATCGCGCTCGCGGGATGCTCGTCCGCGCCGGCCGACAACCCGCGCGCCGCCGCCGAACGCGCGCAGGCGGTCATCGCGAGCCCGATCCGGACGGACCAGGACCGGCGCATGGACGCGTCGCGCCGTCCCGCCGAGTTCCTGCCGTTCACCATGGTGAAGCCGGGCATGCAGGTGTTGGACGTTGCGGCGGGCGGCGGCTACACGTCGCAGCTGATGGCGCTCTCCGTGGGACCCACGGGCAAGGTCTGGGCACAGCGCGTTTCTGCCGGCGACGCAATCACCAAGCGGCTCGCCGACGCGCCGCAGCCCAACTTCGTGGTGGTGTTGCGCCCGTTCGACGATCCGGTGCCGGAACAGGCGCCGCAACTCGACCTCATCACGCTCGTCAACAACTATCACGACATCACCTATCTTCCCGTCGACCGCGACAAGATGAACCAGCGGCTGTTCGCGGCGTTGAAATCCGGCGGAAAATTCGTCGTGGTCGATCACTCGGCCAAGGCCGGCGCGGACATTTCCTCGGGCAAGACGCTGCATCGCATCGACCAGGCCATCGTCATCGCGGAGGTGCGCAAGGCCGGATTCGTGCTCGAGGCGGAAGGCGACTTCCTGCGCGACCCCGCCGACACGCGCGAGGTTTCCTCCGGCGACGCGAAGATTCCCACCGACAAGTTTGCGCTGCGGTTCGTCAAGCCTTAGCCGCGCCGGGCAAGGCGGCCCGGCGTGGCGGTGCGCCATTCAGTGAATCGTGACCGGGGGGCGGGCATCGCCGTCGCCGGCGGGCTGCTCGTCCCCCAATTCCTCGACGTCGATCGTCTCGACCTCGTTCTCCCACGAATAGCGCACGCGCGGCGGATTGTCGCGATTGCGCATCAGGATCGCCATGACGACGCCGGTCAGCAGGGCCGCCAGATGGGTTTCCCAGGAAACGCCGGGATTGATCGGCAGCACGCCCCATGCGACGGAGCCGTACATGAACGCGACGATCATGGACGTGGCGATCGCGCGCCGGTCGCGCCGCAGGAGTCCGGCCACGAAGATGTACGCGACCAGGCCGTAGACCAGGCCACTGGCGCCGACGTGGACTCCGTCCCTTGCGAACAGCCAGACGGCAATGCCCGGGACGAGATAGACCATCGGCAGCACGCGAAAGGCGGCATGCGGGTAGACATGGAACATGGCGGTGCCGAGGACTACCAGCGGCAGGGAATTTGCGATGAGATGCCAGAAGTCCGCGTGCAGCAGTGGCGCCACGAGAATTCCGGGCAGGCCGGCCAGTTGCCGGGGCCGGATGCCGAAGTCCGCGAGTCCCAGTCCCCACCCCAGCAGCGGAATCAGCCAGAGCAACGCGACGAAGAAGAGCGACGTCAGCGCGGCCAGGCGAAAGTTGGCGCGGGCACGGGCGGAGTTGGTGTATTCCGGGTCCGGTTGGTGAATTTCCATTGGGCAGAGGACGGGCGGTCGACGGTCTTTCGTCACATGGGGGCGGCCAGCGGCTTCCGCAATGTCGTCATCGCCTTCCCGGCGCGATCGTCAGGACTGCCTGCCGCCCATGAGCGGCGTGCATAATCTCCGGTGACCAACAAGGAAGCGAAGCGCCATGTTGCAGAAGCTCGACGCGATCGAATACAAGGACGGCATATGTCAATACCGCCCGCGTGGCAGGCATTCGCTGGTGGATGCCGTCGACCTCATTTCGCGCGCAATCGCCCACTGTCGCGACCAGGGCGTGAGCCGCCTGTTGATCGACGCCTCCGGCTTAGAGGATCTGCCCATTCCGTCGCTCGTCGATCGCTTCCTGATGGTCGAGGACTGGGCGCAGGCCGCGCAAAGTACCGTCGTGGTCGCGCTGGTGGCGCAGGCCAAGTATATCCATCCGCGAAAGTTCGGCGTCAAGGTCGCAGCCAGCTTCGGACTGGTCTGCGACGTCTACACGACCGAAGCCGCCGCGATGAAGTGGCTGCTCGACACCCCCGTTCCTGGCGACGCCAGAGGCGACTAGTTGTCCGCCTTGGCGCGACGCGACGCGCGGCGTCAAGGTTTCCGTTGTTCTGCTACGCGATGCGCGTCGAGGTGCCTGAACGCAGCTGATCCCGCCGCATGTTCAGGACCGCGACCGAATGTTGCTTCGCTTCGGGCTCGGTGCGACCCAGCATTTGTGCCGTACAAACTACGTCGTGGCTCGCGCTCGACAACGTCGAATGGCGTGCCTCTTGCTTTGTACGTCTATACCGATTGCCGGGCGGTGCCCAAGATTTGCGACCGGACCGGCACACGGGACCGATGCGGCGCGATGCCGCGCTGGAGAAACTATCTATGACGAGCCGCCATTGCTTGCCCTTGCTGCTGGCCTGCACGGTCGTGGCCGGCGCTGGCGTCGCCGCCAGGCCCGAGGAATGCCTGAAGCAGCGCGACAACGCCTCTGTCGCCGGCTGCGCCAACAAGTATTCGCGCGCGGCGACACCGACCGCCGCGCCGTCGCCGCGTCCCGCGACCCAGATCGCCCATCAGCCGATCCAGCAGGCCGAGCAATGGCTGTTATTCCCCGTGCCGACCGCGGCATCGCGCACGCCCGCGCCCACACCGCCGCCGGTGACGCCGGAAGTGGTGTTCGAGCGCGACCGCTCCGAACTCATTCGCCGCGCGGGGATCGGCGCCATCGCGCTGGCGGCCATGGGTCTGCTATTCGGCATCTGGCGCTGGCGCGCTTCGCTGATCAAGACCTGCACGTTCTGCGGCTCGCCTGTCGCCCCCGATGCTTCGGTATGCAAGCGTTGTTTCCGATCGACCTGATTTCCCTTTGTCGCAGGGCCGTTCACGGCAGGTCGCGCATGTAGCGCTGCAGGCGCGCCACCCCCGAAACTACGTCGCTTGCGCTTCCCCGATGGCCTTTGCCGCGCCGCAGCATTCGGCGTAGCATCCTCGCTTGCCCGCAGCGCGCAAGGCTTTGGCGGCTCGCGACGGCGACGAATTTCCTGACCGCCCGACCCCCAATGAACCGACGCGCTACCAAGGACCCCAAGCGCCTGGCGCTCCTCTCGCTCGGCGCGCTTGGCGTGGTGTACGGCGACATCGGCACCAGCCCGCTGTACGCGCTGAAGGAAGTCTTCGGCGGAGCGCACCACCCCGTTCCGATCACCGATCACAACGTGCTGGGCATCCTGTCGCTGGTGTTCTGGTCGCTGATGCTGGTCGTCACGATCAAGTACATCCTCTTCGTCATGCGCGCCGACAACAAGGGCGAAGGCGGGATCATCGCGCTGATGACGCTGGTCGTGCACGCGCAGCCGGGCGCCCGCCGCTCGCGGATCCTGATGCTGCTGGGGCTGGCCGGCGCGGCGCTGTTCTATGGCGACGGAATGATCACGCCGGCGGTTTCCGTGCTGTCCGCGATCGAGGGCCTCGAGGTCGCCACGCCCGCGTTCAAGCCCTACGTCATTCCCATCACGCTGCTCGTGCTCGCCGGACTCTTCACGGCCCAGAAATGCGGCACCGGCCGCATGGGTTCGCTGTTCGGTCCGGTGATGGCGCTCTGGTTCGCGGTCCTCGCACTGCTCGGCGTCGTCAACATCGCGCACGCGCCGCGCGTCCTCGCCGCGCTCGACCCCGGCTATGCGGTGGAGTTTCTGTTTCGCCATGGCGCGTTGGGATTCTTCTCGCTCGGCGCGGTCGTGCTGGTCGTGACCGGCGCCGAAGCGTTGTACGCCGACATGGGCCACTTCGGGCGCGTCCCGGTGCGACTGGCGTGGATGCTGCTGGTGCTGCCCTCGCTGACGCTGAACTACTTCGGACAGGGCGCGCTGCTGATCGCGGATGCCAAGGCGATCGAAAATCCGTTCTACCTGCTGGCCCCCGACTGGGCGCTCTATCCGCTGGTGGTCCTGGCGACCGTGGCCACGGTCATCGCGTCGCAGGCGATGATTTCGGGCGCGTTCTCGATCACCCAGCAGGCGATGCAACTGGGTTACTGCCCGCGCATGACGATCCAGCACACGTCGTCCAAGCAGATCGGGCAGATCTACCTGCCCGGAATCAACTGGGCGCTGTTCCTTGGCGTCGTCGTGCTCGTCATCGGCTTCAAGTCCTCGACGAACCTGGCCGCGGCCTACGGCATCGCGGTGACCGGAACCATGACGATGACGACGATCCTGGCGTTCGTCGTGGCGCGGTCGCTGTGGAAGTGGAGCGTGCCCGCAAGCGCGGCGCTGTTCGGCGCCTTCCTGCTGATCGACGTCACGTTCTTCAGCGCCAACCTGCTGAAGGTCAGCGAAGGCGGCTGGGTCCCGCTGGTGTTCGGCCTGGGCGTGTTCACGCTGATGTCGACGTGGAAGCGCGGCCGCCGCTTGCTGCGGGAGCGGCTGGAGGCCGACTCCATACCGTTCGATGCGTTCATTGCCAGCGCGTCGCTGGGCTGTGCGACGGTGCCCGGAGCCGCCGTGTTCATGACGACCAATCTGGACTCGGTGCCGCACGCGCTGCTGCACAGCCTCAAGCACTACAAGAGCCTGCACAGCAAGGTGATCCTGCTCAATGCCGTCACGCTGGACGTGCCCCATGTGCCCGAGGCGCAGCGCGTGGTCGTCGAGTCGATCAACTCCCAGTTCCACAAGGTGAAGGTGTTCTTCGGCTTCATGGACACGCCGGACCTGCCGCGCGCGCTCGAATGGTGCTGCGAACAGGGCCTGGACCTGGACGCGATGGACACGTCTTTCTTCCTCGGCCGCGAAACGCTGATCCCGAAGCTGCGCTCGGACATGGCGTTCTGGCGCGAGAAGCTGTTCGTGTCGATGTTCCGCAACGCCGGCGACGCGGCAACGTGGTTCATGCTGCCGCCCAATCGCGTCGTCGAACTGGGATCGCAGGTCGTGCTGTAACGCGCTTGTCGCCGGAACGAAATCGTCAGGAGACGCGGGCGACCTTCGCGAGCGCCGGCGGCGCATGCAGGCGGCTGGTGCGGGGAACGCCCGCGAGCAGGTATTCCATCTGGTCGGACAGGATGCGCCGGTTGCGCAGGATGAAGTGCTCGTGCCGATTGGGGACGTACGGCACGTAGAGCAGCGGCATGCTGGCCTGCTCGGGCGTCTGGCCGCCCTTGCGGATGTTGCAGTGGCGGCACGCGGTGACCGTGTTGGTCCAGGTATCCCGCCCGCCCCGCGACACGGGGATGACGTGGTCCCTCGAAAGGTCGCGCGCCAGGTACCGCTTGCCGCAGTAGGCGCACAGCTGGCGGTCGCGCGCGAACAGCATCGGATTGGTGAGACCGGGGGCGTGCAGGTGCGCGCCGGCGCCGGTGCCCTTGATCGCGAGGATCGACTTGGTCGCGATGCGCGAGCGCTCGCCGTTGCGTTGCCAGCCGCCGCGAAACTCGCGGACTTCCTGCCCGAGCGACCACGCCACCATCTGCTTGGCGTGATAGGTGATCGCTTCCTCCAGCGCCACCCACGCCTGGGGAAGTCCCGCCATGTCTACGGTGAGTACCAGTGGTTCCATTGGCGATTGCGGAATCCGGCCAGCCGACCTATGCCCAGTTGGTTGAATTCCTTGGGAATATCCGTTAGCAAAGTACGTGCCCATAAGTATGCACGACCTTGCGTGAGTTTGTCTTTACCCGGGCGTTAGCGGGATCTGGAGGCCGGCCAGTTTCGCCACGGCCCCCGGCGGGTCGCCCCGCCGGGTTGCCGCGACTGCCAACCGCGCCCGCTGGAGGACGGGCGCGGCGGCGATCCCGCATTGTCGGTTAGGAGCGCCGCGCACAGCGCTCGGAATCGCCGTTACTGCCACCGGGTCGTCACCGAACCGGTGTCCTACTGCTGCTCGACCGCGTCGCGGACCGCCAGCGCCAGCAACGCACGCTGTTGGCTTTCCGCGGCATCGACCGATTCCCCGGCCGACACGCGGACGATCAGCCCGTCCTTCAAGCTGCCACCAGGTGCCTTCGCGCGGCGCCCGCAGGCGCACGCCTTCCCCGAACCTGGACGGCAACTCCAACTCATCCCAGAGTCTGGTCATTTGTTGTGCCTCATTCTCGTCAGTTGTGGTGATACCAGGCAACAAAAAAGCCCGGTACGATCGCACCGGGCCGGACTTAGGGCGGGGAGAATGCGCGTTCTTAAGCAGCGCCTCCCGCAACGAAAATCCGGCCGCCGTGCGTGCCCGTGCCCCGGCGCGCAAAGCCGTTCGACGGCGCGTCCCTGCGGACGAGCGTCACGGTCATGCGTAGCCCGGTTCGGGCCATTGCGGTCATGTCGTCGAAATTGATCATTCGGTTCGCTTCTCCTTTCCTGCGGCGCCCGCGCGCACACATGCGCACGGGCAACGAAAACGGCCATCCTTGCCGGACGGCGGAACTGCGCGAAGGAGAGTGAAGGACCTTCAGAGCGTTCCGCCTTCCCACCTGGCGGAATGTCTTCCGGTCAGGGGTGCTGCTACGTCGCCTTGTTGCCCACGTTCGCGCCGGACAGGGCCGGCTGAATGCGAACAGCAAAAGCCTTCGAATTCCGCATGCCGGCGCCTGCAAGCGAGCACGCGCCGGTGCCACGGACGCGAAGGTCCGGTGCGGCGGCTGTGGTCTTGCAATGTGCGTTCAGCATGGGTTTCAGGTGCGACGTTGCGCACGACGTTGGGCTGGTGATGCAATGTTAGTATTCGGCGGCGCGCGAACGCAAGGTTCGGACGCTCAATATCAACTGGACGATGGGCATAAATGCAACACACAGAATCTGGCGGGAAGGTGATGCCCATGTCGGTCCCCGGGACGCGCGCCGATGACGCTGGGCGAACGCCTGAAGCTGGTCAGGGGCGCGGCCAGCCAGAAAGCCTTCGCCGCCGAACTGGGGATCCACGAGAACTCCGTGTCCAATGCCGAGCGGCGCAATTCGGCGACGCAGGAATACCTGCTGCGGATCGCGGAGTCGCGCAACATCAACCTGCATTGGCTGCTCACGGGCCGCGGGACGATGCGGCTGGACGAGGACGACGTTTCGCTGCTGCAGGAAAAACTCAACGTCGCGCTGGTCGACGCATTGCGCGTGGCCTACGGTTCCCGCTATTCCAGCGTGCCGCTGGACACGCGGGCGCGCGCGCTGCGCGCCGGCGCGGCGTATCTTCGCGCCATTGGCGTGACCGAGGCTACACTGCCGGATACCGAGGCGCTGGCGAAGCTGCTGCGCCTCACCATCGACGTCATGCGCGGCGCGGCCTGAAGCTCGGCTCGCCGTACGGAGATCGTTCCAATGTCGCACGGACCCGGTGTCACGCACCTGCCTGCGCCTTGGTCTCGCGCTGAGCCTGCTCGGCGTCACGACGTCCGCCGCAAGGGCGGGCTTCGAGTCCTGGAGGATCGACGAGGTCTACTCCAACGCCGACGGTTCCCGGCAATTCGTCGTGCTGAAGGAAACGCAGGGGCTGAACGGCATGAACAACCTCGCCGGACACATGCTGACGGCGAGCCACGCCGGCGTCATCAAGACCTTCACGTTCGGCCTCGACCTGCCGGACACTGCCACCGCAAACAGGCACGTGCTGATCGCCACGCAGGCAGTCGCGGCAACGGGCTCGTCACGCCCGACTACGTCATGCCCGACCGTTTCATGCCGACCGACGGCGGGACGCGTGAATTTCGCGAATGTCGATCTCGTTCGCTACGCCGCGCTCCCCGACCGACGGCGTCGACGCGCTATTCGCGCCACGCTCCCGGCGCCAACATCGGCACCAACCTCGCGACCAATTTCGCCGGTCGATCGCGCATCGCTGCCCGCCACCACGATCAGCGTCGTCGAGTTCTACAACCAGGCGCTCGACCACTACTTCATCAGCCCGCTCGCGCCCGACATCGATGCGCTGGACACGGGCGTCTTCGGCGGCTGGGCGCGCACCGGGCTCACGTTCAACGCGTATCCGACGCAGGCCAGCGGCGGCGCCGGCGTCAATCCGGTGTGCCGCTTCTTCATTCCGCCGCAGCACGGCAATTCGCATTTTTTCTCCGCGTCGCCGGCTGACTGCGCATTCATCCTCGACCAGACCGCGACCAACCCCAGTTTCAGCGGATACATCCTCGAGTCGCCAAACGCCTTCTTCATGGCGCTCCCCAACACGACGACCGGCGCGTGCCCGGCCGGCACGCTTCCGGTCTACAGGCTCTGGAACCAGCGTTTCGATTCCAACCACCGCTTCACGACCGACCCGGTCGTCAAGGCGCAGATGGTCGCCCGCGGCTACTTCGCCGAAGGCTACGGGCCGGACGCAGTCAACATGTGCGCCAGCAGCGCGGGGCAACCCGATCCGCAATTCCCGGTGTCGGCCGCGTCGCCGTTCGCGCCTGGATGCGATGGCGTCGCCGCCACCGGCACGCTGTTCGAAAACGCGGAAGTGGAACCGATGGTCGCGGTGGACCCGACGAATCCTTCCAACCTTGTCGGCGTCTGGCAGCAGGACCGCTGGTCGAACGGCGGGTCGCGCGGGCTGCTGACCGGCTATTCGTCCGATGGTGGCCGCACGTGGGCGCGCACCGCGGCGCCTCTTTCGCGCTGCGCCGGCGGCAACGCCGCCAACGGGGGCGACTACGAACGCGCGAGCGACCCGTGGGTCAGCTTCGCGCCCGATGGCACCGCCTACCAGATCTCGCTGTCCTTCAGCGGCGCCGAGGGCCAGCCGGGCTCGTCCAGCGCGATCCTCGTCAGCCGCTCCGCCGACCGTGGCAGGACATGGAGCGTTCCGGTCACGCTGATCCGCGACGGGCCGGCGGCCTTCAACGACAAGGAGTCGATCACCGCCGACCCGACCGATGCGCGGTTCGTGTATGCGACGTGGGATCGCCTGGCGGGCAATCGCGGACCGAGCTACCTCGCGCGCACGACGGACGGCGGCGCGATCGTGGGAGCCCGCGCGGGCGATTTTCGATCCCGGCGCGGACAAGCAGACGCTCAACAACCAGATCGTCGTGCTGCCCGGCGGCACGCTGATCAACTTCTTCACGCTGTTCGACCCGGCCCCGGCGCTTGCCGTCATCCGCTCCACCGACAAGGGCATCTCGTGGTCCGCGCCGATCGTCATCGCGCAGGCGCAGGCTCTCGGCGTGCGGGATCCCGAACGCGGCACCGACGTGCGCGACAGCGCGGCGTTGGGATCGATCGCCGTCAGCGCGCAGGGCATGCTGGTCGCCACTTGGCAGGATTCCCGGTTCTCCGGCGGGGTCCGCGACGGCATCGCCCTTTCCCGTTCGATCGATGGCGGGCTCACGTGGTCGGCGCCGGTCCGCGTCAACCGCGATCCCGAACGTGCAGGCGTTCTCGCCCACGGTAACCGTACGGAGTGACGGAACGATCGGCGTCACCTACTACGACTTCCGCAACAACACGAGCGACCCCACCAGCCTGCCCACCGACCTGTGGCTCGCGCAGTCCGCCGACGGCGTGACCTGGCGCGAGAGTCATGTGACCGGCCCGTTCGACCTGTCCATCGCGCCGAACGCGGAAGGGCTCTTCCTCGGCGACTATCACGCGCTGGCCAGCATCGGACCGACGTTCATCCCGTTCTATGTCAAGACCAACGACGGCAACCTGGCCAATCGCACCGACGTTTTCGCGGGGCGCGTGAGCTCGGCCGGCACCTTGGTGAAGTCCGCGTCCGGCATCGCTTTCGTCGAAAGCTCCGCGTGGATCGCGGAAGCGGCGGCGCCATGGGTTCCGGCCGCCGACGTGCAGCAGCGCTTGCGGTCGACCGCGCAGCGCGTTCTCGATAGCCGCCGTTTCGGGCACGGCGGGTCGCCCACTCGGCACGATGAAGTAAACGCGCGGGCCGAAGCGCGCCGGCTACAGCGCCATCGCCACGCTCGTTCCCTGCTCGATGGCGCGCTTGGCGTCGAGTTCCAGCGCGACGTCCGCGCCACCGATCAGCTGGTGCGGAATTCTGGCGGCCACGAGCCCTGCGACCAGCTCGCGCTGCGGCTCCTGTCCGGCGCAGATCACCACGGTATCCACGTCGAGCAGCTCGGGATGGCCGTCCACCGTGATGGAGAGCCCCAGGTCGTCGATGCGGTTGTACTGCACGCCGGAGAGCATCGCGACGCCGCGCTTCTTGAGCAGCGCGCGGCGTATCCAGCCGGTGGTCTTGGCGAGGCCGCGCGCCGACTTTCTGGTCCTTCCGCTGCAACAGCCACAACCGGCGCGGCGAAGCGTGATCCTCCGCGTCCTTGAGGCCGCCGCGCTGCGCGTAGGTCCGGTCGATGCCCCATTCGTCGCGGAAGGCGACGACGGCCGGATCGTCGTCGCGCCCGACGCTTTTGTGCCCGTCCGGCGGCGCGGCGCCCGCGGTGAGGAATTCGCCGACGTCGAAGCCGATGCCGCCAGCGCCGATGATCGCCACGCGGCGGCCCGCCTGCCGGCGTCCGTCGACGATCTCGACATAGCTTGCGACCTTCGGATGGTCGATGCCGGGAATCGGCGGAATGCGCGGCACGATGCCGGTCGCCACGATCACGTGGTCATAGTCGCGCAGATGGTCCGCGGTAACGCGGCGGTTCAGCTCGACGCGCACGCCCAGCTGCCGCAAGCGCGTGCGGAAGTACCGGAGCGTTTCCGCGAATTCCTCCTTGCCGGGAATGCGGCGCGCGAGGTTGAACTGGCCGCCGATCTCCGCTGCCGCCTCGAACATCGTCACGTAGTGGCCGCGCGCCGCGGCCGTCGTCGCGCAGGCGAGCCCGGCCGGTCCCGCGCCGACCACCGCGATCCTTTGCCGCCTTGTCGCCGGCTGCAACTTCATTTCGGTCTCGCGGCACGCGAACGGGTTGACCAGACACGACGCCAGCTGCCGGGCGAAGATGTGATCGAGGCACGCCTGGTTGCAGCCGATGCAGGTATTGATCTCGTCGGCGCGATTCTCGCGCGCCTTGTTGACGAACTCCGGGTCCGCCAGGAACGGCCGCGCCATCGATACCATGTCGGCGTCGCCGCGCGCGAGTATCGCCTCGCCCGTCGCCGGGTCGTTGATCCGGTTGGTCGTGATCAGCGGGATGCTGACCGACCCCTTCATCCGCCGGGTCACCCACGCGAACGCCGCGCGCGGCACCATCGTGCCGATCGTGGGAATGCGCGCTTCGTGCCAGCCGATGCCGGTATTGATGATCGAGGCGCCCGCGGCCTCCACCACCTGCGCCAGTTGCACGACTTCATCCCAGTTGCTGCCGCCTTCCACAAGGTCGAGCATGGACAGGCGGTAGATGATGATGAATTCCTTGCCGACCGCATCGCGCGTGCGCCGGACGATCTCGACGGGGAAGCGGATGCGATGCTCGAACGAGCCTCCCCACTCGTCGTCGCGGTGGTTGGTCTGCGGCGCCACGAACTGGTTGATGAGATAGCCTTCCGATCCCATGATTTCCACGCCGTCGTAACCCGCGCGCTGCGCCAGCTGCGCGCAGCGCACGTAGTCGGCGATCGTCTTGCGCACTCCCCAGCTGGTGAGGCCGCGTGCGCGGAACGGGCTGATCGGCGAGCGCGATTTCGACGGCGCGACCGCCAGCGGGTGATACGCGTAGCGGCCCGCATGCAGGATCTGCAGCGCGATCTTTCCGCCGGCTGCATGCACGGCGTCGGTGACCATCCGGTGTTTCGGAACCTGCCACGAGAACGACAGCTGCGAGGCGCGCGGCTCCAGCCGCCCGGAGAGATTCGGCGCGATGCCGCCGGTCACGATCAGCGCCACGCCGCCGCGGGCGCGCGTCGCGTAGAACTCGGCCATCTTCGCGAAGCCGTTGGATTCCTCTTCCAGCCCCGTGTGCATCGATCCCATCAGCACGCGATTCTTGAGCGTGGTGAAGCCCAGGTCGAGGGGCGCCAGCAGGTGTGGGTAGGCGGACATGGAAACGGCAGGTGACGGTTGAAAAACGGGTGGTACGCTAGGGATAGTTTAAGCGACGGGCGACGTTGGCGGTTTGACTACGGGCAGAATGCGGCCTTTCCGGTCGTGCTTCCGCAATACGATCGCCACCGCATCCACCCTTGCGATCGACGCCATGTCCTCCGATTCCGCGTACTGCTCGCTGACCGAACTCTCGCGCCGCCTCGATGCCGGCGAAACCACGTCGCAGGACATCGTCGCCGGCTGCCTTGCGCGGATCGACGCGCTCGATGGCAAGCTGCACGCGTTCATCGATGTCTATCGCGACGACGCGCTGGCGATGGCGCGCGTGGCCGATCAGGAACGCAAGGGCGGCAAGGTCCGCGGCCCGCTGCACGGCCTGCCGATCGCGCTCAAGGACCTCATTCATTACGAGGGACGGCAGACCACCGCCGGATCGAAGAGCTGGCTGGGCCGCATCTCCGACCATACCGCCACGGCGCTGTCGAAACTGCTGGCAGCCGGGCATGATTCCGCTCGGCAAGACGCACATGGTCGAGTTCGCGTTCGGCGGCTGGGGCCGCAACCAGCCGATGGGCGCGCCGTGGAATCCGTGGGACATGACGACGCATCGCGTAGCCGGCGGGTCCAGCAGCGGCTCCGCCGTCGCCGTCGCGGCAGGATTGGCGCCGGCGGCCATCGGTTCGGATACCGGCGGATCGATCCGCATTCCCGCGTCGCTGTGCGGCCTCACCGGCCTCAAGTCGACCTACGGCCTCATCAGTCTCCACGGCGCGGTGCCGCTGTCGACGACGCTCGATTCGCTCGGGCCGCTCGCGCACACGGTCGAAGACGCCGCGCTGCTGACCGCGGCGATGGCCGGGCCCGATGCGTTCGACCCGGCAACGCTGGGCGCGCCGCGCTTCGACGTGGCGGCCGCACTGGGTGGCGACCCCGACGTGCGCGGCATGCGCATCACCGCGCTGGCGGAAGAACAATTCACCGCCGATGTCGTTCCCGGAGATTCGCGCGAGGCACGCGGAGATGATCGCGCTGTTGCGCGGCCTGGGCGCCATCGTCGAAGAAGCGCGCTTCCCGTTCGACTTCGAGGACCTGATGGTGCGCAACGGAAGGCTCATCGCGACGGAGGCCTACGCGTTTCATCGCGGCGGCGTCGAGGACGAGGCGCTGCCGCTGGACCCGTGGGTCCGCAAGCGCCTGCTGGGGGGAAAGTCGCGAAGCGCGGCCGACTACATCGACGATCTTGCCTACAAGCGGCGCGCGAGCGCGTCTTTCGCCGACTGGATGCGCGGCCGCGACGCGCTGCTCACGCCCACGCTGCCGATCACCGCGACGCCGGTCGCGGACGTGGACGAGGAAGCGACGCCGCTGGCGACCTACACGCGCGTCGCCAATTATCTCGGCGCCTGCGCGCTGTCGCTGCCCGTCGAGCCGGACGCAAAGGGCCTGCCGATCGGCATGCAGTTCATCGGCGCTCCGTTCAGCGAGGTCACGCTGGTGCGGATCGGACGCGCCGTGCAGCGGGCGACGGCGTGGCACCGGCGCCATCCGCCGTTCTGACCCGCGCTCGCCGGATCTTCGTAAGCCGCCGCGACCTGTTTCAGGCCGCGCGCCGCGCCTCGGCGGCGAGCTTCAGCTTCGCCTGCGCATCGCGCAGCGCCGTGCGCAACCCCTCCTCCACGACCGGGTGGTAGAAGGGCATCTCCAGCATCTGCGCGACCGTGAGCTTCATCTGCAACGCCCATGCGAGCAGGTGCCCGATATGTTCGGCGTCGGGCCCGAGCATCTCCGCGCCCAGGAATAGGCCGCTGTCGCGTGCCGCATAGACGTGGAGCAAGCCACGGTTGCGCAGCATGACCCGCGCGCGGCCCTGATTCGCGAACGACACCTCGCCGACGACATGCGGCGTGTCGCGCAGTCGCGCCCAGCCGCCGCCGACGATGGCAATCTGCGGATCCGAGAACACGACGCTCAGCAATGCGCGGCGCAAGCCGGGACGCACGCCGGGGAATCTCGCGGCGTTTTCGCCCGCGATGCGGCCCTCGTCGGCGGCTTCATGCAGCAGCGGAACGTCGTTGTCGACGTCGCCGGCGATGAACACCGACGAGTTGCCGCAGCGCATGGTGTTCCGGTCGAACAGCGGTACGCCGCGCGCGTCCGCGGCGAGCGTGGTCCGCGCCAAGCTCCAGGCCGGCGACGTTGGCGGTGCGGCCGGTGGCCGCGAGCAGGAAGTCGAAGCGCTCGGACTGCGCCGAGCCATCGAGCGCGCGATAGTTGACCACGACGTCGTCACCGTCGCGGGCCACTTCCGCATGCGCGTCGGTGTCGAGGTAGAACTCCGCGCCGAAAATCTCCCTGGCTTCGCGCACAAGCGCCGGATCGGAAAGCGGACCCACGCCGCCGCCGCGTCCGAATACCTTGACGCGCACGCCCAGCCGATGCAGCGCCTGGCCGAGTTCCAGGCCGATGACGCCCGGGCCGAACACGGCGACGCTTCCGGGAAGGTCGGGGAGTTCGAATACTTCGTCGTTGGTGATCAGTCGGTCGCCGAGCGCCTTCCATGCCGTCGGGATAAGCGGTCGACGAACCGGTCGCGATGACAATGGACTTCGCATGGACGGTGATGCCGCCGTCCACGGCCAGCGTGTTGTTGTCCACGAACCGCGCGTAACCACGCACCTTGTCGCCGTCGGGAATCTCGTCCACGCCGCGCGTGACAAAGCCGACGAAACGATCGCGCTCGCTGCGCACCCGTTCCATGACGGCCTTGCCGTCGACGTGGACGGGGCCTTCCAGCGTGAGACCGAATCCGGGGAAACGGTCGACCGCATGCGCGGCCTCGGCGGGCGCGATCAGCAGCTTGCTGGGCATGCACCCGACGCGGGCGCAGGTCGTGCCGTACGGCCCGCCTTCGATGATCAGCGCGCGCGCGCCTGCCGCCTTCGCCGCGCGATACGCGGCCAATCCTGCCGTGCCCGCGCCGATCACCGCCACGTCGACGCGCAGTTCGCTGGTGATCGTCGATTCCGAGTTCGTCATCGCTGAACCTTCAATGTGCGCGGGCGGGCGGCGCACCGGTTACGGGAACCGCCTTCGCCCACGTTATGTCGCACGCTGCACGCCGAGCTTACGCCGCCTTCCTGAGAAAGGCTTCGAGCGCTTCCGAACCGCCGATCAGCCGGCCGTTGATGAAGACCTGCGGCACCGTACCGGCGCCCGCGATCGCGCCCAGCGCCTTGGTGCGGATCGCGTGCGTGAGCGGCACCTCGACGAACTTGTATCCGGCTTCCGTCAGCTGGCGCTTGGCCTTGGCGCAGAACGCGCAGCCTTCGCGGGTGAGGACCGCCACCTGGTCGGGTTTCTTGCGCTCCCGGGTTCAGGTACTTGAGCATCGTGTCGGCATCGGACACCTTGAACGGATCGCCCGGCTCCTGCGGTTCGAGGAACTGCTTCTCGATCTTGCCGTCGCGCACGAGCATCGAATAGCGCCACGAGCGCTTGCCGAAGTTCAGGTCCGACTTGTCGACCAGCAGGCCCATCTTTTCGGTGAATTCGCCGTTGCCGTCGGGCAAGCAGGAAGATGTTCTCGGCTTCCTGGTCCTTGCCCCATTCCTCCATCACGAACGGGTCGTTGACCGAGATGCAGACGATCGAGTCGATCCCCTGGTCGGCGAAGACCGGCGCCAGCTCGTTGAAGCGCGGCAGGTGCGTGGACGAGCAGGTCGGCGTGAACGCGCCGGGCAGCGAGAACACGACGACGTTCTTGCCGGCGAAGATGTCGGCGCTGGTCACCGTCGTCCATTCGCCGTTGCGGCGCAGGCGGAACGTGACGTCGGGAACGCGTTGGCCCTCACGATTGGGCAGCTTGGCTTGGGACATGGCAGATTTTCCTTGTCTAGGGATGATGGAGATCATCATCGGGGATGCCAGCCCATAAATCAATTTGTATATTTGGATGACCTTCATAACCACCGATCTATGCCCTAGCGCGCAGGTCAGTCGAAGAGCGAGCCGGTCGCCTGCTCCTCCGCCGGTTCGCGGCAGTCGTGGCCGCTTCGTCCTCCGGCGTCAGTGCGCTGGCGCGCACGCCGAGCAGGCGGATCCGCCGGTCGAGCGGGACGCGCTTCAGGCATTCGCCGGCGACGCGCCGGATCGTCTGCGCGTCCTGCGTCGGCGGGTCGATCGTCTGGTCGCGCGTGACGGTCTTGAAATTGTCGAAGCGGAGCTTCAGGCCGATGGTCCGGCCGACATAGCCTTTGCGGCGCAGGTCGTCGCTCACGCCCGCGCACAACTCGGTGAAGACGCGCGAAAGCAGGTCGCGGTCGCGCGTCGCCGAAAGGTCGCGCTCGAACGTGGTTTCCCGGCTGATCGACTTCGTCTCGCTGTAGGTGACCACCGGCCGCTCGTCGCGGCCATGCGCCACGTCGTGCAGCCACGCGCCGTAGTTGGCGCCGAATTTCTCGATCAGCCATTGCGGGTCGGCCCGCGCCAGTTCGCCTATGGTCCGGATTCCCAGCGCTTCCAGTTTCGCGCTGGACTTGGGGCCGATGCCGTTGACCTTGCGCGCGGGCAGCGGCCAGATGCGCGCCGGAATGTCTGCGGGCGTCAACAGCGTCAACCCGTCGGGCTTGTCCAGGTCCGACGAGATCTTCGCCAGCAGCTTGTTGGGCGCCACGCCGATCGAGCACGACAAGCCCGTCGCCGCCCGCACGGCCTCCTTGATGGATTGCGCCACGGCGCGGGCGCGCCGCCACGGATCGGGCGACGGTTCGCGCGCTGCCAGTCCGTGGAAGGTGGTTTCAACGTCGGTCAGGTCGATGTAGATTTCGTCGATCCCCCGGTCCTCGACTTGCGTCGCCAGCGTGCGCACGGCCGCCTTGAACAGCCGCGAATACTTGCGATAACTGTCGAAGTCCGTCGGCAGCAGCACCACGTCCGGCGCGATCGCGGCGGCCTTCATCAGTCCCAGCGCGGAATGGAGGCCGAGCGCGCGCGCCTCGTAGGTCGCGGTCATCACCACGCCCCGCCCCGTGTAGTCGCGCAGCGTGGCGAATTTGCGGACCACGCCACCGGTAGCGAGGTCCTGCGTCTCGACGGGCTGATGGCGGCTGCCGCCACCGATGACCATGGGCCTGCCGCGCAATTCCGGATAGCGCAGCAACGCGACCGACGCGTAAAAGGCGTCCATGTCGAGGTGGGCGATCAACCGGGGAGCGTCGGGCATGGCCGGCACAGGTTACACCGCGTTGCCGCACCCTCGCCGCGGCACATGGTCCGCCGTGCGGACGCGTCCTGCCGTCGGTCCCGGACGTATAATGGCGGCCTTCCAAGAACCGCGCATTCCACTGCGTTTTCGCCATGAAATTCAGGTCCGCTGCTAGCTGCATCGCATTGCCGTGGCTGCTCGTCGCATGTTCCAAGGCGCCGGAACCCGCTGCTTCGCCAGCGGCGCTAACGAAGGCTGCCGCGGCCCCTGCCGAGCAGGGCGTCGCGTGGCAAACGGGTGAGGTCGATGCCGTTTTCGCGGCCGCCAAGGCCACGAAGATGCCGGTGTTCCTGTACTGGGGTGCCAAGTGGTGCCCGCCGTGCAACCAGGTCAAGGCTACGATCTTCAATCGCCAGGACTTCATCGAGCGTTCGCGCCATTTCGCGCCGGTCTATGTGGACGGCGACAGCACCAAGCGCGCAGCGCCTCGCTTCGCGCTTCAAGGTCAGCGGCTATCCCACGATGATCCTGTTCACGCCGGACGGGAAGGAAATCACGCGCCTTCCCGGTGAAGTCGACGCCGATCAGTACATGCGCGTCCTGAACCTGGGCATGAACGGCGCCCGTCCGTCAGGGAAACGCTTGGCGGCCGCGCTTTCCATCGATAGCGCCGCCAGGACCCAGCTAACGCCTGAAGACTGGCGAATGCTGTCGTTCTATTCCTGGGACACCGATGATGCGCAGCTGGTCGCGAAGGACGACGTCGCGGCCACGCTGCAAAAGCTTGCCGGAGCGTGTCCTGCCGATCAAGCCGATTCCGCTACGCGGCTTGCGCTGAAGGCCGTTGTGGCCGTCGTGACCGCCAAGGATGCGAAACCGCGCGACGACGCGGCCGGCGCGGCGCTCATCGGCAAAGTGCTTGCCGACAACCAGGCGGCGCGCGCCAATTTCGACATCCTGACCAACTACGCGAGCCAGCTCGCGAGCCACGTCACGCTGGAGAAATCTCCCGCACGCGCGAAATTGATCGCCGAGTGGGATGCGGCGCTCGCGCAAGCTCGCCGGCGACGCCACGCTGTCCACGGCAGACCGGCTCACCGCCGTTACGGCACAGGCGCAGCTGGCGCAGGTCGACCTCGGCAAGAACCCAATGCCGGAAGCGGTGCAGCGCAACGTGCGCGAACAGGTCGCGCGCGCCGACCGCGAAACGACCGACCCGTACGCGCGCGAGGCCGTGATCAGCACCGCGGCCGACGCGCTCGAAGAGGCCGGCCTGATGGCGGAGTCCGACGCGCTCCTTACGCGGCGAACTCGCACGTTCGCAAACGCCGTATTACTACATGCTGGGACTCGCGGCCAACGCGAAGAAGCGTGGCGACAAGGCCGCCGCGCTCGACTGGTACGAGAAGGCCTACGCCGCTGCCGATGGCCCGGCCACCCGCCTGCAATGGGGCGCCGGGTACGTCAGCGCGCTCGTCGACCTCGCGCCGCAGGACGCACCGCGCATCGAGGCCGCGGCCTCCCATGTTATCGGCGAGTTGGATGCAAAGCCCGACACGTTCTTCGGACGCAACCAGAAGTACCTCGAGCGTATCGGCAAGAGGCTGGCCGCATGGAACAAGGACAACCAGCACGGCGATTCGCTGCAGCGCATTCGTGCGCAGATGGCTGAAGTCTGCGCGCGCCTGCCGGCCGGCGATCCCGCGCGCGCCGAATGCGGCAGCGCGCTGCAGCCGCCCGCAGCGGCGAAGACCTGACGTCCGCGCCCGCCGGTCGCGCACTGCATCACCCTCACGCCATGTTCCGCGCCATGCTCTTCGTCGTCGTCATCGTCGGCGCCCTCGTCGCGTTCATCTGGTCCAGCGACCGCATCACGCTGGAAGGCGAACGCACGATCTACACGGTCAACTGCGAGCGGGGCGTGTGGGAGGGCCTGCGATGTTCCGGGCGCATTGCGGCGGGCGACCGCCACCGGTTCCGCTCCAGCCGCAGCCGCAACGAAGTCGTGTACTGGATCGCGGGTTCGCCCAACGCCTCGGGAAAATACACCGACTGCAACGTCACCGACCGTGACCTCTGGTCATGCAAGCCGCACCCCGGCGAGCAACCGTCCATCACGCATGAGCTGTCCGATGGCCGGCCGGTGCATCGCGCCCCGGGAGACGACCTGCCGTTCCACGCCGTGACCAAGTGGAAATGGTGGGCGTTGCGCATGGGAATCCCGGGATTCAGCAAAGCGGATTACAGCAATACGATCGACACGCACAAGCCCAAGCTGCGGCCGCTGGACACGCCAGCCAAGTGACATTTCGCCGGCGCGGCTCTCCGATTCCAGTGGTCATCGCGACGAACAACGCGCGCGCCACGCATGACTGACGCCACGCCGGACCTGGCCGTGCTGTTCGCCGACGTCAGCGGCAGCACCAAGCTGTACGAGTCGCTCGGCGACCAGGAAGCGCTGGCGACCGTCGGCCGGTGCGTCGCGCTCATGAGCAACGTGTGCGTCGGGCACGGCGGCCGCGTGGTCAAGACCATCGGCGACGAGGTCATGGCGGTGTTCGCGTCCGCCGACAACGCGGCCGAAGCCGCGGCCGAAATGCAGTCGCGGATTTCCGAGCACGCACCCGTCGGCGGCTCGCGCCTTGCGATTCGCGTCGGCTTTCACCTGGGACCGGCGATCGAAGCCGCCGGCGATGTCTTCGGCGACTCCGTCAACGTGGCGTCGCGGATGGCGGCGTTGGCCAAGCGCGAACAGATCATCCTGTCGTCGCACACGGTCGCGGCGCTGGCCCCGTGGTTGCGAGAGCGAGTCCGCGAAGTCGACACGCTGTCGGTCAAGGGCAAGACGCAGGACATCGGCATCTTCGAGCTGATCTGGCAGGACTCCGACGCGGACCTGACCGCGGTCGCGACGCGCTGGAAGCCGCTCCCCGCGCGCATCGTGCTGCGCCATGGCGCGACGGAACGCGTCCTCGACGAATCCGCCACGACGATCACGCTGGGCCGCGACGCCCAGAACGACATCGTGATCGCCGACCGCAAGGCGTCGCGGCTGCACGCGCGCGTCGAGCGCCGCCGCGACAAGTTCGTCATCGTCGACCAGAGTTCGAACGGCACCTACGTCACCATCGACGGCGAGCCGGAGATCATGCTGCGCCGCGAGGAGCTGATGCTGCGCGGACGCGGCCGCGTAGCCTTCGGGCACGCCCACGCCGAAGACCCCACGGAGTTTCTCGCGTTCTCCTGCGTGGACTGAAGGGCCCTGCCAAGTGCGCGTGGCGTCGCTTGGTATAATGCCAACCGCGATGTGACCCGAATCAGCCGCCCGCCATTCCGGCCGGCGGCTTTGTTTTGGCCGAGTCGCCTTTGCGATGAACGAAACCTCCTTCCCCGCCGATCTCGTCCGCGACGTTGCCCGTCGCCGCACGTTCGCGATCATCTCGCACCCGGACGCGGGCAAGACGACGCTGACGGAAAAGCTGCTGCTGTTCGGCGGCGCGATCCTGATGGCGGGAACGGTCAAGGCGCGAAAGAGTTCGCGCCACGCGACGTCGGACTGGATGGAGGTCGAGAAGCAGCGCGGCATCTCCGTCACCAGTTCGGTGATGCAGTTCGACTATGCCGGCCATACGATCAACCTGCTCGACACGCCGGGCCACCAGGATTTTTCCGAGGACACGTATCGCGTGCTGACGGCCGTCGACGCCGCCGTCATGGTCATCGACGCGGCGAAAGGCGTGGAGGAGCAGACGATCAAGCTGCTCAACGTGTGCCGCATGCGCAACACGCCGATCATCACGTTCGTGAACAAGATGGACCGCGAAGTGCGCGAGCCGGTCGCGCTGCTCGAGGAAATCGAGTCGGTGCTGAAGATCGATTGCGCGCCGGTCAGCTGGCCCATCGGCATGGGCAAGGCCTTCCGCGGCGTGTTCGACCTGCTGCAGGATCGGCTGGTGCGCTTCACGCCGGGCGAAGAGCGGCGCGCCGCCTCCGAGGACAGCGAGTTGATCGAGGGCATCGCCAATCCGCGCCTCGATGCGTTGTTCCCGCAGGAAGCCGCCGGCGCTGCGCCACGACATCGACCTGATTCGCAGCGCCAGCTCGCCGTTCGACCTCGACGAGTTCCTGGCCGGCAGGCAGACGCCGGTGTTCTTCGGCTCCGGCATCAACAATTTCGGCGTGCAGGAAATCCTGCAGGCGCTGGTCGACTGGGCGCCGCCGCCGCAGCCGCGCGACGGCGGCGAGCGCATCGTGCATCCGGCGGAAGCGCCGTTCACGGGCTTCGTGTTCAAGATCCAGGCGAACATGGACCCCAAGCACCGCGATCGCATCGCCTTCTTCCGCGTGTGCTCCGGCCGCTATACGCCGGCGATGAAGGTGCAGCACCAGCGCATCGGGCGCGAGATGAAGCTCGGCAACGTCATGACGTTCATGGCCAACGAGCGCGTGGCGAGCCAGGACGCCGTGGCCGGCGACATCATCGGCATCCACAACCACGGCCAATTGCAGATCGGCGACACGCTCACCGAAGGCGAGGCGCTCGGCTTCAAGGGCATTCCGTATTTCGCGCCGGAGATGTTCCGCGTCGCGCGCCCGCGCGACCCGTTCAAGGCGAAGCAGCTGCAAAAGGGCCTGCAGCAGCTGGGCGAGGAAGGCGCGATCCAGGTGTTCGAGACCGTGTCGAGCAAGACGCTGCTGCTGGGCGCGGTCGGCCAGCTGCAGTTCGAAGTGGTCGCGGCGCGCCTGGCCAGCGAATACAAGGTCGATGCGCTCTACGACGACGCGGGCATTGCGACCGCGCGCTGGCTCACCTATCCTGACGAGACGACGCGGCGCGATTTCGAGCGCGACCGCGCGGCATCTCTGGCGACCGACGTCGACGACAATCCCGTGTACCTGGCCACCAACCGGTTCAACCTGCAGGCGGCGATGGAGCGCTGGCCCAAGGTCGGCTTCCACACGACGCGCGAACACGGGCAGCGGCTCGCGCACGCATAAGGCCGGAAGCGCAGTCACGCCATGTCCATGTACGGCGCCGGCATCGCCGACAGTTTCGACCTGGCGACGCTCACGCCCGATTTCTTCGCCAATCCGTATCCGTACTATCGCGCGCTGCGCGAGCACGCGCCGGTCAAGGCGATGCCGGACGGCTCCTGGTTCCTCACGCGCTACGACGACATCCTGCCCGTCTACCGCGACCCGAAGGTCTTCAGTTCCGACAAGAAGAAGGAGTTCGGGCCGAAGTACGGACCGTCGCCGCTGCTCGAGCACCACACGACGAGCCTGGTGTTCAACGATCCGCCGCTGCACACGCGCGTCCGCCGGCTGATCCTCGGCGCGCTGTCGCAACGCCACATCGCGGCGATGGAGCCGGGACTGGAAACGCTGGTCGACGGGCTGCTCGACGCGATGGCGGACAAGGGCCAGGTCGATCTCATCGAGGATTTCGCGGCGTCGATCCCGATCGAGATCATCGGCAACCTGCTGGGCGTGCCGCACGCCGAGCGGGCGCCGCTGCGCGGTTGGTCGCTGGCGATCCTGGGCGCGCTGGAGCCGGTGCTCACGCCGCAGCGCGCGGCGTCCGGCAACGCCGCCGTACGCGAAATGGTGGCCTACCTGGGCGCGCTGGCGAGCGATCGCCGCCTGCATCCTCGCGACCCGGAGACCGACGTGCTCACGCGGCTGATCCAGGGCGAACACGGAAACGCAAATGAGATCGAGCGGCTGACCGAGACCGAACTGATGCACCAGTGCATCTTCCTGCTCAACGCCGGCCACGAGACCACGACCAACCTGATCGGCAACGCGCTGCATGCGCTGACCGAGTGGCCGGACGAGAAGGCGCGGCTGATCGCCAATATCGGCGATCCGGCCATCGTCAAGTCGGCGGTCGAGGAATTCCTGCGCTTCGAGAGCTCGAACCAGCTGGGCAACCGGATCACGACCTGCGAAACCACCGTCGGCGGCGTGACGCTTCCGCCCGATGCGCGCATCACGATGTGCATCGGCGCGGCCAATCGCGATCCGGCGCAGTTCCCCGATCCGGACCGGCTCGACATCACGCGCGAGCCGAACAAGCACATCGCGTTCGGCTTCGGCATTCACACCTGCGCCGGGATGAACCTCGCCCGGCTCGAGGCCCGCGTGGCGCTGGCCGGATTCCTCGCGCGCTTTCCCGGCTATGCGCTGGCCGGAGAACCGACGCGCGGCGGGCGCGCGCGTTTCCGCGGCTTCCTGCATCTGCCCTGCCGGGTCGCGCCCTGACGCCGCGCGCGTTGCCGCGGTCATTTCCCCGACAGCATCTTCTGCCGCATCGCGACATCGATGTCGAGGAATTTCCAGTATTGCTTGAATATCGGCGGACTGAAGCCCGAGATCCACGGCTGCACGTAGTTGGTCTCGACGCGAAAGACCGCGGGCAGCATCGGCATGTACGCCTGCGCCAGTTCCGTCATCTTGCGCGCCGACGCGATCTGCGCGGCCGGGCTCCTCGCTGCGCAGGAATTCGCCGAACGCCGCGTCGAATTCCGCCAGCTTGAAGCGGCTCAGGTTGATGCTCGACTGCGCCTTTCCCCAGAGCGGAATCAGCACCGCGTAGCCGGACGGCACGCCGCCCTGCCCGACGAACGCCATCTGGTATTTGCCGGCGACCATCTCCTTGACCGCGTCCTGGAACGGCGTGACGTGGAACTCCATGCGCAGCTTGATCGCATCCATGTCGCGCTTGAGCAGCGTCTGCGTCTCGCGCGAGATCGCACCCGAGCGGATCGTGAAAGTCACGGTCAGCGGCTTGCCGTCCGGACTCTTGCGAAAACCGTCGGCATCCAGCTTGTCGAAGCCCACGCGATCGAGCAGGCGCATCGCCCCCGCCCGGTCGAACAGCGGCTTTTTCGGCAACGTCGGATCGTATCCGGTCATCGTCGGCGGCACGATCTGGTTGGCCGCGATTCCCTGCCCGGCGTAAACGACCTTGACCAGCGTTTCCGTGTCGATCGCAAGCGCGATGGCGCGACGCAGCGCGATGTGCTCGCGGTCCATGCCGCCGACCGTCCGGTCCTCCATGTTGAAATAGATCGAGAACACGACCGGCTCGACGAACGTGTGGCGCGTCACGCCTTTCGCCGCGAGCTCGGGCTTCAGCTTGCCGTTCACCAGCAGGCGCGTCGCCGGTTCGCCGCGCACGACGATGTAGTCGAGGCCGCCCTTCTCGAATTCCAGCAGGCGCACGGAATCCTCGTCGATCAGGCTGATGTCGACCACGCCCACCTGGGGCAGCGTCTTGCCTTTCATGCTGCGCACCAGCGCAGCGCGCGCGGGGTCGTTGCTTTCCGGAAAGCGAATCGGGCGATAGCCGGGATTGGCGTCGAGGATGACCTTCGAGCCCTGCCGCCATTCGCGCAACTTGTACGGGCCGGTCCCGACCGCGCGCGTGCGGATGTCTCCGCCCGCGGCTTCGACGACTTCGCGCGCGACGGCGCCGCGAACCAGGTTGTCGTGGATGATCGGGTAGTTGGGCTCGATGAGGCGCAGGTGCAGTGTGTAGCGGTCCGTGGCGCGCAACCCTTCGATCGGGCGGTCGTAGTCGAATTTGCCCGCCGGCTTTGGCGGCCTCGACGACTTCGCGCGCGCCGACGAGCAGGTCGGAGGTGACTGTGGCGCCGCCGCGGCGCAGATTGGGATCGATCCAGCGCTTCAGCGAATAGACGTAGTCCTCCGCGACCAGTTCGCGGCGCTTGCCGCCGAACGCCGGGTCGTCGGTGAAGTAGATACCCGGCGTGACCCGGATCGTCCACGTCTTGCCGTCGTCGGTAACCACCGGCGGCCCGGCCGCCGTGACCGGCGCGAGTCTCGGCGGCGACGCCAGGTAGTCGTATTCGTAGAGTCCTTCGAAGATCGCCGTGAAGATCTGGAACGAAGGGTCGTCGTTGAACTGCTGCGGATCGAAGGTCTCGATGTCGAACGACGCGAAACGCAGCACCTTGGCCGGATCCGCCGCATGCGCCGCCTGCCCCGCGCAGCCGGCGACAAGCGCGGCCAGCGCAATCCAGCGCGCCGCGGTTCCTGCTCTGGTGATCTGCACGGGCGGAGTCCTTCGTCGTGGGCGGGTGGCGTCGGGAAGCGGCGGCGCTGCCGATTATGCATCAGCGCCCGCGCGCTTGTGACCGCTTGCCGCGGCACCGGGCGTGGACCGGTTCCGCTATCATTGCCGCCTGGCGCCGGCAACGGACCGGAACGCCGCATCGAACGATCTCCCGGAGGAAACATGAAACACGTATTGGTCGGCAGTGCGCTGCTGTGCGCGATGCTCGCGATGGCCGGCACCGCCGGCGCGCAGGTCAAGGTGGGGGTCATCGTGTCCGCCACGGGGCCTGCGGCATCGCTGGGCATTCCCGAGAAGAACACCGTCGGCCTGTGCTCGAAGTCCATGGGCGGCAAGACAGTGGAATTCATCCTGCTCGACGAGGCGTCCGACACCACGACGGCGGTCCAGAATGCGAAGAAGGTGATCGGCGAGGACAAGGTCGACGCGATCATCGGCACGACGACGACGCCGACCACGCTGGCGATCCTCGACGTGATCGCCGACGGCGAAACGCCGACGATCTCGCTTGCATCGTCCATCCGCATCATCGAACCGATGGACGCCAAGCGCGCATGGATGTTCAAGACGCCGCAGACCGACGTGATGATGGCCGGCGCCATCCTCGAACACATGGCGAAGAACGGCGTGAAGACGATCGGCTACGTCGGCTTCAACGACGCGCTGGGCGAGGCATTCTTCGCCGAGATCGACAAGGCGGCGAAGGCGCGCAACATCACGCTGGCCGCGAACGAGCGCTTCGCGCCCAAGGACACCAGCGTGGTCGGACAGTCGCTGAAGCTTCTCGCCGCCAAGCCGGACGCCATCGTGATCGGCGCATCCGGCACGCCGGCGGCATTGCCGGCGCGAACGCTCGTCGAGCAAGGCTACAAGGGCAAGCTCTATTTCAACCACGGCGTGGCCAACAACGACTTCCTCCGTGTCGGCGGCAAGGACATCGAAGGCGGCTATGTGCCGACGAGTCCGGTGATCGTCGCGGCGCAGTTGCCCGACAGCCATCCGGCGAAGAAGCAGGCATTGGATTACATCAAGGTCTACGAAACTGCGTTCGGTGCCGGCAGCGTGTCGGCGTTCGGCTCGTATACGTGGGACGCGTGCCTGGAACTCGCCGGCGCGATCCCGCAGGCGCTGAAGGTTGCGCAACCGGGCACGAAGGAATTCCGGCGCGCGCTGCGCGACGCGCTCGAGGCGACGAAGGATCTTCCCGTGACCAATGGCGTCGTGAACATGAGCAAGACCGACCACCTGGGTCTCGACTCGCGCGCGCGGGTCATGGTGCAGATCAAGGACGGCAAATGGGTGTTACAGAACTGAGGCAGAACTGACGCGGAGCAGAGAGGAGCGTTAAGCCATGGCCAATACCCACCACCTGACCGGCACCGGTCCGCACAAGGTCATCGCGCTGCATGGCTGGTTTGGGGACCGGCACGCCTTTGCGCCGATGGAGCCGCTGCTGACCGGCAGCGAATTCACCTACGCGTTCATGGACTACCGCGGGTATGGCGGCATGAAGGATGTCGACGGCGCATTCACGATGGACGAGATCGCCGCCGACACGCTGGCGCTGGCCGACGCGCTCGGCTGGCGCGAATTCAGCCTGATCGGCCACTCGATGGGCGGCATGGCGATCCAGCGCGTGCTCACGCGCGCGCCGTCGCGCGTGAAGAAGCTGGTGGCGTTGACGCCGGTGCCGGCCTCGGGCTCCCCGTTCGACGACGCGGGTTGGGCACTCTTCTCGGGCGCCGCGGAAGAATGCGGCCAACCGCTACGCGCATCATCGACTTCACCACCGGCAACCGTCTGTCGCCGACGTGGGTCAACCAGATGGTCGCGAATTCGCTCGACATTTCGACGCGCGAAGGCCGCTTCGCCGCCTATCTGATCGCATGGGCGAAGACCGACTTCAGCGCCGAGGTGAAGGGACTGCCGCATCCGGTGCAGGTGATCGTCGGCGAGCACGACGGGGCGATCACCGCCGATGCGATGAAGGCGACCTACCTCGCGTGGTATCCGAACGCGACGATGGAAGTCATGAAGTAATGCCGGGCACGTACCGATGCACGAGACGCCTGTAGCGCTGGCGACTACGATCGAGCGCTTTCTTCGCGCCTAATTCCTGTTCGCGCTAACAGCGCGCACGGGTCCTAGACCGGCGAGCACATGAACACGCCGTTGTCCCCGTAGCCTTCGGAGACCCAACCTTGCGCGCGCATCTGCGCGACGATCGCGAGTTTCGTCGTGTAGCGATGGCTGGGCGCTCCTCCCTGCATGGCGTTGAACAGCCGGTACACGGGCTGCATCCCCGCGGCGCACCTTCCGGTGGCCTCCGGCACGGGAATGTTCATCACCACGCCCTCGTAACCCCACTCGCCGCTTTCCTTCACGAGCGAGCATTCGCCAGCGTCGTGCGTGTAGAAGTGGGAACTCTTCACTCCAAACGCCACACCGAAGAAACGGCAGACCGCTGCCGACTCGACCGAGGAGCCGGAATAGACGTTGATCGTCTCATCGGTCGGCGCCCAGCCCTCGAATTTTCCGCCGCTGAGCGCGGCAATTTCCACCGGATCCGACGTGATGAAATAGTGGTCGAACTCCGCGTGGTGAAACTCGACCGCCGCCACTTTGGCTACTGGCGGCGGCGCCTGCGGCAGCGGATCGAGGCGGAATGCCTGGCAAATGAAGCTGGCGCTGCACGCGCTCGCCGCGATCTGTCCGCTGTCGTTGATGCCCATGGCGTTGATCAGGACGGTTCCGGCAATACCGGTGACCAACTTGTTCAAGTCATGCATTACGCCGTCGGAATAGAGGAACGCGTGGTTCTCGCCGTCCGCCATTTGCGCGTTTCCCACGACATGGCCCGCGGCGTTGAGCGCGTGACCGATGCTCATGTCGCCCCCCAGCGTACCGAGGTCGCGCATGACTCCACCCGAATAGAGGAACGCATGGGTGAGCTGGTTGTCCCCGCCAATCGCCGCATCTCCGGTCACCTGGCCGCTGTCGTTGATGGCGAAGCCCATGCTGTATCCGCCGCCCAGCGTTCCCAAGTCGCGCATGGTGCCGGCGGAATAGAGGAACGCGTGCTGCCGTGAACCGAGTGCGAGAACGTAGGGCAGGTCAGAGAGCCCCGTCACCTGTCCGCTGGCGTTGATTCCCATCGCGAGAGAACCGTCTCCGCCCAACGTGCCCAGGTCGGTCATCACACCATTGGCGTAGCGGAACGCATGCTGAAACGTGTTGCCTGCCAGCGTGGCGGCGCCCGCGATCTGACCGCTGGCATTGATGCCGGAAGCGTCGGCGTCGGTTCCGCCCAGCGTGCCGATGTCCGTCAAGACGCCATTGGCATACAGAAAAGCACGCCGTGCGCCGTTTACCAGCGCGAATCCGGACACTTGGCCCGCGTCGTTGATGTCGTACGCGTTGCTCAGCTTGACCCCCACGGGCCCCAAGTCCTTCACCTGCCCGCCGGCGTAGATGACGGCATGGCATTCGGCGTTGCCGACAGTGCACGCCAATCCCGCAATCGACCCTGCGTTGTTGATGGCGTTGGTGTATCCGTTGGTTCCGCCAAGCGTGCCGAGCGGAATCGCCGCGTAAGCGGGCGCCGCATGCGTTGGGGACGCGAGCAGACCGGCGGCGAGCACGCCGACGCACAGCGCGATCCGATTCATCTCGTTGCTCCGCAGGATTGGCAGGTGCGGAAACTATACGCCCGCGAATCACGCAAGCGCGTGCGCGGCGCTACCCTTGCGGACCCACGCCGGCAGGCGGCGGCGTATTGGGCGGCGGATAATTGCCTGGCGGATAGCCCGATGGCGCCCCGGACGGAGGCGGATAGTTGGGCGGCGGATAGCTGTAGACCGGCGTCCGTCGCGCGACCGCTTGCCCCGGCAACAGGTTGCCGCGCGCGTACATGCATTGCACGTAGGCCATGTCGTACCCGCGCTGCATCTGCCAGGACGACGCGTACGCCATGTTGCTGGTCCCCGGCGCGCTGAACAGGAGACCCGTGCCCGCGCCGATGGCGGCGCCTTGTCCCGCCTGGCCGGTGGCCGACCCGATGATCGCGCCGGCGGCCGCGCCGAGCGCGGTACCCACAGCCGCATTGGCTGCGGCATTGTTCGCCGCCGCAACGCCTTGGGGAGCAACGACGTTCTGCGCATATTGCTGGCAGGACATGCCGTCGGTCTGGAATTGCTCGAAGCTCTTCTGCGGCCCCGGAAGGACCATGACCGTCGGTGCGGTAGGAACGGTCACGCATCCACCGAGCACGAGGCCCGCAGCCAGCGGCAACAATAGCAAGCGCTTGCTCATGGTGCCTTTCGCGCGACGGTCATTCCGATAGCCGCGGGACCACCGGCGAGCCTGGATTGGTTTGCGGGACGACCTGCATCCAGGACTTGTTGCACGATTTCACGTACGGATAGTAGCCGGCCGGATCGACGCAGTAATACCAGAAGTTGTTCGCCGGCGCCGCCTGCGGCTGAGGTGCGAAGGAAGGCACCGAGTCGTCTCCGATCCAGACTCCGGTTTGGTTGGTCACGAAGGTCGGCGAAGTATCGACGAACGTGGTTCCCCAGCCCCAAGCTGGCCAGCCCACGGCCACGCCGACGCCCGGCCACCAGAAGCCGCCCCAGCCGACGGCGCACCATGCGCCACAACCCCATCCCCAGCCCGGCCCGCGCCAACCGGCGCCATACCATCCGCCGCGCCAGCCGTTGTTCCAGGAGCCGCCGCGCCAGCCGTTGTTCCAGGAGCCGCCGCGCCAACCATTGTTCCAGGAGCCGCCGTGCCAACCGTTGTTCCAGCTGCCGCCAGAGCCCCCATGCCAGCCCGAGCCACCGCTCCAGCTGCCGCCACCGGACCCGCCATGCCAGCCGCCACCCGAACCGCCGCTCCAGGAGCCGCCGCCCGATCCGCCGCGCGAGCCTCCACCACCGCCGCCACGGCCCTGCGCATCTGCAGCGCCACTGACGGCCACTGCCAATAGCAGCGCCGCAAATGTAACAAGATATTTCTTCATGGCCTCGCTCCTGCATTCACGCTGGTTCGACCCGGGTTCGCAGCCCGAGTTCATGATCCGCGACGGTCGATAAGCCGCGTTCGTATGCGCTTCCGCCTATAACAGTAACGCTTCAACCCCCATTGCGGATTACAGGCCGCTGCAGGGCAGTCAGGCGTCGAATCCACCCTTTCGCCGCAATTCGAGCGAATTCTCGCCTGTCAGCATTTGTACAAGCGTCCAAGCCGAATCCGGCCGTTGCGCCGACGTTGCGACGGCTGCCGAATATATCGTGGCCAGTTCGAATTCTGCCGGCAGCGGACCCACCAGTGTCACGCCGGATGTATAGCGAATCTCGGTGATCTGCGTGCAGCCGATGAGTCCCGGTTCGAGCGATTGCGCCAACTCGCGCATCGCCAGCGCGCCATTGGGAAACGCACGCAGTCGCGAAGCGACGGTGTCGTGGACACCCAGCTGACGCAGCACCTTCATGCAATGGACGCCGGCCGTCGAACGCTCCGGGTCCGGCAGATAGAGACCATTCATCGCCAGAAAGCAACGCTGCAGTTCGTCGCGACCGGCGATGGCCGGCGGCGCCTCGCCGTCGCGCACCGCGATGCCCGTATGCACGCGACCGAGCGGTCTGATGGTATCCGCCACGACGCGGGCGTCCTGCGCCAGTGCATCGAGCATCGCCGCTGTGAGAATGATCACATCGCACGGCGCGCCGCTCAACAGTCGTTCGCGGATCGCTCCGACCGCTCCGAATTCGCCGCATATCGTCGTGCCGGTCGCCGCAAGCAACGCGGGCGCGAGCGCTTCGACAAGACCCTTCGCCGCGCCGGCGCTCAACACGTGCAGGTCCATTGCCACGCCGCGCGTCATGTCGGCGCCATCAACCACTTAAGCGCGCCTCATGTCACTGGTCGGGTTTCGCACCGGAAATCTTGACGATGCGTTCCCATTTAACGATGTCGTCGGCGGCATAGCGGCTGAATTCCTCCGGGGTCATCAGCATCCCCACCGCGCCCTGCTTCGCCCATTCGTCGCGGACGTCGGGCCGCGCGACGATACGGCGGATCTCGGCGTTCAGGCGATTCACGATCGCCGGCGGCGTCGCCTTCGGCGCCATCACGCCGAGCCAGATCACGGCCTCGTAGCCCGTCACGCCCGCCTCGTTCATCGTCGGCACGTTCGGAAGCACCATTGATCGCGCCTTGCCGGTCGTGGCCAGCGGGCGCACGCGGCCGGCCTTCGCATACTCGTTCATCGTGGTCACGGCATCGAACATCATGTCGACCTGCCCGCCCAGCACGTCGGTGCGCGCACCCGAGCTGCCCTTGTAGGGAATGTGCACGATGTCCACGCCCGCCATCGCCTTGAACAATTCTCCGGCCATGTGATACGGCGTGCCCGGTCCGGACGACGCGTAGTTGAGCTTGCCGGGAGACGCCTTCGCGATGCGGATGAGATCGCCCAGCGAGTTTGCCGCGACCGCAGGATGCACGACCAGCACCAGGTCCGAGTAATTGATCGGGGACACAGGGGCGAAGTCGCGCAGCAGCGCATACGGCTTGTTCGGGATCAGCGACTCGTTGACGGTCTGCGCATTCGACATCAGCAGCAGCGTGTAGCCGTCGGGCGGACTCTTGGCCACGGCGTCGGTTCCCGTGACCGACCCCGCTCCGGGACGATCCTCCACCACGAAGGGCTGACCCATCGCCTCCTGCAGCCGTTGCGCGAGGAAGCGCGCATAGACATCGGCCGGCCCGCCGGCGGCGAACGGCACGATGATCTTTACCGGGCGGTTGGGATAATCCTGTGCGCGCGCCGCGCATGCGGCAAGCGCCATGACTACGCAGGCCAGCACCTTCAGGGTGGAACGCTTCATGGCAAACTCCTCTTGTCACGGGGGCGCGATTCGCCGCTGCAATCTACCTCAATCCGGGCCTATGCTGTAATACGGTCGCATCGCATCCCACCATGCCACCCGTCACCACGTCCCTCATCGTCGCCAACGTCGCGATGTTCCTGCTCTTTTCGAGCACCGGCGACCTGCTGTCGCCGCTCGCGCTGTGGCCGCTCGGCGCCGCGCAATATGTCGGCATCGGATTCGCTCCGTGGCAGCTCGTCACCTACGCGTTCCTGCACGGCAGCATGCTGCACCTGCTGTTCAACATGTTCGCGCTGTACATGTTCGGCACCGCCATCGAGCAGGTGTTCGGGTCGCGCCGCTATCTCATCTACTACGCCGTCTGCGTCGTTTCCGCGGCGCTCGCGCAACTGCTGGTCGCGAAGCTGACGGGCGGGTTCTATCCGACCGTCGGCGCGTCCGGTGGCGTGTTCGGCCTGCTGCTCGCGTATGGACTGTACTTCCCGAACAACCGGGTGATGCTGCTATTCCCGCCCATCCCGCTGCCGGCGCGCGTATTCGTCCTCATCTACGCCGTGCTCGAACTGGTCATGGGCGTGACCGGCGCGCAGTCCGGGGTGGCGCACTTCGCGCATCTGGGCGGCATGGTCGGCGGCTTCATCATGCTTCGCTTCTGGCGCGGCGGAGGACCGACCTGGCGGCGCAAGTTCTGATCGATCGCATCATCACTTCCTGCCGCGCGCAGGCTTAGCAGGCGCAGACAGCGTCCAGTCGGCGGCGGTGAATCGTTCCGCCAGGAAATCGGTGAACGCCCGGACCTTGGCGGACAAATGGCGCCGGCTGGGATACACGACGTAAATCGACGACGGCGGCGGCGCGTAGTCACGCAGGATCGTCGTCAACTTCCCGGCCCGCACGTCGGGACCGACGATGAAATCCGGTTCGTACACGATCCCCGCGCCCTCCACAGCCAGCGCCTCGAGGAAGCGGCCGTTGTTGGCGTGCACCGGACCGACGACCCGCACGTTGCGCTCGCCCCCGGCGCGATCGCGAAATGGCCACACATTCCTGAGCGATGAATACTCGTACGTAAGGCATGCGTGCGCGGCGAGGTTCTCCGGCGTCGCGGGTTCGCCATGCCGCGCCAGGTAGGACGGCGCCGCGCAGCAGAGGAGCCGAGTCTCGCCCACCTTGCGCCCGACGAGATTCTGGCTGCCGATGGGGCCGATGCGCACGGCGACATCGAAGCCTTCGTCGACGAGATCGACCGCGCGGTCGGACAACTCGATGTCGAAGCGCATCTCCGGATAGCGCGTGATGAAGGCGGCGATCGCCGGCGCCAGGTGGCGCGCGCCGAAGGTGATCGACGACGTCAGTCGCAGCGTGCCGCGCGGCCGGATCGTGGCCGCGCCGGCCGACTCCTCGGCTTCCTCGAGGTCCGCCAGCAGTTGCACGCAGCGCTCGTGGAATGCGCGTCCGCTTTCCGTCAGCGACAGCCTGCGCGTCGTGCGATTCAGCAAACGCGCATTGAGGTGAGCCTCGAGTTCCGAAACATGCCGCGAAACGGACGACACCGAGGTGTTCAGCCGCTGCGCGGCGCGGGCGAAGCTGCCGGTCTCGACGACCTTGGCAAAGGCGGTGAGGGCGAGGAAGCGGTCCATCGTCCTTTATTGTTGCATATTATGCAATAGTCTGTCGTTGACAGACTACTTTATCTTGCCTGTCACAAAGTCCAAGCTTCGTTTCGTGGCACCGCAACGCGTGCCGGCCCCCGGGGTCCGGCCAGGCGGATCCCCTTCGAACCTACCGGAGAACCTGCATGAAGCTCTACTACTCGCCCGGCGCCTGCTCGCTCGCGCCGCACATCGCGCTCAGCGAAGCCGGCCTCGCCTATGACGCCGTCAAGGTGGACCTGCGCAAGCACGTGCTCGCCGACGGCACCGACTATTACACCATCAATCCCAAGGGCTACGTGCCGCTGCTCGAGCTCGACGACGGCCAGCGCCTGTCGGAAGTCGCCGTGATCCTGCAGTACATCGCCGACCGCAAGCCCGGCTCGCTCGCGCCCGTGCTCGGCACGATGGAACGCTATCGCGTGATGGAGTGGCTCAACTTCGTCGCGACCGAGATCCACAAGCAGTTCGGCCCGCTCTGGTATCCCGACACGCCCGAGGCCACCCGCGACAAGCAGCGCGCCACGCTGGCCAAGCGTTTCGACCATGTGTCCAAGACCCTGGACGTGCAGCCCTACCTAACAGGCGACACGTTTGGAATCGCCGACGCGTATCTGTTCACGGTGCTGAATTGGGCGGGTATGCTCAAGGTCGACCTGTCGCCGTGGCCGGCATTGCAGAAATTCCTCGCCAGGGTCGCGGCGCGTCCGCAAGTGCACGCGGCGCTGGTGGCCGAAGGCCTGGCCAAGGCGGAGCCGGTTCCTGCCTGACCGGTTCAACATCCACGGTCCGCGCGCCGCCGGCATGACTGCGGCGCGCGGGAGTGGCGAACCGGTGTCACTGGAGAAACCCACATGCAAGACCGCCTGCCGACATTGTTTCTTTCGCATGGCTCGCCGATGTACGCCATCGAACCCGGCGACGCGGGCGGAGCCTGGGCGGAACTGGGGCGCACGCTGCCCAAGCCCCGCGCGGTGCTGATGGTTTCCGCGCACTGGGAAACCGCGGTGCCGATGCTTACCGGAAGCACCAAGCCGGAGACGGTCCACGACTTCGGCGGCTTTCCGCCGGAGTTGTATCGCATCGCCTATCCGGCGCCTGGCGCGCCCGGGCTGGCGACGCAATGCGTTGCGCTGCTGAAGGCCGGAGGCATTGCCGCCGGTGTCGACGGCTGCCGCGGGCTCGATCATGGCGCCTGGGTGCCGCTGCGCTGGATGTATCCGCAGGGGAACGTCCCCGTCGTGCAGTTGTCGGTGCAGCCCGGGTTGGGCCCAGCGCACCACGTGCAGCTGGGACGCGCGCTCGCGCCGCTGGCCGGCGACGGCGTGCTGATCATCGGCTCCGGCCACACGACGCACAACCTGCGCGACTGGATGGCCAATGCGCGGCGCCCGGATCCGCTCAAGTACGCGCAGGCTTTTTCGGCGTGGCTGGCTGCGGCGCTCGCCGCGCATGATATGGACGCGCTGGTCGGCTATCGCGAACGCGCGCCCGAGGCAGAGCGCGCGCATCCCAGCGACGAGCACTTCCTGCCGCTGTTCGTCGCGTACGGCGCCGCCGGCGACAGGCCGCGGCCGGAGCGGTTCATCGACGGATTCCTGAACGGCGCGCTGGCGATGGACTCTTACCTGTTCCACGCGGAAGAGGCATTGGCGCACGCGTAACCGAAGGCGGGCAGGAAGCGGCGGAGTCCTTTAAAATGGGCGGTTCCCCAGGACTAAGCCAAGGAATCCGACATGCCCGCCGACTCCCGCACCGCCGAAGCGACGATGGATGCCGCGTCGCTTTATCGCGAAGAAATCATCACCGATCGCAAGGTCGGCACCATTCGCCTGATGGTGCCGGTGAAGAGCGACGGCTCGCTCGACCCCGCCCGGCCCACCATCTACACCGGCGACGCGCAGATCATGACCAACATGGGCGCGCTGCCGGTGAGCTTCGACATCGAAGCTTCCAACCTCGCGGAGGCCGTCGCCAACTACGGCGAGGCCGCCAAGGTCGGCATCGAACGCACGATGCGCGAGCTGCAGGAACTGCGGCGCCAGCAGTCGTCCGGATTGATCGTGCCTCCGGCAGGCGCGGCGAGCGCGCTGGCCGGCGGCGGCTTTCCCGGCGGCGGAAAGATCCAGATGCCGTAGCGGCCGCCCGCTCGCGTTCGCATGACCAACACCGCCATCCTCACCGCATCGGCTTTGCTGATGTTCGCGTACCTGCTCGACATCGTCGGGCGGCGCTGGAAGCTGCCGTCGGTGGTCCTGCTGATCGTCACCGGCATCGTGTTGCGGCAGGTCATGGAGTCGGTCCACCTGCACCTGCACTGGATTGATCCGGTCGTCCCGGTGATCGGAACGCTGGGCCTGATCCTGATCGTGCTCGAGGGCGCGCTCGACCTCAAGGTTTCGCGCGATCGCCTGGGGCTCATCGCCCGCGCGGGCGCGTCCACGGTGCTGGGATTCACGACGACGCTCGCCGCCTTCGCCACGCTGTTCCATCTCGGGCTGTCGCTGGAGATACCGGTCGCGGTGCTGGCGGCGATTCCCTTCGCCGTCATCAGCAGCGCGGTCGCCATTCCCGCCGCGCACGGGCTTCCCGCGCAGCCGCGCGAGTTCGTCATCTACGAATCTTCCCTCTCCGACATCTTCGGCGTCCTGGTGTTCTACGCGTGGCTGAACGCCGAAGGCTCGCTGGAATTATTTGCGTTCGACCTGCTGGGTGGCGGCGGCGTGTCGCTCGGTGCGGCAGCCGTCGTTGCGCTGCTGCTCTATTATTTCATCAACCAGCTCGAAGGGCACGTACGCTTCCTGCCGCTGATCGCAGGACTGATCTGCCTTTATGCCGTCGGCAAGGAACTTCACCTGTCGCCGCTCATCATGGTCTTAGGCTGCGGGTTGCTGATCAACAATCCGGGCCTGATCAAGTGGAATGCGACGTTACGCGCGCTGCACAGCGAGAAATACGAGCAGACGTTGAAGGAGTTCAAGGGACTGGTCGCCGAATTGACGTTCGCGACCAAAAGCTTTTTCTTTCTGCTGCTCGGCTACTGGACCGACGTCAAGGAGATGGTTTCGGTGAGAGCGTGGCTGATCGCGGGCGCCGGAATCGCGATCATCTATGTGTCGCGGTGGCTGATCCTCAAAATACTGCGGCAGGAGGCCGCGGAGCGGCTCCTGTGGATCGCGCCGCGCGGCCTCATCACCGTGCTGCTGTTCCTCAGCGCCTCCGGTTCCGGCAGTTTGCAACACTTCCCTTTCGGGTCGGTCATGCTCATCGTCCTCGTGACGGCCGCGCTGACCGCGCTCGCGCATCGCATGGCGGCGCCGACGGCCGAGGCTTCCGCCGTCATCGAACCGGCGGCGGCACCGCCGAAATAGCGTCGACTGGATTAGGCAATCCGGCCGATAGCGGTGGCGCTGCACCGGCGCCGATCATCCTCCCGCGTCCCTAAGCGAACGGAGGATCCATGACCCACCTGCTCGACCCGTCGCAGATTCGCGACGAAACGCAATATTGCGCGGCGCTCGACGAACTCGAGGACCTGATGCTGGCCGATCCCGGAACGCCGGCGGGAAAGCGCTTCGACGAGCTGGTCCGGCTGATCGAGGAGTACGAGGTGCGGCGCGACGGCTACGATCTCGACCGCATGAAGCAGATGTTGGCCGCCGGCGCGCCTCGCTAGGCGGCGCTCGCGGACGCGCCGGCGCGATACGCGGCGTAGCCCCGGGACCGCAACTGGCATGCCGGGCACGTTGCGCAGCCATAGCCCCAGGCGTGCCGCTGCGTGCGGTCGCCCAGGTAACAGGTGTGCGTATGCTCGATGAGCAACTCGACGAATCCGCCACCGCCAAGTGATTCCGCGAGCGTCCACGTCGCCGCCTTGTCCAGCCACATCAGCGGCGTTTCGATGACGAAGCGCTTGTCCATGCCCAGGTTGAGCGCGACCTGCAACGCCTTCAGCGTGTCGTCGCGGCAGTCGGGATATCCGGAGTAGTCGGTCTCGCACATGCCGCCGACCAGCACGCGAAGGCCGCGCCGATAGGCGACGGCCGCGGCGGCGGTCAGGAACAGGATGTTGCGGCCCGGCACGAACGTCGTCGGCAGACCGTTGGCGCCCATCGCGATTTCGCCGTCGCCGGTCAGCGCCGTGTCGCCGAGGTCCTTGATCAGGCCAAGGTCCAACACGTGATCGTTCCCCAGCCGGCGCGACCACTTGGGATATCGCTCGCGCAGCGCGGCGAGGAACGCGCCGCGGCAGGCAAGTTCGACGACGTGCCGCTGACCGTAGTCGAAGCCGATGGTCTCGACGTGCGCGAAGCGGTCGAGCGCCCACGCGACGCACGTGGCCGAGTCCTGACCGCCGGAGAACAGCACCAGGGCGCTGTCGCGGGAATCGTCATCGGATGCGGTTGCCGGCAACTTGGGCTCCGGGTCGTGGGTTTCGTTCAGGGCGCGGATTCTGAGAAATGAGTCAGAGCAGCGAGTCGGTCAGCCGCGCGAGATTTTCCAGCGCGCGGCGGCCGAAGCGCATCTGGCGGCGCTCGTCCCGCGTGACCAGCGACGCGTGGCGCATGTATCCCTGCTGTACCTGCGCCAGGTCGGCCACCACCGAGCGATCGTAGATCAGCACGCTCACCTCGGCATTCAGCGCGAACGAGCGGATGTCGAGGTTCGACGAGCCGATGAGCGCGACCTCGTCGTCGACGCTCAGGTGCTTGGCGTGCAGGAAGCTGCCGGTGTGGCGAAGGATGCGCACGCCGGCCTTCAGCATGACGTCGTAGTAGGACTGCTGCGCGAGCTGCACGAGCGGCTTGTTCGACTCCTGGTCGACGATCAGCTCGACCGCCACGCCGCGTCGTGCGGCGCTGCACATCGCGGACAGGAAGGCCTCGCTCGGAATGACGTAGGGCGCGGTCAGCACGACCCGCGAGCGCGCGCCGTACATCAGCGCGATCATCACCGCCTCCGCCGTGCCTTCGTTGTAGCCCGGTCCGCTGGGGACGACCTGCGCGAGCCCGGTCGCCATCTCTCGGCGTTCGGCGGGCGCCAGGCTGTCGGATTCCGGCGGCAGGTCGCCGGTCTCGAGATAGCGGTCGCCCAGCAGCACGGCGTGCAGATGGCGGACGATGGGACCGGTCGCGCGCACGAACATTTCCTCGTTGATCAACCCGCGATTGGCATGCGCGCTCACGATGTTCTGCGACCCGAAGAAGGCGAAGCGGCCGTCGACGACGACGATCTTGCGATGATTGCGCAGGTCGAAGCGCGCGGCGTTCGGCCCCCACAGCCGCAACGACATCACGGACAAGACTTCCGCGCCGGCCGCGCGCAGTCCGGGCGCGATGCCCTTCAACCCGCCGCGAGAACCGATGGCGTCCATCAGCACGCGCACCACCACGCCGCGTTGCCGCGCCCGCGCGAGCGCGGCGGCCACCCGGGCGCCGGCGTCGTCATTCTCGAAGATGTAGAACAGCATGTGCACGTAGTGCTCCGCGGCATCGACATCGGCGATGACGCGGTCGATAGCGGCGTCGTACACCGGCAGCAATTCGAAGCGGTTGCCGCCGACGACGGGGAACTCGGAGAGCTGCTCGGCCAGGCGCAGCGCCGGCAGCAATTCCGGCGCAACCTGAGGCGCAACCACCGTCTCGCCCGTCAGTGCGCGCGGTTCGATGCGCCGGATCGTCTCGTAGATCTGCTTCTGCACGTCGAACCGCCGCCGCGGCAGGTACGCGCGGCCGATCAGCGAATAGAACAGCAGGCCGGGCCAGGGCAGGAAGAAGATGAACAGCAGCCACGCGCGTGCGGCGCTGGGTGCGCGCCGCTGCGGCACGACGAGCAGCGCGGCCACGCGTATGACCCACTCGCTCGCGACGTAGGCATAACCCCAGTCAAGGGAGCGAAAGTCGAAGTTCAAGGGAAGTGTCGAACGTGACGCCGTGACAGCGCGGTACCGTTTCGGCGGCGCCGCCGGGCACGCACCCACGCGGGGGTTGCGTGCGCCGGAAGCCCTTCTAGTGCAGTCGCTCGCGCGACTTGCGCGCCGTTTCGGTCAGCGTGCGGCGCGCGCCGCCGCCGCGGGTGGACGTGGCCTTGCGGCGATCCTGCCAGAAGCGAAAGATGAGCACCGACGCAACCGCAAGTTCCTCGACCAGGCTCGCGCGTTTTTCGCGGTCGTCGATCCACTCGGCGAACTCGGGGTCCTGCTCGCCGAACGCGAGCGCTTCGATCGGAAAGACCCAGTCGCGCGCGTCCTCGGCATCGTACAGCGGCTGCCATTCGTCGTCGCGCAGCTTCACTCCCGCCATGAAGCCTTCGCACCACGCGGTGCCCTCGGGCGGCTGGCGTTCCGACGGCTTGCTGCTCGGCTTCTTTTCCTCGGGCAGGTACAGCAGCGGGCGAAAGCGCGTCGGCGATTCGGCGAGCGTGCGCTGGATGCCGACCATGTGCCGCAGGATCAGCGTCATGATCTGCTGCGCCTGCTCGCTGTTGCCGTACGCAGGCGTGGCGCTGCGGCCGCCGTCGCTCCAGACCTGCGGCAACCACTCGGAAGGCTGGATCGATTCGGGGCCGCTGACGATGGCCGCCAGGAATCCGTCGAGCATCTCCAGGTCCATGCAGTCTTCGGGAACCGCATCGGAGGCGAGAAAGGTCTCGAGTTCGTCGAGTTCGGCGTCGCTCAGCGGTTCGTCGAGGGTTCGGGTTTCGGCAGCCATGGCTTCTTTCCGGTAACAGCGGTCACGTCGTGCGGACTTGAGTGGATGGTTCGAACTTCGAACCGCATATGATCACCGTTATCGCGGGTTGACGCAACCTCGCGCGGACGACCCCAGTCAGCGGACCGCATGCGCGACGTTGAGCGCGGCGGCGAACAGCAGCAGCGCGCCGGCCTGGTGGAGCGCCGCGAGCGGCAGCGGCACGCCGTGGACGAGAGTGAGGATGCCGAGCGTCACCTGCACCGCGAGCATCGCCAGCAGCAGGTGCGCGCCAAAACGCGCCGCGCGCGGCGCACGGGAATCGCGCGCGATTCGCCACCACAGCAGCGGCACCGCGAACGCAAGGATCCATGCCAGCAGTCGATGATCGAACTGCACGGTCGCCATGTTGTAGAAGAAGTTCTTCCACTTGGGCTCGAGCGCCAGGATCTCCGCGGGCACCCACGCGCCGTTCATCAGCGGAAACGTGTTGTAGGCGAGACCGGCGCGGATGCCTGCGACCAGGCCGCCGGACGAGAACTTGCAGGAAGACGGCAAGCGCGACGACGGCGGACCAGAAGCGCGTGGACGCCGCCGTCGATGCGGCGCCATGAGAACGCGTGCGACGCGGCGCCAGCAACGACAGCGCGGTCCAGAACATCGCCGCGAAGATCAGGAACGCGAGCCCCAGGTGCGCCGTGAGGCGGAATTGCGACACGCGCGGGTCGTCGACGAGGCCGCTCTTCACCATGTACCAGCCGAGCGCGCCCTGCGCCGCGCCGAGAGCGAAGATGACGGCCAGGCGAACGCCATGGCCCGGCGGAATCTTCCTGCGCGCGAGGAACCACAGGAACGGCACGAGAAACGCAAAGCCGATCAGCGCGACCGAGCAGCCGATGGAAATATTCCCACCAGAAGATGCGCTGGAACTCGGGCAGCGTCATGCCCTTGTTCACCTGCAGGTATTCGGGCGTCTGCCGGTATTTCGAGAATGCGGCGTCCCAGTCGGCATCGGACAGAGGCGGCAGCGTGCCCACGATGGGTTGCCACTCCGTGATCGACAGGCCGGAATGCGTGAGGCGCGTGACGCCGCCGACGACGACGATCGCGAACACGAGCGCGCAGCAGACGAGGAGCCACGCGGCGACCGGGCGATTCGGGCGCCGCGTGCCGCTGTCCAGCGTGGCGGCCGAGAGCGATACGGAGCGATGCGCCAACGTTTCCATGGCGCGAATTATCTCACGCTGTCCGGAAGTGATGCCCAGCACGCCGGCACGCTGCTCCCATTTTGAAAGGATTTCCTTGTCCCGCCGTTCTCTGGACACATGCAACTTCGAAAGACTATTGCCCTCTAATCATCACGGGACAAGCAATGGGTCCCGCGCACGGCGCGGGCCGAGTGCGGCTTCGCACCGGCTGCGTCGCAGCGTTCGTTCACGATCGCAAGGAGATGCTGATGAACAATCCACTCGCAGCAACAGTCGTTGGCCTCGCCATCGCTTCGATGGCGCCCTCGTATGCGGCGAGCTACAGTTCGGCCGAGATGAGGGCCCGCCAGGAACTGGTTCAGTCCGTGACCGAGGCCGCCGTGGCTACGACAGGCGCGCGCGCCACCGCGGCACAGGATGCGCGCGACGTCGCGATATCGCGCCAGATTCCAGGTCCCACGCTCGCCGAGCGGCGAGCCGACGTTCTTGCCGGCGCCGTCTATCCGCAGTCCGGCCCATCGACTGCGGCACTGGCGGCGAGCAACGCCGCAGTTTCACGGCAGATATCGGTTCCGACCATCGGTGAGCGGCGAACCGACGTCCTGGACAGCGCCGTCTATCCGCAATCCGGCCCGGCGATGGCGGCACTGGCCGCGAAGAACGCCGACGCGCAGATGCGGATGGCGAACTGACAGCGCGACGCAAGCGCCACCCTGCCTGGATGGGCGCAGGCCAATCTGCCATGACGCGCGACCCGCCCGCCGGGTATGCTATGAATCTGGCATCTGAAAGTGTGGCTCGATAAGCTTGCGCGCGATCCTGTTTGCCGCTGCGTGGTACGTCGGTCAATGCGAGCGCGCCGCGGCGCCCATCGCTTCGACCTTGACCTTGATTTCGACGACCCCGGCCTTCTCGAACGTCAGCATCATGGGAAATTGTTCGCCCTGCTTCAATGGCTGCTTCAGGTCCTCCAGCATCACGTGATAGCCGCCGGGGCGAAGTTCCACCGTCGCGCCCGGCTTGAGATCGATGCCCTTCACCGCGCGCATCTTCATGAGTCCGCCGTCCATGGCCATTTCGTGAATCTCCACCAGTCCAGCAACGGGCGAACTGACGGAAACGAGTCGATCGGCCTCCTGGCCCCGATTCTCGATGGACAGGAATGCGCCGGCGACCTTGGCGCCCGGCGGCGTGGCGCGCGTGAATGGACTGCTGATGCGCAGCGCCTTGGCCGAGTAGTCGTCAGCGAGCGCGGCGCCACTCAACATCGTGGCGGCAAGCAATGCAAAGGCAATGGTACGTGCCATGGGAGTGAACCTTTTCGTGAGATCGTGGATGGCGCGCCGGGAGATGTCCGCGCGTAAAACCGCACGCGACGTTGCGCGTGCGCAGTCCGACGTCAGGCGAGCGATGGCGGCCCGCGCGGTTGCGCGGCGAGGACAGCCGCGATTGGCGGCAGCAGCCGGCGTCGACTCCGGTGGGCCATCGGCCGCGCCGGCACCCGGGAACACGGCAAGAACGGGCGGCGGCAGCGCGGCTGAATCGTGCGCACCGGCCGGGCAGCAGGGTGCGTGCGCGCAATGATGCTCGTTCGAATGCCCCGTCGGGAGCCGAACAGGAATGCGTTGTTGAAGCGCCGCGCACCGACGTGCAAATGTCGCCGGGCATCGCGGCGGGCGCCGGTGCGGCGTAGGACACGACGGGCGCAGCGACGTGCAAAGCAGCCGCCAGCAACATCAAGCAAAGACGCAGGATTCGCCTCACGCCTTCGATTCTAGCAGCCGGTCCATGCGGGTTCATCCGGCGATGTCGCGCGCCCGCAGCAGTCCGGTAAGGCGCGATCGTGCTGCACAGCACAATGGAATTCGCGTTGACACGTCCCGGGCAACGCGGTTCAATTGGTCTGGCCACTTGACCAGAGCGCCGCGGCCGTTCGTTCCGCAAGGCGCCTTGCGTGGACCCACCACCCTGAGGAGGAATACATGCGAGACCCGATACGCGTTGTGCTGCATGGCCTGCTGGTCGCCGGCCTTGCAGTATCTGCGGCAGTGTTCGCGCAGGCACCCATCACGCTGCACGGCGCCGTGCAATTCAATGACGGCCACGCGTTCAACCGGTCGCTGGAGAAATTCCAGGAGCTGACGGCCAAGTACTACGGCAAGCCGATCAACTTCGTGCTGCACAAGAACAGTGAGCTCGGCCTCGAGAAGGACTACTTCGCGTTCATGAACCAGGGCATCTCGGTCGACTACGGCATCGTGTCGCCGGCGCACATGTCGACGTTCTCCAAGGCCGCGCCGTTCATCGATGCGCCGTTCCTGTTCCGTGACCTCGACCACTGGAACAAGGTGCTCGACGCCGACACGCTGAAGCCGATCGCCGACGAAGTCTCGGCCAAGGGCGACGTGATGCTGATCGGCTTCGCCGGCGGCGGCACGCGCAACATCTTCGCCAACAAGCCGGTGCGCAACCTGCAGGAGATGAAGGGCCTCAAGGTCCGCGTGCAGGGCGCGCCGATCTGGAGCAAGACCTTCTCCGCAGTCGGCATGTCGCCGACGGTGATCGCCTACGACGAAATCTACAACGCGATCCAGAACGGCGTGATCAGCGCCGGCGAGAACGAAGCCGCCGGCGTGGAAGCGATGAAGTTCTATGAAGTCGGTCCCAATCTCAACATGACGCAGCACGCGATCACGATCCGGCCGATCTGCTTCTCGGGCAAGACGTTCAAGAAGCTGCCGCCGGACCTGCAGGCCGCGATCCTGAAGGCGGGCAAGGAAGCCGGCATCTACGGCCGCCAGATCGAGTCGGGCGAGGACCAGAAGAAGCTCGAAGCGATGCAGGCGGCCGGGAAGCTCAAGATGATCCCGTTCACCGACCGCGCGGCAATGAAGAAACTGGCGGACCCGGTGATGGCCGACTACGCCAAGGAAATCGGCGCCTCGGACATCTACAACAAGATCAACTCGATGTAGTCGTCGCGGCAAGCATCCGGCGGACGCGACGCATCCGCCGGATTTTCTTTGCCGCGCGAGCGCGCGGCGGCCCCGGGAGAGCGCATGCGCAAGTTCATCAACGGCTATTACCGGCTGCTCAATGTCCTCCTGGGCATCAGTGTCGGCGTGCTCGTCCTGCCGGTGACGATCCAGATGTTCTCCCGCTTCACCCAGCTGATTCCCGCGTGGATCTGGACCGAGGAGATGGCGCGCTTCCTGTTCATCTGGATGGTGATGCTGGGCGCGATGATCGGCGTCCGCGACGGCTCCCATTTCGACGTCGACGTGTGGCCGGAGCTGAAGCCGCAGGACCAACGCGCTGCTGCGCATCGTGTCGATGCTGTTCGTCCTCGTGTTCGCGCTGGTGTTCGTCTGGTATGGCATCAAGTTCGTGCAGTTCGGATGGAACCAGTCCTCCGAGCTGGCGGACATGCCGATGACGTACATATTCATCGCGTGGCCGCTGACCGGAGTCACGTGGCTGCTGTTCGGCTTCGAGCGCCTGCGCACCGACCTGCGCATCATGATCGACGGGCCGGGGCCGGATGTCGGCGACGTCCGCCGCGAGATCGGCACGGGCAGCGTGGTATGAAGCCCCCCCCGAAGCGAACTGCGTTCGCCTCCCCCCAAGGGGGCAGCCGCGCCCTTGGGACGGCCCTGCGGGCGCGGCAACAATGACCGGCGCAGCGCTAACGCCTGCCGTGGCGGCGATGTGGCTGTTCGGCCCGTTCTTCTTCCTGATGATCCTGCGCGTGCCGGTGGCGTTTGCGCTGGGCCTCGCTTGCCTGCCGGTGCTGTTCATCGAGCCGCGGCTGTCGCCGATGGTCGTCTTCAACACGACCTTCAAGGCCTACAACTCGTTCATCCTGCTCGCGGTGCCGTTCTTCCTGCTGACCGCCAACCTGATGAACGTCGGCGGCATCACCGACCGCCTTGTCACGCTTATCGCGCACGATGGTGGGCAACTTCCCCGGCGCGCTGGCGCAGATCAACGTGCTGCTGTCGGTCTTCTTCGCCGGCATCTCCGGGTCGTCCACGGCCGATGCGGCAAGCCAGGGCAAGATCTTCATCGAAGCCCAGGTCAAGGAAGGGTACGACCTGAGTTTCTCGATCGCGATAACAGCCGTGTCGGCGGTGCTTGCGGTGATCATTCCACCTTCGATCCTGATGGTCGTGTGGGGCGGCGTGCTGCAGGTGTCGATCGGCGCGCTGTACCTGGCCGGCGTGGTGCCGGGCCTCCTGATCGGCCTGGCGCAGATGGGGACCGTGCACGTGTACGCCAAGGTCCGCCATTACCCGACGTATCCGCGCGCCTCGCTACGCGAATTCTTCTCCGCCGCGGTCGTGGCCGTTCCCGCGCTGATGACGCCGTTCATCATTGTCGGCGGCATCCTGCTGGGCTGGTTCACCTCCACCGAGTCCGCGGCGGCTGCCGTGATCTACGCCGCCGTGCTGTCACTCGGCTTCTATCGGGAGATGGGCCGCAAGGAACTGTGGCATGCGCTGCTCGAGACCGGCAAGCTGTCGGCCATCGCGCTGTTCTGCGTCGGGACGGCGTCGCGTGTTCGGCTGGCTGCTCGCCTATTACCAGATCCCCAAGGCGCTGCTTGCGAATGTGACGGCATGGGGCTTGGGATCGATCGGCGTTGGCTTCTTCATCGTGTTCGTGTTCCTCGTCGTCGGCTGCTTCCTGGACGCGATTCCCGCGATCATCATCGTCGGCACGACGCTGCAGCCGCTCGCGGAATCCGTGCACATGCATCCGGTGTCGTTCGCGATCATCAGCATCGTCGCGCTGGCCTTCGGCCTGGTCACGCCGCCGTACGGCCTGTGCCTGATGATCTCGTGCGCGATCGCCAAAGTCCGATTGCGGTACGCGCTGAAGGACACGCTGATCATGCTGGTGCCGATGCTCCTCGTGCTCTCGGCGATGATCATCTGGCCGGAGATTCCGCTGTTGCTGCCCCAAGCTCATCCGGCCGGAGTTCCTGAAGTGATGTAAGTGCCGCGGAATCGGCCGGATATCGTATTCAGCGTTCCCGCGTCAGCGGCACGAAGCGCACTTCAAGCGACTTGCGGGTGAGGGTTTGCCCGTCCGCGCCTTTCGAGATCACCAGCAGATCCTGCACGCCGTAGCGTTGTCCGACGGGAATCACCATCCGTCCTCCTGGCGCCAGTTGATCCACCAGCGGCTGCGGGACGTGATCGGGCGCCGCGGTGACCACGATGGCGTCGAACGGCGCGGCCTCGGGCCACCCGCGATACCCGTCGCCGATGCGCACGTCGACATTGCGATAGCCGAGTTCGGCGAGCAGCGTGCGGGCCGCTTCGCCGAGCGGCGCCACGATCTCGATCGTGTAGACGTGCGCCACGCATTCGGCCAGCACCGCCGCCTGGTACCCCGAGCCGGTGCCGACTTCGAGCACGCGGGCAGTGGGCGCGGGGTCGGCGAGATCCGTCATCAGCGCCACGATGAAGGGCTGCGAGATCGTCTGCCCCATGCCGATGGGGAGCGGGCGGTCGAGATAGGCCGCGTCGACCAGCTCCGGAGGAACGAAGCGATGCCGGGGCACGCGCGCCATCGCGTTGACGACCGATTCGCGCAGCTGGGAGCGGCCCGTGTCGGCCGCGGTCGCGGAAACTTCGGCGACGATTCTCTTCACCAGGCGCTCGCGCTTCTCGGCGTAGGAATCCTGCGCCGTGGCGCGGATCGGCGCCACGAGCAGCGCGGAGTTCAGCAGGCGACGCAGCAGGTTCATGGCCCGGGCGCTGGCGCGACGATGACACTTGCCCCTATCATTGCTCTGCCGGCCGCGCTTGTCCAACCGCCGCAATGACAGCCCCCAGGTTATCGCCCTACTGGGGGAGGACCCGAAGGTCATGCGCCACGGTTCGCCGCTTCCGCCAGGAGTCCACCATGTTGAAATTAACGCCCCTGTCCGCCGGATTCGGCATCGAAGCAGCCGGCGTCGATCTGTCGCAGCCGCTGTCGGACGGCGCCTTTGCGGAGCTCGAACATGCTTTCTACGCGCATCAAGTGCTGGCGCTTCGCGCGCAGGACATCACCGCCGCGCAGTTCGTGGCTTTCGCGCGGCGTTTGGGACCGCCGCAGCCGCACGTGATCGACCAGTTCCACCACCCGGAAGACTCCAACATCCTGATCCTGTCGAACGTGAAGAAGGATGGCAAGCCGACGGGCCTGCAGGACGCCGGGTCGTATTTCCATACCGATTATTCGTACCTGCAGGTGCCGGCGCGCGCGACCACGCTGTATTCGCGGGCGGTGCCCAAGATCGGCGGCGACACGCTGTTCGCCAACCAGCAGGCGGCCTACGACGATCTCTCCGATGCGATGAAGAAGCGCATCGAGCCGCTCTTCGGCATTCACCACTACGGCAACCGCAACGACCAGGACGAGGCGAGCCGCACGGTGGCGTCGGTGCTGACGCTGGAGCAGAAGGCGAAGATGCCGGTGATCACGCACCGGATCGCGCGCCCGCATCCGGTCACCGGCCGCAAGTCGCTCTACGCCGTATCCGGCAGCTCGTTCGGCATCGTCGGCATGCCGGACGACGAGGCGCGCGACCTGCTGGATGAACTGGCGGCGCATTCGACCCAGCCCAAGTACGTGCTGCGCTTCAAGTATGGCGTCGGCGACATCGTCGTCTGGGACAATGCGTCGCTGCTGCACTCCGCGACGCTGATCGACCCCAACGACGCGCGCACGCTGTGGCGGATCACCGTGCTCGAGCCCTCGCTGGACGCCGCGGCGCCCGAAGTGCTCGCGCCGACCTACGCGGGCCAGACGATGTAGCGAGGCCGTACTTGCTTTGCGTCAGTCTTCGACGATGAACGCCCCGTTCATCTCCTCGTGGCCGCTTCCGCAAAAGATGTCGCACAGGAAGTCGAGCCGGCCGGCCTTGGCGGGAACGAGCCGCACCCGGACCTTCTTGCCCGGGATGACATCGGCGCGCACGTTGGCGTCCGGCACCTTGAAGCCCATGACGATGTCCTCGCTCGTCAACTCGATGATGACGGGCACCCCTTTCTTGAGCCTGATTTCGTTCGGTGTGTAGGTGAACCGCTTGGCCGAGATCTTGATTACCTTTTCGGCCGGCTGCGCGGCCGCATAAACGCCGCCGGCGGTCAATCCCAGCGCGAGGCAGCCTGCAGCAGCACGGAGGAAAGCGCGGCGCGAACTCATGTCAGGTCGCCTTCACGACCGGATATTCGGTGATCTCGAACTGCGCGCGCGCCTCCGCCTCGACGCTGCGGAAGCCGAGCCCACGGTAGGGCTGCGCGGGATCCCATGGCAGCGGCGTCCGCTTGGGCTGCGATTTCGCCACCGGCAGCGGAAACATGAGCCCCTTGGCCGCGTGATGCGCGATGTGCCCCGTCATGTGGTGATGCTCCTGGTGGATGTGCCCGTAGAACACCGTGACGTTTGCGTGGGGCATGAGCAGATCGATGGCCTTGGCGCCGTCGGGCGTGGCCCAGTCCCATTCGGGGGCCAGATCGAACAGCGGGCGATGCGTGAAGACGACGATGTTGGCGTCCGGCGCCTGCCGGCCAAGGTCGGCCGCGAGCCACGCCAGCTGCTCGTCGCCAATGGATCCTGTCGGGTCGGAGACGTTGTCGAGCACGACGAAGTGCACGCCCTTGTGGTCGAAGGTGTAATGCGTCGGCCCGAAATGCTCCTGGAATGCCTTGCCGCGATCCAGCGATGCGTCGTGCTCGCCGGGCATGAAATGGATGTCCCTCACCTTGAGGCCGGCGACGATGGACTTGAACTGCGCCATGCGCTCGCGCCGCTCCCTGGGGTCGTCCGTCGTATGCGTGAGATCGCCGGTGAACATGATGAAGTCCGGCGCTTCGGGGAGCGCATTGACCGTGGCGACCGTCTTGGGCAGCGTCACCTTCGCATCCGGATTGGGCGGACCTTCAAACCCCCAGTGGACATCGGACAGCTGGACGAAGTAGAAATCGTCCGCGCCCGCCGCGCCGACGCCTCGCGCAAGACCCGACGCAAAAACGATGCCGCCTACACCCGCCATCCTGAGGAACTGCCGCCGATCGACACGCTGGTTCATCATCTTCTCCTTGTGCCGGCCGCCGAGGGCCTATACCGTGCATGACTACCTGCCGAGGCCAGATATTCCTGCGCCGACAACATTTCGCGCGACGGGAATAATTGGCGGTTCCGGCCGGTATGTCAGTAATGAGGTCGGAGAGCGTTCTTGAGTATCAAGATGAGTTCCCGGCGGAACACGTCGCGCTTCGGCGAATTGGTGCTGCCGCATCTGGATTCGGCGTACAACCTGGCGCGCTGGCTGACCCGCAACGATCACGACGCGCAGGACGTCGTGCAGGAAGCGTACATGCGCGCGTTCCGCTCGTTCGACGGCTTTCGCGGCGACAACGCGCGGCCATGGTTGCTCGCGATCGTCCGCAACAGCTGCTACACGTGGCTTTCGCAGAATCGCCGGGCCGAGGTCGACGTTCCGTACGACGAGGACCTGCATGGCGGGGAAGCGCGCGTTGACGGCGTCGGTTTCGCTGCCGACGACGCGAACCCGGAGTCGATCCTCTCCCGGCTGGACGACGTCCGCCTTGTCGACGAGGCGCTTGCGATGCTTCCTGTGGGCTTTCGCGAAGTCGTCGTGCTGCGCGACGTCGAGGACCTTTCGTACAAGGAGATTGCAGTGGTCGCCGGATTGCCCATCGGAACCGTCATGTCGCGCCTGGCGCGCGGGCGAAGACTGCTGGTGAAGCACCTGACGCAGCTGCGAATCGGTGAGGGTGGAGGCAGCCATGGAATGTAAGGAAGCAGGGGCGCTGCTGTCGCCTTACGTCGACCGCGAACTGGATGCGCGGGATGCGGGCGCGCTTGACGAACACCTGCAGGGCTGCGCCGGATGCCGTGCGGAATTGTCCGCGCTGCGATCGGCGCGCGCGGTGGTGTCAGCGCACGCAACGCGGTTTTCCGCGCCTGCGGACCTTGCGGAGCGCATCGCCGACGCGGCGTCGCCTCCCTCGCCTTCCATGAGGTCGAGTTCGCGTTTCTGGCAGGGCACCGGGCTGGGTGCCGCTGCAACCGCGCTGCTGGTGATTGCTGTGGGCATCGGCTGGATGAATATGCTGCCCTCGCACGACGATCTGCTTGCCGACGCCGCCGTGGTCAATCACATTCGCTCGCTGCAAGGCAACCATGCCGTCGATGTCGCGTCCTCGGACCAGCACACCGTCAAGCCCTGGTTCAATGGCAAGCTCGATTACGCGGCTCCTGTCCGCGACCTGGCGGCGGAAGGCTTTCCACTGATCGGAGGGCGCCTCGATTATTTCGACGGCCGGTCCGTCGCGGTCCTCGTGTACCGGCACAATCTGCACACGATCAATGTCTTCGTGTTGCCGGCCGGCAGTGACCCCCGGGCGCCCAGCCCGCGCGCGCTCAATCGCCGCGGGTTTGCCATCGAACGCTGGCTGAAGGATGGCATGGCTTACTGGGCCGTTTCCGACGCGGATGCCGCCACGCTCGCCCAATTGGCAACCCTGCTCGGTGCAGAGGGCGCTCTTCGCTGAACAGGTCATTGCCAGCCGGCCGGGATCGGCGTTCGCACTACAATGCCTGTTTACAATCTCCGCTTGCCACGATGGCCGCACTGCACGCGCCGTTTCCGATCCGCTCCAAGCTTCCCGCCACCGGCACATCGATCTTCAGCGTGATGTCGGCGCTGGCGCAGTCCCACGGCGCGGTCAACCTGGGCCAGGGCTTTCCGGATTACGCGATCGATCCGCAGTTGATCGACCTCGTCGCCGCGGCAATGCGGGCCGGCCACAACCAGTATCCGCTTTCGCCTGGCGTCATGTCATTGCGCGAGGCAATCGCCACCAAGGTGCAGCGCCTCTATGGTCGATCCTACGATCCCGGCAACGAGGTGACGGTGACCACCGGCGCGACCCAGGGGATATTCACGACGATCCAGGCGCTCGCGCACGCCGGCGACGAGGTCATCGTCTTCGAGCCTGCGTACGACAGCTACATTCCGGCGATCCGCCTCGCCGGCGCGACGCCCGTGCCGCTGCCGCTCACGGTCCCGGGATACGACATCGACTGGGATTCGGTGCGCCGCGCGATATCGCCGCGCACGCGGATGATCCTGGTCAACACGCCGAACAATCCCGGCACCGGCATCCTGTCCGCGGACGACCTGCGCCACTTCGCCGACGTCACGCGCGGCACGGACATCGTCATCGTCAGCGACGAGGTGTACGAGCACATGGTTTACGACGGCGCGCGGCACGAAAGCCTGGCGCGCCACGACGAACTCGCCGCGCGCAGCGTCGTGATCGGATCCTTCGGCAAGACGTTCCACGCCACGGGCTGGAAGGTCGGTTACGCGCTGGCGCCGCCGGAGATCACCGCGGAAATCCGGCGCGTGCATCAGTTCACGGTATTCACGGTCAACAGCGCCGTGCAACACGGCCTGGCGGAATTCCTGCGCGAACCCGCACGCTATGAAGGCCTGCCGGCGTTTTTCACCGCCAAGCGCGACCTGTTGCGCACGGAACTCGCCAACACACCGCTCGACCTGCTGCCATGCCGCGGCAGCTACTTCCAGCTCGCCACGTACGCGCGGATCAGCAGCGAGCCCGCCGCCGAATTCGCACAGCGGCTGGTGCGCGAATACGGCGTCGCGACCATACCGCTGTCGGCGTTCTACCAGGACGGCACCGACCACCGGGTGATCCGGTTTTGCTTCGCCAAGCGCGACGAAACACTACTGGCGGCCGCGGAGCGATTGCGCAAGCTGCGCGCCGCTGACTAGGCGCAACGGCTGAGTTGGCGTTCGTCGACAGTCGGGTACACTCTTCTCCCATGCGCCGTCCGGTCCTGTACGTCGTGTTGTCGTTCCTGCTGCTGGTCATGCAGGGCCAGGCATTGGTGCATCCGTTCGCGCATCTCGACCCGCGATCTGCGCGTCCGGACAGGGTGGAAGCCGCGCTTCCGCACGCCGTGCCCGCCTGCGCCGAGTGCGCGCTGCTGGCGGCGGGGTCCGACACGGTCCATCGCGATGCGCCAGAGGTGCAACTCGCGCCGGGGATCATCCGGGGCGCGTTGACGGCATTCCGCTCCCGCGCCACCGCAGCGCCCGTCTACTTCGCCAGCCGCGCCCCGCCCGCCCTCCTCTGACGTCGTCCCGCGTCTCGCCGTTTTGCGTTGCGGCGATCCGGCTTCATTGCAGGCGACCCGAGGAGGTCAACCGTGTCCAGTCCGATACTGGTGCGCAGCGCATTGGCGCTGGCGCTGTTCATTGCGGCCGATGTCCATGCCGCGACAGATGCCGATCTCGCGGAAATCCGCGACCAGATCCGGCAACTGAAGGAAAGCTACGAGGCGCGCATCCAGGCGCTCGAACAGCGGCTGAAGGCGGCCGAAACGAAGGCCGCCGCGGCACCCGCCGTGGTGGCACCCGTAGCGGAGGCGCAGACTACCGCGCCCGCACCCGAACCGGTCGTTGCGGCAACTGCGCCGGCCGGCGGCATCAGCGCGTTCAACCCGGCCATTTCCGCCGTGCTCCAAGGTGCCTACGCCAACCTGTCGCAAGACCCGGACAAGTACGCGATCGCCGGCTTCGCGCCCAGCGGCGACCTCGCCCCGGCCAAGCGGAGCTTCAGCATCGCCGAGTCGGAATTGGCACTGTCCGCCAGCGTCGACGACAAGTTCTACGGCAATCTGATTTTTTCACTGACGCCGGACAATAACGTCGAGGTCGAGGAAGCGTACGGGCTCTACACCGCCGCGCCGTACGGCATCGCGCCGAAGTTCGGCCGCTTCCTCTCCTCCATCGGGTACCTCAACGATCAGCACCAGCACGCGTGGGACTTCTACGATGCGCCGCTCGTCTACCAGGCGTTCCTGGGCGGCCAATACCAGAACAACGGGCTGCAGGTGAAGTGGGTGGCCCCGACCGACACGTTCCTGGAGCTCGGCGCCGAGGTCGGCAGCGGCGAGAGCTTCCCCGGCAATTCGCGCAACAAGAACGGCACCGGCAACGGCATCGTCTACGCCCATGCCGGCGGCGATGTCGGCGCAAGCAACAGCTGGCGCGCGGGACTTTCGTACCTGCAGACCGCCGCGAAGGACCGCGAGTACGCGCAACTCGATTCCGCAGGCAACGACACGCAGCTCGCGTTCACCGGCAAGAGCAAGGTGGCGATTGCCGATTTCGTCTGGAAATGGTCGCCGAACGGCAATGCACAGGAGCGCAATTTCAAGCTGCAGGGCGAGTACTTCTGGCGCCGCGAAAACGGCGAACTCACCTACGACGCCGACGGCGCGCTCGGCATGACGCAATCCGGCAGCTATCGCTCCGACCAGAACGGTTTCTACGTGCAGGGTGTGTACCAGTTCATGCCGACCTGGCGCGTCGGCATGCGCTACGACTGGCTCAATCCGGGCAGTGTCGACTACGGTGCGAACGGTGCATACCTGACGGGCACTTCGTTCAACCCACAGCGCACCGCGGTGATGCTCGACTGGACGCCGTCGGAATTCAGCCGCCTCCGCATCCAGTACCAGCAGGCGAAATTGCGGCCGGATTTCACCGACAACGAGATCTTCGTGCAGTACATCCTGACGCTCGGCGCACACGGCGCACACAATTTCTAGAGGAATGCTGCGATGAAAACGATCGTCCATATTTGTTTCGCCGCCGCCCTTCTGGTGCTGGCCGGACCGGCGTTGGCCGTGCTCAACGTCTTCGCCACCGTCCCCGAATGGGGCGCGCTGGCGGAGGAGTTGGGCGGCGACAAGGTCAGCGTCTACCTCGCGACGAACGCGATGCAGGACCCGCATCACGTAGAGGCCAAGCCCAGCCTCATCGCCCGCGCGCGCACCGCCGATCTCGTCGTGGCGACGGGCGCCGAGCTCGAGATCGGCTGGCTGCCGCTCGTCGTCCAACGCGCTGGCAATCCGAAGATCCAGCCCGGCAAGCCCGGCAACTTCGAGGCCGCAGCTTTCGTCACGATGCTGGAAAAGCCAACGCGCCTCGATCGCGCCGACGGTGACGTCCATCCGGGCGGCAATCCGCATATCCAGACCGATCCGCGCAACATCGCAAAGATCGCGCCGCAGCTCGCCGCCCGCTTCGCGCAACTGGATCCGGAGAATGCCGCGTGGTATCAGGCGCGCGCCAAGGCCTTCGGCGAGCGGTGGAACGCCGCGATCGCGCAATGGGAGAAGCAGGCGGCGCCGTTGCGTGGAATTCCGGTCATCGTCCAGCACAAGGCTTTCACGTACCTGTTCGACTGGCTGGGCGTCAAGGAGGTCGCGGCGCTCGAGCCGAAGCCCGGCGTGGAGCCGACCACCGCGCATCTGTCCGAGGTATTGGGCACCCTGGAGCGCAGCCAAGCGAAGATGGTCGTGCGCGCGGCCTACCAGAGCGACCGCGCGTCCGCGTGGATTGCCGAACGTGCCAAGATCAATGTGGTCGTGTTGCCGTTCTCTGTCGGCGGCGACGCTGAGGCCAAGGACCTGCAAGGGCTCTTCGACGACACGATCGCGCGCCTGCTGAAGGGGGCGCAATGAATCTCAACGCCGTCGACATATCGATCCTATTGCCCGCGTTCGCCGCGGGGCTGCTGGTGACGGCTACTCACGTCCCGCTCGGAACGCAAGTGCTAGCGCGCGGCATCGTGTTCATCGACCTGGCCATCGCGCAAATCGCCGGCTGCGGCGTGCTGTTCGCGGACCAGCTGGGGTTCGAGGCGGAGGGCGCCGCGGTGCAGGTCGCGGCACTTACCGCCGCGCTGGGTGGTGCGTTGCTTCTCACGTGGACCGAGCGCGTGTTCGCCGACGTGCAGGAGGCGGTGATCGGTGTCGTGTTCATCCTCGCGGCGACCGGCAGCGTGCTGCTGCTGGCGAGCAACGTTCACGGCGGCGAGCACCTGCGCGACCTGCTCGTCGGGCAGATCCTGTGGGCGCAGCCCACCCGGCTCGTGTGGGTCGCGGTCGTCTACGCGGGCATCCTCGCGCTTTGGTTCGGCCTGGGCGAGCGCATCGGGCGCGCTGGTTTCTATGTGCTGTTCGCCGTCGCGGTCACGTTGTCGGTTCAGCTGGTCGGCCTGTACCTCGTGTTCGCGACGCTGATTGTTCCTCCGCTGGCGACCCGCAGGATGAGGAAACATCGGCTTCCCGCCGCCTGGGCGCTCGGCGCCGCAGGCTACACCGGCGGATTGGTGTTGTCGACGATGGCCGACCTGCCCAGCGGACCGATGATCGTGTGGGTGTTGGCGGCACTGGCGATCACCGTCGAGTTGTTCAATCGCAGCAATGGGGTGGCACCGGATGCGCATTTGCGTCGTTGAACCGTAGTGGGATACTAGCCGCTCGCTTTGAACCGAATCAGAACGAGTGCTTCAAAGGCCCGCGATTCGATGAAACCAGGAATCGCCTACGCTCTCCTGGCGGCGGCGCTGTTCGGCGCCAGCACTCCATTCGCCAAGCGGCTCGTTGGCGATGTGCCGCCGCTGATGCTTGCGGGACTGCTGTACCTGGGCTCGGGCTTCGGACTGTCGTTGTTGCTCGGCATGCGCAGGTTGTTCGCGCGCGGCGGCCTCGCCATCGCATGGCCGGTCATGGCGGATTGGGGCTGGCTGGCCGGCGCGATCTTCTTCGGCGGATTCCTGGGTCCGGTGCTGTTGATGTACGGTCTCGCGACGAGCACTGCAGCCACCGCTTCGCTGCTGCTCAACTTCGAGAGCGTCTTCACCGCGCTGGTCGCGTGGTTCGTCTTCCGCGAGAACTTCGACCGGCGCATTGCACTGGGCATGCTGCTCATCGTTGCCGGGGCGGCCGCGTTGTCGTGGGCGCCGGACGCCGTGGAAGTCGCGCGCGGGTCGCTGCTGGTCGTGGCCGCATGCGCGTGCTGGGCCATCGACAACAACCTGACACGCAAGGTCTCCGCGTGCGACGCGATGGTCATCGCCGGCGTGAAGGGACTCGTCGCGGGGGCTGTTTCGCTGGCGTGTGCGCTGCAGCTGGGGCAGACGCTGCCGCCAGCCGCGACGGTTGGCGCCGCGGCGCTGCTCGGTCTCCTGAGCTACGGAGTAAGTCTCGCGCTGTTCGTGCTCGCGCTGCGGCACCTGGGCGCTGCCCGCACGGGCGCCTATTTCGCCATCGCGCCGTTCTTCGGCGCAGTGCTCGCAATCGGCGTGGCGCACGAAGCGGTGACGCCGCAACTCCTGGCGGCCGGGCTGCTGATGGCGCTTGGCGTCTATCTGCACCTCACCGAGCGCCACGAGCACGTGCACACGCATGGGGCGCTGGCGCACGATCACTCTCATCGCCATGATGAGCATCACCGGCATCTTCACGAATTTCCGTGGGACGGGACCGAACCGCACACGCACGCCCACGAGCACGACGTGCTCGTCCATCGACATCCGCACTATCCGGACATCCATCACCGCCACTGACGTGGGTCAGGATCGCTGTGGTGTATCGGGCGCGAGCAGAGACGGCAATGCGTGAGCCGCCGTGCTGAGGCGCGGCGCGTGCCGGCGAGCGGCAAGCATGCCGACGCCGAACGCCGTCAATACGGCCGTGACGACGGCGCCGCTAACGAGGATTTCCCGACCGTCGATCGCGGTGTCGACCGCCGGAAGTGCAAGCCGGGCCAATGCAAGCAAACCGACCGCAATGCTGATGCCCGCGACGGTGAGCGCCATCAACCGCGACGCGATCACAGCGGTCCGGTCAGCGCGACGAATCATCCGGCTGATCCAGACGCCGTTGACTCCATCGACGAACAGCATGCCGAGTACAAACAACGATGCCACCAGCAAGGCGTCGGTCACGCCGCCGAACCGGGTGGCGGCGAGCGCGAACAGCGCCGCCTGCGAAATGGTGTCGAACGACAGTGCGAATAGCGCGCCAACCGCGGCCACGGCCCAGGAACGCCGTACGGTGAGAAAGCGCCCGAGCAGCTTCGCCTTGAAGCCGGTCGCGGCGACGACGGTATCCGGATCCGCAACCAGAACGGCGCGCAGGTTGACGAACGCAAGCCCGAACAGGAACAGGATCGACACGGTGATACCGGTGACTTCCAGCCAGGCCGGCGTCTGCCAGCCGGCGGAAAGCGTGCCGGCGGTGAGAGCGACCAGCATCACCACCGCGCCGTGACCCAGAGAAAACAGCGCGCCCGCAGCCCGTGCCAGTCGAGGATTGCTGCGGGAATTGCAGCGCGTCAGCCCGTCGATGGTCGCGAGATGATCGGCGTCGAAGCCATGCCGCGCGCCCAGCACGAAGGCGAGCAGGCAAAGCGCGGTCCACGTGGCGGGCAGCTGATCCATGGCAGGGCATTATCCCGCCGGTGAGGCGGTTCGGACAATGTGCCACGAGTTCCCGCTGCCAGGCTGCGTTGCGGCAGCCAAGTTTGACTTGGATCAGGAACGGGGCGCGCGATGCGCGCCAAAGGTCGAGGCCAGCCGGTCCGGCGTCATCCCGCCGCGCGCGCGACGAAGAACGGCACATCGAACGCGCGCTCGACGAGCCAGACCCCCGCGATCGCCACGATGACCGCCGATCCTCCCGCCAGCACGACGCGCCGGTAGGCCCACGTGGACCTCGTTGCAAAAGCCAGCGGCAGGAAGGCGACCACGATGGCGAGCTGCCCCAGTTCGACGCCCACGTTGAAGCCGGCCAGCGACAGCGCCAGCGAGCCCGCAGGCAGCCCCAAGTCCGACAGCGCGCCGGCGAACCCGAAACCATGCAACAGACCGAACGCAAACGCCGCGACCCAACGTCCGCGCGAAACGACCGGAAAGATGTTGTTCAGCGCGGCCAGCACGACCGAAAGTGCAATGGCCGATTCGACCCAGCGCGAAGGCAACGAGATGATTCCGAGCGCCGCCAGCGTCAGCGTGATCGAGTGCGCCAGCGTGAAGGCGGTTACGATCTTTGCCACGTCCCAGAACGCATCCTGGAAGTTCGCCGCTGCCTTCCACCCGCCGTTGCGCCGGACCAGGACCGCGGGCAGCAGCAGCGACACCAGGAACAGGATGTGATCGAAGCCCAGCCAGATGTGCCACACGCCTTCGTGAACGTAGGCCGCGAATTGCGCCAGCGGTCCGCCCGTGTCGCCGCCGACGATCTGCCGCGACCGGTCGGCGCTGAACACGGCGCTGCGCGATTCTCCGTTCTCGACATAGTTGAGCAGTCCGCGATGCTGCGGGTCGACATCGAACAGCAGCGAGTACTCGATCGCCATGGTCGGGCCCGGATGCGCGCAGCTGCCGGACAACGCGAGCACCGCGTAGGCGCCATCGGTGTGCGTATCGATCTGAATACCGTCCGCACGCATTGCGCACTTCTCGCCGCCCGATGACAGCGTGAGCCGTGCCATGGCCGCCGCCGCGATCGCGTCCCGTTGCGCGCGCACTTCACCCCAGGTGATTTCGCCGTCGCCGTTGGCGTCCAGCCCAATGGCCAGGTCAAGATCGCGCAGCGCGATGTCCCATCGACCCGACAGACTCGCGCCGGTGCGTTCAACGGTCAGGTAGGCGTCGCTGGCCTTGTGCGCCGATGCTGGAAGGGCGAACGCGACACACAGCAGTACGAGGATCAACCGCTTCATGGCGCACGACGTGAAGCGACGGCGACGTCCTCGAGGCGCGTGGACGCCAGCCAGTCCGTGACGGTTCTGCGCGCGTCGCTCTCGCCGCTGGCGCGCGCCGCCGCGGCAAGGATCCGCAGGTCCGCGGGTTCGCGCTGCACGTTCCAATTGGCCTTCGCCAGCGCCAGCGCGGCGGGGATGTCGTTTTCGGCGTCGAGCCGGAAGCGAGCCTCTTCGCGCAGGTGCAACGTGTCGCCACGCTGCCGGGCTGCGGCAAAGCGGTCCGTGAGTTCCCGGCGATGCTCGGCGAATTCGCTTCGCCGATCCGGCAGCGACTTCTCCGCCAGTGTCAGCCGCAGCAGCAGCCCATCGTTCCTGGTCCTCTCCGCCAGCAACGGGACCACGTCGCGCGCGCGCGCCTGGTCGAGCAGGAAATCGGCATACGCTGCAACCAGGTAGGCATCGCGCGAATCCAGCGCCAACGCATCGCGAAAGTGAATGTCGGCCGCGGCCGCATCTCCGCGCCGCGCGGCAATTTCCGCGGCCAGCGTCAGCGCCCATGTCCGCGTACCCGCGCCATCGCTTGAGCGCGCCAGCGCCTGCACCAGGCTTCGGTACGCGCCTGCGGCATCGCCGTTCAGGCTCGCCGCGCCCGCCAGGCATGCCGTCGTCACCAGGCCGGACGCAAGCCTTAGCAGCTTCGTGCAATCGCGCTGCGCGTCGGCGTAGCGGCCCTGCACCGTCAAGATCGTGGCACGCGTGAGCAGCGCCTGGCCATCGCCCGCGCGCACGGCCAGCAGGCGATCGAGATCCGCCAGCGCACCGGAGAAGTCATGCTGGCTCTGCCTGAGCGTGGCGCGCAGCAGCAGGGCTGCCGGCGGCGGATCGGCCGCGGCCCACCACGGCGCAAGGGCCGCCTGCGCCAGTCCCAGGAAACGCGGATCTCCGGTTTCGCGCGCCGCCTCGATGCAGCGCCGCGCCAACCGAGCCGCGCGATCGAGATCGGTCGGATTGGCACGGAGCGCCAAGCGCATGCGCTTCAGTTCGGCCAGCGCCGGATCCAATGCCTCGGGCAGACGTTCAAGCACGATGCCATCGTCGGCCGGTGTGTAGCGCACGGCCAGCGCGCCTCCGTTGATCGCCACTGCGGTGACGATCGCGACTGCCATCCATGTCCACGCACGTCGCATCGCGATCTCCCTTTCTGCACCGTCAGCGGTTCGACATTGCCCCGGGGCAAGCGCGCCCCGGGGCAATCACGCTCATGTCACCGACGTCCTACGGCTACTGGATCGCGTTGTCGTCGTTGGGCGAACCCTTCAGCGGCGCGCGCAGGTAGGGAAAGCTCGTCTCGAAGAAATAGGAGCTGATGTGTGCGCCGTCGGTGTAACGCAGCCCGCCCGCCGGTGCGTCGGACGGCTTGCAGCCCCCGATGTTGAGCGTGCACAGCACCCCCATCGCCACGCGCAACTCGATGTCGACGACGTCGTCACCCGGGCGACGGCCGTTGGGGAATCCCGCGTTGTCGCCGCCAATGACACCGAATCGGCTCTGGATGTTCGCTGGCGTCGGCGGAATCGACGTGTTGAGCCGCAGTTGCTCGGAGGCCACGACGTTGGGTGGCCGGTTCAATCCCGGCACCCCCGTCAGGAATGCCGCCACCAGGTCGGTGCGCGGGAAGTTGGTCGGCGCCTTGACGCCGGCTCCGCCGAACAGCACTTCGAGCAGCATCGGCAGCGTCGGGTTGGTAACGTAATCGGCGAATTGGCCGTCGTCCTTGGGTTGGCTGGCGTTGAACTTGTTCTTGTCCTTGAGACCGATGACGACTTCGTTGACCAGCGGCGCACCCAGGCGGGATACCTGAACGTAATTGCCGACCTGCGACGTAGGATCGAGGCCGCTGCCCGGTGTTTCGAGGAGCGAGCGCAGCCTGGGCGCACTGGAGGTCGTCCAGGCGCCGATGATGTCGCCCTTGCCCTGGGTCAGGCAGGCGATCGGCAGCTCCAGGGCCAGCGCGGTCACGTTGGCGTCGTGCAGCGAATCGACGGTCGCGAATTCGGCGCCCGCCAGCAATTCCACCGCAGGGTACTTGATGTTGACCAGGTCGAACGTCTCGCCAAGGTTTACGCGGAACGGGTCCTTGCGCTGCCCGACGAACACGCGACCGGTGCCGCTGCAGCCGGGCACGGCAATTTCCCAGATGTGCTTGTTGGCGTAGGCGACGTAGTTCGAGATGGTCTTTGTGCCGATGTAGTCGACTGGCTTGTCGAACGTCGTGCCGCCCCTGGTGACATTGGTCACGGCCGTGGGAATCGTCAGCGCGCTCGCACCGTAGTAGACGGACAGCGTGTAGGTCTCGTGAACGTTGAGCGCGGCAGAACCCGGTGTGGCGACGTCGCCCGAGCCGTTTTGCGCCAGCGGAATGGACACCTTCTTGCCGCCGACGGTGAACTGGTTGTCGTCAAGGGTGTTCTGGAACCGGAACTGGAACGAGACGTTCTCGACCGCCCCGCCGTTGTTCGTCACATGGATTTCATAGATCGCGTTCGGGTCGAGCTTGAAATAGTTGGGGCCGCCGTACGGGTCCTGCAACGGCAGGTAGTTGGCGACCAGCGTGACGTAGCCTTCGCGGCCAGGCTCGTAGCTGCGGAACATGTAGAAGTCGGTGCCGTCGAGTTGCGGCTGGGTGGCAATGAAGGGAGCCTCGCGGTGGCTGGATGCGCCGGCAGGGACGGGGATGGCCAGTGACGCGCCGACCAGAAGCGGCAGCAGCGCAAGGCGGAACATCGGGCGAATTGGGACTGCGGTTGACATGAGTACCTCCCGTTGCAATCGAGATGAACCGCGTGGCGGTCGAAGGCCGCCCGCGCCTGCGGGCCGCTCCCACGGCGTCCAACGCATCCGGGACGAGCGGCCATGGAACCCTTTACGCGCCGGTGGGCCGGCTGGATGCAGCGACGTTAAGACCGGGTTAAGGGCCGACCGGTAGAATCGGCGGCGTCGCCACGTCCTGGTTCATTTCCCATGCGCATCCTCCTGGTCGAAGACGACCCGATGATCGGCAAGACGCTGCAGACCGCACTGCAGCAGGAGAGCTACACGGTCGACTGGGTGCAGGACGGCCAGGCCGCCAAAGTCGCGCTGGATACGACCGACGGCGGGTATTCGCTGGTATTGCTCGACCTGGGGCTGCCGAAAAAAACCGGGCTCGAGCTGCTGCGCGAGGTTCGCCGCGCGGGAAACCGCGTGCGCGTGCTGATCGTGACCGCGCGCGACGCCGTCGCCGACCGCGTCGCGGGCTTAGACGCCGGCGCGGACGACTATCTCGTCAAGCCATTTTCCCTGGATGAACTCGCTGCGCGGATGCGCGCGCTGCTGCGCCGCGACATCGCGCGCGAGGACAACGTACTGCGCAACGCCGACCTCGCCCTCGATCCCGGTTCGCGCACGGTGACCCTTCGCGGCGCTGCCGTCGAAGTGTCGGCGCGCGAATTCGCGCTGCTCGCCGCGCTGCTGGAGCGGCCGGGAACGGCGCTGTCGAAGGCGCAACTGGAGGAGCGGCTCTACGGCTGGGGCGAGGAAGTGGAAAGCAACACCGTGGAAGTGCACGTCCACAACCTGCGCAAGAAACTCGGCGCGGAAACGATCCGGACGATCCGCGGCGTGGGCTATCTGGTTGCCAAGGCATGACATCCATCCGCAGGACGTTGCTGGTGTGGCTGCTGCTCGGATTGGCCGCGGTCGCCGTGCTGGCGTCGGTGGCGACCTATTTCGACACGCGGCGCGAGATCGGCGAGCTCTTCGACCTGCAGTTGAAGCAGCTCGCCTATTCGACCCGCATCGACGACCTGCTGCGCGGCCGCCAGCCCAGCATTGCCGGACCCGGCGCGGATCGCACGGCGGGCGTATCGGAGATCGTCACGCAGATCTGGGATCGCGACGGCGTGCTCGTCTACTACTCGCGTCCGGGCACCGGCCTGCCCGTGCCGGCGACCGAGGGGTACAGCAACGTCATCCGCGACGGCCACGCGTGGCGCGTCTACACGCACGTCGAAGGCAGGCATGCGCTGCAGGTCGCCCACGCGCTGGACGAGCGGCGCGAGATCGCCGCGCAATCGGCGTTGCGCACGCTGCTGCCGCTGGCCGCGCTGATCCCGTTCCTGGGCGTGCTCATCTGGTACGCGGTCGGCCGCGGCCTGCGCCCGCTCGAGACGATGTCGCGCGCCGTGGCCAAGCGCCAGCCCGACGCCATGGCGCCGCTCGCCGAAACCGGACTGCCCGAGGAGCTGCGCCCGCTGGCCGGCAGCCTCAATGCGCTGCTCGCGCGCCTCGACGATGCGTTGAACGCGCAGCGCCGCTTCACCGCGGACGCCGCGCATGAACTGCGCACCCCGCTCGCCGCGCTGAAGCTGCAGGTCGAACTCGTGGAACGCGCGCCCGACGACACCGCGCGCGCTACGGCGCTCGCTGAACTGGAGGAAGGCGTCGACCGCGCATCGCACTTGGTCGAGCAGCTGCTGGCGATGGCGCGACTGGAGCCCGAGGCGCTGGCGAAGAATTTCGGCGACTGCGATCTCGTGGCCATGGCCAAGGACGTCATCGTCGCGCGCGCCGCGCTCGCGGCCGACAGGAAAATCGACCTGGGACTGGCGCGTGTCTTCTGCCGTGCGCGCGCGCGGCGACGCCGCGAGCCTGTCGATGCTGCTCGCCAACCTGCTCGACAATGCACTGCGCTACACGCCCGAAGGAGGCCGCATCGACGTCGCCATCGACGACGACGCGGGACACGCCGTCCTGAGCGTGGCCGACACCGGCCCCGGCATTCCCGCAGGCGACCGGGAACGCGTGTTCGACCGCTTTCATCGCGGCGCCCAGGCGGGAGCGGATCAGAACGGCAGCGGGCTCGGGCTCTCCATCGTCAAGCGCATCGCCGACGCCCATGGCGCAACTGTCGCGCTGGACACCGGCGCCGACGGTCGCGGGCTGGTCGCGCGCGTCCGCTTTCCGGTCATGAGCGGCGCGTAGCCGCGCGTTAAGGATCGGTTAAGGCAACATCCCTACATTGCATCTTGCGGGCCGCATGTACGGCCCTTTCCCACCAAGGAGCGCACGATGCAACTCAAGAAAGTCACCTACGCATTGATCGCCGCCGGCATCGGCGCCGGCGTGGCGACGGGCTACTCGCACTTCGACACCCGCGCGCTGGGCAGCGCACAGGCGGCCACCGCGCCTGCGGGCGTGGTCGCGCCTGCCGTGGCGGCAACCGCCGCGGCGAATCTTCCCGACTTCTCGGCGCTCGTCGAGCGCGCCGGTCCGTCCGTCGTCAACATCAGCGTGGTGTCGAGCGGCAAGAAGGGCAGGCAGGCGATGCCCGACGGCGACGACGAAGACGACGACGAGGAGCAAGGCGGAATACCGCCGGAATTCTTCAAGCGCTTCGGCATTCCCAACGGCCCGGGTGGCCCCGGTGGCCGCATGCAACCGCAGCCGCAGATGCGCGGCCTGGGGTCGGGCTTCATCGTGAGCCCGGACGGCTACATCGTCACCAACGCGCACGTGGTCGACGGCGCAAGCGAAGTAACGGTCAAGCTCACCGACCGCCGCGAGTTCACCGCCAAGGTCATCGGCAGCGACAAGCGCACCGACATCGCGCTGATCAAGATCGACGCGACGAACCTGCAGGCGCTCGACCTCAACGCCAACCCTGCGATCAAGCGCGGCGAATGGGTGATCGCGATCGGCTCGCCGTTCGGGTTCGAATCCAGCGTATCCGCCGGCGTGATCAGCGGCGTGCACCGCGCGCTGCCGAACGGGCAGATGGTGCCGTTCATCCAGACCGACGTGGCGGTGAACCCGGGCAATTCCGGTGGACCGCTGCTGAATGCCGCGGGACAGGTCGTCGGCGTCAATTCGCAGATCTACAGCCGCTCGGGCGGGTACATGGGCCTGTCGTTCGCCATTCCTGCCGACATCGCCGCCAAGGTCGCCGATCAGTTGAAGACGACGGGCAAGGTCGCGCACGGCCGTCTCGGCGTGGGCATCCAGGGCATCGACCAGACGCTCGCGCAAAGCTTCGGGCTCAAGGATTCCGGCGGCGCGCTGATCGGAAGCGTGGAAAAGAACAGCCCCGCCGAAAAGGCCGGATTCAAGCCGGGCGACGTGATCCGTTCGATCGACGGCGTCGCCGTGATCGACAGCACCGACGTCACCAGCCGGATCGGCAATGCCGCGCCGGGCACCAAGCTCAGCATCGGTGTGTGGCGCGACGGCAAGGCGGAGACGCTGTCCGCGACGGTCGGCGCGCTCGACGATGGCAAGATTGCCAAGGCCGACGTCGACGCCAACGAGCCCAAGGGCAAGCTCGGCGTGGCCGTGCGACCGTTGTCGCCGGAGGAGCAGAAGGCGTCCGGCAAAGCGGGACTCGTCGTCGAGAAGTCGGGCGGCGCGGCAGCGAAGGCCGGCGTGCAGCCGGGCGACCTGATCGTCGGCGTCGGTTCGACCAAGGTCACGACGGTGGACGAGTTGCGGGCGCAAGTCGACAAGGCGGGCAAGACTGCCGCCCTGCTGATCGAGCGCGAAGGCCGCCAGATCTACGTGCCGGTGAAGGTCTCGTAATTGTTCGCCGGGGTGATCACTTAGCGATCGCTGACCGACAGCAGGTTGCGATCAGGGCCGCGGGGGAAACCTCGCGGCCCTTTCTATTGGGTGCCTCCTGCGCTGTTCCCTCGCGCAGGCACATCCGACGTCGAAGCTCCTGCACCGTTCGTCTGTCCCGCTCGCTGGGGATTCAAACGCACATCGTGCAGACGCGCGGATGTGCGCGGTTTCCAATCCCGGGCAAGTGATTGTGCCTCCGCCATTTGCCCTGTCGTCATCCGCTTCGCCACGATATCGCGGTTCTTGAGGGCCAGGCTCCGCTTCGCGGCTTCCGAAGGAAGGAACCTCGAGGCGGCGAGATTGAGCCACTTGTGGCTCTCGACATAATCCTGCGGCGTCCCTCGGTTGAGGTAGCACATGATGCCAAGGTTGAGTTGCGCGGCAGCGTCGCCATTCTCCGCGGCGCTCCGATACCAGCGGACTGCCTCACGGTCGTCCTGCGGAATGCCAAAGCCCTTGTCGTACAGTACCCCCAAGCTGAACTGCGCACTTGCATTGCCTTGGTCGGCCGCGGCCCGGAACCAGCGATGCGCCGTGGCATGGTCTGTCGGTGCGCCGAGTCCCGATTCACACATGACCCCGAGGTTGTATTGCGCGACAGCAAATCCCTGCTCCGCCGCCTTGTGAAACCACTCGCGCGCCTGGCCGTGGTCCTGTGTCAAGCCCTGGCCGCTCTCGTACAAGACGCCTAGATTGTTCTGAGCCTGCGCGTGCCCCTGCATGGCCGCCTTGCGATACCAGTCTGCCGCCGCGGCGTAGTCCTGCGGAACCCCGCGTCCGCGCTCGTAGAGGTAGCCAAGGTTATTCTCGGCAATGGCCAACCCTTGATTCGCTGCCAGTCGAAACCACTCGAGCGCCGCTGCGAAATCTTGCGGGACGCCCTGACCACGTTCGTGCATCACACCCAGGTTGTACTGCGCGATGGGAAGCCCTTGTTCCGCGGCCGCGCGATACCAGTTCACCGCCTGGACAAAGTCCTGCTGCGTTCCGCGCCCTCGATCGTACATATACCCCAGATTATTCTGGGCACGGGCGTGACCTTGTTCAGCCGCCCGTCGATACCAGGCAACCGCTTCGGCGAAATCCTGGGACAGCCCCTGGCCATATTCATGCATGACGCCAAGGTCATTCTGTGCGTGAGCATGGCCTTGCTGTGCTGCCTTGCAATACCAGCGGGCGGCCTCGGCTTCATCACGCGGCACCCCCTGACCAAACTTGTACAGTCGTGCAAGTGAATATTGGGCCTGGTCGTTGCCCTGGTCGGCCGCCTTGAGAAACCACTCGCGCGCCTGACCGTAGTCCTGCGTGACCCCTTGGCCCGAACTGAACATGCATCCAAGTGCGAATTGGGCGGGGGCGTAGCCCTGCTCCGCAGAACAGCGGAACCAGTGCGCCGCTCCCGCTTCGTCGCGGCGCGTGCCGCGGATGCACATCAAGCCCAGATCATAGTCACGACTGGCTTCGCCCGCAGCCGCCAGCACGAGCCGCAGCGGGGGGAAATTCGATAGCAACGGAGCGTGGGGCATGGCAACCTCTGAATCCTTGGCGATGTTGCAGGTGCTGAACATCGAGTGACCGGCCGGTAATCATGCTACGAGAATGCCGCTTCGCCAAGCTTCATGGTGCCATCAGCGAAACCCGACAGCGGCGTATCCAACCCAATGACGTAGCGTTGCCGGTGCGGTCACGCCCATCCCGTCGAGATCATCGACCTTGATGCGCTGGTCGTCCAACGATGTCGCGTAGCCCAGGATCGTGCCCTTCAAAGGCGCCGCACCCAGCAACTGCTGGAGGTGCCAGGCAGTGAGCAAGCCCACGGGGACCGAATAGCGCCCGCACCACGTCCACTTGTATTCGCGATGATCATGATCTGCGAGCGTATAGCGCGTGAACAGCTCGACCCTGTCGGGCCGAAGGTCGCATTCGAAGCAATCGCGCATGATTTGCTGCTCGTGGGCGCGCGCGTTGGCGTAGCCCGCTGCGTCAGCGCCGTAGATAGCGAAGTTCCTGCCGTCCCAACCTTGGTCGCCGTAATGAACAGCGTCGGTCGATGAGATCAGCGCGATATCGGCGCCCCACTCCAGGTGGTCTTTGTCCAAAATCGGCGCGATTGAGCGCGCCATATGGGCGGCAAGCTCGTTCATCCGCGCGTACGACATGTAGGGGACGAGTATCGGCACGATTTCGACGCCACGGTTGAAGTACTGCAGGAAGGGAAGCTTGGCCTCTACCGAGTGCTCAATGCGCTGCATCTCGTCGCTCACGCAGTAGCTGCCTTCGGGTAAGGTGGCCATGATCCTCTCGCGAATCGGGGAAACTGCGATATCGCCGTACGGGCCGGACCAATGCGTGAAGCTGTCGAACACGAGCTGGTTCTCGAGGCCGAGAAGGCGCGCCTGGTGCGCCACACCGAAGATAATGACCAGCGGCGCCGCGACATTCCTCAAGACGAGCGGGTACATGAGGCCGGCATAGGCATAGTCGTCGTGCGGGGCAATCGCCAATCGCCACCGGTCGTCGGCAGCGACACCGTTGCCTTTGAGCAGTTGTTCTATCTTTGCGCCGTCCTGAGCGGTGATTCGTTGCATTACCGCCTCGATCTGGCGTTCGAGATGCGCGAATCCGATCGGGTCTGCCAAGCCGCGCCGCTTGGGTGCAAGCACGGTTGGGCGATCTTGGGGACGACTGGAATGCGGTTCCACGGTTGGTATACGCTGACCCGCCATTATCGCTCCGTCGGCGACCGCTCGCGGCACAGCGACTGTCCGCTTTGCCGGTTGCGGATTCAACCGATCGACGCAACAGTTTGGTGGAATCGTTCAGCGGGTGTTTCGAAGTTTAAGGTCTTTCTCGGGCGCTCGTTCAATCTTCTGGCTACGGCATTGAGCTTCGCTTGCGAGTAGCCTGAGAGGTCTGTTCCCTTGGGGAAGTACTGCCGCAAGAGCCCGTTGGTGTTCTCATTGCTGCCACGCTGCCAGGGATTCTGCGGGTCGCAGAAGTAAACCTTGATGTCGGTTGCCAGAGTAAAGCGCTTGTGATCGGCCATCTCTTTGCCGCGGTCCCAGGTCAGCGACTGGTAGAGCTGATCTGGTAACTTGCGCGCGTTCTTGATCAACGCGTCGATGACGGTCTCGGTGTCCTTGCCGGCAACCTTCACCAGCATCACATAGCGTGTCTGACGCTCGACCAACGTTGCAATCTGGCTGTTCTTGCTGCCGAACAACAGGTCGCCTTCCCAGTGACCGGGCACCGCCCGGTCTTCCACGCTGGCCGGACGCTCGCTGATCGAGACGGCGTTAGTGATGCGGCCGTGATCGTCCGTCTTCTGGGTGTGATGGCGCGACCGGCGCATTACTCGGCTGCGCCGCAAATGCGCCACCAGTTCCTTCTTCAGGGCGCCGCGGGCCTGGATGAACAGACTGCGATAAATGGTCTCGGGTGACACCTGACGGCTCGCATCGTCTGGATAGGTGCGCTTGAGCCAACCGGCAACCTGCTCCGGTGACCACTGCAGTCGGAGCTTGGCTGCCACCAGGCGCGCCAGCGCTCGATTCTGTGCCAGTTTAGCGGCCTTGGGGCGCCGTCCCCGATCCCAGGCGGACTGGTCGGCCTGACTCGCTCGGTAGCCTTCCTGGCCACCGTTGCGCTTGATCTCCCGACTGATCGTGGACGGCGCTCGATCGAGTTGCGCGGCTATCGATCGCATGGATTGACCCGCAACCAACGCACGCGAGATCTCTTCTCGTTCCGCCAGGGTCAGCGCCAATCGGGAGCGGCGGCGCGGGGCCGGACGGATCCCGCCCGTCGCGGCCAGAATCCCCTGTATCGACGAGTGGTTCCGATCAAACAACTGGGCGATCTGCTGGAGCGACCCGCCCTTCTGCCAGCGCTCCCACATCAGCGCCTTCTGGCTCTCCGTGTAATGGATCCGAGGTCTCATCTGCAACACTCCTCTGATGGCTCACGCCATAGTGTGTTGCATCCACCGGTTGAGCCCGCAGTCGTAAGCGGTCGCCGCTGACGGGCCGCTATCGGCCAATCGCAACCGGTCGCCACTGTCTCGCAATTTGCTTCATAGCGGACGCTCGGCCTCAAGGATTGAAGCCATGGCGAGGTCGCAGGAGTTCAACTCAGCTCCCCGCTAATGTAGTGTTCGAGCTGTTGGATGATGAATTTCTGCTCGGAAATGGTGTCTTTGACGAGGTCTCCGATGGAGACAAGGCCAATCAACTTGCCATTGTCGATAACGAGCAGGTGGCGCACGCGGTTCTTGGTCATCAGCGCCATGCATTCCTCGCTCCTGTGGACGGGAGTTACGTACATGGCCTCTGAGGTCATGATGTCGCGTACCGCAGTATCCTTGGACGACCGCGCCATGAGGACGATCTTTCGTGCGTAGTCGCGTTCGGTAATGATGCCTACGATCTTCTCGCCCTCCGTTACTACCAGCGCGCCGATGTTTTTTTCCGCCATCAGCTTGACGGCCTCGAACACCGACGCCGTGGGCGCAATCGTGTAGACAGTTGGGTCAGCCTTCGCCTTGAGAATGACAGCCACGCTTTTCATAGGTTGTCCTCCGCGAGGTCCTGGAAGGAAATAATATGCTCGACCCGGTGTAGCCGCAATTCCAATGTCTGCATCAACATGCCGATGATGAATCGGGGCTGACGCGCAACCGCTGGGTGCCAAGTTCGAGGCATCTCGCCTCCCGTGCCACGTACTTTGGACTAGGCGCGTCGCACTTAGCTTGGCAACTCGATCGCGCGACCTGTCCGTACCCGCGGCGGAAACGTTCTAGGTTCAGTTGCTCCCCATGTTCCAGTTCGGCCTGGCGACCGGGGCGCCGGACCGCGTCAGGGGAATCAGGCGATCGCCTCACGAATTGCGCCGCTCGCTCAATCATTTGACGTCGGTTTGACAGCCATCAACACGCGTCGCGCGAAACCGCTCAAGCTGTTCTTGGCGCCTTGAAAGCGGCATGGATGGTTGTCTTCCTCGGGGACAGGAGCGCGCCCAGATGTTTGACTCACCTTTCGAGTACTGTCTGGTGTGCCGAGCGTACGTTCTCCTCGACCAGACGCAGAGGCAGTGCGGACGAGAACATTCGTGCGCAGCCGTGTCGAAATGCCCCCTCCGGCGCTTTTTCACCGGGATGGAATTTGGGGAAGCCCAGGAAGCCCAGGGAAGAAAGAGGAGAGCACGGCAGTCGGACCAAACATAACCCACAGTGTCCGCCATGCCAGTTTGCCGCCCGCAGTAGCGAGCAGCACTCAATTCGTCAGGGAGTGAGGCTGAGGAAGGAGGATCCATCATGGACTTGTTCGTGGAACACGTGGATGTTTGGGCGGCTGGCATAGAAGACAAACCCGGTGGGCTCGCAGACGTTTTAGGCAGCCTGCGCGATGCAGGCACAGACCTGCAATTCATCATTGCGCGGCGGGCGCTGGACGACCCAGGTAATGGAGTGGTGTTCGTCACGCCGCTGCAGGGTGACCGGGAAATCGCTGCAGCCGCGCAGGTGGGCTTCAACGTTACGCGTACCCTTCACTCAGTGCGAGCTACGGGCCGTGACCGGCCGGGCATTGCCGCGGAACTAACGCGAAAACTCGCTGATGCGGGTATCAATCTTCGCGGTTTTTCCGCCTCCGTGATCGGAACGCAGTTCGTCGCCTACACGGCGGTAGATACGCTGCATGATGCCAATCGGGTGATAGAAATCTTCAAGAGTGATTGAACATTCTCTGGCGCAGCAGTGGCCAACCGCATGTCAGGGCTCCACAACGTTACCGATTGGTCTGCGGGAAAGGGCAAAATTCAGGGCACCTCGACCGGCAGGTCAGGTTCGATTTGTGATGGTTGAGAATGTCGCAGATCTGGTAATGCCGAGCGTCGCCACCGATGCCGGGCAATCGTGGCGTCGCGGCGACGCCCGATCACTCCAGCTTCCCGTCGCCCGTCGAAAGTCAAGAAGTGCTACGTTACTCTCGACGGCGCGTTGAGGCGTGGATTTGCTATCCCTCGAAACACGACAACGGCTCGGCACGTCCGTCGGTCGTCGCAGGCATCTTGAACTGCGACCGTCGATGATCGGTCTGCTCGCGCCCACAATCGGCCGTACAACCCGAAGCCGCCAGCACCCGGCGCGAACTGTCCCGTCCTCGGGCGGACAGAACTGTCGACTAGTAAGGCTCACGATCGCGAGGCGGTTTGTACGGATCCTTGTCCAAATCTTCGAGGCCGCTCGCAGCCGAAGGCGGCAACTTCGCGATGATGTCCCTGAGCATTTGAACGTGCTCGGCTTCCTCTTCTCGCAGTTCCACGAACAGCGCCTTGACATCCGGCTGAGTCACCCAACGGAGGGCCTGGTCGTAGAACGCGTAGGCCTTTTCCTCGGACATCAACGCGATCTGGTAGGCTCGCAGCTGCGATATGTTCCAGCTGGGCGCAGTGACATCGGGGGCCTCGACATCGAAGATGTCGTCGAGCTTGACTTTCGGAGGGGCTTCGCCAAACAGGGCGACCCGGCGCTTGGCGAGTTCTTCACCGTGCTTGTCTTCGTTTGCCACCATCGACTCGAATACAGCACCCGCGTCGTCGCCACTGCGGGTTCCGAGCTGTTCGGCAAAAAGCGCGTAACGCTTGGACGCTTCGATCTCGATCAGGAAGGCAAGATCCAGCGCGTCCATCAGCGTCAACTTGGAGAAATCGATCTTCGTTGACGACATATGACCTCTCGTTACCGCGAAGCTCGCCACGTCACCTCGGGGCGAACCAGCACAATAAATCGGAATCCCGATTGGCTGTTCTACTGATCGAGACGGTATCACCACGTCCAACATTCAGTCAAAACCAGCGCTGGCCGTTGCCAGGGCAAGATCAGGAGGAAGGACCGTGAATGGACCAGCGCTGCTCTCGATATTCCTTTTCCACTGCATGAGCAGCAGCTTGGGGTCGGAAGCGGTCGCCGGAACCTGTCCGCTTTCGGCCAGAACCGGACGCACAGCGTTGCCGAGTAATTTGCCCGTGAGCGGCCGTTCGCGCCAGCACGCCGAAGTGGCGATGGTTGCGCGGCGGCGGCACCAGAGCGGTGCGGCGGTCGAGCGCGGAAAGCGGTCGTTTCGCAAATCACCAAACTGAGTTGGTCATCGCGGCGCACACAAAGTCTGGCGCGGTCGGGGCGGTCAGGCGTGACCGGGCTCAGCTAATGCCGAATGTGTGGTTCGCCAAAAATGATTGTGCAGGTGTTGGCGTAATCCCTCGTGCACCCGTGCGCCGCCGCATCCGCGCCCGTCAATGCCGCATCACCGCCGCGCCGGCCACGAACTGCACACGCTGATCGCCGCCACATACAACAAGCAGCGCCGGAGCGGGGCATTGTTGGCGCTGGATCAGTTGTTACTGCCTGCGCCGCGAGAAGCCGAGTCCTGCAAGGCCGAGGCCGAGAAGCGCGAGCGTGGCGGGTTCGGGTATTCCTGCGGGACCGTTCACCACGACATTGTCTACATACTCCCAGGGGGTAGTGTTATCGAGCGATTGGTAAGCCCTAGTCATTTCGATATTGAGCTCGTGACTTCCGGCGGTCAGTACACCGGTAAAAGAGAGTGCGCTCCGCAGCGTTGCTAGGCCGTCGGCTGCGCCGAAGGAATGACTGGCGACCGTGGTGCCGTCGAGTACCAGGCTGAAACTACCAAAATCCCCTTGCCCGGCGAGGCTAGGATTGAAGCTGGCGATGTCGGCGGTAATCGTCGTAGCGCCCGCCCCTGACAAGAAAGTCTGTTTCATGCCACCACCGGCTTGCTGGGGGTAGTTGAAGACGACCTCTCCCACATCGAACTGCGCCGCCAAGGACGCACCGCCACCAGTCACATCGAACGAGACCACAGTCGGAGTATTTATCGTTCCGTTTGTCGTGGTAAAGAACGTCCACCCAGTGAAGTCGCCGGTCTGAAAGTCGCCATTTGTGATGAGATTGGCCGACGCAACGCCGACGAGGCAAAGCAGCATCGCCGAGCCCGCAAACAACTTGAGGGGTACCATCTTCGCTCCCTTGTCTTTGGAAACTGATGCCTTCGACAGTAGACGCAAGATACGGGCCGTTCAACGTGACTGCATGAATTTCAAATGGTTACGCACGCGGGAAGAAACTTCCGGGCCTGAACTGTAAAAGAGTTCGGCTCCGGGCGGGCTGGAGCGATCCTTGCGCCCTTCTACTGGCATCCAATCTGAGCAGGTTGAGGCACATCGTTGCCGCAACCTGTATGGCCGCTCCCGTCGATTTTATGACCGCTTCGTAGCACCTTGGCCGACGGCTTCGGGTCGAAAACGGTCATTCGCTTAAGTGAGGCCCGGCCAGTGGCGGATATCACGCAGCTGGAAGTGCCGACCGATCGGGCGACACTGCCGCGCAGTGGCGACGCAATGCTGCCGCGGCCGTCGCGCGCTCCGATGCCGCGCATGAATGCCAGGTTGCGAGGCGCGCTCTCGCGCGGTCGAGCTCGACCGCAATGTTCTGCGGCGTCGCGCCGAAGGATCGTGCCAGTATGAAATTGGTGGCTCCGAGCCGCGCTTGCTCCGCGTAGACCAGGTCGGCCGGCACCGGCAAGCTGGCGTCGTCGGGACGCGCGATGCCGAAAAAGCCGAAGCCGCGCCCGTGCCGATGCGCGGCTTCCGCGACAGTCTCGATCAGGTCGGATCCGAGCACGCTGAAGCGCGATGGCAACCCCAGCGAGCGCGCGAGGTCGTTGGCGCCGACATACAGTTCCGCGACGCCGTCGAGCGCCGCAAGCTCGTCGGCGATCGGCAGCGCGTCGGCGTGTTCGACCATGACGATGATTTCGGCGCGACCGCGCACGATGGCGATGACCTGCCGGGCCGCATCGACGCTGCGCACCATCGGCAGCATCACGCTGGTCACGCCGGCGTCGAAGCACGCCTCGAGCTCCTGCGCGAGGCCGCGATGCAATGGATTCGACCGCACGTGCAGCCGCGCATTGCCGATCACCCTACGCAACGCGGGAAGCGTCGAAGGACGGATGTCGGCAATGCGATTGTCGCCATCCGGCTGACGTTCGCGTTTGCCGAGCGGTCTCGAGATCCGGTCCGATGCGGGCCACGCCCGGCGCGGGCTGCGGCGGCCGCCAGCGCCGGATCCTCGGTCCACACGGTGAACAGCATCGGACGGCCCGCCGTCGCAGCGTCAGAAGCGATAGGGGATGGCGTCATTCGCGGCGGGCAGTCGCCACTCGTCCGGATTGCCGTGTTCGTAGAGCCGGTCGAAGAAATTCAGAAATGCGCACTCCGAGGCGCCGAGATTCTGCACGCCGTGCCAGATCCCGGGCGGGACCGTGACCAGCGTGGGTCGCGCCCGATCGAGGAAGAACTCGCTGACTTGCCCTCTGGTTGGCGAATGCTCGCGGTCATCGAAGAGGACCAGCTTCATGCATCCCTGGACCACAAAGATACGGTCGAGCTGCGCCTCGTGGCAGTGCCAGGCGCTCACCGCGCCGGGACGCAAGCTGACATAGAGCGTCTGCGCAACCGGCGCCGCGCCGGCATGCCAGTCGCTGCGATACACTTCCGTGGTGAGACCATTGCGGGTGACGAGGTTGCGCACCTCGCGGACTTCCACGCCGTCGAGCAGCGTGCGCAACTGCGCGCCGTCCGCGGTCACGGTCGGCTTGTCCTTGCGCGCCCCCTTCAACATTCCGTGGTCTCCCGCCGATGCGAATTGAACTCTACTCGATATCCTGGAACGAACGCAGGATGCTGCCGTTCTTCCTGGATTACTACGGATCCTGGGTAGACCGGCTGGTGATCTTCGACGACCAGTCCGACGACGGCACTGCGGAAAAACTCAAGCAGCATCCCAAAGTCGACCTGCGGCCGCTTCCACCGAAGGGCTCATCGTTCGTGCTGACGGCCCTCGATATCTGGCAGCATGCGTGGAAGGAGAGCCGCACCCGCGCCGATTGGGTCATTGTGACCAACATCGACGAGTTTATCTACCACCCCGGCGGCATGCGCGGTTACCTGGAGCGATGCACGGAGCAGGGCGTGACGATGATTCATCCGCGCGGCTTCGAGATGGTCGGCGAGCGATTCCCCGATGCCGGACAGAGCCTCGTCGAGACCGTGCGCAAGGGAGTGGCGATGTTCGGACAGGACAAGCGCCAGGTCTTCAACCCCGACGCGGTGACGGAAATGAACTATGGACCGGGGCGACACGAGTGCCGCCCGATGGGCCGGGTGGTGGAACCGTCAGCCGGTCGAGGCGTCGCTGCTGCACTACAAGTATGTGGACACGCATGCCTACCTGCTGCGACGACAGCGGTCGCTTGCGCGGCGCATGCTCGACGGCGACCGGCGTTCCGGCTTCGGCATGCAGTATCACCTGACCCCGGAAAAGATCATCCGCTCGTTCGAATGGCTGCAGATGCACGCCTACGACGTCACGCGATCGGATCAGATCCAGTCAGCGCGGCGTGGCGCGCGGTTCAGTGCCGCAGCGCGTCGATGCCCTGCGCCACGCCGGAGAGCGTCAGCGGAAACATCCGCGGTCCCAGCTTCTGCAGCACGATCTGCGTCGAGCGCGTGTATTCCCAGCCGCGCGAAGGTTCCGGATTCCACCAGATGACCTTGCGGAAATGCTCGAAGATCCGCGCCAGCCACACGATGCCCGCCTCGTCGTTCATGTACTCGACGCTGCCGCCGGCCTGCACCAGTTCGTAGGGGCTCATCGCGGCGTCGCCGACGAAGATCACCTTCCAGTCGGGGCCGTAGGTCCGCAGCAGTTCCAGCGTGCCCATGCGTTCGTTGCGGCGGCGCGCGTTGTCGCGCCAGACGTGGTCGTACACGCAGTTGTGGAAGTAGAAATGCTCGAGGTGCCGGAATTCGCTCTTGGCGGCCGAGAACAGCTCCTCGCAGACCTGCACGTGCGGGTCCATCGAGCCGCCGACGTCGAGGAACAGCAGGACCTTCACGCGGTTGCGCCGCTCCGGCTGCATCTTGAGGTCGAGCCAGCCGGCATTGCGCGCCGTGCCGTCGATGGTGCCGTCGAGATCGAGTTCCTCGGGCACGCCCTCGCGCGCGAAGCGGCGCAGCCGGCGTAGCGCCACCTTGATGTTGCGCGTGTTGAGCTCGACGTCGCCGTCGAGATTGCGAAACGTCCGCTCGTCCCACACCTTGACGGCGCTGCGCGCCCCGCCGCCGTCCTGCCCGATGCGCACGCCCTCGGGGTTGTAGCCGTAGGCGCCGAAAGGGCTGGTGCCGCCGGTGCCGATCCACTTCGATCCTCCCTGGTGCCGCGCGCGCTGTTCCTCGAGCCGCTTCTTCAGCGTCTCCATCAGCTTGTCCCAGCCGCCCAGCGATTCCACCAGCTTCTTGTCCTCGTCGGAGAGGTAGCGCTGGAATTCCTTCTTCAGCCACTCCTCGGGAATCTCCGCGCGAATGTCGAAGATCGCGTTCACGTTCCTGAAGTACGTCGCGAACGCGAGGTCGAAGCGGTCGAAATGCTGCTCGTCCTTGACGAAGCAGGCGCGCGACAGCATGTAGAAATCGTCGATGGAATTGGAAACTACACGCTTTTCAAGCGCTTCGAGCAGCGTCAGCAACTCCCGCGTGGAGACGGGCAGCTTGTTCGCTTTGAGGTGGAGGAAGAACCCGGTGAGCATGTCGCCTGGCCGTCCGAGCGTAGACGCGCGCAACTGGAATTGCAAGTGCTGCTTCACCGCCGGCCACTCGCCGTCGATGATGCTGAACACGACGGTGTCGCGCCGCGCGCCATCGGGCATGAGCTGATGGTTGCGCAGCACGCCGTCCTGCTTGGCGCCCAGCCGCGCGATCGCGGTGCGCGATGCATGGTTGAACCAGTGCGTGCGGAATTCGACGGCGATGCATTGCAGCGCCTCGAAGGCGTGGCCGAGCAGCAGGAGCTTGCATTCGGTATTGAGGCCGGTCCGCTGCACGCGCTTGGCGTACCACGTGTGGCCGATCTCCAGCCGGCGATTCGTCGCGTCCACGTTGAAATAGCGGGTGCAGCCGACGATTGTCGCCGGTCGCGTTCTCGCGCACGACGAAGGGCATCGCGCCCTGGTTTTCGCGCATGCCGAGCGCGGTCGCGACATACTCCCCCATCTTGTCCGGCGGCGCGATGTGCGTGTACCACAGCCGCCAGAGCTCGCCGTCGGCCTGCAGCCTTCGCCAGCGCCGCCTCGTGCTCTGCCGCCAGCGGCTCCAGCGTGGCGATCGCGCCCTTCAGCGTCACGGGCTGGATGAACGCCACGTCAGCGCCCCGCGCGGGCCATGAACACGACGCGTTCGAACAAATGCACGTCCTGCTCGTTCTTCAAGCAGCGCCCCATGCAGCGGCGGGATGAACGCCTTCTTGTCCGGACTGCGCAACGCCTCGGGCGAAATGTCCTCGGCCAGCAGGATCTTCAGCCAGTCGAGCAGCTCCGACGTCGACGGCTTCTTCTTGAGGCCGGGAACTTCGCGCAAGTTGAAGAACACCTCCAGCGCCTCTTGCAGCAACGCTTTCTTGAGTCCGGGATAGTGCACGTCGACGATCCGCTCCATCGTGTCGCGATCCGGGAACCGGATGTAGTGGAAGAAGCAGCGGCGCAGGAAGGCGTCGGGGAGTTCCTTCTCGTTGTTGGACGTGATGACGACCAGCGGACGATGCCGCGCCTGGATCGTCCGGTGCGTCTCGTAGACGTGGAACTCCATCCGGTCGAGTTCGTGCAGCAGGTCGTTCGGGAATTCGATGTCGGCCTTGTCGATTTCGTCGATCAGCACGATCCCCGGGTCCGGGCTCTCGAAGGCCTGCCACAGCACGCCCGGCTTGATGTAGTTGGCGATGTCGGCAACTTTGGCCTCGCCCAACTGCGAATCGCGCAGACGCGAAACGGCGTCGTATTCGTACAGGCCCTGCTGCGCCTTGGTGGTGGACTTGATGTGCCACTGGAAGAGGGGCCGCCCGAGCGCGCGCGACACCTCGTAGGCGAGCAGCGTCTTGCCGGTGCCGGGTTCGCCCTTGATCAGCAGCGGCCGTTCCAGCGCCAGCGCCGCATTGACGGCGAGCATCAGGTCGGGGGTGGCGATATAGCTGTCGGTGCCTTCGAAACGCATGCGATCTCCCGCGGGTCGGCCGTCCGTTCGGCGACTCATGTGCCCGATGTTAGCTCACCGCCTGCAACAGCCAAAGCGCCGCCATGCCGGCCCCCAGCGTCCAAAGCGTGCTGCGCGTGTAAAAGGCCACGACGCCGGCAAGCACGGCCGCGCCGGCCTTCGGGTTGAAGGCCATGGCGTTGCCTGCACCCGCGTCGCCCATCACCATCGGCACGACCAGCGCCGTGAGCATCGCCGCCGGCACGTACTTGAGCGCGCGCGCCAGCAACGGCGGCATGCTGCGCCGCGCGAACACCGCGATGAAGGACAGCCGCGACAGGTAGTTGAGCAGCCCGACCGCGAAAATCACGCACCCAGAGTTTCAGCGTCGCGTCCATCGCTCCCTCGCCAAGTCCGCCGTCGTGCCGACGGCGATTCCGATCACGCCGGCGGCGATCAGGTTGAGCTTCATCGGCAAGCCGCCCAGCGCGACGACCGCATAGCCGGCAACGACGGCGGCGAGGATCGTAGGCGCGTCGCGCAGCAACGGCGCGACCAGCGCGATGAAGCACAGCGGCACCGCGAATTCCAGCGACCACGAGGCCGGGATCAGGTTGCCCGCGAAGAATCCAACCATGTTGGTGATCTGCCAGCACAGGTACAGCGCCACCCCGCTGCCCAGGAAGTGCTGCGCGCCGCCGTGGGGATCATCCTTGGCGTCGAAACGCCGGATCGCCGCGGCGAACGCCTGGTCGGTCAGCAGGAAGGCGAGCGCATGTTGCCAACGTGCCGGCAGCGCCTTCAGGTAGGGCGCCATCGCGGCGCTGTACATGAGAAAGCGCAGGCCCAGCACCGAACACGTGAGCACGATGATCGCGAATGGCGCCCCGCCGGCGAGCAGCTGGCCGGCCAGTATCTGCGCCGCTCCGGAAAAGATGACGGCGCTCATGCCGAGCGCGGCAAGCCACGACGCGCCCGCGGCCGCCGCGCCGACACCGCAGACCAGACCGAACGGAATGAGGCCGAGGCACGCCGGCAGCATTTCGACGAAGCCGGCGCGGAAATCGGGGGAAGCGAGGAGTCGACGCATGAACGGCCCGGCACCCTGGCATGGCGCGGGATGGGTAGCCGAATGGGAAAATGGCGACGCGCCATGGTAAACCACTTCGACTCCATGCCACTATCCTCGTCCCGTCTGGCAGAATCCGCTCACCGTTGCAAAGCAAAGGCAGGAAACCCATGGACATGCCCGTGAACAAGTTCAAGCGCGCGATCAACGAAGGCCGGACGCAGCTGGGCGCGTGGCTCGTGAGCGGCGCACCGTCGACGGCGGAAGCATTGGGGTGCGCCGGCTTCGACTTCCTCGTCGTGGACATGGAGCACACGCCGGTCGACACGCCGGAGATGATCGAGATCCTGCGCACGATTGCCGGCACGCCGGCGCAAGCCATGGTGCGCCTGGTCTGGAACGATCCGGTGTGGCTGAAGCGCGTGCTCGATGGCGGCGCGCAAACGGTGCTGTTGCCGTTTGTGCAGACCGCGGAGGAAGCCCAGCGCGCGGTCGCGGCAACGCGCTATCCGCCCGACGGCATTCGTGGCGTCGCCGGCAACCATCGCGGCAGCCGCTTCGGCACCGTCCCCGATTACCTCAAGAACGCCGCGAGCGAACTGTGCGTGATGGTGCAGATCGAAACGGTGAAGGGCTTCGAAAACCTCGCCGCCATCGCCGCGGTGCCCGGCGTGGATTCGATCTTCATCGGGCCCTCCGACCTCGCGGCGTCGATGGGCCTGCTGGGCGACGTCGGCAACCCGGCCGTGCAGGAAAAGCTCAAGGAAGCCGCGAAGCAATTGCGGCAATTGGGCAAGCCCTGCGGCATCCTCGGCATGAATCCCGAGATGACCGCGCAATTCATCGGCTACGGCTACGACTGGATCGCCATTGGCTCCGACATGGCGTTCATGGTCGGCCGCGCGCAGGAAGTGCTCGGCAAGGCGCGCGCCGTGCCTCCGGCAGCGGCCGGACGCGGCGCCGATTGAACATGCCGGCATCGCCATTCACCTGTGTCCTCGACGTCAAGGCCAGCCTCGGCGAATGTCCGGTGTGGTCGGCAAAGGAGCAGGTGCTGTACTGGGTCGACATCAACGCGCCATCGCTCAACCGCTTCGATCCGGCGACCGGACGCAATGCGGCAATGCCGATGCCCGAATCGATCGGCTGCTTCGCGCTGCGCCGGTCGGGCGGCTTCGTGATCGCGCTGCGCGGCGGAGTGTGGCTGGCTGACGCGGACGGCACGCTCGACCGCAAGGTGGCGGAGGCGCCCTACGATCCGGACCACCACCGCTTCAACGACGGCCGCTGCGATGCGGCCGGGCGCTTTTTCGTGGGATCGATGAACGAGAGGCGCGACGCGAATTCCGCGACGCTGATCCGCGTCGATCCCGACTTTGTGCGCGACTGAAGTCTTGCGCGACATCATGATCAGCAACGGCCTCGCGTGGAGCCCCGACGGCCGCACGATGTACCACGCCGATACGCCGGCGCACGTCGTCCGCGCCTACGACTACGACGCCGCCGCCGGCACGCCGTCGCGTCCCCGCGTGTTCGCGCAGTGGACCGGCGAGACCGACCGGCCGGACGGCGCCGCCGTGGACAGCGCCGGCAATTACTGGAGCGCGTTCTATCGCGGCGGCAAAGTGGTCAAGCTGTCGCCGCAGGGCAGCATCCTTGCCGAATACGCGACGCCGGCGATGTGCCCGACGATGTGCGCATTCGGCGGCGCGGACCTGCGCACGCTTTATGTCACCAGCGCGCGGCAGATGCGCGAAGCGGACGAGCTCGCCCGCCTGCCGCAATCCGGCGGCATCTTCGCGCTCGCCGTCGATACCCCGGGACTGCCCGAACCTCAATTCGCCGGCTGACGCCGCGCGCACCGACACCACGATGCTTCTCGACCCGACTGCCTACCTGCGCCTGGAAGCACTGAAGAGCCTGGGCTCGACGTCGACCGGCGTTTCCTTCGCGACATCCACCGGCGACCTCCTCGAAATCACGGCCTACGGCAACGGCACGTTCAGGCTGCGCCTCGGCCCCAACGCGCGTCCGGACTATGGACTGGTCGTCGGCCGCGCCAAGCCGTGCACCGTCGCGGAACCTGCGCCGGGCCGGTGGACGATCGCGGCCGACGACGCGGTGCTCGAGATCACCGGCGCGCCGCTGCGATTCCGGCTGCTGTGGAAGGGCGCGCCGTTGCTCACGTCGATCACCGACGAGCACTTTCGCGGCTGGACGCGCCTGCCTTCGTTCGGGCGCGTGAAGCGCGGCGGACTCTGGACCGCGGCGGTGGCGCTTGCCTCGGGCGAACCCGTCTATGGACTCGGCGAAAAATTCGGCCCGCTGAACAAGCGCGGCCAGCTCATCCATTCGCAGGTGGAGGATGCGCTGGGCGTGAATACGGGCCTTTCGCACAAGAACACGCCGTTCGCATGGGGGCCCGGTACCGGCAGCGGCGCGTGGGGGACCTGGGTGCATACGCCGGGCATGGTGACGCACGGCGTGGGACACCCGGATTGGTCGCATCGCAGTTACGCCGTGGTCGTCGACGACGAGGCGCTCGACCTGTTCCTGTTCGCGGCCGACACGCCCGCGGGAGTGCTCGACGCGTACACCAACATCACCGGGCAGGTCGCCGGCGGTCCCGCGCTGGAGCCTGGGGCTGTGGGTCTCGCGCCATTTCTACAAGACGCCGGACGACGCCATCGCGGTCGCCGCCAAGTTGCGGCAGCGGCGCATCCCCTGCGACGTGCTCACGCTGGACGGTCGTGCCGCGTGGGACGTGCAGACGCGTTTCAACTTCCAGTGGGATCCGGAGCGCTTCCCCGACCCCGCGGCGTTGCTCGGCCAGATCCGCGCGCACAACCTCAAGGTCTGCGTGTGGGAATACCCGTACGTTTCGATCCACGACAAGCTGTTCCAGCAGCTCGCCCAGCGCGGCTACCTGTTGAAGACGCCCGATGGCGATCCCTACGTGTTCTTCTGGGACACGTCATCGCAACTGGGCATGACCGGCAATGCGCCGACGCCGCTTCCCGAAAGCGGGATCGTCGACTTCACGCACCCGGAAGCATTCGCATGGTGGCGCGACGCGCATCGGCAACTCTTCAAGGACGGCGTCGACGTCATGCTGTGCGACTACGGCGAACAGGTTCCCGACGACGCGATCGCCGCCAATGGCGACCGGGGCCGGCGCCTGCACAATGTCTACCCGCTGCTCTACAACAAGTGCGTGTTCGAAGCGACGCAGAAGTTCCTGCCCGAGGGATCGCTGCCGATGGTCTGGGGTCGTGCCGGCTGGGCCGGCAGCCAACGCTTTCCGCTGGGTTGGGGCGGACTGCCGCAAAGCGATTGGGAAGGACTCGCCGCAAGCCTGCGCGGCGGCCTGTCGTGGGGAATGAGCGGCAATCCGTACCACAGCTCGGACATCGGCGGCTTCTACGGCTCGACGCAGCCCTCCGCGGAGCTCTATGTGCGCTGGCTGCAGGCGACCGTCTTCTGTTCCCACATCCGGATGCACGGCCTGGGCGAGCGCGAACCCTGGATCTACGGTCCCGAAACGGAGGCGATCTGCCGCAAATGGCTCGCGTTCAGGTACCGGCTCATCCCGTATCTCGAAACCGTGATGGCGCAAGCCACGCGCAATGGCTTGCCGGTCATGCGCGCGATGCCGCTCGCGTTCCCCGGCAACGCGCTGGTGCGGGATTTCGAGACGCAGTTCCTGTGCGGCGACGCGCTGCTCGTCGCGCCGATCCTGCGCGATGGCGGCGACGTGGAAATCGCGTTGCCGCCGGGAAACTGGTACGACCTCAACACACGCCAGCGCTTTGCCGGGAGGCAGGTGATCCGGTATCGCGCCAAGCTGGACCAGTTCCCGGTCTTCGGACGCGAGGGCCGCGCGCTTCCCGTCGGCCGCGCGGTGCAGCATACGGGCGAAATCGACGCCGCCGGGCCACTGGAGATGTTGTGGGTATTCGGCAAGCCCACGCACGACATGACAGATTTCGCGCAGGTGAAGATCGTCGACGGCGTCGTGCATGCGGACGCCGGCGTCAAGGTCGAATTCTTCGGCGACGCGGGGCAGGAAGCGTTGCCGTTGTGACGCATCGCTCCATGAACGGGCCCGCGCTGGCGATAACCTCCGGGGAGCCCGCGGGGATCGGCCCTGAACTGGTCGCACTGCTTGCGCAACGCCATGCGGAAACGCCGTTTCCGGCGCGCCTCGTCATCCTGGGCGACCGCGCGCTGCTGGAGGCGCGGGCGGCGCGCATCGGCGCCCGGCCGCGCTATGCGGAATTCGATGCGCTGGCGTACGCGCCCGCCGGCGGCGTGGTGGAGATCTGGCACCAGCCCGTCGCCGCGCCGGTCACCCCCGGGCATCCGGATCCGACCAATGCCCGCAGCGTGGTCACGCTGCTGGAGCACGCGTGCGACGCCTGCGCCACCGGCGCTTTCGCGGCGCTCGTCACGGCGCCGGTGCAGAAGAGCGTCATCATGGATGCAGGCATTGCGTTTTCGGGCCACACCGAATTCTTCGCGGCGCGCACGCATACGCCGCGCGTCGTGATGCTGCTGGTCGGCGGCGCGAAGGACGCGCCGTTGCGGGTCGCGCTGGCCACGACGCACCTTGCGCTCAAGGACGTGCCCGCCGCGCTCACGCGCTCGGCGGTGGCCGAGACGCTGCTCATCATCGCCCGCGAACTGCAGTCGAAATTCGGCATCGCCGCGCCGCGCATCGCGGTGTGCGGGCTGAATCCCCACGCCGGCGAAGGCGGACACCTGGGACGCGAGGAAATCGACGTGATTGCACCGGCCATCGCCGATGCGCGCGCCAACGGATTCAACGGCATCGCCGGTCCGCTGTCCGCCGACACGTTGTTCGTCCCCGACCACGTTCGCCACTACGACGCCGTGCTCGCGATGTATCACGACCAGGGCCTGCCCGTGCTGAAAGCGGCGAGCTTCGGGCAGGGCATCAACGTCACGCTTGGCCTGCCGTTTCCGCGCACGTCCGTGGATCACGGCACGGCGCTCGACCTCGCCGTCGATCCCGCGCTCGCCAGGACCGCCGATCCGGGCAGCCTGATCGCGGCCGTCGACCTCGCCATCGAGCTTGCCAACCGCGCCGCGGGCACCTAGCGTCTTCATGCACGGCCACGTCGCGCGCAAGAGATTCGGCCAGAACTTCCTCGCCGATCCGCACTACACGGCGCGCATCGTCGCCGCCGTCGATCCGCAGCCCGGCGAGAACGTGGTCGAGATCGGTCCGGGCCTGGCCGCGATCACCGGCGGGCTGATCGAGCGCGCAGGACACGTCACCGCCATCGAAATCGATCGCGATCTCGGCGGCGCGCCTGCGCGAGCAGTTCGCGCCGGCACAGCTCACATTGCACGTGGCCGATGCGCTCGAATTCGATTTCGCGTCGCTGCCGGCGGACCTGCGCATCGTGGGCAACCTGCCGTACAACATCAGCTCGCCGCTGCTCTTCCATCTCGCGTCGTTCGACGAACGCCTGCGCGACCTGCATGTCATGCTGCAGCGGGAGGTCGTGGCGCGGATGACGGCCGAGCCGGGCACCGCCGACTACGGCAGGCTGACGGTCATGCTGCAGGTGAAATTCGCGATCCGCCGTCTGTTCGTCGTGCCGCCGGGCGCGTTTCGCCCGGCGCCCAAGGTCGAATCGGCCATTGCGCGTCTGGTGCCGCTCGGTGCGGCCAAGCCGCAAATCACCGACCCGCCGTTGTTTGCGCGCGTCGTCGCCGCTGCCTTCGGGCAACGCCGCAAGACGCTGCGCAATGCGCTTTCCGCGCTGTGCGACGAGGCGGCGCTAAGGCGCATGGGGCTCGACCCCGGCTGTCGCGGCGAGACGCTGCCGGTCGGTGAATTCGTGCGCATCGCCAACGCGCTCGCCGAGCGTTCATTGATCGGTGACCTTCATTCCCACTCCACGTCCGGCCGCATCCGCGGACGCACGATGCGCACGATCTTTATCGCGCGAAGCGTCGCCACGCACCAGCGTCACGTCGCGGCGCGGCACGCCGAAGGCTTCGGCCAGAAACGCGAGCAATTGCGCGTTCGCCTTGCCATCGACGGGCGGCGCCGCCAGCCGGACCTTCAGCCTCATTTGCGTCCCTACGCCGTGCGTCCCCGCCACTTCGGTGCGCCTGGCCCCCGGCTGCACGTGCAGCGACAAGCACGATGGCCGTCTCGCCGTCCGCAACTTCCTCGCGCCGCCACGCGACGCGCATGTCAGAGGAACAATCGCGTCAGCGCCGATTCGAGCCAGGGCACGATCGTCATCAGCGCAATCTGGGCGATGACGATGACGACCAGCGGAGAGAGGTCGAGCGTGCCACCGATCGGCGGCAGGATCTTGCGCACCGGACGCAGGAACGGAAAGGTGAGCGCGTTGAGCGTTCCCGACAACGGTCCGTCGGGCGCGACCCACGACAGGATCGCCTGAGCAAAGACGACGATGATGAACAGCCAGATCGCGGCCTTCAACAAGGCGATTAGCGTCGCGGCAAGCAGGAACGGCACGCCGGCGCCGGTCAGGCTGAATCCGCCGAACACGAGGTTGTACGACAGCAGCCACAGGAACTGGAAGACGAACAGCGCCAAGCAGCGATGCCCAGTCGACACCCTTCCATCCCGGCACGATGCGGCGCAGCGGCTTGACGATCCAGTCGGTCAGCGCGATGACGGCCTGCCCGAGCGGATTGCGGAACGGCGCGCGCAACAGCTGCATGGCGAAGCGCAGCAGCAACGCATAGGTGAACAGCCCGAACACGACATCGAGCAGATACCGGATCACTTGTTCGGTCATGATGGCCGCCGTGAAACGCTAGCTCTCGGATCCGAGCGCATCGCCCAGCTCCTTCGCGCGAACCGCGGCGGCCTTCACCGCCGCGACGAAATGCGTCTTCACCGATTCCGTTTCGAGCATGCCGATGGCGCGCTCGGTGGTGCCGCCCTTGGACGTGACCTGCGCGCGCAGGATTCCCGGTTCGAGTTCCGAGCCGGACGCAAGCTTGATTGTTCCGGCAAATGTCGCATACGCCAAAGTGCGCGCCTCCTCCTTGGTGAAACCCAGTTCCTGCGCGGCCTGTTCCAGGCCCTCGAGAAAGTAGAACACGTAGGCGGGTCCGCTGCCGGACACGCCGGTGACGGCGTCGAGCAGTTCTTCGCGGACAACCCACAGCACCGCGCCGACGCCTTCGAGCACGCGTTGGGCAAGCTTGCGCCCGCGCGCGCCCGCGTCCGGCAACGCGAATGCGCCGCTGATGCCTTCACGGATCAACGCGGGCGTGTTGGGCATCGCGCGCACAAGCCGCGGATAGCCGTTCATCCAGCGCGACATGTCGGCCAGGCGCACGCCGGCCGCGATGGACATCACCACCGGCACGTCGGTGACGTGCGCGGCGACGGACTGCGCGGCGTCGCGCATCTGCTGCGGCTTCACCGCCAGCACGACGATGTCCGCGCCGTCGATGGCGCCCGCCGATGCCTCGCCGAAGATCCCGATCCCCGGGAACCGCCCCACCAGCTTGTCCTGTTGCGAGGCAATCGATTCGACGACGCGAAACTCGCGCGCGTCGGACCCGCCGCCGACCAGTCCGCCGATGATCGCGGTGGCCATGTTGCCGCCGCCCATGAAAGTGATGTTCATCGCCGGATTCCCGTTTTCACGTGCTCACCTCGCTCCAAAAATGGCCGTGCCCACGCGCACCTGCGTCGATCCTTCCGCGATCGCCGATTCGAGGTCCGCCGACATGCCCATCGATAGCGTGTCCAGCGGCAATCCCGCGTCGACGCAACTCTCGAGGCATTCCCGCAGACGGCGAAACTGCGCCCGCTGTTGCGCCGGATCGTCCGTGGGCGCCGGAATGCCCATGATTCCGCGCACGCGGATGCGCGGCAGGTCGGCGATGGCCAGCGCGAGCGCCAGCGCCGCGCCAGGGGCAACCCCGCTTTTCGACGCCTCTCCGCTGACGTTTACCTGCACGCATACGTCGAGCGGCGCGCGATCCATCGGCCGCTGCGCCGAAAGACGCTGCGCGATCTTCAGGCGGTCCACGCTTTCCACCCAATCGAAGGTTTCGGCCGCCAGGCGCGTCTTGTTGCCCTGGAGCGGCCCGATCAGGTGCCACACGACGTCAGGCAGGTCGGCAGTCGCCTGCCGCTTGGACGCGCCTTCCTGAACGTGGTTTTCGCCGAACGATCGCTGGCCCGCTGCATGGACGGCACGCACCGCATCGGCTGGAAACGTCTTCGAAACGGCCAGCAACCGCACCGATCCGGCGGCGCGGCCCGCCGCTAGAACAGCCCTCTCGATGCGCTCGGCAACGGCTTGCCACGCCTTCTCATAGTGGCTCATAATCGTTTGGACCCATTGTCGCAGGGCCGTGGCATGTAGTTTGCATGCCGAAACAGGTCAATGTCGTGGGAAAAAGGGATTATAGATGGACATTACCGAACTCCTGGCCTTTGCCGTCAAGAACAAGGCGTCGGACCTCCATCTTTCGGCGGGCCTGCCGCCCATGATCCGCGTCCACGGCGACATCCGCCGCATCAACCTGCCTCCGATGGAGCACGAGGACGTGCACGCCATGGTGTACGACATCATGAGCGACGCGCAACGCAAGATGTACGAGGAACACCTCGAGTGCGACTTTTCGTTCGCCGTGCCCAACCTCGCGCGGTTCCGCGTCAACGCGTTCGTCCAGCAACGCGGCGCGGCGGCGGCCTTCCGGACGATTCCGGCCAAGGTGCTGTCGCTCGAGGAACTCAACGCGCCGAAGGTGTTCGCCGAGCTGACCGACCGGCCGCGCGGCCTGATCCTGTGCACCGGCCCCACCGGGTCCGGCAAGTCGACGACGCTGGCGGCGATGGTCAATCACGTCAACGAGAATGAATACGGCCACGTGCTGACGATCGAGGATCCGATCGAATTCCTGCACGAGTCGAAGAAGTGCCTGATCAACCAGCGCGAAGTCGGTCCCCATACGCTGTCGTTCGCCAACGCGCTGCGCAGCGCGCTGCGCGAAGACCCCGACTACATCCTCGTCGGCGAAATGCGCGACCTCGAGACGATCCGGCTGGCGCTCACCGCCGCCGAGACCGGCCACCTCGTGTTCGGCACGCTGCACACCAGTTCGGCGGCCAAGACCATCGACCGGATCATCGACGTGTTTCCCGCGGCGGAAAAGGAAATGGTGCGCGCGATGCTGTCCGAATCCCTCGTCTCCGTCGTTGCGCAGACGCTGCTCAAGACCAAGGACGGCCAGGGCCGGATTGCCGCGCACGAAATCATGATCGGCACCGCCGCCATCCGCAACCTGATCCGCGAGAACAAGATCGCGCAGATGTACTCGGCGATCCAGACGTCGCAGTCGATCGGCATGCAGACGCTCGACCAGTGCCTGGTGGACCTCGTGAAGCGCAACCAGGTGAACGTCGCCGAGGCGCGTAACCGGGCCGTGAACAAGGAACTCTTCTTTGGCGGCTGATCCAAGCCTCTTATCGTCCGACTCGAATCCGACCTCAACTTTCTCGCCCGCCGCACCCTAGGGCAGGAGCCGCACCATGGAACGCGAACGCGCCACCAAATTCATCCACGAACTGCTCGACTTGCTGGTCAAGCAGAAGGGTTCGGACCTTTTCATCACCGCCAATTTTCCGCCGGCGATCAAGGTCGACGGCAAGATCACGCCGGTATCGAAGACCCAGCTTTCCGCGCAGCACACGATCGAGCTGGTGCGCAGCGTGATGAACGACAAGCAGGCGGCGGAATTCGAAGGCACGAAGGAGTGCAACTTCGCGATCAGCCCGCCGGGCATCGGCCGCTTCCGCGTCAATGCCTTCGTGCAGCAGGCCCGGGTGGGCATGGTGCTGCGCACGATCACGATGGAAATCCCCAAGTTCGAGGACCTGGGCCTGCCGCCGGTGCTCAAGGACATCATCATGTCCAAGCGCGGCATCATGATGTTCATCGGCGCCACCGGCGCCGGCAAGTCGACGTCGATGGCGTCGCTGCTCGGGTACCGCAACGAGAACAGCTACGGGCACATCATCACGATCGAGGACCCGATCGAATTCGTCCACGAGCACCGCAATTGCATCATGACCCAGCGCGAGGTGGGCGTGGACACCGACGCGTGGGAGACCGCGCTCAAGAATTCGCTGCGGCAGGCGCCCGACGTCATCCTGATCGGCGAAGTGCGCGAACGCAACACGATGGACTATGCGGTCGCCTTTGCCGAAACCGGCCACCTGTGCCTGACCACGCTGCACGCCAACAGCACCAACCAGGGTCTCGACCGGATCATCAACTTCTTCCCGGAAGAGCGGCGCGCGCAGCTGCTGATGGACCTCTCGCTCAACATCCGCGCGTTCGTCGCGCAACGGCTGATCCCGCGCCGCGATGGCAAGGGCCGCGTGCCGGCGGTGGAAGTCATGCTGAATTCGCCGCTCATCTCCGACCTGATCTTCAAGGGCGACGTCTCCGGCATCAAGGAAATCATGAAGAAGTCGCGCGAGCTCGGCATGCAGACCTTCGACCAGTCGCTGTTCGAGTTGTACGAGGCGGGCCTCATCACCTACGAGGACGCGCTGCGCAACGCGGATTCGCTGAACGACCTGCGGCTCGAGATCAAGCTGCACGGCAAGGAGGCGAAGAATCGCAACGTGTTCGCCGGCATCGGCAATCTCGACGTCGTGCCGGAGACGACGAACAACCAAATCTAGGCAAGCGCGGAAGGCGAGGGGCCGCGGCGCGAGCAGCCGGCGAGGGGCCCCATGCGGAGCAAGGGGATCGACGGCAATTGCGAGTCGACGCGCGAGGGCGACACGTCCAGTTCTCACCCTGACTCGACGGCTACAAAGAGCCCGAGGCCCGGCGCCTTTCGGGCAGAACGGCGGAAGCGCGCCGATCACAGGTCGCTTCGCTCCCCGCTCGGTTGCGCGCAGGTGACGTGACAGCCAATCCCAGCCTGTCAGCGGGTTGACGTCCAAACGGGTGCCGATGGCGGCTTGTGCTACGCTGTTCCTCCCCCATATTCGTCCGTATCCGCTGCCCGGATTCGCCATGGCCGGCCTAGACGCCAAGACCCCGCTGCCCACCGAGATCAAGCTGCATCAGGCTTCGCGCGTGCTCGAACTCGTGTTTCCGCGCGGCATCGTGTTTCGCCTGCCGTGCGAATTCCTGCGCGTGAACTCGCCATCGGCCGAAGTGCGGGGACACGGCCCCGGCCAGGAGACGCTGCAGGTCGGCAAGCGCGACGTGACGATCACCGGTCTCGAGCCCGTCGGCCACTACGCGATACGGCCGACGTTCTCGGACGGGCACGATTCCGGCATCTACTCGTGGGACTATCTGTACGACTTGGGCGTGCGCCAGGACGAGCTGTGGCAACGCTATCTGGCCAGGATCGAGGCCGCCGGCGCGAGCCGGGACCCGCAGGGCAAAGGTTGAGGCGATGAACGAACCGCGCATGCAATTCGGCTACGACGAGGTCTCGCCCGAGGAAAAGACCCGCCGGGTCCGGGGCGTGTTCGACTCGGTGGCCACCAAGTACGACGTGATGAACGACGTCATGTCCGGGGGACTGCACCGGCTGTGGAAGCGCTTCGCCGTGCATCTGACCGGCGCGCGCACGGGTCAGCGCGTGCTGGACCTGGCGGGAGGCACCGGCGACCTGGCAAGGCTGTTCGCGGCCCGCGTCGGTCCGACCGGAACCGTCGTGCACACCGACATCAATGGCGCGATGCTGGCCGAGGGCCGCGACAAGCTGCTCAACGCGGGGCTCGCGCTGCCCACGATCCAATGCAATGCCGAGGCGCTGCCGTTCGCGGCGCGCGGATTCGACGTCGTCTCCATCGCATTCGGCCTGCGCAATGTCACGCGCAAGGAAGCAGCGCTCGCCGAAATGCGGCGCGTGCTCGCCCCCGGCGGAGTCGCGGTCGTGCTGGAGTTCTCGCGCGTGAATGCCGCGCTGGCGCCCGCCTACGACTGGTACAGCTTCAATGTGCTGCCGAGGCTGGGCAGGTTGATCGCCAAGGACGACGCGAGTTATCGTTACCTGGCCGAATCCATTCGCGTCCACCCGGACCAGGAAACGCTGAAGCAGATGATGCGCGACGCCGGCTTCGACCGCGTCGAATTCCACAACTTGACCGCGGGCGTGGTCGCCGTGCACGTGGGCTGGGTGTACTAGCCGCCCGCAGTGAAACCTGGAGGCATGAAATGAAGCGATTCCTGATTCTCGCGCTCGCCGCGCTTGCCGCGACGGCCGTCGTGGCCACGGATACGGCCGAGGCCCGGCGCTTAGGCGGAGGACGCAGCCTCGGCGCACAGCGCCAGGCAACGCCGCCGCCCGCAGCGGCGCCCAATGTCGCGCCCACGAATCCGGCCGCGGCTGCGCCGGGGATTCCGCCCAAGGCGGCACCCGCCGCGTCGGGCGCTTCGCGCTGGCTGGGACCGCTCGCGGGACTCGCCGCCGGCATCGGCCTCGCCGCGCTGCTGTCGCATTTCGGGTTGTCGGAGGGATTCGCGAGCATCCTCATGTTCGCGCTGCTCGTCTTCGGCGGACTGTTCCTCATCCGGATGTTTCTCGGGCGGCGCGCGCCGCCGCGCGCGCCGATGCAATATGCCGGCGCAGCGGCCGGTGGTCCGGTGGCGTCGATGCCGCCCGCGATTTCGGAACGATCCAACGCGTTCGAACCCGCTTTCGGGGGCAACTCGGCGGCCACGGAAGCGGTGGCGGGCGGCAGGTATCCGTCCGGATTTCGACGCTGCGCGTTTCGTGCAGCAGGCGACGCTGCAATTCCGCAAATTGCAGGCCGCCTACGATGCCGGTGACCGCAAGGCGCTGGCCGATGTGCTCACGCCGGAGATGTTTGCCGAAATCGACAAGGAAATCGCCGAACGGGGCACGCATGTCGCCACGGAAGTGACGGCGCTCGAAGCCACCGTGCTGGAAGTCGCTACGGAAGGCGACAGCCATTGGGCCAGCGTCCATTTCCAGGGCACGCTGCGCGAGGACGGCGCAGTGCTTCCGAAGCCGTTCGACGAGGTCTGGAACCTGGTCAAGCCGGTCGACGGCAAGACCGGATGGCTGCTGGCAGGGATCCGGCAGCCGGCATGAAACTTCCCGATCCGGCGGCGGCGCCCGTGCGCATCGCCAATTCCGTCCTCGAGCAGGAGATCTGGGCGCGCGAAAAGCTGGCGCCTTTCGCCGGACGCGTGTTCACGCTGACGGTCGGCCCGGTGTGCACGCGCTTCCGGATCGCCGACGGCGGCACGCTGGAAACGGCCGAGGCTTCCGTCCCCGCGGATCTCTCGCTGGTGCTGCCGCCGCTGTCGGTACCGACATTCCTGTCCAATCCGGCGCGCTGGAACGAATTCGTGCGCGAGGAAGGGGACGCCGAGCTCGGTGGCGCGCTGAAGGAACTCGCGCGCACGCTGCCTTGGTTCGTGGAGGCCGCGCTGGCCAAGGCGCTGGGCCCGCTGGTCGGTCAGCGCGTCGCCGATGCCGGACGCCGGCTGCTCGCGTTTCCGGAGTACGCCGCGCAACGCGTCACGGAAGGCGTGACGAGCTATGCGCGCGACGAGGCCGGCCTGCTCGCGCGGAGCGCGCAAATGCGGCAGTTCAGCGAAGGTGTTGGCGACGTCGCGGAGCGAAGCTGACGCGCTGCAGCGTCGCTTCGACGCATTGTCCGCGCGCGCCGCCGCGCGCAAGCCGAAGCCGCTGCAAGGCTGAAGCGCCGGTCGCACGGCGGATCCGCCTGTCCGCTGCCGCGCGCGGCATTGGTCGCAAGCAATGGGCCGACAAGCATTCGCCGCGCGTCCCGTAGAATGCCGACATGATGCGCATTGCCCGCTTGGTCCGCATCCACATCGTCGCGATGCGGTTCGGCCTGGACGAATTCGTGCTCGGCCACCACCGGCTGCGCGCGCTGCGGACGCTGGTCAACCGCGTGCTCTTCTGGCGCGACCTTTCGCAGCCGCGCGCCGTCCGTCTGCGCGAGGCGCTGCAGGCGCTGGGGCCCCTGTTCGTCAAGTTCGGGCAGATGCTATCGACGCGCCGCGACCTCCTTCCACCCGACATCGCGGACGAACTGGCCAAGCTGCAGGATCGCGTGCCGCCGTTTCCCGCGGAGCAAGTGCTGGCGACGCTGGCCCGCGCCTACGGCAAGCCGGTCGACCAGGTGTTCAAGACTTTCGACCTGACGCCGGTGGCCAGCGCGTCGGTGGCGCAGGTGCATTTCGCGGAACTGCCCAATGGCCGGCCGGTGGCCGTGAAGGTCCTGCGCCCGGACATCCACAAAGTCATCGAACACGACCTGGCGCTGATGCACACGGCCGCGGGCCTCGTGGAGACGCTTGTGGGCCGACGGCAAGCGCTTGCGGCCGCGGGCGGTGGTCGGCGAATTCGAAAAGACCATTCGCGACGAGCTGGACTTGACGCGCGAGGCGGCGAATTGCTCGCAGCTGCGCCGCAACTTCAAGCATTCGCCGTTGCTGCTGGTGCCGGAAATCGTGTGGGACTGGACGACGCAGGAAGTGCTGGTGATGGAACGCATGGCCGGCATCCCGATCGGACGGACCGAGGAACTGCGCAGCGCCGGCATCGACTTCCGGCGGCTGGCGCGGTCGGGCGTGGAAATATTCTTCACGCAGGTCTTCCGCGACGGGTTCTTCCACGCGGACATGCACCCAGGCAACATCTTCATCGCGACCGACGGATCGAACCACGGCAAGTACATCGCGCTCGACTTCGGCATCATGGGCACGCTCTCCGAGACCGACAAGAGCTACCTGGCGCAGAATTTCCTCGCGTTCTTCCGCCGCGATTACCACCGGGTCGCGACGGCGCACATCGAATCCGGCTGGGTGCCGCCCGACACGCGCGTCGACGAACTCGAGGCGGAGATCCGCGTCGTCCTGGAGCCGATCTTCGACCGCCCCTTGAGGGAAATCTCGCTCGGCAAGGTGCTGGTGTCGCTGTTCCGCGCGTCGCGCCGCTTCAACGTGCAGATCCAGCCGCAGCTGACGCTGCTGCAGAAGACGTTGCTGAATGTCGAGGGCCTCGGCCGGCAACTCTATCCCGACCTCGACCTGTGGGTGACCGCGAAGCCCTTCCTCGAGCGCTGGATGCAGGAGCAGATCGGATTGCCAGCGCTGCAGCGCCGCCTGATCGCGGAAGCGCCGTACATCGTCGCCGCGCTGCCGGAATTGCCGCGCCTGCTGCACCAGCGGCTGCTGGCGCCCGCTGCTGCGTCGGATACCACCGTCGCCGAACTCGCCGCGGCGCAGAAGACCCGCAATCGCTGGCTCGGCGCCATCGCGGTGCTGCTCGTGATCGTGATATTCCTGCTGATCCGCCGCCAGGGCTGACCACTCGCAACTGCGATTACGCGCGTCGTCCCGGCACGGAGTCAGGCGCGCGCGGCGCGACAGGCTTGTCGTCTTTGCGCCGCTTGATCAGCGCGAGCGGCGCGCGGCGAAGGAAGCCGCTTTCCTCCCCCAGCATGAACTTGACGAGATCCTCCAGCGCCGGTTCGTCGAGACGCTCCGGCGCAAACTCGAGTACGACCGACTCGAAACGGTCGACATTGCGCAGCGTCACGTCCACGACCTGGCGCGCGTAGTCGGGCTGGAAGCGCACGGATGCCGAGACGATCGGCTGCACGTGGAACAGGCCGTAGCGAACGACCTTTGCCGCGTCCTGCTCGGTCTGGTACTGGAACTGCATCGGCGCCGCGCGCAGGCGCGCCTCGATGCCGGAGGCCGCCGCGGGGTTGACGCGCAGGATGAACGGCGCCGACCCGGCAAGCCGGTAGAACATCTCGATGTAGGAAAGAACGTCGACGCCGGCGAACGCGCCGCGCCTGAACGCCATGAATCCGCGGTCGAAATGCGGCTGGGTTACGGTGAGGATTCCGTCCAGCGGAAACAGGTGCGCGACCTTCGGCCGGATCACTTCGAGGTGTCCCAGCGCCTCGTCCAGCCAGCGAAAGGCGCGCCAAAGGCTGCTGTCGATGGCCTGCACCGCCGCTTCGAACGGCTGCCGCGCGGCGGTGTCCTGCGCGCGCAGCGCGTCGGATTGCGTGCGCAGCTGCTGCAGCAGCGATGGCTTGGGCGGCTCAGGCATGGCGCGAAAATACCACGCCGCACCGCGCTCTACACGGCTGATACAATTCCGGCGCCGCCCCTCACGGTAACTCAAGACCGCTGCCCCCTTAGATGGCGCTGCTCGAAATCCAGGACGTCACGCGCCGCTTTGGCGACTTCACCGCCGTCGACGGCGTCAGCCTTGCCATCGAGGCCGGAGAATTCTTCACGCTGCTCGGCCCCTCCGGATGCGGCAAGACGACGCTGCTGCGGATGATTGCCGGGTTCGACCTGCCCGACGGCGGGCGCATCCTGTTGAATGGCGAGGACCTGTCCGCCCGTCCGCCCGAGGCGCGGCCGGTGCGCACGGTGTTCCAGAGCTACGCGCTGTTCCCGCACATGACGGTCGAGGGCAACGTCGCGTTTCCGCTCAAGATGGCGAAGACCGCGGCGGCGGATATCGCAGGCAAGGTCGCCGAGGCGCTCGAGGACGTGCGCCTGACCGGCTTCGGCCGGCGCTTTCCGCACGAACTGTCGGGTGGCCAGAAGCAGCGCGTCGCCATTGCGCGCGCGCTGGTCACCCATCCGTCGGTGCTGCTGCTGGACGAGCCGCTGGCGGCGCTCGACGCCAAGCTGCGCGAGGAAATGCAGATCGAGCTCATCAACCTGCAGAAAGAGGTCGGCATCACCTTCGTCTACGTCACCCATGACCAGACGGAGGCGCTGGCGCTGTCGCACCGCATCGCGGTGATGAACGAAGGCCGCGTCGAACAGCTCGACGCGCCGTCGCGCATCTACAGCTTCCCCAGGACGCGTTTCGTCGCCGACTTCATCGGCACCTGCAACCTGCTGGTCGGACCGGTGACCGCCAACGCGGGAGGCACGGTTGCCGTCGACGTGCGCGGCTTAGGGCAGGTCAAGGTCGCCGCGGCGAGCACGATGGCAGCGGGCGACGAAGGCGCGATCGCGCTGCGTCCCGGAAAAGATCAGCCTGCACAGTGGCGCGCCCGACGCCGCGGCGGACAACCATTTCCGCGGCACCGTATCGGACTTCCTGTATCACGGCGACGTCACGGTCTACATCGTGACCACCGACGGCGGCGCGACGATCGAGGCGCTGTCGGCCAACTCGGCCGCGGGCCGCACCAAATTCCACGAGGTCGGCGACGCCGTCGAATTGAGCTGGCCTTCTGCGGCCGGACACTTCATTTCCGGATGAGTCCGATGCAACGGCGCGGCGAAGCGGCGGGAAAATGGCTGGTCAGCGGGCCGCCGATTGTGTATCTGCTGGTGTTCTTCGCGGTTCCGGCGCTGATCATGGTGCTGGCATCGTTTCGCACGCCGGGCGAATTCGGCGGCCTGGCCCCGCTGATCGACGAAGCCGGCAAGCCCGATCTCAACGTCGACAGTTATGTCAGGTTCTTCACGGAGCCCGTCTACGCGCAGATCTTCGTCAAGTCGCTCGTCTACGCCCTGCTGACCACGCTCATCTGCCTGGTGATCGCGTATCCGCTGGCCACGCTGATCGCCCGCAGCCCGAAGAAGCACCGCGACCTGCTGCTGCTCCTGGTGATCCTGCCGTTCTGGTCGAACTTCCTGATCCGCGTCTACGCGTGGATGATCGTGCTGGGGCCGCAGGCCGCGCTCGCGCGCACGGTCAACGGCCTGCTGGCGTGGTTCGGCGCCGGACCCGTGTCGCTGCTGTTCAGTTCGTTCGCGGTGCTGGTGTGCCTCGTATACGTGCACCTGCCGTTCATGGTGCTGCCGCTCTACGCCAACCTGGAGAAACACGACCAGGCGCTGCTCGACGCCGCGCAGGACCTCGGCGCCAACACCTGGCAGCGCTTCTGGCGCATCACGTTTCCGCTGTCGCTGCCCGGTGTCTATGCCGGCGCGGCGCTGGTGTTCATCCCGGCGCTGGGCATATTCGCGATCCCCGACATCCTGGGCGGCCCCGACGACAGCCTGATCGGCAACGTGATCAAGCAGCAGTTCCTCGAGACGCGCGACTGGCCGTTCGGCAGCGTGCTCTCCATCGTGCTGACGCTGGCGGCGCTGGCGCTGGCCGGATTGGCCGCGTGGGTCGGCTCGCGCAGCACGCGTCGGGAGGCGTCCGGTGCCTAGCTCGCAGAGGCGATCGGCGTGGCTGTGGGCGGCGGCGATCGCCGGCTACGCGTTCCTGTACCTTCCGCTGGTCATCGTCGTCGTCTATTCGTTCAACGATTCGCGGCTCAATGCGGAATGGGTCGGGTTCACGCTGGACTGGTACCGCAAGCTGGCGCAAAACGGCGAGATGCAGTCCGCGGCGGCCAATTCACTGATCATCGGCTTCGTGACGAGCCTCGTGGCCACGGTGCTGGGCACGATGGCCGGCGTGGCGATGCACAAGTACAAGCTGCGGCTGCTGCCCATCCTCGTGCTGACGCCGATCGCGATACCCGAGATCCTGATGGGCGTGTCACTGCTCATATTCTTCGTGATGCTCAATTTCACGCTGGGGCTCGTCTCCGTCACCCTCGCGCACATCGCGTTCTGCATCGGCTTCGTCGCCATCGTCGTCCGGTCGCGGCTGGCGGGCATGGACGAGAGCCTCACCGAGGCGGCGCGCGATTGCGGCGCCTCGCCGTGGCAGTCCTTCCGCTTCGTCACGCTGCCGCTGATCATGCCCGGCGTCATCGCAGGCGCGCTGATGGCCTTCACGCTGTCGATCGACGATTTCGTGATCACCTTCTTCACCGCCGGCGCCGGCACCGTGACGCTGCCGCTGCAGATCTACTCGATGATCAAGATCGCGGTCACGCCCGAAGTCAACGCCGTGTCAACGCTGCTGATGCTGCTGACGTTGTTCCTGATCGTCGTCGCCACCAAGCTATCCCCAAGCCTGCTCCGCTCCAACGAGGAGTCATGAAAATGATGAAACGCGCACTCGCCGTCCTGTTCTGCCTGGCCGCGCTGCCGGCCTTCGCCAAGGACACGCTCAACCTCTACAACTGGAACAATTACATCGCGCCGGAAACCGTGAAGAGGTTCGAGGAGCAGTGCAAGTGCGAGGTCAAGCAGACCTACTACTCGGACAACGAGGAACTGCTGGCCAAGCTGGCGGCGGGGGCGAAGGGCTACGACATCCTGGTGCCCACGTCCAACGCCGTGCAGCCGCTGATCAAGGGCGGCCAGCTGCTGCCCATCGACAAGGCGAAGCTCACCAACCTCAAGAACATCAATCCCGTCTACATGAACACGCCGTTCGACCCGGACAACAAGTTCTCGGTGCCGTACGCGATGTCGACGACGATCCTGGGCTACAACGCAGAGAAGATGAAGGAGCTGGGTCTTCCCACCGACACATGGGCGGTGATCTTCGAGCCGAAGTACCTGGAGAAGATCAAGGGCCGCGTGACGGTCCTCGACAGTTCCAGCGAACTGTTCGCCGCGGCGCTCAAGTATCTGGGCTACTCCGCCAACGACACGGACGAAAAGCACTGGAAGGAGGCGGCCGACCTCATCAAGCGCGCCAAGCCGTACTGGGCAGCCTTCAACGCATCGTCGTACATCAAGGAATTGACCGTCGGCAACATCTGGCTCGTCCACGGGTACTCGAACGACATCTTCCAGGCCGGGCTCGACGCGCAGGCCGCGGGACGTAAGTTCAAGATCCTGCAAGGCATGCCGAAGGAAGGCGCGGTGCTGGCGGTCGACAACATGGTGATCCACAAGGACGCGCCGCGGCCGGACCTCGCGTTGCAGTTCATGAACTTCATGCTCGAGGGGAAGAATTCGGCGGAGCTGACCAACCTCATCGGCTCGGGCAATCCCAACACCGATGCGCTGAAGTACATCAACCCCGCCCTTCTCAGGAACGAGGCGATTTTCCCGAATGCCGCGGTGCAGGCCAAGCTCGAGCAGCTGAAGGATCTCACGGCGGCGCAGCGCCGGCTGCGCGGCAAGATGTGGACCGAGATCAAGGCGTCGCGCTGACTGCCGCGGGACGTTGCCGGACGGGTTGGACCGACACGGCGCCCAACCCGCCGACTCGTTCTATGATGTCGGGATGACGCAACCCGTCACCTACCGCATCGAGCGCCTGACCCCTCGCCTGGCAAAGGACTACCTGCGTTTTTTCGACCATGAGTCGGGACCGGCGTTCGCCGACAACCCGGAGTGGGCGACAGTGCTATTGCCACTACTATCAGGTCCCGGTGGCGGTTTCCTGGCCCGCATTCGACGGCCCCGCCAACCGCGACGCCATGGACGCGCGCATCGCCACCGGCGAAATGGAAGGCTTCCTCGCCTATGCCGGCGACGAAGTCGTCGGCTGGGTCAACGCGCAGCCGTATCACAAGCTGCAGCACGCCTGCGCGCGCCTGCGCATCGCCGCACCCGCGCTTCCTGTAGCACCGCACGACGCGGCCGCGATCGTCTGCTTCGTCACGGCGCCGAGCTGGCGCCGCCGCGGCGTGGCGCGCGCGCTGCTTGCCGGCGCGATCGAGGATTTCGCCGCACGCGGCATTCGCGTGATCGACGCGTTTCCGTGGATCGTCGGGCCGGAGGACACGGCCGCGACCGACCACTACCATGGCTCGCCGGCATTGTTCGCCGAAGCCGGATTCGTCGAGATCGCCAGGCACGAGAAGGTTACCGTCGTGCGCAGGTCGCTGCCCTAGCGGCGACATGAACGCCCAGCGCCCGCGCACGTTTCTTCCGCACATTTTCGGCATCCTGTATGGCGTCGCGATCGCGTACGCGAGCCTGCAGCCGTTCGCGCCATGGATCCCGCCGGCGCCGGGAACGCCGTTCTGGCCGCTCGCTCCGTGGCCGCCCAAGTGGACGCGCTTCGACGTCATCGCCAATGCGCTGGCGTATGTGCCCTTCGGCGTGTTCGCCGCGTTGATTCCGCGTCGCGCTTCGCCGCTGGTGCGCACGGGCGTCGCGCTCGCCGCGGGGGTGACGCTTTCGTTCAGCATGGAGACGCTGCAGATGTTCCTCCCGTCGCGCGCCGCGAGTCTCGTCGACCTGCTCGCCAATGCCGGCGGCGCCGTCGTCGGCGGTCTGCTCGGCGGGATGCTGGTGCGCGCGGAGCGCCTGCGCCGGCTGCTGTCCGGCGCGCGCGCGCACGCGTTCATCGAAGGACGCCTGGGCGATATCGGCATCGCGCTGCTGGCCCTGTGGCTGACGGCGCAGATCAATCCGGGCATCCCGCTGTTCGCGGTCAATTTCGAACCCGGACTGGCGACCGCCGCCGCCGCGCCGTCGCCCGACATCGCGGCGACGATGCTGGAGGCCGCGCAATCGGCGTTCCAGCTCGCCGGCGTCGGGCTGTTCCTCGCGCTGCTGCTGCGCGAACGGCGCCATGTCGGCGGCGCAGTGCTGCTGCTGATCGGCCTCGCTTTCATGCTGAAGGGCCTGGCCGCGTGGATGCTGCTCAAGCCTGCCGCATGGGAGGCGTGGCTGAAGCCGGGCGTGGCGATCGGCATCGCCGCAGGTTCGCTCGGGCTGCTGCTGGCGGCGTTCCTGCCGCGTCCGGCGCAGGTGGCCGCGTGCGCGGTTGCGCTGTTGTCGTCGCTGCTCCTGCCTCTCGCCGCGACCGACGCGACGGCGATGACCGCGCCGTTGACGCTGTTCAACTGGCGTTATGGCCACCTGCTCAATTTCAACGGCCTGACGCATTCGGTATTGCTGGTCTGGCCGATCGCCGCGGCAGCCTGGCTGTTCGCGCTCGCCGGCAAGCCGGCCTGGGGGCGACCGGATTGACCGGCGCAGGCAGATCGTCCCACGCGCTCCGTTATACTTGGCGGCTTGCCATTTGCCTGAACGATGCGCGGCGCGGATCTGCCGCGCGGAGCGTTCGCCGCGCCTTCGGTCCCGACATGAGCTACTACGCCAAACACGTCTTCTTCTGCTGCAACAAGCGCGAGGCGCCGGAGAAATGCTGCGCCGACAGCGGCGCGATGGACATGCAGCAGTATGCGAAGGGCCGCATCAAGGCGCTCGGCCTGAACGGTCCCGGGCACGTGCGCATCAACAAGGCGGGATGCCTCGACCGGTGCGAGGAAGGCCCGGTGCTCGTCGTCTATCCGGACGCCGTCTGGTACACCTATGTCGACCGTGACGACATCGACGAGATCATCGACCGCCACGTGGTGGGCGGCGAAGTCGTCGAGCGGCTGAAGATTTGACGCCACGCACCACCGAGCGATTGACGGTCGACGGCCCGGCGGGGGCGCTGGAGGTCGTCTGCAACGTGCCGGACGCGCCGCTCTCCGGCATTGCGCTCATCGCCCATCCGCATCCGCTGCAGGGCGGCACGCTCGACAACAAGGTCGTGCAGACGCTGGCCAAGACATTCTTCGCGCTGGGCTATGCCGCGGTGCGCTTCAATTTTCGCGGCGTCGGCGGCTCGGCCGGCGCGTTCGACGATGGCATCGGCGAAACCGACGACGCCTTGATCGTTCTGGCACAGGCCAAGGCGAAGTTCGGCGACGCGCTGCCCGTGGTCCTCGCCGGATTCTCGTTCGGGTCGTTCGTGCAGACGCGCGTCGCCAAGGCCATGGACGCGCAACGCCTCGTCCTGATCGGGCCCGCCGTGCGCCGCTTTGCCGTGGAGGAAGTTCCCGCGGACACGATCGTCGTGCACGGCGAAGACGACGATGTCGTGCCGCTCGCCGATGTGCTGGCCTGGGCGCGGCCGCAGGAGCTGCCCGTCGTCGTGTTTCCCGGCTGCGGTCACTTCTTCCACGGCCGGCTGCCGCAATTGCAGCGCGTGATCACCGGCATGTGGCAGCGCCCATGAATGCGTCGACCGCCGCCACCGTTCTCGAGGACGGCGCCATCGCTGCCCGCGGGGCCGTCGCCGGACGTCATCCTGCAGGTCGCAGCGCTGCGCAAGAAATACGGCGCGACCGAAGTCGTGCGGGGCTTGAGCTTCGACATCCGTCGCGGCGAATGCTTCGGCCTGCTGGGTCCCAACGGCGCCGGCAAGACCACGACGCTGCGCTGCTGCCTGGGACTCATCGATCCCGACGGCGGCACGATCGAGATGGTCGGCGTCGCCGGTACCGAAGGCCGCGCGCGAGGCGCGCGTGCGCGTCGGCGTCGTGCCGCAAATGGACAACCTCGACCCGGATTTCACGGTCCGCGAGAACCTGCTGATCTACGGCAGCTATTTCGGCCTCCCGCGCACCGTCCTGGAGAAGCGCATTCCCAAGCTGCTGGATTTCGCGGGGCTCGGCAACAAGCGCGACGCGGGCATTCGCACGCTGTCCGGCGGAATGAAGCGCCGCCTGACGCTCGCGCGCGCGCTGGTCAACGATCCCGAGCTGCTGATCCTGGACGAGCCGACCACCGGCCTCGACCCGCAGGCGCGCCACCTGATCTGGGACGGCCTGCGGCAGTTGCTGGCCGCGGGCAAGACCATCCTGCTGACGACGCACTTCATGGACGAGGCCGAGCGCCTGGCGACGCGGCTGGCGGTCATCGACCACGGCATGCTGATCGCCACCGGCGCGCCGCGCGACCTGCTGAAGCAGCACGTCGAGCCGGAGGTCGTCGAAGTCTTCGGCGACGAGGTCCGGACGTGGGCGGACATGCACGGCCGCAAGCTGGCGCAACGCGTCGAGGTCGCCGGCGAAACCGCGTTCTGCTATGCGGCCGATCCGCAGCCGCTGCTCATCGGACCTGGCGACGCGCGCCGGCGTGCGATACCTGCACCGGCCCGCGAATCTCGAGGACCTGTTCATCAAGCTCACCGGCCGGGAATTGCGGGACTAGGGCGATGTCGATGAGCCACGCAGCAACGAAGATGTGGGCGCGTTCCGGCGCTGTCGGCGCGCTTCGTCCCGGTATGGCGGCGCAACCTGCTGGTGTGGAAGAAACTCGCCGTCGCGAGCATCCTGGGCAACATCGCCGATCCGCTGCTGTACATGCTGGCGCTGGGATACGGCATCGGAGTCGCTGGTCGGCGAGGTCGGCGGCATGAGCTACGTCGCGTTCATCGGCACCGGCATGGTGTGCCAGAGCGCGATGTTCACCGCGAGCTTCGAAGGCATGTACTCGGCGTTCTCGCGCATGCACATGCAGCGCACGTGGGACGGCATCATCAACGCGCCCGTGTCGCTCGACGACGTGATGCTGGCGGAATGGCTGTGGACGGGGACGAAGGCGGTGATGTCGACGACGGCGATCCTGGCGGTGATCATGATCCTGGGCTACGGCCACACGTGGCTCGCGATCTGGATCCTGCCGCTGGGCTTCGTGGTCGGACTGACCTTCGGCGCGGCCGGCCTGGTGATGAACGCGCTGGCGCCCAACTACGACTTCTTCACCTATTTCTTCACGCTGGTGCTGACGCCGATGCTGCTGTTCTCCGGCGTCTACTTCCCGGTCGAGCAGATGCCGGCGTGGCTCGCGACCATCGCGGGCTTCCTGCCGCTGAAGCACGCGATCGACATCGCGCGGCCGCTGATGCTGGGCCGCGTTCCCGATGCCATCCTGCTGCACATCGCGGTGCTGCTGGCCTATGCGGCGGTCGCCTACTACGTCGCGCTCGCGCTCACGCGGCGGCGATTGCTGAAGTAGGCTTGGGATGGCCGAGCACTTCTTCGCCCCCTGCCCACGCGGACTGGAAGGCGTGCTCGCCACCGAGCTCGCCGGGCTGGGCGGCACCGCCATAACGCCGACCGACGGCGGCGTCGGCTTCGAGGGCGATTGGAACCTCGTGTACCGCGCCAATCTCGAATCGCGCATCGCCAGCCGCATCCTGTGGCGCGTCGCCACCGGAAGCTATCGCGACGAGTCGGACGTCTATGCGCTGGTTCATGCGGTCGACTGGAAGCGCCTGTTCCTTCCCACGCGCACGCTGCGTGTCGACGTCGCCGCGACGCGTTCGCCGCTGCAAAGCCTCGAGTTCGCCACGCTGCGCGTCAAGGACGCCGTGTGCGACCGGCTGCGCGCCGACCTCAACGTGCGGCCTTCGATCGACAAGCGCGCGCCGGACGTGCGGGTGCACGCCTACCTGACCGATCGCGACGCGACGATCTACGTCGACACGTCCGGAGAGCCGCTGTTCAAGCGCGGCTACCGGCGCGACGCCGAGGAAGCGCCGCTGCGCGAAAACCTGGCTGCCGGACTGCTCGCGCTTGCCGCGTGGACGCCGGAAACGGCATTGCTCGATCCGATGTGCGGCAGCGGCACGATCGTCGCCGAGGCGGCGCTGATGGCGGCGGACCGCGCACCCGGGTTGACGCGCACCTTCGGCTTCCAGAAGCTGCTCATGTTCGACGGTCCGGCGTGGCAGCGCATCAAGCAGTCGGCGCGCGACCGCATTCGCGCCGCGCCCACGGCGCCGACGATCTTCGCCAGCGATATCGCCCCCGGCGCCGTCGGCAAGACGCAAAGCAACCTGAACGGCGCGCAGGTCGGCGATTTCGTCGCCGTCGAGTGCGCCGACCTCCTCGCCCGCGCCGCGCCGGCAGGCTCGGGCATCCTGCTCGCCAATCCGCCGTATGGCGTGCGCCTCGCGGACCAGCAGAAGATGGCGGCGTTCTATCCGTTGCTGGGCGATGCGCTGAAGCAGCACTTCGCCGGCTGGACGGCGTTCTTCTTCACGGGCGACCTCCGGCTGCCCAAGCTGATCCATCTCAAGGTCGCGCGCAAGACGCCGCTCTTCAACGGCGCGATCGAATGCCGGCTGTTCGAATTTCCGCTGGTCGCCGGCCGGCACGCGCCGCGCGGGCAGTGATAAGATCAAGATCCCTTGCGCTTGCGACCGCGCGCTTCTCCCGAGCCGACCATGCCGATGCTTCCGTCCCGCCACTACGTTTCCGATCACACGCGCTTCATCCGCGAACTGATCGACAGCAAGCCGGACCTGCCGGGGAAGCAGCGCGAGGGCCGCGCTCTCTGGTGGGACAAGACGCCGGAAGCGCTCAAGCAGACGCGGCAGATGGACGAGGGCCGCGTGCCGATGACGCCCTACGTCTACCAGACCGAATAGCGGCGCGGTTCGCGCTGACGGCGCGATGGCGGACCGCAACGAACCCCGCAAGCGGCGACGCCGGAGCACTTTCCGCCTCGTGTTCATCTTCCTCGCGGTCGTCGCGGCGCTGGTGGGCCTCGAACTGTACGCGCTGTGGTCGAGCAATCGCGCGCATTCTCCCCCGGCCCGGGTCAGCTCAGGAATTCCAGCGCCACCATCAGCAGCATCGCCCACGCAAGCAGGACCAGCAGCGGATCGATGCGATCGAGCAGGCCGCCGCCCCGCTCCATCCGCCCGTGGCGCCCTGCGCGACGACGCTGGAACGGCTGCTCGATCAGCTTGAACGAGACGTAGCTCACGAGCAGCACCAGCGGCAGCGCGCCGCCCAGCAGCAGCGGCAGACCGAGCGGCATCGCGGCCAGCGCATCGAGTCTGGAGCGGTAGGTGATGAACAGCTCCATGACCGGCACGTGGAACAGGTAGATGCTGTAGCTGATCAGCCCACAGCCCACGCCACCCGGTTGCCGAACATCGCCACGCCCGGATGCCGCTCGCCGGTCATCCCGAGCAGCATCAGCATCACGCCGAGGCGATCCACAGCGGCCGGACGAACCCCTTCAGCGAGTAGTAGTGATTGCCGGTCGGCAGATCGAAGAAGACGAGCGGCGTGCACAACAGCACCAGCAGTCCCGCATAGAACGCGAGTGGCGCCAGTCGCCCCTGGAGCGGCGTGCGTGCGGCGAAACGACCCGCGCACATGCCCAGCACGAACGCATCGAGCCGGATCGGCAACTGCGCATGCATCGTGCCGTCGCCGGTGACCATGACGTAGGCCTTCGCCGCAAACACGAGGGACAAGCCCACGATGGCCAGCGCCCAGGGCCCGGAGCGCACGAGCAGGACGAACAGCAGCGGAAAGAACAGGTAGAACTGCCACTCGAACGGCAGCGTCCAGAACACGCCGTTCAGCGTCGAGACGTACGCGTCGACGGCGTTGTGAAACATGCCCAGGTGCAACAGCAGTTCCAGCCGCCCCGGCAGGCGCAGGTAGAGATGCGTCGCCGCCAGCGCCATCAGCAGCGTCAGGCAGCCGTAGTAGGCCGGGTACACGCGCAGGATGCGCTTGCGCAGGAAGGTCCCGCAGAACGCGAAGAACGGCCGGAGCCGGCGCACTTCGTCGTGGTTTCCCTTGCGCTCGAGCCGAATCCACTCCTGCCGCGTCAGCAGGAATCCGGACAGAACGAAGAAGATGTCGAGACCGAGCCAGCCGAAGGCGAACCACGGCGTGAAGTCGGCCTGCAGCCCGCCCAGCGGAATCACGACGGGCTTGGCCCCGCTGGCCAGCCATGCGTGATAGGCGAACACCCACAGCGCGGCGAGCGCGCGGACACCGGTCAGTGCATCGAGATGCGCGAGCGTCGGCCGCGCGCGCGCCATCAGCGGCGAATCCGCGCTTCGGCAACGGCGTTGGCCCGCGGATACAGCGCAATGCGGTCGATGCGCGCCTGTTCGGTTCCGGGACGGAACCTGAGCACGATCCTGAACGACTCGGCAATGACGGCGCGCGCGCGCCAATCAGCCGGCCACGCAAGCGGAACGGCAAGTCCGGGCGCCGCGCGAACGAGTGACCCGGCGGCGGTCGCCGGAACGATTTCCTGCCACGGCGACGCCGGATCGATGCGCGCATGCACCTCGATGGTCTCCAGCGATTCGGGCTCGCGCAGGCCGAGGTAGAGCGTCTGCAGCGATTCCGAGCGAAGAACCTGGTCGGGCGGAGAAACGAGCGTGGGCTTCCGCGTCCTCGAAGCGCAGCGTGAGGAACCCCCTGCCCGCCGACCAGGCGCCCTTCGCCAGCGTCCAGCCGTCGTCGGACGCGTGCCGCGCCGAACCGAACGTCCACAGCCGCGCGCCTCGCGGCAGGTCGGCATGCGACACGAGGAAGTCCTTCATCGCGTCCTCCGCCAGCGTGTTCCGCCACGACGTGTACGCCACGTAGTCCGGCTGGTCCGCGAAGAGGCCGTTGGAGCCGTTCCAGGCCATCGGCGACACCATGCGCGCGTCGTAGTTGAAGAGGTCGCGAAACGAGCGGTACCCCTGGTCGTAGGTCGGCAGGATCTTGGGCAGCTTCAGGTTGGTGTTGTTGAACTCGACCACGCCCCACTGCGGATCCATGCGCGCGAACTGCGCGAAGAGGCTGTGCGGGCCTTCCATCGGCGTCTTGTTCTCCGCCGTTTCGCCGTAGATCACCGCGCCCAGGTGGCCGTAGCGCGGGATCGACCCCTCGAGCGAGACGCCGGACGTATCGGTGTTCTTGCCGCGGCTCGTGATCTTGATCGCGATCGGCTTGTTGCCCGGATCCGGCGAGATGAATCCCTGCGCCGAGAAGATGCGGTCCTTCGGTATGCCGACCTCGTGCACCCACTTCGACAACTCGTCGTAGTGGAGCCCGACCACATGCTGCCGGAACACCTGCCATTCCTCGTACCAGTGGTCGTCCCAGATGTTGACGTCGCCGGGCTGCATCGGACGATACAGCGAGCCCGGGAACTTGCGCGGCGGCTCGACCTCGTCCCATGAGGTCCAGTTCCGGCGCGCCAGGCGGTTCACTTCGTCCAGCGTCAGCGGCTGCGCGCGCCGGTACGACGACAGGTCCGGCACGCCCGGCGACGTCTTCCCGGCGTAAGGGCCGCTGCCGCGCAGCCACTCGCGGAACTGGCGGATCATGCCGGGATTGAAATCGAAGTACTCCACCTGCTTGAAGAACGGATTCATGTACGTGTCGGAATCCAGGACGACGCCGATGAAAAGCTCCGGGTGCTCGCGCGCGAATTCCTTGATGATCCGCGCCGCCGCCTGCAGGTTGCGCTTCTTGTAGGCGCGCACCGTGGTCGCGTGGACATTGTAGGTGAGCGTGCGCGCGAGTTCCGGCGAGTCGGTGGAGCCGGCCAGCCCCTTCAGGTAATCGTCGGGAAACGTCTGGTCGTCCTGGCTCCACTGCACGTTGTAGTCGTCTTCCTCCAGGTGGTCGTTCAAGTCCCACTCCGGCGTGTTGCAGCTCGCGTCGCCCCAGATGCCGCCGTTCAGGATGAATTCGACGGGCACCTTGTGCTCGATCGCAAAGCGCATGATGCCGCGCAGGTTGTCCTCGGCGACGAGGCGGTCGCGGCACTTGTGCTTCAAGTCGAAATCCGGATCGAACACCCAATCGTGGGCGGCGCCTCGGGTGTTGCGCATGTACAGGAGCGGCACCGCCATGCCGACGCGCTGCGTGCGCGACAGATACGGCGCATAGGCGGTGTCGGTCTCGTCGGCGCCGCCCATCGACGCGCCGGAAGTCATCATCAGGAAGTTGAACTGCTTGCCGGCGAGTTCCGGATTTGCGTCGAGCAAGCCGCTCCACAAGTGCATCGCCGCGGGCGGCAGCAGGCTCCTGCGCGCCAGCACCGTGGACACGCCGGCGCGGTTGGTCGCGACCACGGTCACCTCGTGCCGCTGGGGCGAGAGGTGCGCAAAGTCGCCCTCGAACGCGAATCCCGCGCGCGCTGAATCGGGAAACCCGGGCTTGGCCTCCGCGACGTCCGGCCGCGCGATGCCGATGGTCGCCGCATGCGGCACGCCGTCGACGTGCACGGCGACGCCGCCGATCCCCGCGGGATCGAGCGCCCAGCCGGTGATCGCGATGCGCGTTCCGACCACGGCCTCGGCCTCCGGCTTGTCGAGAAAGCCGATCGTCGTCGGCGCGCGATGGCGCCGCGGGCGCCGCGACGGGTGCGGGCGCCGGCGCTGTGGTGGCAACGGCCACCGCGCCTTCGGGCACGGGGGCACGCCCGTGCCGGTAGAACGCATAGCCGCCGACGGAGAGCGCAACCGCCAACGTGGCGATGACGGCAAACGCGAGCGTCGTCCGGCCGTTGCCGCGAGCGTGATGGAATCTCAAGGGATGCAAGCCCGGTTCGCGCGAATGCGGCAAGGGAACCGTGCGCGCCGCGCGCTTACTTTTCGTCGGTCTTGTATTCGACGTAGGCCCTGTCGCGCAATTGCCGCACGAATTCCGAGAACTCCTCGTCGGACTTGCGCTGGCGGATGGCGTTGCGCGCGACGTCGCGCCTGCGGTCCGCCGTGATGTCCTGCGTGCGGCGGCCGTCGACGACGATGATGTGCCAACCGAACGTGGTGCGGACCGGCGCGGAGAGCTGGCCGATGGCGAGCTTGCTCATCGTCTGCTCGAATTCCGGCACCGTGTCGCCGGGGTTGACCCAGCCCAGGTCGCCGCCCTTGGACGAGGTCGCGTCCTCCGAATTGAGCTTGGCCTGGTCCTCGAACTTCGCGCCGGTCTCGATGCGGTCGCGGATCCGTTCGATCTTGGCCCGCGCCTCCTTGTCCGCCGTGATTTCATTGACGCGTATCAGGATGTGCTTCGCATGCGTCTGCTCGACGACGGTGGGCGCATTGCGGCTGCGCGCGTCGACGAGCTTGATCACGTGGAAGCCGCCGGGGCTGCGCAGGACCGGCGACACGTCGCCCTTGTTCATGTCCTTGGCCGCCTCGACGAACACGACGGGAAGCCGCGCCGGCGTGCGCCATCCCAGGTCGCCCCCCTTGATGCCGTCCGGCGCGTCCGAGAACGCCGCCGCGACTTCCTTGAAGTCCTTGCCCTCCTTGATCTGCGCCAGCGCGTCTTCCGCGCGTTTCCTGCGCGCGTTGATCTGGTCGGGCGACGCCTGCTCCGGCACGCTCACCATGATGTGGGAGACCTGGTACTCCATTTCGCCGCCGGCCTGCGCGGCGACCGTCGCCAGGTAGGCGTCCAGTTCGGCGTCCGACACGGGCACGCGGCTGTCGACCTCCCGCTCGCGTATGCGCTGGATCGTCACTTCGCGGCGGATGTCCTCGCGGTATTTCGCGTACGGGATCTTCTCCCGCTCCAGCACCTTGCGGAATTCCTCCGGCGAGAGCTTGTTTTCCTGCGCGATCCGAAGGACCGTGCGCTCGACGGTCTGGTCGTCGACGCGAATGCCGGATTCCTTCGCGTACTGCAGCATCGCGCGCTCGGTGATCAGGCGCTCCAGCACCTGCTTTTCCAGCACGTCGGGCGGAAGGGCCTGCACCTTGGCGTCGCGCATCTGCGCCGTCACGAGCGCGCTTCTGCTCGTTGACGTCGAACTGCGTCACGGCCTCGTTGTTGACCACGGCGACCACGCGATCCAGCGGGACGGATGCGACGGGGGCGCGCGCCGCCGGGGCCGCTCCGGGGCGTGGCGCGGGCGGACGCGTCTGCGTCGACGGCGGACCGATGCCCGGCGACGTCACCTGCGCGACCGCGATGCCTGCGGCCGACGCATGCGCCAGCGCGGCCATTGCCATGATTGATACGAAACGACGGGCCATCGGGATTCGTCCTCAATAATCGGGGAGCGGACTGAATGTGGGGTCGCGCGACGAGTTGGGCTCGTTGGTGCGCAGGTAACCGGGCACAGTCCGGCGCAGCAAATCAAGTGGACTGGTGCCGACTCGTGCCAGGCCGTTCAACTCGAGCTGGACGAAAATCGAACGGGTCGTCTGCTCGGAAGTCGTGGTCAACTGCTGGCCCACAACCCGAACGACCCAACACCCTCCATTGTACTCCAGCCCCAGGACCGCCTCCAGCGTCTTGTGGTCGGGAATATTGTAGTTCCACGCGCCGACGACGCTCCAGTTGTCGGAGACCGGCCACTGCCCGGACAGGTAGGTCTGGTTCAGCTCCGATTGACCGCCGGTCTGGTCGACGAGTTCCTTCGAATAGCGGTAGACGAGCGACAGCGCCTTGCCCCCGCCCGGCGTGTAGCGGACGCCCGCGTTGAAGCGGTCGAAATCGCTGGTGCCGAAGTTGTACTGCATGAGGCCGTTCAACGCCCAGGTGTCCGAAAGGCGCCCTTCGACGCCCAGCAGGAAGTCCGAGGATCCGGCCTTCTGCGGCGGCTGTGCCCAGCGTGACCTGCTGGTCGTAGAAATAGAAGAGTTGCCCGATGCCGACGCGCAGCCGCTCGGCGCCGGTCTCCGGATCGAGCAGCCGCGACGTCACGGCGAGCGCGAGCTGATTCGCGTCGCCGACGCGGTCGTAGCCGATGAATCGATTCTCGATGAAAAGCTGCGCGAAGTTGAAATCGTCCTGCACCGTGTCGAACACGGGCAGCTGGCTTTGCTGCCGGAACGGGATGTACGTGTAGAACGCGCGCGGCTCCAGCGTCTGCACGAAGGACGTTCCGAAGGCGGACCAGTCGCGCTCGAAGATACAGCCCCGCGTCGACGCTGGTAATGGGCACCACGGCGCTCGGCCGCGGCGATGGCACGCTCGGCCGTGGTCTGGTTGAGATCGTATTGCCACAGCTGCACGGCGGCGTGGGCATTGATGAACCAGTAGCTGCCCTGCCGTATCCAGCGCACGGACGGATACAGGACGGCGCGATCGCCGGTGGGGACGAGCGAGGACTGCGCGAAATGCGTGAATTGCGCGCTTCCGCTCCACGTGAGGCCGGCCCAGTCGGTCTCGTCCATCGTGGCCTTGATCTGCGGCAGCATGTTGTACGGCGGCGTCACGGGCGCCGCCGGATCCTGCAGCGTCTGGAACGACTGCACGACCACCGACGCGCCGAAAGGCCCGTAATTGGCGTTGAGTCCGGCCTCCTGCGGCAGCGTCTTCTGCGACGTCACCGCGATGCGGTCGGAGAAGTCGGCGAAGTAAGTCGAGTCCGATACGCGGTTGTAGTTGAAATAGCCGTTGAGCCACGGCTCGAACTGCTGGTTGTGCTTCCACGAGAACGCCCAGCGCGACGTGTCGGCGACCCGGTCGTAGGGCAGGATTTCCGCGATGATCTGGCCCACGGACGGCTCGAACAGGTAGCGGCCCTCGCCGCCGAGCATCAAGCCGCGCTTGGTCATCAGCCGCGGCGTGAACGTCGCGTCGTAATTGGGCGCGAGGTTGAAGTAGTAGGGCGTGGCGAGTTCGAAGCCGCGGATCTGCGACGAGCCGGCGATCGGCGTCAGGAATCCGGACTTGCGCTCGTTGGTCAGCGGAAACTCCAGCCACGGCGCAGCGAGCACCGGCGTGTCGAGAAAGAACACCCGCGCGCTGTGCGCGGTGCCGACCGAGCGCAGGCGGTCGACTTCGATCTCGTCGCCGATGAGATACCAGTCGTGATTCGGCGCGACGCATGTCGTGTAGGTCGCGGCGCTGGCCTCGAAATTGTCCGGTCCCAGAAACCGGATCTCGGACGCCTCCCCATGGGCGCCGGATTCGCCGATGGAGTAGCGCGGCGACTTGAAATAGCCCGTCTCGGTATCGCGCTGGAATTTCATTTCGGGACCGGAGATCGTGTCGATGCCTCGGCGCAGCGTGACGTTGCCCTTGCCCCAGATCTCGTCCTCGATCAAGTCGTATTGCAGCCAGTCCGCGAGCACCGTCTCGCGTCGCGCGCGCAGCTCGACCTTGCCCGAGGCCTCCACTCTCTCGCTCGCCTCGCCGTCGACGCGGTCGGCGCGAAGGAAGATGGCGCCGCGGTCATCGTCGTCGCCCTTCGCTCGCGGTGCGCCGGGCGCGCGCTGCGATGGCGCCGCGATCTTGACGCCCGGCAGCGGCGTCAACTGCGCGGGGCCCGTCGCGGCAGCGGGCGTTGCCGAGCGCCGGCGCCGGCGACGCCGACGATGCGCGCTTCACCGGACTTTCGATCTCGCGCGAGAGCGTCAACTGGGGATCCGGCAACTCGCCTTCCGCCGCGCTCGTGGCCGTCGCGAACGTCGCGCCGATGGACGCGACCAGCAGGGACAGCGGAAAGGAGCGGGATTTCATGAATGCAGCCACAACCAGTTTGCTAAAATGAAGCATTCTAGCCCGACACTTGCTGCGAGCCCGGTGCGGCGGTGTCCGTGGTCATGCCGGCGCCGGGATTTCCGTCCTGGCTTAGCCGGCGTTCTGCAGCTCAAGCCCACTTCATTCGATGAATCTTCCCGACGCCGACCCGCGATTCCACCTCCTCGCCGAGTGGCTGGCGAAGGTGCTGCATTCGCAGGCGTTCGCGCTGGCGCCGGCGTCCGAGGACGCAAGCTTTCGCCGCTACTTCCGCGTGACGCTCGGGGCTCCGCACGCGCTGGCGCCCGGCGCGCAAACGCTGATCGCCATGGACGCGCCGCCGCCGCGCGAAGATTGCCGGCCATTCGTGCACGTCGCAGGGCTGATGCACGACGGCGGGCGTGCACGCGCCGAAGGTCGTCGCGCAGGACATCGAGCGCGGTTTCCTTCTGTTGACCGACCTGGGGCCGACCACCTACCTGCGCGCGCTCGACGCCGACAACGCGAATGAACTTGTTTCGCGACGCGACCGACACGTTGCTGCGGTGGCAGCTCGCGACGCGCCCGGGCGTGCTGCCGCCGTATGACGAAGCGCTGCTGCGGCGCGAGCTCGAACTGTTCCCGGAATGGTACGTCGGCCGCCACCTGGGCCAGGAACTGTCGCACGACGAACGCGTCGCGCTCGACGGCATCTTCCGGACCATCATCGCATCCAATCTCGCGCAGCCCGTCGTCTTTGTTCATCGCGACTACATGCCGCGCAACCTGATGGTGTCCGCGCCGAATCCGGGCGTGCTGGATTTCCAGGACGCCGTGTCCGGACCGATCACCTACGACGTCGCATCGCTGTTTCGCGATGCGTTTCGTGAGCTGGCCGGACGAACGCGTGCTCGACTGGACCATCCGCTATTGGGAAAAGGCGCGGCGCGCCGGCCTTCCGGTCACCGCCGATTTCGCGGAATTCCATCGCGACTGCGAATGGATGGGCCTGCAGCGCCACCTGAAGGTGCTCGGCATCTTTGCGCGCATCCGCCATCGCGACGGCAAGGCAGGCTATGTCGAGGACACGCCCCGCTTCCTTGCCTATGTCCGGCCCGTCGCGGAGCGGTATCGCGAATTCGCACCGCTGGCGCGGCTGCTGGACCGCCTCGAGCAGCGCGTGCCCGCGGTCGGCTACACGTTCTGATGTACGGCGCGATGATCCTGGCCGCCGGGCGCGGCGAGCGCATGCGGCCGCTGTCGGACGCGACGCCGAAGACGTTGCTGCCGGCGGGCGGCCGGCCGCTCATCGTCTGGCAGATCGAAGCGCTGGCGCGCGCAGGTTTCCGCGACATCGTGATCAATGCCGCGTGGCTCGCGCCGCAACTGGTGGCAGCGCTTGGGGACGGCGCCGCGTTCGGCGTGCGCATCCGGTGGTCCATGGAGCCCCAGCCGCTGGAAAGCGCCGGCGGCATCGCGACGGCGCTGCCGCTCCTTCCCGCCGGGCCCGCGCTGATCGTCTCCGGCGACGTGTGGACGCAGTTCGACTACGCGACGCTCGCGGTCCGCGCCGAAGCCATGGCGCGGAGCTCCCAGCCGCCGCGCGTCCATCTCGTGATGGTGCCCAATCCGGATTTCCATCCGGACGGCGATTTCGTCCTCGACGGCGGTCGCCTCGCGCTGGATGGCGAGAGTAAGCTGACGTTCGGCAACATCGGGCTCTACGACACCGCGCTGTTCCGCGAACTGCCGCGCGGAGTGAAGCTCAAGCTGCTGCCGCTGTATCGCGACTGGATCGCGCGCGGATGGGTTTCCGGCGAACGCTTCGACGGCCCGTGGGCCAACGTGGGAACGCCGTCCGACCTGGAGGCGCTCGACCGGCGGCTGTCGCACCCGGGCCGCTGACGCCGCGCGTTCCCGCACAAGGAGACGTACATGGATGCATTCGCCAACCCGCTGCTCGACTTCCACGGCCTGCCGCGCTTCGACGCGATTCGCGCGGCGCACGTCACGCCGGCCGTCGATGCGCTGGTCGCGCAAGCGCGCGCGGCGGTCGAGCGCGTGGCGACGGACTCCCGTCCCGCGACGTGGGAATCCGTGGTGGAACCCGTCACCGAGGCGTTCGACCAACTGGACCGCGCGTGGGGAACCGTCGCCTATCTCAACGCCGTGGTGAATACGCCGGAGTTGCGCGACGCCTACAACGCCAACCAGCCGAAGCTGGTGGATTTCTACACCGACATGGCGCAGGACCTGCGCCTGTACGCCACGATATCGCGCACTGCGCGAGGCGTCATCCTTCGCCACGCTCGACGCCGCGCAACGCAGGCTGATCGACAACGAATTGCGCGATTTCAAGCTGGGCGGCGCCGAGTTGTCCGATGCCGACAAGGCGCGTCTCAAGGCGCTGAACGAGGAAATGGCGGACCTGTCGACGCGGTTCGAGGAGAACGTGCTGGACGCGACCAATGCCTGGTCGCTGCTCGTCACGCGCGAAGAGGAGCTGGCCGGCATTCCCGCCGATGTCGTGGCCGCGGCGCGCGAGGCGGCGCGAGGCCGATCGGCGAGCCCGGCTGGAAGCTCACGCTGCGCATGCCGTGCTATCTGCCGGTGATGCGGTACGCGCAGAACCGCGAACTGCGGCGGCGACTGCATCGAGGGCTACGCCACGCTTGGATCGGAGCTCGGCGCGAACCCCGAATGGGACAACGGCCCCGATCATCGAGCGCATCCTCGTGCTGCGCCGCGAAGAGGCGCGCCTTCTCGGGTATGCCAATTACGCCGAGGTTTCGCTGGTGCCGAAGATGGCGCAGACCGCGGCCGAAGTCGCGACGTTCCTGCGCGATCTGTGCACCCGCGCCAGGCCGTTCGCGCAGCGCGACTACGCCGAGCTCGTGGCCTTTGCGCGCGGCGATCTCGGGCTGCCCGATCTGGCCGCCTGGGACCTGGCCTTCGCATCGGAAAAACTCAAGGCGAACGCGGTTCGCTATTCCGAACAGGACGTGCGCCAGTACTTCCCCGAAGACCAGGTGCTCGCGGGCCTCTTCCGCGTCACCGAAACGATCTACGGAGTGCGCATACGCGAATCCAGCGCGCCGAAATGGCATCCGTCGGTGCGTTTCTTCGAAATCACCGACGGCCGGGGCGCGCTCGTCGGCCAGTTCTACCTCGACCTTCATGCGCGCGAGAACAAGCAGGACGGCGCATGGATGGACGACGCCATCAACCGCCGCCGCAGCGGGACGTCGGTGCAGCACCCGGTCGCCTACATGACCTGCAACCTGTCGCCGCCGGTCGGTGGCCGGCCCGCGACCTTCACGCACGACGAAGTCATCACGCTCTTCCACGAGTTCGGCCACGGCCTGCACCTGCTGCTGACGCGCGTCGATACCGCGGGCGTTTCCGGGATCCAGGGCGTGGAATGGGACGCCGTCGAGCTGCCGTCCCAGTTCATGGAGAATTTCTGCTGGGAGTGGGACGTGCTCTCGCACATGACCCGTCACGTCGACACGGGACTGCCGCTGCCCCGCCCCCTGTTCGACAAGATGCTCGCGGCGAAGAACTTCCAGAGCGGCATGGAGACGGTCCGCCAGCTCGAATCGGGGCTCTTCGACATGCTGTCTGCACGCCGAATTCGACCCTGTCGCGCGCACGCCATGGCCATCGCCGCAGGCGCTGCTCGACGCGGTGCGCCGGGAGGTTGCGGTGGTGCCGCAAGCCGACTATGACCGCCTTTTGCTCAGCTTCAGCCATATCTTCGCCGGTGGCTACGCGGCCGGCTATTACAGCTACAAGTGGGCCGAAGTCCTTTCGGCTGACGCCTACAGCCTGTTCGAGGAGGCCGGCGTGCTGTCGCCGTCCGTCGGCGCCCGGTTCCGGGACGAGATCCTGGCCCGTGGCGGCAGCCGGCCGGCCATGGAGTCGTTCGTCGCCTTCCGGGGCCGCCCGCCCCAACTGGACGCCTTTCTGCGTCATAATGGGATGACAGTGTCATCGTGAAGGAGGCTCCATGGCCACGCTCACCTATCGGATCGCATTAGGGATTGCGGCCATCACCGTGGCGGGCGGCGCGTTCGCGCAGGCCCAGGTGTACCGATATACGGATGCCGATGGCCGGGTCGTCTACTCGGACCGCCCTCCCACCACCGCCGTCAAGAACCTGCAAACCAAGAAGCTGGGCTCCAATTTCATCTCCACCAGCGAGCCGGGATACGCGGCCGCGCTGGCCGCCGAGCGCTTTCCGGTGACGCTCTATACGTTCCAATGCGGCGAGGCATGCCAGAACGCGGAATCCCTGCTCAACAAGCGCGGCGTGCCGTTCACGATCGTCGACGTCAGCGACAGCGGAGGGCCAGACGCGCCTGCAGGCCGTGGCCAGCGAAGGCGTCGCGCCGGTGCTCACGGTCGGCGACAAGCAGGTCGCCAAGGGCTACAACGAAGCCCGCTGGCAAGCGCTGCTGGACGAGGCCGGGCTATCCCAAGACGCCAGCCGCCGCGCAAGGCGGCGCCGGTCGGCCGGATCAGCGATGCCACGCCGGCGACGGTGCAGGAGGGTACCAAGGCCGTAGGCGCCCCCGTTCGCGGCGGCGACTATCCAAAGTAGGTCTCGGCCGGCTCAAGCGGCGTTTTCCTTGAATTGATTCCATGCCGTCGGCGGGCGCCGCTCGCCGATAGCGGGACGTTCCGCGCCCCACGCTGCAGCCTTCGGGCACCCTGACGATCATCCTGCGGCGCCCCCGCGTGCTTCGCTCGGCGATAATGCGCTCCGACCCGTCCGCCCGGAATGCCCGATGATCCTCGCCGCCTGGAATGTCAATTCGCTCAATGTCCGGCTGCCGCGCCTGCTGGCGTGGCTCGCCGCGAACAAGCCCGACGTCGTCTGCCTGCAGGAAACCAAGCTCGAGGATCACAAATTTCCCGGTCGTGGACATCGCCGCCGCCGGATACTCCGCGCACTTCTCCGGGCAGCGGACCTACAACGGCGTGGCCATCCTCGCCCGCGACGGGCTTGCGGTCACCGACGTCGCGACGGGCATTCCCGGATTCGCGGACGAGCAGAAGCGCGTGATCGCCGCGACCGTCGCGGGCATCCGCGTGGTCGACTTCTATGTCCCCAACGGCCAGTCGGTCGACTCCGACAAATACCGCTACAAGCTTGACTGGTGCGCCGCCGCCGCGGCGTATCTTCGCGCCGAACTCGCGCGCCACGCGAACGTCGCGGTCATGGGCGACTTCAATGTCGCGCCGGAAGATCGCGACGTGCACGATCCGGCGTTGTGGGCGGGCCAGGTGTTGTGCACCGTGCCCGAGCGGGCGGCCTTTCGGCGCGTTCCTCGCCGCCGGCCTCGCCGACAGCTTCCGCATGTTCGAGCAGCCGCCCGCGACGTTCAGCTGGTGGGACTACCGGATGCTCGCCTTTCCCAAGAACCGCGGCCTGCGCATCGACCACATCCTGCTGTCGCCGCCGCTGGCCGCGCGGTGCACGTCGAGCCGCATCGATCGCAATGCGCGCAAGGGCGAGAAGCCGTCGGACCACGCGCCGGTGCTCGTCGAGTTGCGCGATGCGTGAGCGCGCGGCGGTCGAAGCCGCCGCGTAATGGTCTTCGCTTCACCGATCTTCCTGTTCCTGTTCCTGCCGCTGACGCTGGCGGCGTACTTCGCGTTTCCGCGCGCGCTGGCGCAACGGCGTGCTGCTCGTCGCGAGCCTGGCGTTCTACGCGTGGGGCGAGGCGCGCTACCTGCCGCTGATCGTGGGCTCGGTCGCGTTCAATTGGATCATGGGCCGCGCGATCGGAACGGCGAACGACGCGCGGCGCCGCCGCCGCTGGCTCGCCGCGGCGGTGGCCGGCAATCTTGCCGCGCTGGCCCTGTTCAAGTACGCGAACTTCGCGGTGGCCAACGTCAATGCGCTGGCGCCCGTGTTGGCAATGACACCGCTCGCCGTCGCCGCCATTCCGCTGCCGCTCGGCATTTCGTTCTTCACGTTTCACGCCATTTCGTACGTCGTCGACGTGTACAAGCGCAACGCCGACGCCGAGCGCAGCATCCCCCGTTTCGCGCTGTACATCCTGCTCTTCCCGCAGCTGATCGCCGGGCCGATCATCCGCTGGCGCGATATCGCGGCGCAACTGGGCAACCGCGAACAGCGCATCGCGGACTTCGCCTACGGCGTGCGCCGCTTCGTGCTGGGCCTGGGCAAGAAGGTGCTGATCGCCAACACGCTCGGCCGCGCCGCGGACGCCATTTTCGGTCTCCCCGCGACCGAGTTGACGCACGCCGCTCGCCTGGCTCGGCCTCGCGTGCTACACGCTGCAGATCTACTTCGATTTCTCCGGCTACTCGGACATGGCGATCGGGCTCATGCGCATGTTCGGCTTCCGCATCCTCGAGAACTTCAACTACCCGTACATCGCGCGCAGCATCCGCGAGTTCTGGCGGCGCTGGCACATCTCGCTGTCGAACTGGTTCCGCGACTACCTGTACATCCCGCTGGGCGGCAACCAGCGCGGCGAACGCCGCGCCTACGCGAACCTCGTCATCGTGTTCCTGCTCTGCGGGCTGTGGCACGGCGCGAGCTGGCCGTTCGTGCTGTGGGGCGCCTGGCACGGGCTGTTCCTTGTCGTCGAGCGCGCGGGCATCGACCGTCTGCTGCGGCGCGAGGGATCCGTTGCCCGCCTCGTTTCCCACGCCTACGCGCTGCTCGCCGTGATGGGCGGCTGGGTGCTGTTCCGCTGCGACACGCTGGCGCATGCCGTCGATTATTTCCAGGCGCTGGCAGGATTCGCCACCGCCGCCGGCCTCGCGCCATTCGGTCGCCAATACCTGGATCCCCAGGTCATGTGCACGCTGGCGCTCGCCACGCTGTTCGCGACACCGCTCGCGCGGCGCATCGGCACGTGGCGCGATGGCGTGGCGGCGACGCCGGGACCGGCGGCCACCGGCGTGCTCGCCGCCGATGTCGCCTGGCTCGCCTGCGTCGGCGTCGTCGCGAGCGCGTTCCTCGCCGCGGGAACCTACAATCCGTTCATCTACTTCCGCTTCTGATTCCCGTGACCCGCGATTCCCTGTCGTTGCCTCCGGTACCGCCGCCCGCGCCGGCTGCGCATGCGGGGCGCGATCGTGTCATCGCCGCATTGTTCGCGCTGGCGCTTGCGCTGCCGCTCGCGGCGCTGACATTCACGTGGTCGCGAACCACGACGCTGTTCGAGAAGCGGCCCATGGCGCCGTGGCCGGCATTCGCGCTGTCGACGACGTTTCCCGCGGCGTTCGAGAGCGCGTTTGCCGACCGTTTCGGCGGACGCGACCAGTTGATACGCTGGCATCACGCAACGCTGCTGGAACTGTTCGGCGTATCGGCGCTGACGACGGTGATGCATGGCAGCGGCGGCTGGTACTACTGGCTGGGCGAGGATGGACTCTCGCTCGACCGCCACTATCGCGGCGTCGCTGCGTTTCCCCAGTCCTACGTGGACGCCAGCGTCGCCGAACTCATTCGCCGGCGCGATTGGCTGGCCGCGCGGAGCATCGCCTATGTCGTCGCGGTCGTCCCCGAGAAATTCACGATCTACCCGGAGTTTCTTCCCGCGTGGGTCGGCCCGCCGGCGCAGCCGTCACCGCACGATCGCGTCGTCGCCGCGGCCAGCGGATCCGGCATCGCGTTGCTCGACCTGCGTCCGGCGCTGCGCGATGCGAAGACGCGGGAACGCGTCTACTACCAGACGGATTCGCACTGGAACTATCTGGGCGCCATCGTGGGTTACGAGGCGATCATGCGCGAGGTGCAGCGCGCGCTGCCTCCCGGCCGCCTGCCCAGGATCGTGGCAGCGCCGAGGCCCGCGCATGTTCCGGGCGTCGACTTCTACAGCGGCGACTTGATCGGCATGCTCGGCCTGCCCGGGCGCATCCGCGAAGACGACGTCGCGCCGCTCGGAAAAATCATGGCGGACAGCGCGAGCCGCTGCGCGCGCCGCGTCGAGAATCCCGAGGCTCCCGGCAGCGAAACCTTCGTCTGCGACCGTCCGGGGCTGCCGCGCGCGGTCGTCTATCGCGACTCGATGGCGATCCCGCTGGTCCCGCTGCTGGCGGAGAACTTCTCGCGCGTCGTGTTCGTGAGCAGCCGCGGCTTCGACCCGGCGCTGATCGAACGCGAGAAGCCGGACGTCGTCATCGAGGAAATGGTGGAACGCACGTTGCACGCGCCGGGCGCGCTGCCGATGAGTCCTCCAGGACGCTAGCCGCCGTCAGCCGGCGTCGCCGCGCTCGCCCTTGCGCAACTCCGCCTCGAGGCCGAGCTCCTGGATCTTGCGCGTCAACGTGTTGCGGCCCCAGCCCAGCCATGCGGCGGCCTCCATCCGGTGACCGCCGGTATGCGTCAGCGCACGCCGGATGAGCGTTCGTTCGAATTCCTGTTCCAGCCGATCGCCGACATTGCGTTCCCCTCGCGCCAGCGCCTGCGCGAGTTCGCGGTCGAGCGATTGCTGCCAGCCGGTGTCGCCGGCGACGTCCGCGCTCTTCGGCTGCTCGCGGACTTCGGGCGGCAGGTCGGCCACGTCGACGCGCTGGCCCGGCGCCATCACGGTGAGCCAGTGGCAGATGTTCTCCAGCTGCCGGACGTTGCCCGGGAATGCAAATCCCGCCAGCGCACGCAGCGCCTCCGCCGACAGCGCCTTCGGCTCCACCGCCAGGTCCCGCGCGCTCTTCTGCAGGAAGTGCCGCGCCAGCGGCGGTATGTCGTCCGGACGTTCGCGCAGCGGCGGCAGGCGCAGGCGCACGACGTTGAGGCGGTGCATCAGGTCTTCGCGGAACAGTCCGAGCCGCACCCGCTCCTCCAGGTTCTGGTGCGTGGCCGCGATGATGCGCACGTTCGACCGCAACGGCGAATGTCCGCCCACGCGGTAATACTCGCCGTCGGCCAGCACCCGCAGCAGGCGCACTTGCAGGTCGGGCGGCATGTCGCCGATCTCGTCCAAGAACAGCGTGCCGCCATCCGCCTGTTCGAAACGCCCGCGGCGCAACGCCTGCGCCCCCGTGAACGACCCGCGCTCGTGCCCGAACAATTCGGACTCGAGCAAGTCCTTGGGAATGGCCGCCGTGTTGATCGCGACGAAAGGACCCGCCGCGCGCGGACTGTGCCGGTGCAGCGCGCGGGCGACGAGTTCCTTGCCCGTGCCGGACTCGCCGGTGATGAGCACCGTCGCGTTCGATTGCGACAGGCGTCCGATCGCGCGGAACACCTCCTGCATCGCCGGCGCCTGGCCCAGGATCTCGGGGGCCTCCGACGTCGCCGCCGGAGCCGCCGCGGCCACCGGCGTTTCATTCGTCGCGCGCCTGATCAGCGCCAGCGCGTGGTCGATGTCGAACGGCTTGGGCAGGTATTCGAACGCGCCGCCCTGGAATGCGGCGACGGCGCTGTCCAGGTCCGAATACGCGGTCATGATGATGATCGGGATCTGCGGGTAGCGCTCCTTCACCTTGTTGAGCAGCACCAGCCCCGATTCTCCCGGCATGCGGATGTCGGAAACGAGGACCTGCGGCTGGCTGGTTCCCAGCGCCTGCAGCACCTCGTAGGCGGTGGCAAACGTCTTGTACGGAATGCCTTCGCGCGCGAGCGCCTTTTCCAGCACCCAGCGTATCGAACGGTCGTCGTCGACGATCCAGACGTCCTTCAAACCGTCGGGGCGCGGCGCATCATAATCGTAGGCGTGCATCGCGTGGCTATTCCCTATGCAAAGGCCGTGTCATTTCCAGCGGCAGCAGGATGGTGAAGACGGTGTGGCCCGGCGCGCTTTCCCATTCGATCGTGCCGTTGTGCTGGGTGACGAATGTCTGCGCGATCGTGAGCCCGAGCCCGGTGCCGCCCTCGCGGCCGGACACCAGCGGATAGAAGATGCGGTCCCGGATCTCCGCCGGGATGCCTGGACCGTTGTCCTCGACCGACACGGCGAGCGCGAGGCGATAGCGCTTCTTCGACAGCGTCACGCCGCGCGCCACGCGCGTGGTCAGGCGGATCTCGGGATTCGGCGTCGCCGCGGACAGCGCCTGCGCGGCGTTGCGCGCGATGTTGAGCACGACCTGCGTCAGCTGTTCCGGATCGGCGTCGAACTCGGGCAGGCTGATGTCGAAATCGGAAACCACGTTGATCGCGGGAAACTCGGCCTGCACCACGCTGCGCACGCGGACGAGGATCTCGTGGATGTTGGTGCGCCGGTACGCGGGCAGCCGGTGCGGCGTCAGCAGGCGGTTCAGCAGCGACTGAAGCCGGTCCGACTCGCCGATGATCACCTGCGTGTATTCGATCAGGTGCGGACGGTCGAGCTCGCCTTCGAGCAGCTGCGCGGCGCCACGTATGCCTCCCAGCGGATTCTTGATCTCGTGCGCCAGGCTGCGGATGAGGTCGCGATTGGCCTGCTGCTGTTCCTGCAGCCTCTCTTCGCGCGCGATCTTGAGCTGCTGGTCGATGTGACGGAATTCGAGCAGCAACGCGCCGTCACTCGAATCCACAGGCGATACGGTGCAGGTAAGATGCAGTTTCGGCTTTCCGCTGACGCCGAGCTCCAGCTCCTGCTCGGTATAGGAGGCGCCGCGCAACACGGCCCTGCCGATCGCCGCCAGCAACGCCGGACATTCGCCGAACAGTTCGCGCGGCGTGTGCCCGACCAGCTTCGGCCGCGACAGCTCGAACAGGTTCTCTGCCGCGGGATTGGCGTAGCTGACGCGTCCGTCGTTGCGCATCAGCAGCACGGCGGTTGCCAGGAGCTCCAGCCCGGAATACGCCGGCGGCGATGCGGCGGCGGATAGCGGGAAGAAGCGCAGCTTCATGGCAACGCAGCGCGCGGAAGCGGTCCGCGTTCGCGACATGGCACTGCTGGATTAGCAAGTTCCGCGCCGGAGGAAGGACCCCCACGCTCACTTCGTTCGCTGCCCCCAGGGGAGCATTCACGCCTCGGGGCGGCCCTTCGGCGCACACGACCCACGCGCGCGTCGCTGCACCGGACGGCGCGCTACTTCGTGTTGCCGAGTTCCTTCTTGAGCGCCTCGATGTTGCGCTCGTGCAGTTGCACCGCCTGGCGATAACGCGCGATGCGTTCGCGGTATTTCTCGGCGTTGGCCGCCTCCTCGGGCAGCGGGACAGGAGCGCCGTTGGCATAAGCGGCGCGCGACTCGGCCAACATCTGCTCCTCGGTGGCGAGCTCCTCGCCCAGCACCTTGCGGCGCACGTCGTCGCGGCCTTTTTGCGTGCCCGAATCGACGCGCGGAAAGTCGCCGGGTGTCGGCGTGCTCTTGACCCCGCTGCTCGCGGTGCCGCCGGAGCGCTTCGGGGCTTCCTCGCCGGACATGCAGGAAATCTTGCGCATTCCCTTGTCCGGGGGAAGGTTGGAGAACACGATGTTGCCGTTCGCGTCCATGTACTTGCACACCGATCCCTGCGCCACCGCTCCCGCGGAAAGACCGAGGAGGAGGCACCAGGCAAGTGCAAGCGCGCACTGTTTTCCGACATGGGCATCATTTCTGTGCATAGCGGCCGAGTGTACCTATCGCGAACGGGAAGCAAAAGGGGCGGGATACGGCGCCCGCCCCTCGCACTGCCATTAACGTTCGCGCCGGACCCGGCGCCGACGTCGCCTAGAGGCTGTAGTACATGTCGTATTCGACGGGGTGCGTCGTCATCCGGAACCGGGTCACTTCCTCCATCTTCAACGCGATGTAGCCGTCGAGCATGTCGTTGGTGAACACGCCGCCGCGAACCAGAAACTCGCGATCGCGGTCCAGGTGATCGAGCGCCTCGTCGAGCGACGCGCACGGGTGCGGCACCTTCGCGGCTTCCTCGGGCTCGAGGTCGTACAGGTTCTTGTCCATCGGGTCGCCGGGATGAATCTTGTTCTGGATGCCGTCGAGCCCCGCCATCATCATCGCCGAGAACGCGAGATACGGATTGGCGGTCGGGTCCGGGAAGCGGACCTCGATGCGGCGGCCCTTCGGATTGGAAACGTACGGGATGCGGATCGCGGCCGAGCGGTTGCGCGCGGAATACGCGAGGTTGATCGGCGCCTCGAAGCCCGGGACCAGCCGCTTGTACGAGTTGGTGCCCGGATTGGTGATCGCGTTGAGCGCCTTCGCGTGCTTGATGACGCCGCCGATGTAGTACAGCGCCAGTTCCGACAATCCCGCATAGCCGTCGCCGGCGAACATGTTCTTGCCGTCCTTCCAGATCGACTGGTGGACGTGCATGCCCGAGCCGTTGTCGCCGACGATGGGCTTCGGCATGAACGTCGCCGTCTTGCCGTAGGCGTGCGCGGTGTTGTGCACGCAGTACTTGAGGATCTGCAGCCAGTCCGCGCGCTTGACCAGCGTTTCGAACTTGGTGCCGATTTCGCATTGCCCCGCGTTGGCGACCTCGTGGTGGTGCACCTCGACCTCGACGCCCATCTGCTCCATCGCCATGCACATGGCGGAGCGGATGTCCTGCAGCTGGTCGACCGGCGGCACCGGGAAATAGCCGCCCTTGACGGAAGGACGGTGCCCCATGTTGCCGCCCTCGAACTTGTCGGCAGACGACCACGAGGCTTCGCTGGAGAAGATCTTGCAGTAGCTGCCCGACATGTCGACCGACCACTCGACTGCGTCGAAGATGAAGAATTCGGGTTCCGGTCCGAAGTAGGCGGTGTCGCCCAGGCCGGTGGACTTGAGATAGGCCTCGGCGCGCTTGGCGAGCGAGCGCGGGTCGCGTTCGTAGCCCTTGCCGTCCGATGGCTCGACCACGTCGCAGGTAATGAGCAGCGTCGTCTCGTCCATGAACGGATCGATGTTGGCGGTGCCCGGGTCCGGCATCAGCAGCATGTCGGACGCCTGGATGCCCTTCCAGCCGGCGATCGACGATCCGTCGAACGCATGGCCCGACTCAAACTTGTCGTTGGTGAACTGCTTGGCCGGGACCGAGACGTGCTGTTCCTTGCCGCGGGTGTCCGTGAAGCGGAGATCGACGAACTTGACCTCCTTGTCCTTGATCATTTTCAGCACGTCGGCAGGTGTTGCCATGCAAATCTCCTGATGCGTTTGACGAAAGAGAGGGAGGATACGATGCCAATCCAGCAGCACATTTAGCGAGAACCATGCCATGCGTCGCCGCACTGCAACCTGCGGTTTTCAGACAGTTTCCCGTTCACGAAAGCGCCCGCACCGAGCATTTTGCACCAATACGATGCGTCCTGTCATGCCTTTTGATCATTATTGGTGCGCGTCGAATGCAAAGCCGCAGCGCGCTCTCCGCAATGCAGCATTCTACGGCGAGAGACGATTCAGGGATAGAACGCGTACAGCAGGTAGCCTTCCTGCGTGGTCGAACTGGCGTCGATGAACACCTTGACCTGCATCTCGCGGTTGGGCGGCATTCCGGCCGACAGGTCGATGGTTCCACCCGTGTAATCGGTCGGCGCCAGCACGCGCCGCGCAACGGTCGGGACCATGCCGCTGGCTTCCTGCACGCCCGTGAGCGACAGCGCCAGATGCGGATAGGCGATCGCGTAGCGCGCGCGGTTGCGCAATGTCGCGGTCAGGATCAGCAATCCCTGATGCGCCGGGTCGGCCTGGAGTTCGGAGCCGTCGATGGTCAGCGCATCGACATCGTTGAGCGGCCGGATCGCGCATCCGACGACCGAACAGGCCTTGGTCAGCAGCGGCTTGGCGCCCGGCCAGTTCGCGGCGATGGCGTCGCGATAGTGAAATACCGACTGCAGGAACAGCGTCAACACGAGGACCGGCACCAGCGCGGCGTAGAGCCCCGACCGCGAGCGTTTCGGCTTTCTCTTGTCCCAGGCGAACCGGTTTTCGTAATCGACTTCCGGCTCTTCCTGTTCGGGCTCGGCGTCGGTCTTTGTCGCGGTGCTTCGATTCGGTCTCGGCGGAGCCGGTTCCGGTGGCGGCGGCGGGTCGAGGGACCGCGCGCTGCGCAGCGTGACTGTGGGCGGACCCTGCGCCAGTTCGTCGTATTCGGGCTCGCCGCCCACCGGCGGGGCAAGCGATATCAGGTTTTCGCGGCCATCGAACACGGTGCGGCAGTGGCCACAGCGCACCTGGCCGTCGCGCAACGCGAGCTGCGGCTCCGTGACGCGAAAGATGGTCTTGCAACCCGGACAGCGCGTGTAGAGTTCTTCGGCCATGATTTACGCCGGGTCAGGCAACCCGACGGCGCCTGGTTCCGGACCCGCATCCCCCAATCGCTTGCGCATCACTCCGATTCATCGCCACTGTCCCAATTCACGCATGCGGCGGGCCCGGATCCGCAACCCGTTCACCGGCGAGCAATACCCATCCGTCACGGGCGTTCCAAGGGCCGATATTAAACCAGCGCGCATACGCCGCGGCGACCGTCGCAGCCTGCGGCTCGAGAATGCCGGAAAGCGCGATGCGTCCGCCGACGCGCACGCGCAGCGCGAGCGCAGGAGCGAGAAGCGTCAGCGGGTTGGCGAGGATATTCGCGACGACCATGTCGAAGCTGCCAGGGTGAAGCGCATCGGGAAGGACAAATGTCGCGGCGACGTCGTTGGCGCGCGCATTGTCCTCGCTCGCCCGTATGGCCTGGGGATCGACGTCGGTGCCGACCACGCGGCCCGCGCCCAGTCGCGCGCCGGCGATCGCCAGGATGCCCGAGCCGCATCCGTAGTCGAGCAGCGATTCGCCGCGCGCGAGATGCCGTTGCATCCATTCGAGGCACAGGCACGTGGTCGGATGCGAGCCCGTGCCGAAGGCCAGGCCCGGGTCGAGGCGCAGGTTGAGCGCATCGGGCTGCGGCGCCTCCGCCCAGGTCGGCACGATCCAGAATCCGTCCGCAATCCGGATGGGTCCGAATTGCGCCTGCGTCGCGCGCACCCAATCCTGTTCCGCGACGACGTAGGTTTCATGCGCGGGAATCGCCATGGCGACGTCGCCGGCAGCGGCGCGCAGCGCGGATAGCGTGTCGGTGTCCGGAGCGAACAGCGCCGCGAGACGCGAAATGGGCCAGAGATGTTCGCCCGGCTCGCCCGGCTCGCCATATTGGGGCGTTTCTTCCGGCGTGCCTGCGGCGGGATCGGAAATGTCCACCGACAGCGCGCCCGCGGCGAGCAGTGCGTCCGACCAGGCTTCGGCGTCCGCGGCAGGCGCGTCGAAGCGGACTCCGATGTAGTTCACTTGCCTACGACGCCACTTTTCTCTTCGCCATCCGCTCTTCCAGGAAGTGGATCGACGTGCCGCCGCGCAGGAACTTGTCGTCGAGCAGCAATTCCTGGTGCAGCGGGATGTTGGTCTTGATGCCCTCGACGACCATCTCGGACAGCGCGATGCGCATCCGCGCCATCGCCTGTTCGCGCGTGTCGCCGTACGCGATCACCTTGCCGACCATCGAATCGTAGTTGGGCGGCACGAAGTAATTCTGGTAGACGTGCGAGTCGACGCGGATGCCGGGACCGCCCGGCGCGTGATACGACGTGATGCGGCCCGGCGACGGCACGAACGTATACGGATCCTCGGCGTTGATACGGCACTCGATGGCGTGCCCCTTCTTCACGACGTCGCGCTGGCGGAACGCGAGCTTGCGGCCCGCCGCGATGAAGATCTGCTGCTGCACGATGTCGATGCCGGTGATGAGTTCGGTCACCGGGTGCTCGACCTGGACGCGCGTGTTCATCTCGATGAAGAAGAACTCGTCGTTCTCGTACAGGAATTCGAACGTGCCGGCCCCGCGATAGCCGATGCGGCGGCAGGCATCCGCGCAGCGCTCGCCGATGCGGGTGAGCGAGCGCTGGTTGAGCCCCGGCGCAGGCGCCTCCTCGATGATCTTCTGGTGCCGCCGCTGCATCGAACAGTCGCGCTCGAACAGGTACACGGCGTTCTTGTGCTCGTCGGCCAACACCTGGATCTCGATGTGGCGCGGGTTGGTGAGGAACTTCTCCATGTACACGGTGGCGTTGCCGAAGGCCGACTGCGCTTCGTTGCGCGTCAATGCAACGGCGGGCAGCAACGCCGCCTCCGTATGCACGACGCGCATGCCGCGTCCACCTCCGCCGCCCGCCGCCTTGATGATCACCGGATACCCGGTTGCGCGCGCCATGCGCACGATTTCCTTGGGATCCTCGGGCAACGCGCCTTCCGAACCCGGCACGCACGGCACGCCGGCCTTCAGCATCGCGGCTTTGGCGCTGACCTTGTCGCCCATCAGGCGGATCGTGTCCGGGCGCGGCCCGATGAAGACGAAACCCGACTTCTCGACCTTGTCGGCGAAATCGGCATTCTCGGAAAGGAAGCCGTATCCCGGATGGATCGCCTGGGCGTCGGTCACTTCCGCCGCGGCGATGATCGCCGGAACATGCAGGTAGCTCTGGGCGGACGGCGCCGGTCCGATGCACACGGACTCGTCGGACAGCCGCACGTATTTCGCGTCGCGGTCCGCCTCCGAGTAGACGACCACGGTCTTGATGCCCAGCTCGCGGCACGCCCGCTGTATGCGCAGCGCGATCTCGCCGCGGTTGGCGATCAGGATCTTGTCGAAGAGCTTGTCGGAGGCTTTTTTCGCCACGGTCTTGGTGAGGGCCATTCAGCCGCCGATCAGCCGAACATCGGCGCGCGCTTCGAGCGCGGGCGAAACCGTGCACGCGGCCCAGTGGCGGCAGCGTCCGTCGGCCCTCCTCGCCGCCAGGCGATTCACTCGATGAGAAACAGGGGTTGGCCGAATTCGACGGGCTGGCCGTTCTCGGTGAGGATGGCCTTGATCACGCCCGCCTTGTCCGACTCGATCTCGTTCATCAGCTTCATCGCCTCGATGATGCACAGCGTGGCGCCCTCCGCCACGACATCGCCTAATTCAACGAATGGCTTCGATCCGGGAGTGGCTGACCGGTAGAACGTGCCGACCATCGGGCTTTTCACCTGATGCCCTTCGGGCTCCGCGGGGGCGGCCTCGGCCGCCGGCGCCGCTGCGGCGGGCGGCGCGGCGGCCGGAGCCGCCGCGTGGTGATGCGACGTATGCAGCGTGAGGGGCTGCCCGCTCGCGGGCGCGGCGGTGGCGCGGGTGATGCGTACGCGCTCCTCGCCTTCCTGGATTTCGAGCTCCGCTATGCCGGAACTCTCGACCAGCTCGATCAGGGTTTTCAACTTGCGCAGATCCATCGCGCGCAACCTTTGGGTTTTGAAGTGGGCGGAGTTTGACGGAGTTAGCTACTAATTGTCCAGCGTTGACCGAGAAAGACGATCGAACGATTGCCCCGGCGCATTCATCATTCCATTAACGCGGGACTGGCCCCGTCGGGCCCAGTCCCGCTGACACTTGGAACCAGTCAAAATGACGATGGGCAATTTTAACGCATTTTGCTTGCAGTTAGGATTGCTTCAAAGCAGTTTGCCTATGATTGCGTCCAGTTTTTCGGGCTTCAATGGCCCTAGTTGGGTATGAACCACCCGGCCCTGGCGGTCGATGACCAGCGAAAAGGGCAGCGCCATGAGCCGGTTGCCGAGTGATTTCGAAAGTTCCAGGGCGCCATAGCCGCCCACCAGCGACGGGTAGTTGAGACCCAGTTCACTCGAGAATTTGCGTATCTTGTCTGGCTGGTCGATGGCGATGCCGACGAACTGCAAGCCCTTGTCGCCCAACTTCGCCTGCGTCTTGACGAACTCCGGCATCTCTTCCCTGCACGGCTCGCACCACGTCGCCCAGAAATTCACGATCAGGACCTTTCCGCGCCATTGGTCCAGGCGTTGGTCGCGTCCATCGATGTCCGGCAGCGTCAATCCCAGCAAGGGGGCGGCCGGCGATTCGCCGGGCGTGTCACGACCGAAATAGAAGCCGCCGGCAAGCGCCGCCAGTGCAACCACCGCGACAGCGCTCCATCGGACGAATGCATTGGTCTTGGTCATCGGAATAGTTTGTGGGCACTCACACCCATGGCGAGGTGCGGTCTGCAGTGTCGGCGACGACGACTACTGGAACCAGCGCTTCTTCGGCGGGATCGCGTCGACCTGCGCCCCCGGTCCCGCTCCGGCCGCAGGCAGCGCCAGCGTGAGCTTTTGCCGGGTCGGCGGATAGCAAACGCCGACATCGGCGCAGCCCTGCGAGTCGGCAGTCAGGACCACGGATTGACCGGCCGCGGCTCCTCCCAGCGGCAATTTCACGACTACCGTCCCCCGGTAGGTTTCGACCTTGCCGAAGAACTGATCGGTCTTGATCTTGCCGGCCGGCATTTCCGGGGCGCCCAGAACCGCGCCGTCCGGCGCGACCGCGAAGCTGAATTTGTCGCGATAAAGGTAATACCCGTCGGCGATGACGAACCGCGCCTCCAGCGTGCGGGTGTCCAGCGCGCGTGCGGAATAGCGGAACGCCTGCTCCGGAGGCAGCAGTTCGGCGTCCGCCGCGAGCGCGCCGGCGGTGACGGTCGTCAGCCAAAGCACGGCAGCGACGCGACGGCATGGGTTTCTACGCGGCGGTTTCGGCATCGAGCCACGCGAAATAGGAACGCAATCCATCGCTGAAAGGGACAGCCACGATGTCCGGAAGTTCGTAGGGGTGGTTGGCCAGGATGGCGGCCTCGACACGCGGATACAACGCCGACCGGGTCTTGATCGCCACCGGGATTTCCTGCGCAGTTTCGATTTGTCCCCGCCAGTGATACATTGATTGCACGGGCGCGCCGACGTTGACGCAGGCGGCCAGTCTTTCGCGTCACCAACGCCCGCGCCAGTTCCATTGCGGCGGCGTGGTCGGGAAGATGCGTCAGCACCAGAATTGGCAAAGCAGCAGCGGCCGCGGCCATGGAGGATCCATGCGTTTCATCGTTCTGACGATTGTACTGGCATTCCCGCTGGCGGACCTTTACCTCACGGCGCGCGTCGCGCGCTGGAGCGGCATTCCGCTCTGGGTCTGGCTGGGAGGTTCGCTGGTCGCAGGCGCGCTTCTCCTCAACAACGAGCGCAACGAATTCCGCATGAAGACCGTCGCGGCGCTGCATGGCGAGCAGCCCGTGCTGCGCGGCCTGCTCGACAGCGGGCGCCGGGTGCTGGCCGGATTGCTGTTGATCCTGCCCGGCATCGCCAGCGACGTGGTCGCGCTGGTGCTGCTGGCGCTTCCGCTCAACGTGGGCCGGTCGCACGAACCGCTCGCCGCCGGCGCGGCGCGCTGGGCGCGCCACAACGACTTCAACACCATCGACACCGATTACCGTCGCATCGATTGACCCGCAGCCCGCGATAACGCGATCGGCGCGCCCGCCGACGCTTATTTCAGCCTGTCCATGATCGTCGGCTGCGCCTTGCCGGCGCGACGGTAGGCCATCAGCATCAGCAGGATTCCCGCGCCGACCATCGGCAGCGACAGCCACTGCCCCATGGTCAGGCCGCCGGCCAGGAACCCGAGGAAGTTGTCCGGTTCGCGCGCGTATTCGGCGATGAAACGGAAACTGCCGTAGCCGATCAGGAACAATCCCGACACCGCGCCCATCGGCCGCGGCCGCCCCGCATACCACCAAAGCAACGCGAACAGCAGCAGGCCCTCCAGTCCGAACTGATACAACTGCGACGGGTGGCGCGGCACGGCGTCCACCTGTGGGAACACCATGGCCCATGGCACAGTTGGTCGGGCGACCGACCAGTTCGCCGTTGATGAAATTGCCCAGGCGACCCGCGGCGAGGCCGAGCGGCACCAGCGGCGCCACGAAGTCGGTGACATCCAGCCAGCGCTTGTCGCGTGCGCGCGCGAAGAACCACAGCGCGACCAGCACGCCGAGGAACCCGCCGTGGAAGCTCATTCCCCCCGCCCAGACCTGGACGATCTCGAGCGGATGCGCAAGGTAGTACATCGGCTTGTAGAACAGCACGTAACCCAGGCGCCCGCCCAGGATCACGCCGAACACGCCGTAGAACAGCATGTCGTCGACGTCGCGCGGATGCCAGCCGGTCAGCAGGTTGCGGCGCGCGCGCAATTTCCCCAGCCAGACGAAGAGCACGAACGCGAGCAGGTACATGAGTCCGTACCAGCGCACGGCGATGGGCCCCAGTTGCAGCGCAACGGGGTCGAAATTGGGATGAACCAGCATTAAGCGGAAGGTCGCGGAGGGAGTGTGGAGGAGTGGGGTGCTTCGCGGCGCTGCGCTAGAATGGCCGATTATACAAAGTGCGCTGCAAAGTGCGTTCCATCCGAGGATAACCGAATGTCGTTCAATCGCCGCTCCAGACTGATAACTCAGGGCGTTGCCCGGTCGCCCAACCGCGCCATGCTGCGCGCCGTGGGTTTCCGCGACGGCGACTTCGACAAACCCATCGTCGGCGTGGCCAACGGCCACAGCACGATGAATCCGTGCAACGCCGGCATCCAGCCGCTCGTCGACCGCGCGATGGCGGCGCTCAAGGACGCCGGCGCGATGCCGCAGGTGTTCGGCGTACCGACGGTGACCGACGGCATCGGCATGGGCACCGAGGGCATGAAGTACTCGCTCATCTCGCGCGAGGTGATCGCCGATGCCATCGAGACGTCGGTTAACGGCCAATGCATGGACGGCGTCCTCGTCGTCGGAGGCTGCGACAAGAACATGCCCGGCGGGGTCATCGCCATGGCGCGCATGAACGTGCCCAGCATCTACGTTTACGCGGGAACGATCAAGCCGGGAACATGGAAGGGCCAGACGCTGACCATCGTGTCGCCATTCGAAGCCGTCGGCGCATTCACCGCCGGCACGATGTCGCAGGAAGACTACGACGGCATCGAGAGGAACGCCTGCCCGAGCGTGGGCGCGTGCGGCGGCATGTACACGGCGAACACGATGTCGTCGGCCTTCGAGGCGCTCGGTGTAAGCCTGCTGGGTTCGTCGCAGATGGCCTCGCCCGATCCGGAAAAGGCCGACTCGGCGGCGCAGTCCGCGAAAGTACTGGTCGACGCAATCAAGAACGACCTGAAGCCGCGCGACATCATCACGCGCAAGTCCATCGAGAACGCGATCTCGCTGGTGATGGCTACCGGAGGGTCGACCAACGCCGTGCTGCATTTCCTGGCCATCGCCTCGGCCGCGGAAGTCGCATGGACGATCGACGACTTCGAGCGCATTCGCAAGCGCGTTCCGGTGCTGTGCGATCTGAAGCCGTCCGGAAAATATGTGGCCGTCGACTTCCATCGCGCCGGCGGCGTGCCGCAGGTGCTGAAGATGTTGCTGAAAGCCGGCCTGCTGCACGGCGACTGCGTGACCATCACTGGCAGGACGATGGCGGAGGAACTTGCCGGCATTCCCGACACGCCCCGTGCCGACCAGGACGTGATCCGTCCCATCGATGCGCCGATGTACGCCCAGGGTCACCTGGCAATCCTGCGCGGCAACCTTTCGCCGGAAGGATGCGTGGCCAAGATCACCGGCCTCAAGAATCCCACCATCACGGGGCCGGCGCGCGTGTTCGACTCCGAGACCGAAGTGATGACCGCCATCATGGCCAAGAAGATCGTGCCGGGCGACGTCATCGTCATCCGCTACGAAGGTCCCAAGGGCGGCCCCGGCATGCAGGAGATGCTGGCGCCCACTTCCGCGCTGATCGGCCAGGGACTCGGCGAATCGGTGGGCCTCATCACCGATGGCCGCTTTTCCGGCGGCACATGGGGCATGGTCGTCGGGCACGTTGCGCCCGAGGCCTACATGGGCGGCACGATCGCGCTGGTGCACGAAGGCGATTCGATCACCATCGACGCGCACCGGCTGCTGCTGCAGCTGAACGTGAGCGACGAGGAAATCGCGCGCCGCCGCGCGCAATGGCAGCGCCCCAAGCCGCGCTATACCCGCGGTCTCATGGCCAAATACATGAGACTCGTCTCTACGGCGAGCAAGGGCGCGATTACCGACGGCGGCGACACCTAGCGGCGCGCCGGAATAGTCCGGACGCCGTCGTGTTCGCCATCAATGCGACATAGGGAGAAGGCCGATGGATCGCCGGACATTCATCTTCGCCGCGGCTGCGGCAGCACTCCCCGGCTGCGTCGTCGTCGGCGGCACTGCCGGTCCGCCCGCACCCGCGCCGGTCTACCGCGTCGGCGACCGCTGGATCTACAGCGCGCGCGATGGCTTTCGCGCGCCCGTGATCTGGGACGAGACGCATGAAGTGATCGCCATCGATGCCAAAGGCGGCATCACGGTTCGTGTCACGCAAAAGGGCCCGACGGTCGACAACACGCGGACCGAGCAATGGCTGTCTCCGGGCATCGTGTCCGTGGGCGCGGTGTTCGACAACGAAACCCGCCGCTTCGAGCCGGTGCCGCTGACGCGCTTCCAGTTCCCGCTCACGGGCGGCGAGCGCTGGAACCAGAGACTCGACAATTTCGACGAGTCCACCCAGCAAAGGGGACAGATCACTCGCTTGGTCCAGGTCGGCGGATGGGTAAAGGTCCAGGTTCCGGCCGGAGAGTTCGACGCCATCCTGATGCGCGTGATCATGCGCCTCGACGACGAAACTTTCTGGCGCTACGCCACCGAATGCAACTACGAGATCTGGTGGTCGCCCAAGGTCGGCGGCGTGGTGCGGGAATCGAAGATAGCGGAATACCTTGAGCGGGGAGATGCCATTAACGCGGTCCGGCACCGCAGCCAGAACGCGCTGCTCGAACTCACGTCGTTCCGCGCGGCGGCTGACGCTTCAGGCGGGACGGCCCCGCGCGCGCCGCAGCGCGGCCGTGCGCGGTTTCTTCTGCGCGCTGCGCAGCGCCGCGCCCATCGCAGGGCGCAGCCATTCGCGCATGGCATCCGGTCCTTCGACGGCCTCGTCCGGTGCACGGTAGTAACTCATCGCGTGGGCCTTCCCCTCCTTCGTCGTGTAGCAGAAGGGGTCCAGCGCGCGCTTGATGTAGGCGTCGCGCGTGTCGTCGTCGGTCTTGAGGTACAGCACGTCCTCGACCACGATGCCCACGATCAGCCCTTCGAGGTAGAGTCCGTGGCCGCCGAACATTGCCCGCGCGCTCGCGCGCCCAGCCGGGCGCATCAGTTCCAGGACGTGCGCAACGAAATCGGGCGTGTTGGCCATGGCAACGATTCTACGCCCGGCGCGACGCGAGGACCTGTCAGCACTGTGGACACAAACGCGAACGAATGGCATGGGGCGCCAATCGCGGCAGCCGACGACGCCAAGACTGACATTCGCTGCTTTCAGAGCCAGCCCGCACCAGCTGAAGGTTCGACGCCCGCGCGACAAGGACTCATTTCGTTTCGGCCAGCGTCTGTCCCTCTACGGGGCGGATATTACGACTGCGGCGTCGCCAGGCAAGTATCGATTGCCTTAGGTTTATCGCAGCGGAAGCATAGTAGACGATCTTGAACTTCCATAGCGCGCCCCAGATCGGGGTCTTTCCGAAGATGTCGCCCGCCAACAAGGAAAGCAGCGCTTCCTTCATGCGCCAACGGTTGTTGGGAGCCATGAAGAGACTACGCATTGTCGGCGTCGTGATGCGGTAGATGAACCACGAAAATTCCCTTGGTCCGTGTTTCATCAATTTGTCGAAGCGGGCAAGCGCCGCCGATGCCTTCGCGGGGTGTCTCAGGACGGTATCTACAACATCCGCGCCGGCGAAGGCGCTGTTCATCGCCAGCATGACGCCGGACGAAAACACGGGATCGATAAACGCGTATGCGTCACCGAGCAGAAGGTACCTGGGGCCGTGCGTGCGATCGCAGGAGTAGGAGAAGTTTCCCGTAGCTTCGACCGGAGAGACCAAGCTAGCGCCCTTCAGTCTTTGCTGGAGTTGCGGACACATCGCGATCGTATGGAAGAAGAACTCCTGCGGTGATCGCGTGCCACGTGTCTTCATGTAGTAGGGCCATACCGTCGCACCTACGCTGGTCACACCGTTCAGAAGTGGGATGAACCAGAACCAGCCGTGGTCAAACCAAAAGATCGAAATATTGCCTTCCGCTTCGCCGACCTCGCGCTGCGCGCCGGAAAAATGGCCGTAGATGGCGGCGCTGTTGTGCTTCGGATTGCGATGTTTCGCCTTGTATCTATTTCCGAGGAATGTGTCACGCCCGGACGCGTCGATGACATAGCGTGTGTGCCAACGCTCGCTACGGCCGCCTAGGTGCTCTGCGCGCACCATCGCGCCGCCTGCTCCAAACTCAACGTCGCGCACGCGACATTCTTCGTGCACCACGGCGCCCTTCGCTGCCGCATTGCGGAACAGCACTTCGTCAAACTCCGAGCGCCTCACCTGGTAGGCGTACGGCATTGACTTGTCCCACGCGTCGGAAAACTGGAATACTTGACTTGTCTTGTGCCACGGGGAAACAAACTCCGCGCCCGGCTTCTTCATTCCGATCGCTTGAATTTCGCTCTCGATTCCCATCCGCTTAAACAACGGAAGATTCGCGGGAAGCAATGATTCTCCAATGTGAAACCTTGGGTGGCGTGATTTTTCCAACAGGGTGACCTTGTGCCCGAGCTCGGCCAGTAATGCGGCTACGGTCGAGCCTGCGGGGCCGCCACCTATAACGAGCACGTCACATTCGGATGGCTGCTGTTGTTCTGGACTGGCTTCGGCGTACAGAGTCATTTTCGAATTGTGTTCACGGCTACGGGGCAGATTGCCGACGAATGGTGCATTCCAGACTTCGACCGCCTCGGATTTCCTATCATAGTTGTGAAATGGCGGACCTGTGGATTGTTCTTTGCCTGCATCGCCCTAGGGCCGTTCCTGGCGCAGGGAACAAAAGGCCTTCATCCCCCGCCCGAATCGTGGGAGTCCGGACCTGAAGGACTGCAGCAACGCGAATGATTCGCATTGCACGTTTCCAATGACAGCGAAACGCCGTAGGGATGCTGTCGGGGACGCGATTGCCTGCAGGGTGTCGTCTCGGGGCGAAAGCGCTTCGATATCAACGCTCCAACAATCAAGCAACGCTCGCGCCTCCGCCGGATATTTGCTAACTTTCAGTGACGCATGTCATTGTTTCGGGCTTCGCTTCCGGGCAACATCCTGTCAGGCGAGGAGCATCCGGCAAGGATGGGAGGCTGTTTTTCCACTTGTGCCGTTCCGTCTCTTGTTCCGCATCCTTTTATGCTTCATTGCCGTGGCTGAAAGTAACCGTTCGGTAGTTCAACACAGGAAATGTCGATGCTTGAAAACATGAAGTCTGGTCTGCCATCTGCCGCGCAAGGCAGCGGTGACCAACTCCTGATGAGCGAAGTGGGAGCCATGATCGTTACGGCGCTCAATTTGGACATATCGCCCTCGGAAATTGATCCGGACGCCGCGCTTTATGGAGAAGGCCTTGGGCTCGATTCAATCGACATCCTCGAGGTCGCGTTGGAGGTATCCAAGCGGTACGGCTTTCAACTACGCGCGGACGACAACGACAATGTCCGTATCTTCAGCTCCCTGCGCAGCCTGACCGAACATATCCGCGTCAACAGGACTTCGTGAAGAATCGATACCGACCATCGTTTCGCAATGTCTTGGTCGGCCTGGTAGTGGTCTGCTATGTGGTGATTTTGCACTACGCATCCAAGCTGCCAGCTACTGAAGGAAGGCTTTCGGCGGCTATAGCGTTGCTGCCTTACTTAGCGATAGCCCTTGTCTTCGCTTGGCGCAGTCGGCGCCGCGCCGCTTGGCTTCTCCTATGCACGAGTCTCACCGCCCTGATCTGGCAGCACCTGGGGACCATAGGCGATCACGCCGCATGGGTGTACCTCGCCCAGCATGCAGGCGGCAACGCCATCATGGCCGTAGTTTTTGGCAGGTCCCTCACAGCGGGTCGGGTGCCCCTTTGCTCGCGGATCGCCGCCTTGATCCACGGACCTCTGGACGCGAGGCTCGCGCGCTACACACGTCAAGTAACGCAAGCGTGGACCGCCTACTTTTTCTGCATTTCCTGCACGTCGATATTGCTCTTTGCTTGCGCCCCGATTGGGCTCTGGTCGGTGTTCGCTAACCTCCTGTCCATACCATTGATCGCGCTGATGTTCGTTTCCGAATACGCAGTACGGCTAAGAATGCTTCCAGACATCAAGCACGTTTCCGTCCTTCAAGCGGCACGCCTTTACTTTCGCAGCATCCGTGTAACGCCTCCTCCAATTGCTTGACGGAAGACGAGGCCCCGCAGCTCAAATGCATTGTTTCCCGCTCGTCGTTCATCGCGGTCCCGACGATGTTATCGCCTTTCGAGATGGAGAGCCGATAACGGTTCAGCGCTTCCTCACTGACGTCGCGCGCATCGCGGCGAGCTTTCCGGCCGGTCGCAATGTATTAAATGCGTGTGAGGATCGATATAGGTTCACCACCGGCCTGGCTGCCGCTATGGTAGTTGGAAAGACAAGTTTACTGCCTGCGAATCTGACCCGTGACACTGTCGCGCGGTTGATGACGTTCAGACCGGACGTTTTCTGCCTTACCGATGCAGAACGCCCGGAACTCGACTTACCTCAAGTTCGGTATTGCGATGGCGGTGCGAGCAACCCGTCGATGCCGGAAATCGCCGTTCCCGAGTTTCCCGACGATCAACAGGTCGCGTGGCTGTTCACATCTGGGTCAACCGGCGAGCCCGTGCCGCATCTCAAGACGTGGGGTTCGCTGGTGCGCAATGTGCGCATCGAAGCGGACAGATTGGGACTGCGGCAGGAACGACACCAAGTCATTGTCGCTACCGTTCCGCCGCAACATTCATACGGGCTTGAATCGTCGGTGTTGGTCGCGTTGCAGAGCGGCGTCGCGTTCAGTGCCGCTCGACCTTTTTATCCTGCCGACATTTGCGGGGCACTCGCCGAGGTGCCTGCTCCCAGGGTTCTCGTTTCAACGCCGTTCCATCTACGTTTGCTTGTCGAGTCGGGAGTGCCATTGCCCGAAATCGATTTCGTGCTATCAGCAACAGCCCCTTTGCCATCCACATTGGTAAGGCAGGTGGAGGATTTCTGCCAGGCTCCGTTGTTGGAAATATACGGAAGCACCGATACGGGACAGATTGCATCACGCCATCCGTCTGTCGCGCCGGACTGGGAACTGTTCACGGACGTTCATTTAGCTCCCGAGAATGACCGAACGTGGGCCTCAGGTGGACATGTCGGTTCACCCGTTATGCTGCACGACGTTGTAGAAATGACGGGGCTCAACCGATTCATTCTGCTGGGCCGTTCAGCTGACCTTGTCAATGTTGCCGGCAAACGCAGTTCCATGGCGTTTCTCACTCATCAACTTACTTCTATACCGGGTGTTCTCGACGGTACATACTTTATGCCGGACGATGCGGAAGGACTTGGCGTTACCCGCCTTGTCGCGCTGGTAGTGGCCCCCGCGCTCACGTCGGCGGAACTTATCAATGCGCTTCGGGAGCGTGTAGACCCGGCTTTCCTTCCGCGCCCGCTAGTCTTCGTCGAATCTCTGCCCCGCGACGCGACCGGCAAGATGCCCCGCGACGCACTGCGAAATGTGATTGACACGCGCCGAAGCACGCCTCTGGAGCCCCCTTGAGTCCGAGGACCGAAGCATCGCTGTCCATCGCAGTCGATCATCCGGCCTTTTTCGGGCATTTCCCGTCCGCGCCGGTCGTACCGGGCGTCGTATTACTCGACGAGGCAATGGTCGCCATCGCCACGCTGACGGGCGTATCGCACAATCGGATAGCCTGGGCAAAGTTCCTACGTCCGGTATCGCCCGGGGAACCGTTGCTCGTCCGATTCGTCGTTGGTGCAGGAGGCGTCGTGGATTTCGAAATAGCGACAGGCGCTTCCAGAGTGGCCTCAGGACGCCTGATTCACATTTCCGCCCCATGACGCTTTCTCAACGCGACGTGCACAGCGGAACAGATCCGATCCCCGTCTGGACGACGCAAAGGGAGCGGGGCAGCCCGACGATGTTGCGGATAATGACATGGATCTCATTGCGACTTGGCCGCCGTGCCGGGCGATGCGTGTTGCCATTTATTGTTCTGTATTTCCTTGTCTTTGCCAACTCTGCCCGGCGGGCGTCAACGCGCTATCTGCGTCAGGCGCTCGGGCGCAGGCCGGAATTCAGAGATTTTTACCGTCATGTCCATACGTTCGCATCGACTATCCACGACCGCATCTATCTCATCAACGACCGATTCGACCTCTTCGACATCGAGGTGCACGGAGGCGAAGTCATCACCGGCTTGTTGACGCAAGGGCGGGGCGCATTCCTGATTGGGGCCCACTTCGGCAGCTTTGAAGTGCTGCGCGCGCTGGCACGCGCAGACCTCGGTCTCGACGTAGCAATGGCGATGTACGAAGAGAACGCCCGAAAGGTGAACTCAGCTTTGGCGGCGATAAATCCTATGGCGCGGCTGGATATCATTCCCCTAGGACGCGCCGATTCGATGCTGCGAATCCGGCAGAAGCTCCAGGACGGCGCCATTGTTGGGATGCTAGGCGACAGAACTTTCGGACGGGACGATACAGTTCACGTTTCGTTTCTCGGCAAAGAAATCAACCTGCCCGATGGGCCATTCAGGATTGCCGCGATGCTCCGTTACCCGGTGATATTCATGGCCGGAATGTACCTAGGCGGCAATCGATATCGAATCCAATTTGAGGTAGTGACGGATTTTTCCCACCTTAAGGCTGGCGAAACCAATTCCGCAATACGTCGGGGCATTGAGAAATACGCCGCCACCCTCGAACGGCACTGTCGCGAAGAGCCATACAACTGGTTCAATTTTCACGACGTCTGGCAACCGCCGAACGCGGCAAGCACGCCACTCTGACGATGCGGACGACGTTTCTAACGCTTTCGGTGCTACTTGTCCTCGCCGCTCGCGCGCCTGCGCCAGCCATGGCTGCCGACTGGGATGTTGGACGACTCATGCAAGCCCTTGCACAGCAGCGCGGCGGAAGCGTTTCATTCGTAGAAAAGAAGTATCTCGCGATTCTCGACCGCCCTGTGGAATCGTCAGGTGTTCTCTCATACAGCCCGCCAGATCGCTTGGAGAAGCGAACGCTGTGGCCGAAGCCGGAATCGCTTGTACTCAACGGAAATCAACTGGTCGCCGAGCGCGGCAAACAGCGGGTAACGTTGCAGCTTCAGCAATATCCCGAGATTTCTGCCGTCGTCGGCAGTATCCGGGAGACGTTGTCCGGCGATCTGGGTGCTCTTGAGCGCGATTACCGAGTCGTTCTCCGTGGCGGACCGGAGTCGTGGGTACTCACGCTGCTTCCATCCGATACACGTATTGCCTCCATCGTGCTGCGCATCGAAATATCGGGCCGCGGAAGCTCGCTACACCAGATTGAAATGTTACAGGCAGATGGCGATCGTTCAGTCATGACGATTGGATCGGCGAATTCAAAGTGACATCCTCGCGCACGGCGCCAGTTGCAATTTGGCTCGCGTTCCTAGTGGCCTGCGTGTTCATCATTGCCCGTGCAAATTTTACGACCGACCTGTCGGCATTTCTTCCTCGAGCCCCAACCGCTGACCAGCAAGTTCTCATTGATCAACTGACCGAGGGCGCAGCCTCGCGCATGATTTTGATCGGATTTGAAGGCCCGGACGCGGCCACGCGGGCCCAGTTGTCCCATGAGCTGGCGAGACTTCTACGGGAGTCAGGAGAATTCAGTCTTGTAAACAACGGGGACGCGTTCGGCGGGGACCGCGATCGTACAATTCTATTCAACCATCGCTACGTGCTTAGTCCGTTGGTATCGCCGGAGCGATTTTCGGAATCGGGTTTGCGTACCGCGATCGGTGAGAGCATTGATCTCCTCGCCTCGCCTGCGGGGCTGATGCTGAAGACGCTACTTCCGCGCGATCCGACCGGCGAACTACTCCAGGTGCTTTCAAGTCAGGACATCGGAGCATTGCCGTCTTCGGCAGACGGCGTGTGGGTCTCCCGCGACGGCGCGCGTGCGGTGCTGATCGCTCAGACGCGTGCAAGCGGGTCCGACACGGACGGACAACAGCATGCACTCACAACGATCAAGCTCGCGTTGGATCACGCGCTAGCATCAAGCGGCATCGGAACCAGCCAGGTTCGCTTACTCCTTTCGGGTCCGGGAGTTTTCTCCGTAAAAGCGCGAGAGACCATACGGGAAGACGTGACGCGGCTGTCGGCCGTTGGCGTCACCTGCATTGTTGGCCTCCTGTTGGTGGTGTATCGCTCACCGCTCGCGCTCGGTCTAGGCCTGTTGCCGGTCGTCAGCGGCGCCATTGCCGGCATAGCGGCGGTGAGTCTGGGATTCGGCATCGTCCACGGAATCACGTTGGGATTTGGAACGACATTGATCGGCGAGGCAGTGGATTACTCAATCTACTTTCTGGTCCAGTCTTCGCCGAAGAACGACAAAGCTCGCGACAGTGGCGACTGGATCGCCACATTCTGGCCGACAATACGATTGGGAATGCTCACATCGGTGGTTGGCTTTTGTACGTTACTGTTCTCGGGGTTTCCTGGTCTTGCACAACTTGGGCTCTATTCTGTCTCCGGAATCATTATCGCCGCAGCGGTAACGCGCTTCGTACTGCCACGGCTGGTGCCGGCCGGGTTCCGCGTACGTGATCTTTCGTTCCTCGGGTCCGCCTTGACCGTGATCATGGCAAGAGCGCGAACGCTGAGGTGGGGCCTTTTCGCGATTCTCATCCTCGCCGCGATCCTAATTTGGAGCCATCGAGACTCCCTTTGGAATTCCGACTTGTCGGCGTTAAGTCCTGTTCCGGTTGCGGACCAGGAACTGGATCGCCAGCTGCGGGCAGACCTTGGGGCGCCCGATCTCCGCTATCTAGTCCTTATTTCCGGCGTCGACCAGCAGGCGGTCCTTCGCGCTTCAGAATCGGTCGGCGTGCAACTGGAAAAACTAGTGGAGCGGGGCGCCCTTGGTGGATTCGATACCCCTGTTCGACTACTACCCAGCCTCGCAAGTCAGTTGGCTAGACGGCAGGCCCTACCAAGCTCCGATGAACTTACCGCCCGTCTGCAGCAAGCTACTCGCGATCTGCCCATTCGGGCCGAGCGCCTCGGGCCTTTTGTCGCTGACGTGGAGGCCGCCAAGAATGCTCGACCGCTTGAACGGGCAGATTTCGAGGGAAGCGCGTTCGCCGTCGCGCTTGACGCCCTACTTGTACACCGTGAGGGCCGTTGGAGCGCCTTGCTACCCCTCAAGGCTGCGCTAGGCGCAGGCGATTCCACGATTGACCCACGGTCAATTCGTACTGCGCTGGTGGAATCTGGCCAGCAAAATGTCTCTTTGGTCGATCTGAAGAGCGAAACCAATCGGTTGTACATCGGGTATCTCAACGAGGCCATCTACTTGTCACTTGTCGGCGTTGTGGTGATGTTCGCCGTTCTCTTACTCGTACTTCGCTCGCCGGCCCGCGTTCTACGGGTAATCGCGCCGCTCGTCGCCGCCGTCATGGTCGTCGTAGCCTTACACGCAGCTAGTGGGACACGGTTGAACATACTTCACCTGGTCGGCATGTTGCTCATTGTTGCAGTTGGGTCAAACTATGCGTTGTTCTTCGACAAGCGTATCGCGCCAAGTAGTACCGAACGGCTCCAGATGCTCGCATCGTTAGTGCTTGCGTGCTCGACAACGGTAATTGGGTTTGGTGTCCTGGCGTTTTCACGGGTTCCGGTGTTGCAGGCGATTGGCGCGACGGTCGGGCCGGGAGGCATCCTTGCACTGCTCTTTTCGGCGATTCTCGCGGAGGACGCCCCTCGTTCGATTGAAGAGGGCGGCTGATGGCTATCGTCCAGACGGCACTTCGAGACGGGCCGCGATGGCGGCCGAGTCCAATGATCTCCCTTTCTGTCATCGCGCATATGATTGCGGCAGCGGCCGCCGCGACTTGGCCAGAGACTTGGCCGTTTGTGCTCGTAGCGATCGTCGGCAATCATCTGCTTCTGGGCGTCGCCGGCCTCTTGCCCCGCAACTCGCTTTTGGGGCCGAACTGGTCGCGTCTACCCGACAGATCGGCGGCGCGGCGGGAGATTGCACTTACGGTGGACGACGGGCCCGATCCCCAAGTCACGCCGACTGTTCTAGACATTCTCGACCACTACGATGCTCAAGCAACCTTTTTTTGCGTCGGGGACAAGGCCTTGCTCCATCCGGACATCTGTCGCGAGATCGTGCGTCGCGGCCACTCCATCGAAAATCACAGCCAAAGCCATTCTTACCAATTTGCAGCATTCGGACCACGACGCATTGCACTCGACGTCGATCGCGGCCAGGAAACCGTTCATTCGCTCATTGGCGTACCACCACGCTTCTTTCGCCCTGCGGCCGGATTGCGCAGCGTCTTTCTCGACCCGGTGCTGGCGCGACGAGGCCTGCACCTCGTAAGCTGGACTCGGCGTGGTTTTGACACCCGCGAAAATCGGCCAGATGTCGTCTATCGCAGATTGACCAGGAACTTGCGGGCGGGAGACATCCTCCTCTTGCACGATGGCAATTCCGCGCTTACAGACGCCGGGGTGCCGGTCATTCTCGAGGTGCTGCCACGTCTGCTTCACGCTTTGCGGGAAGCGAGACTTCACTCGGTCACATTGCGCTCGGCCATCCCCTGATGTCCTCATTTCGACGGGCGTTATTGGAACGAGCGTCTGGACCCTATCGTTCGTCCGGCCGATTCGCATGGCATTTTGCGCGCTCAAAGCTAACGCGCGACCCCGTTTTCGCCGGATTGCTTGCCCACGGCCTCATACCCGACGCATCAAGGCTGGTCGACTTAGGTTGCGGCCAGGGATTACTGGCGTCGTGGTTGCGGGCGGCAAGGACGCTGTACGACGCAGGCACTTGGCAATCGGACTGGCCGCCGCCGCCGAAAGTGGGAACGATCTTCGGGCTGGAATTGATGACGAGGGACATCGCACGCGCACGCCGGGCTCTTGACGACCGCGCGGAATTTCAGATCGGCGATATCCGCACGTTCGACATCGGACGAGCGGACGTCGTCGTGATCCTCGACGTCCTTCACTATATCGCTCACGACGAGCAACTCGCGCTGTTGCGACGCATACGTGCTGCCCTGCTTCCCGAAGGCGTACTGATCGCCCGCATTGGCAATAGCGCCGGTGGGTTGCCATTCCACATCAGCCGGTGGGTTGATCATGCTGTCACCTTCGCGCGTGGGCACCGGCTACCGAGTCTCCATTGCCGGTCCATAAGCGACTGGAAGCTTTTACTCGAACAGACGGGATTCAAGGCCGTGACGCTGCCAATGTCCAAGCGCACACCATTCGCCAACATTTTGCTTCATGCGCAGGTTGTGCAATGAAGTTGCCGCGGCCACTTTGGACATGCGACGCCGTGCTAGAGTGGTCTTCGTTGCCCCCACGCCCGGACCGGCAGTGAATCCGCTGTTTCTCTCACATTTCACCTTGACAACCTGCCTGGGGCGGGGACTCTCGACCAACATTGCGGCGCTGCGCGAAAAGCGGAACGGCTTGACCCCTTGCCGTTTCGACGACGTTGAGCTTTCGACGTTCGTCGGCGAGATTGACGACGTTGATGGCCAACGGTTACCTGCCGCGCTAGCCGATTTCGATTGTCGCAACAACCGATTGGCGCAACTTGGACTTGAGCAGGACGATTTCGCTGCCAGCGTCAGGCTTGCTGCGGAGAAGTACGGCTCTCATCGAGTCGGCGTATTCGTCGGCACCAGTACGTCCGGCATATTGCAAGCCGAACTCGCGTATCGACACCGTGACAAGGATACGGGGCGGCTGCCTGACGACTTCAAATATGAAACCACGCAGAATTCATTTTCGGTGTCTGACTTTGTTCGGCAATGGCTTGGGCTGGCGGGACCCACCGCTTCCATTTCATCCGCATGCTCATCGAGCGCCAAGGCGTTCGGTACTGCGGCGCGGATGATCGACCTTGGCTTGATCGATGCGGCTGTCGTTGGCGGTGTCGACTCACTCTGTCTAACCACCTTATGTGGCTTCACCTCCCTGCAACTCGCTTCCGCGCAACCGTGCCGACCTTTTGACAAGGACCGGGACGGAATCTCCATAGGTGAGGCTGCGGCATTCTTTCTGCTGGAACGCCCTCCGGCCAAGCCGGACATGAATGCGGTCATGCTTCTCGGCATTGGCGAGTCGAGCGACGCTTATCACATGTCATCGCCGCACCCGGATGGGCTTGGTGCTCAGATGGCGATGAAACACGCGTTGGCCGCCGCCGCAATGACTCCGAGCCAAATTGACTATATCAATCTGCACGGCACTGGAACGCGAAGCAATGATCAGGCCGAAGGCCGCGCAGTGCTCACCCTTTTCGGCGATGCAACACGCTGTAGCTCAACCAAGGGATCGGTAGGGCACACGCTCGGAGCTGCCGGCGGTGTTGAGGCCGCGATTTGTGCCCTCGCGTTACGCAATGAGTTCATGCCTGCAGGACTCAACACCAGGGAATTGGATCCTTCGATTCCGCTGGCGTATTTGCTGTGCGACGAGGGGCCCGCGCCATCACGGGTCCTTAGCAACTCGTTCGGCTTCGGCGGCACCAATTGCAGCCTGATCTTCGGCCGAGCGGATAGCTTGATCGACCATCCATGATGGCGGAGACATCGGGGATTTCGGCGTATGTTGACGGTGTCGGCCTCCTCGGTGCCGGGCTTCCGAACTGGGCGCTAGGACGGGCCGTATTAGCTCGAACCGAGCCCTATGTGGAGCGGCCGGTCGAGTTGCCGGTCGCCACCGCATTGCCGCCGGCCGAACGCCGGCGCGTGGGGACCTCGGTACGACTGGTCTTGGCGGTGGGAACCGAAGCCGCCACGGCGGCCGGAAGGGATCCTGCGAGCCTCGCAACAGTGTTCACCTCGTCTGGCGCAGACGGTGACAACTGTCATGAGATTTGCCAGATGCTGGCGACAGGGGATCGCCAGATTTCCCCAACACGCTTCCACAATTCGGTCCATAACGCGCCCGCGGGTTACTGGAGCATCGCTACCGGCGCGATGCAGCCGTCCACGTCTCTTTGCGCGTTCGATGGCAGCTTCGGTGCTGGTTTGCTGGAGGCGTTTTGTCAGGTCCTGTCGACCCGACAGCCGGTCCTGCTTATCGCCTACGATACTGCATATCCTGAACCACTACACCATGCACGACCCATGGGCAGGGCATTCGGTGTCGCATTGCTCCTAAGTTCCGAGCGCTCGCCAATGTCCATGGGCCGCGCCGACTTGGAGATCACCACAGAAGCCCCGACTTCCCTTCAATCGCCCGCGCTCGAGGCCCTGCGCTTGGACTCCCCGGCAGGGCGCGCGTTGCCGCTCCTGGAACTTCTCGCTCGACGCCAGGCGGGGCGCCAAACGCTCGCGTATCTGGCTCACCTTCGCCTCGCGGTTACGCTCACGCCATGTCATTAGACCGCACCTGGATCGAAAGCCGCATTCCTCACCGGTACAAGATGTGCCTGTTGGATAGCGTCGAAACCTGGGACGAAGAACGGATCGTTTGTCGTGCGACCAGCCACCGCAATGCCGACAATCCCTTGCGTGCGCATGGGCGGCTTGGGATCTCATGCGGCATCGAATACGCCGCACAGGCAATGGCAGTACACGGCGCATTGGCGATCAATGGCGGCGAGCAACCGCAGACCGGCTATCTAACGAGCGTTCGAAGCGTCGCGCTTCACGCGGCTCGACTGGACGATATCGCGACGGACCTTGCAATCGAGGCGATTCGCCGTTCGGGAAATCAGCACAGCATACTTTACGACTTCAGCGTTCGCTCCGAACAAATCGAACTTTTGAGTGGACGGGCAGCCATTCTCTTGAATGCTGCGATAGTCGTTGATCCCAGCGCGAAGCCAAATTCATGAAGCGAGCCCTCGTGACCGGCGGCAGCGGAGGCATAGGCGCAGCCATCTGCCGAAGCCTCGCCGCGGCCGGCATCCATGTGTATTCACACGCTCACTCCAACCTGGATGCGGCCGAACAGGTAGTCGCCGACATCCTCGCAGGCGGCGGTTCCGCGGAGGCCCTCGCCTTCGACGTCACTGATGCACATGCGACAAAGATAGCTCTCGAGGCAATTCTTGCGAACGGTCCTATTCAAATCCTTGTCAACAATGCGGGCATACACGACGACGCGGTATTTCCAGGAATGCGCGCGGAGCAATGGCATCGTGTGATTGATGTTTCTCTGCACGGTTTCTTCAATGTGACGCAGCCGTTGACGATGGCAATGATCAGAACACGGTGGGGACGTATCATCAATATCACGTCCGTTTCCGCGATAGCTGGCAATCGCGGGCAAGTGAACTACTCGGCAGCCAAGGGCGCGATTCATGCCGCAACGAAGTCATTGTCAATCGAGCTCGCGAGCCGCGGCGTTACAGTGAATGCCGTAGCGCCCGGCATCATCGAAACGGCGATGACCGAGGGACAATTCAACAACGACTTTCTCGAGCGGATGGTCCCTATGAAGCGGGCTGGGCAACCGACGGAGGTTGCCGATCTCGTCTCATTTCTTGCGTCGGATAGGGCCGCCTACATCACGGGCCAGATCATCTCGATCAACGGCGGAATGTTCTGACGACCAAATTCGATGCCCACTATCGCGGTCCATCAGACCGAAGCGCTGCTGTTTCATACCCTTCTCCAGCTGGCGATCATTGTGCTCGCTGGGCGAATAGGGAGTGCGGTTGCAATCCGCGTCGGTCAGGTTGCCGCGGTAGGCGAAATCGTGATCGGCATTCTCCTCGGTCCGTCTTGTCTCGGGCTGGTCATGCCCGATTTCTTCCAGTTCGCGTTCCTGTCCTCCTCTCCAGAACCCTTGCAGATGCTGTCCCAGCTTGGATTGATCCTTCTCATGTTCCAGATTGGGCTGGAGTTCGACTTTTCGCATCTTTCCGAGGGCCGCAATCGCACTGCCGTCTTCCGAGTGGCGGCGCTGAGCCTTGTGCTGCCTTTTGCACTTGGATTGGCGCTCGGGTTCGTATCAGCGCCGACGTTGTCACCACAATCCAATCCGGTGGGATCGGCGCTGTTCGTCGCGACTGCATTTTCCATTACCGCGTTACCAATACTTGGTCGAATTCTCATCGATTTCAGCATGACGCGAACGCGCCTTGGCGTCATTGCTATCAGCGCCGCCGCGATCATTGATGTCATCGGATGGCTCCTACTTGCCCTCGTCACCACGTTGACCATTGCCAATTTTGATGCCGGCCGCTTCGGACTCAAAGTCCTGCTTGTCGTTGGCTTCATGCTTGGCTGTTGGTATGTCGTGCGACCAATCTTGAAATGGCTGGTACGTCGGTCCGGCCCAAGAAATGGTCGACTGCCCAGTAATTTGCTGGGGCTCCTATTGGCGGCGATTTTCCTGGCGGCGATGGCGACACACCTGATCGGCATTTTCGCCATTTTTGGCGGCTTTATGATGGGTGTGCTTTTGCACGACGAACATGAGTTCGTACTGGCATGGAAAGAGCGCACCGGACAGTTCGTAATGGTGTTCTTTCTTCCTATCTTCTTTGCCTATACGGGATTGCGCACTAATATCGGCGGCCTCGACAGCGCAGTGCTATGGGGATGGTGCGGATTAATCCTTATATTCGCAACGGTCGGCAAGTTTGGCGGTGCCTATATAGGGGCGCGCTGGTCTGGCCTTGATCACGCCGAGGCAAACGTGCTCGGGATATTGATGAATACGAGAGCGCTGATGGAACTCATCATCATCAACGTCGGATTGGACTTGGGCGTAATTTCGAGGAATGTGTTTACGATGCTGGTCATCATGGCGATCGTGAGCACAATCGTCACAACGCCCGGGCTGAACCGCTGGCTGCCGCGAACTCGCGGCCAGTCTCCTGCGGAAGTAGCGCCGAGCGCGGTTCCATAGCGGTTCATTGGCGCCGGGCCAATCCTATTGGGTGTGCGGTCCGGCACGCCTCGATGCAGTTGTTCAGCGCTCGCGTGCCTTTCGCACAAGAAGCAATGGCAGGCGCAATAGAAAGCCGAAAAACAGCCGCGTGTGCATCCAAGTCAGCAATACGTTGTCACGCAGATAACGAAAGTGGGAGACCCCTCCCTCGTCTAGCGAGAAGTACCTGACTGGAGCGGGTAAATTCACCGCCTTGGTGCCGGCCCAAGACAATCGCACCACCGCTTCGGGGTCGAAATCAAAACGCCGCATGAAGCGCTGGCGATGCATAACGCGGCGCAGATCAGCGATCGGATACACGCGGAAGCCGAAAAGGGAGTCGCCAATTCCCGCCCACAAGGTCTCGAGATTGGCCCACCAATTCGACACGCGTCGCCCATTCACTCGCAGCGAGGGTGCACTGCTGTCGAAAATGGGACAACCCAGAATCATTGCCTTCGGTTCGCGTATGGAGGCAGCCATGAATTTCGGTATCAGCTCAGCGGGATGCTGGCCGTCCGAATCCATCGTAAGCGCGTGCGTGTATCCGAGCTGCGCGGCAAGATCGAGGCCGTGAAGCACGGCCGCGCCTTTGCCTCCATTCTTCGGAAGCACGATGACAAGAAGACCTTCGTCCCCAACTGCCAGCCCTTGCAATGACTCCCCGCTGCCGTCGTTGCTGCCATCGACCACGACCCACACGGGCTCCCAGAAGCGGCGCGCCGACTTCACCGTCTCGACGACCTTGGCCCCCGGGTTGTAACTCGGAACAAGTACCAGATGCGTGGACGAAGGCGCGGTCATTGAGCATCGCGACAGACTTCACCGCTTTGATCTGGCTGGGACGCGGCGGCTTTTTCCATTGGCAACCAGGACTGCATCATCGAGCCATGTCCAAGTTCTTCGGCAAAATACACCTCCAGCTCCCGAATGAACTCGCGCGTTTTCTGGGGTGGATCGAATTTCTTTCCAAGGCGAATCCTGAAGGTAATCGGGAGCGCAGGCCTACGGAAAAGTTGCCAGCCCTTACTCAAATATGGCGAATCGGTATCGATAATGACGGTCTGCACAGGAACATTGGCCATCCGGGCAATGATTCCGATGCTGCCAATAAAGGAGTTGGTCGGCAGACGTACCGTGCGTGTACCTTCGGGAAAAACGAGGAGATGAGAACCGCCCCGCAGCAATGAGACACTGCGGTCGATCATCCCTCGCAAGGAGTCGTGCCGGATATAGCCGGCGAGCCTGGCGCCCGCAGACAGAAAGAAATTGCGCGCCAATTCGCCTTTCATGATGCAGGTTGCCGGAATGCGCGATATGACCAAGACCGCGTCGATGAGGCCCGGATGGTTGGGTGCGATGATCATCGCCGGTTCGTCGCGCAACACATCGAGCGCGGTCAAATCCAGGCGGTAAGCCCGGATGGCCCGCAGCACGCCGAGGTATGCGCGAAATGCCACGCTAATTACCCATCTGCCGACACTACGCCCGAGTGCGCGGGGCAAGAGCACTCGAAGGACCATTGCCACAGGCGTCCATGCGAGGCAGAGCACACCCAGAAACACCAGTCCAAAATACATTGCAACGTATTCGTAGGAAGTGCGAATCGCGTTGGCAATGCTGCTTCGCATGTCCGTCTCAATCCTTCACTTCGACCCGTTGCGATGACTCGGAGAATATCCAGGATACGGCGATGCCACCGGCGAAGTTCGACCGTGTCCTGACCAGGGGACTATCCACGAATACGGCACCATTCAAATTATCGTACCGCACAAAACCACCCACCCAAACGCTTGCGTATCGTTTCCACAATGCGGCGATCATTTCGGTCCCGCCATAACCTGCGCGAGCCTCGTATGCCGGACGAGATGGTGTGGCGTATGCTGGTGCAACCGAATAGTAGTAACCGTTAAACCTACTGACGCTATATTGGGGACTGACATACATTCCCAACGTCCATCCGGGCGCGGCGAAATCAGCAATGTCGAGATTGAGTTTAGGCGAAAAAACCCAGCCGATGTATTCCGGGGAACGTTCGACCGTGAACGTCGCACGTACGGGCATGCGCAACATCAGCTTCATTCGGGGTGTTGTCGATTGCCAAAGGACCACGTCTAAAGCGGGTCCCAGTTCAACCGTCGGCTTGAGGTCCGGCATGCCCTGACGCGCGTCGTTGTTCTTGCTGTCGACGGGAAATGAGGCGCCGGCGCTGGCATTCACCTCAAAGGTGTCATTGTCGAAGAAGATGCTGCGAATTCCATCGCGGTCCGCCTTGAAAAATTCACCCCGGTAGACGATGTATGGTATCGGTAGAACGTGGTTCTGCGCCTGATCTGACCCTCGGTAATCGGGGAAGATCAACGACGTCACTCCAACACCAACCTCCCAAAGCGGCTTTTCCTCCGCATGAGCAACGGGTGCAAACACTCCAACCGCGAAGACACAACCCACGGCGAAAGCTCGGGTAAGTGGTACCGGTGCAGTCATTGAAACCGCGCGGAGGATCCGTTTGTCTTCTTGTAGACGGCGGCACGCGGCTTCGCGCCAGCGCTGAACAAAGTGTAGTGGAAAACGACGAGCGCGAACCGGCCCAATATACAATTGATTTGGACAAGTGATGCATGCGTCAATGCCGCCAACCAGATCGGGGGTAAGCCGTTCCGCGAGCAGTTGTCGCACCAAGATACAAGCGTTTACCGGATTCAAATTGCTTTAGATCAACATTGATACCGCTGAAAACTGCAACGATCGGACACCGCTTCGAAATTGGATGTCGCTTCTTGTTGGACCAAAAATAACAATTTCAACAGCGAGTAGCTGGAATCCCTCAAGAATGGAGACTCCCCCATGAAATCTGACGTGTGCGTTCGAGCGGCGCTGGCCGCTTTGTTTTGTGTTGTCGTTTCGGGGTGCGCCACAACACGAAGCGAGATCAAACTGGCAAGTCCGCCCGTTGCAGCGGCTTCGACTGCCCCGAGCACGGGAAGAACTGCGGTCATTCGATCGGTCAAGGATGAAAGGGTCTTTGTGGAATCTCCAAGCGAACCCAGCACGCCGTCGCTTGGTCTCGAGGGAGCGTCCAACGCATCGGCGGAGGTAAAAGCCCGGGCTGTCGGGCGCAAGCGCAATACCTACGGAAAGGCTCTCGGGGACTTGCAGTTGGATAGCGGTCAAACTGTCGAGAGCGTCGTACGAGACAATACCTCGGTTGCCCTGAAGCAGGCCGGCTATGACGTCAAGGCGACCGTGGCGGACGCCGGGGCCACCCCCTTGATCATTGACATACATGTGAAGGAGTTCTGGGCGTGGCTGCGCCCGGGATTCTGGGCAATCACGCTAAACTCCAGGATCGCGACGGATTTCGACATTTCCGGCGCTTCGGCTCCGGTACAAGTAGGCGGAGTCGCTGAAGAAAAGACTGCGATGGCCACGGATTCTGCTTGGATGCAAGTCATCGACACCGCGCTGAAAGACTATCGCGCCCAGGTTGTTTCCAAGCTTGTGGCAAAGCCCTAACTCGACGGAGAGTGCAATGAAGAACAGAGTGCTAATTGCGGTAGGACTGCTCGGTTCAATGCTGCTGATTAGCACGTCTGCTTTTTGCCAGACAGTCGACCCATCCATCGCAAGCTGCCTTCGCGCTTGGGGCAATCATCCGTTCGGTACAAATCCACCATTTCGGACATTGGCTACGTCGGTCAAGGTATTTGGCATCGGCGGAAATCCATCGGATACAGTGCACACCAATGCGCCGGCCCTTATCCTGGTAAATCCCGGTGTCAATGTCATGGGAGGAACGACGCTTGAATTGTTGAATCCCAACGGCTGGTATTGCTTTCGCTCCAATGTCAACGTTATGGGCAGCCTCCGCATCAGAGCGGCGTGCAAGGCACATCTCGCCTCGGCCAACGATGGCGTTACGGTTCTCAGTTCGAATCCTGACCAAAGGAGCGTTGCGGTCTTGGGATCAACGCAGGTCGAGCTTGTGGGTTGCGAGTGAATTAGGAACGAACGGCCGGCGTCACTATCTATCCGTACCAAACCAAATAGATAGCTCCTCCGATTTCGGCGGTGCAACGCGTATGTGCCCCCATAGCGTTGATCGGCCCTAGATTCCCAGGCGCTGCCAGATGGTCGACGTGAGGGCGGCGGAATTGAGCGTGTAAAAGTGCAGGCCGGGAGCTCCGTCCTCGATCAGGCCGGCGCACAGTTCGGTGACGACGTCGAGCCCGAACGAACGCACCGATGCGTGATCGTCGCCGAAGCCCTCGAGCTTGCGCCGGATCCAGCGCGGGATTTCCGCGCCGCAATTGTCCGAGAACCGCGCCAGTCCGCTGGCGCTCAGGATGGGCATGATGCCCGGAACGATCGGTACCGTAATGCCACGCGCCGCGCACGCGTCCACGAAGTGCCAGTACGCATCCGCATTGAAGAAGTACTGCGTGATCGCCGAATCGGCGCCCGCCTTGACCTTGCGCTCGAAATTGGCGAGATCGTCGTCGCAGCTTCGTGCCTGCGGGTGATATTCCGGATAGGCCGCGACATCGATGTGGAACCAGTCGCCCGTCTCCTCGCGTATGAAGGCGACGAGCTCGCTCGCATAGCGGAAATCGCCGGTATCGCCCGAGCCCGATGGCTGGTCTCCGCGCAGCGCCACGAGATGCCGGATGCCGTGGCTCCGATAGTGCGCGAGCACATCGCGCAGCGATGCGCGCGACCCGCCTACGCACGAAATGTGCGGCGCGGCGTGGAGCCCTTCGTCGCGGATTTCCAGGACCGTGGCCAGCGTGCCCTCGCGCGTCGACCCGCCCGCGCCGAAGGTCACCGAGAAGAACGCCGGCTTCAGCTGCGCGAGTTGCGCGCGGACCACGCGCAGCTTGGCAGCACCCTCCTCCGTTTTCGGCGGGTAGAACTCGGCGCTGTACAACTTGGGAACGTCGGCCACGGCTCTAGTCCCGCGTCAGTTCTTCTTCGACAGCAGCAGCGCGGACAACGCCCACGAGATGATGCTGTAGATGATCGCGCCGAACACGCCGGCCCAGAATCCGTCGACGTGGAAGCCGGGGACGAACGAGCCCACCGCCCAGAACAGCAGGCCGTTGATGACGAAGAGGAAGAGTCCGAGCGTCAATATCGTCACCGGCAGCGTCAGCAGCACGAACAGCGGCCGGATCAGCGTGTTGATCAAGCCCAGCACCACCGCCACGATCAACGCGGTGACGAACGAGTCGACGGTGATGGACGGCATGATGTATTTCAGCGCCAGCAGCGCCAGCGCGTTGATGAGCCAGGTCAGAAGCAGTCGCATCGGAAACTCCCAGCGTTAGGAATCGCAAACGGCGGAGCGCCTCTTGCGCGCATCCGCCGGAACTTCACGCGCCGAAATCCACGGTTTCAGGCAACGCGAAATGAGCGTCGCGTTCTCCAGCGACGCTCCATTTCGCTGCTGCATCATCGACTAATAGCGATAACTGTCGGGTTTGTAGGGCCCGCGGATATGCACGCCGATATACCGCGCCTGCTTGTCGGACAGCGGCGTGAGCATCGCGTTGAGCTTGGACAACTGCAACCGCGCCACTTTCTCGTCGAGATGCTTCGGCAGCACGTAGACGCCGACCGGATACTGACCGCCTTTGGTCTGCGCGTCGGTCCACAGTTCGATCTGCGCCATCACCTGGTTCGCGAACGACGAACTCATCACGTAGGACGGGTGCCCCGTGCCGCAGCCCAGGTTCACCAGGCGGCCTTCGGCGAGCAGGATGATCCGCTTGCCATCCGGGAAGATGATGTGGTCGACCTGCGGCTTGATGTTCTCCCACCGGTAAGCTTTCAGCGACGCCACCTCGATCTCGTTGTCGAAGTGGCCGATGTTGCACACGATCGCCTGGTTCTTCATGCGCTTCATGTGCTCGTGCGTGATCACGTCGATGTTGCCGGTCGCGGTGACGAAGATGTCGGCCTTGTCCGCCGCATAGTCCATCGTCACGACGCGGTAACCCTCCATCGCCGCCTGCAGCGCGCAGATCGGATCGATCTCGGCCACCCACACCTGCGCCGACAACGCGCGCAATGCCTGCGCGGAGCCCTTGCCGACGTCGCCATAGCCCGCCACCAGCGCGACCTTGCCGGCGACCATCACGTCCGTCGCCCGCTTGATCCCGTCGACCAGCGATTCGCGACAGCCGTACAGATTGTCGAACTTCGACTTGGTCACCGAGTCGTTGACGTTGATCGCCGGGAACCCCAGCCGGCCTTCCTTGTGCATCGTGTACAGGCGCTTGACGCCCGTCGTCGTTTCCTCGGTCACGCCGTGGATGCCGGCCTTGATCCGCGAGTAGAACGTCGCGTCGGCGTCGAGGCGCTTCGCGATCGCCGAGAACAGCGCGGTCTCCTCTTCGTTGCCCGGATGCGAAATCAGCGAGCGGTCGGTCTCGGCCTGCGTGCCGAGATGGACGAGGAGCGTCGCGTCGCCGCCGTCGTCGAGGATCATGTTCGGCGTGCCGATCGAACCGTCCGGCATCCGCCATTCGAAGATGCGGTGCGTGTACTCCCAGTATTCGTCGAGCGTCTCGCCCTTGTGCGCGTACACCGGCGTGCCGCAGGCGGCGATCGCGGCGGCGGCATGGTCCTGCGTGGAATAGATGTTGCACGACGCCCAGCGCACGTCCGCGCCGAGCGCCTGCAGCGTCTCGATCAGGACGGCGGTCTGGATCGTCATGTGCAGAGAGCCGGCGATGCGCGCTCCGCGCAGCGGCTGCTCGGGGGCGAATTCCTCGCGGATCGCCATGAGGCCGGGCATCTCGGTCTCGGCGATGGCGATTTCCTTGCGCCCCCAGTCGGCCAGCGACATGTCCGCGACGTGAAAGTCCGCGAGATTTCTGCTATCGGTACCTGCGTTCATGCATCACTCCTTGTCGGGCGGCCTGGCGGCTTGCGGGAAGGAGGCACGAATCGCACTCGTCATCCCGCGGGCAGACAAGCCGCGGATCAACGAGCGCAGTTGCAATGGATGGTGAACCCCGAGCCTGGCAGCGCGACGGACCGGAAAGGTCCGCAGGCGACTGTTGCAACGCTCCTCGGGGAGCGGCAGGCATTCTACCAAAAACTAGCGCGGGTTGGTCTGGACAGGGGGCATGGGGTCCAGCGTCGCCAGCAGCGCATTGGCGAGGCTCGATTCGCGGCGGTAGAAGCCTTCGGTATGGAACGTCTCGGGAAGCTTGAAGTGCTCGTAGTCAAGGTGGTGGGCGAACTCGTGCACGAGCGTGCGCAGGAACGACTTGAACGCCACCACCTGCTTTCGCTGCGCCGTCCGCATCCAGGCCGTGATGCGCGCCGGCGTGATTTCCTCGTCGGGTTCGTAGAGCCCGTGGAGTTCGCCGTAATCGTCGGAAGGCCGCTTGGCGAGCACCCGAACGCGGACCGGCGGCACGTGGTACCCGGCGACCAGCGCATTCGACGAGCGCCTGGCAGGCGCGCTGGACGGCCGCGCGGTCTTCGCTGAGCAATCCCGCCCGGATGGCCGCGACGGGCGCGGTTACGGCCAAGCCCGCCGGCAGTTCGAGCGTGGGGATCTCGTCGCTTTCGCGATACACGCGCTGGCTCGCGGGCGACAGCTTGCTGTAATAGGCGAACGCCATGGCGGCAATGATGCCGCGAACGGCACGCGACGTGTTACTGGATCATGAAAATACAAAGGCCGCCTTAGGCAGAGGCGGCCTCAGGATGCGACACCTCGGGAGATCAGTTCTTCTTGATCTTTTCCAGCATCTTGAAGATTCCCTTGGGTGCGCCGACGAACATGCGCTTGAAGGTCTTGGGCAGGCAACGACGCTCGAGCGTGTTGCGGCGGGTACGGGAACGTTCGGCCATGGCTTTTCCTAGGATTTTCGGTGCGGGGCGCGGCGCCGGATGCGCTGCATTCGGCGGGTCGCCAAAAGTCGATATTATACAGTAACTTGTATTTTTACTCCAGCTCCGCTTTCAAGGTGCCGGACCCGGACTAGAACCAGTTCTCCCAACCCGCAGATCTTACGGTCACGTCGTAGCGAACGGTCTTTGTGGGAACGGCGCCCTTTTCCCACACCGGCAGGTAGGCGAACTCGAGCGCCTGGCTGCCCTGCGCCTGGGCGCGGAAGCGGAAGGTCGTCGTGCCACCGACCCCAAGCATGCCCGGGGGAATGGGCTCCGGCGTGTAATCCGGCCCGCCGATCAGCCAGACCTTGTCGCCCGGATTGCCGTCAGCACCCAGCCGAAGCCTCCGGCCGGGTCCACGGAAAGGTTGACCACCAGCGGCGCCCCCTGCCTGACCGCGACATTGCCGCCGTCCAGTGGCGCCACCACGCCCTCGCGATTCAGCGTCGCGCACGACGCCAGCGCCATCAACGCGCCGCCTGCGCACGCGCCACGAACCAGGATTTCCAATCGACGATCGATCATGGCTGGATCCTTTCGGTCAGGACTGTCATTTACAGGCCGGCCGCCGCCCGCAAAACCTCGGCGCGGTCCGTATTTTCCCAGGTAAATTCGGGCTCGTCGCGGCCGAAATGGCCGTACGCCGCCGTCTTGCGATAGATCGGCCGCAGCAAGTCGAGCATGCGCACGATGCCCTTGGGGCGCAAATCGAAGTGCTCGGCGACGAGCGCGGCGATCTTTTCGTCGGAAATCTTCCCGGTGCCCTCGGTATAGATGGTCACGTTGATCGGCTTGGCCACGCCGATCGCGTACGACACCTGCACCTGGCATTGCGACGCGATCCCCGCGGCGACGATGTTCTTCGCCACGTAGCGTGCCGCGTAGGCCGCCGACCGGTCGACTTTCGACGGATCCTTGCCGGAGAACGCGCCGCCGCCGTGCGGCGCCGCGCCGCCGTAGGTGTCGACGATGATCTTGCGGCCCGTGAGCCCGGCGTCGCCGTGCGGCCCGCCGATTTCGAAGCGGCCGGTCGGATTCACGAGGAAGCGCGCGCCCTTCAGCATGTCCGCGGGAAACACCGGCTTGATGATCTCCTCGATCACCGCCTCCGCGAGCTTGTCCTGCTTGTCGTTCATCGACGGGTGATGCTGCGTGGAGAGCACGACCGTGTCGACCGCGACGGGCTTGCCGTTCGCGTAACGGACCGTGACCTGCGACTTGGCGTCCGGGCGCAGGAACGACAGGCGGCCGTCGCGGCGAACCTCGCTTTGCCTTTGCACCAGGCGGTGCGCGTAATAGATCGGGAACGGCATCAGCGACGGCGTTTCGTCGCACGCGTAGCCGAACATGAGGCCCTGGTCGCCGGCGCCCTGGTTGAGGTAGTCGTCCGATGCGCGATCCACGCCCTGCGCGATGTCCGGCGACTGGCGGCCATAGCAGACCATGACCGCGCAGCCGTCGGCGTCGAAGCGCAGCTCCGGGTCGTTGTAGCCGATGGCGCGGACCGTTTCGCGCGCGACGCGTGCGTAATCGACGTTGGCCTTGGTGGTGATCTCGCCCGACATGACGACGAGTCCCGTCGACACCAGCGTCTCGGCCGCGACGCGACCGGTCGGGTCTTGCTCTAGAATTGCGTCGAGCACCGCGTCGGAAATCTGATCCGCGACCTTGTCCGGATGGCCCTCCGACACCGATTCCGACGTGAACAGAAACTCACTCATCCCAACTCCTTGTTGCGCCCATCGGCATGTGCGGCGGCGTTGCGCAGGTTGCGCGGTGGAATCGCGTGCGCCGCTTCGCAAAAGCTTGAATTCTAGCAGTTTCCTTCGTGCGCACGGCCCGCGGGAACGGGGCGAGTCCAAGCGCTGCCGGGCCATCCGATGAGCGGACGGATCGCGGCGCCGACCACCGCCGCGGTGGCAGACGCGGCGCGGCGCCTGCATGCCGGCGAACTCGTCGCGTTTCCGACGGAAACGGTCTACGGCCTGGGCGCGGACGCGGGAAATCGCGATGCCGTGCACCGGATCTTCACGGCCAAGGGCCGGCCCTCCGATCATCCGGTGATCGTGCATCTGCAGCATGTGGCGCAGGTCGATCGCTGGGCCCGCGAATTTCCCGAGGGTGCGCGACACCTTGCGGCCGCTTTCTGGCCAGGACCGCTGACGCTGATCCTGCCGCGCGCGGTTCATGTCGACGACGCCATCACCGGCGGCCAGGACAGCGTGGGCCTGCGCATGCCCGCGCATCCGGTCGCGAAGGCATTGCTCGCCGCGTTCGCCGGGCTCGGAGGCGACGGGATCGCGGCGCCGTCGGCCAACCGGTTCGGCCACGTATCTCCCACCACGGCGCAGCATGTCGCGGACGACCTGGGCGACGCGGTGGCGATGATCCTCGACGGAGGTCCCTGTGCCGTCGGCATCGAAAGCACGATCGTCGCTTTCACCGGCGGCGAGCCATTGCTGCTGCGCCCCGGCGGCATCGGCATCGACGCGCTGGCCGGCGTGCTGGGCCGCGCGCCGCAGGCGCCCGGCGCGGACGCACCGCGGGCCTCGGGAACACTCGCGTCGCACTACGCGCCGCACGCAGCCGCACGTCTCGTCGCGCGCGGCGACCTGTTGTCCGAAGTTGCCCGCAGGTCCGCGAGCGGCGAGCGCATTGCCGTCCTCGCGCGCACGCTTCCGCGCCCCGCCGAATTCGTCGGTGAGTGGGTGGTCTCTTCCGCCGCCGCGCAAGCTTACGCGCACGACCTGTACGCGAACCTGCGCGCGCTCGACCTGCCCGGCATCACGGCGATCCTGATCGAAGCCGTTCCCGACGATCCGGAATGGTTCGCCGTACGCGACCGGCTGACGCGCGCGACGAACTAGCATCGCAAGACGTCCGGCACGCCCGCGCATGGCGGCTGCGGAAACGTCGCCTACGTGCGTGACGGATCAAAGCGCATTATCCTGCGGGTTGCCGCTTTGCCGGAGAGACGCGATGCTCCACGCTGTCCGAACCATCGGCTTGCTGGTCCTCGCATTGGTCGCGCTTTCGGCGCGCGCGCAAAGCGACGCCGAGCGGACGTTTCGCAAGTGGGCGGACGAGCATGTGCAGGTCCTGCAAAAGGATCGCAACGCCGGAGAGCGCATCAAGGCCGCGGAATACCTGGGCGGCTTCGAATATCCGGACGTCATCAAGGCGCTGGACGCGGCGTTGGCCGACCCCGATTCGCGGGTGCGGGCCGCCGCCGCCGGCGCGCTCTGGAAGTCGGGCAAGGCTTCGGAACCCGCCCGCGCGCATCTGCATGCAGGCGCTCGACGATCCCTCGCCGGCCGTCGTGATCCGCGCGGCGGGAGCGCTGCAGACGCTCGGCATGTCGAACGCCGAACTCGCCGCCGCGCGCCGTCGCGTGTTCGAGACGCCGGACATTCCCAACAGCGACCGCTACATGGCGGCGCGCGGACTGATCGGCTATGCGCCGCCCGTGATGCTCCTCTACCCGATCCTCGAGTTCCTGGAGCGCGCCGCCGCGCCGCGACCCGCGTCGGCGCAGAGCATCGCCGAGCGCGAGAGCTTCGAGAGCGCCGTGAGCGCGCTCGAGCGCCTGGCGAAGACCGGCGATCGCGCGCTGATCGTGCCGATGGTCGAGGCAACACGCGCGGCGCGCAACAGCCAGGCCGTGTTGCTGAAGGCGCTCGGCCTGTTCGACCCGAAGCCGGATGGCTGGACCGAGATGCTGGTGGGCTATCTCGCGTCGCGCGATCCCAAGGTCCGCGAAGCGTCGTTGAGTTTGCTCGGCAAGGAGGTTCGCGAAAAGGACGTGCTGGTCTGGGCGCCGCGCGCCGCCGACCTGTTGAGCGATCCGGACAGTGGGGTGCGCAGCGAAGCGCTGTGGAGCTTGAGCCGTGCCGGCGGGCTGGCATCCGCGCAAATCGATGCCGTGGTCGTGGTGCTCCGCGATCCGGACCCCGCGACACGCAGGCGCGCCGTGGCCGCGATCGGCGAAATGGGCGACACCAAGCAAGCCGTCACCGCCGCGGCGAAGACGCGCGTGGCCGAACGGACGCGCGGGGCCGTCGCAGCGCTCGCCGCTGGCGGACCCCGATGCCGACGTTCGCGCGGAAGCGAAGGCGACGCTCGCGAAGCTGGGGGGCGAAGCGCCTGCCACCGCAGCCGTTGCGGCAGACCCGGCGGCATCGGCGCGCGGCGCGAGCACGCCCGCCGAAACCAGCGCCGTCGCCCTGCTGCGCGAGCGGAAGGTCACGATGGAATCCGGCTCGTATTTCCAGGCACTGGCCGGGACGGACGTTCCCGTCGTTCGCGCCTTCCTCGACGCGGGCATGTCGGCGTCCGCGCCGGTCGCCGACAGCGGGCCACCGCTGGTCGTCATGCTGCAAGTCGGCGACGCGTGCGCGCCCAGCGTGCGCCCGACCAAGGCCGACACCAAGGCGCTGGTCAAGCTGCTTCTGGAGCGCGGTGCCGACGCCAACCGCGGCGACGGCAACGGCTTCACGCCGCTGATGGCCGCGTCGATGAAAGGTTGCGACCGCGAGGTGATGAAGCTGCTTGATCGGCGCGGGCGCGAAAGTCGGGAGCGACCAACCCGATGGGCATCTCCGCGTTCGACATGGGTCTGTACTTCGGCCACGACGGCCTCGAGGAATTGATCGCGGCAGGCTATCGGCTGCCGCCGGAAAAGGCGAAGGCCTACGAAAAGGCCTTCGCGGACAAGCCCGCGGTGCTGGCGCTGGTGAAGAAGGCGACGCGCAAGTGACGATGGGTACGACGCTGCATGACAACGACAAGGAGCCGCGAATGAAAACAATGCGGTTGTGCGCACCACGCTTGCGGGCTTGGCGGGGCTGATTGCCGTGGCGGTTGCCTGCAACGCCGCCGCCGCCGGCGGCACCGCCAAGGGAACGCTGACGTACAAGTCCAAGTCCGGCGTGATCACGATGACGCCGAAATTCGCGTACCTGGTCAAGGGGCCGGACGCGGTCGAGCCGGGCAAGATCATCCGCCATCTGATCTTTTCGCCGACCGATCTGGGCGCGAAGATCGAGGCATGCACGACGATGAGCTGCACGGACTCGGGACTGGGCAGCGGATTGACCGTCGATCTCGACGTGGGTCCGCGGCTCAATTATTGGGTCGTCCTCAACGACCAGCGCGTGCAGTTTTCGGGAACCGAACAGCCCGCCGCGCTGTTCCTGACCACGAACACGCCGGAGCGCCTGGCCGGCAAGCTCGTCTTCGACGGCGCCGCGATGGGCGGCCCGCAGGTCGACATCGAATTCGACGTGCCCCTCATGAAGGAACTGAGCAAGGCGCGGTAACGGATTCGCCGCCAATACCGGCAGGCGCGATTCGAAAGCCGCCGCGTCCGCAGCGGCGAACCGGACCGTCCCCCGCTACTCCAGCGCGTACATGTTGCCGTCGGTGCTGCCGAAGTAGACCGTTCCGCCGACGACGAGCGGCGAGGAAAAAATCGATCCCACGCCGAATTGCCGGGCCGTCGCGACGATCGGCACCTCGCGCCAACTCGACCAGAAGAGCAGCGGGCCGTTGAATTGGCGGTCCGCGGTCAGCACCCAGCCGTCGTTGCGCTTTGACGCTTCGATGTAGTACTCCCACAGCAGATTTCCGGTGTCGAGGTCGCGCGCTTCCAGTGTTCCGTTGAGAACGCCGACGAAGACCGTGTTTCCGGCCACCGAAGGCGACGAAAAGACATAGGCCTTGCCCTGTTGCCGGGCGATCTCCTTGCCGGTGACCGCATCGACAACCAGGTACAGGCTCGAGTCCGACGTGCCGAAAATCACCTTGCCTTGCGTCACCGCCGGCGAGCCGATCACCCAGCTGCCCTTGTTGTTGTAGCGCCACCTCTCCTTGCCGGTGACCGCATCGATCGCATACAGGTTCGAGTCCCGGCAACCCGTATAGACAACGCCGTTCACGACCGCCGGCGACGATTGGAATCCGACCTGGTTGTGAATCACCGGATCCTCGCCGCCATGGAAACGCCATTTCTCCTTGCCCGACGCGGCGTCGATCGCGTAGAAATAGCTGTCCCAGCTGCCGACGAACACGGTGCCGTCCGCGTAGGCGGGCGAAGCGTGCACGACATCGCCGGTCGCGAATTTCCACTTCACTTCGCCGGTCATGGCATCGGCGGCGTAGACATTGCCGTCGCCGCTCCCGAAGTAGACGCTGCCTCCGCCCAGGACCGGGCTGGACAGGTAGACGTCGAAAGGATCGGCGATGGTCTGGTTCTTCGGCTGCAGGCCATGCAGGCCCCTGGCTTCGAATCGCCGCTCGCCTCCGGTGGCGATCCTCCAGCGCATGGCGCCGGTGCGGGCATCGAGCGCATAGAACTTGCCGTCGTAGCTGCCCACGTACACCACGCCGTCGGCGACCGCGGGCGTCGCCGCAACCGGTCCGCCGGTACTGCGCTTCCAGAGTTGATGCCCGTCCGCCGCATCGACGGCGTAGATGTTTCCGTCGTCGCCGCCGAAATAGATCGCGCCGTTCGCGTAGACCGGCGACGAGACGATCCGGTCGCCCGTCGGAAACTTCCATTTGACGCGATGAAACTGCCGCGGACCTTCGCCGGGATAAGTTCCGGCATGCGCGGCGTCGCCGCGAAACGTCGATTGCGCGTCCACCACGCCGGCCGCCAGAACGGCGGCCATGACGAAAACAACACACATGCGCTTCATGACGGCCTCCTGCCGGAACGGCGCAACACCAGCGGCAGCTCGCCGAACCCCAGTTCGACGACACCACGCAACTCGCCGCTTGCGTTGTCGTAGCGTCCTTCGAACGCGACGTGATTCGCCAGCGACTCGATGCGCAGGAAGTTGCCGTCCTCGGTGACGAGATCCACGGGGATGTCGGTCGTCTGCTTGCCGACGATGACGAATCGCGCCGTGGCCGCGCCGCCGGCGTGATTTTCGAGCGTGATCGTGACGTGGCGCGGATAACCGCCGAGTTCGAATTCGCCGATCCATTGGTCCGCAAGGTCGCGTCCGACGGCCGTGCTCCGCGGCGCGGCTTCGACCTGCGCCGGCGCGGTTCTCCTGAGCTCAAATTTCGCCACGTTGCCGGCCTGGCGCATTTCGCCGGCCATGGCACCGGCTGCGGTCAGATGCGCCGTGAAGGCCGTCGGTCCCTGGGACGGACTGCGGAACCTGTCGCCGATGTCGAAGGCAATGCCGGCGTCATTGACGACCAGGTTCGACAGCGGCGCGCCCTTGACGCCGAGGCCCTGCATGATGATCGACCCGGTCCAGGCGCCGCTTCCGTCGCGCGCCAGGTCGATCACGACCTGAATCTCGCTGCCGGGGATCGCGACCGGTCCTTCCCAACGGCCTTCCGGCGCTGGTGCGGCGCCGCAGGCAAGCATCGGGACGCACAACAACAATCGCGATGATCGTTCGATGCATGGAGCCTCCCAAGATCCGTTCCTGCGTGAGATGGTAGGAGAACGCGGGACGGAGCCTGCGCCCAGGCGACGGGCCGCGCCCGGCGGCGACGAAATACACGGGTGCGCGACGCTGCGGAATCGCGCGTGGCGGCGCGAGCGACGCGCCCTGAGGCACAATGCCGCGGTGGACGCCCTGCTCACGCTGCCGCAGGCCGCGACGTTCCTCGCCGCCGCCATCCTCATCACGCTCGCGCCCGGACCCGACAACCTGATGGTGTTGAGCATCGGCATGGCGCGCGGACGCAAAGTCCGGCGTGGCCTTTGGCCTGGGCTGCGCGCTCGGCTGCCTAAATCACACGTTGCTCGCCGCGCTCGGCATCAGCGCACTGATCGCGGCGTCGCCGCCCGCATTCACCGCGCTGAAGATCGCCGGCGGCCTCTATCTGGTCTGGCTCGGCATCCAGGCGATCCGCAACGCACGCGCGCTCGCCCCATCGCCGGCCGGCGAGGCTCCCACGGAGACGCCGCGGAAGCTTTTCGGCAAGGGTCTCGTCGCGAACGCGATCAACCCCAAGGTCATCCTCTACTTCCTCGCGTTCCTGCCGCAATTCGTGGACAGCCAGCGCGGCCATGTGCCCTGGCAGATTGCGCAGCTCGGCGTGCTCTTCACCCTCGTGGCCGTCATCGTCTTCGGCGCCATCGGCTGGTTCGCCGGCAGCATCGGCGAGCGCATCGCGCGTCGCCCTGCCATCGGCGCGTGGCTCGATCGCGTGGCGGGCGGAATTTTCCTGGCGCTGGGGCTGCGGCTGCTGGTCGTTCACTAGCGCGGCGCTTCCTGCTCTGCCGTCGCGCGCCGCGGCCGCACGTTGCTTCGGGCGCTGTACGCGTCTAGCAGTCGCCGGCGAACACGCGATCGAGGAAAGGCACGACGATGCCGACAAGCGGCTCCGTCGCGGTATCGAAGTAATGATCGGTTCCAGGCACTACGACCAGGCGCGAGCAGCGATCGCGGGGAAGACGCGGCGTGCGTAGCTTTGCGCTGGCCAGCACTTCGGGAAAATCGCTGCCGGCAACGACATCGAGCACGGGCTCGCGGGGCGCCCGCGCGAAGTCGACGAGCATCCCGATCGGAACCCACGCTGCGATCGCCGTCGCGTCCGGACCCGCAAGCCATGCGTCGACCATGCCGGCGCCCAGGCTATGCGAAACGATCGCCACCTTGGCGATCCCGCGCTCGCGCAGCGCGCGCACGGCCGCGGCGATCCGTTGCCCCGCGACCGGATAAAGTGCGCGGTACTCCTCGCGCACCGCGTCCTTGTCCAGCACCGGCATCTGCACCGACAGCGTGGCGAGACCCTGGTCGGCGAGCCGCGTACGCAGCGCGCCGTTCAATCCCCAATCCGGATGCACGCCCAATCCATGCACGATGACGACGCCGCCCCGGGCGGACGGCGCGTCCGTATAGAGCGCCAGCACCTTGGCACGTTGCGGCGTGGCCAGCCAAACGACTTCGCCGACGACCACCTGCGGCGCGACTTCCTGCGCCCAGCGAAGCTCGCGCGCATCGTCGGGAACCTGTGCCCAGGCATGCGCGCACATCATCGTGCCTGCGACGACCAGCGCGCAACGCAGTCCCGCCCGGATACGACAATCGATCATGCGAGCGCGGCCCGTATTCAGAGATTGAGTTACATGCTTTCCGCCATAAGCGCCGGAAGGGAAAGACAAGACTGCCACCCATGACAGTACCTGCCACCCTATACCGGGTCAACATCATTGGCGCTCCACTTCGTTGACGACGCTGCGTTGTCGAGACCGCGCGGCAGCGGGCCATTGCGCTACACTCCAGCGCTTCGAGTGCGCCATTTCCGATTTCCGCCACGTGCCACGCATCGTCGTCGCGCCGGACTCCTTCAAAGGCTCGCTTTCCGCACCCGACGTTTGCGCGGCGCTCGCTCGGGGCATTGCACGCGCTTGTCCTGATGCGGAAATCATCGCGCGCCCGATGGCCGATGGCGGCGAAGGGACGCTCGACGCGATCCTGACCGCCGTTGGCGACACGGGCCAGCGTCGACATTGCCGGGTTCGCGGCGCAGGCGGCGCGCCAATCGACGCGGACTATGGACTGCTCACGCGCGACCGGGAAGCCATCGCGGTCGTCGAAATTGCCCAAGTCGTAGGCATCACCGATCCCGCCGGCATGGATGCAAGTGTGGCTGCCCGCACGACAAGTGGCGTCGGCGAACTGATGGTTGCGCTTCTGGACCAGGGCGTTCGCCGCTTCATGATCGGACTGGGCGGAAGCAGCACGAACGACGGCGGCGCAGGCATGCTCGCGGCGCTCGGACTGTCGCTTCGCGATGCGACCGGGCGGGAGATCGCTCCCGGGCCCGAGGGGCTCGCGACATTGGCGCACGCCGACGCTTCAGCACTCGATCCGCGCCTTTCCGCGTGCGCGATCACCATCATGTCGGACGTCAACAATCCGCTCACGGGAGTCAGTGGCGCGACCGCGATCTTCGGGCCGCAGAAGGGCGTGTCGGCGTCGCAGGTGCGCGCCCTCGACGAAGCGATCACGCGATTCGCCGAGCGCGCCGAGGCCGCGGTCGGCCGAAAGGCAGCCGAAGCCCCCGGCGCAGGCGCTGCCGGCGGATTGGGCTTCGCGCTGCAGCTGTTGGGCGGCGCGTTCCAATCCGGTGCCGAAGTCGTGGCCGAATTGATTGGATTGGACGAAGCGCTCGCGGGCGCCGATTGGGCGATCACCGGCGAAGGGCGCAGCGACGCGCAGACGCTGCTGCGCAAGGCGCCGTTTGTCGTGGCCGAGCATGCGCGCGCCCATGGCGTTCCGGTCACGCTGATTTCCGGCGCCGTCGATTCGGCCGCATTGCCCGAACTTGCCAAGCACTTCGCCGGTTGTTTCGCTCTGCCGAACGGTCCGCTGTCGCTGGAGGAATGCATCGCCAACGCCGGTGCGCTGCTCGCGGACCGCGCCGAACAGGTCGCGCGCGTGTTCGTTGCGGCGCGGCCGCGTTAGCGCAGTTCCGCCACACGCGCCCGCAATTCCTGGTCGGTCATGCCGGCATGCGTCCGCGCCACGCCGCCCAACGCTGCCAGGTGCCGCGCCGGCTGACCCATCAACGCGTCGTCCTCGATCAGCGCCGCAAGCGCATCCGCGGGAAGGCGCGTCACGCGGGCGATCGCATCGGGCGCCATGGCCTCGATTCGCGCGCCGGCAAGCGCGTCCAGCGTCGCGGCCTGCAGCGCGTTGACGAAGAACGCGGCGCTGTGGCCGCGGCCCGCCAGCAACCCCAGTACCGCGCTGCCCTCCCGGCGCAGCACGGCAAGCCGCGCCGCATGCGCGGCCAGGTATTCGGAGACGCCGATTGCCTCCGCGATGCGCGTCGCAGCGTGGCCCGGGGAATCTTCGATGACGACCAGCGGCGATCGAGGCGGCAGCCCACCGGCGATCGCTTGGGCAATTGACACCGCGACTGCCGGATCGAATGCCAGAGGCGCCAGCGGCCGCAGCACATGAATGTCGCTGTCGCGCAGGCGCCAGAGCCATCCCGTCGCATCGACCGGCACCGCGTGGGCCAGCGCCGGCATCATCGGCGACGCCTGCACCGCAGCAGCGGGCGACAGCCCCGCGCGGCCGAGCCGAGTCGCCAGCTTCGCATCCCACGCGTCCAGCGCCGCTCGATCGAAACGCACGGCGTGCCGCGCCACCGCACGAATCGCCGTGCGCACGGCGTCGACCCCGTCGTCGATCAACGCGCCGATGCCCGCCGCCACGCGCGCCTGTGCCCCGAACAACGCCGTCACCGCACCGGAATCGCCCGCGTCGAGTTCCGCCTTGCCGTGCGCGGTTTCGATCACCCCCGGACCGGACAGGCCGAAGCGCGCGTGCGGCATGAAGCGCAGGTTTTCGCACGCCGCCGCCAGCACCGACGCGCCGCCGAACGCGGCACCCGTGACGATCGCGAGCGTCGCGATGCCGGCGCCCCGCACGTCGAACAGCGCACGCAGCGCCCGCGCCAGCGCCCATTCCGCTGCGTTGGCCTCGTGCAGGCGCACGCCGCCGGAATCGACGAGCAGAATCACGGCATCCGGGCGTTCGTCGAGGGCGCGCTCGAAAAAATGCTGCAGGAATGCGCCGTGATTCGCGCCGATGCTGCCGCCCAGGAACCGCGCGTCCTGTGCCACCGCCAGTACTCGCGTCGCGCCTGCCGCAAAGCGGGCTCCCACGACGCCGTCAGACTCGCCCGCAGCGATGCCCCATCGCGCCAGATGCGGACTCGCGCCGGCAGCGGGCAGCGCCACCAGCGTCCCGGCGTCCGCGAGCGCCGCCAGTCGTGCCAACGGTTCGAGTTTCGAGATCTGCGACACGCGTGTCGGAAGGCGGCCGCAACCTGACCCTCCGCTCTGTGGAATAATCGACCGGACGAGAATAACATCGCCGCGCATGCCTGCGCGGACCCTGAGCGCATGCTTGCGCGAACCCCGCGCATACTTTCGCGATCCCAACCCACGCAGCGAACGCCATTCAAGTGAACGCCAACCTGTACGCGCTGTTCGAAAGCCATTTCCCCGACGGCGCGGAACAACCGCTGCTGGTCATTCCCAACGGCCCGGTCATCCACTACGGCGACATCGAGGCCGCGTCGGCGCGAATTGCGCACGCGCTGGTCGCCGCCGGCTGCCGCAAGGGAGACCGTGTCGCGGTCCAGACCGACAAGCACTGGCAGGTGCTGGCGCTGTACCTCGCCTGCCTGCGCGCCGGACTGGTGTACCTGCCGCTCAACACCGGGTATCAGCGCAGCGAGCTCGACTACTTCTTCGCGGACGCGGAGCCGCGCGTGATCGTGTGCAGTCCCGACAACCTGGGCCTGGTGGCAACGCTCGCGCGCGGCGCCACCGTCCTGACGCTGGATGGCCACGGCGGCGAGCTGATGGACCGCGCCGCTCCGTTTCCGGAGACGTTCGCCACCGTCGAATCGGCACCCGACGATCTGGCGGCGATCCTGTACACGTCCGGCACGACCGGCCGCTCGAAGGGCGCGATGCTGACCCATCGCAACCTCGCGTCCAACGCGCTGGCCCTGGTCGGGGCCTGGGGCTTCACCCGCGGCGACGTTTTGCTGCACGCGCTGCCGATCTATCACGTGCACGGCCTGTTCGTGGCGATCCACTGCGTGCTGCTTTCCGGCTCGCACATGCTGTGGCTGCCGAAATTCGATGCGCGGGAGGTCGCGAGCCTGCTGCCGCGGGCAACCGTGATGATGGGCGTACCGACGTTCTACTCGCGCCTGATTTCCGAGCCGACGTTCACCCGCGACAGTTGCAGCACGATCCGGCTGTTCGTGTCGGGCTCGGCACCGCTGCTGCCGGAGACTTTCGACGCGTTCAGCGAGCGCACGGGGCAAACGATCCTCGAACGCTACGGCATGACCGAGACCGGCATGAACACGTCGAATCCGCTGGCGGGCGCGCGCGTGGCCGGCACGGTAGGCAAGCCGTTGCCCGGCGTCGAGATGCGCGTCGTCGGCGACGACGGCACCGCGCTCGCGCCCGGGCACATCGGTGCGGTCGAGGTGCGCGGGCCGAACGTATTCGCCGCCTACTGGCGCATGCCGGACAAGACGCGCGAGGAATTCACTGCGGATGGCTTCTTCAAGACCGGCGACATGGGCGAATGGGTGCCCGATGGTCCCGGCAAGGGCTACCTGCGGCTCGTCGGCCGCGCGAAGGACCTCATCATCACCGGCGGCCTCAATGTCTATCCGAAGGAAATCGAGGAGCGCATCGACGAAATGGACGGCGTGGTCGAGACCGCCATCATCGGCGTCCCCGATCCCGACTTCGGAGAGAGCGTCACGGCGGTCGTCGTCGCGCGATCCGGGCATGCGCTGACCGAAGCCGGGATTGTCGCCGCGCTGAAGGCCGACATTGCGTCGTTCAAGGTGCCCAAGCGCGTGCACTTCGTGGACGACCTGCCGCGCAATGCGATGGGCAAGGTGCAGAAGAACGTGCTTCGCCAAAGATTCGGAACGAAACCGACATCCTGACCGGCGCGATCTTCGCTCCCTCGCGCGCCGGCGTGAGCCCGCACCCGATTGGAACGCTCGCTCGAAACCGCCCCGAGCAACGCTCAACCGGCCGCGACCCCACGGTTGCCTTACTGCATTGCGCCCGGTCGGGACGTCGAGTCGTATCCGAATGCCGTTCCCGCGTCGCCGCCGGCGTGACGCGCACCGCGCAATACTTGAATTCCGGAATCTTTCCGAACGGATCGAGCACCGGATTGGTCAGCAGGTTCGCCGCCGCTTCGTAATAGCAGAACGGAATGAATACCGCGCCGCGCGGCGTGCCCGCATCGGCGCGCGCCGCCAGCGCGATGCTGCCTCGGCGCGACGCGACCGTGATCGTTCCGCTGGGCGAGACCTTCATTTGCGCCATGTCGAGCGGATTCAGCGACGCCACCGGCACCGGCTCGATCTCGTCCAGCACTTCGGCCCGCCGCGTCATGCTCCCGGTGTGCCAATGCTCGAGCTGGCGCCCGGTGATCAGCACGAACGGATAGTCCGCATCCGGTGGTTCCGCGCCCGGGATGATCTTCGCCGGCACGAAGCGCGCGCGGCCGGTCGGTGTCGGAAAATTGTCGGTGAACACGACGCGCTGGCCCGCGTCGCCTTCCTTCTCGCACGGATACGTCACCGAATGCGTGGCTTCGAGACGGTCCCACGTGATGCCGGCGATCGACGGCATCGCCTGCCGCATTTCCGCGAACACCTCGCGCGGATGCGTGTAGTTCCACGGCAGGCCCAACTCACGCGCCATGTCGTTGATGATGCGCAGGTCGTGCCGCGCCTCACCCGGCGGCTCGAGCGCCTGCCGCCCGAGCTGCACGGAGCGGTCGGTGTTGGTGAAGGTTCCGGTCTTTTCCGGAAACGCCGACGCCGGGAGAATCACATCGGCGAGATAGCCGGTCTCGGTCAGGAAGATGTCCTGCACGACCAGCATCTCGAGCTCGGACAACGCCTGGCGCGCATGCGCGACATCCGGATCGGACATCGCCGGGTTCTCGCCCATGATGTACATGCCGCGGATCTTCCCGGCGTGCACCGCGTCCATGATCTCGACGACGGTGAGACCCGGCTTCGGATCCAGCGTCTGGCCCCACAGCGTCTCGAATTTCGTCCTGGCGGCAACGTTGTCGACGCGCTGGTAATCGGGAAGCATCATCGGGATCAGGCCGACGTCGGACGCGCCCTGCACGTTGTTCTGGCCGCGCAGCGGATGCAGGCCTGTGCCGGGACGGCCCACCTGGCCGGTCATCATCGTCAGCGCGATCAGGCAGCGCGCGTTGTCGGTGCCGTGGACGTGCTGCGAGATGCCCATGCCCCACAGGATCATCGAGCCCTTCGACGTTGCGAACAGCCGCGCCACTTCCCTGATCGTCGCCGCCGGGATGCCGCAGACCGGCGCCATCGCCTCGGGACTGTATGCGGCCACGTTGGCTTTCAGTTCCTCGTAGCCCAGCGTGCGATCGGCGATGAAGCTCTGCGCGACCAGACCCTCCTCGACGATCGTGTGCATCATCGCGTTGAGCAGCGCGACGTCGGTATCGGGCTTGAACTGCAGGTAATGCGCGGCGTGCCGGGCAAGTTCCGAGCGGCGCGGGTCGGCGAGGATCAGCTTCGTGCCGTTCTTGACCGCGTTCTTGATCCACGTGGCCGCCACCGGATGGTTGACGACCGGGTTGGCGCCGATGAGAAGCACGACATCGGCCTGCAGCACGTCCATCACCGGATTCGACACGGCGCCGGAGCCGATGCCCTCCAAGAGCGCCGCGACGCTGGACGCATGGCACAGCCGCGTGCAGTGGTCGACGTTGTTGGTGCCGAAGCCGGTACGCACCAGCTTCTGGAACAGATAAGCCTCCTCGTTGCTGCCCTTGGCCGACCCGAAGCCCGCCAGCGCGCTCGGCCCGTGTTCGTCGCGGATCTTGCGCAACGTGCCGCCCGCCAGCGCCAGCGCCTCCTCCCAGCTCGCTTCGCGGAATGCTTCCAAGGATTCGCCGGATCCATCGCGCCTTTCGGATCCTTCGCCACGCCCGGCTTGCGAATCAGCGGGCGCGTGAGGCGCTGCGGATGGTGCACGTAGTCGAACCCGAAGCGGCCCTTCACGCACAGCCGGTCGTGATTGGCCGGACCGTCGCGCCCTTCGACGCGCACGATCTCGTTGCCCTTGACGTGATAGGTGAGCTGGCAGCCCACGCCGCAATACGGGCACAACGACGATACGGTGCGGTCGGTCGGCGCGAGATACGCCTCCTTCGCCGGAGCGAGCGCGCCTGTCGGGCACGCCTGGACGCATTCCCCGCACGCAACGCACGTCGACTGGCCCATCGGATCGTCCAGGTCGAAGACGATCTTCGCGTGCGCGCCGCGCAGCGCGAAGCCGATGACGTCGTTGACCTGTTCCTCGCGGCACGCGCGCACGCAGCGCGTGCACTGGATGCAGGCATCGAGGTTGACCGCCATCGCCGGGTGCGAAATGTCCGGCGCCGGTTGCGACCGGGCCGCGAAGCGCGGACGTCCGACGCCCAGCGTCTTCTTCCAGTGCTCGAGTTCGGAATCGGTCCGGTAGAGTTTCTCCGGAACGTCGGCCGCGAGCAGTTCGACGATCATCTTCTGCGCATGCACGGCGCGCGCGCTGTCGCTCGCGACCTCCATGCCGGGCGTCGGGACGCGGCAGCAGGAAGGCGCCAGCACGCGCTCGCCCTTGATCTCCACCATGCACGCGCGGCAATTGCCGTCCGGCCGCATGCCCGGCTTGTGGCACAGGTGCGGAATGTCGACGCCGTCGCGCAGCGCGGCTTCGATGATCGTCTCGCCGGCCATCGCCTGCGATCGGCTTTGCCGTTCAGCTGGAACGACAGACTCGTCGGGGCAGCGGGAGTGCATTCACTCGTCAAGCATTCCTCCGGAAAATACTTGATCACGCACGCGATCGGATTGGGCGCGGCCTGCCCGAGCCCGCAAATGGAGGCGTCGGCCATCGCGCGCGACAATTCGTCGAGCAGCGCCGTGTCCCATCGCGGCTGCGCGAGCAGTCCGACGGCCTTCTCGGTGCCGACGCGGCAAGGCGTGCACTGGCCGCACGACTCGTCGGCGAAGAAGCGCATCAGGTTGAGCGCCGCGTCGCGCGCGCGGTCGTGCTGCGACAGGATGATGACGGCCGCCGAGCCGATGAAACATCCGTGCGGCTGCAGCGTGTCGAAGTCGAGCGGAACGTCGCCGAGCGACGCCGGCAGGATGCCGCCGGACGCGCCCCCCGGCAGGTACGCATAGAAGTCGTGGCCGGGCAGCATGCCGCCCGCGAACTCGTCGATCAGCTCGCGCACGGTGATGCCCGCCGGCGCGACGTGCACGCCCGGCTTGGCGACGCGGCCGGACACGGAGAACGAGCGCAAGCCCTTGCGGTCGTGGCGGCCGTGCGCGGCGAACGCTTCCCCGCCCTTTTCCAGGATGTCGCGGATCCAGAACAACGTTTCCATGTTGTGCTCGAGCGTCGGCCGCCCGAACAGGCCCACCTGCGCGACATAGGGAGGCCGCAGCCGCGGCATGCCGCGCTTGCCTTCCAGCGATTCGATCATCGCCGACTCTTCGCCGCAGATGTAGGCGCCCGCGCCCCGGCGCAGGTGAATGCGCGGCAGCGGACACGGCGGGGCGGCCTCGAGCGCCGCGATTTCGCGCGCGAGGATCTCGCGGCACGCCGCATATTCGTCGCGCAGATAGATGTATACGTCCGCGATTTCCACGGCCCACGCCGCGACCAGCATGCCTTCGAGGAAACGGTGCGGGTCGCGCTCCAGGAAATGCCGGTCCTTGAAGGTTCCCGGCTCGCCCTCGTCGATGTTGACGGCGAGAAGGCGCGGCGCGGGTTCGGCGCGGACGATGCGCCACTTGCGGCCCGCTGGAAACCCGGCGCCGCCCAAGCCGCGCAAGCCCGAATGCTCCAGCGCGGCGATGACCTCTTCGAGCGGACGCTTGCCGTCCGTGCATTCGAGCAGCGTCCGGTATCCGCCTTGCGCGCGATACGCGGCGTAATCGACGTAGTGTGGAACCTTCGCTTCGATCGCCTTGGCGGCGACCGCGGCAACGACGTCTTTGCACCGTGGCATGGTCGACCGGATTGCGGCCGACCACGGCGACGGGCGCATGTTCGCAGCGGCCGACGCAGGGCGCGCCAAGGACGCGGACGTCCGGTCCGCATGTCCGTTCGAGCGCGGCGCGCAAGTCGTCGGCGCCGGCCATCTGGCATGACAGCGTCTCGCAGACGCGGATCGTGAGCGGCGGCGGCGGCGTGTCGCCTTCCTTCACGACGTCGAAGTGGTGGTAGAACGTCGCCACTTCGTAGACCTCCGTCATCGCGAGCTTCATCTCCTGCGCCAGCGCGACGACGTGCGCGGCGGAGATGAAGCCGTAGCGGTCCTGGATACGGTGCAGGAACTCGATCAGCAGGTCGCGCCGCCGCGGCGCATCGCCCAGCAGCGCCTGCACGTCGGCCAATGCCTGCGGGTCGAGCGTGCGGCCCTTCATCTGGCCGCGCGCGCCGCGCCGCTTGCCCAGCCCGGAAATGTCGACGGTCGCCTTCTGCGTCATGTTCATTTTGCTTTGGCTTGAGGCCGCGGAGCGGACGCTAGTCGAGGAAATCGCAATGCTTCTCCACGTGCGCGGCGAGGTCGAGCGAGTGCTGGCGCACGAGGCGCTCGGCGAGCTCGGTGTCGCGCTTCTCCAGCGCCTCGATGATGCGCATGTGGTCGACGATCGAGCGCGCCGCGCGATCGCTTTGCGAAATGGTCATGCGCCGGATCGCCCGGACGTGGATGAACAGGTTCTCGATCGTCTGGCCCATGAGGTGCGAGCCGGACAGGCGGATGATCGCCTGGTGGAACGCGATGTTCGCGTCCGAGTATTCCTGGATATGTTCCGCCGGCGTCTGGTTGCGGAATTCGTCGAACATGCCGCGCAGCTTGCCGATGTCCTCGTCCGAGGCGTTCAGCGTCGCAAGCCGCGCGGCCATGCTCTCCAGCGCCGCCCACATCTCGATCATCTCGAGGATCTGCTTCTTGGTCTTGCGGATGATGAACACGCCGCGGCGCGGGACCGTGCGCAGGAATCCCTCCTGCTCGAGCAGCGTCATCGCCTCGCGGATCGGCGTCCGGCTGACGCCGAGCGCCTGGCTCAGCTGGCGCTCGTCGAGGCGGATTTCCTCCTGGTGCGCGTAAATGTCGGCATCGGTGATTGCCTGCTTCAGCGCGGCGTAGGCCTGGTCCCGGAAACTGGCCGCGACATTGAGCGGGCGCAGGTTGAGCGGGAGGGTTGCGGGAGTTTCGATCGTCGCTGACATCGGTCCGCCGGTTCGTATCTTGTATACCATACACCATAAATCACGGGCCCAAAACGGGTTGCGGCATTCCGGCCGTCGATTCGTCATTGTGCAGTGCGGCACAATTATTCAAGCAGTTACCGACAGTGAGACCGTCTTGACTTCGTCTGATATACCACATACGTTACGCCAAATATTCGCAGTTTGATGGAGGAGATTCATATGGAATCGACCGCGGGCACCGCAGCCAAGCCGGCATCGGCCAAGCCAGAGGGCACGCTGACGACCGCCAGCGCCGGCACGATCAGCGCCCCGGCGGAAGAAATCGACGGCTTCCAGCTCGTCATCGAAGCTCTCAAGCTGAACGGCATCGATACGATCTTCGGGCTGCCCGGCATCCCGATCACCGACCTCACGCGCCGCATGCAGAAGTCGGGGCTGCGCGTCATCGCGTTCCGGCACGAGCAGAACGCGGGCTACGCGGCTTCGATCGCCGGGTTCCTCACGCAGAAGCCCGGCATCTGCCTCACCGTGTCCGCGCCCGGCTTCCTCAACGGCGTCACCGCGCTCACGCACGCCACGGTCAACTGCTTTCCGATGATCCTCATCAGCGGCTCCTCGGAGCGCGAGATCGTCGACCTGCAGCAGGGCGACTACGAGGAAATGGACCAGCTGGCGATCGCCAAGCCGCTGTGCAAGGCGGCGTTTCGCGTGCTGCACGCCGAGGACATCGGCGTCGGCGTCGCGCGCGCGATACGTGCCGCCGTGTCGGGACGTCCCGGTGGCGTGTACCTCGACCTGCCGGCGAAGCTCTTTCCGCAGGCGATGGAAGCGGTGGCCGGCAAGAACTCGCTCATCAAGGTCGTGGACGCCGCGCCCCGCCAGATTCCCGCGCCGGAGGCCGTCAAGCGCGCCGTCGATCTGCTGAAGAGCGCGAAGAAGCCGCTCATCATTCTCGGCAAGGGCGCGGCGTACGCGCAGGCCGATGCCGACATTCGCGCGCTGGTCGAGAAGACCGGCATTCCCTACCTGCCGATGTCGATGGCGAAGGGCCTGCTGCCGGACACGCACGCGCAGTGCGCGTCGGCCGCGCGCTCGTACGTGCTGCCCGAAGCCGACGTCGTGATGCTGATCGGCGCGCGCTTGAACTGGCTGCTGTCGCAGGGCAAGGGCAAGACGTGGGGCGGCGCCACGTCGAAATCGTGGGGCGGCCAGAAATTCGTGCAGATCGACATCTCGCCGCAGGAAGCGGACAGCAACGTGCGCATCGATGCGCCGGTGGTCGGCGACATCGGCTCCTGCGTGTCGGCCATGCTCGCGCGCAATCGGCTCGAACTGGCCAAGCCGCCGGCCGAGTGGACGAACGCCGTCACCGAGCGCAAGGACAAGAACGTCGCGAAGATGGCCGAGACGCTCGCGAAGAATCCGTCGCCGATGAGCTTCCAGAGCGCGCTCAACGTGGTGCGCGACATCGTCAAGGCCAACCCCGACGCCGTGCTCGTGAACGAGGGCGCGAACGCGCTCGACTTCACCCGCAGCATCGTGGACATGTACAAGCCGCGCAAGCGGATCGACGTGGGCACGTGGGGAATCATGGGCGTCGGCATGGGCTACTCCGTGGCCGCCGCCGTCGTGACCGGCCAGCAGGTGATCGCGGTGGAAGGCGACAGCGCGTTCGGCTTCTCCGGCATGGAGACGGAGACGATCTGCCGCTACAACCTGCCGGTGTGCATCGTCATCATGAACAACAACGGCGTGTACCGCGGCGACGAGAAGAACCCGACGGGCGGCCCGGATCCCTCGCCGCTGGTGTTCGTCAAGGACGCCCGCTACGACAAGATGATGGAGGCGTGGGGCGGCGTCGGCGCGCACGTGAAGACGCCGGACGAGCTGCGCAAGGCGATGGAAGAGGCGATCCGCTCGCAAGCGGCCCGACGCTGATCAACGCGGTCATCGACGAGGGCGGCGGCACGGAAAGCGGCCGCATCACCAGCCTCAATCCGTCCGCCAAGAAGAAGCCGTGATGCATTGCCGCGTTGGAGCGTCGTCGATGAATCGGCGTTCGATCCGCGACTGTCGGCGCGACGACGTTCAACGCGGCCAGCAGCCTTGCGTCGGCGCGATCGACGAAATGACTGAATTGGATAGGGGAATGGAATGAGCAAGGCACTGGACGGTGTCCGCATCCTGGACTTCACGCACGTGCAGTCGGGACCGACGTGCACGCAGCTTCTCGCATGGCTCGGCGCCGACGTGATCAAGGTCGAGCGCGCGGGCGAAGGCGACATCACGCGCGGGCAACTGCGCGACATTCCCGGCGTGGACAGCCTCTATTTCACGATGCTGAACCACAACAAGCGCTCGATCACCGTCGATGCCAAGAATCCCAAGGGCAAGGAAGTGCTGGAAGCGCTGGTGAAGAAATGCGACGTGCTGGTGGAGAACTTCGCGCCCGGCGCGCTCGACCGCATGGGCTTCACGTGGGAACGCATCCAGCAGCTCAACCCGAAGATGATCGTCGCGTCGGTCAAGGGCTTCGGCCCCGGCCCGTACGAGGACTGCAAGGTCTACGAGAACGTCGCGCAGTGCGCCGGCGGCGCGGCGTCGACGACCGGCTTCGACGACGGCCCGCCGCTCGTGACCGGCGCGCAGATCGGCGACAGCGGCACCGGCCTGCACCTGGCGCTCGGCATCGTCGCCGCGCTCTACCAGCGCAAGACCACCGGACGCGGGCAGAAGGTGCTGGCCGCGATGCAGGACGGCGTGCTCAACCTGTGCCGCGTCAAGCTGCGCGACCAGCAGCGGCTCGACCGGACGCACGTGATGGAGGAGTACCCGCAGTATCCGAACGGCAAGTTCCTCGAGGCGGTGCCGCGCGCCGGCAATGCGTCGGGCGGCGGCCAGCCGGGCTGGATCCTGAAGTGCAAGGGCTGGGAGACCGATCCCAACGCGTACATCTACTTCATCACGCAGGCGCCGGTCTGGAAGGACATCTGCGAGGTGATCGGGCGCCCCGAATGGCTGACCGATCCGCGCTACGCGACGCCGAAGGGCGCGGCTGCCGCACCTGATGGAGATCTTCGGCGAGATCGAGAAGTGGACGATGACCAAGACCAAGTTCGAGGCGATGGACATCCTGAACAAGCACGACATCCCGTGCGGCCCGATCCTGTCGATGAAGGAAATCGCCGACGAGCCGAGCTTGCGCGCGACCGGCACCGTCGTCGAGGTCGACCATCCGAAGCGCGGCAAGTACCTTTCGGTCGGCAATCCGATCAAGATGTCGGACAGCGCCACCGAAGTCACGCGCTCGCCGCTGCTGGGCGAGCACACGGACGAAGTCCTCGCCGAGCTGGGCTACGGCAAGGACGACGTCGCCGCGCTGCGCGCCGCCAACGTCATCTGAACTGCAACCGAATCGGGACGCGCGTTCGCGTCCATTTGCAATCGATAAGCGAAGGAAACGGCGATGGCGCACAACAAGGCGGCGGTGCAGCAGATTCTGGACAAGGCGAAGGCCGACGGACGCACGTCGCTGACGGCGCCCGAAGGCAAGCGCGTATGCGACGCGTACGGCATCACGGTGCCGAAGGAAGGCGTCGCCACCACGGCCGCCGAAGCGGCGAAGCTCGCCGCCGGCATGGGCTTCCCGGTCGTGCTGAAGATCGTGTCGCCGGAAATCCTGCACAAGACGGAAGCGGGCGGCGTGCTCGTCGGCGTCAAGAACGCGGCCGACGTGGAAGCGGGCTTCGCGACGATCATGGCCAACGCGAAGAAGTACGACGCGAAGGCCAACCTGCAGGGCGTGCAGGTGCAGCAGATGGTCATGGGCGGCCAGGAAGTGATCATCGGCGCCGTGACGGATCAATCGTTCGGCAAGCTGGTGGCGTTCGGACTGGGCGGCATCCTCGTCGAAGTGCTGAAGGACATCACGTTCCGCCTGGCGCCCGCCACGAAGGCCGACGCGCTGTCGATGCTCGACGGCATCGGCGCGGCGTCCATCCTGAAGGGCGTGCGCGGCAGCGATCCGGTGAACCGCGACGCGCTCGCCGGCCTCATCGAGAACGTGTCGCAGCTCGTCTCCGACTTCCCGCAGATCGCGGAAATGGACCTGAACCCGGTGTTCGCGTCGAAGTCGGGCGCCATCGCCGCCGACGTGCGCATCGTGCTCGACTTCACGCCGCCGGTGGAGCGCTATCGCCCGAGCCAGGCCGAGATCGTCGCGCAGATGAACAAGGTGATGAAGCCGGACGCGGTGGCCGTGATCGGCGCGTCCGACGAGACCGGCAAGATCGGCAACTCGGTGATGAAGAACCTGATCAACGGCGGCTACAAGGGCAAGATCTACCCGATCAACCCGTCCGCCGACAAGATCATGGGGCTGCAGGCGTACAAGAGCGTCAAGGACGTACCCGGCAACATCGACATCGCCGTGTTCGCGATCCCCGCCAAGTTCGTGCCCGGCGCATTGATCGAAGTCGGCGAGAAGAAGATCGCCGGCGCCATCCTCATTCCGTCCGGCTTCGCCGAGACCGGCAACATGGCGGGCCAGGTCGAATTGGTCGAGATCGCGCGCAAGTACGGCGTGCGGCTGATGGGACCGAACATCTACGGCTTCTACTACACGCCGAAGAACCTGTGCGCGACGTTCTGCACCGCGTACGACGTCAAGGGCAAGGCCGCGCTGTCGTCGCAGTCGGGCGGCATCGGCATGGCGATCATCGGCTTCTCGCGCTCGGCCAAGATGGGCGTGTCGGCGATCGTGGGCCTGGGCAACAAGTCGGACATCGACGAAGACGACCTGCTGACGTTCTTCGAGCAGGACGACAACACCGAGATCATCGCGCAGCACTGCGAGGACCTGAAGGATGGCCGCTCGTTCGCCGAAGTGGCGAAGCGCGTGTCGAAGAAGAAGCCGGTCGTGATGCTGAAGGCCGGCCGCACCAGCATGGGCGCGCGCGCGGCCAGTTCGCACACCGGCGCGCTGGCCGGCAACGACAAGATCTACGAGGACGTGCTGCAGGCAATCGGGCGTGATCCGCGCGCGCAGTCTTGCGCGACCTGCTCGAATTCGCGCGCGGCATCCCCAAGCTGCCGACGCCGAAGGGCGAGAACGTCGTCATCATCACGGGCGCGGGCGGTTCCGGCGTGCTGCTGTCCGACGCGTGCGTCGACAACGGGCTGTCGCTGATGGCGATGCCGCCCGACCTCGACGCGGCGTTCCGCAAGTTCATCCCGCCGTTCGGCGCGGCCGGCAATCCGGTGGACATCACCGGCGGCGAGCCGCCGAAGACCTACCAGAACACCGTGCGGCTGGGGCTCGAGGACCCGCGCATCCACGCGCTGATCCTGGGCTACTGGCACACGATCGTGACGCCGCCGATGGTGTTCGCGAAGATCATGGTCGAGGTCGTCGAGGAGATGCGCGCCAAGGGCATCCACAAGCCGGTGGTCGCGTCGCTGGCGGGCGACGTCGAGGTCGAGGAAGCCGCGGAGTACCTGTACGACCACGGCATTCCGGCCTACGCGTATTCAACCGAAATTCCAGTCGCGGTTCTCGGCGCCAAGTATCAGTGGGCGCGTGGAGCAGGACTGCTCTGACGATGTTGCAGCACGCAAGTAGGGTCATTGCGCAGGAAGTGGCAGTGCCGGACGCCGATTGCGTCCGTTGCAGTTTCGGATAATCATTTGAGAACGGGCGCCAGGACACCGCGGCAAGCGGGCAGGCGTTCCCGAACGTCGCATTTACTGGAGGAGTATCGAATGTCCCATCATTCAGCGTCGAAGCTGCCGCGCGTGCTAGGTGTCGCGCTGGCTGCCGTGTTTGCATTCAACGCCCAGTCCGCGCTCGCGGCGTGGGAGCCCACCAAGCCGGTGGAACTGGTCGTGCCCGCGGGCACCGGCGGCGGCGCCGACCAGATGGCGCGCCTGCTGCAAGGCGTCATCACCAAGAACAACCTGATGAAGCAGCCGCTGATCGTCGTCAACAAGGCGGGCGGCGCCGGCGCGGAAGGCTTCCTCGCGGTGAAGGACGCCAAGGGCGATCCGAACAAGCTGATCATCACGCTCTCCAACCTGTTCACCACGCCGATGGCCACGGGCGTGCCGTTCAACTGGAAGGACCTGACGCCGGTGGCGATGCTGGCGCTCGACCAGTTCGTCCTGTGGGTCAACGCCGACACGCCGTACAAGACGACGAAGGACTACATCGCGGCGGTCAAGGCGGGCAATCCCACCAAGATCATGGGCGGTACGGGGTCGAAGCAGGAGGACCAGATCATCACCGTCGCGATCGAGAAAGCCGCCGGCGTCAAGTTCACCTATGTGCCGTTCAAGGGCGGTGGCGACGTTGCCGTGCAGCTCGTCGGCAAGCACATCGACTCGAGCGTCAACAATCCGATCGAAGCCGTGGCGCAATGGCGGGCCGGGCAACTGCGTCCGCTGTGCGTGTTCGACGACACGCGGATGCCGTACAAGACCAAAGTCACCGACACGATGTCGTGGAACGATATTCCGAGCTGCAAGGAAGCCGGCCTGGCGACCGACTACCTGATGCTGCGCGGGATCTTCATGCCCGGCGGCGTGACGCAGGAGCAGGTCGATTACTACGTCGATCTGTTCAAGAAGGTGCGCGAAACGCCGGAGTGGAAGAAATTCATGGAGGACGGCGCCTTCAACCAGACGTTCATGACCGGGGCCGAGTACGCGAAGTGGGTCGGACAAACCGAAAACACCCACCGCGAACTGATGAAGGAAGCCGGGTTCCTCGCCAAGCCCTAGCGACTTCGACCCAAAGACCGCGCGGCAACCCCGCGCGGTCTTGCCATCGGCACCGCGAGACTCGCCGCAACGCCTCCCGCGAAAAACCACGCCCGGACTTCCACGATGACCGAAACACCGTTACCCGATCCCGACGAGCGTGTCGGCGTCTCGCTGCGCATGATGGACATCACGGTCGCGCTGTTGCTGCTGTTGGTCGGCGCGGTGGTGGTCTACGACAGCTACCGTCTTGGCGCGAAATGGGGCAGCGATGGCCCGGAATCGGGATATTTTCCGTTCCGCGTCGGCCTGCTGATCTGCATCGCCAGCGTGGTTACGCTGGTGCAGGCGGTGCGCGCGCGCAACCTCACGTACGTGATGTTCGTCAGCCTGGCGCGCCTGAAGCTCGTCCTGACCGTGCTGATTCCCGCGCTCATCTACGTCTTCTGCGTCCAGTACATCGGCCTGTACGTCGCGTCCGCCATCTACATCGCGGTGTTCATGGCCTGGCTCGGCAAGTATTCGTGGCTGAAGAGCATCGCTGGTCGGCGTGCTGGTGAACGTGAGCTTCTTCCTCATGTTCGAAGTCTGGTTCAAGGTGCCGCTGTTCAAGGGCGACCTCGATCCACTGCATTTCCTGGGCTACTGACCGTGACCGCCGCGCGCCACGCGGCGTTGCAATAGGGGAGTTCCGTTGGTCGAAATCAACGCATTGTTCCAGGGCTTCGCCGTCGTCCTGTCGCCGTTCAACATGCTGCTGATGACGATCGGCATCGTGCTCGGCGTCATCATCGGCGTGCTGCCCGGCTTGGGCGGCGCCAACGGCGTGGCGATCCTGCTGCCGCTGACCTTCGCCATGCCGCCGACGTCGGCGATCATCATGCTGTCGTGCATCTACTGGGGCGCGCTGTTCGGCGGCGCCATCACGTCGATCCTGTTCAACATCCCGGGCGAACCCTGGTCGGTGGCGACGACCTTCGACGGCTACCCGATGGCGCAGCAGGGCCGCGCGGGAGAGGCGCTGACCGCCGCCTTCACGTCGTCGTTCGTCGGCGCGTTCGTCGCCGTGGTGATGATCACGTTCCTGGCGCCGATGGTCGCGAAATTCGCGCTGCAGTTCGGCCCGCCGGAATTCTTCGCCGTCTACCTGCTCACGTTCTGCAGCTTCATCGGCATGGGCAAGGGTTCGCCGTGGAAGACGCTGGCGGCGATGATGCTGGGCTTCGCGCTCGCCGCCGTCGGCATGGATACCGTCACCGGACAATTGCGCCTCATCTTCGGCTTCACCGAACTCATGCGCGGCTTCGACTTCCTGATCGCGGTCATCGGCCTGTTCGGCATCGGCGAAATCCTGCTGTCGATGGAAGAGGGCCTGTCGTTCACCGGCAAGACGGCCAAGATCAATCCCAAGGTCGTGTTCGAGACGTGGGCCCGCCTGCCCAAGTACTGGGCCACGTCGGTGCGCAGCAGCCTGATCGGCATCTGGATGGGCATCACGCCCGGAGGCGCCACGCCGGCGTCGTTCATGAGTTACGGCGTGGCCAAGCGCATGTCGCGCGACGGCGAGAAATTCGGCACCGGCCAGATCGAAGGCGTGATCGCGCCGGAAACCGCGGCGCACGCCGCCGGGACGTCGGCGCTGCTGCCGATGCTGGCGCTGGGCATTCCGGGCTCGCCCACGGCAGCGGTCCTGCTGGGCGGCCTGCTGATCTGGGGCCTGCAGCCGGGTCCGCTGTTGTTCGTGGAGCAGAAGGACTTCGTCTGGGGACTGATCGCGAGCATGTACCTGGGCAACATCTTCGGGCTCGTCATCGTGCTCACGTGCGTGCCGCTGTTCGCCGCGATCCTGCGCATCCCGTTCTCGATCATCGCGCCCGTCATCCTGGTGATCTGCGCGATCGGCGCGTACACGGTGCACGGCGCCATGCTCGACATCTGGTTCATGATGCTGTTCGGCGTCATCGGCTACCTGTTCAAGAAGCTGAACTATCCGCTGGCGCCGATGGTGCTGGCGCTGGTGCTGGGCGACCGTGCCGAGGATTCGTTCCGGCAATCGATGCTGATCGCGCAGGGCGACATGCGCATCTTCTTCTCGAACGGGCTGGTGGGGGGCATCACCGGACTCGCGCTGGTGCTGCTGTTCTGGCCGCTGTTGTCGCGCGTCATCGCCCGCCTGCGCGGAACGGATGCGCGCGCGGCCGCGCAAACACCGGACTGACCCGTCGTGACGGCGCCGGCGCAGTCGGCGTTGGATGCGGACGCCTCCGTCACGGCGGAGGCATTCGGTCCGTGGAATCCCGGGATCGAATCGCAGCTGCCGCGGGAACTCCTCGCGCTGTCGACGCTGTTCCGCCCCGAGAATGTGCGAACCAGCCTCGCCGACGCCCTTGAGCTGAACGACCTCACCGGGCTCGACCTCTTCGATCTGGTTGCCTTCCGGCCTGAGCGCCTCGCGCTGCACGAACTCCTGGTCCGCGTGACGGCGGACCTCTCGGTCCCGAGCGGCTCCCGAGTGGAGGACCTCGGAATCAACTTCCGCGAGATGGTCAACACGCTGCTCGCGAATCACGCGGCCGCGAGGATGCCCGACGTGGTCGCGACGTACGACCGGTTGCGCGGCCAACTTGCATCCACAATCGCGTCGGAACTCGCGACGCGAATCCCCGAACCCGCGAGCGATCCCGTCGGGCCGGATTCGAATCAAGGCGGCTGGCTGCGGCGCATGCTGCGTCCGGCGCATCGCGATTCCCGCGCGGGCGCCGCGCCGACAAGCCGCGGCCGATCCCCGGAACGCGATTGCCGCGTGGCGAGCCGCGGCGCCGGCCGCGTCCGGCGAAGACCGGATGCGCGTCGCCGCGTGCCGCGCGCTGGCCAGGGTCGTCGGTTCGCTCGTGGGCCGGCACGGCGACATGTGGGGACCGCGGGAACTGATCGTGTCCGTGGCCACCGATCTCGCCTGCAACGACTACTGCGGCGAGGAAATCGGGCGGCTGATCGACGGCTGGTTCGCGGAGGCGGCGCGCAGCGAAGGGTTCCGCTGGCTGCCCGCGCAGGAGCGGCCGGTCATCATGAACACCAAGGGCGCCTCCGCGGCGGGCAAGAGCACGATGCGCCCGGAGCAGAAAATGCTCGCCGAGAGGATCGGCGTCGCATGGGCCGATTTCGCGCTGATCAGTCCCGACATCTGGCGCAAGCAGCTGCTCGACTATGCGTCGCTGGGCGCCGCGTACAAATACGGCGGAGCATGCACGAGCGAGGAACTGCAGATCATCGACCAGAAGCTCGACCGCTACATGGCGCGCAAGGCGGAACGGCACGCGACGACGCACCTGTTGATCGACCGCTTCCGCTTCGACAGTTTCGCGCCGGAGTCGGCCGAGGCGGGAAGCAACCTGCTGACCCGGTTCGGGCATACGGTCTACCTGTTCTTCATGATCACGCCCCCCGAGGCCCTCGTCGAGCGGGCGTGGAAACGCGGCCTCGAGGTCGGGCGCTACAAGGCGGTGGACGACCTGCTGGCGCACAACATCGAGGCCTACACGGGCATGCCGCAGCTCTTCTTCACGTGGGCGCTGTCCGCGGACAAGGAAGTCCACTGCGAATTCCTGGACAACACCGTGCCCATCGGCACGCGGCCGCGCACGATCGCCTTCGGCTGGAACGGCGAATTGAACGTGCTGGACGTCAACGCCATGCTGAACATGCAGGGGTTCCGCAAGGTCAATATCAACGCGAAGAGCCCGTCGGAGCTCTATCTCGATCCCGAGGCGCTCGCGCCCGAGCGCAACACGGAATTCCTGGTCGAGTGCGCGCGCCGGCTGCCGGCGCTCAACTTCGCCGAACAGGCGACGGGCCGCGTTTACCTGCGCATGGTCGCGGGCGCGCCGGTCTGGGCCGATGCCGACGCGCTGCGCGCCGCGATGGAGGATTCCGGCACCCGCACCGGTCTGCTGGCCGTAGCGCCGACGCTGGCCGCCGGCTCGCTTCCAGAGCCGGATGCAGCCCGTGTTCCTGGCGTCCCACCTCGGCGCGGAACGGATCCACACGCTCGGGCGCTGGGGAAGCGCGTCCGGTTGAAAGCTGCGGGCGTCCCGCGCAGGACGCGGGGCGCGATTGCCCGTCAGGCGGTTGCGACCTTCCAGACCATGAACGCGGCAACGCCAAAGAGCATGCAGCCGAACGCGAATTTCAGCTTCTTCACCGGCCAGCGATGCGCCAGCTTGGCGCCGACGGGCGCGAACAGCATGCTTGCCGCTGCGATGCATACCAGCGCGGGAAGATAGACGTACCCCAGACTGTGCGGCGGCAATCCCGTTTGCCGCATTCCGGTGATGATGAACCCCACGGTGCCCGACGCCGCGATCGGCAGCCCGAGCGCCGCGGAGGTCGCGACGGCATTGTGGATCCTGACGTTGCAGCGCTCGAGGTAGGGCACGGTGACGAATGCGCCGCCGGCGCCGATCATTCCGGACAGGATGCCGATACCCGTGCCGGCGCCGATCAGGCCCAGCGTTCCGGGCAATTCGCGCGTGGCCTTGGGCACCTTCCCCCAGATCATCTGCACGCCGGAAATCGCGGCGAACAGCGCGAAGATCGACGCCAGCATGATCGCCGACATGCCGCTCACGATCAGCGGGCCGACCAGCGAGCCCAGCAGAATTCCCGGGACCAGGCCGCGCACGACCGGCCACAGCACCGCGCCGTGCCGGTTGTGCGCGTGCATGTTGGACAGCGACGTGAAGACGATCGTGGCCATGGCCGTGGCGACGGCGATGTGCACCATGTGGTCGCGCGGAAAATGCTCGTGCGTGAACAGGATCGTGAGGATCGGCACCATGATCATCGTGCCGCCGATGCCCAGCAGCCCCGCCAGGAAGCCGATGACGCACCCCAGTGCCACGAAGGCGGCGATCAGCGAAGCGTCCATCTTTGCCTAGGACTTCTTTGCCGCGAGCTTGCACACCCGCTTCCAGTCGGCGGGCTCCACCGGCGTGATGGAAAGCCGGTTGCCCCGCTGCAGCGTGACGAGATTGGCCAGCGCGGGCTCGGCGCGCAGTTCCGCGAGGGAGATCAGTCGCGTCTTCTCGACCAGCTTCACGTCGACGTTGAACCAGCGCGGCGCCTCGCGCGTGGCCTTCGGATCGAAATACGGGCTCTTGCGGTCGAACTGCGTCGCGTCCGGATACGCCAGCGCCGAGACTTCGACGATGCCGGCGATGCCCGGTTCCGGACAGCTCGAGTGATAGAAGAACGCCTGGTCGCCGACGCGCATTCCGTCGCGCATGTAGTTGCGCGCCTGATAATTGCGCACGCCGAACCACGCCGTCGTCTGCTTCGGCAGCTTGGCGAGATCGTCGATGGACATCTCGTCCGGCTCGGATTTCATCAGCCAGTAGCGCATCAATTTTCCAAAGGCATGCTCGAATCCAGCAAAGCATCGCCTGTAGTTGGGCTGCCACCACCCGGTTCAACCGGGTCTTCGGATCAAATTATAGCGGCCCCACATCAACGTGGCCGACTGTTGTAGGACTTGCCCCGTCGGGACGTCACATTCCCGGACCTGGCCGGCTACGCGAGAAACTTCGCAAGCGCAGCCAAGGCCCGAAGGGGCCAATTCATGGTGCTACGCATGTAGCTGTCGTACCTCGGGACGCAGCGCCCGCCTCGCGCGCATTCATCGCTGACCCGTCCTGCGCGGAGCGCGCCTTGCACTTCCGCCAACCAAAGGCTCTCCGCGTGATCGTCACAAAGGAGGAGAGCCTAGCCGCTTCTCCAACTCACGCACTGGCTCGGTGTAGTGCGGACCCAATTGGGCATGTCTCGACTGAATTGCTTTGGCTGCATCCAAATGAGTTCGCGCGAAGTCGATCTCGCCCGATTCCAGCAGTGCCTCGGCAATGGCAACGTGCAGGTCGGACACGACCACGCTCACAGTCGGATCGTATACAGAGGCTGCGTCGCGCATAGCCTCCTGTAGCGGCACCAACGCCTCGGAAGCATTGCCAAGCATGCGCAGCCCGCGTGCCAGCACCAGCAACAGGCGTGATTGGTCGAACACCGAATTCGGCTTCGCCGGGCTCGCCTGCAGCCTTGCCAGCGTGCGTTGAGCAACTTTGACTGCCGCCGCCGGCCCGGCGGTGGCCAGCGTCAATTCAACCTCTAACGACACCACGGCTGCATCCTGTCGGCGGATCGTCGTGCTCGGGTCGTCGGCGAACAGGCGCCACGCTTCGTTCGCCTGCGCGGTCTCTCCGCGCGCCAGAGCGAACCAGACCTCGGCCTGGACTATCGTGAGCGCCTGCCCGTAGCCCCCCAGGTCCGCGCGATCACGAATTTCACGCGCCTGTGCCAGCGCCCGCTGCGCCTCGTCGAACCGACCCTGATCCGTGAGCACCAAGACCAGCCCTACGGCGCTGCGAAACGCGCCGTCCGCGCTACCGTCGGGACGCGACGTCGCCTTCGCCGAGTCGCCGTAGCACACGAGAGCCTCGTCGAGTTGGCCGAGGCGGCGCCGCGCCTGCCCCTCATGGAAGCGCTGCGGCCCCACTACGCCGGACAACGCGACGAGCGCCGGGTCCGCCTCGACACGGCGGCGCGCCTCCAGCAAGGCTTCCATCGCATCGCGCGGGCGACCCTGTTCAGTCAACAGCTGGCCCAGCCGCGCAAGGGTGATGATCGTCGTCGGCGACGATGGTCCGGCATTCTTTTCGACAATGCGCACAGCTTGGCGCATATGCTCAAGCGCAGCGTCCTCCCGGCCAAGGTCGGCCTCGGCGAGCGCCAGCTCGACGAGTAGAACATGCATGGTGTTCTCTCCGTCGCCGGGCAGCTTCTTCGCCATCTCGACCGCACCGCACAATGTCTGCACCGCGTCGGCCGGCAATGCCGAAAAGCGCTCCAACTTGCCCTTCAGCATCAGCGGAACAGTCATTTCAAGCGAAGGTGGCCGGGATCGCAGGCGCGAAACAAGATGGCGCGAAGCCTCAAGGCCGCGGGCATCGCCGCGGGCTGCGTAAAATTGCGCCATGGCCATTTCGACCGCGCAATGTGCTTCGTCGTCGGCATCCGGGAGCGGGCGCAGTGCTGCCTCCGCCCGGGCGAGGTGCGACTGTGCTTCGCCGTCGCGCCCGATGACCGCCAGCGCCATCGCCAGTTCCGCGTGCGCCTGCGCACGATCGGCGCCTGCACCTGGCGTAATGTGTTCGACCACCTCGACCCGCTTCTGCAGCATATCGGCCATACGCTCCGTCTCGCCGAGGTCATCGTAGATCGAGGCGAGCGTCATGAGCACACGCAGCTTGGCCTGGGGTGCTTCGTCGAGCGCCTTGTCGATCCGCGCCGCGCCATCGTCCAGCAGCTCCTTGGCCGTGCGCTGCCGCGCCTTGATCGGGTCGGCCTGGTCACCGCCGCTTGCACGGAAGATGCCTTCCAGGAAGTCCTGCACCTCCTTCGCGGTGCGTGCTTCCACCCTTGCGATGCGCTCCTGCTGCCGCGCCTTACGCCCCTGCCACAGCGCAGCGCCCAGGCCGATCAACAGCGCCATTATCACCAGCGCGGTTGCGCCGAATCCAAGCGCAAGTCCGAACGCCGCCACCGTCACCGCGCCTGCGCCGAGTGGCACGCGGTATCGACGCGCGAAGCGTGATAGTCGATAGGACAGAGTGTCGGGCCGCGCGGTCACGCCGTGGCCAGCGAGATAATAGCGCCAGTCCTGCGCCAGTGTTTCGATCGTGGGGTAGCGCTCCGAAACCTGCTTCTTGAGAGCCTTGTTGAGGGTGGCGTCGAGGTCGCCTTTTAGAAGCTTCCTCACGGCCGCGTCAAGGGCCATGTCGCTCGCCAGCGGCGTGTCGGCGCCTGTGATCGCCTCCTCGAGTTCGGCGGCGCTGCCACGCTTGAGTCGATACGGCCGCGCTCCGGCCAGCAGCTCGAAAGCGACAACACCCAGCGAGTACACGTCGCTGGCAGTGCCGATGGGCTCGCCGCGGATCTGCTCGGGACTCGCATAGTCCAGTGTCAACGCGCGTCCGGAGACTTGCGTCAGCACCGTTTCGCGCGTGGTATCGCCTTCCATCAGCTTGGCGATGCCGAAATCCAGTAGCCTCACCCGGCCATCACGGGTGACCAGCATGTTGCCGGGTTTGAGATCTCGGTGAAGGACGAGGCGGCTGTGGGCGAATGCCATGGCCTCGGCTACTTGGAGCAGTAGCTTGAGTCGTGCGTCTATCGACAGCGCATGTGAGTCGCAGTACTCGTCGAGCGGCTGACCGTCGACGTACTCGAGCGCCATGTACGGCCGCCCCATTTGGTCGACGCCAGCATCGTACAACCGGGCGATATTCGGGTGCTCGAGGCCGGACAGGATCTCGCGTTCGCGCGCAAAGCGCTCGGCCAAGCCCGGGGCCCACGTGACGTGAGGCAGCTTGAGCGCGACCTTGCGCTTCAGGGTGCCGTCGATACGCTCGGCCAGCCACACCTCCCCCATGCCGCCGCGACCCAGAAGTCGCTCCAACCGGTACGTGCCGACGTTATCACCATCGCGAAGCTCCGACGCATCCAGCGCCGCACCCGCGATGGTGAATGCCGGCGGACGTTCGAGCAGGTCGGCCGTTTTCTTCGACGCCTGTCGTGCGAGCAATTCCCGCAGCGTCGGACCGAGCGCCGCGTCGTCCCCATCCAAGCGCGACAGCCAAGTGGTGCGCTCCGCCTCCGGCAATTCGAGCACGGTGTCGAGCAGCACGGACAGGCGCCGAAGCGCCTCGGGAGCTATCGGCATGAAAACCGACGGCGATGAGCCGCTATCGCGTAGCGACCGGAACCGGCCCTTCTGCGCGATGCCGTCTCGGCATCGTCGAACGGTTCCGCGGCTTGGCACATCGCGGCAAATACCACTGCAGCCAGCCGTTGAACCCGACGGTGACGCTGTTGAGAACATACAGCCAGACCATCGGCGTCAATGGCACGTCCGGCGCATCCGGGGATGCGATCTTGGACGCCGCACCGGCGAGATATCCGACCCAGATGATCAGGGTGAAAGGGAGGCCCTTGCCTTCTGCTCGACCAGTACGCAGCATTCTCACGGTTGCGATCGGCCAGGCCAGGCCAAAACACAGAAGCATCGCGGCTTCGAACAGCATCGGCATGTTCATGGTGGTGGTTGGCCTCCGGTGTCCCGGTCAGGGAACTACTCGCCGGCGCTTGCCGGCGGGTCCCCGGGAGGCGGAGATCGCCTCTTGCCTGGACGTACGCATTGGCATGGGCAAAGCGGACATCCGACGCACGCGTGATTGCCTGCCCCGACATCGCCGTGCTACTTGAGCGCGGCAAACAGCAGCAGGCGCGCTTTTTCCCAATCGCGGCGCACTGTTCGCTCGGTCAGCCCCAACGTCTCGGCGATTTCGGTTTCCGAAAGTCCCCCGAAGTACCGCATCTCCACCACCTGCGCCAAGCGCCCGTCCACCTGGGCCAGCGCTTCGAGCGCCTCGTGGACGCGCAAGACGTCGTTCTCCGGCGCGCCGATCTTGTCGGACAGGATGGTGTCGAGAACCACATGGTCCGCCTCGCCGCCACGCCGTTCGGCCCGCCGCGCGCGCGCGAAGTCGACGATCACCGAGCGCATTTCGCGCGCGGCATACGTAAAGAAATGATGCCGGTCCTCGACCGGCAGTGAGCTCGCGCCGACCAACTTGAGATAGGACTCGTGCAATAGCGAGGTCGTATCCAGCAGCGTCATCGCCTGATGCTGGCGCAGCTTGGCGCGTGCAAGGCGTCGCAGTTCCGCATACAGCAGGCTGAATGCCGCGCCCGCGGCCTCCTGGTCGCCTACCCGGGCGGATGCCAGCAGCTGCGTGAGCTCGGTTCCTGCGGTGTTCGCGGCGGGATGCACGGCGTCGACCATTAAGCGATGAACGTTGCGTGCTCCGTGAAGGGGAATGTCCCGACGCGCCACTCAGTGCCAACCACTTTACCGCGAACCGCGTGTGCTGGCCATCTGCGTGCCGCCGCCATTTCGCCGGAATTGATGCCGATTATTCCCCCCTTGGCCTGTCCGGTTCCGTGCGCGCTTTGCGTACGTCCCAGTGAAGGCAACCGGTTCTGTGGCCTTCGACCGTATTCAACAGGAGGAAACCGATATGCAAACGACGAGACGCGAAAGGTTGATGCGAATGACGTCCGACGAATCCGCCTACGGATTCGCCATCGTGGTCAAGGCTTTGGTGTGCATTGGCTTCCTGGCGTTGCTCACGGTGATTGCATTCAGCGCCGGAGTCAACGGCGCCGCCACCCCTGGCCCCTTGTCGGCTGGACTAGAGAACACTTCCGCGCACGTCGCCGTCCGTGCCGAAGCGCATCGCAAGCAGGTGTTCGACGAGCGGCGCGCGCGGTTCGAGCGGGCTGCACCCGCGCAGTTCACCCTGACGCCAGAGAGCAACAAGGCACCGCTATCGAGTCTCGATCAGCGCTGGGGTCGCTACCGCGACGATAACCACCCTTCCACCGCCGCTGCGGTTCTGGAAGCCCACTAGTGGCCGCACTTCAAGGAGATCCACATGAACGCAATCCGCAAGATACTTGTCGCCGCCACATTTGCACTAGCCGCCACGGCACATGCGCAAGACTGTTCCGGAGGAGCCGACGGCGGCATGGATCCCACCGGCAATCAATGCAGTCGTTCCGACCCCACTGCGGTGAATGCCGCGACATCAAAAATGAACTCACCCTCCAGGAACACCAGCTCCGGGCGCGGAACTGCGGCGGTGCGCCAAGTCGTCCGTTTGGACGGCACTTTCAGTCGTGAGCGAGCGGTCGCGGCGAATCGCACCGCTCAACCTGCCAAGGGATCGGAATCCGATTCCGTCGCGCCCCTGTTGCTGCAGCATCCATAGCAGGCGGCTTGGTTCCCTCCACCCCGACGCCCATCGCAAGGAGCGTGTCGGGGTTCTTTTTCCCTTGGGGATCATCGACAGACGACGAACAACGCAGTACGGAGTCGATCTCCAACACCGATCGAATGAAGGGGTGTCCCCCGCCTGTGCCGTGCCGACCCTCTTCTTGAACCGGGGTTCAAGATTGGCTGCCTGCCGGAACCATCAGGCGCTTCCGCGTAGGAGCGCACACCGGTTCGCAAGGGCAAAGGCAACCTCGCTACGAGAGCATTGGTTCAAAGAGTGACTGGCCGACTCGAACACCGCAGGGGACATTGACCGGTAAATGCGCCACTTCGTCCGTCGCGCGACGCACGGACGAAGCGACGCGTCTTCAGAGCAGTTTTTCCTGGCCCGCCATCGTCTGGTCGATGGCGGATTGCATGGCGATGATTCTACGCCGCGCGTCGGCACCGTCAACGCCGGCCGGCGTCGCGCGAATCGCTTGCGCCGCGGCCGCGGGCGACTTGCGCTCGCGCAGCAATTCGTTGGCGAGGTTCAGCGCGGCCATCACGGCGATGCGGTCCACGCCGGTGATCTTGCCGCCGTCCTTGATCTCGTGCATGCGCTGGTCGAGAAAGCCGACGGCCTCGAGCAGTTCCGCGCGCTCGTGCTCCTTGCACGCGACCTTGTACTCGCGGCCCATGATCTTGATGTCGAGCTGCACCGTGCGTTCCGCGGGAAGGTTGGGCTTGGTCGTCATTCGGCGGGCATCCTCGCGATGAGCGCGTCCAGGCGCGCCCCGGCCTGCTGCACCCGGTCCGCGAGCTCGCGATTGCGCTCGTGCGCGGCCGCCAGGTCGCGCCGCAGCGACTCGTTCGCCGCGCGCAGCGCGCGCGTGTGCGCGAGGAGCGATGCCAGCTTGCGCTCGAGTTCTCCGAGATCCTTGTCCATGGGTGAATAGTGGCGGCGCGCGCCGCGTCCGTCAACTCGCAGGGGGACCGGCGGTCGTCGTGCCCATCGCGAGCGGCGCGTAGCGGACGTGCAGGATGTCGAGGTCTTCGACGCCGCCCGGCGTATTCAACGTGACGGTATCGCCCTCGCGGGCACGCGAGCAACGCCCGCGCCATCGGGGATACCCAGCTGATGTAGCCGCGCTGCGTGTCGATCTCGTCCACGCCGACGATGCTCACCGTGAGTTCCTCGTCCCTGGCGTTGCGCACGGTGACCGTCGCGCCGAAATAGACGCGATCGTCCTCGCCCTCGTCGCGGCGGGAAAGCGGGTCGACGACCTCGGCCGCGTCGAGGCGCTTGATGAGAAAGCGAATGCGCCGGTCGACTTCGCGCAGGCGCCGCTTGCCGTAGATGTAGTCGCCGTTTTCCGAGCGGTCGCCGTTGCCGGCGGCCCAGGCGATCGTGGCGACGAGTTCCGGGCGCTCGCGGCCCACGAGCCGGTCGAGCTCGTCCTTCAATCGCGCGAAGCCCGCAGGCGTCATGTAGTTCTTGCTGCCGGCCGGAAGCGGCGATGCATTCTCGGGCGCGTCGCCGTCGTCTTCGTCGTCCTCGTTCTCGCGGGTGAATGCCTTGTTCATGCCGGACCGGTCCATTGGTGCGGGACAATGATTATAGGCCGCCTATAATCGCGACGTTGCCGGCCGTCCCTTGCTCGTTGCTCACCGCCCCTTGCACCGCACGCCACACTGGATCGTACTCGCGGCACTCGCGCTGGCGGCGCTGGCGGCGTTCGCGTTCGCGCTGACGGCCGGCAGCGTCGACATCGGCGTGGGCGCCGTGGCGCGGGCGCTGCTCTCGCCGGCGGACGACGCCGGCGCAGGCTACGCGGTCGTGCGCGAGCTGCGCCTGCCGCGGGCAATGGCCGCTTTCGCCGTCGGCGCGCTTCTGGCGCTGGCAGGGACGATGATGCAGGTCCTGCTGCGCAACCCGCTGGCCGACCCGTACGTGCTGGGACTGTCCGGCGGCGCGGCCTGCGGCGCGCTGGCTGCGCTGCTGGCCGGCGCATCCGCGCTTGTGACTCCTGCCGCTTTCGTGGGCGCGCTGGTCTCGACGGCCATCGTGTTCGGCCTGGCGCGCGGCGGCGGCGCATGGGCGCCGACGCAACTGCTGCTGACCGGCGTCGTGGTCGCGACCGGATGGGGCGCGCTGATCATGCTGATCCTGACCACGGCGCCCGAAGCGCAGGTGCGCGGCATGCTGTTCTGGCTGATCGGCGATCTCTCCGGCGCCACGCGCGGCGGCCCCGGACTGCTGGCGCTCGCGGGCGTCCTCGTCGTCGCCATGTTCTTCGCGCGCGACGCGACGCTGCTCGCGCGTGGCGACGCTGACCGCGGCAAGCCTCGGCGTCTCGGTGCGCGGCACATCGTTCGCGCTGCACGCGCTGGCGGCTTTCGCGACCGCGGTTGCGGTGACGCAGGCCGGCAGCGTCGGCTTCGTCGGTCTCGTCGTGCCTCACGCGGTGCGCCTGGTCATCGGCAACGACCAGCGCTGGCTGATGCCTGCCGCAGCGCTCGCGGGCGGCGCGCTGCTCACGTTGGCCGACACCGCCGCGCGCACGCTGGTCGCCCCGGCGCAGCTTCCGGTCGGCGTGCTCACGGCCATCATCGGCGTGCCATTGTTCCTGTGGCTTCTGCGGCGAACCGCGCGATGACTTCCGCGCCGCCGATACTCTCCTGCCGCGATCTCGCGCTGGCGGTTCCCGGCCGCACGTTGTGCCGCGACGTCGCGTTCGACGTTCGCGCCGGTGAATGCTGGATCGTCACCGGCCGCAACGGCGCAGGCAAGACGACGCTGCTGCAGACGCTCGCCGGACTGCGCCCGCCCGCAGCCGGCACGATCCTGCTTGCGGGCCGTTCGATTGCCGAATGCGCGCCGCGTTGGCGCGCCCAGCGACTTGGGTTCCTGGCACAGGACACCTTCGACGCCTTTCCCGCCACGGCGCTGGAGATCGCGCTCGGCGGCCGGCATCCGCACGTTCCGCGCTGGCGTCCCGAAAGCGCGGCCGACGTGTCGCTGGCGCATGCCGCGCTGGCGGCCGTGGGCATGGACGACGCCGCTCTGCGCGACGTGCAGACGCTGTCGGGCGGCGAGCGCCGTCGCGTCGCCCTCGCGATGCTGCTGGCGCAGGACCCGGACGTCATGCTGCTGGACGAGCCGACCAGCCACCTCGACATCGCGCATGAGGTGCGTTCGCTCGAATTGCTTGCGCGCCTCGCGCGCGAGCGCGGCCGCGCGGTCGTCATGGCGCTGCACGACCTCACGCTCGCGGCGCGGTTCGCTACGCACGTGATCCTGCTGGGAAGCGAAAGAGTCGAATCGGGGCCGGCCGGCGCGCTCCTCACGGCGGAAAAGCTGTCGGCGTTGTACGGTCAGGCGCTGGTTGCCGTCGCGCATCCGCGCGGCACGGTATTCGTGCCGGATTAGCGCTACGCTTGCACATTGGCGCGCGCCTGGCCGAGCATCACGCACAGCGCCTCGACGCCATCGACGAAGCGCGGTCCCGAGCGATGCAGCAGGTCGCCATTGGCGACGAACAGATTGCCGTAGCGCACGGCCGGCACGTCGCGCCAGCGCCGCCAGTCGTCGAGCCAGGCGGGGCGCCGACCATCGTCGCTGCCGGCGATGATGGCATCCGGCCTGGCCGCGATGACGGCCTCGAACGATACCGTGGGCGCAGGCAACGTCAGCGCGGCAAAGATATTTCTGCCGCCGCACAACGCGATCGCCTCGGAGATGAGGTGGCTGCCGCCGACCGTCTGCAGCGGCTCGCTCCATATCTCGTAGAACACCGAAATCGCCGGCGATCCCCGGAATTTGGCGGCCAGCGCGTCGTGACGGGCGCGCAATGCCGCAGCCGCGGGCTGCGCCGTTGCCGCAGTGCCCGCGAGCGAACCCAGCCCTTCGACGTCGTGCGCGATTCCCGCGATCGACTTGGGATCGCTGACGAAAATCGTCGCGCCGCGCGCGCGCAGCGCGGCCAGCTGCGCGGGCATCGTGTACGGCCACGCGACGACCAGATCCGGCGCCAGCGCCACGATGCGCTCCAGGTCGAGCGCGTTGGCGTCGCCGACGCCCGGCAAGCGGCGGGCCTCCGGCGGCCAGTCGCTGTGCGCCACCACGCCAACCACCCGCGCGCCGGCGCCCGCGGCGAACAAGAGTTCCGTCGCGTGCGGCGCAAGGCTCACGATCCGCTGCGCGGGCTGCGCGAGGATCACGCGCTGCCCTGCATCGTCGATGACCGCGACTTCCGCCATCGCGGCGAAGGCAGCAGCCATCGCCACCAAGGCGCCGGCGCCTTGCAGCACGGCGTCCGCGCGCATCATGGCTGCCAGCGCACGCTTCCGTAAACCGTGGCCCCGCCGGTCGCAAAATCGGCGGCCAGCTGGTAGTTCTTGTTGAGCACGTTGTTGCCACGCACGAGCAAAGACCACCCTCTCGCGAACGGCCACTCGGCCGTGAGATTGACGATGCCGTAGCCGCCCATTTTCACCGTGTCCGCCGCGTCGTCATAACGCAGCGACGACGCGACGAATTCGATGCCCAGCTGCACCGGACCTGCCTGTTGCAGCACCTGCACCGCGCCGTGCGTGCGCGCGCGGCGCGGCAGCAGCTTGCCGGTCGCATCGTCCGTGGGATTCTGCATGTCGAGGGACGCCGTCAGCCGCGGTATCGCGCCAGATCAGATTGAGGCCCAGCGTGACGCCCTCCAGCGTAGCGCGGTCGACGTTTTGCGGCAGGCAGTTGAAATTGGCGTCGCATGCGAACACGATGAGTTCGCTCACCTGGTTGTGGAAGCCGATGACGCGCGCTTCCCACCGCGCTTCGCCTGCGCGACGCGTTCCAATACGCGCCGACCTCGATGTTCCTGGACGTTTCCGGCACCAGGTCCGGATTGGAGAAATCCGGATAGTAGAGATCGTTGAACGACGGCGCCTTGAAACCGGTGCTGTAACCGGCGGTCAAGCGCCACGCAGGCGACACGGTGTATCCCAACGCTATTCCGCCCGTCGTCTTGCCCGCCGTACTGGCTCGAATCGTCGCGGCGCAGGTTCGCCTGCAGCGCGAAGGCCTCGTAGCGAAGCTGGTAGACGCCCGTGAGCGGAATTGGTATTGCGCTGCGTGATCGCGAAATCGGCGTCGGTCGACAGGTGTTCTTCGCGCCGCTCGAGGATCGCGCCCAACGTGCCCAAGGGCAGCGTGAAATCGTTCTGCCACAGGTATTGGCGCTGCGTCGTCTTGAACGCGAAGTTGCCGAAGCCTGTCTTCGAGTCGGAATCGTCGCTGCCTTGCCCGGCCGTGACCAGCGACGTCCACGCGTCGTTGATCCGGTTGCGGCTCGTCGCGCTCCACGCCTGCACCGTCGTGATCGTGCGATCGTCGAAATAGGGCGCGCCGCCGTCGAACTGGCTGTCGAGCCTGTTGCCGAAATACTGCAACGCGACTTCCTGTCCGGCGGCCCACGTCCAGTTGAGGTTGGCCGACAGGTTCTTTGTGGAAAACCCGTCGCGATCGGGGTTGTAGCTGAAGTTGTCCGGATTGACGATCGCATTGAAGCCGTCGCTGCTGCGGCCGCCCGCCTGCAGCGAAAAGCGCAGCGACTCCGTTCGTTGCGGAGAATCCGCGCCGACACGGCCGCCGTGTTGTAGGTGCCGTAGCCGGCGGAGATGTTGGGAGTGAAGGTCGTCCCCTGCGCCGGACCCTGCGGCCGCTTCGTGAATACCTGCACGACGCCGCCGATCGCGTCGGCGCCGTAAAGACTCGACGCCGGACCGCGCAATATCTCGATGCGATCGATCTGGTCGAGCGGAATCGCTTCGAGGGTGGTCGAACCCGCCGACGACGAGCCCACGCGCAGCCCGTCGATCAGCACCAGCGTCTGGCCGCGGTTGGCGCCGCGCAGCAGCGCGCCGGACACCGAGCCCGGTCCGCCGTTCTGCACGATTTCCACGCCGGGTTGCCGCTGCAGCAGCTCCGCGAGGCTCTGCACGCCGCTGCGCAGGATTTCGTCCGCGCCGATGACGGTGACGTCGGCCAGCGCGTCGGCGATCGGCTGCGCCGTGCGCGCGGCGGTGACGACCACAGGGTCGAGCTGCGTTGCCTTCGGCTGCGCGTTCTGCGCCCGGGTCGTGCCGGTGGCGATGACGAGGACGATCGCGACCGCGCAACCGCTTCGCGCGCGATTCGGAAAGCGAACGGACATCGGGAATCTCCGCGTGGGCCGTGCATCCCCGCACGGTGGTGAAGCCAGGAAGCCGGACCCGAGTCCGTGGTTTTCACGGGTCTCGTCGCCGGTTGCAGGCCGGTCTCCGGGCTCGCCGGTCTTGTCCGCCCGCCTTCCCGTCCGAGGACAGTGGCGCATGGGGCGGACCACACCTGCTTACCGTTGCGGGGGCAGCCGCGGCTTTCGCGCGCAGGGTTGGCAAATTTGCCAGCCACGCGCGGCACCGCATTCCCGTTTCACCCGCCGCGGAAAGGATCCCGCGGCGGACACCTGCTGGGACCAATTGTAGCCCGCCTCGGGCCGGCCGCGGCGCGCACCTGCGCCCAGGGGCCCGCCTGCTATAATTCGCGCCCTTTCACCAGCTGGCTCGACTCCCACGGGTTAACCTCCCGCCCCGGGGCCGCGCAGTGGCAAACAACGCCGTGGCGAAAAAGCTTTTCATCCGCACGTTCGGCTGCCAGATGAACGAGTACGACTCGGACAAGATGGCCGACGTGCTGCACGCGTCCGAAGGACTCACGCGCACGGACCGGCCCGAGGATGCCGACGTGATCCTGTTCAACACGTGCTCCGTGCGCGAAAACGCGCAGGAACGCGTCTTCCACGATCTCGGCCGCATGCGCGAACTGAAGCTCGCGAACCCCGACATCGTCATCGGCGTCGGCGGTTGCGTCGCGTCGCAGGAAGGCGCCGCCATCGTGCGGCGCGCACCCTACGTCGACATCGTGTTCGGCCCGCAGACGCTGCATCGGCTGCCGCAGCTGATGGCTGCCCGCCGCGCAAGCGGCCGTGCCCAGGTCGACATCTCCTTTCCCGAGATCGAGAAATTCGACCGCCTGCCCCCGCCGCGCGTGGAGGGTCCGTCGGCCTTCGTCTCGATCATGGAAGGCTGCAGCAAGTACTGTTCGTTCTGCGTCGTCCCCTATACGCGCGGCGAGGAAGTGTCGCGCCCGTTCGACGACGTGCTGACCGAGATCGCCGACCTGGCCGACCAGGGCGTCATGGAAATCACGCTGCTCGGACAGAACGTGAATGCGTACCGCGGCGCGATGGGCGAGTGTACGCAAATGAGCGGGCAAGCGGGCGGCGACGTCGCGGACCTGGCGACGCTGCTCGAATACGTCGCGGAAGTCCCGGGTGTCGAGCGCATCCGCTTCACGACGTCGCATCCGAAGGAAATGACGCCGCGGCTCATCGACGCCTTCGCGACGATCCCGAAGCTGGCCGCGCACCTGCACCTGCCCGTGCAGTCCGGCTCCGACCGCATCCTCGCGGCGATGAAGCGCGGCTACACGGTGCTCGAATACAAGTCGATCATCCGCCGCGTGCGGGCCGCGCGGCCCGGAATTTCTCTCACGTCCGATTTCATCGTCGGCTTTCCCGGCGAAACCGACGCCGATTTCGCGCAGACGATGAAGCTGGTGGAGGACGTCGGCTTCGACGGCGCATTCAGCTTCCTGTACAGCGGGCGTCCCGGGACGCCTGCCGCCGAGTTGCCGGACCCGACGCCGCAGGAAACCAAGCGCGTGCGCCTCGCCGCATTGCAGGCATTGCTCGACGCGCAGTACCGCGCGCGCAGCGAGGCGATGATCGGCACGCGCCAGCGCGTGCTGGTCACCGGCCCCGCAGCGCGCGACGCCCGCGAACTGGCGGCGCGCACCGACAACAACCGAGTCGTGAATTTTGCCGGCGAGGCGACGCGCATCGGCGCGTTCGCCGACGTCACCATCACGTCGGCGCAGCCGCATTCGCTGCGCGGCGAACTCCTCGCGTGACCTCGGGGGCTCCCATGCTTGCTCGAACCTGCCGCATCGCCATTCTTGCCAGCGTCTGCGCACTTGCCGCCTGCGCGACGGCGCCGGGTGCGCCGGACCCGGTCGTCGCCACCGCCACCGCCCCCGCCGCAGCCGCCGCCGCCGCAGCCGCGATTCCGTCGGCGCAAGCCATCGCCAACGCGCAGCGCCTGGCGGGCGCGCCCGGAAGCACGGCCGCGGCGACGCCGCCGTCGACGCTGCGGTCGTTCGCCGACGTCAGCCGCGATGCCAAGGAACTGACGGGGCTGTTCCGCGTATGGCAAAAGGACGAGAAGGTCTGGCTGGAAATCGAGCCGGCGCAATTCGACCAGCCGTTCTTCTTTTCCACGAACCTGGATCAGGGCCTGGGCGAGAATGGCTTCTTCGCCGGATCGATGAGCAGCAGCCTTTCCCGCCGCTTCGGTTCGCCGCAGATCGTCATGTTCCGCAAGGTCGGCCCCAACGTGCAGATGATCGCCAGGAACGTGAAGTACACGGCGCAGGCGGGATCGCCGGAAGCGCGCGCGGTGGCCGCGGGATTTTCGGACAGCCTGCTGGCCAGCGCCGCCATCGCATCGCAGCCGCATCCGGAGCGCAAGTCGGTGCTGGTGGAGGCCAACGCGCTGTTCCTGAACGACCTGCCGGGCGCGGCCATGCGCCTGGAGCAATCGTATCGGCAGTCGTACGCGTTCGACTCCCGCAACTCGTATTTCGGACAGCTGCGCAGCAAGCCCACGTTCACTTCGCTCAACGTGACCGCGCACTACACGTTGAGCCGCGTCGCCACTCCCGCTGCGGGGCAGCCCGCCACGGAGCCGCCGTCCACCGTGCCGGACATCCGCAGCCTGTTCCTGGGTTTCCACTATTCGCTCGCCAAGCTGCCGGACACGCCGATGCCCACGCGGGTGGCCGACAACCGCATCGGATATTTCTCCACCGAACGCTGGGACTTCACGACCGACGATCGCCGCATTCCGATCAAGCGCTATGTCAACCGCTGGCGGCTCGCGAAGAAGGATCCCGCGGCCGCGCTGTCCGAGCCCGATCGAACCGATCGTCTACTGGATCGACCGCAACGTGCCGGAACGCTATCGCGGCGCGATCCGCGATGGCGTGCTGGAGTGGAACAAGGCGTTCGAGCGCATCGGCTTCCAGAACGCGATCAAGGTGGAGATCCAGCCGGAGGACGCCGATTTCAATACTTCCGACATCCGGCATGCGTCGATCCGCTGGATGACCAACACCAAGGACCAGCTTCAACGCGATCGGTCCTTCGGTGGTGGACCCGCGCACCGGCGAAATCCTCGACGCCGACATCGGCATCGACGGCTCCAGCATCCGCGCGCTGAAGAGCTACGGCGCGGAAACCATTCCGCTGCGGCCCTCGTTGGCCTCTGGCGCCGACGCGCCGCGCGGTGAAACGCCTTACTGCACCTATGACGCGGAATCCGCCGAGCACGAGGGATTTGCCATGTCGCTCCTCGAGGCGCGTGGCGCGATGATGCTGGACGGCCCCGAGGCGGAAGCCTTCATCCTGGCGCGCCTCAAGGCGATGACGATGCACGAGGTGGGCCACACGCTCGGCCTGACGCACAATTTCCGCGCTTCGATCGTGTACACGGAGCGCCAGCTCGCCGATCCCGAGTTCACCCGCGCAGAACGGCATCGCCGGATCGGTCATGGAGTACAACGCGGTCAACTTGGCCCTGCCCGGCGAGAAGCAGGGCGAGTACCACATGTCCACGCTCGGCCCCTATGACTACTGGGCCATCGAGTATGGCTATCGCGAACTGGCGCCGGAGCAGGAAGCTGCGCAACTTGCCCAGATCACGGAACGCTCGGTCGAGCCCTGGCTCGCGTTCATGGCCGACGATGCGCTCTACTTCAGCGGACTCGATCCGCTGGCGAACACGTTCGACCTGGGCACCGATCCGCTGGTCTACGCCGACCGCCAGCTGAAACTCGCGCGCGAGCTGTGGCAGCTCACGGAATCGCGTGCCGCTGCGGCCCGACGAATCGTATGCGCTGCTGCGGCGGAATTTCTCGCGCGGGCTGTTCGAGGTCCAGCAGAGCGCGACGTACGCGGTCAAGTACATCGGCGGGCTCACGCTGCGTTCGGACCGTGCCGGCAGCGGCCGCGCGCCGCTCGAACCCGTCCCGGTCGACAAGCAGCGCGCGGCGCTCAAGCTGCTTGCCGGAACGGTCTTCGCCGCCGACAGTTTCCGGTTTCCGCCATCGTTCCTGCGCCGGCTGTCGGTCAGCGACTTCGACATCGACGACGCGCGCGACCTTGGCCGCAGCGTGCCGCCGGTGGACGTCGCCGTCGACCAGCAGGTGCTGGCCGTTCACCGGGCGGTGCTCGGCCCGCTGCTCGGGCCCGACGTCGCGCAGCGCCTGCTCAACAACGAACTCAAGGTCGCCGATCCCGCGCAGGCGTTGCGCCTCGCGGAACTCTACGCGGCGCTGCACGCGGCCATCTTCAGCGAGCTGAAAACCGGCGAGGACATACCCCTTATCCGGCGCAACCTGCAGCGCGACTACGTGTCGCGCGTCGCCGTGGTCCTGCTGCGTCCCAATGCGGCGATGCCCGCCGACGCGCGCGCGCTGCTCCGTGCCGACGCCGTCCTGCTTCGCGACGAGCTGACGGCGCGCCGCCAGCAAGCCGCACGCATCGCCGGAAACGCGCGCCCACGTCGCGGAGAGCATCGCCGTGCTGGACGATGCGCTGAAGGCCACGTCGGTGCGCCAGGGAACCTGATGGCTGCAGGACCATCCCGCCTCGCGGTGACGCTCGCGCCGCCCGACAATCGCGCGCTCGCCAACCTGTGCGGTCCGCTGGACGCCAACCTGCGCCAGATCGAAGCCGCGCTCGATGTCGCGATCACCCATCGCGCCGGCGCATTCACGGTGGCCGGAGACAACCCCCAGGCGCAGCGCGCCGTGGAAGCGTTGCAGCGGTTCTACGCCGCGGCGGAAAAGCCCCTTTCCGTGGACGACATCCAGTTGGGGCTGGTCGAAATCGCGACGCAGCCCAAGGCGAAGGCGGCGCTGGAGCCTGCCGCCGACGGCACGCCGCATTTGCGCACGCGCCGCGCCGACCTGCATGGACGCACGCCGAACCAGGTCGAGTACCTGAAGGACATTCTCGGCCACGACATCACGTTCGGCATCGGACCCGCGGGCACCGGCAAGACCTACCTGGCCGTGGCGTGCGCGGTCGACGCGCTCGAGCGCGATGCCGTCAAGCGCATCGTGCTCGTGCGTCCGGCGGTCGAGGCCGGCGAGAAGCTGGGGTTTCTTCCCGGCGACCTGGCGCAGAAGGTCGACCCCTATCTGCGTCCGCTGTACGACGCGCTGTACGACCTCATGGGCTTCGACAAGGCCGCGCGGCTGTTCGAGCATACGACGATCGAATTGGCGCCGCTCGCGTACATGCGCGGGCGCACGCTCAACCATTCGTTCATCATCCTGGACGAGGCGCAGAACACCACGCCGGAACAGATGAAGATGTTCCTGACGCGCATCGGCTTCGGCACCAAGGCGGTGATCACGGGGGACGTCACGCAGACCGACCTGGCGCGCGGCCAGAAGAGCGGCCTCGTGGAAGCCGCGCGCGTCCTGGCCGGCGTGCGCGGCATCGCGTTTCGTCACTTCACCAGCGCGGATGTCGTGCGGCATCCGCTGGTGCAGAAGATCATCGACGCCTACGATCGGGACGCGGCGACGGCAAAGTCCGACGACAGGAACCGCGGCTGATGGGCCGCACCGTTGCCGCGCGCCGGAAGCTGCCGGCGCTTTCGCTTTCGGTGCAATACGCGAGCAACGACGCCGACCTGCCGGGGCGGCCGCAGGTCCGGCGCTGGGTCAGGGCCGCGCTTTTCCGTGACGCCACCGTGACCGTGCGCTTCGTCGACGCGATCGAAGGGCGCGCGATCAACGCCGAATTCCGCGGCAAGGACTATGCGACGAACGTGCTCACGTTCGTGTACGATGACGAGCATCCGCTCGCCGGCGACGTGGTGCTCTGCGCGCCGGTCGTGCGGCGGGAGGCGGCGGAGCAAGGCAAGCCGCTCGCCGACCATCACGCACACCTGGTTGTCCACGGCATGCTGCACTTGCAGGGATTCGACCACGAACGCCACGCCGACGCCGTGGCGATGGAGGCGCGGGAAACCGCGATCCTGGCGACCCTCGGGCTTCCCGACCCGTACGCCTGACCCCATGGACGACGACAAGCACGGCGACAAACCGACGCTGCTCGAAAGGCTCTCCGCGCTGCTGATGCGCGAGCCCGAGGACCGCGAGGAGCTGGTCGCCATCATGCGCGGCGCGTTCGAACGCAAGCTGGTCGACGGCGACGCGCTGTCGATGATCGAAGGCGTGCTGTCGGTGTCCGAGACGACCGTGCGCGACATCATGATCCCGCGCGCGCAAATGGACTGCGTGTCCATCGACGACGAGCCGCCGGAGTTCATCCCGCTGGTGGTCGAGACGCGGCACTCGCGCTTCCCGGTGATCGGCGAAAGCAAGGACGACGTGGTCGGCATCCTGCTCGCCAAGGAACTGCTCAACTACTACGCCAACCCGGAAGGATTCAACCTGCACGACACGCTGCGGCCCGCCGTGTTCGTGCCGGAAGGCAAGCGCCTCAACGTGCTGCTGCGCGAGTTCCGCGCCAACCGCAACCACATCGCGATCGTCGTCGACGAATACGGCGGCGTGTCGGGCCTCGTGACGATCGAGGACGTGCTGGAGCAGATCGTCGGCGACATCGAGGACGAATACGACTTCGACGAGAGCGAGGACAACATCATCCCGGAGGCCGGCGGCCGCTGGCGCGTGAAGGCGCAAACGGAGATCGCCGACTTCAACACGCACTTCGCCACCCACTTCGAGGACGACGAGTTCGACACGGTCGGCGGCCTGATCCTGCGCGCGTTCGGGCGCTTGCCGAAGCGCGGCGAGACGGCGGTGCTGGAAGGATTGCGCTTTCGCGTGCTGCGCGCCGACAGCCGCCGCCTGCACACGCTGCAGGTCGAACGCCTGGCCCCCGCCGCCGGCGCCGACGGCCCGGCGTGAGTTCCACGGCAGGATTCCGGCGCGCGCTACGCCTTGCGCTCGCGCTGTCTGCCGGGGCAGCGACCGTCTTCGGCTATGCGCCGTTCGCCGTCGCGCTCATGCCGTTCGCCACGCTGGCCGTCCTGTTCTGGCTCTGGCAGCGCGCCGAAACGCCGCGCGAGGCGGCCTGCGACGGCCTGGCGTTCGGCATCGGTCATTTCGGCGTCGGCATTTCCTGGATTTCCTTAGCCCTCGAAACCTTCGACGTATCCCGCGCAGTCGCCATCCCGGGCATGCTGGGACTGGTCGTCTACCTCTCCCTCTATCCGGCCCTGGCCGGCTGGGCGGTCGCGCGCCTCGCGCGCCCCGATACGTCGCTGCGGCTCGTCGCTGCCGCGGCCGCCTGGGCGCTGGCCGAGTGGCTCCGAGGCACGCTGCTCACCGGCTACGGCTGGCTGGCAATCGGCTACTCCCAGCTGCTGCCCGACGTCGCGTTGCCGCTGGCAGGCTTCGCACCGATCGGCGGCGTGTACCTGGTTTCGTTCGCGCTTGCCGCGTGCGCCGCGCTTCTCGTGGCCGTGATCGAAGGCATCGCCGCTGGCCGCGCGCGCGCCGTCCCGCTGGGCGTGGCCGCCATCGCGCTGCTGTTCGGCGCGGGCGCGCTCACCGCGCGCGTCGAGTGGACGCGTCCGTTCGGCGCCCCGCTCGCCGTGTCGCTGGTCCAGGGCAACGTCCAGCCGCACCTCAAGTTCGACCCGGCCTATCGCACGCGCAATTTCGAGATGTATGAGCGGCTCGTGACGCAGGCGCGCGGGCGGCTGGTCGTCCTGCCCGAGAGCGCGTTCGCAGCATTCATCCACGAGGTTCCGCCCGACGTGCTGGAGCGTCTCGCCGCCGCCGGACGCGCGCGCGACGGCGACGTGCTGCTTGGATTGTTCACGCTGGATGCGCCGGCCGGCCGGCAGCGGCCGCGATGCGGACGACGCGCTGATCTACAACAGCGTGATCAGCCTGGGCGCGGCACCGCCCCAGCTGTACCGCAAGCACCACCTCGTTCCCTTCGGCGAGGCGATACCGCTTCGGTCCGTGCTCGGATGGTTCTTCAACCAGGTCCTGAACATTCCGCTGGCCGACCAGGCCGCCGGACCCGCGAGGCAGCAGCCATTCTCCGTGGCGGGCCAGCGCGTGGCCATCAACATTTGCTACGAGGACGTCTTCGGCGCGGAACTGGCGGAGGTGGCCCCCGCGGCGACGCTGTTCATCAACGTCACCAACGACGTTTGGTACGGGCACTCGATCGGCGCATGGCAGCACAACCAGATCGCCGCGATGCGCGCGCTGGAACTGGGACGTCCGATGCTGCGCGCGACCAATACCGGAATCACGTCCGCCATCGCGCATGACGGACGCGTCATCGCTGCGCTGCCCTGGTTCACGCAGGGCATCCTCGAGATCGACATCGCCGGTCGCCAGGGGGAAACGCCGTTCGTCCGCTGGGGCGACGCATTCGTGGTGGCCGTCGCGTCGCTCGTCCTGGCGGTTGCGTTACGTGCTGGCGCGCCGGAAGCCGCGCTAGCCCGGTGGCTGTCCGCAGCCCGTGCCCGTTATCCGCGTTTCGTCAGCCTCTGCCGCCGTCCGTGCCTTCGACCGTTGCCCCGTCGCATGACACGTCTCCATAATCCGCGCCTTTCGCCGTGACAGGATCGACCATGACCGCTGCCCTCGAAATCTCCGGCTTGTCCAAGACCTACTCCAATGGCGTGCGGGCGCTGGACGACGTCTCGCTGACGATCAGGCCGGGCATGTTCGGGCTGCTGGGGCCCAACGGCGCGGGCAAGTCGACGCTGATGCGCACGCTGGCCACGCTGCAGGACGCGGACGCCGGAAGCGCGCGCCTGGGACAACTCGACGTGCTGCGCGACAAGGACGCCGTGCGCCGGCTGCTGGGCTACCTGCCGCAGGATTTCGGCGTCTATCCGAAGGTCTCGGCCGAGGATCTGCTCGATCACCTGGCGCGACTCAAGGGACTCGACGACAAGGCGACGCGGCGCGACGTCGTCGCCACGCTGCTGAAGCAGACCAACCTGCAGGACGTGCGCAAGAAGGCGCTGGGCGGCTTCTCCGGCGGCATGCGCCAGCGCTTCGGCATCGCGCAGGCGCTGCTCGGCGACCCGAAGCTCATCATCGTCGACGAGCCGACCGCGGGCCTCGACCCCGAGGAGCGCGTGCGCTTCCACAACCTGCTCGCGGACATTGGCGAGAGCGTCATCGTCATCCTGTCCACGCACATCGTGTCCGACGTCAGCGACCTGTGCGCGGACATGGCGATCATCAACAAGGGGCGCGTTCTGCTGACCGGAAAGCCGCAGGCGCTGACCGCGCGGCTTGACGGTCGCGTCTGGCAAAAGGCGATTGCCCGCAGCGACCTGGACGCCGTGAAGGCGCAACTGCCGGTCATTTCGACGCGCCTGGTGTCGGGCCGCACGCTGGTGAACGTGGTCAGCGACGGCGCGCCCGGCGATGGCTTCGCGCCGGTCGAGGCGTCGCTCGAGGACGTCTATTTCGCGGCCATTTCGGGCCGGCTCAACGCGACCGCCGCGGCAGCCGAGGCGGCCTGATGCGCAACGCGCTCGACCATCGCCCGCTTCGAGATCGCCGACGCGCCTCGCGCGCATCTCGACGTGGGTCTATTTCGCGGTGTTCTTCGCGATCGCGATGTTCTGGGTCGCCGCGGCGGGCGGCATCATCAAGAGCGCGGTCGTTTCCTTCGGCAGCGGCAAGGTGTGGATCAATTCGCCCTACGCGATCGCGCAGACCGTCTCCTTCCTCGGCATGTTCGGGCTGTCGATCATCGCGGCGATCATGGGACGCGCCGTGCAGCAGGACTTCGAGTACCGCGTCGAGCACTTCTTCTTCACCGCGCCGATCCGCAAGTGGGAATACCTGTCCGGACGCTTTGCCGGCGCGATCGTGGTGCTGCTGGTCGTACTGTCGAGCATCGCGCTCGGAGGCGCGCTGGGGCTGCTGCTGCCCGGCCTCGACCCCGACCGCATCGGGCCGGTGCGGCCGCTCGCCTATCTCCTCCCGTACTTCACGGTCCTCCTGCCCAACCTGCTGGTCCTGGGCGGACTCTTCTTCTGCCTGGCGGCGCTCACGCGGCGCATGCTCCCGGTGTACATCGGCAGCGTCCTGCTGCTGATCGGCTTCCTGGCCGCGCAGGGCCTGCTGCGCGACATGACCAACAAGACGCTGGCGTCGATGCTCGACCCGTTCGGCGTCGTCGCGACGTCCCAAATGACGGCGTACTGGTCGATCAGCGAGCGCAACACCCGCCTGGTGCCGCTGGAAGGACTGCTGCTCTGGAACCGGCTGCTGTGGCTGGCGATCGGCGCGGCGGTCATCGGCCTCACGACGTGGCGCTTCCGGATGGCGCAAGCGGGCACCAGCGGTCGCCCGCGCGCGGCCGCCGTCGCCGATGAATCCGTCCGACATCGTCGCCGTGCAGCTGCGCCGGGTCACGCCCGCCGCGGTCAGCGGCATTCGCCTGCTGCCCCGGCTGGTGTGGCTCAACTTCCGCGAAACGGTCAAGAACGTCTATTTCGGCGTCATCGCGTTTGCCGGCGTGCTGTTCCTGGTCGTGACCAGCTCGACGGCCGGCGACATCTTCGGCACCAATACGTGGCCGGTGACGTGGCAGATGCTGGACCTGCTGTCGGGGACGTTCTCCGTCTTCATGCTGGTGATCATCACGCTCTACGCGGGCGAGCTCGCGTGGCGCGAGCGCGACAACAGGCTCGACCAGATCCACGATGCGCTGCCGATCCCGACGTGGCTGCCGTTCCTGGGCAAGCTGCTGGCGCTGATGCTGGTGCCGGTGGTGCTGCAGGCGCTGCTGATGCTGTGCGGCCTCGGCATCCAGACGGCCAAGGGCTACCACCACTACGAGCTCGGGCTGTACTTCAAGGGCCTGTTCGGCATCGAGCTGATCGACTACTGGCTGGTCTGCGTGCTGGCGATGACCGTGCATTCGCTGGTGAACCAGAAGTACCTCGGCCACTTCATCATGATCGTGTACTTCGTCGCGATCAGCTTCGCGGGCCTGTTCGGGCTTCGAGCACAACCTGTACAAGTACGGCGTCACGCCGCCTTACGTCTACTCGGACATGAACGGCTTCGGCCATTTCCTGCTGCGCGTGCGGGCGTTCCAGGCGTACTGGGCCGCCGCGGCGCTGCTGCTCGCCGTCGCGGGCTATCTGTTCTGGGTTCGCGGCACCACCACCGACTGGCGCGGCCGCGTCGCCATCGCGCGCCGGCGGTTCACGCGCCCGGTCGCAGCGCTTTCCGGCGTCGCGGCGCGTCGCCATGGCGGGGTTCGGCGCGTTCATCTTCTACAACACCAACGTCCTCAACCACTACCAGACGGCGGACGACCAGCTGGCGCGGCAGGCCGACTACGAGAAGAAGTACAAGCGCTTCGCGGCCGATCCGCAGCCCAAGATCACCGCGGTCAAGGTCGCCGCCGACCTCTACCCGCGCGAGCAGAAGGTGCGGATGCGCGGCAGCTACGCGCTGGCCAACAAGACGGACAAGCCCATCGACACCGTCCACCTGCTCGTTCGTTTCGGGCCAGGAGGCGAAGGTCAACAAGCTCGAGTTCGGCGTGCCGGCCGAGCTCGCGACTACCGATGCGCCGATCGGCTGGCGCAGCTACAAGCTGGCCACACCGCTGGCGCCTGGCGCCACGCACCGACCTGGCGTTCGACCTCGAGATCGGCGCGCACGGCTTCACCAACACCGGCGCCTTCACCGACGTCGAATACAACGGCTCGTTCGTCAACGGCAGTCCTGCTGCTGCCGACCATCGGTTACCAGCCGCGCGGCGAGCTGACCGCGGACCGGGAGCGCAAGAAGTTCGGGCTGCCGCCGGCCGAGCGCGCGCGCGACCGCGACGATCCGGCGGGACTGGAGGTGAACGGCCTGTCCACCGACGCCGACTTCATCACGTTCGAGACCGATCGTCAGCACCGAGGAGGACCAGTTCGCGATCGCCCCGGGCTACCTGCAGAAGGAATGGACGGAGGGCGGCCGCCGGTACTTCGAATACAAGATGGACAGCCCGATCCTCAACTTCTTCGCGTTCCAGTCGGGACGCTACGCCGTGAAGAAGGACCGCTGGAACGACGTCGCCATCGAGGTCTACTACCAGCCCGGGCACGAGTACAACCTCGACCGGATGATCGCGGCCACGAAGTCCGGGCTCGACTATTTCACGGCGAATTTCGGGCCGTACCAGCACAAGCAGTTCCGGATCATCGAGTTCCCGCGCTACCAGACGTTCGCGCAGTCCTTCCCCAACACGATTCCGTATTCCGAGGGCATCGGCTTCATCGCGCGCGTGCGCGAGGACGCCAAGGACGACATCGACTATCCGTACTACGTGACCGCGCACGAGCTCGCGCACCAGTGGTGGGGACACCAGGTCGCCGGCGCCGACGTGCAGGGCGGAACGATGCTGGTGGAGACGCTGGCGCAGTACTCGGCGCTGATGGTGATGAAGCAGAAGTACGGCGAGGCGAAGATGCAGCGGTTCCTCCAGTACGAACTCGACCGGTACCTGCTGGGCCGCAGCACCGAGCAGAAGAAGGAGCTGCCGCTGTCCCGCGTCGAGAACCAGCCGTACATCCACTACCGCAAGGGCAGCCTCGTCATGTACGCGCTGCAGGACTACATCGGCGAGGAAAACCTGAATCGCGCGATCCGCGCGTTCCGCGACGAGCACGCGTTCAAGGGCCCGCCGTACCCGAACACGACGCAATTGCTCGCGCACATCCGCGCGGTGACGCCCCCGCATCTGCAGTACGTCATCGACGACATGTTCGAGACGATCACGCTCTACGACAACCGCGCGACGAGCGCCACGGCCAAGGCACTGCCCGACGGCCGCTACGAAGTGACGATGAAGGTGGTGGCGAAGAAGCGCCGCGCCGACGAACTGGGCAAGGAATCGGACGTCGCGATCGCCGACTGGATCGACATCGGCGTGCTCGACGCCGACAACAAGCCGCTGTTCCTCGAAAAGAAGAAGATCGACCGCGAGGAGATGGAATTCACGGTCGTCGTCGACGGGCAAGCCCGCGCGCGCCGGCATCGACCCGTACAACAAGCTGATCGACCGCCGGCCCAAGGACAACGCGATCGCCGTCGACCTCGGCTAGCGTCACGCCTCGAAGGTGACGGCCGTCACCGGCAAAGGATGATCGGTCGCCGCCGATAGAGACCAATCTGCAACAGCCCGCGGCGGCGAGTTGGCGACGCGCCTTGGGGATGCGCGGCCATATCCCGTAAAATCAGCGTCTTTCGCGCCCGGGGAAGGCCTCGCGGATTCGCTTCCGCGCGCCTCAAGTCGATGCTCACGTTCCAGCAGGTGATCCTGAAACTCCAGACCTATTGGGGCGACCGCGGCTGCGCGCTGCTGCAACCGTACGACATGGAGGTCGGCGCCGGCACGTCGCACACGGCGACGTTCCTGCGCGCGCTCGGGCCCGAGCCGTGGCGCGCCGCGTACGTGCAGCCGTCGCGCCGGCCGAAGGACGGCCGTTACGGCGAGAACCCGAACCGCCTGCACCAGCATCACCAGTTCCAGGTCGTGCTCAAGCCATCCCCACCGGAAATCCTCGATCTCTACCTGGGTTCGCTCGAAGCGCTCGGCTTCGACCTTGCGAAGAACGACGTGCGCTTCGTCGAAGACGACTGGGAAAACCCGACGCTCGGCGCGTGGGGCCTGGGCTGGGAAGTGTGGATGAACGGCATGGAAATCACGCAGTTCACCTATTTCCAGCAGGTCGGCGGCCTCGACTGCAATCCCATCACCGGCGAAATCACCTACGGCCTGGAGCGGATGTCGATGTACCTGCAGAACGTCGAGTCGGTCTACGACCTCGCCTATACCGACACGATGTCCTATCGCGACGTGTTCTTCCAGAACGAGGTCGAGCAGTCGAAGTACGCGTTCGACGAATCCAACGCGCCGAAGCTCTTCGAGCAGTTCGCGTTCTTCGAGTCCGAGGCGCGGCGGCTGCTGGAGGCGAAGCTGCCGCTGCCGGGCTACGAAATGATCCTGAAGGCGGGCCACACGTTCAACCTGCTCGATGCGCGCGGCGCCATCTCGGTGACCGAGCGCGCCGCCTACATCGGCCGCATCCGCAACCTGTCGCGGCTGGTCGCGACCGCCTACGTCGAGGCGCGCGAAGCGCTGGGCTTCCCGATGCTGGCGCCGGAGAATCGAAAGGCCGCGGCGTGAGCGACCGACACGCTGCTGGTCGAGCTGTTCGCCGAGGAACTGCCGCCGAAGGCGTTGAAGAACCTCGGCGATGCATTCGCGGAAGGGATCGCTTCGCGCCTGCGCAATGCCGGCTTTCTGGCCAGCGGGTCCGAGGTCACGGGCTACGCGACGCCACGGCGCCTCGCCGTATCGATCACGCAGGTTCGCGCGGTTGCGCCGGATAGCCGCGGTCGACGACAAGCTGATGCCGGTCAAGGTGGCACGCGACGCGACCGGGCAACCGTCCGTAGCGTTCCAGAAGAAACTCGGCGCACTTGGCCGAGCGCACCTGGCTACCGCCACGCTGGACGCCGTGGACGGTCCCGACCGAATCTACGTTGAATCCGATGGCAAGGCCGACTATGTATTCCTGCACAGCCTTGTCAAGGGCCGAGCCCTTGCGCGCGGCTCTGCAGGAAACGCTCGACGAAACGCTCGCCAAACTGCCCATCCCGAAGGTGATGAGCTACGCCGCACCCGGCAGCTACTACAACGACGTCAAGTTCGTCCGCCCCGCGCACAAGCTGGTGGCGCTTCACGGCGCCGACGTGATCGACGTGCGCGCGCTCGACCTCCCCGCCGGCCGCGTGACCGGCGGCCATCGCTTCCTTTCCGGCGGCGACATCGCGATCGCGTCCGCCGACGCCTACGCGCCGACGCTCGAAGCCGAAGGCAAGGTCATTCCATCCTTCGCCGCGCGCCGCGCCGCCATCGTGGTCGGCCTCGAAGGCGCGGCAGGCAACGCCACGCCGATCATGCCGGATGCGCTGCTGGACGAAGTCACGGCGCTGGTCGAATGGCCGGTCGTCTACGCCGGCACGTTCGACGCCGCGTTCCTGGACGTCCCGCAGGAATGCCTCATCCTCACGATGCAGCTGAACCAGCGGTACTTCGCGCTCGCCGACGATGCGGGGAAGCTCGTCAACCGGTTCCTGCTGGTGAGCAACCTGCAGACGACGGACCCGTCGGCGATCGTCGCCGGCAACGAGCGCGTGCTGCGCGCGCGGCTGGCCGACGCCAAGTTCTTCTTCGACCAGGACCGGCGCCATTCGCTGGAATCGCGCCTGCCCAAGCTCGGCAGCGTCGTCTATCACAACAAGCTCGGCACGCAGGCGGATCGGTCGGCGCGCGTGAGCGCCGTCGCGGCGGCCATCGCGGCGGACTTGGGCGCGGACCGCGCACTGGCGCAGCGCGCGGCGAGGCTTGCGAAAGCGGACCTGGTCACCGACATGGTCGGCGAATTCCCGGAACTGCAGGGCCTGATGGGCCGCTATTACGCCGAGCACGACGGCGAGGCGCCCGACGTTTCCGCTGCCATCGAGCAGCACTACTGGCCGCGCTTCGCAGGCGACGCGCTGCCGATGGCGCCGATCGCGCAAAGCGTGGCGCTGGCGGACAAGCTCGACACGCTGGTCGGCATCTGGGGCATCGGCCTCGTGCCCACCGGCGACAAGGATCCGTTCGGCCTGCGCAGGCATGCGCTCGGCGTGCTGCGCATCCTGCTCGAGCGTCGGCTGCCGCTCGAATTGCCGCGCCTCCTCGCCGTTGCGGCGGAACAGTTTCCCGCCGGCATGATCGCCGCCGACACGGTACGCGGCGTCCGCGGATTCATGCTCGACCGCCTTCGCCAACTGCTGCGAGACGGCGGGTGCCGCGCCGAACGACGTCGAAGCCGTGCTGGCCGACGATCCGGCGCGCATCGACCTGGTGGCGCCGCGTCTTGCCGCCGTGCAGGCGTTCGCCGCGCTGCCCGAAGCGGCCGCGCTGTCGGCCGCCAACAAGCGCATCGTCAACATCCTGCGCAAGAGCGGCAGCGAGGCGGCGCAGGCCGTCGACCGCGGCCGGCTCGCCGACGGCGCCGAGCACGACCTGTTCATGGCGTTCCAGAAATTGACGCCGCAGGTGGAGACCGACTTCGCGAACGGGGACTTCGCCGGCGCGCTGCGCGCGCTGGCCACCGCGAAGCCCGTGGTCGACCGCTATTTCGACGACGTGATGGTGATGGTCGACGATCCGGCGATCCGCGCCAACCGGCTGGCCCTGCTGCGCAGCGTCGCCGCCACGATGAACCGCGTCGCCGACATCTCCAAGCTGGCACAATAGCGCACGTCCATGGTCCAGCTCGCTTCCGACGCCGTCGTCGCCACCCGCGCCGCCAAGCTCATCGTGCTGGATCGCGACGGCGTCATCAATTACGACAGCGACCAGTACATCAAGTCGCCGGAGGAATGGCGGCCGATCCCCGGGAGTCTCGAGGCCATCGCCCGGCTGAACCACGCCGGCTACCGCGTCGTGGTCGCCACCAACCAGTCCGGCATCGGGCGCGGCCTGTTCGACATGGCGACGCTCAACGCCATCCACGAAAAGATGCACAAGGCGCTGACGCACGTCGGCGGCCGGGTGGACGCGGTATTCTTCTGCCCGCATACGGCCGACTCGAAGTGCGACTGCCGCAAGCCGAAGCCCGGCATGCTGGCCGAGATCGGCAAGCGCTTCAATTCCGAGTTGACGGGGCTGCCCTGCGTCGGCGATTCTTTGCGCGACCTGACGTCGGCGGACGGCGTCGGCGCGCAGCCGATGCTGGTGCTGACCGGAAAAGGCGAGAAGACGTTGCGCGAAGGCAATTTCCCGAAGAACACCGTGATCTTTCCCGACCTGGCGTTCGCCGTGTCGGCGCTGCTGGCCGGCGACTGACCGGCCGCTCCCACGCGAACCCGGTGTCGGCGCTGCGCTCCCTCGTCTTCCTGCTGTTCCAGCTGGTCGTGACGCCGCTGTACGCCGCGGCGATGCTGCTGATGGCGTGGTCGCCGCGCATCACGACCTACCGGATGGCCGCCAGCTGGTGCGCGGTGAACCTGTGGGGCGCGCGGACGATCTGCGGGATCCGGTGGCGGGTCGACGGCCGCGAAAACGTCCCTCAAGGCAGCGCGCTCGTCCCCCATATCGTCCTGTCCAAGCACAGTTCGACCTGGGAGACGCTGTCGCTGACGCAGTACTTTCCCAGCCTGGCCTATGTGGCGAAAAAGGAACTGCTGTCGATTCCGTTCTTCGGCTGGGGCTTCGCGCTGGCCTCGCCGATCACCATCGACCGCAAGGCCGGCGTGGACGCGATGCAGCAGATCGCGACGCAGGGCCGCGAACGGTTCAAGCAGGGATTCTGGATCGCCATCTATCCGGAAGGCACGCGCATCCGGGCCGGCAGGCGCGCGAAGTACAAGACAGGCGGCGCCCGCCTCGCCATCACGCTCGACGTGCCGATCATTCCGGTCGCGCACAATGCCGGCTACCTGTGGCCCAAGGGCGTCTTCGGCAAGAAACCGGGCACCATCACGATGACGATCGGCAAGCCCATCTCGCCCACCGGCAAGGAGCCGCTGGCGCTGATGCAGGAAGTGGAAGGCTGGATCGAAGGCGAGGTCGCGCGGCTGGGCGTGCCCACATGAAGCGGACGATCGGCATCGCCGGCCATCGCGCACCTGCGCCTCGATGAAATCGACCGCGGACCCGACGCCGCGCGCCGCGCCCGCGACGGCTCGCCCAGGCGCATGGTGCTGGCCGGCGAGACGGTCGACTACTGCCTGATCCGCGCGCGCCGCCGCACCATCGGCATGGAGGTCAATCTCGAGGGCCTGACGGTCCGGGCGCCGCGCTGGGTGACGATCTCCGAAATCGAGTCCGCATTGGCGGAACGCGCGAAATGGATCGTCAAGGCGCTTGTCGAGTGGCGGGGCCGCCGCCGCGACGTGATGCCCACCGTCTGGAAATCCGGCGCACCGATCCTCTACCGCGGGCGCGAACTGGCGCTGGAGGTGTTCCCTTCGCGGCGGGCAAACGTGGCGCCCGACCTGTTCCACCTCACGGTGCTGCATCCGCACGCGCACGATGAAGGGGAAGTAGCGGCACTGGTCGGCAAATGGCTGAAGGACGAGGCGTGGAACCTGGTGGCGCCGCAGGTCATCCGGTATGCGCAACGGATCACGTCCACCACGCCCGCCATGCGCCTTTCCAACGCCCGCAGCGAATGGGGCAGCTGCAACGCCCGCGGAGAAATCCGCCTCAATTGGCGCCTGGTCCAGCTGCCGCCGACGCTGGCCGAGTACATCGTCGCGCACGAAGTCGCGCACCTGCTCGAACTCAACCACTCCCCGCGCTTCTGGGCAATCGTCGAGTCGCTGATTCCCGGACACGCAGCGCTGCGGCGCGAGCTGGAAGACTGGACGGCGCTTCTGGCGGCGTGAGCAGCGCGCGAGCGTCGAGCATGCGTCAGGAGGCCGTCGCTCCGCGCGACAGCGGGGATCCGAGCAATGCGAATCACTGCCGGAGGCCGACGCGCCATCTCGAAACCTGCGTCGACAGGAACGAGGCCTCCGTGAGGGACCCGCGTCGCGACGCTACTCGCCCGGTGCCGGCAGCCCCGTCAGGTCCACCGCCAGCCCCGCCTGTTCGCGCAGGAGTTCCGTCAACTGCGCGGAAAGTTCACCCCCCGATCGCGTGTCGCGCCACGCGCCGGCATGCGCGCGAAAATGAAAGCCCCCGGACCGTGCCGCGACCCAGATCTCGCGGTTGGGAACGTGGCGGTTCACGATGAGCTTGCTGCCATCGTCGCACTCGATTTCCAGGATGCCGTCGTTGAGGCTCCAGTCGGCATCGTTGTCGGCGTCGGCAAGCGCGGCGTCGAGCGCGGCGCCGATGGCCGCGAGCACGGCGTCGGCGGAGGCGATGAAAGCGGTGTCGGTGGTCACAAGTTTCGCGTGATAGGATTCACGCCGATGTTACGACATTTCCGAATCGCCGCCGTGGCGGCCGCGCTGCTCGTTGCCGCGGGTTGCGGCATCAAGGGGCCGCTCGTGCTGCCGCCGCCCGCCGCGCCGCCTGCGCCCACGCCCGCGCCCGCGGCAACGTCGGCCACCAACGGGGACAATCCCGCGAGTCCCAAGCCAGCGACTCCCGAGCGCAAGCCTTGAGCGCCTTTGTCCATCGCGACGGCGAGCTCTGCGCCGAGCGCGTTCCGCTGTCGGACATCGCGGCGAAGTTCGGCACCCCGTGCTACGTGTACTCGCGTGCCGCCCTCGAATCCGCATGGCGCGAGTTCGACGCCGCCTTCTCCGGCATCCCGCACCTCGTCTGCTACGCGATGAAGGCGAACCCGAACCTCGCGGTGCTCGACCTCTTCGCGCGCCTCGGCAGCGGCTTCGACATCGTCTCCGGCGGCGAGCTGGAGCGCGTTCTGGCGGCGGGCGGCGATCCCGCCCGGATCGTTTTCTCGGGTGTGGGCAAAACCGAATCGGAAATGGCCGCGGCGCTTGCCGCCGGCATTCTCTGCTTCAACGTCGAGTCCGCCTCCGAGCTCACCCGGCTCGACGCGGTCGCCGGCCGCGCGGGCCGGGTCGCGCCGGTCAGCTTCCGCGTGAATCCCGACGTCGATCCGCAGACGCATCCGTACATCTCGACCGGCTTGAAGGAAAGCAAGTTCGGCATCGCCTTCGCCGACGCGCTCCCGCTCTATCGGCGGGCGGCATCGCTTCCGAACATCGCGGTCCACGGTATCGACATCCACATCGGCTCCCAGATCACCGAGCTGGAACCCTATCGCGAAGCCGCGGGCAAGGTGCTGGAGTTGGTCGACAGCCTGGCGGCCTCGGGGATACCTCTCGCGCATATCGATCTCGGCGGCGGCCTGGGAATTCGCTACCGCGATGAGACTCCGGTGCCGCTCGCGGAGTACGCGGCGATGATCGCGGGCCTGTTTGCGGGGCGGCGCGAGAAGCTCATTTTCGAACCCGGCCGTCATCTCGTCGGCGACGCCGGCGTGCTGCTGACCCGTGTCGAATATCTGAAGCCGGGCGACCCGAAGAGCTTCGCGATCGTGGATGCCGCCATGAACGACCTGCTCCGTCCCGCGCTCTACGACGCATGGCATCCGGTGGAGGCGGTGCGGCCCCGCGCCGGTCCCGCTCATCGCTGGGACATCGTCGGACCCGTATGCGAAAGCGGCGACTTCCTGGCGCGCGACCGGTCGCTGGCGCTCGCCGAAGGAGACCTGCTGGCCATCGGCGCGGCGGGCGCATACGGCATGGCGATGAGCTCCAACTACAACGCGCGTCCCCGCGCCTGCGAGGTGATTGTCGACGACAGGATCACGCATCTGGTCCGCCGTCGCGAGCACGCCAGCGAACTATTTTCGGCGGAATCCAAACTGCCCTGAACATTCCTTGCGGCGCATCACGCGAATTCGAATTTGAGCGCGTCGATGAATTCCGCATGTCGAAATCGGCGCGTCGGAACCATGTTTTAGTTGTGTGCGAAATCGCAACACTCGCGATTCCAAGCACCGGAATCGGTTGCGAAATCTTGCAAATAAGGCAAACGTGGCTACAATGCAGGCAGCAGGCGGAGGAGGTTTGTCAAGTGCTCCAGGAAAAAAAAGGCGCACAAGCGATGACCCGAGGCCTCCTGCTTAGATGAAAAAGCAACATAACAGTTACGGTAACTCAGACAGGAGAAACGTAAATGATGGCAGACATGATGTCGATGATGACGCCTGCGGCCCCGGCCGCCTCGGCGCCTAAACGCAAGGCCGCCAAGCGCAAGGCGACGAAGAAGAAGGCCGCCCCGAAGAAGAAGGCAGCCAAGAAAGCGACGAAGAAGAAGGCCGCCCCGAAGAAGAAGGCAGCCAAGAAGACGACGAAGAAGAAGGCCGCGAAGAAGACGACGAAGAAGAAGGCGGCCAAGAAGACGACGAAGAAGAAGGCCGCCCCGAAGAAGAAGGCAGCCAAGAAGACGACGAAGAAGAAGGCCGCCCCGAAGAAGAAGGCAGCCAAGAAGGCGACGAAGAAGAAGGCCGCCCCGAAGAAGAAGGCAGCCAAGAAGAAGGCGACCAAGAAGAAGGCCGCCAAGAAGCTGTAAGCTCCTTCGTCAGTAGATCCGTTGCCGGGTCGGGACGGATGCAAAACGGGCGACGCCACTGGCGCCGCCCGTTTTCATTGGTGGCAACTACTGCGTGACGCCGCTGGCGCCGGCCGTTTCATTGGCGGCAATTGCGGCGATGACTCCCGCGCCGGCCGTCGGAGTCTCTAGCCTTTTGGATTGGCCTGGGTGCGCGCCGTATTCGACGCGGGAGGATGGCCAGCCACGGGCTTGTTCTTGGCCGCGACCGGCTTGGCCGCCGGTGACTTCGCGCCCGCCTGCGCCTGCTTGCCGGCGCCCTTGGTCGCCACCGCCCGCTTGGTGCGTCCGCCTGCCTTGCTGCACGGGCACGACATCGCTGGTGACTCGCACCTTCTGGCCCGGCGCCAGCGCATCGCTACTGATGCCGTTCCACGCTTTCAATTCCTGCGGAGTTACGCCATAGCGGACCGCGATGACCCCGAGCCGGTCGCCTTTTTTCGCCGTGTAGTAGAACGTGCGGCCCGCGGGGACCGTGGTGAAGACCGCCTGCGACAGCGACGCGACCGCTTCGGTCGACGCGCTTTGCGAAGGCACGAGCAGCGTATGGCCGGCCGGCACCTTCGCTTTGGCTCCGATGCCGTTGACCGCGCGCAGCGTCTCCAGCGACATCCCGTATTTCGCCGCGACCTGCGCGAGTGTCTCGTTCGGGCGCATGCGATAGGCCTGCCACGACACCATCGGCTGGTTGGTGAGCTCGAGCTTGGCGGCAAAGATCTCCGCGTTGTCGATCGGCAGCAGCAGCGTCTGCTCGTCCGCCCCGGCGATCACCGGCCGGTTGTGCTGCGGATTGAGCGCGAGGAAATCCTCCAGCGACATTTCCGCAAGGTCGGCCGCGAACTTGGTGTCCATCTTGCGGTTGGTCTTGACCACGGCGAAATACGGCGCGTCGGGGATGTCCGCCAGCACCAGCCCGAACTTCTCCGGGTCGCGGACGATGTTCTTGATGGCCTGCAGCTTCGGCAGGTAATTGGCCGTCTCGGCCGGCATGGCCAGGCTCTGGTAGGTCGTGGGCAGCCCCTTCGCCTTGTTGCGCGCGATCGCCTTGGCGACGTTGCCCTCGCCCCAGTTGTAACCCGCCAGCGCCAACTGCCAGTCGTCAAAGTCGCCGTGCAGCTTGAGCAGGTAGGTAAGCGCCTTCTCCGTTCCCGCGATCACGTCGCGTCGCGAATCCATCCAGAAATCCTGATTGAGGCCGTAGTGCTTTCCGGTCGACGGGATGAACTGCCAGATGCCCGATGCGCGGCTGGTGGACATCGCGACCGGATTGAACGCGCTCTCCACCATCGGCAGCAGCGCGATCTCCGTCGGCATTCCGCGCTCGGTCACTTCGCCGACGATGTGATAGAGATAGCGGCGGCTGCGCTCGACCATCCGCGCCACGTAATCCGGACGGTCGGCGTACCAGCGTTCCCATTTTTCGACCAGCGGGCCGTCGATGTCCGGGATGGCATAGCCGTTGACGATGCGCTCCCACAGGTCCGGGGCAGATGCGGGCAGCGGTTCCAGATCGGCGCCGGCCGCAGCGCTGAAGACGGGCTCCGGCGGAGGTATGGCGACAATGGGAGCAAGGGGTGGTTCGGGCGGCCCGACGGCGATGGGCGCGGGGTCCGGCGGTGCGGGGGGAGGAGCCGGTGTCGCGCAGGCGGTCAGCGCGGCGGCAAGACAAAGGATCAGCGTTTTCGTTAAGCGCAATTCGATTTCCTGTTGGCGGCCCCGGGGACACATGGACGTTCCCGGGCGCGCTGCCCAAAATTCAGGCGATGGTAGGTGGAGTGGTGGCCCGAGTCAACCAAGCCTAGAAGGCGTTCTTCCACTCGCGCAATGCGGCGAACGACGCGACGTCGTCGGCCAGGGCGTGCCCGGCATGCGCGGCGGCGGCAGCCCGGACCCCCGGCAGATGCGCGCGCAGGAAGGGGTTGGTGGCGCGCTCCTCGCCCATCGTCGACGGCACCGTGGGCTCCCCGCGGTCACGCCGGGCCTTATCCCGCTCGTTGCGCGCCTGCAACGCAGCACTGCCCGGTTCGACCGCCAGCGCGAAGCGCAGGTTCGCAAGCGTGTATTCATGCCCGCAATACACGCGCGTCTCCGGCGGAAGCGCCGCGAGCGCCGACAGCGACGTCCACATCTGCTTCGGCGTGCCCTCGAACAGGCGCCCGCAGCCACCGGTGAACAGCGTGTCGCCGCAAAAGAGCACGGGACCGCCGCCGAACTCGCCAAAGAGCGCGATGTGGCCCGCGGTATGACCGGGAACATCGATGACGTCGAATGTCGTTCCGATGCCGGGGACCGTAAAGCGATCGCCACCCTCCAATGATTGCGTGCGCCCGGGAATCTTCTCGCGCGCTGGCCCGAACACGGGCACCGGCCAGCGTTCCAGCAACGCCGGAATCCCGCCGACGTGGTCGCCGTGGTGATGGGTCGCGAGTATCGCGCAGGGCGTGATTCCCTCGCGCTGAACGTACGCGATCACCGGCGCGGCATCGCCCGGATCCACGATGGCGGCCGCGGCGCCGTCGCGCAGCAGCCAGATGTAGTTGTCCGCGAACGCGGGGATGGGGATAATCTCGGGCATGGACGCATCTTCGGGACCCGGAGCCAGTCTGTCAACGACGCTCGCTCAGTGGTTTGCCACGGACCTGGGGAACTACCTGCTCGCGCGCGAACAGGCGTATTTCGATCAGGCGGTCGCGGATATCTTCGGCTTCCATGCGATACAGGTCGGGCTCCCCGAATGCCCGTTCCTTGCGCAGAGCCGGATCGCGTCGCGCTGGACGCTCGACTACGACCCGCCCGCCGAAGTGATCGCGGATCCGCACGGGCTGCCGTTCGCGGAAAACACGCTGGACCTCATCGTCCTGCCGCACGCGCTCGAATTCACCGACGACCCGCACCTCATGCTGCGCGAGGCCTATCGCGTCATCCGGCCCGAGGGCCAGATCGTGATCTCCGGCTTCAATCCGTTTTCGCTGTACGGGGCCAAGCGGTACTTCGGCCGCGCGCAGACGCCGCCGTGGAACGGCAATTTCATCGCGCTTTACCGCTTGAAAGACTGGCTGACGTTGCTGGGCTTCGAAGTCGTCGGCGGCCGCCTCGATGCCTATGCGCCGCCATTCGCCAGCCAGAAATGGCTGCGCCGCTTCGGTTTTCTCGAGGCCGCCGGAGACCGCTGGTGGCCGATCGCGGGCGGCGTCTATTTCCTGCGCGCGACCAAGCGGGTGCTGGGCATGCGTCTGCTGACGCCGGCGTGGGAACGCCGCGAGCGGCGCAAGGCGCTGGCGCCGGCAGCGCGCGCGCGCGAGAGCATCACCACCGCCGAGCGTTCGCCGGAATGACGTCCGTCGTGATCTACACGGACGGGGCCTGCAAGGGCAATCCCGGCCCCGGCGGCTGGGGCGCGCTGCTGCTCCACGGCGAGCGCGAGCGCGAGCTCTTCGGCGGCGAATCGCACACCACAAACAATCGCATGGAATTGACCGCGGTCATCCGCGCGCTGGAGTCGCTGACGCGCCGCTGCCAGGTCGAGATCCATACCGACTCGCAATACGTCAAGAATGGCATCGAGACCTGGATCCACGGCTGGAAGCGCAATGGCTGGAAGACCGCCGACAAGAAGGCCGTGAAAAACGCGGAATTGTGGCGCGAGCTGGACGCGCTGCGCACGCAGCACGATGTGAAGTGGTTCTGGGTGAAGGGCCACGCGGACAACGCCGGCAACATCCGCGCGGATGAACTGGCCAACCGCGGCGTCGCCGCCGTCGCGGCGGCCGACGGCTGAAGCGCCGAGCCGTTCGCGGCCACCCGCGGCATGTACCGCTGACAGCCGCAGGCACTCGAACCGCTCTGACCAGACGCGCAGCGTGCCCTAACTTCGCTCGATGCGCCGCGCGAAGACCTGCATCTCCTTCTGCGCCTGCTTGTCGCCGCGGCGGATCGCTACGGCAATTCCCGACGTGTAGGCAGCCAGCGCCTCGTCGCGGTGGCCGGAATCCGCCAGCGCGCGGCCGAGCAGTTTCCATGCGGCCGTGTATTCCGGATCCAGTTCGACCGCGCGGCGCAGGTGCAGCGCCGCGGTCTCGGCGTCGCCCGCCTTCGTGTACTCGTTGCCGAGCGAATAGCGCAGCAGCGCGCCATCCTTCCCGGCGTCGAGCATCTTCAGGAAGTTCGCCAGCGCGCGCAGTGGGCGCACCGTCCTGTGTCATCGCGCGCTCAATTGCGGATCAGGGCGCCGCTCTGGCAGTCGACCCGACGCATCGGATAGATGACCTTCTTGTCCTCGCCGTTGACCTTGCCTTCGACCGTGGCATAGAGCCAGCCCTCGGACCCGCGGCGATATACGACGCGTTGCGGAAATTCGTCGACCGGGTTGACGAAGGTGAAGATCGTGTCCTTGTCGTCGACGGCGGTCGACGTCAGCTTGAACGCGGCCTCCTTCTTGGCCGACGAAATCGAAACGTAGTAGACGCCGTCCGCGCGTGTTTCCAGCCGCAGGTATCCGTAATCCTGCGTCTTGCCCTGGAACACGACGTGCCCCGCGCCGACCATGAGCCCACCGCGCAGCGGCAGCCAATGCTCGCGGAATTCGTATTGGGCGACCTCGCCGCGCCAGCAGCCTTCGAGCCATGACAGCGAATTGAGTTCGAGCGCAGGTCCGGCGGTCTTGGCGGTCGGCAGGCTGCCGGCGCAGGCGCGGCAGGCGCCGGCGCGGGGACTTGCGCATGCAGGGCGCCTGCCAGCACGCCACCGCAACAGAGCATCGCCGAGGCAAGTGACGCGCAGCGCGCGGCCGCGAAAGAGTTGGGATCATGATCGGGTGTCGGGTCATTGTGGCCGCGCGAGCGGCAAGTTGACGAGGAGGTTCTGCGCCTTGAGCTTGAGACGCTGGTTGGCGTCCATGGCCATCGCGAGATATACCGGCCGGCCCTTGATGGCCTGGCCGCATGTCCGCCGGATCGGCGAATTCGAGACGAAACAGGCACAGCAGGCGGCGCATGCGTTCCTCGTCGATGTCGGCGCGATTGTACAGATCGTTGAGCAGGCTGCTCGCCTCGGCATCGAGGCCGACGTGCCACACCCAGTGTTCGTCGTCGATCGCGCGTTCCTGCGAGATCTTCACGTTCACGCCCAGCAGGTGCCTGATCCACTTCTCGAGGACACGGGTCAAGGCGTCGAGCGCCGGTTGGCCTCGATTCAGGCTGACGGAGAAGTCATGGCGCTCGTCGCGGCCCCAGTATTCCAGCGGCATTCCCGTCGTCCATGACATCGAGGTCCACCGAACGGGCTGGCGTCTTGTTCTGCGCCAGCAACTCGCCCAGCGACCCGAATCCGGCCGTGGTCGCGAAGAGTTCGACGGTGGCCTCGTCCGCGGACATGACCGCGCCATCCTCGGTCACGGCGATCTTCTGCGTCCGGAACAGCATTTCGGCGGCGCGCGCTTCCATCGGCGTCGCATCGTCTCCCAGGATGTGCCGCAGCAGCACCTGCGTGAGCTCGGCGACGAACTGCGGTGGCACGTCGACGCCTTCGCCCTGGAACAGCCCGACGTAGGCACCCTCGAGCGAATTGGCGCCGACGATGCGCGCCCGAAAGCGCAGCCATATGCCGTAATTCTCCCGCGCGTCCGCATCGGCCACCGCCGCCAGCTCGTCGGCTGGAACGGAGCGGCGCGGATTGGCCAGCAGCGCGTCGTGCAGCGCGAGCTCGGCCGCGCACGATTCCGGTATCGGCGACAGCTCCGGCCGCGTGAGGTAGCTGCGCAGGAAGTCGTCGGTGACCGTCAGCCGGCCATCGCCGCCCCGCGTGAGCAGGCGATAGCCGCAGGAGGTCCAGTAGTCGGGCATCGTCCGCAGTCGACTTCCCGCCGCCGGCCGCGCTATGCCGCCTGTTCCGCGATCCCCGTTAGCCGCCAAGCATCGCCTTCTTGAGGTCCGCCTGGATGGGGTGATCGCCCAGCCAGATCTTGGTCAGCGCGCGATTGAACGCCTCGCCGGGAATCGACACCTTGGCCGTGCCGTTGAGACCGATCTTCGTCGCGCCGTCGACGAAGTCCAGCGTGACGACGTCCTTTTCCTTCACCTCGTTGAACGCCTTCATCGTCGCGACCATTTCCGCGGTCTGGGACTTGACCGCGGCGAGCTCGGCCTCGGAGTTGTTCTCCTTCAGGCCGTCGACCAGCGCGTCGACCAGCTGATCCGGCGTCAGCGAGCGCATGATGTTCATCTGGATTCGCCGCGGCCCCTTGGCCAGCACCGCGGTGAGATCGGCCGCCTTCGCCGGCACATACAGGCTGCCGACGTAGATCTTGATGAACACCTTGGTGCGCACGCCCGCGCCGTTCAACACGAGTTCCTGCCCCGCCACGGTTGCCTTGTCGTCGACCTTGACGCCGGCCACCTCGACGGCAAGCGCGCCAGTGGCGAACACGGCGGCTGCGACTGCGATGACGAATTTGCGCATGATTGCATTCCTCCACTTTTGGGCCTCGCCGCGACGCGGCGGGGTGACGCCAAACCCTTGCGTGCCGCTCACATCGATTCGAAGATTCCCGCCGCGCCCATCCCCGTGCCGACGCACATCGTGACCATGCCGTATTTCTGCTTGCGGCGCTTGAGTCCGTGCGTGATCGTCGCCGTGCGGATCGCCCCCGTCGCGCCGAGCGGATGCCCGAGCGCGATGGCGCCTCCGAGCGGGTTCACCTTGGCCGGGTCGATTCCCAGTTCCTTGATCACCGCGAGCGCCTGCGCGGCGAACGCTTCGTTCAGTTCGATCCAGTCGATCTGGTCCTGCGCCAAGCCCGCGGACTTGAGGACCTTCGGGATCGCCGCGATCGGGCCGACGCCCATGATCTCCGGCGGCACGCCGGCGACCGCAAAACCGACCCAGCGGGCAAGCGGCGCGAGGTTCAACTCCTTCAGCACGCGTTCGGAAACGAGGATCGACGCGCCGGCGCCGTCGGACATCTGCGAGCTGTTGCCCGCGGTCACCGAACCCTTGGCCGCGAACACCGGCCGCAGCTTGGCCAGTCCTTCGGCGGACGTATCGGCGCGCGGCCCTTCGTCGCGCGCGATTTCCCGGCTGCGGGTGACGATCGCGTCCGTGGCCAGGTCCGGCAGGTTCTCGTGCACGGTGATCGCGTTGATCTCGGCGTCGAACTCGCCGTTCCCCTGCGCCGCCAGCGCCTTCTGGTGCGACGCCAGCGCGAACGCATCCTGCTGCTCGCGCGAAATCTTCCATTGCGCGGCGACGTTCTCGGCGGTGATCCCCATGCCGTAGGCGATGCCCACGTTCTCGCCGCGCGCAAAGACCGCCTCGTTCATCGCGAGCCGCCCCAGCATCGGGATCATGCTCATGCTCTCGGTGCCCGCGGCGATCATGATGTCGGCCTCGCCGGTGCGGATGCGGTCCGCAGCGATCGACACCGCGTTCAAGCCGGACGAACAGAAGCGGTTGATGGTCATTCCCGCCACGCTATTCGGCAGTCCGGCCAGCAAGAGGCCGATGCGCGCGACGTTCATGCCCTGCTCGTACTCGGGCATCGCGCAGCCGACGATCACGTCTTCGACGCGCTTCGGTTCGATGGCCGGCACCTGCGCCAGCACGCGCTGCAGCACGTGCGCGAGCAGCGTGTCGGGCCGCGTCGACTTGTAGGCGCCACGCGGCGCCTTGCCGACGGCGGTGCGGGTGGACGCGACGATAAAGGCATCCTGCATCTGTTTGCTCATGGCGTCCCTCTAGTTGCGCAGCGGCTTGCCGGTGGCAAGCGTGTGCGCGATCCGCGCCTGCGTCTTTTCGTGCCGCAACAGATTCATGAATTCCCGGCGCTCGAGTTCGATGAACCAGTTCTCGTCGACCAGGCTGCCGGGCTCGAGTTCCCCGCCGCACAGCACGCGTGCAACCCTCAAGCCGACTTCGAAGTCGTAGGCGCTGATGAATCCGCCCTCGCGCATGTTGACGAGAAGCATCTGCAGCGTCGCCAGCCCGGTCTTGCCGGCCACGGGAACGTTCCGGGGCGGCAGCGGCGGCCGATAGCCGGACTCGGCCAGCGCCTTGGCCTGCGCCTTGGCCACGTACAGCAACTCGTATGCGTTCATCACGACGATATCGGATGGCCGCAGGTAGCCCAGCTCCTTGGCTTCCAGCGCGCTCTTGGCGACCGTCGCCGTGGCGATGGTCTGGAAATAGGTGCGCAGGAACGGGAACTGATCCAGCTGGCCGCCGGCCGCGCCGCGCTTGACCTCCTCCACTGCGCGGATCGCGAACTCCTTGGTCCCGCCGCCGGCCGGAAGCAGCCCGACGCCGACCTCGACCAGGCCGATGTAGGACTCGAGCGCGGCAACGACGCGGTCGGAGTGCATGATGAACTCGCATGAACCGCCCAGCGCCATGCCGCGGACCGCGCATACGGTCGGGACGAGGCTGTAGCGCAGGCGCAGCGCCGTCTTCTGGAACTTCGCGACAACGGCGTCGATCGAGTCCCACTGCTTCGCGGCGATCGCCGGCGCGATTGCGGCGAGGTTGGCGCCGAACGAGAACGGCTCCTTCGTCTGCCAGATCACCAGCCCCGCGCAGTTCTTCTCGGCCTCGTCGATCGCGCGATTGATGCCGTCCAGGACGTCTTCGCCGATCGTGTGGCCCTTGCTCTTGAACGACACGATGCCGACATCGTCGCCCAGGTGCCACATGCGCACGGCGTCCGTTTCGAACAGCGTCGTTCCGGCATTGGGCCGTTCGCCCAGCACGGGATCGGGAAACAGCTGGCGGCGATAGACGGGCAACGACGAACGCGCGACGAAGTCGTCCCTGGCGGCCGAATAGGCGCCCTGCGCCGTGTGCACGCCCTTTGCCGCGACGACCTTCGCTCCGGTCACCCAGCCGGGCAGCGGTGCGTTGGACAGCGCACGGCCGGCATCGATGTCCTCCGCCACCCAGGTCGCGACGTCGGTCCAGCCTGCGGCCTGCCATGTTTCGAACGGACCCATCTGCCACCCGAAGCCCCAGCGGATCGCCAGGTCGACGTCGCGCGCGTTGTCGGCGACATCGCGCAGGTGGTACGCGCTGTAGTGAAACAGATCGCGGAAGATTGCCCACAGGAACTGCGCCTGCGGGTGCGCCGATGCGCGCAACTTCGCGAATTTCTCGGCGGGAGAACGGATCTTCAGCAACTCGGCGACTTCGGGGGCGACCTCGCCGGCGGAGGCGCGATAGTCGCGCGCCGCCGGATCGAGCACCTGGATTTCCTTGCCCACTTTGCGGAAGAACCCTGCCTTGGTCTTGGCGCCCAGCGCGCCCTGCGCAACCAGCCCGGCCAGCACCGGCGGCGTAGCGAACAGCGCGTGCCACGGATCGTCCGGCAGCGTGTCGAACATCGTCTTCACGACGTGCGCCATCGTGTCCAGGCCGACGACATCGGCCGTGCGATAGGTGGCGCTTTTCGCGCGGCCGATCGCGGGACCGGTCAATGCATCCACCACGTCGAAGCCGAGCCCGAAGGTCTCGCGTATGCTTCATCGTCGCCAGCACCGAAAAGATGCCGATGCGGTTGGCGATGAAATTGGGCGTGTCCTTCGCGCGGATCACGCCTTTGCCCAGCGTCGTGGTCAGGAATGCCTCGAGCGCATCCAGCAGCCCGGCGTCGGTTTCCGGCGCAGCGATGATTTCGACCAGGTACATGTACCGGGGCGGATTGAAGAAATGGATGCCGCAAAAGCGCGGCCGAAGCGCCGCGGGAACCGCCGCCGACAGCGCCGCCAGCGAAAGGCCGGAGGTATTGGAGGCAAGCACGGCGTGCGACGGAACGTGCGCCGCGATTTTTTCGTAGAGATCGCGCTTCCAGTCGAGGCGCTCCGCGATGGCCTCGATGACCAGGTCGCAATCGGCGAGGCGCGGCAGATCGCTGCCGTAATTCGCGGCGTCGATCGACGCTGCGCGATCCTTGACGCCCAACGGCGCGGGCTCGAGCTTGGCGAGTCCGGCGATCGCCTTGGTCACGAGGCCATTCGGGTCGCCCTCCTTTGCGGCGAGGTCGAACAGCACGACGGGGATGCCGGCGTTGGCCAAGTGCGCGGCAATCTGCGCACCCATGACGCCGGCGCCGAGAACGGCGGCCTTGCGGATGATCAGCGGTGAGGAGGACATGAGAGGTGGGCCGATGAAGACCGACGCAGCGGAGGCGGAGACGGGAAAATACGGGAAACCAACCCTTGCATTCTACCAAACGCGATTGGACAGAATCACCTAAAACCGGGGCTGGCGAGCGACGGCCGAGTGCCTGAATGGACGATCATGACCTGCTAAAAAAAGCCCCGCGCGAGGCGGGGCTCTTCACGCCAGATGCGTGCTGCGCTTACTTCCTGGCCTCGCCCTTGACTTCGACGTCGACGCGGCGGTTGGGCTGCAGGCACTCGATCAGCGCCTTCATTGCCTTCTGGTCGCACTGCACCACGGGCTGCTTCTCGCCCATGCCGATGGTCTCGATCTTGGCCTTGTCCACGCCCTTGCTGACCAGGTAGTCGCGCACCGCGTCGGCACGGCGTTCCGACAGCTTCTGGTTGTAGGCATCGGAGCCGATGCGGTCGGTGTGGCCGGTGACCAGGACCACGTCGAGCTTGGTCACCTGCGCCAGCTTGCCGACGACCTGCGCGTCGATGGCGGCCTTGCCTTCGGGCTTGAGCACGGCCTTGTCGAAGTCGAACAGGACCTTCGAGTCGAGCGTGATCTTCTGCACCTGCGGAGCCGGCGGCGGGGGCGGGGCGGGTGCCGGCGGCGGTGGCGGTGGTGGCGGCTGCACAACCGGTGCCGGCGGCGGGGCAGCTTCCGCGACCTTAGGCATGGGAGCCGGAGGCGGATTGAACGCGTAACTCACCTGTCCGCCGACGATCAAGACTCCACCGGTGTAGTTGCCCTTGATCAGGCCGTACGCATTCGGTGTCTCCGGCGTTCTGGTTCGACGACATGTCCGACAGGAACTCGTAGGCGACGCCCACATCGAATTTCCACTGCTTGCCCCACGAATATTGCGCGCCCGTCGCCACCCAGAAGCGGTCGTTGTCGGGCAGCCGGGGCGTGCGGTCGGTATCGTTCACCGGCGACTCGTCCCAGGCCAGGCCGCCGCGGAACTTCCAGTTGTCGTCGAGGTAATAGTTGACGCCGCCGGACACGCGCCACACGTCCTTGAAATTCTCGGGCGTCGCGGAAATCGGACTGCCGGGACCGGTGCGGATGGGCGCCAGTTCCTTGAACACCGACCACTGCGTCCATTGCACGTCGCCCATGATTTCCCACTTCGGGTTGAGGCGGCTGAAGAACGACAGGTTGGTGGTCGCGGGCACTTCCAGGGCCAGCGTCACGCCGCCGCTCGCGAGTTGCGCGTTGACGCCCGCGGCAATCTGCGCGCCGAGCGGAGCAAGCGGCCCCAATGGCGGCAGTCGCCGGGTTGTCGATCTGCACATTGCCGGGAACGTCGTACTTGATCGAAGAGCGGTAGTGCACGCCGACCCGCGTGTCGGGCGTGACGTCCCACATCGCGCCGATGTTCCAGCCCCATGCGTCGTCGCTGCCGGTGAGCTTGGTGTTCGAGTCGAGCCCGCCCGTCGCCGCGATGAACGCCCCCGCCGTTGCCGGAGTAATCAGCCCGGCAGCCGCCGCCTGTTGCGCGCCTTGCGCCAGACCTGCGGAATAGTTGGCGTTGCTGGTCAGCGTGGCCTTGACCTTTTGCCAGCTGGCGCCGACGCCGACGGTGAAGTTGGGGACGATCCTCCACGACAGCGCCGGATTGACGTTGATCGTCTCGACCTTCGAGTTGAGCCCCTGATAGCGGCCGAGCCAGCCGTTGTCCCAATCGGTCTCCAGTCCGAACGGCGCATTGACGCCGAGGCCGAAGGCGAATTGCTGGTTGATGGGGACGACGATGTACATCGCCGGGATGAAGGCCGTTCCCCCGGCATCACCGCCGGTGCCGCCCAGCGGCTGGTTGAATGCGTGCAGCGATCCGTCGTCATGGAACTTGATCGACGGGGTGACGATATTGCCGGCGCCGACGATCTGGATGGTCGAGAACCGCGCCATGCCGGCCGGATTGGACCATACGGTGCTCGCGTCCTCGGCGGACGCGGCGCCTCCGGCATAGGCATTGCCGAGGCCGCTGCCGCTTTGCGTCTGCAGCGCAAAGCCGGCGCCGAATGCCTGGCCCGCGCCAAGCGCCAGCGCCAGGCCGGCCACGGCGGCCGCAACGCGGGTCAGCTGGAATCGATTCTTTTGCATGAAATCTCCTCTCTCCGTACGGGGAACTACCTGGAATTAGGCTTATCTTGCCTAAAGGTCTTTTTATCCGGCCGCAAGGCGATTTTCCGTCGAAGCGGGCGGTTGGGGAAACTATACACCCGGACCGCGGGGCGCCTGCGCCGCAGTCGGCCGCGGATTATTGACCTGCGGCAACCCGGTGTCTCATTCCGGCGAGACCGTCCGCGGCCGGCGGTCCGCGCCTACGGCCACATAGGTGAGGCTGGCCTCGGTGACCTTGACCGTCACCAGGTCGTCGGGGTTGCGCTGCGCGAAGACCTCGACCGCGACGGTGACCGAAGTTCGTCCCACTTTCGTGATTTCGGCGAAAAACGTCACGAGATCGCCGACCAGCACCGGCTGCTTGAAGGTGAACGAATTGACGGCAACCGTCGCCACGCGCCCCCGCGCATGCCGCGCGGCCACGACGCCGCCGGCGATGTCGACCTGCGCCATGATCCAGCCGCCGAAGATGTCGCCGTGCTGGTTGACGTCGGCCGGCATCGGCACGACGCGCAGCACGGGATCCCTGGCGGGCAGTTGGGTGGGTTGATCGGTCACGACGGAACCTCACGCGGCCTGCTTCTTCGCCTCGTCGCGCAATTCGCGCCGCAGGATCTTGCCCACGTTGGATTTCGGCAGCTCGGTGCGGAACTCGATATCGCGAGGAACCTTGTAGCCGGTCAGGTGTTCGCGGCAGTGGGCGAGGATGTCCTCGGCGGTCACCTTCGCGTCGCCCCGTACGATGAACAGCTTGACCGCCTCGCCGGACTTGCGGTCGGGAACGCCGACGGCCGCGCATTCGAGCACGCCGGGGTGCATCGCGATCACGGCCTCGATCTCGTTCGGGTACACGTTGAATCCGGACACCAGGATCATGTCCTTCTTGCGATCGACGATCCGCACGTAGCCGCGCTCGTCCATGACGCCGACGTCGCCGGTGGCGAACCAGCCGTCGCGGTCGATGACCTTGTCCGTCTCGTCCTTGCGCTGCCAGTACCCGGCCATGACCTGCGGTCCGCGTATGCAGATCTCGCCGGGCAGTCCCGTCGCGACGGCGTGCCCCGCGTCGTCGCGCAGCATGACTTCGGTGGAGGGGATCGGGAGGCCGATCGACCCGTTGTACGCGGGCAGGTCGAGAGGATTGATCGTTGCGGCCGGCGACGTCTCGGTCAGGCCATAGGCCTCGATCAGCGGCACGCCGGTGATCTCCTTCCATTTCTCCGCCACCGCCTGCTGCACGGCCATGCCGCCGCCCAGCGTAAGGCGCAGCGCCGAGAAATCGAGCTTGCGGAATTCCGCGTTGTTCAC